>NZ_CP139027.1:6342500-6347129 GCF_034044155.1 Tardiphaga sp. 42S5 | reverse complement strand
GGATTCTGCACTGATCTCGGGGAACTTGAACAGCATGCGCGCTCATCACGGCGATCGTTGCTCCTCAAGATGCCGTTTCCGTTGCCGTCCCTCATCCTGAGGAGCGGCAGAGCTCGATCGCGAAAATCATTCAGCCACGATTCAGCTGCAGCATTTTTTTGTTTGCGGAGTGATCGTCAACAAGCGTCTGCAGGGCTTTCTGAATGTTGATCACGGTGACGACCCGCATCGGCCGAGATCATTCAGCCGTGATCCACCATCAAAATCCGAACCCGCGTAGCGCGGTCCGATTAAGCTCATTCAGGATCGCGTTCGCCCGAGCGAGGGAAGTGAAGCGATCCGAGATCCGAAAAGGCTGCGATTGGAAGAACGGATTGTTTCCTTCGCGCAACTGCATCGCCGCTGCTGCGCAGTCCGCTGGCAGGCATCTTGCGCACCGATCGCTTTTACCAGCGCCGCTGCATCTGCGTTCTCACGCACGGCGCTGCAGCATCGTTGCGCCGTCGGCCTGATAGTTCTCAACAGCAGATGAGAGATCGATGCCGACGATGCGCAGCGGCTCTTTGCATCATCGTATGAGCCAACGCGTATCGGAGGATCCGGATATCCCTGCAATTCAATGCGGAATCCTGCTGTCATCATCGCAACGCACTATGATTCGGCGTCGACTTTACGCACACGAAAAACGCGTGACGATTTTCTGACGATTGGGCGTTGACAGCTTCGAGAGTGCGAGACTATAAACCGGCCACTGAGCGCGGCGGCGCCGGGGCCTACGGGTCCGGGACGGTTCGACGCTCAGAAGCACCTCAACGCGATGTGTGAAGCACCAGCCGACAGTTTCGGTGGGTGTTTTGTCGTCGGGTTGAGTTGTCAGGTTTCTGAGAAGGGGCCTGGCGGATCTCGATCGGTGCAATGTTCTGCTGCTTGTTTCGGACGAAATAATCGGCGCACTGCGAAGAAAGAGGTTGCTTCCTTCCTCTGGAGGGTCTACTGGTTCGCTCCCTTCGGGGCGCTGGCATCCACTGGATGCCGCCTGATGGATCTCACTTTGGAAGATCTGAAGATAGAGATTTCTCCCTTTTGGGGAGATTGACGCATCTGCGTCGGGCTGTTTGACAAGTTAAATTGAAGAAAGAGAAACGTGGACGGCGGAGTCCTTGCGGGTCTCGTTCGATGGGAGCTTCGGCTTCTTGAGACGGGGCCGGACGAAAGACTTCGGCGGTACACGTTTTGAACAAAGGTTAACACCATCGTTGTTAGCGCTGTGAAGCGCGGACAGCAGATTGGCTGAATTTCGGTTTGGTCGATTTAGTATGGTGGGACCTCGTCAATACGTTGTGATCAGCTGGTTTAAAGTTTCAAGTCCAACTTGAGAGTTTGATCCTGGCTCAGAGCGAACGCTGGCGGCAGGCTTAACACATGCAAGTCGAACGGGCGTAGCAATACGTCAGTGGCAGACGGGTGAGTAACGCGTGGGAACATACCTCTTGGTTCGGAACAACACAGGGAAACTTGTGCTAATACCGGATAAGCCCTTACGGGGAAAGATTTATCGCCGAGAGATTGGCCCGCGTCTGATTAGCTAGTTGGTGGGGTAAAGGCCTACCAAGGCGACGATCAGTAGCTGGTCTGAGAGGATGATCAGCCACATTGGGACTGAGACACGGCCCAAACTCCTACGGGAGGCAGCAGTGGGGAATATTGGACAATGGGCGCAAGCCTGATCCAGCCATGCCGCGTGAGTGATGAAGGCCCTAGGGTTGTAAAGCTCTTTTGTACGGGAAGATAATGACGGTACCGTAAGAATAAGCCCCGGCTAACTTCGTGCCAGCAGCCGCGGTAATACGAAGGGGGCTAGCGTTGCTCGGAATCACTGGGCGTAAAGGGTGCGTAGGCGGGTTTTTAAGTCAGAGGTGAAATCCTGGAGCTCAACTCCAGAACTGCCTTTGATACTGAAAGTCTTGAGTATGGGAGAGGTGAGTGGAACTGCGAGTGTAGAGGTGAAATTCGTAGATATTCGCAAGAACACCAGTGGCGAAGGCGGCTCACTGGCCCATAACTGACGCTGAGGCACGAAAGCGTGGGGAGCAAACAGGATTAGATACCCTGGTAGTCCACGCCGTAAACGATGAATGCCAGCCGTTAGTGGGTTTACTCACTAGTGGCGCAGCTAACGCTTTAAGCATTCCGCCTGGGGAGTACGGTCGCAAGATTAAAACTCAAAGGAATTGACGGGGGCCCGCACAAGCGGTGGAGCATGTGGTTTAATTCGACGCAACGCGCAGAACCTTACCAGCCCTTGACATGTCTATGACCGGTACCAGAGATGGAACCTTCCCTTCGGGGCATAGAGCACAGGTGCTGCATGGCTGTCGTCAGCTCGTGTCGTGAGATGTTGGGTTAAGTCCCGCAACGAGCGCAACCCCCGTCCTTAGTTGCTACCATTTAGTTGAGCACTCTAAGGAGACTGCCGGTGATAAGCCGCGAGGAAGGTGGGGATGACGTCAAGTCCTCATGGCCCTTACGGGCTGGGCTACACACGTGCTACAATGGCGGTGACAATGGGATGCAAAAGGGCGACCTCTCGCAAATCTCAAAAAGCCGTCTCAGTTCGGATTGGGCTCTGCAACTCGAGCCCATGAAGTTGGAATCGCTAGTAATCGTGGATCAGCATGCCACGGTGAATACGTTCCCGGGCCTTGTACACACCGCCCGTCACACCATGGGAGTTGGTTCTACCTGAAGGCAGTGCGCTAACCGCAAGGGGGCAGCTGACCACGGTAGGGTCAGCGACTGGGGTGAAGTCGTAACAAGGTAGCCGTAGGGGAACCTGCGGCTGGATCACCTCCTTTCTAAGGATGGTTCTTCAGATGCTTGCATCTATCGAACCTCTTTTGAAACATCAGTGGCCAGACATTGGATCAATGTTTGAGCTGCATAGGCGGGACACCGCCGTCTTCGTTTCTCTTTCTTCGCGGACGAACACACGCTGGGGCGTGCTTGGTCGTGCACCCGGCGAAAGCTGGTGCCACAAGCAGAGCCCTTTGTTGTTAGGGCTTGTAGCTCAGTTGGTTAGAGCGCGCGCTTGATAAGCGTGAGGTCGGAAGTTCAAGTCTTCCCAGGCCCACCATATTTGCGCGCTTTGCTTTCAAGGCTGCTGCTCACGTCACGACATCACATGCGCAAGCATCGCATCTGCAAAACGCGAACTACAGCGTTGAGCATTCGTCTTCTGGAACGGGGGCATAGCTCAGCTGGGAGAGCGCGTGCTTTGCAAGCATGAGGTCGTCGGTTCGATCCCGTCTGCCTCCACCAGAAACTTCTGATGGATGGCGACGTTGAGATCGTAACAAACATTCAGTGTGTTCAGACAGTGCGCGCCACATGGGCAGCGCCTGATTTAGTCCGCGGTATAACTTCGCTTGTCGGTCTTACGAGATCGACTGCGGGATTTATGACATCGTAAAGAGGAGATCGTTCCGAGGTTCGGATCTGCAAGCAATTGCGGGTGCCGTAATCATAATCTCCAGGAATTGAGTGCGAACGCTTTGCTTGCAAAGCTTCCGCATCTTTATTCCTTTTCAACGAAGCTTGACCGCCTCGTTGTCGGTTCGATCTTACGAAGCAAACTGGTCTTTCTAAATCATATCCAGCTGCATGAAGTGCGCACGGCTTGACGGCCGGCGTGCGGATTTTGCGTTTCCAATTCGTTGGTTGCGCAAAGCAGCATGCAGCAAACTCTGCCGAGTGTGTGGATATTGATAATGAGAGCAATCAAGTGTCTTAAGGGTATTCGGTGGATGCCTTGGCAATGAGAGGCGATGAAGGACGTGCTACGCTGCGATAAGCTATGGGGAGCCGCGAAGAGGCTTTGATCCATAGATTTCCGAATGGGGAAACCCACCTTCGATAGCCGAAACTCTAAGGTCATCACGACGTAAGTCGGGGTGGTTTTGGATTTTCGGTTATCAGTTGAAGGTATGAGACTCCTGAATACATAGGGGGTTTCAAGCGAACCCGGGGAACTGAAACATCTAAGTACCCGGAGGAAAGGACATCAACAGAGACTCCGTTAGTAGTGGCGAGCGAACGCGGACCAGGCCAGTGGCATATCAAAGACAACCGGAACCAGTCAGGAAAGCTGGACCTCAGAGGGTGATAGTCCCGTACGGGTAATGCAATGATATGTCCTTGAGTAAGGCGGGACACGTGAAATCCTGTCTGAACGTGGGGGGACCACCCTCCAAGCCTAAGTACTCCTCATTGACCGATAGCGAACTAGTACCGTGAGGGAAAGGTGAAAAGCACCCCGACGAGGGGAGTGAAATAGACCTGAAACCGGATACCTACAAACAGACGGAGCCCAAGATACGTTCTGGGTGACGTCGTACCTTTTGTATTATGGGCCAGCGACTTAATTTAACGAGCAAGCTTAAGCCGATAGGTGTATGCGCAGCGAAAGCGAGTCTGAATAGGGCGCTAAGTTCGTTGTATTAGACCCGAAACCTAGTGATCTAGCCATGGGCAGGTTGAAGGTGAGGTAACACTCACTGGAGGACCGAACGGGTGTCTGTTGAAAAAGACTCCGATGACCTGTGGTTAGGGGTGAAAGGCCAATCAAACTGG
>NZ_CP139027.1:4802500-6340000 GCF_034044155.1 Tardiphaga sp. 42S5 | reverse complement strand
GAACTGGGCATGCATTTCGTTTTTCGTCCCGTTGTCGCGCTGACCCTGGTCGGTGCGACTTTTTGTTTTGCGATACCGGCCAGCCAGATCGCCTTGGCGCAGGCATCGAAACTGGAAGCGTCCGCCGCCAAGCAGCTAGCTCTCAGTGAAAAGCAGGTGGTGGCGTTGCTCACAGCGCAGAAAGATCTCGATGGCTTTGTCGCCACTCCCGGAACGAACGCAGCGGTCCTTGCCCAGATCGATGGTGTCGCCAAGAAGCATGGTTTTGCAAATTACGCCGAGTATACGATCCTTTTCGACAATATCGGTCTCGCAATGGCGGGCATCGATCCGAAGACGAAGACCTATGTGGGGCCGGTTGCCGTGATCAAGCAGAAGATCGCCACCGTTCAGGCGGACAAGAGCCTCTCAGCCGAAGACAGAAAGGAGGCGATCGACGATCTTAATGCCAAAATGGCGTCGCCACCGCCAGCTGTTGCAAACAAGGGCAATATCGATCTCGCGATCAAGTATTACGACAAGCTCGCCGTCGCGCTGAAGGACGACTGATCGTCGGAATGGCGGCCCGCGTTGTTGGTCGTACATGCACCATAAGCGCGTAATGGGCGGAAGATCGGCAACCGAGCAGCCGGGGAAGGGACGACGGGCCGCTGCGATCATTCAGCCACGATTCAGCTGCAGCATTCCATCCTCTGCCAACCGGGCTCGTTGAACCGGTTTCGCTCCGCGATCGACTTTCCCTGGTCGCTCCAATTTGCCGAGGAGATCTTCATGCGTTCCATCCTTCGCCCCGTCATCGCCGCCCTGACCATCGCAGGCTTTGCAACGATTCCCGTCACTGGCGCCGCATATGCGCAGGCGCAGAAACAGCCCGCCGCAAAACAGACGCCGCCCACACCGGCACCCACCGCAGCTCCCGCGCAAAATGCGCCGGCGCCAAAGCAGATTGCGCTGACCGACAAGCAGATCGAGCAGGTGCTGGCTGCGCAGAAGGATCTTGATGCGGTGACCGCCAAGCTGCCGCAGCAGGCGCCTGACAAGCCGGATCCCAAAGTGGTCGCGCAGCTCGATGACGTCGCCAAGAAAAACGGCTTTGCGAACTACGGCGACTACAACGACGTCGTGGAAAACATCATGCTGGTGCTGGGCGGCTTCGATCCGCAGACCAAGAAATATGTCGGCCCCGAAGTGGTGTTCAAGCAGCAGATCGCGGCCGTGCAGGCCGATAAGAAGATGCCGGCCAAGGACAAGAAGGCCGCGCTCGCCGATCTCAACGCCGCGCTCAAATCGCCGCCGCCAGCAGTCGAGAACAAGGGCAATATCGACCTCGTCGGCAAATATTACGACAAGCTGGCCGCAGCGATGCAGAACGACGAGTAAGTCCGCCATTGCCATCGCACGGCTTGGACTTCTGAAGATCGGGGCCGCAGTGCGGTCCCGATTGTCGTTGGAGGCCTGGCCAACGCTACGAAATAACGCCTTGGCGTGCTCCGAATTGTTGTCTAAGCCCTCGTTATTCCGGCTTTCACGAGCCTTTCACTGACGCGGGAGACCGACATGTCGAATCCGAAAGAAGTTCCCGCCCTCCCGCTGAAGGGCTACAGCCTGTTGGACTTCCAGCCCGATCCGACCGTGGTCGGCATCTCCTTCGACACCGAGGCGGGTGTGTTCATGTTCGTGGCCACCAAGGAAATCCTCGACATGCTCGGCCAGGCTTTTATCCACAAGGCCGCCTCAATGCCATCGCGCGAGCAGAGCTGAGACAAAGCTGTTCGCCGCTCCGGAATCGGGTGGCGAATGGCTGAAGATCGTCGCAAACTCCGGACCTCACCACATCGGATGCTGATGCGATCGATGGAGGCTCATATGACCGACGTTCAGTTCACTCTCTTCGACACCGCCATCGGCCGCTGCGGCATCGCATGGGCCGATCGCGGCATCGTTGCTGTGCAATTGCCGCAGCCGGACGAAAAACAGACCCGTGTGCGCATCAAGCAGCGCCATGCGGAGGTCGTCGAAGCCGCGCCGCCGCCGGCGGTACAGGCAGCCATCGACGGTATCGTCGAACTGATGACCGGCAAGCCGGTCGATCTTATCGATATCGATCTCGATCTCAGCGACGTCCCCGAATTCAATCGCAACGTCTATGCGATTGCCCGCCAGATCCCGCCGGGCGCAACGCTGACTTATGGCGATATCGCCAAGAAGCTCGGCGGTGTCGAACTGTCACGCAATGTCGGGCAGGCGATGGGGCAGAATCCGTGTCCTGTGATCGTGCCGTGTCACCGGGTGCTGGCTGCCGGCGGTAAGCCGGGCGGATTTTCGGCCAATGGCGGCGTCGAGACCAAGCTCAAGATGCTCGCCATCGAGGGCGCGTATGTGAATCACACGCCCTCGCTGTTCGATTAGACCTGCCGCAAGATTACCGCAGGCCTGACGCAGGATTTTCGCAAGCTGAGGTGAAATTGCGTCAGGCCGCTTTTCGACCTTAACCCTTTGGCGGAACGGAGATCTTGACCGATTCCCGCTGCAGCATCTTGTTGTGGAAAGCGTCGAGTTTCGGGAACGCCTTGTGCCATCCGCAATCGGGGAAGCGGAAGTCGGCATAACCGAGCACGCAGACGAGCGCTATCTGCGCCGCATCCAGCGGACGCGTCAGAATGTCCGGATGGTTTTCGAAACGCGTGAGGCCCTGCCAGGCGCGATCCCACTGATCGTCATACCAGGCCTGCCACAATAGCTCCTTCGGGCGTACGCCGACCTCGTAGCGGCACAGCAGCATCGCATCCGTCATGCCCTGCAGCATCGAATGCTCGCTCTTCACTTTCCAGCGCGCCGGACCCGAGGCCGGGATCAGTTTGCCGCCGCCGGCGAGCTCGTCGAGATATTCGGTGATGACATAGGAATCGACGATGACATTGCCATCGTCGAGGATCAGCGCAGGCAGCTTCCTGACCGGGCTGATGTCATGCGAATAGGTCTCGTTCTTCTGCGTCGGCGCGACCGAGGCCGCCACCAGTTCGATCTTGTCGATCAGTCCGAGTTCGATCGCCGCGATGCGCACCTTGCGTGCAAAGGGCGAACCCGGAGAAAAAGTCAGCTTCATGTTGAGTATCTTTCATAAATTGAAAAAGCGCGGACACGCCCATGCATATCCGCGCGAGATCGAGGGCGCTTAAGCCGCAACCACTTTCTGCTTCTGCTCGCCGAGCTTCTCGATGCCGAGCGTCATGACGTCGCCGACCTCGAGGAATTTCGGCGGCTTCATGCCGAGGCCGACGCCGGGGGGCGTGCCTGTGGTGATGATGTCGCCGGGCATCAGCGTCATCATGCCGGACAGATACGACACGATCTGCGGCACATTGAAGATCATGGTCGCGGTCGAGCCGGTCTGGCAGCGCTTGCCATTGACGTCGAGATACATGCTGAGCTTGTGCACGTCGCCGACTTCATCTGATGTCACCAGCCACGGGCCGAGCGGGCCGAACGTGTCGTGCGACTTGCCCTTGGTCCACTGGCCGCCGCGCTCGATCTGGAAGAAGCGCTCGGAAACGTCATTGCAGACGCTGTAGCCGGCGACGTGCTTCAACGCATCGCCTTCGGTCACATATTTGGCCCTGGTGCCGATGATGATGGCGAGCTCGACTTCCCAGTCCAGCTTGGTCGAGCCGCGGGGCTTTTCGACGTCGTCATTCGGGCCGCACAGGCTGTTCAGCGCCTTCATGAAGACGATGGGTTCCGACGGAATCGGCATGCCGGATTCCGCAGCGTGGTCGGCATAGTTCAGGCCGATGGCGATGAATTTCGGCTTGCCGCCAACGGGCGAGCCAATGCGCGGCGAGCCGCTTACGGCAGGCAGCGACGCCGGGTCGAGCGCAGCGAGCTTGGCAAGATTGGCAGGCGCAAATGCATCGTCAGCCAGATCCTTCACTTGGCCGGAGAGGTCGCGCAGCTTGCCGTCCTTGTCGATCAGTCCCGGCTTTTCGCTGCCGAACGCGCCGTATCTTACGAGCTTCATTGTTGTCTCCCTTGGACTTGCCTGAAAGGTTGTGGAACAGGGCGCGGGGAAATTCAACCGCGCGACTGAGAGGTCAGAGTCGCAAAATCAGTGCTGCAGCGCGGCAAATCTGAAAGCATCTCCCTCGCGCATGATGTGGCCGGCGCCGAAGTGACCGCCGATCACCAGTGTCGGCGTATCTGTGAAACGTGAGAACAGTGCGCGCCGCGATACGGCGGATTGCAGGGGATCGGCATCCGCCGTGGACGACCAGTCCAGATGCGCCATCTGCACCGGATGATGTGCAGCGTCGCCCGTTAGCAGCGCTTCCTCGCCTGCGGATTTAATGTGCACGCTCATATGGCCGGGGCTGTGGCCCGGTGTCGGGATCAGCGTGATCTCGTCCGAGAGTTGCGCATCGCTGGCAACCAGATCCATCAGCCCGGCATCGGCGATCGGCTTTACGGAATCGTTGAACACGGCGAGATGCGCCGCCGTATCGCTATGCGCCGCCCAGTAGTTGTATTCGTGCTGCCCGAACACATAGCGTGCATTCGGGAATGTCGGCGTCCATTGGCCAGCGACCAGTTTTGTATTCCAGCCGACATGATCGACATGCAGATGCGTGCACAGCACCGTGTCGATACTGTCCGGCGCGAAGCCGGCCGCCGTCATGTTCTCGAGGAACGGCGTGTGCAGGTTATTCCAGGTCGGGACCGAACGGCCCTGCTTGTCGTTGCCGAGACAGGTATCGACGATGATCCTTTGCGTCGGCGTTTCCACGACCAGCGCATGGATCGACATTTTCAGCCGGCCTTCAGGGGTTGCAAATTCCGGCATCAGCCATGGCAGCGCATGGACTTCATCAGGGCCGACTTGGGGGAGAATGAAGCGTGTGCTGCCAATCGTCTGGCCTTCGATGATCTGCGTGATCCTGACCTTGCCGACTGTCCATTGCATCAGGCGTTCACCCTATTGTTTTCGGGCCGGAAGATGCGGGTTTCCAGCTTGGCGCGCAATGGATCATCTCGCGGGGCTGCGCGTTGTCTGAGTGGAACACCGGGCCCTGCAGCGAGGAGCGTGCGATGCCAGAACTAGCGATTTCATCCGAGAAAGTGGGCTTCCTGATCGAGAAGGCCCGGCAGTTCGATGCCGAGGATATCGCCTCGGATCCCGATTCCGGTTCGAACGGCGCCGATGACGATATGATCGATGTGCTTGAGGACAATGGCGAAGATCCCGTGGCGCGGGAAATCGCGGGCTTCATCAGCGCGCTCACCGAGGACGAGCAGATCGACCTCGTCGCCCTGATGCGGCTGGGACGCGGCGACGCCACCATCGATGAATGGAGTGACTTGCGCCGCGAGGCCGCAGAGGGCCGCAACGGGCGCACAGCGCGCTATCTGCTCGGCGAGCCATTGCTCGGCGATCTCCTCGCCGAAGGCCTGGAAGAATTCGGCGTCGATTGGTCCAGCGAACGCACCACGCCGGTCGATTGAGCGCGTAACACAAAAACAAAAGGCGATCGGCATGCGAGCCGATCGCCTTTTCGCGTCTTGAGATATCGCCGCTTACATCGTGCCGGGGAAAGCGCCGCCATCGAGCACGATGTTCTGGCCGGTGATGAAGCCGGATTTAGCGCCGCACAGCCAGGCGCAGGCCTGACCGAATTCATCGGGATGACCGAACCGGCCCGACGGATTTTCGGCGGCGCGCTTGGCCAGGATCTCGTCGACCGAAAGACCTGTGGCCTTGACCTGTCCGGCGGCGACGCCCTTCAGGCGGTCGGTGTAGAACGGGCCTGGCAGCAGGCCGTTGATGGTGACGTTCGCACGTACCGTCTTGCGCGACAGGCCGGCGATGAAGCCGGTGAGGCCGCTGCGTGCGCCGTTGGACAGGCCGAGCACATCGATCGGCGCCTTCACGGCGGCCGAGGTGATGTTGACGATGCGGCCGAACTTGCGCTCCATCATGCCGTCCACCGTCGCCTTGATCAGCTCGATCGGGGTCAGCATGTTGGCGTCGATGGCCTTGATCCAGTCGTCGCGGGTCCAGTTGCGGAAATCGCCGGGCGGCGGGCCGCCGGCATTGTTGATGAGGATGTCGATCTGGCCGGCTGCCTTCAGCGCAGCTTCGCGGCCTTCGACCGTGGTGATGTCACCGACGACTTCGGTGACCTCGACGCCGGGATAGGCCTTGCGGATATCGGCAGCGGCTGCAGCCAGCACGTCGCCGCCGCGTGCAGTCATCGTGACATGCACGCCTTCTGCGGCCAGCGCTTCGGCGCAGCCACGGCCGAGGCCCTTGCTGGATGCGCAGACAAGCGCGCGGCGGCCTTTGATTCCAAGATCCACGATGTCACTCCTGAAGTTCGATAATCCGAGGGCCGCGTTATAGCGGTTCCGGTGGGGTCTGATAAGGGCGCTCCCGTCAGAGCCGGTGCGCGCGTTTCCATTGCTCGATGGTGGCCGTCACGTCCGGCGGCAGCGATTTGACGCCCTTCTGCCCGGCCAGCGACAGCAGGGGCCGCAGCTGTGAGCCGGTCATATAGGCTGGCTGCCTGTCGGCCGGCACCAACTGGTCGAAGATCAGCACCAGCGTCACCGCGATCAGGCCGACGCGAATGGCGCCGAGCAAAGCGCCGCCGAGCCGGTCGCCGATGCCGATCTCGTGGCCGATCACGTCGTTAATTGCCATGCGCAGCAGCGAGCCGAGTACGATGCCTGACACGAGAAAGATCGCGAAGAACAGCAGTGAATTTTGCGTGGTCGAAGCGGCGGCGGCGCCGGACAGTTGCGGCGCGATCAGCCCGGTGATCCAGACGGCGATCGGCATCGCCAGCAGATAGCCCAGAATGGTCACGGCGCTGCGCAAGAGGCCGGCGCGGAAGCCGATGACCATGGCGACGATCAGGCCGACATAAACGACGACATCGAAACTGTTCATCGCGGCTTCGTCCCCATGCGGCAATTCCGCGTCAAAGAAATCGGCGGAGCGCGGCGGTTTGCGATCGCGGCAAGGCCGGGTATCACTAGGGCAAAATCAAAGGGAAATGCCATGTCCGGGATATTCGACGTCAGTAAAGAAACCATCCTCATCACCGGAGCCTCGCAGGGCCTCGGCCGACAATTTGCGCGCGTGCTGTCCGCGCATGGTGCAGCTGTGGTGCTCGCAGCGCGGCAAATGGGCAAGCTAGAGAGCCTGCAGAAGGACATCACGGACAAGGGGGGGCGCGCTGTCGCGGTGTCGATGGATGTCACCGACAATGCCTCGATCGCAAAGGCGTTCGATACCGCTGAAGCTGCGCTCGGGCCGGTCAGCGTGCTGATCAACAATGCCGGCATCGCGGTGGAGAAGATGGCCATCGATCAGACTGAGGCGGATTGGGACGCGGTCATCGGGGCCAATCTCAAGGGCGCCTATTTCGCGGCGACCGAAGCCGCGCGCCGCATGATCGCGCATAAAGTGGAGGGCAACATCGTCAATATCGCTTCCGTCCTCGGCTTCGGGCTGACCAAGGCGGTGTCGCCTTATGCGATCTCGAAAGCCGGCATCGTGCAGGCGACCAGGGCACTGGCACTGGAACTCGCCGCGCACCGCATTCGCGTCAATGCGCTGGCGCCAGGCTACATCGATACCGACATCAACCACGCCGCGTGGGACACGCCCGTGGGCGAGAAGCTGGTCAAGCGCATCGCGCAGCGCCGGGTCGGTCATGAGAGCGATCTCGACGGTGCCATTCTGCTGCTGGCTTCGCAGGCCTCGCGTTACATGACCGGCAGTACCGTGACCGTGGATGGCGGCTTTTTGCTGAATTAGGCCGCCAGAGCCCGTCCAGCGGGCCTGAAACGCCGGTTTCGGCGGTTGTATCCGGGTCGTGCCGGGTTGTGCCGAAACAGGGCAGATCGTCGTTTTCCCGGACCGTCATAAAAGCGCAAAAAGATCGCCGCTGCCCCTTTCCAAAGCAGGCAGGCATTGGTACATACCCCTCGCACCGAGGGCTTTGCCCCGGTTGCCTTCTCAGGAAGCCTCCGGACTGGGATCGATCGACGCCTTGGCGTTGGCCGACTTCGTTTCGTCTCTGGTTTTCCGAAAGGTTTGGCGCGGGGTGGAGCAGCCCGGTAGCTCGTCAGGCTCATAACCTGAAGGTCATAGGTTCAAATCCTATCCCCGCAACCAAACATCTAATTGATATTTCAGAAAAAACGAAAAGCCGCCCTCTGGGCGGCTTTTCGTTTTTACGTCGTGGCGACGGATGCCTTTCAGGGAAAGAATGTGAGGTTTCCGCAGTGATGCAGGCGCCAACTGGCGATGCCGTTAGCGCCTCGACAGCAATACGATGACAGTTATAGCGAGCAGCAGCGAGAGGCCCTTCCAGACCATGTTCGGATTGCGCTCCAGCAGCGGCACGGTCGGCGGATTGAGAAACTCCGCCTTCGGATTGCGCAGGTCGTAAACATATTCGGAGAGTTCGTCGTAGCGCTTCGCCGGGTCGGCGTGCACGGCCTTACGCAACACGCCGTCGATCCATTCCGGGATATCGCTGGCATTGTTGAGCAGCGATCGATAACGCAGCTTGCGGTGCTGCGCGGCGTTCGTAGCCTTCGCGACCTCCGCTCCGTAAGGCAGCGTCCCGGACAGCATCTGATAGGTGAGGGTCCCAAGCGCATAGAGGTCGGATTGCGATGTGGCGCGCTTGCCGAAAAACAACTCGGGTGCGGTGTATTGCGGCGTGCCGAGAATGTCGCTGTGCTTGCCGGGTGAATCAGCTTCGGCGACGCCGTTGACGCGGGTCGAACCAAAATCGATGATCTTCACCGTGCCCGTCTTGTCGATCATGATATTGTCTGGCCGAATGTCCTGATGGATCATCTCCATCCGATGGAACGCCTGCAAGCCGCGTGCTATCTGCTCGGTGATGCCGCGCACGGTTTCCAAATCCGGCTTCGGATTGTCGAGCATCCACTGCTTCAGCGTCTGGCCTTCGATGAATTCGGCGACGATGTAGAGGTAGTTGCGCTTGCGCGACTGTCGGCACGGCTTCAGCACATGCGGACTGTCGATGCGCCGCGCCACCCATTCCTCGATCATGAACCGCTTGAGATAGACCGGGTCGTCGCGCAGATCGATCGACGGAATTTTGATGACAACCTGTTCGCCGCTCTCCAGATCGATCGCGAGATAGATGTGGCTACGGCTGCTGCCATGAAGTTCGCGCACGATCCTGTAGCCGTCGAACACCGCGCGAGCTTCGAGCAGCGGCGGCAGCGGCAATTGCGGCATCAGAATGTCGCTGGCCTCACCATCCGGCACCGCATCTATCCGCACGATCTGTACGGTGAGGTTGTCCGGGCTGTTCTGTGCATAGGCCTCGTCGACGATCAGCCTCGCGGCAGCGTCGAGATCGTCGGCGTGATCGGCGATCGCCGAAGTGATGAAGCGCGCGCTGACGAAATCATAGACGCCGTCGGTGGCGAGGATGAAGACATCGCCGTCGTCGATCTGCAGCACCTGATAGTCGATCTCGATTTGCGGGTTCACGCCAAGCGCGCGGGCGAGGTAGCTCTGCTCGGATGAGATTACGACGCGATGGTCGGTGGTAAGTTGCTCGAGTGCGCGGTCCGATACGCGATAGATGCGGGAATCGCCGACATGAAAGAGGTGCGCTGCGCGTGCGCGTATCACCATTGCACTCAGGGTGCAGACATAGCCGCTATCCTTGTCGTAATGGTAGCGGCCGCGCTGGGTCTGGGATTGCAGCCACGAATTGGTCGCAGCGATGACGCGTTGCGCCGATGTCTTCACCGACCAGGATTCGGATGTGCAGTAATAGTCGGTGAGAAACGATTTGACCGCAGATTCGCTGGCTTCGCCGCTGACCGCGCTGCTGCTGATGCCGTCGGCGATGACGACGGCAATGCCTTTGAGGCTCAACAGCGGCTCGGTCGGAATCAGGGTGCCGTGGAAATCCTGATTGGTGTCCTTGCGGCCCCTGTCCGAATGCTGGCCGATCGAAATCGTCAATTCACGCGGCATGGGTCACACTAATAACACGACGCCCCAGCTGGAGAAGCCGGGGCGTCGTGTTGCGAGGATTGCGGGGGCTAGCGGGCGAGACTAGCAACGCGCTTCGGAGCTGTCTTGATGTGTGTGGCATAAAGCGTCAGGCCGGTGAAGGTCAGGCCGCCGATGAGGTTGCCGAGCACGGTCGGAATCTCGTTCCAGATGATGTAATCCATGATCGTGAACTTGCCGCCGAGCATCAGGCCGGCAGGGAACAGGAACATGTTGACGATCGAATGCTCGAACGTCATCGCGAAGAAGACCATGACCGGCATCCACATCGCGATGACTTTGCCGCTGACGGTCGTTGAGATCATCGCGCCAACCACGCCGGTTGAGACCATCCAGTTGCAGAGCATGCCGCGGATGAACAGCGTCAGCATGCCGGCTGCGCCATACTGCGCATAGCCAAGCGTGCGGCCTTCGCCGATATGGCCGATCACCTGACCCACCTTGTCTGGGGGCGTCGAGAAACCGAAGGTGAACACGATTGACATCATGATGGCGACGACGATAGCGCCCATGAAATTGCCGACGAAGACGAGCCCCCAATTGCGCAATACGCCGCCGACAGTGACGCCGGGGCGCTTGTCAAGCAATGCGAGGGGCGTCAGCACGAAGACGCCGGTGAGCAGGTCGAAGCCCAGCAGATAGAGCATACAAAAGCCGACCGGGAAGAGGATCGCGCCGATAATCGGATAGCCTGTTTGCACCGTGACGGTGACGGCGAACACCGCAGCGAGTGCCAGGATTGCGCCGGCCATGAAGGCGCGGATGATGGTGTCGCGCGTGGACATGAAGATCTTGGATTCGCCGGCATCCACCATCTTGGTCACGAATTCCGAAGGGACGAGATAGGCCATTACTTGAAAACTTTCTTTGGAGCGGGGTTCGGTTGACGTGGCGTGCGCCTATGGCGCGGCGGCGACGCTCATGTTGAGATAGATGCGGCCGTTCTCGAGCTTGACCGGGAAGCTGCGCGCGCAGCCTTTGTCTGCGCCCGAGGCTTCGCCATCATCGAGGTTGATGATCCAGTTATGCAGCGGGCAGGCGACCTTGCGACCGTGTACGATGCCTTCACTAAGCGGACCGCCCTTGTGCGGGCAGCGATTTTCCAGCGCAAACACCTCGTCGCTGGCAGTGCGGAATACTGCGATCTCGCGCCGCGGAGTCTTCACCGTGCGCGCGCCGCGTTGCGGGATCGCGCGCAGTGGGCCGACGTCGAACCAGAAGTCGTTGGATGGGACCATTGTCATGTTCATTCTGCCGGGACGGCTATAATCGAGTTGAGTGTTGCGAGCGGCGTAAATTCATGCTGTTCGCGGCCGGCGGCACGTTCGGCCCAGGGATCCCTGCGGACCGCGCGCTGTGATTTTTCGAAGCGCGCCAGCAGCGCGCGACGGTTGTCGGCATCATCCATGATCGCCGCGCGTACCTTGTCGAGGCCGGCATTTTCGACCCACTTCCAGACGCGTTCGAGATAGCCCGCTTCTTCGCGGTACATCTGCATGAAGGCGGCGATGTACTCGATCGCCTCGTCCTCCGTATCGACATGGCCAAGCAGATCGGTCTGGCGGACATGCAGGCCTGCCGCACCGGCGATGTGGATGTCGTAGCCGGATTCGACGCAGATCACGCCGATATCCTTCACCGTGGATTCCGCGCAGTTGCGCGGGCAGCCGGAGACGCCGAGCTTCACCTTCGCAGGCGCCCATGAGCCGCACATGAAACGTTCGAGCTTGACGCCGAGACCGGTCGAATCCTGCGTGCCGAAGCGGCACCATTCGGAGCCGACGCAGGTCTTCACCGTGCGCAGGCCCTTGGCATAGGCTGCGCCGGAGACCAGGCCCGCACTGTTGAGCTGCGCCCACACCGCGGGTAGGTCTTCCTTCCGCACGCCCAGCAGATCGATGCGTTGGCCGCCGGTGACTTTCACCGTCGGAATCTTGAAGCGGTCGGCGACGTCGGCGATGGCGCGCAATTCGTCAGGAGTGGTCAGGCCGCCCCACATGCGCGGTACGACGGAGAAGGTGCCGTCTTTCTGGATGTTGGCGTGGACGCGCTCGTTGATGTAGCGCGACTGCGCATCATCGGCATATTCGCCCGGCCACGCGCAGAGCAGGTAATAATTCAGCGCCGGGCGACAGGACGGACAGCCGCAGGAGGTTTTCCACGCCAGTTCCTGCATCACGGCGGGAACGGACTTCAACTCCTTCGAGAGGATGAAGCCACGGACTTCGCTATGGGTGAGGTCAGTGCATTTGCACATGGGCTTGCGGCCGGCGGCGGAGTAATTGTCGCCAAGCGTGGCCGCAAGCAGCGATTCCACCTTCGCCGTGCACTGGCCGCAGGAAGCCGATGCTTTGGTGCGGGCGCGCACGTCGTCGAGGGTGGTGAGGCCGTGGGCGGTGATCGCCTGGGTGATCGCGCCCTTGCAGACGCCGTTGCAGCCGCAGATTTCGGCATCGTCCGGCAACGCTGCGACAGCAGCGATCGGATCGAGTGCAACGCCGCCCTGATAGGCCTGGCCGAGGATCAGCGCGTTGCGCATGGCGCCGATATCGACGTTCTTTTTGAGCAGGTCGAAATACCAGGAGCCGTCGGCCGTATCGCCATAGAGTACCGCGCCGATGATGCGGTCGTCGCGCAGGACGACACGCTTGTAGATGCCGCGGGCAGGATCGCGAAGCACGATCTCATCCTTGACGTCGCCTTCGGCGAAATCGCCGGCCGAGAACAGGTCTACGCCGGTGACTTTCAGCTTGGTCGAGGTGGTCGAACCGATATAGCCGTCAACGGTCTCCCCGGCGAGGGTCGCCGCGAGGGTCTTCGCCATGTCATACAGGGGCGCGACAAGGCCGTAGCACTGGCCGCGATGCTCGACGCACTCGCCGACCGCATAGATGTTGTCGTCGCTGGTTCGTAGATGGTCGTCCACGACGATGCCGCGCTTGACGTTGAGGTCGGCGAGCTTGGCGAGTGCGGTGTTCGGGCGGATGCCGACCGCCATCACGACGAGATCGGCCGGTAGGGTCCGACCATCGTCGAGCCGGACTGACTCGACACATGTGTCACCGAGGATGGCTGCTGTGTTGGCTCCGGTCAGCACCTCGATGCCGCGCGCCTCGATCGCCTTTTGCAACAGATAGGCGGCATTGGGATCGAGTTGGCGCTCCATCAGTGTTGGCATCAGATGGACAACGGTCGTTGTCATGCCGCGCATGGCGAGGCCGGCTGCAGCCTCGAGGCCGAGCAAACCACCGCCGATGACGACAGCGTGGCCGCCCTTGCCGGCTGCATCGAGCATCAAGTTGACGTCGTCGAGATCGCGATAGGTGACGACGCCGGGCAGTTCCGCGCCGGGTACCGGAATGAGGATCGGCTTGGAGCCGGTTGCGATAATCAGCGTGTCATAAGTTTCGATCGCGCCGGACTGTGTGGTGACGGTTTTTGCAACGCGATCGATCGCGATGACGAGTTCGCCACGCCTGAGATCAACCTTGTTGGTTGCGTACCACTCATCGGTGTGGATCAGAATGTCGTCATATGCCTTCTCGCCGGAGAGCACCGGCGACAGCATGATGCGGTCATAATTAACACGCGGCTCTGCGCCGAACACCACAACGTCGTAGCGGTCTGGTGCGCGCGCGAACAGCTCGTCCATGACGCGGCCGGCGGCCATGCCGTTGCCGAGGATGACGAGCTTCTGCTTCTTTGCGTTCGGTTGATCGAGCATGTGCAAACCTGTTTGGACCGCTGCCGATCGGAAACAGGAACTCGCTCACCAAGCCCGGTAGGGATGGAGTCACGATGACCGCTTCGCACCTGCAATCAGGAAGCGAGCTGTGTCCCTGCGCTTGAAACCAGCAGCGGTTTCAGCATCCGGCGGACGGCGGTCATCATTGACGTAGATATTATTAGCAAATGGCGTGCCAACGTACCTGTTGTCTAACATTCTGATTTTTCGACTATTTCTAAATGAGCTCGGCTGTCGCAGATCAGTCGTGCCATTAAAACGAGCGGCATTACTGATTTCCTAGGCAGATGATTAAATCTTGTGCGATGGGCTTCAGGTTCGAGATGGCTCCCGATCTGTGCAGACAACAGGTTCGAAGGCGGACGCGCGCTTGGCGAAGATCTCGTCAATTTATTGGTGGTTTGTTGCGGTAGTGAGCTGGCCGTTCTCGGTGCTCGGCCGGGCACGGCGACGCAGCACGTAAAGCGTGCCGAGGGCAGGGCGCCCTGCTTCGAGGCGCAGCTCGGAATTCTCCTTGCATGCGATTTCGAAGTCCTTCGCGGCGCAGGTTTCGAAATATGTCTCGCTATGGGCGAACCTGCCTGACGAGAGCAACGTGAAGTCGCCGTGACCCGCGCCCTCGATGCTTGCTGCGAAGAGGCCGCCCGCAGGGAGCACGCGCGCAATCAGGCCGATGAGTTCTTCCAGCCGGCCGAGATAGATCAGAAGATCGGCAGCGAAGACGAGGTCGAAGCTGCGCGGGCTGTCCGCGAGATAGCTCACGACATCGGCCTTGATAAGGTCGTGATAGGCGTTCCGCCGTGTTGCGATGGCGAGCATCTTCTCCGACAGGTCGATGCCGGTCAGTCGCGCGCCGAACCGCCCGAGTGGCTCTGCAGCCAACCCCGTTCCGCAGCCGAGATCCAGAATGGTCGCAAGTGTCGGTCGGCAGGACGCAACCATATCGGCGAGTTGCTGCGGCACCTTGTAGCCAAGAATGTCCACAAGCTTGCTGTCGAAGCCTGCGGCGAATTCGTCGAAGTGCGCTTCGACATAGGCTGCCGGTGCGCGATCATGTGTCTGTCCACCGACGGCATCCAGCAAGTAGCGCTGCACGGGATCGTCCGGCTGGCCTTCCAGTCGCAGATGTCCGACCGTGGCAGCAGCTTCATGCATGCCATAGGCGCTGAATAGCGCGAATGCGGTGCGCAAGACCTCATCCAATGGCTCGGTCTCTTGTCCGGCAAGTGTCGGGTAGCGGTCGATGGCGCCCTGAATGTCGCCGTCCAGCATCGAAGCAAAGGTACGCGCGCGGGCATAGAGACGCAGTGTCACGCCTTCCAGCGGCACAAAGCCGTTTGCGATTGCCAAGGCATCGGCGCTCTCGCCAAACCGGCCGGCCATGTAGAAGGCTTGTCCGAGGCAAAGATGCGTGACCGCGTCGATGCCGCCCCAGGATAGTGCGTATTGCAGATGCACGATCGCCTGCTCGGGACGACGGGAGCCGAGATACAGCACGCCCAGGCCGAGATGAGCGTCGCCAAGCGAGGCATCGCCCGACAGAGCGCGCAGATAGGCCGCTTCAGCATCATCGATACGCTGCAGCCGGTAGGCGAGGCTCGCATATTGCAGCCATGTCGTCGCGTGGTCCGGATCGATGGCGAGCGCGCGCAACGCACTTGCTTCCGCCAGTTCGTCGCGACCGCTCAATTGATAGTCCGTCGCGAGCTCACGCCAGGCGGTGACGTTCGTCGGCATCAGTGCAAGTGCAGCAAGAAGCGCGTCGATAGCGACGTCGTGCTGGCCATGGTTGCGGTTGATCGTTGCAAACTGCCGCAGCACAGAACATGCATTGTCGGAATGCTCCATCAGCAGCGCGAAGACGGCGTGCTCCTTCATCCAGCGATCGATCTGATCAGCGGCGTGCTGGGCATCGGGGAGTTCAGGCGTGGCGGAATTCATCGAGACGATCGGGAGTTTGATCCAGAGGCGTGGGCTATGCTGCTTCTGCCCAATGCGCGCCACGAAGGCAACGTATCGATAGTTCCGTAGAGGTTGTGTCGTGATCGAGAGGTTGTGTGTGAGTACTCGTCTAAGGTTGGATGATCTGATCTGTTGCCGCAGGTTTCAATCCGTATAAGCTGGCTGAAAAGAAACCGATCACTGGGTGGAAATGGAGAAGGCGCGGTGAAATCACCCGTCGTAAAGCGATCGATCGTCGTCGCCGGACACAAGACAAGCGTCAGTCTCGAAGAGGCGTTCTGGACGGCGCTGAAGGAGATCGCCGGCATGCGCCGGATCACGATGTCGCAGCTCGTCGGCGAGATAGACAAGAACCGCCAGCAGAATAACCTCTCCTCGGCGATCAGGCTTTACGCGCTGGCCCATTACCAGGCCCTCGTCCCGCAGTCCGGGCAGTCGTAGGCGTCCGGTAAGCTCTGCGGCGGACCGGCTGGCGGCAAGGCGCATCTGCGCCTACATTCGGTCCAGCCACTTCCACATCAGTCAGGGCCTCTGCATGACCGTTCACCAGCGCAATTTGTCCACCCCCATCGATCCCGTGAAGCTCGACCGTCTGGCCGAGGTCGCCGTGAAAGTCGGGCTGCAACTGGCGCCGGGGCAGGATCTGCTGCTGACCGGCCCCGCCGCGGCGCTGCCGCTGGTGCGCAAGATCGCTGAACATGCCTACAAGGCCGGCGCCGGATTGGTGACGCCGTTCTTCTCCGATGAAGAGATGACGCTGGCGCGCTATCGCTACGGTCACGATGTGAGCTTCGATCGCGCCGCCGGCTGGCTCTATGAGGGCATGGCCAAAGCGCTCGGCAACAACACCGCGCGCCTTGCCATCGTCGGCGACAATCCGATGCTGCTGTCGAACGAAGATCCCGCCAAGGTCTCGCGCGCCAGCAAGGCGAATTCCATCGCCTATCAGCCGGCGCTGCAGAAGATCGCCGGCTTCGACATCAACTGGAATATCATCGCTTATCCCACGCTGTCCTGGGCCAAGCAGGTGTTTCCCGGCGATGAGGACGACGTTGCCGTGCAGAAGCTTGCGGACGCGATCTTCGCCGCATCGCGTGTCGACAATGCCGATCCCATCGCCGCCTGGGCGAAGCACAATGCTGCGTTGCGTAGCCGCACCGAATGGCTGAACGGCCAGCGCTTCCATGCGCTGCATTTCACCGGGCCGGGCACCGATCTTGTGGTGGGTCTTGCCGACGGCCATGAATGGGAAGGCGGCGCGTCGACCGCCAAGAACGGCATCATCTGCAACGCCAATATCCCGACCGAGGAAGTCTTCACCACACCGCATGCTGCGCGTGTCAACGGCCATGTCCGATCAACCAAGCCGCTATCCTATCAGGGCACACTGATCGACAACATCGCGGTGCGCTTCGAGGACGGCAAGATCGTCGAGGCGAAGGCCTCACGCGGCGAGGAAGTGCTCAACAAGGTGCTCGACACCGACGAAGGCTCGCGTCGGCTCGGTGAAGTGGCGCTGGTGCCGCATTCGTCGCCGATCTCGGCGAGTGGCCTCTTGTTCTACAACACGCTGTTCGACGAGAATGCCGCCTGCCATATTGCGCTCGGCCAGTGCTATTCGAAGTGCTTCGTCAATGGCGGCGATCTCACGCCCGAGCAGATCGCGGCGCAGGGCGGCAACAAGAGCTTCATCCATATCGACTGGATGATCGGCTCCGGCGAGATTGACATCGACGGTGTCCACACCGACGGCCGTCGCGTGCCGGTGTTCCGCAAGGGCGAGTGGGCGTAACGCTGCAGCAATGATCTGAACGGGCGCGGAAACTGAGTCTTCAAATCTATGGCCCAGCCCCACCGCGTCGGCTTTCTCCTGATCGACGGCTTCGC
The DNA here is from genome assembly GCF_034044155.1 of Tardiphaga sp. 42S5. NCBI lineage: Bacteria > Pseudomonadati > Pseudomonadota > Alphaproteobacteria > Hyphomicrobiales > Nitrobacteraceae > Tardiphaga > Tardiphaga sp. 42S5. The sequence goes on along the minus strand of NZ_CP139027.1, from coordinate 6,322,334 downwards.
GCTGATGTCCTTCGCCTCGGCGATCGAACCGCTGCGCGCCGCCAATGTGCTAGCCGGCAAGAAACTGTATCAGTGGCTGCAGATCTCGACCGGCGCCGACGCGATCCTGGCATCGAACGGATTGTCGGTGGCGTCCGATCACACCATTGCCGACAGCGTGCGCTATGACACTGTATTGGTTTGCGCCGGCGGAAATCCCGCAAGTTTCGATGATGCCAAGACGCTGGCCTGGCTGCGTCACCTCGCGCGCTCGGGCTGCGCCGTCGGCGGTGTATCCGGCGGGCCTTTCATTCTCGCCAAGGCCGGCATCCTCGACGATGTACGTTGCACGATCCATTGGGAGCATCTCGATGCATTCATCGAGGCCTTTCCCGAGATCGAGCCGACGCGTACGCTGTTCGAGATCGATAGCAACCGGCTCACCTGCGCCGGTGGTGTCGCCGCGCTCGACATGATGCATGCCATCATCCGCCGCGATCACGGCCAGGCACTGGCAGCGAAAGTCAGTGACTGGTTTCTGCAAACCGCCGTGCGTCTCGGCGATGACAGCCAGCGCATTTCATTGCGCGAGCGCCTCGGTACCAGCAATCGCGCCGTGCTCTCGGCGATCACCGTGATGGAACGGCGTCTGGCCAGCCCTGCGCCGCGCGACGAGCTGGCAAAAACGGCCGGCGTGTCCGTGCGCCAGCTCGAGCGGCTGTTCACCGCGCATCTCGGCGTAACCATTGAGCAGCATTACATGACCCTGCGCCTCGGGAAAGCTCGTGCACTGCTGCAGCAGACCAGTATGCCGGTGGTCGAGGTCTCGGCCGAATGCGGCTTCGCCAGCGCCAGCCATTTCGCACGGATGTATCGGCGGGCCTTCGATGTGCCACCGTCGCAGGACCGGATGTCGGGGAAGAGCAAGGCGAAGTGAGGCCTAGCTCCGCCGCGGATAAATAATCACAGACAGATACGTCATAGGCGCCTTCACCAGTTCTTCCGGGCCGTGCCGCGCGGCTGCGTCGAAGAACAGCGTGTCGCCGGGCTCCATCAGATAGGTCTGATCGGCGTGGCGATAACGCACCTTGCCGGTCAGCATGTAGATCATCTCGACGCCGGCATGGCGGAAGTTGCTATAGGCCTCGGCGTCCTCGTTCAGCGTGATCAGATAGGGCTCGACGCCGAGCTCGCCGTGGATCGACTGGCCGAGCAGTTGATAATGATGACCGGACTTGGTGCCGCGGCGTTCGATCTTGACGCCTGTGCTGGCCTTCACGAAAGAGCAATCGCGCTCTTCCTCGGTCTCGCGAAAGAATCTGGAGATCGGCACGTTGAGTGCTTTCGAGAGTGCATTCAGCGTGCCCAGCGATGCGGAGATGCTGCCGGTCTCGATCTTTGACAGCATGCCGGTCGAGATGCCCGCCGATGTGCTGAGCTCCGCCACCGTCAGCTCCAGGTCCTTGCGGAGCTGCCGCACTTCATTGCCGATCTTGGATTCCAGCGAGCCGCCGACTTCCAGCGGCGCGTTGGAGCCGGTGCGCAATTCCTCCGGCTTTGATCGCGCGGGCGATGATTTCGTTGTCTTCGGTTTCGCTTTCACGGTGGCGCTTCCTAAATACGGTGATTTCCCGACAATAGCGATATTTCCTGTCAGGAAAACTATTTTCTCGGTGGTTGACATGGCGGTTTTGTTTCGGGCAAGGTCCACGCGCATTCAACGAGCGAGACGCGAGCCATGTGCGGCATTGCCGGTCTGTTTCTGAAAGATCAAAAGCTGGCCCCCGAATTAGGCGGGTTGCTCTCCGGCATGCTCGAAGCGCTGAGCGATCGCGGCCCTGACTCTGCAGGCTTTGCTGTTTATGGCGACGGCGATGCCGGACAGATCAAGCTGACGCTGCGTGCCGCGCCGTCGTTTGATTTCGCTGCATTGGTGGCGTCGCTCGGCAAGGTCGCCGATGCGCCGATTGCGTATCAGGTGCACGACACCCACGCTGTCATCAGCATCCCCACCGATCGCGAGGCTGCCGTGGCATCTGCGCTCCTCGGCATGAAAGACGTCGATATGGTCGCGCGCGGCAAGCGCATGGCGGTGTTCAAGGAAGTCGGTCTGCCCGCCGACGTGGCGAAGCGTTTCGGCCTGAACGCGATGACCGGCACCCATGCCGTGGGTCATACGCGCATGGCAACTGAGTCCGCCGTGACGACCAATGGCGCGCATCCCTTCACGACAGGTACCGACCAGTGCCTCGTGCATAACGGTTCGCTGTCGAACCACAATGATGTGCGCCGCGAGCTGATTCGCCAGGGCATGACGTTCCGCACCGAAAACGATTCCGAAGTCGCCGCCGGCTATATCTCATCGCAAATGGCCGCCGGTGCTTCGCTGCAGGATGCGATGACGTCGTCGCTGTCCGCGCTCGATGGCTTCTACACATTCGTCATCGGCACCGAGACCGGCTTCGGCGTGCTGCGCGATCCCATTGCCTGCAAGCCAGCCGTGATGGCCGAGACCGATCGCTGGGTCGCCTTCGGCACCGAATATCGTGCGCTGGTCGATCTGCCGGGCATCGACGTCGCCAAGGTCTGGGAGCCCGAACCCGCCAAAGTTTATTTGTGGGAGCGGCACTGATGCCTTCGGTTGATCTTGCGTCTTCGCCGCTGCGCGAACTCAACAGCGCGCTGCATGCGCTGACTGATAACACCAACGCGACGCACTGGACCGTCAGCAATCCGCGCGGCCAGCACAATATCGCGGTCGGTCTCGATTTTCCCGTCGAGATCGAGATCGACGGTCACGTCGGCTATTATTGCGCCGGCATGAACAAGCAGGCGCGCGTTACCGTCCGCGGCAATGCCGGGCAGGGCGTCGCAGAGAACATGATGTCGGGCCGCGTCCACGTCACCGGCGATGCCTCGCAGGCGGCGGGCGCCAGCGGCAATGGGGGGCTGCTGGTGATCGACGGCAACGCGTCCGCGCGTTGCGGCATCTCCATGAAGGGCATCGATATCGTCGTGAAGGGCTCGGTCGGCCATCTCTCCGCCTTCATGGCGCAGGCCGGCAAGCTCGTGGTGCTCGGCGATGCCGGCGAGGCACTCGGCGATTCCATCTATGAGGCGCAGCTCTTCGTGCGCGGCTCCGTCGCCAGCCTTGGTGCGGATTGCATCGAGAAGCCGCTCAAGGACGAACACAAGACCGAGTTGAAGCGGCTGCTCGATGAAGCCGGCGTCGAAGGCGTCAGCCCCGACGAGTTCAAGCGCTACGGCTCGGCGCGTAAGCTCTATCACTTCCACATCGATAACGTCGGATCATACTGATGAGCGCGCAAGACCGCTGGATCCATACGCCGCCGCGCAAGTCCGCGACCTTCGATGATGCAGCCATTGCGGAAATTCGCCGTGCGGCCGCGACCGGCATCTATGACATCCGCGGCGCTGGCGCCAAGCGCAAGCTGCCGCATTTCGACGACCTGCTGTTTCTCGGCGCCTCGATCAGCCGCTATCCGCTGGAAGGCTACCGTGAGAAATGCGCCACCGATGTCGTCATCGGCGCGCGTTTCGCCAAGAAGCCGATTCATCTGAAGATTCCGATTACCATCGCCGGCATGAGCTTCGGGGCACTGTCCGGTCCCGCCAAGGAAGCGCTCGGCCGCGGCGCATCGGCGGTCGGCACGTCGACCACCACGGGCGACGGCGGCATGACGCCGGAAGAGCGTGGTCATTCCGATCTGCTCGTCTATCAGGTGCTGCCGTCGCGTTACGGCATGAATCCGGACGACCTGCGTAAGGCCGATGCCATCGAAGTCGTGGTCGGGCAGGGCGCCAAGCCCGGCGGCGGTGGCATGTTGCTCGGCCAGAAAATTACCGAGCGCGTCGCCGGCATGCGACGTCTGCCCGTCGGCATAGACCAGCGCTCGGCCTGCCGGCATCCGGACTGGACCGGGCCTGACGATCTCGAAATCAAGATCCAGGAACTGCGCGAGATCACCGACTGGCAGACCCCGATCTATGTGAAGGTCGGTGCCTCACGCCCGTATTACGATATCGCGCTAGCTGTGAAATCCGGTGCCGATGCCATCGTGCTCGATGGCATGCAGGGCGGCACGGCTGCGACGCAGGACGTCTTCATCGAGAATGTCGGCCTGCCCACCATGTGCGCGATCCCGCCGGCGGTGAAGGCGCTGCAGGATCTCGGCATGCATCGCAAGGTGCAGCTCATCGTGTCCGGTGGCATCCGCAATGGAGCTGACGTGGCCAAGTGTCTCGCGCTCGGCGCGGATGCGGTGGCGATCGGCACGGCTGCATTGATCGCGCTCGGTGATAACGACCCCGCACTGGAAGCCGAATATCAGAAGCTTGGCACTACGGCCGGCGCCTATGACGACTGGCACGAGGGCCGCGATCCCGCGGGCATCACCACGCAGGATCCTTTGCTGGCCGCGCGGCTCAATCCCGTGATCGCCGGCCGCAAGCTGGCGAACTATCTCTCGGTGATGACACTGGAAGCGCAGGCCATCGCACGCGCTTGCGGCAAGAGCCACGTCCACAATCTCGAACCGGAAGATCTGGTGGCGCTGACAATGGAGTCGGCGGCCATGGCGAGAGTCCCTCTCGCCGGAACGAACTGGATTCCCGGCAGCAATATCTAACGAGCCATTATGGCTGGATGATCTTCGGAGCGCGTGTCAATGACGACCTGGACCGAACTAGCCAAACAGCACGACCTCAAATATTTCCTCATTGCCTTTGTCGATCTGTTCGGCGGCATGCGCGCCAAGCTGGTGCCGGCGACCGCGATGGACGGCGTCGCCAAGTCCGGAGCGGGCTTTGCTGGTTTCGCGGCATGGTTCGACATGACGCCAGCCGACCCCGATGTCCTCGTGATGCCGGACATGGATACGCTCACATTGCTGCCATGGAAGCCCGGCGTCGCCTGGGTTACGGGCGATCTCTACATGGGTGGCAAGCCGGTGGCGCAGAATCCACGTCAGGTGCTGAAAGGCCTCATTGCGAAGGCGGCGGAGCAGGGTGTCGAACTCAAGACCGGCGTCGAATGCGAATACTTTCTGATTTCGCCCGACGGCACCGCGATCTCAGATCCTGCCGATCAGCAGGCCAAACCGTGCTACGACCAGCAGGCGCTGATGCGGCGCTACGAAATCGTCGCCGAAATCTGCGATGCAATGATTACGCTCGGCTGGAAGCCGTATCAAAACGATCATGAAGACGCCAACGGCCAGTTCGAGATGAACTGGGAGTTCGACACCGCGCTGAAGACCGCCGATCGCCACGCGTTCTTTAAGTTTATGGTCAAGTCGATTGCCGAAAAGCACGGCTACAAGGCGACCTTCATGCCGAAGCCGTTTGCCAATCTCACTGGCAACGGCTGCCACGTCCATGCGTCGCTTTGGTCGACCAAGGATGGCTCCAACGTATTTGAAGATGAGGCCGGTGAACTCGGCCTGTCGAAGACCGCCTATCACTTCATCGGCGGCCTCGTTCATTCGGCCGAAGCGGTTTGCGCCATCACCAATCCCACGGTGAATTCCTACAAGCGCATCAATGCGCCGCGCACGCTCTCCGGCGCGACGTGGTCACCGAATACGGTGACCTACGGCGGCAACAACCGCACGCACATGATCCGCATTCCCGATGCTGGTCGTTTTGAATTCCGTCTGCCCGATGGCGCGGTCAATCCGTATCTGCTGCCTGCGGCGCTGTTGGCCGCCGGCCTCGACGGCATGGCCAACAGCCGCGATCCCGGCCCGCGCCTCGACATCAATATGTATACGGAAGGCGCGAAGGCGCCGAAGGCAAAGCAGCTCCCGTTGAACCTGCTCGATGCATTGCGCGCGCTCGAAGCATCCGACGTGTTGAAGGCGCAGCTCGGCGAGGTCGTGGTCGGGTCGTACCTCAAGCTCAAACACAGCGACTGGAATGAGCACTGCCGTCAGCTCACCGAATGGGAGCGGCAGACGACTTTGGATTGCTGATACCGCACGCCCGTCGAAATTGCGTGCTATGAGTCCTGGCTCAGTGGCGTCTTTGGGTTGACGCAACGTTGCCGCAGGATCATTTCACACCATGACCACCGGCGTCAGCGCGTTTTACGACGGCATTTCAATATTTTACGGCTTCGACCGGGTGATGGACCCGGCGTTGTACAAGCCGCTGCCGGATGACTGGATCATCGGCGTCGCCGATATCGTCGAATCCACCAAGGCCATCGCCGAACAGCGCTACAAAGCCGTCAACATGGCCGGCGCTGCCGTCATTGCTGCCGTGACCAACGCATTGGACGGCCGCGAATTCCCCTTCGTGTTCGGCGGCGATGGCGCGAGCTTCGCAGTCTCACCGGACGATCTCGATCGCGCCCGCGGGGCTTTGGCGGCGACGGCCACCTGGGTGAAGCACGATCTCGATCTCGTCATGCGCGTGGCCCTGGTGCCGATCGAAGACATCCGCGCGCAGGGGCTGGATGTGCGCGTGGCGCGCTTCGGTCCATCGAAGAATGTGTCCTATGCGATGTTTTCCGGTGGCGGATTGGGCTGGGCAGAGGCCGCGATGAAGCGCGGCGAATTCGCGGTGACGCCGGCACCTGTCGGGACCTATCCCGATCTCTCCGGGCTCTCATGTCGCTTCGAGGAAATTCCATCGGCACATGGTTTGATTCTGTCGGTGTTGGTGACGGCTGCAGCGGGAGCCGACCCATCCGCATTTCGTCGCGTTATCGAAGACATTATCGCACTGGTCGAACGCAGTCCAAATGCGGGCCGTCCCGTACCCGCAGGCGGTCCCGCGATGACGTGGCCGCCCGCGGGTCTCGGCTACGAAATCCGAGCTGGCCGCGGCGCGAAATCGCTTTCGCGCTTTCGTATCTGGGTAACGACGCGAACGCTGTTCGTTTTTGTGCTGATGCGTTTTGGCATTAGCGTCGGCGGGTTCGTGCCGAAGACCTATGTGCAGCAGTTGGTCGAGAACTCGGATTTCCGCAAATACGACGATAGCCTACGCATGATCCTGGATTGCACACCCGATCTCGAACGTGCGCTCGAGCAGCATCTTGTCACGGCAGCCGCGGAAGGAACGGTGCGCTATGGCCTGCATCGGCAGGATGCGGCGATGATGACGTGTTTCACGCCGTCAGCCATCCGCAGCGATCACGTTCATTTCATCGACGGCGCGCGCGGCGGTTATGCCTCGGCGGCCACCGCGTTGAAGGCCATGTCAGTCTGAGAGAAGCGAACTGAGTTACCGGCCGACGCGGGTCCAGTTCTCGCCACCGCAGAATGCGCCGACGCAGCCTTCGACCTTCAGCGTGTTAGGGCCGACCAGCGCCACGTTGCTGGTATAGATCTTCCCGTCATCGGCATTATAGATCCGGCCCGACCACGTGTTCGCTCCGGTAGGGCGCATATCGTAGAACAGGTGAATGCCGATCATCGAGCGTTTAGCCAGCGCGGGATCGGGATTCTTGTCGTCGATCGGCGGCTTGCCGGTCTGCGGATCGATCTTGTCGCGCAGCGAGACGACGGTGCCGCACAGGATGGTGCCGCATTTGCTGACCCGCACCTGTGCATCGCCGGCCTGGGTCTGCCAGACACCCGTTGCTTCGCCGCCCGATTGGGCTTGCGCAGCGGAGCCTGCGAACACTGCACCCAGCAATGCGATCATAACAGTAAATCTGGCGGCCATGCGTGTCTCCTCGGATCAGGCGGTCTGCATAACAAGAAATGGGATTTGTGCAATGCCGCGGCGATGCGTTTGAGACTACTCAGCGTCTCAAATGATCATGATCGATTCAATTTGACGCAGCTTGCTCAGGTCAACCGATGGCGGTCACCACGGCAGCCCGCACAGGTCCATCTCGCCTTCATGCGGCGCTCGCTTCAGGTAGGACACCAGCGGGGTCATGACATCGAAGCGTACCCGCTCGCCGTGCTGTTCGGCATAGACCTCGCCGATGAACGGCTTCCAGTTGCGGTGGGTGTAGAAATCCAGATTGTGCGGTTCACAGAACAGCAGCGCAAAATCGGTGGCGCGTTCGTCTTTCAGCGTATGGAGTGCGGCGGTGAGCGCCAGACTGGCCAGACCGCGACGGCGATAGTCGGGATGCGTCACAACGCCGCCGATGCCGCCAATCCGCGTCTTGCGATCCTTCCATATGCCTTCGCGCCGATACAGGCCGACATGGCAGACCGGCTGTCCGTCGTCCTCCACGATGACCCGCAATTCGGGATAGGCGAAGACCACGTGTCCCCAGGGCAGTTTCTCGACCGCCTCGCGCGGCCAAACCAAGTCGAACAGCGGTTTGACGCTCGGCCATGAGGCGTCGCCGGTCACAATCTCGATTTCGATGCTCATTTCGGTCGCCACCTCTGCGCTCTGTGCAGCCCTTATAGGTCGGTCCGAGGGTAGTAAACCTGTCGAATCCAGTGCTTATCTGAGAATAATATTCTAGGGATCAAGGAAGCGTTGGAATGACTGAGGCGGAGCTCTCCAAATATCAGCGCTGGGCGATTTTGGCCGGCGCGGCGACGCTGCTCAGCCTGGCCATGGGCATGCGCCAGAGCTTCGGCCTGTTTCAACCCTCGATTCTGCGCGACACCGCCATCACCACGGCCGATTTCTCGCTGGCCACCGCTTTGCAGAATGTGATCTGGGGCATCTCGCAGCCTTTCATTGGCGCCATCGCCGATCGCTTTGGGACCCGTCACGTGATGATCACCGGCGTTTTGATTTATGCCGCCGGTCTCGTCTTGATGATGGTCGCGACCACGCCGTTGGTGTTCACGCTTGGCGCCGGCCTTTGCGTCGGCCTCGCGCTGTCCTGCACGGCATCGAGCATGACCATGACGGTGGCCTCGCGTAGCGTGTCCGCTGCCAAGCGCAGTGTCACCATGGGTGCTGTGTCAGCCGCCGGTTCGCTGGGCCTCGTCATTGCCTCGCCGCTGGCGCAGACGCTGATCTCGACCGCTGGCTGGCAGGTCGCGCTGATCGGCTTTCTCGGCCTCGCTGCTGTGATGCTCCCCGCTGCGCTGTTTGCCGGCCAGTCCGACAAGATCGAACGCGCAGCGATCGACGAGCTGCCGCAGTCGATGGGCGAAGTGGTGCAGTCCGCACTCGGCCATTCCGGCTATATCGTGCTGGCGCTGTCGTTCTTTGTCTGCGGCCTGCAGCTCGTCTTCATCACCACGCATCTGCCGAATTATCTGGCGATCTGCGGCCTCGACGCGTCGCTTGGCGCCTCCGCACTGGCAATAGTCGGTCTGTTCAATGTGTTTGGCTCCTATGCCTTTGGCTGGCTTGGCGGCCGTTATCCGAAGCAGATTTTGCTCGGCGGAATTTACATCGTTCGCTCGTTGGCGCTCGCCACTTATTTCTATTTTCCGGCGACGCCGACCACGACCATGGTCTTCGCAGCCGTGCTGGGATCGCTGTGGCTCGGCGTGGTCCCGCTGGTGAACGGCCTCGTCGCGCAGCTGTTCGGGTTGCGCTTCATGGCGACACTCACGGGCATCGCCTTCCTCAGCCATCAGGCAGGATCTTTCCTGGGCGCCTGGGGCGGCGGCATGATCTTCTCTCATCTCGGCAATTACGATCGTGCCTGGCAATTCGCCGTCGTGATCGGGATGATCGCCGGATGCTTCCAGATGCTGATGAATGTGAAGCCGCCAGTGCGGCGCGATGCCGTCTCCGCCGCAATGCCGAGCGCGGCCTGATCGCGAAGCGATCGGGGATCGCAAAGATGGGAGTGTCGGAGCCGGGCGGAACCTTCTATAAGGGTTCCCGTTAAGCCAACTCTCCCATTATTGCGGATCTTGACCCATGACCTTCACGCTTCCCAATCTGCCTTACGCCTATGACGCGCTCGCGCCGCATATGTCGAAGGAAACGCTGGAATTCCATCACGATAAGCACCATCAGGCTTACGTGACCAACGGCAACAACCTGCTGAAGGGCACCGAATTCGAAGGCAAATCGCTTGAAGAAATCGTGAAGGGCTCGTTCGGCAAGAATGCCGCGCTCTTCAACAATGCCGGCCAGCACTACAACCATCTCCACTTCTGGAACTGGATGAAGCCGAACGGCGGTGGCGACAAGCTGCCCGGCCGTCTGGAGAAGAAGATCACCGAGGATCTCGGCGGTCTCGAGAAGTTCAAGACCGACTTCGCCGCTGCAGGCGTTGGCCAGTTCGGCTCCGGCTGGGCCTGGCTCTCGGTCAAGAACGGCAAGCTGGAAATCTCCAAGACCGCGAACGGCGAAAGCCCGTTGGTCCATGGCGCGACCCCGATCCTCGGCGTCGACGTCTGGGAGCACTCCTACTACATCGACTACCGCAACCGTCGTCCCGACTATCTCAAGGCGTTCGTCGATCACCTTGTGAACTGGGAATATGTCGACGAGCAGTTCGGCAAGGCGGTCTGATCGCTTTCGATTTGCGTTTAATGACGCGCGGGAAGGGCGGTGGCGCAAGCTGCCGCTTTTTTTCGTTGTCGTGACGTTTTCGTGTCTTGCTCGGCCTGCTGCGACTTGCCGCCGCAGACACGCTGCGGCAGAACGGAATGACGTGAGCCACCAAGCGCAGCGGGTGTTCGATGAATTACGTTTTGGTTTTTGTCGGCGGCGGCCTCGGCGCCACCCTGCGCCATGTGATCAACATGACCTGCGCCCGCTGCATGGGGACGGCATTCCCGTGGGGCACCTTCATCATCAACATCACTGGCTCCACGGTGATGGGCCTGATCGCCGGCTATCTGGCTTACAAGGGCGAGGCCTCGCAGCCCTGGCGCCTGTTCCTGATGACCGGCATCCTCGGCGGCTACACGACGTTTTCGGCCTTTTCACTGGATACGGCAGTGCTCTATGAGCGCGGCGACCTAGGCCTCGCACTGGCCTATGTGCTGGGCTCGGTGGTGCTATCGATTGCCGGGCTTTTTGCCGGCCTGGCGCTGGTCCGCCACTTCGCCTGAACCCTCCCAGGCTTGCGGTATGTTATAATATAACATAAATAAGGGGCAGGCGCCTTGGCGCCGGATATTCATTGGCCAGGCCCGATTTCATGGCGCACTCCCATTCCCACGGTCATGACCACTCCCATGGTCACGCGGACGGCCACGGTCATACCCACAGCCATGGCCCGGCAAGCCCGCATCCGGCCCAGCCCGCGCCCTGGTCGATCTTGCGCATGACGTTGCCCGCACGGCTGGGGGCTGCGCTGGCGGTCTCCGCAGCGCTCTGGGCGGTGGTTCTGCTGGCGATGAGGCCATCATGACGACACAGCTCGCTTTCCAGAACGTCACGCTGGGTTATGACCGGCATCCGGCCGTGCATCACCTCAATGGCGAGATCGCAGCTGGCAGTTTGCTCGCGGTGGTCGGGCCGAACGGCGCCGGCAAATCCACGCTGTTTCGCGGCATCGTCGGCATCCTGAAGCCGCTGACGGGCGCGATCACACTTGGCGGCCTGAAGGCGCGCGACATCGCTTACCTGCCGCAGAGCGTCGACATCGACCGCACATTCCCTATCTCGGTGTTCGACTTCGTCGGCACAGGGCTTTGGCGCAAGACCGGGATATTCGGCGGCCTTGGCAAGAACGCACGCGAGCAAATTGGACGGGCCCTCACCGCTGTTGGCCTCAACGGATTCGAGAACCGCAATATCGGCACGCTGTCCGGCGGCCAGATGCAGCGGATGCTGTTTGCGCGGGTGTTGTTGCAGGACGCACGCGTTATCGTGCTCGACGAGCCGTTCAATGCGATCGACGCCAAGACGTCGGCTGATTTGATTGCGCTGGTGCGTCACTGGCATGCCGAGAAGCGCACGGTACTGGCGGCGCTGCACGATATGGAGATGGTGCGCGCGCATTTCCCGGAGACGCTGCTGCTAGCGCGCGGCTCCGTGGCCTGGGGACCGACCCAGCAGGTGCTGACGGCGGATAACCTGCTGGAGGCGCGGCGCATGTGCGAAGCCTTCGACGATGGCGCCGGCACCTGTGTTGTCGATGCCGCACACTCGCGGGCGGCCTGATCGACATGCTCTACGATGCGCTGATCGCGCCTTTCCTCGAATTCGAATTCATGCGCCGCGCGCTGGCCGGCGTGGTTGCGCTCGCGCTCGGCGGCGCGCCGATCGGCGTGTTCCTGATGCTGCGGCGGATGAGCCTTGTCGGCGATGCTATGGCGCATGCGATTCTGCCGGGGGCGGCGATCGGCTTCCTGTTCTCGGGGCTAAATCTGTTTGCGATGACGTTTGGCGGCCTGATTGCAGGCTTTTCCGTCGCTTTGCTGGCAGGGCTGGTGTCGCGCGTGACCGTTATCAAAGAAGACGCATCGCTTGCCGCGTTCTATCTCGTATCACTCGCAGTCGGCGTCACCATCGTTTCGATGCGCGGCACCAATATCGATCTATTGCATGTGTTGTTCGGCAACATTCTCGCGCTCGACGATCAGACGCTGCTGGTGATCGCCTTCAATGCGACGATCACGCTGGTGGTGATGGCGGTGATCTATCGCCCGCTGGTGATCGAATGCGTCGATCCGGTGTTTCTGCGCACGGTCTCGCGCGCCGGTGCACCCGCGCATCTGGCGTTTCTCGCGCTGGTCGTCGTCAATCTCGTCAACGGCTTTCACGCGCTCGGCACGCTGCTCGCGGTGGGGCTGATGATCCTGCCGGCGGGCATCGCGCGGTTCTGGTCGCGTGATATCACGGGGATGATGATGATCTCCGTCGCGAGCGCGATGGCCTCCGGTTACTTCGGTCTGGTGCTGTCGTTCCAGACCAAGGTGCCGTCCGGCCCCGCGATCATTCTGGTCGCCGCGGTGCTCTACGTATTTTCGGTTTTGTTCGGCAATGTCAGTGGCTTGGTGAGGCAGTTGTTCCCCGGCCGGCATCTTGAGGCGTAGGTGTGTCAGTTATGCGGAAATGCAGCGTATTTGTCCTTTGTGCCATCCTGTCGCTCGTCAATGCGATCGTCCCGGCGCGTGCGCAGGACAAGACCCAGAACAAGATCGATGTCGTCGCGAGTTTCTCCATCCTGGGTGACTTCGTGCGCAATGTCGGCGGCGAGCGGATAGCTGTCACGACCCTGGTCGGCCCGAATGGCGATGCGCATGTCTACACACCAACGCCGCGTGACGCGAAAAAGATCGCCGATGCGAAGCTCGTTGTCGTCAACGGCCTCGGCTTCGAAGGCTGGCTGCCGCGGTTGGTGAAATCATCCGGCGGCAAGGCTGTCATCGTCACCGCGACACAGGGCATCGCACCGCGCAAGCTCGACTCGCACGAGGATCCGCACGCCTGGCAATCGGTGGCCAATGCCAGGATCTATGTCGCAAACATTCGCGATGCGCTGGCCAAGGCCGATCCTGCCGGTGCCGACACCTACAAGGCGAACGCCGAGGCCTATCTCGCGAAGCTGACAACCCTCGACGGTGACGTGAAGGCGGCTGTGGCTTCCATCCCCTCAGCGCACCGCAAGGTAATCTCGACCCACGACGCCTTCGGCTATTTCGCGGCGGCCTATGGCATCGAATTTATTGCGCCGCAGGGCGTTTCGACGGATTCGGAGCCCAGCGCGAAGGATATCGCGGTCATCATCACCCAGCTCAAGATCTCGAAAATTCCGGCCGTTTTTCTGGAAAACATCGCCGATCCCCGGCTGATGCGCCGGATCGCCGCCGAGACCGGGGCAAAAATCGGCGGAACGCTGTATTCCGACAGTCTGACGCCCGAAAACGGCGATGCACCCACTTACATTGATATGGTCAGGCACAATATAAAGGCGCTGACGAGCGCGCTGACCAGTTAGCGCAGGGGCACCCCTGCTGCCGGCGCTGCACAAGACCCCGCCGGAGTGATCATGTCTGAAGCGACTGCCAACAAAATTCCCGTGACCGTGCTGACCGGCTATCTCGGCGCCGGCAAGACCACGCTGTTGAACCGCATCCTGTCGGAAAACCACGGCAAGAAATACGCTGTGATCGTCAACGAGTTCGGCGAGATCGGTATCGACAACGATCTCATCATCGGCGCGGATGAAGAAGTGTTCGAGATGAACAACGGCTGCGTCTGCTGCACTGTCCGCGGCGACCTCGTGCGCATTCTCGACGGTCTCATGAAGCGCAAGGGCAAGTTCGACGCGATCATCGTCGAGACCACGGGCCTCGCGGATCCGGCCCCGGTGGCGCAGACCTTTTTCGTCGACGAGGACGTGCAGGCCCATGCACGGCTCGACGCGGTGGTGACCGTGGCCGATGCCAAATGGCTGAGCGACCGCCTCAAGGATGCGCCGGAAGCCAAGAACCAGATCGCCTTCGCCGACGTCATCGTGCTGAACAAGATCGATCTCGTGTCGAAGGCTGAGCTCGCCGAAGTCGAGGCGCGCATCCGCGCCATCAACCCCTATGCCAAGCTGCACAAGACGGAACGCGCGCAGGTGAAGCTGTCCGATGTGCTGGAGCGTGGCGCCTTCGATCTCGATCGCATTCTGGAGATCGAACCGGAATTCCTCAACGCGGACGACGGTCACGATCATCATGACCACGATCACGGCCATCATCACCATCATGATCACGGCCACGGTGGTCTGAAGCACTATCACGACGAGGATATGCACTCGATGTCGCTGCGTACCGACAAGGCGCTCGATGCATCGACCTTCATGCCGTGGCTGCAGGATCTGATGGCCAAGGAGGGCGGCAAGATTTTGCGCTCCAAGGGTATCCTGTCGTTCTCCGGCGACGACGACCGCTACGTGTTTCAGGGCGTGCACATGATGCTCGAAGGCGATCATCAGCGGCCGTGGAAGGACGGCGAGAAGCGCGAAAGCCGTCTTGTCTTTATCGGTCGCGATCTGCCCGAGCAGTTGATCCGCGACGGCTTCGAACGCTGCATCCCCGCCTGATGATGTCCGATTTCAATCCGCTGCAGGAGCAGGAATCCATCGTCTCGGTCACCGACCGTGTGTTGCCGGTGGTCATCGGTGTGTCGGTCACATCAGTGCATTTTCTCGGCGACAAGGCAGCCTTTGTCGGCGCCGAGGAGAAAGTTACGCTGGTCGATCCGGCGGGTGCCATGTCGCCCGTCGAGGTCGCATTCGGCGGCATCCTGTGCTCGACCTCCGACGGCAAGCGGATCGTGATGGGCTGTGACGACGGCAAGGTCGTCGTGCTCGACCGCGACGGCGCTGTCTCGACCTTTGCGACCGACGCCAAGCGGCGCTGGATCGATAGTGTAGCTTTGCATCCCGACGGCGCCGTGGCGTGGTCGGCGGGCAAGACGGCCTTCGTGCAGGCGCCGAAGGGCGAGGTGAAATTCTTCGAGGTGCCATCGACCGTTGGCGGCCTTGCATTCGCGCCCAAAGGGCTGCGGCTCGCGATCGCCCACTACAACGGCGTGACGCTGTGGTTTCCCAACATGGCTGGCAATGCCGAAGTGCTGGAATGGGCCGGTTCGCATCTCGGCGTGACCTTCAGCCCGGACAACAAGTTTCTGGTCACCGCGATGCATGAGCCAGCGCTACATGGCTGGCGTCTCGTCGACGGCAAGCACATGCGCATGACCGGCTATCCGGCACGCGTGCGCTCGATTTCCTGGAGCGCCGGCGGCAAGGGTCTCGCGACCTCGGGCGCCGATACGGTCATCATCTGGCCGTTCGCCAGCAAGGACGGCCCGATGGGCAAGGAGCCGGCGATGCTGGCGCCGCTCAAGGCCAAGGTCACTATGGTGGCCTGTCATCCCAAGCAGGACATCCTGGCCGCCGGTTACAGTGACGGCACCATCCTGATGGTTCGCATGACCGATGGCGCCGAGATTCTGGTGCGGGCCAACAAGGGGCAGCCCGTCAGCGCGCTGGCCTGGAATGCCAAGGGTACGCTGCTGGCTTTTGCCGATCAGGACGGCGACGCCGGGCTGCTGGAGCTGTAGCTCTTTCACCTCTCCTGTGGCGAGAGAGTTCACGACGGTCGGTGCGAGGCGGCATTGTCATCCGCCCGTCACTTCCTGTACGCATGCAGGCATCATGCGATTTTTGGCGACATTCCAGACTTACGACTTCCTCGACACGCTGCTCAGCCTGGCCACGGCCTTTGTGCTGGGCACGCTGATCGGTGCGGAGCGACAATATCGCCAGCGCACCGCGGGCCTGCGCACCAATGTGCTGGTGGCGCTCGGGGCGGCCGCTTTCGTCGATCTCGCAATGCAGCTGCACGGTGCCGATGGCGCGGTGCGCGTGATCGCCTATGTCGTCTCCGGCATCGGCTTTCTCGGCGCGGGCGTCATCATGAAGGAAGGCACCAATGTGCGCGGCCTCAATACGGCGGCGACGCTGTGGAGTTCGGCCGCGGTGGGCTCCTGCGCCGGCGCGGACATGATCGCACAGGCTATCGCGCTTACGTTTTTCGTGCTGGCCGGCAATACGCTGCTGCGGCCGCTGGTCAATGCGATCAACCGTGCGCCGCTGGACGCGAAGTCGTCGGAAGTGACCTATTACGTGCGGCTCACGGTCTCGCCCGAGGTGGTGCCGGAGATGCGCGAGCGCCTGCAGGAGGCGCTGGAAGCCGCAAAATATCCGGTCGGCGATGTCGATGTGATCGAGCAGAGCGACACCCAGCAGGAGATCGTCGCCACGCTGGTCTCGACGGCCGTCGATCCCAAGGAGCTGGATGCCGTGGCCGCCCGGCTCGAGGCGTATGCCGGCGTGCGCAACGCCACATGGGACGTCAGCACCAAGGACTAATCGTCCAAAAGAAGTCCAGGGCGCCATAGGCGATCTGCGACTTTCCGGCTCGGGAACTTTGGCGGCCGGCTCCCGTTGTCACCGCACATTAACTGCGGTGGATGCCATGATCCCGACGACCCAGACGCGCGTGTTCCGGACGTATTTCACGATCGCGATCTTGGCGACCGCAGCAGGATTGGGCGCATCGACGTCGGCAATGGCGCGGCTCACGCTGACGCCACCATCCGCTCGATTTGCCCAGGCGACGCCGCCACTGCAGTCGACGCCGGGTGCCGAAAACAAGCCGTCGGCCCCCGCAGAATCCGCGACCACTGGCCAGCGCCCGCAGGAAACGCCGCCGCAGCCGGCGCGTCCGGATGCAGAAGCACGCGATGCCGGCGCCAAGCCGGCACTGCCGCCGGCGCCGGCGGAGAAAACGGCGCCGCCGATCACCACGAAATAGCGGAGCTTTCGAGGTCGCTGTCAAAGTCCCTCATGGTGAGGAGGCGTGTTTGCGCCGTCTCGAACCATGAGGCCGGGTTCTCCCAGTGTGCCGCCATCCTTCGAGACGCGCGCGAAGAGCGCGCTCCTCAGGATGAGGACGGTGTTTGTTGACGCTGCCCGCACAATAGTCTCGCCAGTTTCATCGACCGCCTTCATACTCCCTGCCAACAGTTTCATAGGGGGCACCATGAAGATCGAAGATATCAGGCGTAACGCCTATTCGATGCCGCTGACCAATCCGTCATTTCCGCGCGGGCCCTACAAATTCTACGACCGCGAATATTTCATCATCAGCTATCGCACCGACATGGACGCGCTGCAGGCCGTGGTGCCGGAGCCGCTGGAGATCGTCGACAACATCGTCAAATACGAATTCATCCGCATGCCCGATTCCACCGGCTTCGGCGATTACACCGAAACCGGGCAGGCGATTCCGGTCCGCCTCAACGGTGTCGAGGGCGTCTATATCCATTCGATGTATCTCGACGACGATGCGCCGATTGCCGGTGGCCGCGAGCTGTGGGGCTTTCCGAAGAAGCGCGCGACGCCGAAGATCGCCGTGGAAAGCGACGTGCTGGTCGGCACGCTGCATTACGGCTCGGTGCTCTGCGCGTCAGGCACCATGGGCTACAAGCACCGGCCGGTGGATCATGACACGGTGATGCATGCGCTGACGGTGCCGAACTTTATTCTGAAGATCATCCCGCATGTCGATGGCACGCCGCGCATCTGCGAGCTGGTGCGCTATCACTTGGAAGAGATCAATCTCAAGGAAGCCTGGACCGGGCCTGCCGCGCTTGGCCTGTTTCCACATGCGCTGGCGGATGTGGCGCGGTTGCCGGTGAAAGAGGTCGTGTCGGCATTGCACTTCAAGTGCGACCTGACGCTGGGATTGGGCGAAGTGGCGTTTGATTATCTGGCGAAATAGGAAGCGGGCGCCTCTGCCCGACCCTCATGGTGAGGAGGCGTTCTTGCGCCGTCTCGAACCATGAGGCCGAGGTGTCGAAGTGTGCGGCCATCCTTCGAGACGGCGCCGAAGAAGCGCCTCCTCAGGATGAGGGCTGAGCATGTGGTGGTTTCCGTAAGTGAGGTAACTTGCGTCGAGCAAGTTGCTTCAATATCGCGAAGTCGCCACGGATCAGCGCTTCTTTCTTCGCCCTGCTCCAGCGCTTGAGTTTACGCTCATTCTCGATCGCGTCGGTGATGCGCTCAAACCATTGCGAATACAACAGTTCGACAGGTCTGCGTGTAGACGTATAGCCGGGAAAGGTGCCGGCGTTGTGCTGGGCTATTCTGATGTCGAGCGAGGTGCGTGTGATGCCGATATAATAACTCCCGTCGGCACACCTCACGATATAGAGAAACGCACCGTCCAGTATGGATCGGCTCCATTTTCTGAGAAATTGAAAGTTCCAATCTCGAGAATGGAGCAGTCGTTCGCACTGTCAAGTTGCTCTGCAGCCCAACCCCTCATGGTGAGGAGGCGCTTCTTCAGCGCCGTCTCGAACCATGAGGGCACGGAGCCGGAGCCCGCGGCCATCCTTCGAGACGCAAATGGCGGCTGCGAGATGCAGCCGCCATTTGCTCCTCAGGATGAGGGCGGAGTGTTCGCTACCGCACCAGCACGTTCTTGAACTGCCACGGGTCGCTCGTGTCGATATCTTCCGGGAACAGGCCCGGACGGCCTTCGAGCGGCGTCCAGTCGGTGTAGTAGCCCTTCACCGGGCCGAGATAGGGTGTCTGGATCTCCAGCAGACGCTCGAAGTCGATCTCGTCGGCCTCGACGATGCCTTCGGTCGGGTGCTCCAGTGCCCAGACCATGCCGCCGAGCACGGCCGAGGTCACCTGCAGGCCGGTGGCGTTCTGATAGGGCGCGAGTTCACGCGTCTCCTCGATGGAGAGCTGTGAGCCGAACCAGTAGGCATTGTTGTCGTGGCCGTAGAGCAGCACACCGAGTTCGTCGATACCGTCGACGATTTCGTTTTCGTCGAGGATGTGGTGCTTCGTCTGCATCTTGCCGGAGCCGAACATCTCGTGCAGCGACAGCACCGCATCGTCCGCCGGGTGATAGGCATAGTGGCAGGTCGGCCGGAACACCGCGGCGCCCGACGCGTCACGCACCGTGAAATAATCGGAGATCGAGATCGACTCGTTGTGGGTGACGAGGAAGCCGTATTGCGCGCCGCGCGTCGGGCACCAGGTGCGCACGCGCGTATTGGCGCCGGGCTGCATCAGGTAGATCGCTGCGCCGCAGCCGGCCTCATGGGTATGTGCATTCTCCGGCATCCACTTTTCATGGGTGCCCCAGCCGAGTTCGGACGGCTGCACGCCTTCCGAGAGGAAGCCTTCGACCGACCAGGTGTTGACGAAGACCTCCGGCGGCTTCGGCGACTTGGAGCGTTGCGTGTCGCGCTCAGCGATGTGGACGCCCTTGATGCCGGCCTGCCGCATCAGGTCCGCCCATTCGGCCTTGGTCTTCGGCTGCGGGGCATTGAGCTTCAGGTCGGAGGCGACATTCAGCAGCGCCTGCTTGACGAAGAAGGAGACCATGCCGGGATTGGCGCCGCAGCAGGAGACCGCCGTGGTCGAGCCGGGCTTGCGGGCCTTCTTGGCGGCCAGCGTCGTTTCGCGCAAAGCGTAGTTGGAGCGCGCTTCGGCACCCTTCGATGCGTCGAAATAGAAGCCGAGCCAGGGCTCGTTGACCGTGTCGATGTAGAGCGCGCCGAGCTCGTTGCAGAGCTCCATGATATCGACCGAGCCGGTATCGACCGACAGGTTGACGCAAAAACCCTGGCCGCCGCCCTCAGTGAGGAGCGGCGTCAGCAGTTCGCGATAATTCTCCCTGGTCAGCCCCTGCTGGATGAAGCGCAGACCATGCTTGTCGCACAGCGCCTTGCGGCCCTCATCCTTGGGGTCGAGCACGGTGATGCGCGACTTGTCGTAGTCGAGATGCCGCTCAATCATCGGCACCATGCCTTTGCCGATCGAGCCGAAGCCGACGATCACGATGGGGCCAGTGATCTTCGCGTAGATCGGCGAGGCGGGGGATGAGGACATCAGCTTCTAACTCCAGACAGGATCAAGATTAACGCGCTGCGTCGTGCGCGGTTGGGAAAGGACAGTGACGATGTGACATCAGAATGAAATTTCGGGAATGAAATCTCGATGCCAGTATTAAATGCAGCTCAGCGGCGTATGCCGACCGAGAGAACGGTCAGCGAACGTGGTTCCCCCGAGGGCGTCTCGAATGTAATGGACTGCCCCGCAGAAAGGCCGATAAGCGCGGCTCCGATCGGGGTCAATACCGAAATTCGCCCGGCGTCCACGTCGGCGGAGGTCGGATAGACCAGTGTGACGTGCTTTTCCTGCCCGCTGATATCGTCGCGGAACGTCACATCGGACTCCATGCCGACGATTCCGGGCAATGGATGAGTATCGGGCACGATCGTCGCGCGCTCAACTTCGCCGGCCAGAAAGTCGGCGGTCACGGGGGACTTCTCTGCAGCGGCCTCGGCCAGTACGCCGAGACGCTCACCGTCGCTGCGGCGGAGTGTGATGGGCGGCAGCTCAGTGCGAAGGGAATGGATCATGGGTTTCACAGCCAAATGACGCCCGGCGCGCAAAGCGCCCGAGCATGCCAAGAATGATGAGGATGCTGAAATCGAACAAGCCCGGACGGCACGCGCGCGTGCGCCCGGGTCACATTCCTGCTTGAAGGTGACCGGCGCGGAGCAGTAAGCGGTTGCGGGGCAGGTTCGTCATGATGGCCGAAACCTATGTATCCTGCAGTGAAAGTCAACCGGCGATGGCGCCGTTGCTAGCAGCGACGTCAAACGGGTGTGTCTGACGCGCGGTTGACGATCAGCTGCGCCGCTTGGCGGTGACTTCGATTTCGATTTTCATCTCGGGCTTGTAGAGCCCGGAGACCACGAGGAGCGTGGCAGCAGGCCTGATCTCGCCGAGATGGGCACCGGTCACCGCGAACACCTTGTCGGCGTCGCTGGCGTCCGTGATGTAGTAGATCGCACGCACGATATCGGCCATGGCAAAGCCGGCCTCCTTCAGCGCGGCTTCGATAGTCTTGAAGCAGTTCTGTGTCTGTGCCGTGATATCTGCCGGCAAGATCATGGTGGTGTAATCGTAGCCGGTGGTTCCGGACACGAAGCAGAAATCGCCGTCGACCACCGCACGGCTGTAGCCAGCGGCCTTTTCGAATGGCGATCCGGTGGAAATCAGTTTGCGCGTCATTACCGGGCTCTCCTGCGGAGGTGAGCTCCGCAATGCCGTGCCTTGGTGGTCAAATCAAGCTGCGTGGGCCAGATCGGCAGGCTCAGCAGCCTTGCGGGCCCATTTACCGCTTCCGAAGATGATGCCGCGGGAGCCATCCAGCGCTCCGGGCTTCAGCTCGAGGCCGAGCAGGCGATCGCGCTCGAACGGCCCCGGCAGCGCCAGATCGGTCATTTTCCGGGGCATGAAGCCGAAGCGGGCGTAATAAGGCGCATCGCCGAGCAGCACGATGGCGCCATGGCCGCGCGCCGAGGCCTCGGCGATCGCGTGATTCATCAACGCGGCGCCAAGGCCAAGGTCGCGGGCACCCGGATCGACCGCCAGGGGGCCGAGCATCAACGCAGCACGGCCCCCCGCGTCGACATGCCAAAGCCTGATCGTGCCGACCAGCCTGCCTTGCACCACCGCCGAGAAGGCCAGGCCTTCGGCGGGCAGTCGTCCGTCACGCAGTCGCTGGCAGGTGCGGGCATGGCGCGAAGCGCCGAAGCACACATCCAGTAGAGATTCACGGGCGGCGACGTCGGAGCCACGTTCCGCACGGATCTCGTACGAAGGGGCTGCGATGGGCAAAGCAACAGTGTTGTTAGTGGCGGTCTCGTGCAGATCGGTCATGGCATGTCGGTCCCCACTCCGTTTTTCACACGGAGTGTTGTCATCCAGAATTGGAAGGTGACGGGATGAGAGCCGGCGGGCCGGCTCTCCGATTAGTCATATCCGGGGTGGATGCCGGATATAGTGAGCGAACTTAAATTTGCAACGCTCAGATATGGAAGGTGCGCAGCGGCGGGAAGCCGTTGAACGCCACTGCCGAGTAGGTCGACGTATAGGCGCCGGTGCCTTCGATCAGCAGCTTGTCGCCGATCTCGAGAGTCACGGGCAGCGGATACGGCAGCTTCTCATACATCACGTCGGCCGAATCGCAGGTCGGGCCGGCGAGCACGCAGGGCGTCATCTCGGCGCCGTCATGCGGCGTCTTGATGGCGTAGCGGAT
The DNA here is from genome assembly GCF_034044155.1 of Tardiphaga sp. 42S5. Lineage (NCBI taxonomy): Bacteria > Pseudomonadati > Pseudomonadota > Alphaproteobacteria > Hyphomicrobiales > Nitrobacteraceae > Tardiphaga > Tardiphaga sp. 42S5. Next base: position 6,299,853 of record NZ_CP139027.1, on the reverse strand, counting down.
CGACTCGTCCATGGTCTCGGCGAGACCGCCGAACTTGCCAATGTCCAGGTAAACCCAGCGCACGTCGTCCTCGTCGCTCTTCTTCGAGATCAGAACGACTTCGGCTTCGATGATGCCGGCATTGCCGACCATGCCGCGACCCGGCTCGATGATGGTCTCCGGAATCGCGTTGCCGAAGTGCTTGCGCAGCGCACGGAAGATCGAACGGCCGTACTGCACGACCGCCGGGACTTCCTTGAGGTACTTGGTCGGGAAGCCGCCGCCCATATTGACCATGGAGAGGTTGATCCCGCGCTCGGCGCAGTCACGGAACACCGACGAGGCCATCGCCAGCGCACGGTCCCATGCCTTCACCTTGCGCTGCTGCGAGCCGACATGGAACGAAATGCCATAGGGCTCCAGGCCAAGACGCTTGGCGAGGTCCAGCACGTCGACAGCCATTTCCGGATCGCAGCCGAACTTGCGCGACAGCGGCCACTCGGCGCCGGCGCAATCGTAGAGGATGCGGCAGAACACGCGGGCGCCAGGAGCGGCGCGCGCGATCTTCTCGACCTCGGCGGCGCAATCGACCGAGAACAGGCCGATGCCGAGCGCGTGGGCGCGCGCGATATCGCGTTCCTTCTTGATGGTGTTGCCGAATGAGATGCGGTCCGGCGTGGCGCCAGCGTCGAGCGCCATCTGGATTTCCTGCACCGACGCACAGTCGAAGCACGAGCCCATCGAGGCCAGCAGCGACAGCACTTCCGGCGCCGGATTTGCCTTCACCGCGTAAAACACGCGGCTATCAGGCAAAGCCTTCGCAAAGCTCTGGAAGTTGTCGCGCACGACTTCGAGGTCGACGACGAGGCACGGCTCGACATCGGTGCCCTCGTTGCGGCGGGCGCGGAGGAATTCCTGAATACGTTCGGTCATAGCACTCTCCCAAACGGCCCCGCGAAAGAGTCACGTTCAAAAAATGATGACGGTTCAGCGCTTTCGGACCCAGGCACGCGATGGAGGCGTGACAAAGCCAAAAGTACAGACCGTAAGTGCTGCCGTGGATTGGTTGGGGGTGACCCTACCGCACACCTGGCAATGAAGGACAAGCCTCTTCGGTATTCGCGCTGGCTGTTGGAAAGCCAGCAGAGACCAAAAAAGCCCGCTCCGTCGTTGCTTTAAGTCGCGTCCCCCGTTGAGAACGAGGTGCGCCGGTTCGCCTCCGGCTGCCAGTCACGGTTGCAAAGAACAAAGTCACCTTCAACGGCATCTCTGGAGAGAGATGCTGGCCTTTCGCAAAACTCCGCGAACGACCCTCGGCTTCTTCATCCCTTGGCGGCTGTCCGGCCTCTTGTCCGGATACCTACCGACTGACACACGACCACAGGCACGTGCGAAATTGGGCAAGACCGGAAATAGGTTCTTTGACCCTGGTACGCAACAATTTTTTTGGGCTGTGGGGCATTTTATTCAACGCCATCGCGCAGCGTTGCAAACGAGACGCACTCAGCGCGCTCAACATGAACGGATGTTAAGTTCGGTTAAGGAATTGGCGTAGTCTGGGGCTGGCGTGGAGTGCTGAACTACACCAGCGTCATGGTCCTGTAGTCGTCCTCTCGTGCGGCTGTCATCTCGCTCTCGGTGTCGTCCTCCGCGAGAGGGAGGATCCCGTAAACGCTACAGCTAGCGACGAATCACGAGCAGCCCGGGTGACTGGCGCTCGACTCAAGCACGCAATTGCGCGCCTGGCTGGGCGATGACAGTCGAGTGTGAAGAAGCCGGAGAGTGGAGCTGCGCGGGCGCGCAGTTCTCAGCCGCGGCGGGTGAACGGCTCGATCCGTGCGGCGGTGCGCAGGAAGGCGACCATGATGGCGACGCCGCACAGGAACAGGCAAACCTGCAGGATGTGCTCGCCGGTGGTGGAGAGGCCGAACAGGATCGACAGCGCCCAGCCGCCCGCGAAGGCGGCGCCGAACACTTCCGCGCCGATCAGGATCGCCGCCGAGATGACGGTGATGACGCTGGGCCAGTAGATGCGGCGAGGGGCGGTGGAGGTGGTCATAATCTCAAGGTCCTGTTTCGGGCCGCAATCTCTCCGAAAAAGCCTGCTGCGGCAAGCACTAAAGGGCCCAAAAAAGCCCCATCGCGTGGTATAGATCGACGCATTCTATGGGCTTCAAAGCAGGATTTCTTATGTCAGAAACGTCGGTCTCGCCGGTTGCGTCGAAAGGTCTCGAAAATCCGCTTCTGAAAGCCTGGCAGACCCCGTTCGAGACCCCGCCGTTCGACGAGATTAAGCCCGAGCACTTCATGCCGGCCTTCGAACAGGCGTTTTTCGACCATTCGGCCGAGATTGCCGCGATCGTGAACGATCCGGCCGCGCCTGACTTCGCCAATACGATCACGGCGCTGGAGCGCTCCGGCAAGTTGCTCAGCCGCGTGGCATCGGTGTTCTACGATCTGGTGTCGGCGCATTCCAATCCGGCGATCCTGGAGATCGACAAGGACGTGTCGTCGCGGATGGCGCGGCACTGGAATCCGATCATGATGAATGCCGTGTTGTTCGGCCGCATCGTGGCGCTGCACGACAAACGCGCCGAGCTCGGCCTCACCACCGAACAGATGCGTCTCCTGGAGCGGACCTATACCCGCTTTCACCGCTCCGGCGCCGGCCTCGACGAGACCGCCAAGGCGCGGATGGCTGAGATCAACGAGCGTCTCGCGCATCTCGGCACCAGTTTCAGCCATCATCTGCTCGGCGACGAGCAGGAGTGGTTCATGGAGCTGGGTGAAGGCGATCTCGATGGGCTCGCCGAGAGCTTTGTCGCCTCGGCCAGGGCCTCGGCTGACGAGCGCGGCATGACTGGCAAGGCGATCATCACTACGTCGCGGTCCTCGATGGAGCCGTTCCTGAAAAGCGCGGCGCGGCGCGACCTGCGCGAGAGGGCCTACAAGGCCTTCATTCAGCGCGGCAACAATGGCAACGCCAACGACAACAACGAGACGATCGTCGAAATCCTGAAGCTGCGCGAGGAGACCGCGAAAATCCTGGGCTTCCCGACCTTCGCGGCCTACCGGCTGGAGGATTCCATGGCCAAGACGCCGGAAGCCGTGCGCGGTCTGCTGGAGCGCGTCTGGAAGCCGGCCCGCGCCCGCGCGCTTGCCGATCGCGATGCGCTGCAGGAGCTGATTGCGGAGGAGGGCGGCAACTTCAAGCTCGCCGCCTGGGACTGGCGCTATTATGCCGAGAAGCTGCGCCAGCGCCGCGCCAATTTCGATGATGCGGCGATCAAGCCCTATCTGACCCTCGACAATATGATCGCGGCGCAATTCGACACCGCGACGCGCTTGTTCGGCATCACCTTCGCCGAGCGCAAGGACGTGCCGGTCTGGCATCCCGACGTCCGCGTCTGGGAGGTCAAGGATGCCAAGGGGGCGCTCAAAGCCATCTTCTATGGCGACTACTTCGCCCGGCCGTCGAAGCGCTCCGGCGCCTGGATGACCTCGCTGCGCGACCAGCAGAAGCTTGACGGCGACGTGGCGCCGCTGGTGCTGAACATCTGCAACTTCGCCAAAGGCACCGACGGCCAGCCATCGCTGCTGTCGCCGGACGATGCGCGCACGCTGTTCCATGAATTCGGCCATGGCCTGCACGGCATGCTCTCCAACGTCACCTATCCCTCGCTGTCGGGGACGTCGGTGTTCACCGACTTCGTCGAACTGCCGTCGCAACTCTATGAACACTGGCAGGAGCAGCCGCAGGTGCTGCAGACCTTCGCCAAGCACTACCAGACCGGCGAGCCGCTGCCCGACGATCTGCTGAAGCGGTTCATCGCTGCCCGCAAGTTCAACCAGGGCTTTGCCACGGTGGAGTTTGTGTCGTCGGCGCTGATCGATCTTGAATTCCATACCCAGCCGGCCTCGGCCTCCGCCGATGTCGCGGCCTTCGAGAAGAAGGAGCTGGAGAAGATCGGCATGCCCGAGGAAATCGCGCTGCGACACCGGCCGACGCAATTCGGGCACATCTTCTCCGGCGATCACTATGCGTCTGGCTACTACAGCTACATGTGGTCCGAAGTGATGGATGCGGACGCCTTCGGCGCCTTCGAGGAAGCCGGCAATATCTTCGATCCCGCGGTGGCCAAGCGGCTACATGACGACATCTATTCGTCGGGCGGCTCGGTCGATCCGGAAGCGGCTTACATCGCTTTCCGTGGTCGTGCGCCGGCGCCAGATGCGCTGTTGCGGCGGCGTGGGTTGCTGGAAGAGCCTGAGGCGGCGTGAGGTGATGCTTCTGATGAACCGCTTTTTGGGTCTGATCGCGATCATGACTGCGCTGGCCGGCAGCATCACCGTTGCCTCCGCCCATCCCCACGTCTTCGTCACGGCATCCAGCGAATTGATCTACGCGCCGGATGGCACCATCACCGGCGTGCGCCATGCCTGGGTGTTCGACGACATGTTCTCGACCTATGCGCTGCAGGGAATCGAGAGCAAGACCAAGGGCGTTTATACCCGCGAGGAACTGGCGCCGCTGGCACAGACCAATGTGGAGTCGCTGAAGGAATTCGCCTTCTTCACCTTCGCCAAGGTGGAAGGCAAGAAGCAGCGCTTCAACGATCCCGTCGACTATTATCTGGAGAAGCGCGACGCGGCGCTGGTGCTGCACTTCACGCTGCCATTCAAGACGCCGTTCAAGGCCAGGAAGATGGAGCTCGAGATCTTCGATCCGAGCTTCTTCGTCGATTTCGGTCTGGAGAAGAAAGATCCGATCAAGCTAGCCGGCGCACCGGCTACCTGCACGATGGCGATCCAGCGCCCGAGCGATGGTGCAGCCAAGGCACAGACCATGAATGAAGACACCTTCATGAGCGGCGAGAATAGCAATTACGGTGCGATGTTCGCCAACAAGATCACGGTCGATTGCCCATGAGTGTAACTTCATCGACAGGTCTCTCCCCGCGTCATGCCCGGGCTTGTCCCGGGCATCCACGCCTAGACACCGGCATCCGGAAGAGGTGGATGGCCGGAACAAGCCCGGCCATGACGAGCGGATGGAGTGTCGTTCTTGTTTGTGCGGCAGTGCTGGTTGTCGCCGCCATGACCGACGCTTCGCTGCATCACGCTCTCGCGCAGAATCCGTTCGGCGCGCCGAAGGGCGTGCCGGATTCGCAGGTCGGTGGCATTATCGGCTGGCTGCTGACCAAGCAATCCGAATTCTATCGCGCGATGTCGGCAACCATCCGTGCCGCGAAGTCCGACGGCAGCGCCGTGTGGACGCTGCTGGCGATTTCCTTTGCCTACGGCATCTTCCACGCCGCCGGACCCGGGCACGGCAAGGCGGTGATCTCGTCCTATCTGGTTGCCAATGAAGAGACCGCCAAGCGCGGTATCATATTGTCCTTCGTCTCGGCGCTGATGCAGGCGCTGGTGGCGGTGCTGATTGTCGGCATTGGCGCATGGCTGCTGAATGTCACGGCGAAGACCATGTGCAGCACCGAGCGCTGGGTAGAGATCGCCAGCTATGGGCTCATCGCGGCGTTCGGCGCGCGGCTGGTCTGGAGCAAGGGGCGCGGTTTTATCCGCGCCTTGCGACCGTCGCTGCCGGCCGCCGGCCCGCAGCTCGCGATGGCGCATGCCAGCGCGTCCGCGCATACGCATGATCACGGCCATGACCACCATCACCACGAGCACGCTCATGGCCACGCGCATGCTCATGCGCACGCCCATACGGTGCATGCCGAGGCGACGGCTTCAGCACATGTGCACCATGACGACAGTCATCATGATCACGTTCATGACGAGCATTGCGGCCATTCCCATGGCCCGACGCCGGATCAGTTCGCTGGCCCCGGTGGCTGGGCGCGTGGATTATCGGCCGTGTTCACGGTGGGCATCCGGCCGTGTTCCGGCGCGATCCTCGTGCTGGTCTTCGCGCTGGCGCAGGGCATGTTCTGGGCCGGCATCGCTGCGACTTTCGTGATGGGCCTGGGAACCGCGATTACCGTGGCGACCATTGCCGTCATCGCCGTCTCCGCCAAGGGCCTCGCCGGCCGTCTGGCCGGTGGCCGCGATGGCAGTGGCGCGCTGGTGATGCGGGGGATCGAGTTCGGTGCGGCGGCGCTGGTGATGCTGTTTGGCGTTGGCCTGCTGCTGGGCTATGTCGCGGCCGAACGCGTCACCTGTTTCTGATCGCTGTCCTGCCCTGATGGACAGTCCGTCGTCTTGACAAGGTCCAGCCAAAGCGCGAAGCCACCGGCATCATGACAAATGTCGTTTCCCTCGAGCAGCCACCGGCCTCCACCCTGGAGATACCGGAACGCGTCGGCGTCTTGCTGGTCAATCTCGGAACTCCCGATACCGCGGATACCCGCGGCGTGCGCGTCTATCTCAGAGAGTTCCTGTCCGATCCGCGCGTGATCGAGAACCAGGGCCTGCTGTGGAAGCTGATCCTCAATGGCATCATCCTGACCACGCGGCCGCGCCGTAAAGCCAAGGACTATCTGAAGATCTGGAACACGGAGAAAAACGAATCTCCGTTGAAGACGATCACCCGCGCGCAGTCCGACAAGCTCGCCGCGTCGCTCGGCAGTCACACCCATCTCGTGGTGGACTGGGCGATGCGCTACGGCAATCCGTCGATCCGTTCCCGCATCGCTGACCTGACTGCAAAGGGCTGCAACCGCATTCTGGTGGTGCCGCTCTATCCGCAATATTCGGCGGCGACGTCTGCGACGGTCTGCGACGAAGTGTTCCGCGTGCTCGGCACCATGCGTGCGCAGCCGACCCTGCGGGTCACGCCGCCTTATTATGACGAGCCGGATTATATCGGCGCGCTGGCGATCTCGATCGAGAAGCATCTGGCGACGCTGTCATTCGTGCCGGAAATGATCGTGGCGTCGTTCCACGGCATGCCGCAGAAATATATCGACAAGGGCGACCCCTATCAGGCGCAGTGCGTCGCTACGACCGAAGCGCTGCGCAAGCGGCTCGGACCGGATGCGCCGAAGCTGCTGCTGACTTTCCAGTCCCGTTTCGGCTTCGATGCCTGGCTTCAGCCCTATACGGACAAGACCATCGAGCAGCTCGCCAAGGACGGCGTGCGTCGTATTGCCGTGGTGATGCCGGGCTTCTCGGCCGACTGCCTGGAGACGCTGGAAGAGATCGCGCAGGAGAATTGCGAGATCTTCATGCACAATGGCGGCGAGCAATTCTCTGCGATCCCCTGCCTCAACGACAGCGACGAGGGCATGGACACGATCCGCCAGCTTGTGCTGCGCGAGCTGCAGGGCTGGATCTAAGGGCGCTCCAACCCATCCACGTCATTGCGAGCGCAGCGAAGCAATCCAGAAGCCACAGGCGAAGACTGGATTGCTTCGTCGCAAGGGCTCCTCGCAATGACGGCTGAGAGGTCCGTGGCTCGCGATCACGTCGGCGCTCTCGCTTTTCCCGATTTCGAACCTTAAAATCCTCCACGCCGACAAAACAACGAGACGCCGTCCGTCGCGCGTCCATTTTGCCGCAGGGAGACTTTGATGTCCGGTTTCGACATTTTCGCCATCGCCGTTGTGTTGCTGATCATCTTCACGCTGTTTGCCGGCGTGAAGACCGTGCCGCAGGGCTATGACTGGACCATCGAGCGCTTCGGCAAATTCACCCGCACGCTGTCGCCGGGCCTCAACCTCATCATCCCGTATTTCGACCGTGTCGGTCGCAAGATGAACATGATGGAACAGGTGATCAGTATTCCCGAGCAGGAAGTGATCACCAAGGATAACGCCACCGTCACCGTGGACGGCGTCGCGTTCTTCCAGGTGTTCGACGCGGCCAAGGCGAGCTACGAGGTCTCCGATCTCAATCAGGCGATCATCGTGCTGACCATGACCAACATCCGTTCGGTGATGGGCTCGATGGACCTCGATCAGGTGCTGTCGCATCGCGACGAGATCAATGAGCGTCTGCTGCGCGTCGTCGATGCCGCCGTCTCCCCATGGGGCCTCAAGGTCAACCGTATCGAGATCAAGGACATCGTGCCGCCGGCTGACCTCGTCGAGGCCATGGGCCGCCAGATGAAGGCCGAACGCGTCAAGCGCGCCGATATTCTGCAGGCCGAGGGTCAGCGCCAGTCGGAAATTCTCCGTGCCGAAGGTGCCAAGCAGGGCCAGATCCTGCAGGCCGAAGGTCGCCGCGAGGCTGCGTTCCGTGACGCCGAGGCACGCGAGCGTTCCGCAGAGGCCGAAGCCAACGCAACGCGAGTGGTGTCGGAGGCGATTTCGAAGGGTGACGTTGCGGCGCTGAATTACTTCATCGCCGACAAATACATCAAGGCGTTCGGCCAGCTTGCGGAATCGCCGAACCAGAAAGTCATCATGCTGCCGGTGGAAGCCATGAGCATGCTGGGCTCGCTGGCCGGTATCGGCGAGATCGCCAAGGCGACCTTCGGCGAGAACTCGACCTCGGCCCAGGCTGCCGCGCGCCGCAGCGGATCAGTGCCGCCGGCGGGTACAACGCCGCCGCGCAGCTAGGGATTTCGCAATGGCCGAAATGTTCGTCACTTTGGGGAGCTGGAACTGGCTGATCTTCGGCGTGCTGCTGATGGCGCTCGAGCTGCTGGCGCCCGGCGTCTTCATGTTCTGGCTCGGGCTGTCCGCATTCCTGGTCGGCGTGCTCTCCTTCATCGTCACGCCGTCCTGGCAAGTGCAGATCCTGCTATTCGGATTGTTCGCGCTGGCAGCCGTCCCGCTGTGGCGACGGATTGCGCGCCAGAAGCCCGGCGCCAATCCGAACCCGTTCCTCAACAAGCGCAGCGACGCGCTGGTCGGCCGTATCTGCACGCTGGATCGGCCGATCATCGACGGCGAGGGCATCGTGCGGATCGACGACACAGTGTGGCGCGTCAGTGGCCCGGATACGCCGGCCGGGACGCGGGTAAAGATCGTGAAGGCGGATGGGGCCAGTCTGACGGTGGACGTGGCGTAAAAACTAAGCCACGCCCGCCCGTAGCAGATCGTGCAGATGCACGATGCCGACGGGCTTTCTGGCGTCCGTCACCAGTAACGCCGTGATCTTCGACGAGTTGAGGATTTCCAGCGCTTCGCCGGCGAGCAGGTCGCGGCTGATGGTCTTGGGGTTCTTGGTCATGACTTCATCGACCGACACCGTCATCAGGTCGGCGCGCATGTGACGGCGGAGATCGCCGTCGGTGACGATGCCGACCACATGGCCGTTGCCATCGGTAATGCCGACGCAGCCAAAGCCCTTCGAGGACATTTCCACCAGCGCATCGGACATCTTGGTGCCGAGCGGCTTGAGCGGCACGGCGTCGCCTGAATGCATGAGGTCGCGGGTGTATTTCAGCATTGCGCCGAGCTTGCCTCCGGGGTGCAGCACACTGAAATCCACCGACGTAAAGCCACGGCCTTCCAGCAGCGCGATCGCCAGCGCGTCGCCCATCGCCAGCATCATCAGGGACGAGGTCGTGGGCGCGAGATTATGTGGGCAGGCCTCGCGCGCCTTCGGCAGCGTCAGCGCGACATCGGCAGCCTCTGCCAGCGTCGAGGTGGCTTCTGAGGTGATCGCGACCACGCCGATCCTGAAACGCTTGGCATAGGTGATGAGGTTCTTCATTTCCGGCTGCTCGCCGGACCACGACAACGCCATGATGACGTCGTCGGGCGTGATCATGCCGAGATCGCCATGGCTGGCCTCGGCGGCGTGGACGAAGAAAGCGGGCGTACCGGTCGAGGCGAAGGTGGCGGCGATCTTGCGGCCGATATGGCCGGACTTGCCGAGGCCGGTGATGATCAGGCGGCCCTTCGCCTTGAGGATCAGGTCGGCGGCCGCGACGAAGGCCGGGCCGAGGTCGGATTGCAGCGCGGTGGCCAGCGCGGTGACGCCGCTGGCTTCGGCCTCCAGCGTACGCAGCGCAGAGGCAATCGCTTCAATGGCCTGATCGCTCATCGCTGCCGTCGTTTTCGTCGGAAGGCCGGGTGTCTTGGAGAGGGGCATCAATCGCATCCTGGGGCCGTAAATTGTCCGGCTGTGTCGCCGTCCTCTTAGCACGGCTGGGCCTGCCTGGCGAAACCCCGCCGATGCGATCTCAACGGGCCATTAACCATAAGCGTTTTAACTCCCTTAACCATGAGTTGTCGCGCGCGCCTCCGGCGTCGCTCTTGGTGGGTTTCGTAAGCCTTTGATAGTGTTGGAGTTTTTCTGATCGTGAGGATGGGTCGAGTACGCGACCGCCGCAACCGCGCCTGGGCCAACGGCGCGGTTTCGGCATGTCTGTGCCTGAGCCTCCTCACGCCATCTCCGGCATTCTCGCAAGCATTGACGTCAGACCTGCTGGCGCCGGTCCCGGGCGGTTTCGTGTCACCGCAGAACCTGCCGACGCGCCGGACGACGGATGCGCCGCTCCAGCCAAATGGAGCGCTGCAGACCAGCCAGCTATCGCCGGATCGCATCCCGCAATCGATCATCACACCGCCGGTGCCCGCTGCATCGGGCGCCGCCGGCACCGGGTTCGATGCGCTCAACCGCAAGCGCAAGCAGACCAAATATTATCCGGGCGCGAAGAAACCGAAGCCGCCAGTGGGCCCCGGCAGCCCGCCGCCGCCGCTGGTGCCCGAGACGCGGCCGTCACCGCCATCGGCCAAGGCAGCCAAGCCCCCCGTTGCGCCGTCGGTTGCCGGCACCGTGGTGGGTCAGCCGCCGCGCCGGCGATTGCCGATTGATCCCGATCCTTATGCCCCGACCGGCGTGCGCGTCGGCAGCTTTCTCGTGAAGTCAGCCGTGGAAATCTATGGCGGTTACGACAACAACCCGGCGCGTTTCGTGCAGCCGAAGGGGTCGTCGTTCTACAAGGTTGCGCCAGAGCTGCTTGCCGCAACTGACTGGACGCGGCACTCGATCATCGTTGATTTGCGTGGATCCTTTACCGGTTACGAGAAGCAGTTTCCCGCAGCGCCATTCCAGACTTCGCCGGCACCCGAAAATGTCGATCGCGCCGAATTCAACGGCAAGATCGCCGGTCGTCTCGATGTCGCCCGCGACCTGCGCGTTAACAGCGAAATGCGTATGCGGGTCGGTGCGGATAATCCGGGCAGCCCGAACATTCAGGCCGGCTTGAAGGAGTTCCCGTTGTTCACGACGACTGGTGGGTCGCTCGGGGTCGAGAAGGACTTCAACCGTCTTCAGATCAAGGTCGATGGTCTCGTCGATCGCACCGTCTATCAGGATTCGAAACTGACCGACGGCACCCAGACCAACAACAACGACCGTAATTTCAATCAGTATGGCGGCGTCGGCCGCGCCACCTATGAAGTGCTGCCGGGTCTGAAGCCGTTCGCCGAAGTCCAGGGCGATGTCCGTGTGCACGACGATCGGGCGGATCGCTTTGGCTATCTCCGCGATTCCAGCGGCGGCTATATCAAGGCCGGTACGACGTTCGAATTCACGCGTCTGCTGACGGGCGAAGCGTCGATCGGATATGCAGCGCGCAGCTATACGGATACGCGGCTGGAGGTTCTCAAGGGCCTGCTGACGTCAGCGTCGCTGATCTGGACGGCCACACCGCTGACGACCGCGAAATTCGTCTCGACCACGTCGATCGACGAGACGACCGTTCCCGGCGTTCCCGGCATTCTCACGCGCACCTATACGGTCGAGGTCAATCACGACTTCCGGCGCTGGCTGACGGCCACGGGCAAGTTCACTTACGTGACGCAGGATTATCAGGAAAACTTCCGTTTCGATAAGATCTACTCGCTGCAGGGCGATCTCGTTTACAAGCTGAACCGTGAAATCCAGCTCAAGGCGCAGGTGCGCCGCGATATCCTGGATTCAAACATCCTTGGCGCGAGCACGGCCTCGACCGTGGTGATGCTGGGCGTGAGACTGCAGCGGTAGCCGTCAAAATCGCTGAGCGCCACGTCGCTCGTCCTAATTCCACTTCCGCATGAACTTGGCCGTCTTCCGGCGAAATTTCACACCGGAGCCATCGGGCAATCGGATGGCGATGAAGCCGGCTGCGATACAGGCCTCGCGCTGCGGCATGTGCTCATCGGGCGCGCGCTCGGTCTCCCACCACGAGGCCCGGTGCGACGCGCGCGGCAGCGCGTCGTCGATGATCTCCTCGATCGCATCCATGCTCAGCACGAATTCGTCCTTGGTCTGGCTGGCCAGGTAGGCGCGGAGCAGGTCGTAGTCAGGCACGGAATTGTCCTCGGTATAATCTCGCAAACGTCATACGCGCCCGCGCGATCAGGCGCTACAGCGCGATTTCGGTAAATCGACATCGGAAGTGCGTCATCCGAGCATTTTCCGCAACCGTTCGTTAACGCCGTGTGGAACCCAAAGCCGGTACTTAAGCGCTCGGCAAGCATTCGCGTGCGATCCGTGGGGTACGGAGCACATGATGAAGTCGGGGAATGCAAGCACGGGAATTCGACGCTGGCCGTTATCGGCCAAGCTGTTGATTCTGTCGTCGCTGGTCACGATCATTGGCTTTTCGGCCGTTTGCGGCACTGTGATGCTCGATATGCGCCGCGGCGAGGAAGCGCTCGCGCGACAGACTGCCGAGAACCTCGCCACCTCCATCGATTCTGATATAGGTCGAACCGTTGAACAATACGATCTGTCGTTGCGCGCCGTCATTTCCGGCATCAATACGCCCGAGATCGACAAGCTCAGCAAGGAAATGCGCCAGCTGATCCTGTTCGACAATGCGGCATCAGCGCGCCAGTTTGCATCCATTCAGGTGTTCGATGCGCATGGCGATCTTATCATCGATGCGGCATCGCTCGATCCTGTCAAGCAGAGCAGTGCCGACGAAGAGTTCTTCAAGGTACACAAGTTCGACGGCGAGCGCGGGCTCTATGTCAGCAAACCGATGCTGCACCGGGGCGCGTATTCCGTCGTGCTGAGCCGCCGCATCACCGACGTCGATGGCAATTTTGCCGGCGTCGTCGCGGGTGCCATCCGGTTCGCCTACTTTCATGATCTGTTCGGCCGCTTGCGGCTGAACAAGGACGACAACATCACAGTGATCCGCCGCGACGGCGTCGTCATCATGCGTACGCCGTTCGATCTCGACGTGGTCGGCAGGGATCTGAGCAAGACCCCCGGCGTGATGCGGGCGCTGAGCCGGTCCAACGGGTCGTATTCGGGCGTCGGTGTCGTTGACCAGATCGAGCGCCTCTATGTGTGGCGCGACAGCGGTCGGCCGTTGCTCGTGATCGTCGGCCGGCCGTGGGCCGGCATCTACAGTCTGTGGTATCAGCAGGCGATCAAGATCGGCGGCATCATGCTGGCGCTGATTATCTTCATCACCGCGGTGACACTGTTCCTGGCGCGCGAAATAGGCCGCCGCGCACACGCAGAGCACAAGCTCGAAGAACTGGCCACGACCGATGGTCTCACTGGACTGCGCAATCGCCGCAAATTCGATGCGGCGATGGAGCTGGAATGGCGTCGCGCCATCAGGCATTCACGGCCGATGGCACTGCTGTTGATCGACGCCGACCATTTCAAGGTTTTCAACGACAGCTTCGGTCATCAATCCGGAGACACTGCCCTGATCGCGATCGCGAATTGCATCGCAGGAGCGGCGAAGCGGGCCGGCGACTGTGCCGCGCGCTATGGCGGGGAAGAGTTCGCCGTGCTGCTGCCCGGTGCGACCGTGCAGGATGCCTATGAGGTTGCCGAAACCATTCGACGTCGCGTCGAGCAGGTGCCGGCCGATCCTGCGATGCTCACGGTCAGCATCGGCGTCGCCAGCGTGAAGCCGCTGGTGACGATGGAGTGGACGGGACTGGTAGAAGCTGCCGACAAGGCGCTCTATGCGGCGAAGGCCGCAGGCCGCAACCAGTGTGTCATCGCAGGCGATGCGCACCAGGCGATTGCAGCCTAGCGCTTACTCTCCGAGGTAACGTAGCATTTCGGCGCGCAGACCTTGGCGCAGATCAGGGCGTTGCAGGCCGAACGCGATATTGGCGCGCAGGAAGCCCGACTTCGAACCGCAATCGTGCCGCTCGCCTTCGAATTCCACGCCGTAGAACGACTGGCTCTCGGCGAGGCCGATCATCGCATCGGTGAGCTGGATTTCGCCACCCGCGCCGCGCTCCTGGGTCTCCAAAATTTTGAATATCTCCGGCTGCAGGATGTAGCGGCCGGTAATCGAAAGGTTGGACGGCGCGGTGCCCTTCGGGGGTTTCTCGACCATGCCGTCGATGGTGAAAGCGGCTTCGTGAGTTGGGTGGCGCTCGCCGACGCCGCAGATGCCGTATTGATGCGTCATGTCCATCGGGACTTCCTCGACGGCAACGAGGTTGGACTTTTCGCCAAGCGCTCCCGCGATATCGACCATCTGCTTCAGGCAGCCTGGGGAATTCAGCACCAGTTCGTCCGGCAGCACCACGGCGAAGGGCTCATTGCCGACGATATCGCGGGCACACCAGACGGCATGGCCAAGCCCGAGCGGCGCCTGCTGGCGCGTGAAGCTCATGGCGCCGGCGGCAGGCTGGGACAGCGCCAGCTGTTCGATCTCGGCAGACTTGTTGCGGCTCTTGAGTGTCTCGTCGAGCTCGAACATGCGGTCGAAGTGATCTTCGATGATGCCCTTGTTGCGGCCGGTAACGAAGATGAAATGTTCGATGCCGGCCTCGCGGGCTTCGTCGACCACATATTGGATCAACGGCCGATCGACGATAGTCAGCATTTCCTTCGGCATCGCCTTGGTGGCGGGAAGGACGCGGGTGCCGAGGCCGGCGACCGGAAAAACGGCTTTGCGAATTTTCATCAGGGGACTTTGCAATGACCTTGGAGGGGAACGACGCAGGCAGGCCAACGAAGATTGCGCCTGCTGGTTCCGTTTGCAACCGGGAACAAAGGCGGATGTGTGGTGCCGGGCTACATGTCTGCAATTATCCTGTCTGCCGCGCGGCACGTCCGCCCGGCCACGCAAAACTGGAATAGTGTTAAGCTGATGGAAACCCTCACCGGGCCTCCTGTCATGCCACAGTCATGACCAAATTCCGGTCAGATTCCCGAGATGGATAGCGATGAAATCTGCGACGAAGATGGCGCGTAGCCTGACATGCGGTGTAGCTGCGCTCGGCGCAGTTTTGCTTACGGCAGCCCTGCCCGTGGCGGCGCAGGCGCAGAGCAAGAGCGGCCCTTTCAGCCTGTTCGACAATATCTTTAGCGGATCGGCGCAGACCCAGGACCCGCCGCCACAGGCGGCACTGCCCGGCGCGCCCGGAGCGCAGCCCTGGAGCGGCGAGGACGGCGCATCCGGCCATCCGCTGATGACTGCACAGGCAATCCGCGAGGCCGCTGGTAATTTCGACAACTGCATTGCCGGACTGTGGCCTGATGCCGCACGCCGCGGCATCTCGCAGGACAGCTATCAGCGTTTCACCGCCGGGCTGACGCCGGATCTGCGAATCATGGACCTGATGGATTCGCAGCCGGAATTCACCAAGGCGATCTGGGACTATCTCGACATCCTGGTGAACGACAACCGAATGGCCAAGGGCCGCGAGGTGCTGGCGCAGTACAAGACCATCTTCGATGCGGCCGAGAAGGCCTACGGCGTCGATCGCTACATCGTCGCGTCGATCTGGGGCATCGAGTCGAACTACTCGACGATGATCGGCGATCGCAGTGTGCTGCGCTCGACGGCGACGCTAGCCTGCGTCGGCCGCCGCCAGGCCTATTTCAAGGATGAGTTTCTGGTTGCTCTGGAAATCCTGCATCGCGGCGATCTGAGGCCTGAACAGATGCGCGGCTCTTGGGCCGGCGCATTCGGCCCGACCCAGTTCATGCCGACCGCGTTCAAGCGCTTCGCGGTGGACGGCGACGGTGACGGCCGCCGCGATGTGGTGGACAATCCGACTGATCTGATCTTCTCGACCGCCAACAACCTGAAAAAGGATGGCTGGCAGAGCGGCCAGACCTGGGGCTACGAGGTCGTCGTGCCACAAGGCTTCAACTACATGCTCGCCGACAAGGCCAAGGCGATGACGCTGCCGCAATGGGAGCAACTCGGCCTCAAGCGCGCCAACAACCAGCCGTTTCCGCGCATGACGGAAAAGGCCTATCTACTCGCGCCCGCCGGTTCGCAGGGGCCGGGCTTTCTGATGCTGACGAATTTCCGCGTCATCATGAAATACAATCCGGCCGAGGCCTATGCGATGGCCATCGGCCATTTCGCCGACCGGTTGCGCGGCGGCCCGCCTTTCGTGCAGCCATGGCCGCGTCAGGAGCGCGTGCTGTCCCGCGCCGAGCGGCTCGAGCTACAGCAACTGCTGGCGCAGCGCGGCTTCTACAAAGGCACGCCGGACGGCCAGTTCGGCGGCCAGACCCGCGAAGCCTTGCGCAACTTCCAGGCCTCCGTCGGCGCGCCCGCTGACGGGTTTGCATCGTCGGAGATGCTGGATCGGCTCCGGGCTAGATAGGCGTCCTGCGCAGAGGCCCACAGCGCATAACATTATACCGCAGTGCAGCATGCATGCTACGCTGGTCCCCTTGGATGCATTCTTTGGGGACTATCGATGTTGAACAGGCGCACGCTGCTGGCCGGATTGTCGGCAAGCCTTCTTCCATTTCAGGCCAAAGCGGCGTGGCCGGAACGGTCCATCACCCTGCTGCACGGTTTCGCGCCGGGCGGCGGCACCGACGCAACCTCGCGTGTGCTCGCCGAAGGTCTGTCGAAAATTCTCGGCCAGACCGTGGTGGTCGAAACCAAGCCCGGCGCCGGCACGACGCTCGCCGGGGCGCAGCTCGCCCGCTCGGCGCCTGACGGCTACACGATCTCGCTGATTACCGCGACCTATGGTGCGTCGTCGGCCTTCTACAAGAGCCTGCCTTACAAACCGGTCGATGACCTCAAGGGCATCTGTCAGGTTTCCGAAGCGCCCTACATGTTCTCGTGTAATGCGGACGCGCCCTTCAAGAATCTCGCCGAGTTGATCGCTTCTGCAAAGAAGCAGCCGGACAAGCCGCTCACTTACGGCACGCCCGGTGTCGGCTCGGGCCCGCATCTGATCGTCGAGCAGATCGGGCAGTTGGCCGGCGTGAAGTTTCAGCACATTCCGTTTCGCGGCGGCGCTCAGGCCGTTGTCGAGGTCCTCGCGGGGCGCATCGACTTCATGGTCGATCCGCCGATCTCGATGATCGAGCAGATCAAGGCCGGCAAGTTCCGCGCACTCGCCGTGACGACGGCTGAACGCTTCCCGTCTTTCCCCGATATTCCCACCGTGGCCGAAGCGGGCTTTCCCGGCTACGCCGCGCCGGGCTGGTACAGCCTCGTTGGCCCGGTCGGCCTTCCCGACGACGTCGTGGCAAAGTTGAACGCTGCGACGGTCACACTGCTCAAGGATGAGAGCGTGAAGGAGCGGCTGCTGTCGCTCGGTAGCCAGGCTAAGGCCTCGCAGCCGAAGGAGGTCATCGATCTCCTCGCCTCCGACGTGAAGCGTTGGGGCGAGGTGTTGGAGAAGGCAAAGATCGAGCGGATCTAGAACGCACACAGGCGCGCTGCATCGTGCGGCGCGCCTGTCTTTGACGGCAGGTTATTCCGCCGCCTGCTGCGCCACCGTCGGCGCATTGCCGGCGACTGTGGCCCGGCGCATGTCGCGCGGTTGCGACTGGTCGTAGCGGCGGACGCGATGCATGGTCTGGCGATTGTCCCACATCACGAGGTCATGCAGCGTCCATTTGTGGACATAGACGAATTGCGGCTGCGTGGCATGCTCGTTGAGATCGCGCAGCAACACGCGGGCTTCGGGCACCGACATGCCCTGGATCGCGCCGGCATGGGATGAGAGATAGAGTGATTTGCGGCCATGCACCGGGTGCGTACGCACAAGCCGCTGCAGTACCGGCTTGAACATTTCCTTCTCTTCGTCGGTGTAGTCGAGAAAGCCGAGCGCGCCGCGCGAGGTCATCAGCGAATGTTCGCAGATCATGTCCTCGATCTCGACCTTGGTGTCGTTGTCGAGCGCATCATAGGCCGCGCGCATGTCGGCGAATTCGGTATTGCCACCCTTCGGATTGACCACGCGCGCCGACAGCAACGAGAATTTTGCCGGAATCGGCCGGAAGGAGCTGTCCGAATGCCACAGGCAGTTGCCCAGATTGAAGAGATGAGCGCGGCTGTCTTTCGGTAGCGGCTTGCCGTCCTTGCCGAGATTGGACACATCTGCAAGCCCCGATGTCAGCCGGTAATCTTCCTTCTTGGTGACGGAGCCGCCTTTTCGATTTTCGCGCTCGCCGAAATTCTGTGCGAAAGCGAGTTGCTGTTCGTCGGTGATATCCTGCTTCGGGAATATTAAGACGGCGTAGTCATCCATGCCGCGCTCGATGGCAACGGCGTCATCAGGGCTGACCGGCTTGGTCAGATCGACGCCGGTCACCTCGCCGATGAACAAGGGATGCAGTTTGCGGATCGTCACGGGCATTGCAGATTTCCTCCGTGTGGAATGGTTGACCCATTCGATTGCGGCTTCCAGCGATGCCGTGCCGCTTGAGAAAAATGCTACGCCCGCAAGTTGCGAAGTCAACCGGCGTGAATGCCGTCAGGCATTGCGTGCCATGAGGCCGCCGTCGACCGGGATCACCGCGCCTGTGATATAGGACGCGGCCGGCAGGCACAGACTTAGCGTCATATGCGCGACCTCTTCGGGATCGCCATAACGGCGCAGTACAGTGCGGCGCTTGGCAAAGATTGCCTTGTGTTCGTCGCTGATACGCTCGGTGATGCCCGTCGTGATTGGGCCGGGACAGATGCAGTTCACAGTGATGCCGTCGCGGCCGAGCTCCACCGCGAGCGAGCGCGTGAGACCCGTGACGCCGGCTTTTGCTGCGGAATAGGGACTGTGCAGTGCGGTGGCGCCGAGCGCTTCGGTGGACGCGATGTTGACGATCCGCGGCGATGGTGATTTGCGCAGGTGCGGCAGCGCGGCGCGGATGATGCGCTGATGCGAGGTGAGCATCACCGCGATGGCGCGATCCCATGCGGCGTCATAGCCGTCCTGGTCGATCGCGGTGCTCACCGAGATGCCGGCATTGTTGACGATGATATCGAGGCCGCCGAAATGCGCAGCGACGTCGCTAACCACTGTGCGGATGCGATCGGGATCGGCGACATCGAGGGTCCATGCGTGTGCGCTGCCGCCGCCTGATGTGATCGCACCCGACACCGCGGCAATCCCGTCCGCCGAAATATCCGTGACGGCAACATTGGCGCCTTCGTCGCCGAACACGCGCGCCGTCGCGCGGCCCATGCCGCTTGCAGCGCCGGTGACGAGAACTGTGAGGCCGCGCACCGAGCGGCTGAGTTGTTTGTAATCCGACAAGGCATCCTCCGAATTTTGCGCCTTCATGGTGAGGCTTGATTGAAGGCTTGCACCGATCGTCGGCGCGGTCAAACATGTGCCGATAAAATCAAGAAGGACGATCAGGGATGAACGAACTCGATTTCAGCGGCCAGCAGGTGCTCATCGTCGGAGGATCCAGCGGCATCGGCAATGGTATGGCGCAGGCGTTTCGTGCGCGCGGCGCACGCGTGCATGTGTGCGGTACGCGCGCCAAGGCCAGCGACTACACGATCGATGAAGGTTCCGATCTCGACGGCCTCGGCTACAGTCAGCTCGATGTTGGCAGCGCGTCGGCCATCGACGCCTTCGATCCGAAGCTCGATCGGGTCGATGTGCTGATCCTCGCGCAGGGTGCTGTGATCTATCGCCGCGGTGAGTTCGAAATGGATGGCTTTCGCAAGGTGATGGAAGTCAACCTGATGAGCCTGATGGGTTGCGCGACGAAGTTTCATGCGCAGCTGAAAGCAAGCAACGGGCGCCTGATCATCGTCAGCTCGACCGCGGCCTATCATGCCACCAAGGGCAATCCCTCCTACAATGCGTCGAAGACCGGCGCAGTTGGGCTCACGCGCACATTGGCGCAGGCGTGGTCGGAAGACGGCATCCGTGTCAACGGCATCGCGCCCGGGCTCGTTGACACCAAGATGACAAAGGTCACGACCGCCAATCCGAAGCGGCTGGAGGGGGCGATCGCGAAGATCCCGCTGCAGCGTCTCGGCACGCCTGCCGACATAGCCGGCGCTGCATTGTTCCTCGCGTCGCCGCTGTCATCCTATGTTTGCGGTCATACGCTGGTCGTCGATGGCGGTTTGATCCTTTAAATTCACGGCGCCTGCATCGCGACGGAACCAGTACTGGCTTCAGGCATTACACCGGCGAGAATTTCCTCACGGAGTAATGGACATGGACAAGGACCGTATTGCGGGCGCAGCCAAGGATGCGGCCGGCAAGGTTGAAGGTGTAATCGGCCGAGCCACGGGCGACGAGCGGACTGAAGCCTCGGGCCGCGCGCGCGAAGCGACGGGCACCGTGCAGAACCTGTATGGCCAAGCCAAGGATGCCGTGCGCGACGCATCGGACGCCGCCACCAGCTATGCCAAGGATGCACTCGACAGCGACATCTATCGCGACGGCACGCAGGCGATCACCGACAAGGTCCGCGACAATCCGCTGGGCTCGCTGATGATCGCAGGTGGTATCGGCTTTGCGCTGGCGATGCTGATGACGCGTCCGCCGCGCCGTCGTCCGAACCGTTTCGGCTATTGATCGCAGATCGCGGCCGACATAACGGACGCCGCAGAAGCGTCAGCAGTTGTGTTCGAGAAAACGTATAAGAAGCAAAAATCCCTCAGCCCGCAAAGGCTGAGGGATTTTTTTGACTCTGAAATTTCGCGTTGGAATTCTTCGCGCGGTTAGCGCGTGAAGAAACCGGAGGGGGCGGAGGCGGCGGGGCCCACATTGGCCGGCGGGCGCGGGCCCGGTGCTTGGGCCGGGCGGGGGCGCTGGGGCGCCTGCTGGACGGGCGCGCGCCGCGGCGCATCGTCGAACCCGAAGAAACTACCGAAGGATGACGGCGTTTCGGTGGCGATCACGGGTTTCGGCTTCTTCTTCGGCGCGGTCGGTGGCGCCATCACGGGGACGATGCCGTCCGGTCCGGTCGCCGCAGCAGTCGCGCCGCTCGTGCCTGATGTGGTCGGGGTGACTGCAGCTACGGGCACATCGCCCTTGGCCTGTTCGCGGCCGATCTCGCGGCGCGGCCATGCAAAGTCATCGGCGCGGCCGGCGGGCGCTGAGAGCGGCTCGCCCTTCACCAATACGCGCGCCACCAGCGCATCGACACTCACCGGCTTCACGCCGGGGCCGCCGAGCAGTTGATCGGTGCCGACGGAGGAGGCGACCAATGGCACGATGGGACCTGCCAGCGGACGCGGCGGCGTCGCGCCGGGCACGGCATTGAGGTCCGGCGTCGCAGGCTCGCTCGGCAGCGCGATCGGCGCGGAGCGGCCGGAGAGCAAACGGGTGATCTCGCGCTCGACGTAATGCGCCATCTTGCGGGCGCCGGCCTTGGTGAAATAGACGCCGTCGGCCGCACGCAGCCGGCGGATCTGGCCCTCGAAATCCGGGCCCTGCTGCAGGAAGCGGCCGGCCTCGTCGACGAAGCCGTCCCAGATATCGACATAGGTGATGCCGGCCTTGGTCGCGGCGTCGCGATAGAGATTGTCGAGATAGAGCATGTCGGCGGTCGCCTTGGTGCCGCGTACCGCCGGCAGGCCGACCCACAGCACGGGCACGCCCTTCGCCTTCACGACATTGATCATCTCCTCGATCTTCTTCGAGTAGAGTTCGCCCCAGCGCTCGTCGCGGAAATCGACCATGCCGCCGGTGCGCGCGCCGCGCTCGGTGACGATCGAACCGGGATCGGGAATATCCGCATCGTCAGCTTCCGGCTCGGCCGGCTTGTCGCCGGGTTTCACTTCGGCGGCGCTGTCTTTTTTGGCGCCCTTCTTATCGGTGGCTTTGTCCGGCTCGCGGATCGCGACACGGTCATTGAGGCCGAGCATGACGACAATGGCATCGGGCTTCTCGGTGGCGAGAATGCCCTTGGCCGCCGCGGCCCAATCGGCCGGATCGCCCTTCGGCTGATAGCGCAGCAGGCCGGAGACGGTCTTGTGCTTGCGGATCACGCCCATGTCGGGCTGTTCGGCATAGGCGTCCTCGAGGCCGTAAGCGAGCCAGTCGGCCATGCTGTCGCCGAGCACCAGCACGTTGCGCTCGGCCGGGGCATCGCGTTTTTCCGGCGATGGCGCGCGCGAATAGTCCTCGCGCGGAGCGGAGCGCTTTGGTGCCTGCTGCTGCTGGAACGGCGCAAAAAACGGGGTGTCATTGCCGCCGCCGAACCAGCCGAAGCCGCCACCGCCGCCTTGCGGCACGTTGCGCTGCGGACGCGGCGGAGGTTGCTGCGGACCGCCGAAACCGAAAAACTGTGCGGATGCGGGAGCCACGATGCCGATCAGGAGACCCAAAGCGACGGCGAGCACCATCAGCGTGCCCTTTTCGGCACGCCAGTGGTCGATCCGCCATCTCGGCAAGTTGGGCTTCTGTGACATGCGCCTCGACCGCAATCGCAGGGTCCGCAGACCCAGGTTCCCGCTCGACATACTACCGGATTCGGGCCGCAAGCGGGCAGCCGCGATCCCGCCATCAAGCGCCGCCCGGCGTTAACGTCAAGCAAATCCCGGAACTTTTAGCGGCAGGGTGAATGCCTGACGGCCTGGATTACTTCCAGAGCGACTGCCATTTGGCGGGCGGAATGACCGTTCCCGTCCTGTAGGTGAAATCCAGCACTGTCTTGTGGTCCGGCGTCGCCTTGCAGGTGAAGGCGACCTGCATCCATTTGCCGCCTGCGCGATAGGCGCCGCCTTTGGCGATCATCGTATTGCCGAGATGCTGCGGCGGCATCAGCGCATCGGATTTGGCGCGCTCGACGCGCGGCCCGCCCTTGCTGATCCTGCGCATCGCCTCGAAATCGCAGACCTGCTCCAGCCGGGTCTTGGGATCGAGCTTGCCGAGGGCCGCCATGAAGCGGGCATCGCTAGCATGGGCCTGTGCGGTGAGCGCCACGAGGCCGAGCGGAATAAGCAGGAATTTCATGCGGGAAGGGACAACACGTTTGGAAGGATGAACCGACGGGATGACATCCGCTTAGCGTGTCCGGAGGTTGCTGACTACCCACCCTGAGATGCGCCGCGCATCCGGTCGCGCTGCGCGAGTCCTGGTCGTAAATGGGATCGATGCGCGCACGCGCCGTCTGTCCCGCGCCGCCGCGCAAGTTGGCCTTCCGGTGGTCCCCCGCCTGAAGTGAGGGGGATAGAGCGCCGAAAAGCGCTACTTTGTATTCAGTGGCGCGTCCCGTCGGCCGCCTGCGACAGCGACCTCCGGTGCGCGCACGCCTTTCGGCGCTCCATCGCGGCGATTTCTGTCCAGAGGACCGTTCTTCCGGGCAAAGGCACGAACCCGCAGGTTCGTCATCCCGACGGTTTCCCGCCGTTCGCCAGTGCCACGTCCAGCCGCACTCTAGCGGCAGAGCCCCGTAGTGGGCCCGGACGGTGACCCCCGACCTCCCGAGTCCATGCTTGCGAGGCACGTCCGCGGGCGCCGCACCCTGTCCCACCTCCAAAGACGCCCTCGAGAAGCGCCCCTCGTTGGACGGGGTATAGGGAATATAGTCCAAACAAATTGCCTCTGCAATAGGAAAATAATTTGCGCCGACCTTGGGCGGCAGGCACCGATCGCACACATCATCGGGGATTTCGTGTCGTCCGTGAGTGTCTGGTGATCGAGGTCGATGGAGCAGTTTGGGATCGATGAGGGACCGCGACTACCGGCGAGGGTAGGTCAGCCCCTCCATATCGATCTCGGGAGGCTTGCCGGAGACGATGTCCGCGATGATCTGGCCGCAGCCGCAGGCCTGCGTCCACCCGTTGGACCCCTGACCGAGATTGAGGATCAGATTGTCGATGGGCGTGCGGCCAAGATATGGCGGTCCGTCAGGGGTCATGGGCCGCAGGCCTGCCCAGTTCTGCACGTCGCCTCCAGCCGAGGCGGCAGGAAACAGATCACGCACGACCGTTTCGACCGCCTTGCACTGCTGCGGCGTGGCGGTGCGATCGTAGCCGGCGACTTCGGCGACGCCGGCCGCCCGGATCCGATTGCCGAGCCGCGTGATCATGACCTTGCTGTGCTCGTCCATGACCGAGGAGCGCGGAGCCATGTCGTCATCGTCGATCGGCAGCGTCACCGCATAGCCTTTGACCGGATAGATCGGCAGATGGAGACCGACGGGCCGCAATAGCAACGGTGCCTCGCTGCCAAGTGCGACGACGGTGATATCGGCGCGAAGCAGCCCGCGATCGGTTACCACGTGATCGAGCCTACCGCCGTCCACCACCAGCCGCTCGATCCTGGCGTCAAACTGAAAGCTGACGCCGCGCTGGCGCAACAGCTCCGTGAGACGGCTCGTGAACAGGTGGCAATCGCCTGTCTCGTCGGATGGCAGGTGAAGGCCGCCCGCAATGGAGACGGTCGAACTGGCAAGCGCCGGCTCGATCTGCCGGACTTCATCTGCATCGACGATGCGGTGGGCAATGCCGAACGATTGCAGGATGCTCGCCGCGCGCGCACCGCCGTCTATCTCGTCCTGCGTCCGGAAAACTTGCAGGACTCCACCCGTGCCTTCGTCATAGGCGATGCCGGTCTCGGCGCGCAAAGCGACCAGACAGGCCTTGCTGTAATGCGCAATGCGCTGCATTCGCGTTTTGTTGCAGGCAAATCGCTCCGCCGTGCAATTGCCCACGAAGGCCACAAGCCAGCGCCACTGATGCGGATCCATGCGTGGCCGCAGCATCAATGGCGCATGCGCCGCGAACAGCCAGCGCGCCACTTTCAACGGCATGCCAGGCGCCGCCCATGGCCCAGCGAAACTCGGGCATACGCCGCCGGCATTTGCAAAGCTCGTTTCCAGCGCCGGACCGGGCTGACGGTCGACCACGGTGACCTCGTGACCGGCCTTCGCCAGATACCAGGCGCAGGTCGTGCCGACCACGCCTGCGCCCAGCACCAGGACTTTCATGACAGCGGTCCGATCCCGATCATTCGCTCTTGATCTTGGCGTCGCGGATAATCTTGCCGTTCTTATCCATCTCACTGGCGATATATTTTGTGAAGTCCTCGGTCGATGAGCCGATCGGCTCGAAGCCGAGCGTCAGCAAACGTTCCTTGACGTCGGGCATCGCGACGATCCTGGCAACTTCCGACTGCAGCCGGACGATCAATTCCGGAGGCAGGTTCTTCGGTGCCCACAGGCCGTACCAGGACACGAATTCGAAACCGGTCATGCCGGCTTCCGCAACGGTCGGGATCTCCGGCGCGGCTGGCGAACGCTTCGCACTGGTGATCGCCAGCGCCTTGATCGCTTTGCCCTGCGCGAGCGGCAGCGATGACAGCATCGGGTCGACCATCAGCTGGATCTGCCCGCCCATCAGATCATTCAGCGCGGGGCTGGCACCCTTGTAGGCGATCACCAGCGTATCGAGACCGGCATCGCGTTTGAGCAGCTCGGTGGCAAGATGTCCGGCCGACCCGAAGCTCGATGTACCGAACGTATATTTGTCGGGATTACTGCGAACCAGATCGAAGAAGTCCTTCAAGTTATTGGTCGGCACATTTGGACTCGTGCTCACCAGTAATGGCGTCGACGCGATGAGCGTGATTGGCGTGAAATCCTTGACCACGTCATAGGGGACAGATTTGTTCAGGAACGGTGTGATGACGTGGATCGATGCCGTCAGCAGCAGCGTGTAGCCATCGGCGGCAGCCTTGGCGACATAGTTCGCGCCGACGATGCCCCCGGCGCCGCCGGCCCGATTGTCAACGATGAAATGCTGACCAAGCGTTTCATTCAGCTTCTGGGTGACGATGCGTGCGACACCGTCGACAGAGCCGCCGGCCGGGTAAGGCACCACGATGCTGACGCTGTGGTTGGGGTAGGTCTGTGCCGAGGCCTGTACTGCGATGAGTGCGCAGAGACTGCTCAACACCATGAAAACAGATAGGCGTTTCATCAAGGATACTCCAAAGCCGGCTGAAAGAGATGCGGGATCAGAACGTCCCCGGGTAGCTTCCTCCGTCGATCAGCAGGTTTTGCCCTGTGATGAATGCGGCATGTTCCGAGCAGAGATAGGCGCAATAGGCGCCGAACTCTGCTGGTCTGCCGTATCGTTTTGCTGGATTGCCGCGCGCGCGGTCGTCCCAGATTTGCTGAAACGATTTGTCGGTGTCGTCGAGCATGCCTTCGATATGCCGACGCTGCGCGTCGCTGTCGAAGATGCCGGGCAGCAGATTGTTGATGGTGACGTTGTTGGCAACCGTTTGCCGTGCCAAGCCGGCAACGAACCCCACCAGGCCCGAGCGTGCGCCGTTGGACAGCCCAAGCTCGATCTGCGGGATCTTCACACTGCGCGAGACGATGTTGACGATGCGGCCGAAGCCGCGTGCCATCATGCCTTCGTGCGTCAGCCGTATCATTTCGATGTGGCACAGCATCATGCTGTCGAGCGCCGAGATCCAGTCGTCGCGTGTCCACTTCTTGAAATCGCCGGGGACCGGGCCATCGGCATTGTTGACGAGAATGTCAGGGTCGGGGCAGGCCGAAAGCGCAGCGGTCCGGCCGTCCATCGTTGCGATGTCACCCGTCACGGCGGTGACGGTCACGCCGGTTGCCGCGCGTATCTCGTCGGCAGCGGCTTCCAGAACATCGCGGGTCCGGGCGACGATGGTGACGTCGACCCCCTCCTGGGCCAGCGCCATGGCGCAGGCTTTTCCGAGACCGCGGCTCGCGCCGCTCAGCAGAGCCTTGCGGCCGCGTATACCGAGATCCATCGTCAGGCCGCGACGGCGGAGAGCGGCTTGATCTTGTAGCCGTATTTCTTG
Source organism: Tardiphaga sp. 42S5 (assembly GCF_034044155.1). Taxonomy (NCBI): domain Bacteria; kingdom Pseudomonadati; phylum Pseudomonadota; class Alphaproteobacteria; order Hyphomicrobiales; family Nitrobacteraceae; genus Tardiphaga; species Tardiphaga sp. 42S5. Next base: position 6,273,013 of record NZ_CP139027.1, on the reverse strand, counting down.
TCGAGCTCGAGCTCCTGGATGATGCGGATGCCCTTGGCGAGGGCTTCACCGTCCAGATTGTTCAGGGGCTTGCGCAGATCTCCCGCGGGCATGCCGAGAGCCTTCATCAGCGACTTCACCGCAACAGGATTGATCGCCGAATAAGTGTAGTGGAGCAGCGGCAGCAGTCCCAGATAGGCATTCCTGAATCCCTCGGCCTCGTCGTAGCTCGTCCACGGCGTGGAGATGGTCGCCAGCTCTGCCGGTGCAAGATTTCCGGTCATATTGGCGGTACCATGGCCGCCGAGGCTCATGGTAGGCACCACGAGCCCGAGATTGGGGCTATCGCAGCACATTACGGAGACTGTCGGCTTGCCGGCCAGGACCTGCGCCACCTGGCCGACGCGGCCGGTGGATTCCTTGTGAACGACATAGTTCGGATGCTTGAAGATGCGCAGCAGGTGATCCCAGTTGAGGTCGCTCTTCACCCGCGGCGGATTGTTGTAGATGCCGAGCGGCAGGTCGGTGGCATCGGCAACGTCCAGAAAGAAGCCCTCGATATCGGCTTCGGGCGCGCAGATATAGGCCGGCGCCGCAAGGATCGCGCCATCCGCGCCATTATCCTTGGCGAAGCGCACATTCGCGATGGTCGTCTCGGTGTTGTTGCCGGTGCAGCCGAAGAAGATCGGCATCCCGGCCGTCTTCATCTTTGCGGTTTCGACGATGATCTGTTTCTTCTCGTCCTGCGACAGCATCGAGCTTTCGCCGGTCGATCCCATGATCAGAACGGCCGAGGTGCCGTGATCCCGATGGAAGGCGAGCAGGCTGCGAAACGCTTCGAAGTCCACCGAGCCGTTTTTATTGAACGGGGTGATCAGGGCAACGAACGACCCCGTCAATTTTTTCGTCGACATCACACGTCTCCTTGGAATTTGAAATCTGCCGAAGCCTATCATGATGCTGACGGCTCGCCAGCCCGGTGCCGCGGCGCGGCCTTAACGTCTCGGTGAACGTCTCATGCCGCATGGCTTTGCGGCGTGTCTTCTCTGTCCAGAGCGAACGCTACCGCCGCGTCGGCATGGATCAGCGTGGAGTCGAAGGCCGGAAGATCGAAATGTTGCTGACCAATCAACAGGCCGATTTCCGTGCAACCAAGGATCACACTGTCTGCACCCGCCGCTTTGGCTCGGGCGATGACATCGAGATAGCGCTGCCGGGAGGTGTCGCGCACAAGGCCGCAACACAACTCGCCGAAGATGATGCCGTGGACCGCCGCGCGGTCCTCCGCGTCCGGGACCATCGGCGACAGTCCAAAGTCACCACGCAAGCGCGCCAGATAGAAATCCTGTTCCATCGTATAGCGCGTGGCCAGCAGCAAAGGCCTCCGGCAATGGGCAGCGCGGACAGCCGATCCGGTCTCGTCCGTAATGTGCAGCAGCGGGATCGAGACGGCCCCCTGCACGATATCGGCAAGTTTATGCATGGTGTTGGTACAGATCAGGACGCAATCCGCGCCCGCAGTCTCCAGTCCACGGGCAAGCGATGCAAGCTCGTCGCCGGCGGCATCCCACGCATCAGCCTTTTGAAGGGACACGATGCGCTCGAAATCGACCGAGTGCATGATCACCTTGGCCGAGTGCAGTCCACCCATGCGGCGGCGAACCTGTTCGTTGATGCGCCGGTAATACACCGCTGTGCTTTCCCAGCTCATCCCGCCCAAGAGTCCGATCGTCCGCATGTCCGTGGCCTTCTGTTCATCGCGTCCGGCCGAATCATAGCGATCATCGCAAGAAAAATTCGCCCATATGTTTTCAAGATTGCCGATTTCTTGGCAAACTGGTTACGTCAACGAGCCATTCTGCAATATTTTAATGCTCAATATGGCGGTACACGGCAATTTCATTTGGGACGTGGGCAATGGATCTGATCGATCGGCGGATTCTTGAAATCCTACAGGCGGATGCCTCGGTGCCGATCGCGACGATTGCAGAGCGGGTCGGCCTGAGTACCGCGCCCTGCTGGCGCCGGATCAAGCGGCTCGACGAAGACGGCGTCATCATGCGCCGGGTGGCGCTGCTGAATCGACGCAAGGTCAATGTCTCGATGACGGTGTTCGTATCGGTGAAGGCGCCGCGTCACGGTGCCGACTGGCTGCAGGCATTTCGGAAGGTCATCGCGGACATCCCCGAAATCGTCGAGGCTTGGCGGCTGACGGGTGAGGCCGATTACCTGCTGCGCATCGTGGTGCCGGATGTCGAAACCTACGACGCCGTCTATCAGCGCATGATCAAGCGACTGGAATTTTCCGACATCAGTTCGGCCATCGCCATGGAAGAGATGAAATTCACGACGGCCATTCCGACAGACTATATCCAGATCAGATAACGGGGGCGGCCGCGATCAGTCGCTCCAAGCGGCTTCGGGCATTTCGACCCCCCGGCTCGTCGGCCTAGGGCCGATCGACATTCATTGGTTCCAGATCATTGCTGCGGCGAGGTGGATGAAGCCAGCAAAGTGCGAGGTTCGTCTGTCATAGCGTGTGGCGAAGCGCCGGAAGTGTTTGAGTCGGCAGAAGCAGCGCTCGATCCGATTGCGCTGCTTGTAGACGTTGATGTCGTGCGGAATGATGACCTTGCGGGTTCGGTTGGACGGGATGACCGCTGTTGCCCCCATATCGGCGATGATCGCGCGCAGCGCGTTGCTGTCATAGGCCTTGTCGGCAAGCACGGCTTCGCCGGTCTGGCCCTGGAGCAAGGCAGGCGCCTGGGTGACGTCGCCAGCCTGTCCGGCTGTGATGATGAAGCGGAGCGGGCGACCAAGTGTATCGGCCAGCATATGGATCTTCGTGGTCAGTCCACCTCGGGAACGCCCCAGCGCCTGATCTTTAGCCCCCCTTTTCCGCCCGCAGCCTGCTGGTGAGCGCGAACGATGGTGCTGTCGATCATCAGATACTGATTATCCCGGTCTGCCGTCAGGGCTGTGAACACGCGTTCCCAGACCCCGGCATGGCACCAGCGGCTGAACCGCCGATGTACCGTCTTCCACTTGCCGTACCGTTCCGGCAGGTCGCACCAATGCGCACCCGAGCGCAGAACCCACAAACAGCCGTTCACGAATAGGCGGTTATCAGTCGCTGTGCGTCCTGCGTCGCCAGCCTTGCCCAGCAGCAGCGGAGAAATCTTCACCCACTGCGCCTCATTCAATTCGTAGCGCTTCGCCCCCATCACTTGCTCCGTGCAAATCATGGAGCCCTATGAATCAGCGATTGAACCTCTTGGGAATCCTGAATGTCGATCGGCTCTAGCCCTCCCCGCAAGGGGAGGGCTAGGCACAACCACTATCTCGGCAGCGTCGTCGTCCCCATCAGTGCCTGATCGATCGCACGCGCACACAGGCGGCCTTCGCGGATCGCCCAGACCACCAGCGACTGGCCGCGGCGCATGTCGCCGGCGGAGAACACCTTCGGCAGCGAGGTCGCGAAGTCCGTCGTCGCGGCGCGGACATTGCCGCGCTGGTCGAGTTCGACGCCGAGGGTCTTCAGCATGCCTTCGTGGACGGGGTGGACGAAGCCCATCGCCAGCAGCACGAGATCGGCCTGCAGCGCAAATTCCGAGCCGGGGATCGGCTTGAACTTGTCGTCGACCTGCACGCAGTTCAGCTTGGTGACCTTGCCGTCGGCGCCTTCAAAGCTTTGCGTCAGCACGGCGAATTCGCGCTTGGCGCCTTCGGCCTGGCTCGACGAGGTCCGCATCTTCAGCGGCCAGTTCGGCCAGGTGAGGCCCTTGTTCTCGTGCTCGGGCGGAGCCGGCATGATTTCGAGCTGGGTCACGGACAATGCACCCTGACGCAGGCTGGTGCCGATGCAGTCGGAGCCGGTGTCGCCGCCGCCGATGACGACGACATGCTTGCCACCGGCCAGGATCTCCTTGACGTCGCCGAGCGGCTCGTTGCCGACGCGGCGGTTCTGCTGCGGCAGGAAGTCCATGGCGAAATGGATGCCGTCGAATTCGCGGCCGGGGATCGGCAGGTCGCGGCCGTGCTCGGCGCCGCCGGTCAGCGCGATGGCTTCATATTCCTTGAGCAGTTCGGCGGGATCGATCGCGCCGGGCGAGGTGCCGCCGACAGTGCGGCCGTAATGGAAGGTGACGCCTTCGCCTTCCATCTGCGCGACGCGGCGATCGATGATGTGCTTTTCCATCTTGAAGTCGGGAATGCCGTAACGCATCAGGCCGCCGGCCTTGGCGAACTTCTCATAGACATGGACGTCGTGGCCGGCGCGCGCGAGCTGCTGCGCGCAGGCCATGCCGGCGGGACCGGCGCCGATCACGGCGACCTTGCGGCCGGTCTTCACGGCGGAGACCTGCGGCTTCAGCCAGCCATTGTCCCATGCCTTGTCGACGATGGCGCATTCGATGGTCTTGATGGTGACCGGGTTGTCATCGATGTTCAGCGTGCACGAGGCTTCGCACGGTGCCGGACAGATGCGGCCGGTGAATTCCGGGAAGTTGTTGGTCGAGTGCAGGTTGCGCGAGGCTTCTTCCCAGTTGCCGCTATAGACGAGGTCGTTCCAGTCCGGGATCTGGTTGTTGACCGGGCAGCCGGGCGTGCCGGGCTGAACCGAGCCGGTGCCGTGGCAATAGGGAATGCCGCAATTCATGCAGCGTGCGGCCTGATCGCGGGTGTCTTTCTCGCTGAGCGGAATGACGAACTCGTTATAGCCCTTCAGGCGCTCGGTAACCGGCGCGTACTTGCGGTCGTGACGATCGATTTCCAGAAAACCCGTGATCTTGCCCATTACAACTGACGCCTCTGAACTCTTAAGTTCCAAATTCCGTCCTCATCCTGAGGAGCGGCCACTTGGCCGCGTCTCGAAGGATGCGTGATTTGTCCCTCATGGTTCGAGACGGCGCTGCGCGCCTCCTCACCATGAGGGCCTTTTCCTTACGCGCCGATCGCGATCTGCGGTTCGGCCTCGGCGCTTTTCGCTTTTAACTCGCGCAGCGCGCGGCGGTACTCGACCGGCATCACCTTGCGGAATTTCGGCAGCCAGGTTTTCCAGTCCGCGAGGATCATCACAGCCTTGGCCGAGCCGGCATATTTCGCGTGACGCGTGATCAGCACATGCAGACGCTCGATATCGGAGTCGAGCAGGTTGGCGAACACGTCAACCTTGCCATGGGCTTCGAGATCGCCGGAGTGGTGATAGGTGTTCTCGGCGATCATCTCTTCCGAGAGGACCGGTTCGAGTTCAACCATCGCCATGTTGCACAGCTTCGGGAAGTCGCCGGTTTCATCGAGCACGTAAGCCACGCCGCCCGACATGCCGGCTGCGAAGTTACGGCCGGTCTTGCCCAGCACCACGACGATGCCGCCGGTCATGTATTCGCAGCAGTGATCGCCTGCGCCTTCGACGACGGCCACAGCACCGGAGTTACGCACGGCGAAACGCTCGCCGGCGACGCCGCGGAAGTAGCATTCGCCTTCAATGGCGCCGTACATCACGGTGTTGCCGACGATGATCGACTCTTCCGGAACGATGGCGGAATGGGCGGGCGGGCGCACGATGATCTTGCCGCCCGAGAGACCCTTGCCGACATAGTCGTTGCCTTCGCCTTCGAGATCGAAGGTGATGCCCTTGCACAGCCAGGCGCCGAAGGCCTGACCGGCGGTGCCCTTCAGCGACACCTTGATGGTGTCATCGGGCAGGCCGGCATGGCCATAGATCTTGGCCACCGAGCCCGCCAGCATGGCGCCGGCCGAACGGTTGGTGCTGTTGATCTTGGTGTCGATCTTCACCGGCGCGCCGCGGTCGAGCGCGGGCTGCGCCTGCCTGATCAACTCGCGATCGAGCACGGCTTCCAGGTGATGGTCCTGATCCTCGGTGTGATAGATCTTCTGGCCGGGCAGTTCGGGCTGGCGCACGAACAGCTTGGAGAAGTCGAGACCCTTGGCCTTCCAGTGCGACACCAGGGCCGACTGGTCGAGCATCTGCACCTGGCCGACCATCTCGTCGAAGTTGCGATAGCCGAGCTGGGCCATGATCTCGCGGACTTCCTCGGCGACGAAGAAGAAGTAGTTGATGACGTGCTCGGGCTGGCCGGTGAAGCGCTTGCGCAGCACCGGATCCTGGGTGGCGACGCCGACCGGGCAGGTGTTGAGATGGCACTTGCGCATCATGATGCAGCCGGCCGCGATGAGCGGCGCGGTGGCGAAGCCGAATTCGTCGGCGCCGAGGAGCGCGCCGATGACGACGTCACGGCCGGTGCGGAAGCCACCGTCGACCTGGACAATGATGCGACTGCGCAGCCGTTCACGCACGAGGGTCTGATGGGTTTCGGCAAGACCGATTTCCCACGGCGAACCCGCATGCTTGATCGAGGTCAGCGGCGATGCGCCGGTGCCGCCTTCGAAGCCGGCGATGGTCACATGGTCCGCGCGCGCCTTGGCGACGCCCGCGGCGACCGTGCCGACGCCGATTTCCGACACCAGCTTGACCGAGACCTGGCCCGTCGGATTGACGTTCTTGAGGTCGTAGATCAGCTGCGCGATGTCTTCGATCGAATAGATGTCATGATGCGGCGGCGGCGAAATGAGACCAACGCCCGGGGTCGAGTGGCGCACGGCGGCAATCGTCGCGTCGACCTTGTGGCCGGGCAACTGACCGCCTTCGCCGGGCTTCGCGCCCTGCGCCATCTTGATCTGCATCATGTCGGAATTGACGAGATATTCCGTGGTGACGCCGAAACGGCCGGACGCGACCTGCTTGATCGCCGAACGCATGCTGTCGCCATTCGGCATCGGCTTGTAGCGATCCGACTCCTCGCCGCCTTCGCCGGTGTTCGACTTGCCGCCGATCCGGTTCATGGCGATGGCCAGCGTGGTATGCGCCTCGCGCGAGATCGAGCCGTAGGACATGGCGCCCGTCGCAAAGCGCTTGACGATGTCCGCGGCGGATTCGACTTCGTCGAGCGACACAGGCTTGCGCTTCTCGTCCTCGGCCGTCTTGATCTTGAACAGGCCGCGCAGCGTCAGCAGACGCTCGGACTGTTCGTTGAGGATCTTGGCGAAGGCGCGATAACGATCCTGCGAGTTGCCGCGCACGGCATGCTGTAGCAGCGACACCGACTCCGCATTCCACGCATGGTCTTCACCACGGCTGCGATAGGCATATTCACCGCCGACATCGAGCGCCGTCTTGTAGATCTGGATCTCGCCGAACGCCTCGTTGTGGCGACGCACGGTCTCCTCGGCGATTTCGGCGAGGCCGACGCCTTCGATCTTGGTGTGGGTGCCTGTGAAGTACTTGGTCACGAATTCCTGACGCAGGCCGACGGCGTCGAAGATCTGCGCGCCGCAATAGGACTGGTAGGTCGAGATGCCCATCTTCGACATGACCTTGAGCAGGCCCTTGCCGATCGACTTGATGAAGCGCTTGACGATTTCATAGTCGTCGAGCTGCACCGGCAGCCGGTCCTTCATGGCGATGATGGATTCGAACGCCAGATACGGGTTGATCGCTTCGGCGCCATAACCGGCGAGGCAGGCGAAGTGATGCACTTCGCGCGGTTCACCGGATTCGACGACGAGGCCCACCGAGGTGCGCAGGCCGGTGCGGATCAGATGGTGATGCACCGAGGCGCAGGCCAGCAGCGACGGGATCGGAATGCGATCCGAGCCGGCCATGCGGTCGGACAGGATGATGATGTTGACGCCTTCGCGCACCGCGGCTTCGGCGCGGGCGCAGAGTTCATCGAGCACCTGCTCCATGCCTGCCGCGCCGAAACCGGCATGGAAGGTGGTGTCGAGGGTGCGCGAGACAAAGTGCGACTCGGCGACATCGGTGATCGAGCGGATCTTTTCGAGATCCTGGTCGGTCAGGATCGGCTGGCGCACTTCGAGACGCTTGGTGGTGGCAACGCCCTGCAGGTCGAACAGGTTCGGCCGCGGTCCGATGATCGAGACGAGGCTCATGACGAGCTCTTCGCGGATCGGATCGATCGGCGGGTTGGTGACCTGCGCGAAGTTCTGCTTGAAATAGGTGAACAGCGGCTTCGGCTTGCTCGACAGCGCCGAGATCGGCGTGTCGGTGCCCATGGAACCCGACGCTTCCTCGCCCTGCGACGCCATCGGCGTCAGCAGGATGGTGACGTCTTCCTGGGTGTAGCCGAAGGCCTGCTGGCGATCGAGCAGCGGCAGGTTGGAGCGCTGGCCCTTGGCCGCCGCGTCCGGGAGTTCTTCCAGAACGATCTGGGTGTGTTCAAGCCACTCGCTATAGGGATGACTTGCGGCCAGCGTCGCCTTGATCTCGTCGTCAGGGATCAGACGGCCCTGGACGAGGTCGACCAGCAGCATCTTGCCTGGCTGCAGACGCCACTTGGTGATGATGTCTTCTTCCGGAATCGCCAGCACGCCCATTTCGGACGCCATCACGATGCGGTCGTCCTTGGTGACGAGATAACGTGCGGGGCGCAGACCGTTACGGTCCAGCGTCGCGCCGATCTGGCGGCCGTCGGTGAAGGCGAGCGCAGCAGGACCGTCCCACGGCTCCATCATCGCGGCGTGATATTCGTAGAAGGCGCGGCGCTGCTCATCCATCAGGGGATTGCCAGCCCAGGCTTCCGGAATCATCATCATCACGGCGTGGGGCAGCGAGTAGCCACCCTGCACCAGGAATTCCAGCGCGTTGTCGAAGCAGGCAGTGTCCGACTGGCCTTCATAGGAGATCGGCCACAGACGGCTGATGTCCTTGCCATAGAGTTCGGACTCGATGGACGCCTGACGCGCCGCCATCCAGTTGACGTTGCCGCGCAGCGTGTTGATTTCGCCGTTATGCGCGACCATGCGGTACGGATGCGCGAGCGACCATGTCGGGAAGGTGTTGGTCGAGAAGCGCTGATGCACCAGCGCCAGCGCGCTTTCGAAATCCTCTTCGTGCAGGTCGGCATAGTAGCTGCCGAGCTGGTCGGCGAGGAACATGCCCTTGTAGATGATGGTGCGACACGACATCGAACACGGATAGTAGCCGGCGAGGCCGCGCTCGCGGCGCTGATAGATCGCCTGCGAGATCGACTTGCGGAGAATGTAGAGACGACGTTCGAACTCGTCCTCGTCGGCGATCTTGGCTTTGCCGATACCGATGAAGACCTGCATGTTGGCAGGCTCGGTCGGCTTCACGCTTTCGCCGAGCGACGCATTGTCGGTCGGCACGTCGCGCCAGCCGAGCAGCTTCAGGCCTTCGGCCTTGATCTGGTCGCCGATGATGCCCTGAATGACTTTCCGCCACGCGGTATCACGCGGCATGAACAGCGCGCCGATGGCGTATTGGCCAGGCTCCGGCAGGCTGAAGCCGAGTTCCGCCGTCTTGCGGACGAAGAACTTGTGCGGGATCTGCACCAGAATACCAGCGCCGTCGCCAAAGCGCGGATCTGCGCCGGTGGCGCCGCGGTGCTCGAGGTTGCAGAGGATGCTGATCGCGTCAGACACGATCTGATGCGACTTGCGGCCCTTGATGTTGGCAATGAAGCCGACACCGCAGGCGTCCTTTTCCTGCGACGGGTCATAGAGGCCCAGCGCCGGCGGACGGTAGGTATGGAGTTCCGGTTTGATGGCGGTGTCTTTCACGTGAGCCGATTTGATAGCCGGGGCCGCCGAATGCGTGCCGGTTTCGATCAATTGGCGCTCGTGCTCTGATCCGCTCATCTTCGTCCTCTCAACCCCCGTCGGGGTTCTGCCACCCTTGTCGGCGCACCTTTGACGCTCGCGGAACCCGTTCGGGCTACCGCTCGCGCGTCTTGCGAGCCTCGTTTTCAGAATTCAGACTGGTGGTGCCCATCGTCCCCGGCGGCCACCCCATATCTCGCCTTAAAGGCATTTCGTCTCAGCAGGCGTGTTTTTTAGTCGCGACGCCTGCTTATGTTGCAAACCCTGTGCCGGATTTGCCACCAAAAATTGCGACAGTGATGCTGTCCTAACCAGGACTTTGCCAAATTTTTATCTAGCACACAAGCGCGCTTGAGTCCGTCGTCGCATAGCAACAACGCATGCCAAATTGTCCAAGCTGCGTGGACACATTCAGCCCGGAGGTGCCGCGTTCCGGCCAAAGGCTGGCCCAAGGGCTGCCGGATTCAGCGGTGAGGTTGCGCATTGCTCGTTAACGCCTGTGGCAGCGGTGCTGGCAGGCGAGCGAAGCGTGAGGTTCAGGAAGTTGAATACTCTCCGGGCGCGGGGGCGTCGAAGGAGCATGCAATGAAGGTACTTGTGGGATGTCTGGCCTCGGCCGGTCTGTTGCTGGCGAGTGGCGCTGCACAGGCGCAGGCGCTGCCGCCGATGCGCGGCGACGTTGCCGTTGTGGCGCAGGTATCCGATGTCGGCGGTCCCTATGCGGCCATGCCGCCCGTGGAATATGCGGAGCCGCGCCCCTATGGCGTGTTGCGCCGCGGCTATGATCTGGCGGTGCTGCCGCTGCGCGAGGTCTATTCGATCCTGCGCGAGGCCGGCTTCTCTGCCCTCGGGATGCCGCAGCAGCGCGGCCTCATCTACACGGTCGCGGCGATCGACCTTGACGGCGAGGACGGCCGGTTGGTGATCGATGCGCGCAGCGGACGCATTCTGCGTTTCATTCCGGCCTATCGTATGGGCGACCGGATGAGCGAGGAAATCGACACGCGTTACGGCCCGCAGGGCGCAGTGCCGACCCTGCCGCAATATCGCCGCCCGCCGTTTACGGCCGGGACGGCAACGCCGGCGCCGAAAGTCGCCAGCCGCGCAACGACTGTGCCGCTGCCGAAGCGACCACCGGTGCGCGCGGTCGCAGCACCTGCAAAGCCGGTCGCGCCGGCCGAAACTACGCCCGTGGCGGTCAAACCACCTGAAACGCCGCCGGCCGCAGTGCCGGTGCAGCAGTCGGCCGTGACGGAGCAGAAGCCGGCCGAGACGAAGGCGCCGGAGACGACGGGGACTGCACCTGCACCGTCGGCAGTGCCGGAGAAGAAGGACACGGTCGCCCCGACGGTGGCTCCGCCGGCAACAGAAGCAAAGCCTGCGACACCGCCCGCCGCAGAAACGCCGCCGCCTGCGCAGGGGCTGGAATAGTCCGGGCCCTCCAGCACTTCTCTTGGAGAGGAATCAAGAAAAACGCCCCGGATCGCTCCGGGGCGTTTCGTTCTACAACTACACTTACTTCACACTACAAAGTCCCGGTTACGCGGCGACTTTCTCGGCCGAGCCGTCGACCACCTGCGGCGCGCTCGCGGCGCTGGTAGAAATCGGAATGCTGCGCGGTTTCTTGGCTTCCGGGATCTCACGGACGAGATCCACATGAAGCAGGCCGTTCTCGAGCGAGGCGTTCTTCACCTGTACGAAATCGGCAAGCTGGAAGGCGCGTTCGAAGGCACGGGCGGCGATGCCGCGATAGAGCACTTCGGCCTTGGCGCCATTCTCGTTGGCGGCCTTCTCGCCCTTGATCGTCAGCGTATTTTCCTTCGCGACGATGGAGAGCTCGTTCTGCGCAAAGCCGGAAACGGCAACGCTGATACGGTATTCATTCTCGCCGGTGCGCTCGATATTGTAGGGCGGATAGCCCGGCGCTGTGTCACCTGTGCTCTGATCGAGCAGATTGAACAGGCGGTCGAAACCGACGGTGGAACGATAAAACGGGGTGAGATCATAGCTACGCATAGGATAGTCCTCCATTGAGCGACTGTTGCAATAACCCGCCCGCCATAAGGGCCGGGCTTTCGTGTCATGCAGCCTAGAGAGGCCTGCATGAAGCTGATATGGGAGGGGTCTGGCGGCTCGCAAGGGGGGCCGAAAGATTCGCGCCGACCTGTCTCCCGCCCTTGAAATCCCGCGTTTTTCGCCTAACCGGTCCCCCCGCCATGACGCTCGTCTCGATTCCCGCCAACCCCGTTCCCGAGGGCGCCGTGTCCGGCACCATCAAGACGCCGGACGGCGTCGAACTACGTTTTGCGCGCTGGGCGCCGACGACCGGGCGCAAGGGCACGGTCTGCGTGTTCAGCGGGCGCGGCGAATATATCGAGAAGTATTTCGAGACCGTGCGCGATCTGCGCGACCGCGGCTTCGCCGTGGCGATGATCGACTGGCGTGGGCAGGGGCATTCGTCGCGGCAGTTGCGCGATGGCCGCAAGGGCTATGTGCGCAGCTTCTCGGATTTCGAGATCGACGTCGAAGCCTTCGTGCAGCAGGTGGTGATGCCGGATTGCCCGCCGCCTTACTTTGCGCTGGCGCATTCGATGGGCGGCGCGGTGATGCTGCGCGTGGCGCATTCCGGCAAGCGCTGGTTCGACCGCATGGTGCTGTCGGCGCCGATGATCGATCTGCCGGGCCGCTCGACGTCACTGCCGGCGCGGCTGCTGTTGCGCGTCATGCGCTGGACCGGGCAGGGCGGCAACTACATTCCCGGAGGCAATGGCGAACTGGTCGGGACCTCGTCATTTCCCAACAACAAGCTGACCAGCGATCCCGTGCGCTATGCGCGCAACGCGGCGATCCTCGAAGAGGATCCGACGCTCGGCATCGGCTCGCCGACGGTGGCTTGGGCCGATACGGCGATCCGTGGGATGCACGGCTTTCGCGAGGCCAGCTATCCCGTGAAGATCCGTCAGCCGATCCTGATGCTGGCGGCCAGCAACGACCAGGTGGTGTCGACGCCGGCCATCGAGGAATTCGCCTATCACCTGCGTGCCGGCTCGCATCTGGTGATCGCCGGCTCCCGTCACGAGATCCTGCAGGAGCAGGATCGCTACCGGCAGCAATTCTGGGCGGCCTTCGACGCATTCGTGCCGGGCACGCCGCTGTTCAAGTAACGAAAGCCACTCATGCTCGGTATCCACGGCCTCTGGCTCTTCATCCTGTCCGGCATCCTGCTCAACATCACGCCGGGACCCGACACGGCCTATATCGTCGGGCGCAGCGTGCAGATGGGCTGGCGCGGCGGCGTGGCGGCGGCGCTCGGAATCAGTGCGGGATGTCTGGTCCATGTGTTCGCCGCGGCGGTCGGATTGTCGGCGCTGCTGGCGGCGTCATCTTATGCTTTCACCGCAGTGAAATGGATCGGCGCGGCCTATCTGCTTTACACCGGCCTGCAGATGCTGCGTGCGCGGGCATCGACAGTTTCGACGAACGAGGCCGCGGAAAAGCCGCTGCTGTCGCTTCGGCAGGTGTTCTGGCAGGGCGCCTTCACGAACGCGCTGAACCCGAAGGTCGCGCTGTTCTTTCTCGCCTTCCTGCCGCAATTCGTCGACGTGGATGCGCCCAGCAAGGCGCTCGCCTTCATCGTGCTTGGGCTGATCTTCATCAGCACGGGCACGATCTGGGGACTCGGCACGGCCATTGTCGCTGCGAAAGCCGCCAGCCGCGTCCGGCGATCCAGTCAGGCAATGGTGTGGATCAACCGCGCGCTCGGCGGCGTGTTCATCTATCTCGGCATCCGCGTGGCGATGCTGGAGACGCGTTAATTACTTCAGAATTTCCCACGTCTCGACGCCGGCCAGATAGACGCCGAGCAGCATCATCGCGATCAGGAACCAGCGGCGGAATTGGTCGGGATGCATCCGCATACGCACCATCTGGCCGATGAACATGCCGGCAAAGGCCATCACCATGGCAACGAGGCTCGACAGCGCTATGGAGGCATTCAGCAGACCGGCGCTGGAGAGGTTGAAGGCCTGTGCGAGAGTACAGACGGTGAAATAGACACCGAGTGCCTGGATCAGTTCGTCCTTTTCCATACCGATCGACTGCATGAAGGGCATCGACGGGATCACCTGCACGCCGGTGGCGGCAGCGACGACACCGGTGACAAGGCCGACGACGCCGCCGACCCACCCTTCGTTCTGTTTTGCGACGCTTAGCTGGAATTTCACGAGGCTGATGGCACCATAGATCACCAGCAGGATGCCGAGCACGACGGTGCCGTAGCGCGCATAGGGGCCGGTCATCAGCCCGCCGCTGCTCCAGATACCGAAAGCGGTGCCGAGCATCAGCGGCCACAGCCGGCGGATGATGTCGCGCAGATAGCCGCCGACGAAGGTCTGCCAGATATTGGTGACGATCGCGGGGGCGATGACGATGGCCAGCGCCTGCACCGGCGGCATGGCAACGGCGAGCAAGCCCATCGAAACGGTCGGGAGGCCGAGGCCGATGACGCCTTTGACGAAGCCGGCAAGAGCGAAGACTGCGGCGATCAGAATGAGTGAGGAATCGAACATGATGCAAGCACGTTGACCGATCGGCTGGACAGGCACAATGCGGAGGTTACGGAGATAGCCTTCGGATATAATGAAGGCTGGAGGGCCGGCGATGCACGCTGATCTGGTCGATCTCAGACTGTTCGTGGCGGTGGCTGAGGCACGCAGCATCACCGGCGGCGCGAGTGCGGCCAACCTGGCGCTGGCCTCGGCAAGTGCCCGGATCAAGGGGTTGGAGGCGACCATCGGCGTCCCGCTGCTGAAGCGCGGGCGGCGCGGCGTCACGCTGACAACGGCGGGCGAGAGCCTGCTCGGCCATGCCCGCATCATCATGCAGAATGTGGAGACCATGCGCGGCGACATGGCCGCCTATGCCAATGGCATGAAGGCCAGCGTATCGATGCTGGCCAATACGGTGGGGCTGTCCGAACATCTGCCGAAGGCGCTGGCGGCCTTCCTGCGCGAACACCCCAATGTCAGCCTCGAGGTCGAGGAGCGCGAGAGCGCCGATATCGCGCAGGCGATCGCCGCCGGCATCGCCGATTTCGGCTTCGCGGCCGAGCATACGCTGCCGGACAGTCTCGATCGTTTCACTTTCAGCGAAGACCGGCTGATGCTGGTGACGGCGCCGCGCAGCGACCTGGCCGGCCGTCGTCAAATCGATTTCCATGAGGTCATCGACCGCGACTTCGTCGGCCTCACAAATGCGACGGCGCTGCAAAATCACATCGGCAAATATGCAGCGCAACTCGGGGCACGGTTGCGGTACCGGGCGCAAATGCGGGATTTCGATGCGATGTGCCAAATGGCAGCAGCGGGGGTCGGCATTGCGATTGTGCCTGAAGTCGCGGCACGGCGCTGTGCACGGTCGACGGCGTTGGCGCTGATCCGCATTCGCGATCCCTGGGCGAACCGGAAGCTTGCGATCTGCTATCGCAGCCTGAAGACATTGTCGCGCCCCGCACAGCAAATGATCGCACATCTGCGTGCCGCAGCGCGGGCCTGACGTTTGGTCCCGGATTTGCGCCGCGGTCAGGGCTTCGGACCACGGCCGCGCTTGATCCAGCTACCGGTACATTGGCGATTGCACATTTAATGTCTGCCCCTTGGCTAAACAACGGGCGTGCTATTTTCAGCCACGGTGCGATGATTTTCAATGATCACACTGGAAAGGTCGTTTGCACGATGAGATGGACAGTGATTCCAGCGATTGCAGCCGCGGCGACCATTGGAGCTTCAGTTGCTCTTGCCGCAGGCTTTACGCTCCCCGCCCCGCCGAAAATCGCCTTTCTGTATTTCGCCGACAAGACCGATGGCGGCTGGACCCAGGCTTTCGATGAGGCCCGTCCGAAGATCGAGAAGTCGCTCGATATCCAGATTCCATTCGTCGAAAATGTCCCGGAAGTGGCGGGCCAGATCACACCAGCGGCCGAGCGCTTCATCCAGCGCGGCTACAACGTCATCATCGGCACCGCGTTTGGTTATTCCGATACGTTCAAAGAGCTGTCGCTGAAATATCCGAAAGTGGCGTTCCTCAACGCCTCCGGCACCACCAACGGGTCCAATCTCGAGTCGTTCTACGGCCGCACCTATGAGAGCCAGTATCTCTGCGGCATGGTGGCGGGCGCGATGTCGAAAACCGGAAAGCTTGGCTTCGTTGCGGCGCATCCGATCGGTCCGGTGAACTGGACCATCAATGCGTACGAGATGGGCGCGCTGAAGATGAACCCGAAGGCGACCGTGACAGTGGTCTTCACCGGTGCCTGGAACGATCCGGTCAAGGAGCGTGCTGCGGCATCAGCGATGGCCGACCAGGGCATTGATGTCATTGGCCAGCATGTCGATACGCCGACGCCGCAGATCGTTGCGCAGGAACGCGGCATCTACGGTACCGGACATCATCGCGACTTCCGCGAATTCGCGCCGAAGGCAACATTGTGCTCGTCGGTCTGGACGTGGGAAAAGTTCTTGGCGCCGGAACTGAAGAAGGTCGCCACCGGCAACTGGGAGCCCAACCCCTATGGGGCGTTCCCCGGCATCAAGGAAGGCGGCACCGATATCGCCTGCTGCAGCGGCGCGGTGCCCAAGGACGTCATGGACAAGGTGATGGCCGAACGCGATGCCATCATCGCCGGCAAGCAGATTTTCACCGGCCCGATCAAGGACACCGCGAATGTCGAGCGCGTTGCCGCCGGCAAGACGCTGGACGATGGCGGGTTGTGGAAAATGGACTGGTACGTGCCGGGGGTGATCGCCCAGAAATAGCGACGGCATCAATCGGTCATGACTTTGGCGCTGCAACTTACCGGCATCCGGAAGTCTTTTGACGGTGCGCTGGCTCTCGATGGCGCGTCCTTCGAGAGCCGCGCCGGCGAGGTGCATGCGTTACTGGGCGAAAACGGCGCCGGCAAATCGTCACTGATGAACGTTGCTGCCGGCCTTTACGCGCCGGATGCGGGATCGATCATCATCGATGGCGTTGCTGTCTCGCTGAAGGGGCCGGCCGATGCCCGCTTGCATGGCATCGGCATGGTGCATCAGCATTTCAAGCTGGTGAAGCCCTTCACCATCGCGGAGAATATCCTGCTGGCGAACCGGCGGCCGCATTTCTCGTCGGGAATTCTGGACATCCGCGCTGCGATCCGCAAACAGGCGGACGAACTCAAATTCGATATGGATCCGGACCGTCGCGTCGGGACGTTGACAGTAGCGGAGCGGCAGCAGGTCGAGATCGTCAAGGTACTGGTCGGCGGCGTCCGTATCTTGATTTTGGACGAGCCAACGGCTGTGCTGACCGATGTGGAGTCCGAAGGTTTGCTCAAAATCGTCCGCCGGCTGGCGCAGTCCGGCACCGCGGTTGTGCTGGTGACACACAAGCTCCAGGAGGTGAAGCGCTATGCCGACGCGGTCACTATCATGCGCGGCGGCAGGAATGTCGCTACGCTCGATCCGCGCCAGGCCAGCGCGGAGCGTCTGACCGAACTCACGGTGGGACAAACCGTGGCGCTGCCCGCGCGCAGTCAGCATCCAGGCGGACCGACGCGGCTCAATGTTGGGGCGCTCTGCTACGCGCGCGGCGACGGTCGCGTCATGCTGAACAACGCCAGCTTCCACGTCCGGGGCGGTGAAATATACGGTCTCGCCGGCGTCAGCGGCAACGGCCAGGCTGAACTCGCCGAAGCCTTGATCGGTGCCAATGAGCCGACCTCGGGCGAAATCTGGCTCGACGGCGTGGGTGACTTCAGCCATGCCAGCAACACCACGCGCCGTGAGGCAGCCATCGCTGCAATCCCTGCGGATCGTTACGCCTACGCATTGGCGGGAAGCCTGTCGATATCAGACAATTTCGCCATCGCCCATATTCGCTCCGGCCGCTATGGCAGTGTTGCCATGGTCAATCGCTCTGCGATGCGCAAGGAAGCGATGGCGGCTGTGAAGGACTACGACGTGCAGGGCGTCCGCAGCGTCAGCCAGAAGGCATCGCTGCTGTCCGGTGGCAATGCGCAGAAGCTCGTCATTGCCCGCGAGTTCAGCCGCGAGCCCAAGGTGGTGGTGGCGCATAGTCCAAGTCGCGGACTGGACGCGCGAGCCTGCGCGGCGGTGCATCAGAGGCTGATCGCGGCGCGTGAGCGTGGTGCGGCCATCGTGCTCATCAGCGAAGACCTCGATGAAATTCTCAGCCTGTCCGACCGCATCGGGGTCATGACCAAGGGCGTCGTGGTTGCCGAATTCGAGCGGCCCGCTGATCGTCAGGCGATCGGGCGTGCTATGGTCGATCATGCATGATGTTTCCGGCCAGCCGGCCGATCCATTGATCGCACCGTCGTATCGGTTCGGTCGTATCACGCTCGACGTGCGCCAGAATCTGTCGCCGTGGAAGCAGGCCGTCTTCGTCGGCGGATCGCTGGTCGTTGGCCTGGCGATTTCGGTCGGCATCCTCGCCATGGTCGGTATTTCACCGGTGGCGCTCGGCTCTGAACTCGCCAGCGTGCTCTCGGCCGAAAGCCTGCGTAGCGTGCTGGTACAGGCCGCGCCGCTGGTGCTGGTCGGGCTCGGCGCCAGCCTGGCGTTCAGGATCGGCTTCTGGAATCTCGGTATCGAGGGCCAGATGATCTTTGGCGGCATCTTTGCCGCGGCGGTCTCGATCTACGAGATCGGCCCGTCCTCGACGCGGCTGCTGCTGATGGGACTGGCTGCGGCACTTGGCGGTGCACTCTGGGTGCTGCTGGTGGCATTTCTCAAGACCAGGTTTCGCGTCAACGAGATCATTGCCACGCTGCTGTTGAATTATGTCGCGATGTATTTCCTGTTTCATCTGCTCTACGGCGTCTGGCAGGATTCCAAGACCGCCTTCCCGCAATCGACGCCTTTCCGGCCGTTCGAGCGGCTTGGCGACGTCGGCTACGGTATCAATGGCGGGCTGGTCATCGCCATTGCCGGCGTGTTGGTGGCCGGCTGGCTGCTTCATCTCAGCCGGATCGGATTCTACACCCGCTTCATCAGCGCCAATCCGCGGATGGCGAAGATTGTTGGCGTTCCCGTGCAGACCATGATGGTGGGCCTGATTGCTGCCTCCGGTGCCTGCGCGGGTCTGGCAGGCTTCGTCAATATCGCCAGCCAGGAGGGACGCCTGACGCAGTCGTTCTCAAGCGGCTATGTTTTTTCCGGCGTGCTGATCGCCTTCCTGTCGCGCAACGATCCCATCGTGGTCGCGGTGGTCGGTTTCCTGATCGCGGTTCTCTTCATTGCGGGGCAAACACTACAGGTGTTTTACCAGATCCCCTTCACCATGGTGCAGATGATCGAGGCCATCATCGTGATTGCGGTGGCGTCTTCGGAATTCCTGATCCGGCACCGCGTGCGCTGGATTCGCTAGCGCATGACCCCGAAAAGTGGAAACCGGTTTTCGGCTCGGATCATGCCCGGGAAGACGTATGCGAGTCTCCGATGAACGACTTTCTGATCAACTGGATTGCCAATGCCCCGGTCACCGCGGTGCCCTATGCGCTAGCTGCGCTCGGCCTGATCATTTCCGAACGCTCAGGCGTGCTGAACCTGACCGCGGAAGGGTTGATGCTGATCGGTGCGCTGGCGGGAGCTGGGACCTGCCTGACGCTCGGCGGGTACCCGGCGCTGGCTCTCCTGGTGGCCATGGTGGCCGCCAGTCTGGTCTCGCTGCTGTTCGCCGTGCTGGTGGTGGTGTTGCGCGTCAATCAGGTAATCGCAGGATTATCCATCGTGTTCTTCTGTCAGGGTCTGACCGGCCTGATCGGTACGATGGCGAAATGGCAGAACAAGCAGATCGCCGGCCTCGGCAATCTGAATATCTGGCCGCTGTCGGAAATCCCGGTCATCGGCCGGATATTCTTCGTGCAGGATCCCATTGTCTACCTTACCGTCCTGATCTTCCTTGCCGTCAACTTTGTGCTGTTCAGGACGATGCTCGGGCTACGGCTGCGCGCCGTCGGCGAAAATCCCGCCGCCTCGGATGCTGCCGGCGTCAGCGTATCGCTGCATCGGATTCTGGCCATCCTCGCCGGCTCATCCCTGATCGGTCTTGCCGGCGGCTACATCTCGGTGGTCAGCGTCAAGCTATGGGTGACGGGCATGTCGGGCGGTCGCGGCTGGATAGCGGTGGCCCTGGTCGTGTTCGCGCGCTGGGCGCCGTGGCCGGCGCTATGGGGCGCGCTGCTGTTCGGCTGCATCGAGGCGGTGATCCCGCGCATTGCTGCCGCCGGCATCCGCGTGCCCCAATATCTGATGCTGATGCTGCCGTATCTCGCAACCATCGGCGTGATGATCTGGGTCGGTGCCAAGAACCGTCGCGATAGCGAGGAACCCGGCGCACTCGGCCAGCCGCACGTGCGGGAAGAGCGGCGATAGCCGCATCCTTGTTTGAGGAGGAAGCCATGCAGATTTACGTCTACGGCAAACCGCGCGACACCGGCCAGGAATTCGAGGACTACCTCGACCTGAAGAAAACCGCGGTGGTCTCCATCGATATGCATCGCGGCCATCTCGATGATTCGCCGGATTGTCCCTGCCCGGCACCGCGCGCCCGTGACGTGGTGGCGCCGATCGACGCCTTCCACGAGCGGGCCCGTGCGCTCGGGGTCCCGATCATCCACGTCCGCTCGGTACTGCGGCGCGGTGGTGTCGATGACATCAAAGGCATCAGCTCGGCGTGGCGGCGCACCTTTCCGCTACATGTCGGCGGGATTCCGAACAGCGATGCTCATGCCATCGAGGGGTCGAAGTGGACCGAGTTCGTCACCCATGTCGGCCCCAATGACCTGATCGTCGAGACCAAGAAGCGATTGTCGGCCTTCTATCCCACGGATCTTGACTTCCTGCTGCGCAACATGCGGGTCGAGACCATCGTGCTCGATGGCGGCTTCACCGATTGCTGCGTGCTCAATACTGCTTTCGATGCCAGCAACCACAATTACCGGGTTATCGTGTTGCGCGACCTGGTGCGCGGCACCGATGACCACCTGGAAGCCGCTGCACTGGCGATGGTGTCGCTGCATCTTGGCCTGGTGACAGATTCCAGCGATCTGCTTGGCGAATGGGACAGACGTCAGGCAGTCTGACGAGTGCAAAACGCCTGCATCAGGGCGGGTCTTGATGCCACCGGCCTTGCCAATGCCCTCGATGCCGAGCGGATTGGTCAGCCCTGAAGCAGTTTCAGCGCGGCCTCATGCACGCGCGGGTCGCCTGCAGCGACGATGCGGCCACCGTTCTGCGCGGGCTTGCCCTCCCACGTTGTCACCACGCCGCCGGCGCCGGTAATGATCGGGATCAGGGCTGCGATATCGTAGGGCTTCAGCTCGGTCTCGATGACGAGGTCGAGATGGCCAGCGGCGAGCATGCAATAGGAATAGCAATCGCCGCCGTAGCGCGTCAGCCGCACACCTTTTTCGACGTCCTGAAATTTCGCGCGATCGGCGTTGTTCATCAGCCGCGGGCTGGTCGTAAACAAAGTCGCGTCTTTCAGCGATGCGCAACGGCGCACGGCAAGCCTGCGGGTGGTGTTGTTGGCGCCCTGGTAGCGCGCCGAACCGCTGTCGCCGCTGAAGCGCTCGCCGATATAGGGCTGGTGCATCATGCCATAGACCGGTGTGCCCCGATGCAGCAGCGCGATCAGCGTGCCCCAGATTGGAAAGCCGGAGATGAAGGATTTGGTGCCGTCGATCGGGTCGAGCACCCAGACATATTCGGCGTCTTCGCGTTCGGTACCGAATTCCTCGCCAACAATGCCGTGCTGGGGGAAGTTGGCCTTGATCAGCCGGCGCATCACCGCTTCGGCGGCGCGGTCGGCTTCCGTGACCGGGTCGAAATCGGTGCTGTTCTTGTTGTCGATACTCAGCGAGGTGCGAAAGAACGGCAGGATGGTCTCGCCCGACGAGGTCGCAAGACGACCAATGAAGGCGTTGAAGTCGATGACCGTCACGGAGAGGTCCTTTGTTGCGGCTGCTGGATGGGGACGTGTCGCTTCCTATACAGCGCAGGGCAACGACTCGCATCTGCGGTGATCGAAATCTCTCTGCGATTCCCCTAAGCCACAGCACTGAATCGGATTGCGATTTCCCTAAGATTTCTGATGTCCGGCATCAGAAATTGGCCAATAGAATGAATTTGAGATCATTTCTTAAATAGGTCAAAGCTACTGTCATTTCTATATCGCATTGATTCTGCTAATAGAAATTATGACGCCTATGCCTGAACGGTGCGATCACCATGCGAAATTTGCATGGAAATTTGCCCGAAAACTCTTGCACTTGGTGCGTCGCGGCTGCATATTGTTGCGGTGCGGTAGCGCTTGCGCTATCGCTGCCCTCCTTGGGCGTTTCCTCCCTAGACTTGGGCCGCTTGCTATCGCAAGCGGCCCTTTTTTCTTGTCGGAGGAGTTTTGCATCACGGCGTGCCGACGTGGCTGCCGGCGATTGTCTTTATGTTGCCTGGCCTGCTCGTCGCCTGGCACCCCGACAGCCTCGGGCCCATTGCGACGTCAGTCGTCAAGCAAGACTTATTCGGCTGAGAACCTCAAGCCGGTGTCCACGTCGTGACGGTTACTTCAGCGACCCGTTGATCTCGGTGAACTTGCCGTTGAGGTTGGTGCCGAGGCCGTTGACGACGGCGATGATGGCCAGCGAGATGCCGGCGGCGATCAGCCCGTATTCGATCGCAGTCGCTCCCGATTCGTCCGACCAGAATTTCTTGATCATGTTCTTCATGTTCTCTCCTGCCATTTTACGCGGTTCCAATCCGCGGAACCACGCTGGTGGGGATAACCTAAAGTTGTATTAATCCCGGTGGTAAAACTCTGCCCCATCTCTAAATCCAGCGAAAATTGACAATTTGTCGCAGGAAACAAGCGCTGCCGTGACCCGGCGGTCACGGTTCCAAATCCCCCATCTGATTGAGTGAAGGTTCGAACCCCGGCGAGATGTTTGGCCCCGGCCTATTCGGCGGCGGCCTGGAACGGGCCGAGGCTGTCCAGCGGGATCTTCGCCAGCGCATCGGCTAGAACGGTAAAATCGGCAGCAATCTGATCGAAGCGCGCTGTCCTCTCACGGCGGCGTTCGTCCATATAGATCGCCCGGTTCAGCTCGATCTGGATGGCGTGCAGTCCGCTGGCCGGGTTGCCGTAATGCTCGGTAATGAAGCCGCCGGCATAGGGCTTGTTACGGCCCAGCGAATAGCCGAGGCCGCCGAATGTGCCTTCGACCACCTCGGCCAGGATAGTGGCGCAGCTAGTGCCATAGCGGTCACCGACGACCACGTCCGGGCGGCGCGGCTCCTCACGGGAAATTCCGATCGAGGGCATCGAGTGGCAATCCACCAGGATCACCGTGCCGAATGTCTGGTGCGCCTTGTTGATCAGGCGGCGCAGGGCGCGATGGTACGGCTTGTACAGCGCCTCGATCCGGGTGAGGGCGTCATCGACGTCGAGCCGCTCGCGATAGATCTCCTGGCCGTCGCCAACCACCCGGGGAATCGTGCCGAGGCCGCCGGCGACCCGCATCGAGCGGGTATTGGCAAAACTGGGCAGGCGGCCGTTGAACATCCGCGGATCGAGCTCATAAGGCTCGCGGTTGACGTCCACATAGGAGCGCGGGAAGTGCACCCGGACCACCGGGAAGCCGCGATCGCTTAATCCCGCGATCAATTCGTCCATGAACGAATCTTCCGAGCGGCGCAGTGCCGTCACGTCGATGCGGGACGCACTGAGAAACTCCGCTGGATAGACCGAGCCGGAATGCGGGGAATTGAAAATGATCGGGGCGCGCCAGTTGGCCGGCTCGACGATCTCGAAGGGAGGCGACAGCTCACCGTCAAACTGGGTCATCGTCGCGCATCGTCCCTGCAGCCGCGTTCTTCGGTCTGCCCAGTCTGGCAGAAAACCGGTGCTTTGTGAGGCTGCATTGTCGATAACGGAAACAAGTCTGCCAAGTTAAAAACCTTCCGCAGGCGCGGCGATCGCGAGAAACGCGCTCATTTGTTGTGTTTCACGACGTTCTGGCGCACCATCTTGAGACGCTTATGCACAGTCTGTGCTGATCACCTTCACCCGAAATTTACCAGACCTCGGGCTTAGTGGGCGAACAGGTCCTCTCATTCGGGTTCGACATCCAACCGCCATGCACAAAATCCTTCTCGCAGAAGACGACAACGACATGCGCCGCTTCCTGGTGAAGGCGTTGGAAAACGCCGGTTTTCAGGTGTCGCACCACGATAACGGGATGTCAGCCTATCAGAGACTCCGCGAGGAACCCTTTGAAATGCTTCTAACGGACATCGTGATGCCGGAGATGGACGGGATCGAACTGGCGCGCCGCGCCAGCGAACTCGACCCAGACATCAAGATCATGTTCATCACCGGTTTCGCCGCCGTGGCGCTGAATTCCGACTCGGAAGCGCCGAAAAACGCCAAGGTCCTGTCCAAGCCGGTCCACCTGCGCGAATTGGTCAGCGAAGTGAACAAGATGCTGGCGGCCTGAGGGCAGCCCGCTTTCCTGGATTTCTTTCTTGGATTTCCTGCAAATCAGGCAAGGATTGGCCCTCCGCCGTCCTTGCTTGTCCGGGTTTGACCCGTTATAGACCCCACACCCGTAACGACCGGTTCTTAGGGCGCGTAGCTCAGCGGGAGAGCACTTCCTTGACATGGAAGGGGTCACAGGTTCGATCCCTGTCGCGCCCACCATCCAAAACCGTCGGCTAAATCCTCCGAACGATGCCAGATTGGCGCCTTTTTAGGCGTCGGGAGACGTTTCTTTCCCGAATGCTCCGCCTGGTGACAGTTTTATTTCGGAACCAGTCGTGTTCACGCCGTGACTCGGCTATAGCTCAACCGTCCAGCACTTTTCGACCGGAAGCTGATGCCAACGAAGACCCGGCCGGTAATCGGCGTGATCGGCAACGCGTATCGCATTGAGAACAGGTTCTCCGTCCAGGCGGTCGGAGAAAACAACCTTCGTGCGGTCGCGGAAGTGGCCAATGCCCTGCCGATGATGTTTGCCGGCACCCCCGACATCACCGATATCGGCCAGGTGCTCGATCTGGTCGATGGCATCCTGCTCACCGGCGCCCGTGCCAATGTCCACCCGACCCGGTTTGGCATGGAAGCCCATGCCCGTCACGAGCCCTATGACAATGGCCGCGATGCGGTGGCTCTGGCCATGATCGAAGCTTGTGTCGCGCGCGGGGTCCCGATCTTCGGCATCTGTCGCGGATTGCAAGAGATGAACGTTGCGTTCGGCGGTTCGCTGCATCCCGAGATCCGCGAGATTCCCGGCCGCATCAATCATCGCATGCCGCGGCTCGAGAATGGCGAGATCCATCCCGACCCTGCCGTCGTATTCGCCGATCGCCACGATGTGCATCTGACCAGCAACGGCACCTTCGCCAGCCTGTTGGGGCGCGAGACCATCACGGTCAATTCCCTGCATGGTCAGGGCATCGACATCCCCGGCGAGCGGGTGGTGATCGAGGGTATTGCCGAGGACGGCACGATCGAGGCCATCCGTATTGCCGATGCGCCGAGCTTCGCGCTCGGTGTGCAATGGCACGCCGAATATGACCCGCAGATCAATCCGATCAATCGTACGCTCTTTCAGGCCTTCGGCGAGGCGGTGGCTGGCCGGAGGCAGCGCGGCGTCACGGCTGCGGTCGCGCCGCTATCAGCACGCATGCGCTGAGCGCGGCTGCGACACAAAGCACGGCACCTGCGACCGTCGCTGCTGCAAATGCGGTGATCAGCGCCGGCCCCTTTGCCGCCATGACCGATCCGATCAGCGCCGTGACCACAAGGCCGCCCGTGCGTGCGACCGCGCTGTTGAAGCCCGATGCTGACCCGGTGTGACGCGCATCGACGGACATCAGCACGGCCGTCGTCAGAGGTGCGACAGCGCCAGCCATGCCGATGGCGATGACGACCATGGCGGGGAAGACGCTGGTCCAGTAGCTGGTGTCGGGACCGATTCGGAGCGCCAGCAAAAAACCCATCGCCACAATCACCGGTCCCAGCGTCAGCATGATCCTCGGGCTGGTTCTGGCTGCGAGCGAGCCAGCGAGCGGTGATGTCAAAGAGATGACCAGCGGTAAGGGCAGCAGCGCGGCACCGGCCTGTGTCGCGGTGTAGCCGGCTGCTTCGATCAGGAGAAAAGGCATCAGGACGAACAGCCCGCCGAGTGCGCCGTACAACAAGAAGGTCAGCAGTGTCAGGCCGACGAAGCTGGCGGACCCGAACAGTGCAAGCGGCATCATCGCGCGTTCGCCTTTGCGGCCTTCGATCCACACAAACACAAGCAAGAGCAGGAGGCCTGCGGCAAGCGCGCCAAGCGTGAAACCCGTCCAATCATGAGACGTAGCTTCGGTCAGACTCCAGGTTGTCAGGCCAAGTCCCGCAGTCGCGAGGATGGCGCCGAGACTATCGAGCGGCTCGTCGCTGTCGTGTCGATCGCGGGGGACGCCTAGCCAGGCAAGCGCCATTGCCGCCAATGCGATCGGCACATTGATGAGAAAGATGAGATGCCAGCTGCCGACGTCGATCAGCCATCCGCCCAACACCGGTCCGAGCGCGCCGGCGGCAGCGCCGCTGGCAGCCCAGATGCCGATAGCGCGGCCCTTGGCTTCGCCGGAAAACGTCTGGCCGAGGATCGCCAGGCTGTTCGGCATCAGCATCGCCGCGCTGATACCCTGCAGGAAACGCGCGGCCAGCAGCAGAGGCAGGCTGGGCGCCACAGCGCAGGCCAGCGAGGCCAGCGCAAACAGGCCAACGCCCCAGATCAGAAGTCTGCGGCGGCCGAAGCGGTCGCCTGCTGCACCGCCGAGCAAAAGAAGTGCACTAAGCGGCAACAGATAGGCATTGATCACCCATTGCAGGTCGACGGCATCAGCCTGAAAACTTGCTGCAATGGCCGGAAGTCCGACATTCACCACCGATCCGTCGATAAAGGCGAGGCTGGAGGCCAGAATCGTGGTGGCAATTACCAGGCCGGGATGGCTGATATCATCGATCTTTTCCATGGCGCCGGCGGCGCCTGCGTCACAAAGCGCATGCAGGGCGTTGCTCATGACCGGGTTGTACGGGAACGGGATGTCAGAACAAACTATTGTCGTCCGATCGGGCAATTCCGTTTTGGCCCCGATTGTGCAAGCATCCCGGGCGGTCGCGCCGGGACGCTCGGAAAGAGAGTCGTTCGGCGTGAGATCGGACTGTGTTGAGGAGAGGGACTATGAAACGAATTTTTCTGTTGGGGACCATGATCGCCGCGGCGGTCTGCACGACGCAGGCGGGCGCTCAGGAGCTCACCGGCACGCTCAAGAAGATCAAGGACACCGGCGCCATCACCATCGGCTTCCGCGATTCCTCGGTGCCGTTTTCTTATCTCGATGACAACCAGAAGCCCGTCGGCTTCGCCATGGACATCTGCTACAAGATCGTCGATGCGGTGAAGAAAGAGCTGAAGAACGACAAGATCGAGGTCAAGCTCAATCCGGTCACCTCGGCCACCCGTATTCCGCTGATTGCCAACGGCACCGTCGACCTCGAATGCGGCTCGACCACCAACAATGCCGATCGCCAGAAGCAGGTTGCCTTCACCAATACGCACTTCCTGACCGCCAGTCGCTTCGTCTCGAAGAAGGCCAGCAAGCTCGACAAGATCGACGATCTCAAGGGCAAGTCGGTGGTCTCGACCTCCGGCACCACCAATATCAAGCAGCTCACCGAAGCCAATGCCGCCCGCAATCTCGGCATCAACGTCATTCCCGCCAAGGATCACGCCGAAGCATTCCTGATGGTTGAGACCGACCGTGCTGTGGCCTTCGTAATGGATGACATCTTGCTTGCCAGCCTTGCTGCCGGTGCGCGCGATCCGAGTGCCTATGTGATCTCCAAGGACGCATTCTCCAAGGCCGAGCCTTACGGCATCATGCTGCGCAAGGACGATGCGCCGTTCAAGAAGGTTGTCGATGCGGCCACTGCCGAGCTCTACAAGAGCCCGGAAGGCGCCAAGATCTATGACAAGTGGTTCACGCAGAAGATCCCGCCCAAGGGTCTCAATCTGAACGTTCCGATGGGAGCCGAGCAGAAGAAGGCGTTCGCCAGCCCGTCGGATTCGCCTGATCCCGACGCCTACGCAGCCAACTAACTCTTGCTTACCTCTCCCCGCTTGCGGGGAGAGGTCGTCTTACATGCGCGTAGCGCGAGTAAGAAGGGTGAGGGGGAGGCAGCGAGTAAAACACTGGCTCCCCCTCACCCTTCTCGAACGATCTTCGGTCGTTCGATCCACCCTCCCCCCCCGCAGGCGGGGCGAGGGAAGAAGCAATGGCCCGGCCATTGCATGGGCTTTTGGCTTGGGGACGGCGCGTGGGGGTGAATGCGTGAACTATAACTGGAATTGGGGAATCTTCTGGGATCAGACGCCTGATGCGACGGGGACCTATTTTGGCTCGCTGATGAGCGGCCTTCAGGTCACGATCCTGCTCGCACTCTGCGCCTGGTTCATCGCGTTCGTCATGGGCTCTCTGATCGGCATCATGCGGACCCTGCCTGCGCGCTGGGCGGTGTTTGTCGGCAATGCCTATATCGAGATGTTCCGCAACATTCCGCTGCTGGTACAGCTCTTCATCTGGTTCTTCGTCATTCCCGAACTTTTGCCCGGCGATCTCGGCATCTGGATCAAGCAACTGCGCAACGGGCCGTTCATTGCGGCGATGCTCGGGCTTGGCTTCTATATGTCCTCGCGTGTCGCCGCACAGATCACCGCCGGCATCAATGCACTGCCAAAGGGCCAGCGCATGGCCGGCACGGCCATCGGCCTCACCACCTGGCAGACCTATCGCTACATCCTGCTTCCGCTGGCCTATCGCATCATCTTTCCGCCGCTGACCTCCGAATTCCTCAACACCATCAAGAACACGGCGCCCGCACTCACCATCGGTGTGCTTGAACTGACGGCACGGGCGCGGTCCATGCAGGAATTCTCGTTCCAGGTGTTCGAGGCCTTCTCGGCTGCGGCCGCCATCTACCTCGTCCTCAGCGCCGTCGTGACGATCGGAATGCGCATCCTTGAAAAGCGCCTGGCGATCCCCGGCTTCAACGAGGGGAAATAAGCGATGTTCAGCAATTTCGATTACGACGTCATCTGGCGCAGCCTGCCCTACCTGTTTCAGCAGGGCATGGCGTTCACTCTCACGCTGACGGCAATTGCGACGGTCTTCGGTCTCATCCTCGGCACCTTGATCGCGATGATGCGGCTGTCGTCCAGTGCCGTGCTGTCGGGTTTTGCGGTGAGCTACGTCAATCTGATGCGCTCGCTGCCGCTCGTGCTGGTGATCTTCCTGTTCTACTTCCTGATGCCCTATGTCGGGCAGTGGATCATCCGCTCCGATCAGCCCGTGCAGGTCGGTGCCTATGCATCGACCATCGTGACCTTCACGCTGTTCGAGGCAGCTTACTTCTCGGAGATCATGCGCGCCGGTATCCAGTCGGTGCCGCGGGGGCAGGTGATGGCCGGCTATGCCATCGGCCTCAACTATCGTGAGGTGATGCGCCATGTAGTGCTGCCGCAGGCGTTCCGCAACATGCTGCCGGTGATCTTCACCCAGACCATCGTGCTGTTCCAGGACACATCGCTGGTCTACGTGCTGTCGATCACGGATTTTCTGGGTGCCGCGTCCAAGGTCGCACAGCGCGACGGTCGTCTCACCGAAATGTATCTGTTCGCGGCGCTGGTCTACTTCCTGATCTGCTTCACCGCCTCGTTCTTTGTGAAGCGCTTGCAGAAGCGCATCAGTATCATTCGCTAGCCACTTTCGCTTTCAGTCTTTGCCTCCAACTGTCGGTTGCTCATCATGCCCATGATCACCATTGAAAAAGTCAGCAAGTGGTACAATCCGCAGTTCCAGGTGCTGAAGAACTGCACGACAGCTGTCGAGAAAGGCGAGGTGGTCGTCGTCTGCGGTCCTTCGGGCTCGGGCAAGTCGACGCTGATCAAGACCGTGAATGCGCTGGAGCCCGTGCAGGCGGGCACCATCATGGTCGATGGACTGAATGTGACGACGATGAAGAAGGACCTGCCGAAGCTGCGCTCGCGCGTCGGCATGGTGTTTCAGCACTTCGAACTGTTTCCGCATCTGAAGATCGTCGAGAACCTGTGTCTCGGCCAGACCATCGTGCTCGGCCGCTCCGAAGATGCGGCGAAGGCCAAGGCCATGAAGATGCTGGAGCGCGTCGGCCTCACGGCGCATGCGCAGAAATATCCCGGCCAGCTCTCCGGCGGTCAGCAGCAGCGCGTCGCCATTGCGCGCGCGCTGGTGATGGATCCGATCTGCATGCTGTTCGACGAACCGACCTCGGCGCTCGATCCCGAAATGATCAACGAAGTGCTCGATGTCATGGTCGAACTCGCCAAGGAAGGCATGACCATGATGGTGGTGACCCACGAAATGGGCTTCGCCAAGAAGGTCGCCAACCGCGTCATCTTCATGGATGCCGGTGAGATCGTCGAAGACGCGCAGAAGGAAGACTTCTTCGGCCATCCGCGCAGCGATCGGGCGCAGCAGTTCCTGTCGAAGATCCTCGCGCACTGACGCATGCAGTGTGGCGCTGGTGCCTCAAGTTTATGCAGATTCTTGAATGCTGCATGACGGGGCAATTAACGAATGTGTCAGAAATGGAGTGGTATCCTTCAACCGTGAGGGCGAGGGCCTGTTGGTCCGCTGATTGAACTCCACCGGAGCGATCGGGTCTTTGTCCTCACGGACAATTCCGCGACGCCCCGTTCTCTGCCTCTGCCCAATGCTTCTCTGACCGTCATCCAACGACCCGAGCCGAGGCTGCGCGAGCCATGCTTGCGCGCGTCCTGACTTGGCCCTTCTCCGGAAAGTGCATCGCATGATCAAGATCAACAGTGTCGGCAACAAATTGGGTCTTGCCGGTCTCGTTGGCATCTTGCTCTCGGCGGGCGTTGTCGCAAACCAGATGAGGACCGAGAGCGCGATCTCGGAGGTCAATCGTCTGGCTGATGTGCAGCAGAAAATCGCCGATAGCGCGATGGAGGCCGACGGCCAGATGCGCGCCATGCAGGTGGCCAGTCAAGGCCTACGTATGGCGATCACGACACCCGAGATTGACAAGAACGCGGCCGAGATCAGGGCCGCCAAGGCTGCACAAGACCGCATCATCGATGCCGCGTCCGCCCTGGCGATCAGGCAGGAATACAAGGACAATTTCGCGAAGATTAAATCGCTGACGTCAACCTATCTCGCCGCTGCCGACGAGATCGTCGGTCTGCAGAAGAAACTGCTCGAGCTCTATCGCAACCGCAACGTCGCCGTGATCGACTGGAACCGGCATCTCGACCAGCTGCGCCTCACCACTGCCGTGACCGAGGCGACGAACTGGCCTGAAGTCGATGGACAGCTCAAGATCGCGGACAATGCCATCAACGCTGTGCAGGCAGCCGCATGGCGTTATGCGTCGATGAATGAAGTCACGCAGAAGGGCCAGATCATTACCAAGGCCAAGATCCTCACCGATGCGCTGGCCAAGGCCAGCGTGTTCGAAGACAGCGAGCTCGTGCAGAGCGGCCTGATCCAGCTCGGCACCGACATGAAGAAGTTCATGACGGCCACCGATGAAGCGATCGGCAGTAACGACCAGAAGACCGATATCGTCCGCACCAAAATCACGCCCGCCGCTGCGGCAGCATCTCAACTGGTCGCGCAATCGGTCTCGTCGGCCAAGGCTGCGGTTGGAGAGGCCCGGGCGCAGGCCGCCGAGGAAATGGCACGATCCGGCCAGGTCAATCTCGCGCTCGGCCTCGCGGTCGTGCTGGTGCTGATCTGCACCATGGTGTTCTCTTTCGTCGGCGTTGCACGGCCGATGACGCGCCTGAACGGCGCCATGGGCAAGATGGCGGCCGGCGATCTCGATGTCGTGATCCCCGGCGCCAAGCGCGGCGACGAAATCGGCGATATCGCCAAGACAGTTACGGTCATTCGTGCAAATGCCGAACAGAAGGCGCGCGATGAGGCTGCGGCGCGCCTCGACCAGGACAGTCTGGTTGCAGCGTCGCGCAAGCGCGAAATGGTCGAGCTCGCCGGGTCGTTCGAACGCGCCGTCGGCAATATCGTCGACAACGTCTCCTCGGCGTCGAACAGACTCGAGGAGTCGGCGGGCGCGCTGACGGCAACGGCCGAACAGGCCAAGGAGCTGACCGCTGCAGTCGTTGCTGCATCGGACGAGGCATCCACCAATGTGCAGGCGGTTGCGTCATCGACTGAAGAGATGTCGTCATCGGTCAACGAGATCAGCCGGCAGGTCCAGGAATCTGCGAATATCGCCAACTCCGCCGTGGCGCAGGCGCGCAAGACCAATGACCGCGTGGCGGAGCTTGCCAAGGCCGCGGCCCGGATCGGCGATGTCGTCGAGCTCATCAATACCATTGCCGGCCAGACCAACCTGCTGGCGCTCAACGCCACCATCGAAGCGGCGCGCGCCGGCGATGCGGGCCGCGGCTTTGCGGTGGTTGCGTCCGAGGTGAAGGCGCTTGCCGAACAGACCGCCAAGGCGACGGGCGACATCAGCCACCAGATCAATGGCATCCAGGCGGCGACCCAGGAATCCGTCGGCGCTATCAAGGAGATCGGTGACACCATCGGCCGCATGTCCGAGATCGCCTCGACCATCGCCTCTGCTGTCGAGCAGCAGGGCGCGGCAACCCAGGAAATCTCGCGCAATGTTCAGCAGGCAGCGCAGGGCACGATGCAGGTGACGTCGAACATCACCGATGTACAGCGTGGCGCCAGCGCGACCGGATCAGCTTCGACGCAAGTGCTGTCCGCGGCGCAGTCGCTGTCCGGCGAAAGCGCGCGGCTCAAGCTCGAAGTCGGCAAGTTCTTGGACTCCGTCCGGGCCGCATAAATTCATGCTTCTCCCACGATGGGGAAGCAGCAACGAAGACGGCGCCCATCGCCGAAGCCAGATCAAGTCCTACCTAGGAAGCCAATGATGTCGCTGCTCAATCTCCGTATCCGCGGTCGCCTCTATGGTGGCTTCGGCGCGTTGGTCTTGTTTGGTCTCGCCAGTTCGGCATTTGCCGTCTGGCAGATGACGGAGGTTGGAACGCAGGTCGACTCCCTGAACATCCTTTCGGCCAACACGATCCGCGCCTCGGAGATCGCCTCCGAACTGCACGCGATCCGCGGTGCCGTGTTGCGCTATTCCTTCGATCAGGATGAAGCAGCGCTTGCGGACGCCGACAAGCGTCTCGCCGGGGTCACCGCCAGCCTGGACACGGTGATCAAGACCAGTCGTTCGGAAGAGCGCCGCGCCGCCTACCGCACGATCGAGAAGGACGTTGCCGCCGTGAAGGCGCAGCGCCAGGCGCTTGGCGAGGCCATCAAGCAGATGGTCGCCGGCCGGGAAGTGCTGCAGGAGGCCGGCGACAAGCTGTCATCCAGCCTGCGCAAGCTGGTGATCAGCACGCGCAACACCATGTATGGCCAGGGCTCGACCAAGCTCGAATCCGATACGCTCATGGTGCAGATTGCGAATTGGCGCTTCTTCGTCAGCCGCGACGAGAAACATATCGAATCTTTCAAGGATCATGTCCGCATCGCGGAGCAACAGATAGGCGAAATGGAGAAGATGCAGATGCCGCCGACGCTCAGCGCGTTGTTCGGCACCATCCGCAGCAACCTGAAGAGCTACGCCGCCCAGTTCGAGAAGGCTGCCGCCAGCCTGCAGACGGCAGACGGTATCTTCAACAAGTCGATCAGCCCGACCGTCGTGAAAGCGATCGGCAAGGTCGAGACCATCAAATCCGACATCCAGCAGGTTCAGTCGCAGACCGTCGCCGCAACCGGCAACCGGATGTCGATGACGAGCATGCTGCAGCAGATCGTGGCCGGCGTCGCCACCGTGATGGGCCTCGCGATCGCCTTCTTGATCGCGCGCGGCATTATTGGCCCACTGTCGGGCCTGACGGCTGGCATGAAGCGCCTCGCGGACGGCGATTTCAGCGTGGTGCTGCCGGGTCTCGCCCGCAAGGACGAAGTCGGCGACATGGCGCGTGCGGTCGAGACATTCAAGGTGCGGGCCGAGGAAAAGGCGCGTGCCGAGGCCGAAGCCAAGCTGACGCAGGACCAGCAGGCAGCGATTCAGCGCCGCCGGGACATGATCCGTCTCGCGGACGATTTCGAGGGCGCCGTCGGCAGCATCGTCGAGAACGTGTCATCGGCTTCGAGCCAGCTCGAAGAATCGGCAGGTGGACTGACTGCAACCGCCGAACAATCCCGCCAGCTCACCGCCATGGTGGCTGCGGCCTCCAACGAGGCGTCGACCAATGTGCAGGCGGTGGCATCCTCCACTGAAGAGATGTCGTCATCGGTCAACGAGATCAGCCGCCAGGTCCAGGAGTCGGCCAACATCGCCAACTCGGCCGTGGCACAGGCCCGCAAGACCAATGATCGCGTGGCTGAGCTTGCCAAGGCGGCCGCGCGGATCGGAGATGTTGTCGAGCTGATCAACACGATCGCCGGCCAGACCAATCTGCTGGCGCTCAATGCCACGATCGAAGCGGCGCGCGCTGGCGATGCCGGTCGCGGCTTCGCGGTCGTCGCATCGGAAGTGAAGGCGCTCGCCGAACAGACGGCCAGGGCAACAGGCGACATCAGTCATCAGATCTCCGGCATCCAGGCTGCGACTGAAGAGTCGGTCGGCGCCATCAAGGAAATAGGCGACACCATCGGCCGTATGTCGGAGATCGCATCGACCATCGCATCTGCTGTCGAGCAGCAGGGCGCGGCGACGCAGGAGATTTCGCGTAATGTCCAACAGGCCGCGCAAGGCACCATGCAGGTGAGCTCGAACATTCTGGATGTGGAGCGCGGAGCGAGCAACACGGGTTCAGCGTCGTCGCAGGTCCTGTCCGCTGCGCAATCGCTGTCCGGCGAAAGCGCGCGGTTGAAGCGCGAGGTCGGCAAGTTCCTGGATTCCGTTCGCGCGGCGTAGGACAAAACGTCACACGGTCACGCGCGTTCGCCTGACGAATAAAATACAACTAGCAAACAACCCGGATGCGTCATCGCATCCGGGTTGTTTGTTTTGGTGAGTCAAACGATGACACGCGCGACAAAAAGTCATTCCACTTTAAAGCGTTTGCGCGGCTGAAATTAACCTGAAGTTCTCGCAACCTGACGATGATCGGATTCGAGATTGCCTCTTGCGTTGCAGGCGCGATTCGCGACGTGCAAGGTCGGCTATCAGTGGTTCTCCCAAGAAGGGCACGTCGCATGTCGCTATTCAATCTCCGCATCCGTGGCAGGCTGTATGGGGGCTTCGGTGCGCTCGTCCTGTTCGGGTTGGGCATGGCAGGTTTCGCCGTATGGAAGCTCACGGAAATTCGTGACGACGTCTCGGCGATGAATGCCCAGTCAGCCAATGCGATGCGCTCGATGGAGATTTCGGCAGAACTCCAGGCGCTTCGCCGCGCGATGCTGCGCTATACGTTCGATCAGGATGAGGCGTCATTCGCTGAATCCGAGAAACTGCTGACGCAGGTTGGTGGCGTGTTGCAGGAGACGATCAAAGCGAGCTCGGAGGAGCGTCGCGGGGTCTATCGCGAAGTCGAGAAGACGATCGCCGATCTGAAGAACAGGCGCGTCGATCTCGGTGACACCGTCAAGGAGATGCTCGCCAGCCGCAAGGCGCTGCTTGCCGAAGGTGAAAAGCTTCAGGCCGACCTGAAGAAACTCGTGCTCGCGACGCGTAGCTCGCCATTCGCACAAGGGGCGACGACGCTGCAATCCGAAACTCTGTTGGTTCAGATGGCGAACTGGCGGTTCTTTGCAGGTCGCGACCAGGACAATGTGACGTTGTTTGCCAACAGCGTGAAGAACGCCCAGCAACAGATCGCGGAGATGGAAAAATTTGATATGGCGCCGAGTCTTTCAGCGCTGTTCGAATCGATCAAGAAAGGCCTGGTCAGCTATTCGAGCGGGTTCGATAAGGCGTCGGCCAGTCTGCTGAAGATGGATCAGCTCTATTACAATACGATCACGCCGATGGTGGTCAGCGCCATCCGCAAGACCGACGGCATCAAGGCCGCGATCCAGCAGGAGGTCGTGAGCGCGACGACAGCCAATGAGCAGCGCATTTCTGGCACGATCACGCTGCAGCAGATCGTGGCCGGCGCGGCGACCATCACCGGTCTGTTGATTGCGTTCCTGATCGCGCGCGGAATCATCCGTCCGCTGTCCGGCCTGACGGCGGGCATGAAGCAGCTCGCTGAGGGCAATTTCGGCGTGGTGCTGCCGGGGCTCGGCCGCAAGGACGAGGTCGGCGACATGGCGCAGGCTGTCGAGACCTTCAAGGTCAAGGCGGAAGAGAAAGCCCAGGCGGAAGCCGAGGCACGGATCACGCAGGATCAGGCGGCGGCCTTGCAACGCAAGCAGGACATGATCCGGCTCGCCGACGATTTCGAAGGTACGGTCGGTGAAATAGTCGAGGCGGTGTCGTCCGCGTCGACCGAATTGGAAGCCTCGGCCAGCACGCTGACGTCGACAGCGGATCGGTCGCAGCAGCTCACCACGGTCGTCGCGACGGCGTCGGAAGAAGCCTCCACCAACGTGCAGTCGGTGGCGTCCGCCACTGAGGAAATGGCGTCGTCCATCACCGAGATCGGCCGTCAGGTCCAGGAATCCGCGCGTATTGCCAATGAGGCCGTGGATCAGGCTCAGAAGACCAATGATCGCGTCGGCGAACTGTCGAAAGCTGCCGGCCGCATTGGCGCGGTGGTCGAGCTGATCAACACCATTGCGGGGCAGACCAACCTGCTGGCGCTCAATGCCACCATCGAGGCGGCACGTGCCGGCGATGCCGGCCGCGGCTTCGCAGTGGTCGCGTCCGAGGTGAAGGCGCTCGCTGAGCAGACCGCGAAGGCCACCGGCGAGATCAGCCAGCAGATCGCGAGCATCCAGACTGCGACCGATGATTCCGTATCGGCGATCCGCGAGATCGGCGCGACCATCGGCAAGATGTCGGAGATCGCGTCCACGATCGCTTCGGCTGTCGAAGAGCAGGGCGCGGCGACGCAGGAGATTTCCCGCAACGTGCAGCAGGCTGCGCAGGGTACGATGCAGGTCTCGTCCAACATCATCGACGTACAGCGCGGCGCGAGCGAGACTGGCGGCGCATCGTCTCAGGTGCTGTCGGCAGCGCAGTCGCTCTCGTCGGATAGCAACCGTCTGAAGCATGAAGTCAGTCGCTTCCTGAACTCGGTCCGCGCTGCTTGAGTTCCCCAACATCGAAATTTACCGGCTTGAGTAACGGTGCGTTCTCCGCACACCGCCACTCAAGCCGTTGTACGCTCCGAGAGAACTCTGGGTCTCGAAATATCCCGTACAGCGCAGCGCACGATGAGAGTACTGTCTGAAAAGCCCGAATTACTCAATTATCACTGCTGTACCGGCTTAATTTGAATGATCGTATCAGCGGCGCGTTAACGTTTGTGTCAGAAGCGCGGTGGTAGGTTCCTGCCCATGAGCAGGTGATTTGATCGATCATCGAACGTATCGCCTGCTCATATGAGCTGATGACGTTTCTCGTCCAGGATAGGCTCACGCCAAGCTCTGCGTGCCCGTCGGATTGCCGCCGGGCTGCGCCAAAAAAACGGGCGGTTCTTCAACTCTGTTCGCGCTGCCTAGGCCATGCGGAATCGGAACTTATCATTCTATCGAACGATAACAGGACGTCAGCCATGTTTTCGAAGATCTCTATCAAAGCCAAGATCACCATCGTTATTGCGTTTCTGTTGATCGCGATGACCGGGATGGGGGCACTTACCGTCAGCAAGATGCAGACGATCAACGCCAATGCGTCGGACATCCAGAAGAACTGGCTTCCAAGCGTCCGTGTTCTCGGCGGGCTGCGGGCGACGACCATCGATTATCGCAATCTGGTGCGCGCACACATCCTCGCAGCCAATGCTGACCAGATGCAGAAGACCGAGGCTGGTATCGACACCATCGTCAAGCGGGCCGCCGATGAGCGGACTGCCTATGACAAGCTGATATCGAGCCCCGAAGAGCGCGCAATCTTCAACGACTGGAGCAAGGAGTGGGACAACTACGTATCACGCAGCCAGGAAGTCTTCGCGCTCGACCGCAAGAATCTCGGCAAAGGCAGTCAGGCAGCCCATGAGCTCAATCTGAATGTCATCAACCCGCTGGGATCAAAAGCCGACTTCGTCCTGCGCAAGGCCATCGAATTCAACGACAAGGGCGCGGCGGCATCGGGACAGAAGGCCGATGACAGCTATGGCTCGGCGCTGATGACGGTGATCGCGATCATTGCAGTGACCACGGTCATTGGCATCGGTGTCGGCGTCTATCTGGTTAAGGACGTGTCCTCGGGCATCGCATCGATCGTCAGGCCGATGCAGGCGCTGAGCACCGGCGATCTCACAGCGCATGTGGCGCATCAGGGCGAGAAGACCGAGATCGGCGCGATGGCCGACACGCTTCAGGTGTTCAAGCAGGCGCTGATCGACAAACGCGCGGCGGATGAAGCAGCTTCTGCCGACGCCGAAGCCAAGATCGAGCGCGGCCGCCGCGTTGACAACATCACCCGCGAATTCGAATCGATGATCGGCGAGATTGTGGAGACCGTATCGTCGGCATCGACCGAACTCGAAGCCTCCGCAAGCACGCTGACCGCGACGGCCGAACGTTCCCAGGACCTGGCCACCACAGTGGCGGCAGCGTCCGAAGAAGCTTCCACCAACGTCCAGTCGGTGGCATCGGCCACTGAAGAAATGGCCTCGTCGGTCAACGAGATCAGCCGGCAGGTGCAGGAGTCGGCGAGCATCGCCAATCAGGCGGTCGACCAGGCGCGCCGCACCAACGATCGCGTCAGCGAACTCGCCAGCGCTGCGTCGCGCATCGGGGACGTCGTCGAGCTCATCAACAATATCGCCGGCCAGACAAATCTGCTGGCGCTCAATGCGACCATCGAGGCGGCGCGTGCTGGTGAAGCGGGCCGGGGCTTCGCGGTCGTGGCTTCCGAAGTGAAGGCACTCGCTGAGCAGACTGCCAAGGCGACTGGCGAGATTTCGACGCAGATTTCCGGTATCCAGGCGGCGACGCAGGAATCGGTCGGCGCCATCAAGGAGATCGGCGACACCATCGGCCGCATGTTCGAAATTGCCTCGACCATCGCATCGGCGGTGGAAGAGCAGGGTGCCGCGACGCAGGAGATTTCGCGTAACGTCCAGCAAGCGGCACAGGGTACCATGCAGGTCTCGTCGAACATCACCGATGTGCAGCGCGGAGCGTCCGAGACCGGCTCTGCGTCGTCGCAGGTGCTTTCGGCCGCGCGTTCGCTGTCATCGGACAGCACACGTCTCAAGAACGAAGTGGGCAAGTTCCTGAACTCAGTCCGCGCTGCCTAACGGGCTTGAACACAAGTGTACAATGGCAAAAGCCGGCGCGTGAGCGTCGGCTTTCTTGCGCGATAATGTTGTTATGCGCGTGCGCCACGCTCGTTCAAGAAGCCATGCACAAGAAGCAGTCATGATGCACCGCTCCTTAACTTTATCGGGACAATCTCGATCACGAGATCGTTGATCGCTGAAAGCTATCGACGCTCGGCCGGCAGCTCCAATGCATGCCGCGTCTTCAAACCCAGAAAATGCCATTCGTGCAGTTGCGCGCCAACGGTCGAAAACCGAGGGACCATCACCTATGTTTGCCAGCCTGTCCATCCGCACCAAGATCACTCTTGTCGTCTCGTTCCTGCTGCTCGCCATGTCTGCGATGGGCGCGCTGGCCATCAAGCAGATGTACACCATCAACGGAGCGACGTCCGATATCGTCACAAGCTGGCTGCCGAGCGTGCGTTCTTTGGGTGAAGTCCGCGCTGCAACGATCAGCTATCGTTCTGTGGTTCGCGGACATCTGCTTGCAACGGATGCCGCAGATACGAAGGTCCAGGACGACACGCTGGTGCGTTACGCCGAGATGCTCGACAAGGCGCGCAAGACGTATGAGCCGATGATTTCGTCGCCCGAGGAACGCGCGATGTACAACGAATTCAGCAAGCTTTGGAGCGAATATATCGTCGCATTGCAGCCGGTTCTTGCATTGTCGCGCAAGAACGCTCGTGATGAAGCGCGAGATATGAACGTGAAGGTCAACCAGATTGGCTTCAAGGCGGACGAAGCCCTGCAGAAGGATGTCGAGCTCAACAACAAGGGAGCTTTGGCGGCCGGAGAACTTGCGACGGACAGCTTTGGGGGCGCCATCAAGATGGTGATCGGTTCGCTCTTGTTTGCGGTTGTTGTCGGCGTCGGTGCGGCTATCTTGCTGGTGCGCGATGTCTCCGCCGGCATTACGTCGATCGTGCTGCCGATGCAGGCGCTTGGCACAGGAGATCTGTCAGCAAATGTCCCGCATCAGGGCGAGAAGACCGAAATCGGTACGATGGCGGATTCGCTGCAGGTGTTCAAACAGGCGCTGATCGACAAGCGCGCGGCGGATGAAACCGCCGCGGCCGATGCGGAAGCCAAGATCGAGCGCGGCCGCCGCGTCGACAGCATCACCCGCAATTTCGAATCGATGATCGGCGAGATTGTCGAGACGGTGTCGTCGGCATCGACCGAACTGGAAGCCTCGGCAGGTACGCTGACCGCCACGGCGGAGCGCTCGCAGGAATTGACCACGACGGTTGCCGCAGCCTCCGAGGAAGCATCGACCAATGTGCAGTCAGTGGCATCGGCGACTGAGGAGATGGCCTCGTCGGTCAACGAGATCAGCCGTCAGGTGCAAGAGTCGGCTGCGATCGCAGGACAGGCGGTGGATCAGGCGCGCAAGACCAATGATCGCGTCGGCGAGCTCGCCAGCGCTGCAGCGCGCATTGGGGACGTCGTCGAGCTCATCAACAATATCGCCGGCCAGACAAACCTGCTGGCGCTCAACGCAACCATCGAGGCGGCGCGTGCCGGTGAAGCGGGCCGGGGCTTCGCGGTCGTGGCTTCCGAAGTGAAGGCACTTGCTGAGCAGACCGCCAAGGCGACCGGCGAGATCTCGACGCAGATTTCCGGTATCCAGGCGGCGACGCAGGAATCGGTCGGCGCCATCAAGGAAATCGGCGACACCATCGGCCGGATGTCCGAGATTGCTTCGACCATCGCATCGGCGGTGGAAGAGCAGGGTGCCGCGACGCAGGAGATTTCGCGTAACGTCCAGCAGGCGGCGCAGGGCACGATGCAGGTCTCGTCGAACATCACCGACGTGCAGCGTGGCGCAACAGAGACTGGATCTGCCTCGACTCAGGTTCTGGCTGCAGCGCAATCACTGTCCTCGGACAGCACGCGACTGAAGGACGAAGTCAGCAAGTTCCTGAACGCGGTGCGGGCGGCTTGATCATGGCTTGTAGGGTGGGCAAAGGCGTTCTTGCGCCGTGCCCACCGCAGCGCTTTCGATGCTGGTGGCGGGCACGCTGTGCTTTTGCCCGCCCTGCGAATGTCGAGCGTTCTATCTCGTACTCGCCGACACCAGCCCCGCGATATCCATATAGGTCCGCACCAGCGGCGCGACGAAACGATGCGCCGATGTCTTAGACACCAGCGTATCGTGCAGGATCAGATGATCGATGCCGGTATTGATGAAACACGCCATGGCATCGCGCGGGGTCTCGACAATCGGCTCGCCCTTCACGTTGAATGACGTGTTGAGCAGCACAGGCACGCCGGTGAGCGCATAGAATTCCTTCAGCAGTCGATAGAGCACCGGGTTGGTGTCGTCCGTGACGGTCTGGATGCGCGCCGTTCCATCGATATGCACGATGGCCGGAATCTTCTCGCGCCATTCGGGGCGCACCGGGGCGGCGATCAGCATAAACGGCGAATCCTGATCGCCTTCGAAAATCTCTCTGGCGCGCTCGGCGAGCACAATCGGCGCGAATGGCCGGAACGGCTGACGATGTTTCACGCGTGAATTAATGATGTCCTTCATCTCCGGTCGGCGCGGATCGGCGATGATGCTGCGATTGCCGAGCGCGCGGGGGCCGTATTCCGAGCGACCCTGAAACCAGCCGATCACTTTCTGGTCGGCGAGCAGCTTGGCCGTATCGCGGCAGATATTGTCGCTGCGCACCGCGCTGGTCTGCGCCTTGACGAGTGTGCGCTGGGTCGCTGTCTCGACGTCGCGATCGGTGTAAGTCTTTCCCGTGTAGGAATGCGTCATCACATAGGAGCGCGGCTGCTTCTGTACCTCCAGCAGGCCGTAATAGGCGCAGCCGATGGCGATGCCGTTGTCGCCGGCAGCGGGCTGGATCCAGACATTTTCGAAGCCGGCTTCGCGGGCGATGCGGCCATTGGCGACGCAATTGAGCGCGACGCCGCCGGCGATGCAAAGGTTCTTCGCGCCGGTCGTTTCGCGCAGCCAGCGGGCGCGGGCGAGCAGCACCTTCTCGGTGTCGTCCTGAACCCGCCAGGCGAGATCCTCCCAATGCCGCATCGACGGATGGGTGTCCCACTTGCCGTCGCTGTCGGCGATATAGGGCTGGTTATATTCGGGGGTCCAGCGCGGCACGCTGAGCACGTTGTCGGTGATGTCCATCAGCGGCTTGACCTGGTCGCGGCGGCCATAGGGCGCGAGCCCCATCAGTTCACCGCATTTGTTCCAGTCGCCGAACACATAGGTCGACGCGCGGCTGTAAAGCGCCCCGAGGCCTGGCATGTTGTAGAATTCGTCGCTGAGGAAGCCGCGGTCCGGCTCCATCCAGACCTTCTTCAGGCAATCGAGCTGCGTACCCTTGAACGTGTAATAGCTCTCGGATTCCCGGGCGAGCTTTGAACCCGGCTCGCCGTCCGGATAGGTCTCCATGACGTCGGAGCGATAGCTGCCGACGCCGTCGACGATCATGATCGCGCCCTCCTCGAAGGGGCAGACGGCGAATGCGCTATAGGCGTGCGCCAGATGATGCGAGATCGTTTTGACCTTGCCGGTGCGCGCCCGAAACAGCGGATGGACGCTGGCGTCCTGCCGTTCATATTCGGGCAGGAAGCCCGGCATGTCCTGATAGATCAGGCGGTCTTCCATCTCCGGAACCGGCAGGATGTAGCAATTGCTCACCACCAGGTCGACGTCGTCCAGCGTGATGCCTTCGGCGTCGAGGACGTAGTCGATCACTTCCTTGTAGAACCCCGTCGCGTGTTTCTCGCGGGTAATCCGCTCCTTCTCGATCGCATAGGCCAGCGCGCCGTTGCGCAGCAGGCAGGCGCTGACGTCGTGATCGTAGGTGTTGAGACCGAGGATGTAGCTGGGTTTGGGCATGAATCAGCTTCTGACAATTCGCGGGAAGGGACGAATGATGGGATCGAGCTGCTAACGCAGACGCGGCGGGTGGGGCTGACCGCATATTCGCAGTTGCGAGGTGCAGCGATCAGCATAGTGCGAGGCAATATGAAGAGAAGATGAACGCAGGAGGTCAAAAGCGAGGTGACGCGTGAAGGTGCGCATTCGTTCGTAGTGACAGCGTTGCCGGCAACTTGACCGGCGTTCGAGCTTGACCCTATTGTAAGTTGTTCGTGCGTGCACGCCTTGTGATGGCCATATTACTATTCTGGTTTCAGCACCTGTGTGAATCAAGAATTGCTCACTGAACGATTCGAGGCCGGAAGCATTCTAAAGCCGTGCTTCTGCAGAATGGGAGTTCCTAAGAATGGCTCAAACCAAAACGACGCGCCATAATATCGTGACCCGCTGCCTGGCAGCGATGGCGCTTGTGTCTGTCTACTGTGTTGGTCTGATCGGCGCATCCACGGTGTTGCTCACCACGAGCAGCACCTCGGCCGAGGCCCGTGGCGGTGGTCGCGGTCGTGGCGGCGGCGGTTGGGGCCGTGGACGCGGTGGCGGCTTCTATCGTGGCGGCGGTCGTGGCTATGGTCGCGGTTATGGCTTCTACGGTGGACCGCGCTTTGTGGCGCCGGGCTGCTATTTCAGCCGTCGCTGGGGCCGGGTGGTCTGCCCGTACTAAGTCATAAGCGCTACGGCGCTGAATGAACGAGATAGAGAGGCGCGCCGGGTAACCGGGGCGCCTTTTGCTTTCCAGGCTCGCCTTTCTCCACGAAACGGGCCTCTCCTTCGGGAATGATTTGTTGAAAGCTACCCTCCTTGCACAATGCTGAGGTCGCTTTTGGCATGCCATCTTGTGTTTTCTCATCCAAATTCCAATGTCGGCATGGCAAGCTTGCGCGCCCGCGCATGGCAATTCGGTCCTCCCACCCTGGAACCTTCATGAGCGCCCTGTTCTCTCCCTTCAAGCTGCGCGACCTCACGCTGCCGAACCGCATCGTCATTGCGCCGATGTGCCAG
The DNA here is from genome assembly GCF_034044155.1 of Tardiphaga sp. 42S5. Lineage (NCBI taxonomy): Bacteria > Pseudomonadati > Pseudomonadota > Alphaproteobacteria > Hyphomicrobiales > Nitrobacteraceae > Tardiphaga > Tardiphaga sp. 42S5. Next base: position 6,228,935 of record NZ_CP139027.1, on the reverse strand, counting down.
TATTCCGCCGAAGATGGCCGGGCGACCGATTGGCACATGATCCATCTCGGCAATATGGCCCTGTCGGGCGCCGCCATGCTGGTGATCGAAGCGACCGCCGTGGAAGCCATCGGCCGTATCACACCCGGCGATCTCGGCCTCTATAATGACGCGACCGAAGCCGCGTTAAAACCTGTGCTGGCGGCGATACGCAAACATTCGAACATTGCCGTTGGCATGCAGATCGCCCATGCAGGCCGAAAGGCGTCGAGTCACGCCCCATGGGATGGCGGCCAGCAGGTCCCGCTCGACAAAGGCGGTTGGGTCGCCCACGCCCCGTCCGCCATTCCGCAGAAGTCCGGCGAATTGCCACCGCAGGAGATCGATGCCGCGGGCCTCATGCGCATCCGCGACGCGTTCGTAGCCACGGCGAAACGCGCCGAGCGGCTCGGCATCGATGCGCTGGAGATCCACGCGGCGCACGGCTATCTGCTGCACGAATTCCTGTCGCCGATTTCCAACCAGCGCACCGACAATTATGGCGGCTCCCTGGAGAACCGGATCAGGTTTCCACTCGAAGTATTCGACGCGGTACGCGCCGCGTTTCCCACGCACAAGCCTGTGGGCGTCCGCGTATCGGCCTCGGACTGGGTCGAGGGCGGTTGGGATGTCGAGCAGACCATCGTCTTCGCCAATGAGTTGAAGAAGCGCGGTGTCGACTGGATGGATGTTTCGTCCGGCGGTGTCTCGCCGCAGCAGAAGATCGCGCTCGGGCCAGGTTATCAGGTGCCGTTCGCCGAAGCCGTGAAAGCGGCGACGGGACTGCCGACGATTGCGGTGGGCTTGATCACCGAAGTGCAACAGGCTGAAGACATCGTGGCCTCCGGCAAGGCCGATCTGGTCGCCATCGCACGTGGCATTCTCTACGATCCGCGCTGGCCGTGGCACGCGGCGGCGCAGCTTGGCGGTCAGGTGCAGGCGCCGCCACAATACTGGCGCTCACAGCCATCGACGCAAAAGGCGCTGTTCGGCGATACGACGTTCGGCGGCCGCTGAGCCACTTCAAGGCACCTCACTTTCAACACCCCCACATTGTCCCGCAAGCCCGGTGCGACGTGTGGGTGTTTGTCGTTGCGGCGCGTCCACTCCGCGAATGGCAGCCCTGCGGCAGCATCGTGTTTACATGACAGAATGTCGCACCTACACAGCGCAAAATTCTGCGCCGTAAAATAATCGTGGCATCCGGCGCTGCCCGCCTATCGAGAGGAGCCCCGCCATGGCCCGCCATTTCTTATGGCTTTTGCTGATCCCCTTCGTCGGCCTGCTCTGGGTCCCGTTCTACAATTTTCATGATCCGGTGCTGTTCGGCTTTCCGTTCTTCTACTGGTACCAGCTCGCCTGGGTGCCGATGACCGCCTTTCTGACGTGGCTCGCTTACCGGACCTACCCCAATGAAGACTGAGCTCGATATTCCCGCCGTTGCGGTCTTTCTGTTCTTCTTCGCGCTCGTCACCGTGATGGGCTTCGTCGCCTCGAAGTGGCGCCGTCCGAAAACGCTGGCCAGTCTCGACGAATGGGGCCTTGGTGGCCGCCAGTTCGGCACCTGGATCACCTGGTTTCTGGTCGGCGGCGATTTCTATACCGCCTATACGGTGATTGCCGTGCCGGCACTGGTCTATTCGGTCGGTGCTTATGGCTTCTTCGCGCTGCCTTACACGATCCTGGTCTATCCCATCGTGTTCATGGTGATGCCGAGGCTGTGGCAGGTCGCCAAGGACAACGGCTATGTCACTGCCGCCGACGTCGTGCATGGCCGCTATGGTTCGCGCATGCTGGAAGCAGCAGTCGCCATCACCGGTGTTGTCGCCACCATGCCCTATATCGCGCTGCAGCTGATCGGTATGGCCACGGCTGTGAAGGCGCTTGGCTTCGAAGGCGAATTGCCGCTGATCGCGGCGTTCGTCGTGCTGGCGCTCTACACCTACTCGTCGGGCCTGCGTGCCCCGGCGCTGATCGCCTTCGTCAAGGATATCATGATCTATATCGCCGTCATCGCGGCAGTGTCGGTGATCCCCGGCAAGCTTGGCGGCTATGCCGCAGTGTTCGACGCCGCCGATCAGGCGTTCAAGGCCAAGGGCTCGGGCAGTATCCTGCTGCAGCCCAGCCAGTATGTCGCCTATGCCACGCTGGCACTTGGTTCGGCGCTCGCGGCCTTCATGTATCCGCATACGCTGACCGGTATCTTCGCCAGCAAGAGCGCCACGACCATCCGCAAGAACGCCGTACTGTTGCCGGCCTATACACTGATGCTCGGCCTGCTGGCGCTGCTCGGCTATATGGGCCACGCCGCCAAGTTGAAGCTCGCCAGCAATAATGACGTGGTACCGGCGCTGTTCCAGACGCTGTTTCCGAGCTGGTTCGCAGGCTTCGCTTTTGCGGCGATCGCCATCGGCGCGCTGGTCCCGGCAGCGGTGATGAGCATTGGTGCTGCCAATCTCTTCACCCGCAATTTCTGGAAGGCCTATGTCAATCCGCAGGTCGATACGGCGGGCGAAGCCGCGGTGGCAAAGATCGCGTCGCTGGTGGTGAAGGTCGGCGCGCTGCTGGTGATCATCTATCTGCCGACGCAGTTCGCGCTCGACCTGCAGCTTCTCGGAGGCCTGTGGATCCTGCAGACGCTGCCGGCCTTGATCTTCGGCCTGTTCACCCGCTGGTTCACCGCGCCGGCATTGCTGACCGGATGGGTGGTCGGCCTGTTCGGCGGCACATATCTGGCCTGGACGGACGGCCTCAAGCCGCTGCATATGCTGTCGATCGGCAGCTTCCAGGCGACGGTCTATGTCGGTCTGATTGCCCTCGTCGCGAATATCGTGGTGGCAATGCTGGTCAATCTCGTGGTGCCGAAGCCGGTGGCAACGGCCGAGGCGGCGAGCACGTAAGGGCCCCCCGTAAAGCCCGCGCGCGCATTGTTTCCGGTGCGCGCTGGCTTTATTGTCCGCGCGAATGCCCGCCATCCCTGTGCGGGACCGCCGGATGGAGCTTGCCTGAGTGACTGAATCGATGCGCATCGGCACGCGCAAAAGCACCATGGCGCTGGCCCAGACCGAAGAGATCGCGCGCCGGCTTGCGGTTGTCGCGCCGGAACTGGCCGTCGAGATCGTGAAATTCGAGCCGGTCGGCGACCGTGACCAGACCAGCAATCTCCTGAAGCATGGCGGCAAGGGCGGCGCTTTCGTCGGCGAAATTCGCGCGGCCGTGCTCAAGGGTACGCTGCATGCGGCGATGCATTCGCTGAAGGACATGCCCGGCAATGAAGACACGCCGGGTCTCGTGATCGGCGCCACGCTGGTGCGCGATCCGCCGACCGATGCACTGGTGCTGCGCGAAGGCGTTAGCCTCGACGATCTCAAGCGCACGCATGGCAAAGGCTTCAAGATCGGCACCAATGCCGTACGCCGTGCCGCCTATATCCGCCGCCTGTTTCCCGAGATTGAGGTGATCCATTTCCGCGGGGCTGCCGATACGCGCGTGCGCAAACTCGACAATGGCGAGATGCAGCGGCTGCCTGATGGCGACGAGATCGGCCCCGCCGACGCGCTGATCATGGCGCGTTCAGGCCTCGAGCGTGTTGGATTGGCGAGCCGCATCGCACGTGATTTCACGCCGCAGGAAATGTTGCCGGCCGTGGGGCAGGGCATCGTCGCAGTCGAATGCGCGGCGCATGATTGGGCCTCGCGGCGTCATCTGTCACTGATCGACGACCCTGCGGCGCATCTGTCCTGCGATGCCGAGCGCGAGGTGCTTTGGGTGCTGAACGGCCACTGCAATTCGCCGATCGCCGGCTATTCGGTGATCTCAGGGCACGAGATGTCGCTGACCGCATCGGTGCTGGATGAAGCCGGCGGGCAGTTCATTGAGGTGACGCGCATAGGGCCGGCGGATCGTCCGCGCGAGCTGGGGCGGGCTGTCGGGCTGGAGCTGCTCGACAAGGGCGCCGGCGCGCTGATCGAGGCCAATCGGCCGGAGCACTAGACCATTCGATACGACACTTTGCCCTCTCCACGTCATGCCCGGGCTTGACCCGGGCATCCATGTTTTGATGTCCGACAGTGAAGTTGGATGGCCGGGTCAGGCCCGGCCATGACGGAGTGTGTGGCAACTACCCCTCCGCCATCCCCACCGACCACAGTGCAAACGCATAGACGATCGCGATCTCATCCAGCCGGTTGAATCGTCCGGACGCGCCGCCGTGACCGGCGCCCATATTCGTCCGCAGCAGCACCGGGCCTCCACCCGTCATCGTCGCGCGCAGCCGTGCGATCCATTTCGCCGGCTCCCAATAGGTGACGCGGGGATCGGTGAGGCCACCCATCGCCAGAATCTTCGGATAGGCTTTCGCCGCGACCTGGTCATAGGGCGAGTAGGACAGGATCGTCTTGAAATCCGCTTCGCTCTCGATCGGATTGCCCCATTCGGGCCATTCCGGCGGCGTCAACGGCAGGGTGTCGTCGAGCATGGTGTTGAGCACATCGACGAATGGCACTTCGGCAACGATGCCGGAGAATAGCTCGCCGGAGCGATTGGCGACGGCGCCCATCAGCATGCCGCCGGCGCTGCCGCCATGGCCAACGATGTTTTTCTCGGATGTATATTTCGCTGAGATCAGCGCACGCGCAGCGGCCGCGAAATCATCGAATGAGTTCGTCTTCTTGTCGCGCTTGCCGTCGAGATACCAGCCCCAGCCCTTGTCGGCGCCGCCGCGGATATGCGCGATGGCATAGACGAAGCCGCGATCGACCAGCGACAGCCGGTTGGCGGAGAACGACGCCGGCATCGCCATGCCGTAGGAACCATAGCCATAGAGCAGCAGCGGAGCCTTGCCGTCCCGTGCCAGGTCCTTGCGATGTAGGATCGACACCGGGACTTCGACGCCGTCATGGGCTTTGGCCATGATGCGCGTGGTGACGTAGTCAGCGGGGTTGTGGCCGCACGGGATCTCCTGACGCTTCCGCAAGGTGCGTTCGCGCGTCGCCATGTCGTAGTCATAGACTTCCGACGGCGTCGTCATCGACGAATAGGCAAACCTCAGCGTGGTCGTATCGAATTCGTAGCCGCCTATCGTATCGAGTGAATAGGCGGCTTCGTCGAAGGCGATGGCGTGTTCTTCCTTGGTGGTGAGATCGCGGATCACGATCGACGGCAGTGCGTTGGCACGCTCCAGACGGACCAGGTGATTGGCCGTGAGATCCATGTCGAGGACATAGATGCCTTCGCGGTAGGGAATCAGGTCCGTCCAGTTGGCGCGCGCGGGCGAAGCCAGCGGCGCGGTGACGATCTTGAAGTCGATGGCGCCGTCGGCATTGGTCAGGATGAACAGCTCGTCGCCGCGATCGGCCAGCGAATACTGCACGCCATCTTCGCGCTTCGCCACGAGGCGCGGCGGCGCGTCGGGCGTGTTGAGATCAATCAATTGCTGCTCGGACGTTTCATGATCGCCGCCGGCGATGACGCAGAAGCGGCCGCTGGCGCTTTCATGGATGTGGGTGAACCAGCCGGAATCCTGCTCCTCGAAGATCAGCCTGTCGTCGGCCTGTTTGGTGCCGAGCTTGTGCAGCCAGACCTGCATCGGGCGATGGTTATCGTCGAGCTTCACATAGAAGAAGGACTTGCAGTCGAGCGTCCACACCACGCCGCCATCGGTCTCCTCGACCACGTCGTCGAGATCGCTGCCAGTGGCCCAGTCACGCACGCGGATGGTGAAATATTCCGAGCCCTTGACGTCGGCGCTCCAGGCTTCCAGCGCATGATCCGGCGAATGGCGGGCGCCGCCGAACTTGAAATATTTGTGGTCGGCGGCAAGCCTGTCGCCATCGAGAATGATGGTGGCCTCGCCGCCATCCCGCGGCATGCGGCCGAATAATTCATGCTGGCCGCCCTCGCGGAATTTCCGCAAATAAGCATAAGGGCCATCCGGCGACGGGACGCTGGAATCGTCTTCCTTGATGCGGCCGCGCATTTCCGCAACCAACTTGGTCTGCAGCGCCGCCGTGCCGCCGAGCAGGCTCTCCGTATAGGCGTTCTCGGCCTCCAGATAGGTGCGGATCTCCGGCTCCAGCACGCTGGGGTCGCGCAGCACCTCCTGCCATTTGGCATCCTTCAGCCAGGCATAGTCATCGGTCACGGTGATGCCGTGGGTCGTGAAGGAATGCGGATGACGCGGCGCAACCGGCGCGGGCATGGAGGATGTCTGCTTTGTCATGAACGCTCTTTTCGCGGAAGCCTGATCGGATATGATCGCGGAACACGCACGCATCGGCGCCTGCCCCGCATATTGGATATTCCATGGATATAGAGATTATCGACCGCCTTGCCATCCGCGATCTCATTGAAAACTGGGTGGTCTGGCGCGACGCCGGCGACTGGGATCGCTTCCGCACCGTCTGGTTCGACGATGGCCGCATGGTGGCCACCTGGACCCAGGGCACGGCCGACGAGTTCATCGCCATGAGCAAGGCTGGCTGGGCCAAGGGCGTCTCGATCATGCATTTCCTCGGCGCGCAGTCGATCGACCTCGCAGGCACCCGCGCAATTTCGCAGACCAAGATGACCATCGCCCAGCGCGCGCTGGTGCACGGCGTCAATGTCGACGTGATGCTGACCGGGCGGTTCTACGATTTTCTCGAAAAACGCGACGGCAAATGGGGCATGGTGCTGCGTCAGCCGATCTACGAGAAGGATCGCATGGATCCGGTGGTGCCGGGCGCGCCGCTGAAGCTCGATGCGGATCTGCTCGCGAGCTTCCCCGAGGGCTATCGCCATCTCGCTTATTTGCAGAGCCAGATCGGTTATCAGATCAAGCCGGATATGCCGGGGCTGCGCGGCGACGCGGTGGAGGCGCTTTATGCCAGTGGGAAGAAGTGGCTGAACGGCGAAAAGCTGGATCGGTAGCCGCCTTACCCTCAGCCGTCATTGCGAGGAGCCTCTTGGCGACGAAGCAATCCAGTCTTTCCTTGTCGCTCTCTGGATTGCTTCGTCGCTTCGCTCCTCGCAATGACGTGGATAGTTGATAAAGAACAAAAAAGACTGGGAGAAACAACATGCCCGACTTCATCACCCTCGATGCACTGGTCCGTAACACCGCCGCATCCAAGCCGACCAAGATCGCCGTGATCGATGCTGATCGCCAGATCGACTACGCCGCATTCGACGCACTGATCGATCGTATCGCTGCATCATTGCAGGCCAGTGGCCTCAAGCCGCGCGACGCGATCTCCATCTGTGCGCTGTCGTCGATCGAATATGCAGCGGTGTTTCTTGGTGCGTTGCGCGTCGGTGTGGCGGTGGCGCCGCTGGCGCCGTCATCGACACCCACGGATTTCGCTGCGATGGTGAAGGATGCGGCCGCAAAAATCCTGTTCATGGACGACGCGACGGCCGCCTCTTTCGCGGAGGCTACGATCGATCCCTCCATCCAGCGCGTCGCGCTCGACGGCGGCAAGGCCGGCAAGCCGTTTGTGCAATGGCTAGCGCCGGAAGGTGCGACGCCAGCGCCGGTGACGATTGATCCGGAATGGGTCTTCAATATCATCTATTCCTCGGGCACGACCGGTACGCCGAAGGGCATCATCCACACCTATTGGATGCGCTGGCGGCAATATGGCCAGCTCGATCCGCTCGGCTACGGGCCGGATGCGGTCACCGTGCTGTCGACGCCGCTCTATTCCAACACCACGCTGGTCTGTTTCAATCCGACACTCGCCGGTGGCGGCACCTTGGTGCTGATGAAGAAGTTTGATGCGCGCGGCTTCCTTGAACTCAGCGCCAGACATCGGGCGACCCATGCGATGCTGGTGCCGGTGCAGTATCGCCGCATTATGGCGGTGCCGGATTTCGACAGTTTCGATCTGAAGTCCTTCGTGATGAAATTCTCGACCTCGGCGCCATTCGGCGGCGCGCTGAAGGCCGACGTGTTGAAACGCTGGCCTGGCGGGCTGACCGAATATTACGGGATGACCGAAGGCGGCGGCACCTGCGTGCTGCTGGCGCATGAACATCCGACCAAGTTGCACACCGTCGGCCAGCCAGCGCCAGATCATGAGATCCGCCTGATTGACGAGGACGGCAATTTCGTTGCCCAAGGCGAAATTGGCGAAGTGGTCGGGCATTCGCCCGTCATCATGCAGGGCTATCTCAACCAGCCCGGCAAGACCGCCGAGACGTTCTGGCACGACGCTTCCGGAAAGCGCTATGTCCGCACCGGCGATGTCGGGCGTTTTGACGAAGACGGCTTTCTGCAGCTGATGGACCGCAAGAAGGACATGATTATTTCCGGCGGTTTCAACATCTATCCGAGCGATCTCGAAGCCGTGCTGACGAAACACGACGACGTGCTCGAAGCCGCCGTTGTGGCCATGCCGTCGGAAGAGTGGGGTGAGACACCGGTCGCCTTCGTGGTGATGAAGGCGGGTGCCTCGGTCGATGCGCCGGGACTGAAGGCTTGGACGAATGAGCGTGTCGGCAAGTTCCAGCGACTCAACGATGTCGTGCTGGTCGATGTGTTGCCGCGCAGCGCCATCGGCAAGGTGCTGAAGCGCGAGTTGCGAGACCGCAAGCTGGCGGCGGATTTGTCGGTTTAGAGCACTGGCCTATCAGGTGTCGTCCCCGCGGAGGCGGGGACCCATAACCACGGTCAGTATGGTTCAAGCGGCAGAGTTATAGCCACAGCGTCTTTTCTAACTCTTCGGCGTGTATGGGTCCCCGCCTCCGCGGGGACGACGGCTGAGTTTGGGATCGCCGCCTCAATAATGCGGCGGAGGTTCATTCCGCGGCGCACCGCTGTTGCTTTCGGCCTCCTGCAGCCGCTCGCCGAGCGTGGCAACCTGCCGCGTCAGCATGTCGATCTGTTTCCACTGGGCGGTGATCGTCGTATTCAGCGTCTCGATCGTGTCGTCCTGATAGGCGACGCGAGTTTCGAGTGCGTCGATACGTTCGCGTAAGCCTGTCAGGTCTTTTGCGGCCTCACTCATCGGATGCGCTCTCCCGCAGCATCGCAAAATCTTCCGAATTGATCGGCAAGTCAGGCTTGATCGACTGGCTTTCGACGAGGCCATGACCGAGCGCGACGCGCTGGTCGAACACGAAGCATTCGCCGCGCCAGCGGCTCTCGGCCTCGGGGATCTGCTCGAGATATTTCAGGATGCCGCCCTTGAGATGATAGACGTCGGCGAAGCCGCGCGACAACAGATACGAACTCGCCTTCTCGCAGCGAATGCCGCCGGTGCAGAACATCGCGATCTTCGTGTGCTTCTCGGGATCGAGCGTACGCGCCACGTAATCCTTGAACTGGCCGAAGCTTGCGATCTCCGGATCGACCGCGCCCTCGAACGTGCCCATCGCCACCTCGAATGCATTGCGCGTATCGAGCACCAGCGTGGTCTCATCGGCGATCAGATCGTTCCAGTCCGCGACGTCCACATAGGTGCCGACGGTCTTGGTCGGATCGGTCTGGGGATCGCCGAGGGTGACGATCTCCTTCTTCAGCCGCACCTTCATGTGCAGGAACGGCATCAGGCTGGCGCGGGAGAATTTCAACTCGAGATGGTTCAGCCGATCGCTGAACATCACCCCTGTCTGCAGTTCCGCCATCAGCGTATTGATGGCAGCGTCGGTGCCAGCCACGGTGCCGTTGATGCCTTCCTCGGCGAGCAGGATCGAGCCTTTGATGCCGAGATTGGCGCAATAGGCGCGCAGCGGCTCGCGCAATTGCCGAAAATCCGGCAGCGCGGCGAATTGATAGAGGGCGGCGACCTTGAACATAGCGGGGGTTTACCAGCCGGACCGGCGAGGGGGAAGTCCGGGAACTGGCCGAAATATCGTTGCCATCAGGGCTTTGGGCCGGCTGCTCCCCGCGCAGGTATCGACCTATGTCATTCCCGGGCGGGTTGGCGTAACGAGCAGACAGCAAAAAGCCGGCCCCTCTTGGGACCGGCTTCTTTTGCAGCGTCACCTGCGACCGACGGAGGAGTCAAAACTCCGCCGGTTGGAATTGGTTAAAGTTTGCGGTTCGCGAAATCCGACGCTTTGTCGGCGGCGTCTTTGGCAGCCTGCTTGGCATCGCCGACGGCCTTCTGCGCGTGGCCCTTGCCTTCCTGGATCAGGCCTTCGCCCTGCAGGCGGTCAGAGCCGGTCGCTTCACCGATGCCCTGCTTGGCCTTGCCGATGGCTTCGTTTGCGGTTCCCTTGATCTTGTCTGCGGTGGCACCCATGGGATACTCCTGTCATGTAGCAGACGCAGTTCCGAGACCATTCTCGATACGCGCTGCTTGAGCTTCGCAGGGACAATTGCCAGCTCAATTGAATGTTCCTCACTCCCGGGGGCGTGATGCCGCATGCGGTGGCAGCATTTCTTCGGAACCCAAGAAGGCATTGAAATGTCCGGTCACGGCCACGATCACACTCATCCGCACGATCACGCGCATGATCATTCTCACGACCATGATCCAGATCGCTGGAAGCACGACGGCATTCGCGTCATTCCCGCCGACAATCTCGATACCAACGTGCCATCGACCAAAGGCATGGACCGTGCGGCGGCTATCAATTTCGCGCGCGTCGGCGCGCAGAAACTTTGGGCCGGCACCGTGTCGATCCAGCCGGATGCCAAGACCGGTGCGCATCATCACGGCCATCTCGAAAGCGTCATCTATGTGGTAAAGGGCAAGGCTCGGATGCGCTGGGGCGATCGCCTGCAGTTTACCGCGGAGGCCGGTCCTGGCGATTTCATCTTCGTTCCGCCTTACGTGCCGCATCAGGAAATCAATGCGAGTGCCGACGAAGTGCTGGAATGCGTGCTGGTGCGCAGCGACGGCGAGGCGGTCGCTATCAATATCGATATCGAGCCGGTGGAGAAGCCAGAGACGGTGTTGTGGGTCGATCCTACGCATCCCGATGGGGCGGTGAAGAAGTAAACATCAAGCTGAGGCCCTCGCCCGAGATTGGACGAGGGCCCTTTGCTATTTGATCTCGGGCAATCCCGGCGAGAACGCCAGCGCACTCTCGATCCACTTCGCTACGCGCAGCGTGCGCAGATCGTTCAGATAGGGGCCGACCACCTGCAGGCCGAGCGGCAGATGGTTCTTGCCGAACCCGGCCGGCAGCGACAGCGCGGGCACGCCGATCAGGGTCCATGGCGCGCAATATTCGGCATCGCCGGTATAGCTCAGCCCTTCCGGTGTTTCGCCATAGGCCGGCAGCGTCAGCACCGCATCGTAATTCGTCATCTGCGCGGTGAAGTCCGCGCGCAGCTTCGTCTGCAACGCCTTGGCCTTGAGATAGGCTGCCGCGCTGATGGCGCTGCCGGTTTCCACCAGTTTCTTCAGGTGATCGCTGGTCTTGTCAGGATAGCGTGCGACGAGATCGCCAAAGATTACCGCCCCTTCGGCGGCCAGAATGATGTTGATCGCGTCCCAGTTGCTGCGATCCAGTTCGGGCAGTTCAAGTTCCTCGATCGACGCGCCGGCGCTGCGCAGTCGCGCGACAGAGGCCTCGAACACCTGTTGCTGTTCGCTCTCGGCCTTGGCGAATTTGGCAAAGCGCACCACTGCGAGACGTGGTGACGGCAGCGGCGGTACACCGCGCTCGACGGAGATTTCGAAACCCGGCACCGGCGCGCCATGCGGATCGCTGTCGCTGGTGCCTGCGATCAATGAAAGCGCATAGGCGACGTCATCGACCTTGCGCGCGAAGAAGCCGATGTGGTCGAGCGACTGGCTGAGGTGGTGCGCGCCGCTGCGGGGGATAGCGCCGAAGCTCGGCTTGAAGCCGACGACGCCGTTGAAGGCAGCGGGACGGATGATGGAGCCCAGCGTCTGCGTGCCCAGCGCCAGGGGCACGATGCCGGCAGCGACGGAGGCTGCCGAGCCGGAGGACGAGCCGCCCGGTGTGTGCTTGCTGTTCCATGGATTGGTGGTCGGGCCGGGATGGCGCCAGGCGAATTCGGTGGAGACGGTCTTTCCGAAGATGGTGGCGCCGAGATTGCGCAACCGTTCGACCACCCATGCATCGGCCGATGGCACGTGATCGGCATAGACGGCCGAGCCATTGGTGGTCGGCATGTCGGTGGTGGCGATGATATCCTTGACGGCGACGGGGATGCCGGAGAGCGGCCCTGGCTTGCGCACAGTGTCGGTGGGGAGGACCTCAAAGGCCTTCAGTATGGGCTCGGCAGCCTTGGCCTGTGCGAGCCGCTCCGATGCGTAGTGATCTGCCGCAGATGTATTGCCCTTGAACAGTCGCAGCAGGTCCAGAACCCCCGCGCCAGATGTTGCAGTGCGCGCGGTTGCATTCGTCATGTCGTGTCGTCCTGAACGTTTCTTCTGGGATCGAGAGAGGCGCGCAACCGCGAGGCTGCGCGCCTTCGATATTACTTCATCGCCAATGCGGGCTCGATATATTTCTTCACGACAAACTTGTCATAGTCAGGCTGGGCCGCGAGATTGCCGAGCGCGATCTGGGTGTCCATGGAGATCTTCAGCGAGGGTGCAGAAATATCGACGCTGTCCGGATAGACGCCGTCGGCCAGCATACGCTTGACGGCGGATTCAATCACGGCCGGATCCAGCGTTGGAAATTCCTTCTGCGCAATGGCTACGGTCTTGGCAGGATCCTTCTTCATGAAGCGCATCGCCATTTCCATGCCGTTGGTCACACGTTGCGCCAGATCCGGATTGACGTCATTGCGCGCCGTCACCGACGAAAATGCATAGGCGCCATAGCTCTTCGGGAAGCCGTAGACCACCTTCATGCCCTTGGCGACGACCTGATCGAGGCCGGGTTCATACATCACGGCGACGTCAGCCTGCTTGGCGAGGAACGGACCCGGTTCGCTGCCGATCGCGACGGGGATCATCTCCACATCGGTCTTGCCGTCCATGCCATTCTCTTTCAGGAGCTTCAGGAACAGCGAGGTGCTGGTGGTCGGCATGGTGCCAACGACCACCTTCTGGCCCTTCAGGCTCTTGACGTCGGTGAACTTGAAATCCGGCGCGGTGGCGATCCACACCGCGGCGCCGTTGACCACATTGGCGATGATGCCAACCGGTGCGCCCTTGGAAGCGGCGATGGCTGTCCATTCCGGGCCATGGATCGAGAACTGTGCGCTGCCGGAGATCACCGCCGAGAGTGCGACTGTGGGCGAGCCTGCGGTTTCCTTGGTGAGGTCGAGGCCCTGCGCGGTGAAGAAGCCCTCATTAATGGCGACATAGAGCGGCAGGTACAGCATCGACTGGAAGGCCTGCGACAACACCACCTTCTTGTTCTGCGCCATCGCTGGCGTGGCGAGCAGGACTCCAGCCAGCGCGACCGCGCCGGTGATACGCTTCAACAACGACATGGAACGTCTCCGTTATGGTGGAAAGAGAGGGGATTAAACCTGGACCTGATGCGAGGTGGACGCCTGCTTCCACGGCAGCGAGGTGCGCTCGATGATGTCGATGACGTAATAGAGCACGAAGCCGAGGATCATCAGCGTGAACAGCCCGACCCAGACTGAGTTGAGGTCGTACAGGCTGGAGGCGAGGAAGATCATGTGGCCGAGGCCGCGCTGCGACGAGATGAACTCGCCGACAACGGCGCCGACCAGGCCGAAACCGATATTGATGCGGAAGGTGGCGATGATCGACGGCAGTGTGGATGGCACCACGGCCTTCCAGAACACCTGATGCTTGTCGGCGCCCATGGAGATCATCAGCGACTGCAGATCGACGTCGGCATCCTTGGCCGCCTGATAGGCTGCGATCAGCGCCACAAGCGCGGTGAGCGAGACGGCGAGTGCGACCTTCGATATCAAGCCGGTGCCGAACCACAGCACCACGATGGGCGCGAGCGCGATCTTCGGCACGGAATTGATGGCAACGATGAAGGGCTCGACCAGCTTCGCGACGAACACCGAATACCACAGCGCCAGACCGAACAGCGATCCGAAGATGGTGCCGATGATGAAGCCCAAAATGGCCTCGAACAGCGTGTACCAGGAATCCGACAGCAGTTCGCCGCTCAGGACCAGCTTGTAGAACGTGGCGAAGATGCCAGATGGCGACCCCATCAAAAATGCCGAGATATAGCCGGCATGGACGCCGAGCTCCCATAGCGCAAAGAACACTGCGACGGCGAGCAATTGCAGCACGGCGCGGCCGAGCGTGGTGTCGAAGGTCGATCGCTTCTTGCGGGACTTGCGCGGTGCGGTCTTCTTGCGCGCGGATGCGCCGGACATCACGAGGCTCATGACGTTGTCTCCGTCTGGATATCGAGTTCGGCGCAAAGCGTCTTGAAATAAGTCGAGAATTTCACGTCGTTGCGCGCGGTGATGGGTGAGGTTGCCTCGATGTCGATCTCATGCACGACCTTCACCCGTGCCGGGCGGCCGGACAGCACGACGACGCGCTTCGACAGCGCGACCGCCTCGTCGATGTCATGGGTCACGAGGATGACCGTCTTGTTGAATTTCTGGACTGCATCCTTCAGCACGCCTTCGAGATACAGCCGCGTCTGATAATCCAGCGCCGAGAATGGCTCGTCGAGCAGCAGGATGTCGGGATCCATGATCAGCGTACGGATCAGCGCCACGCGCTGGCGCATTCCACCGGACAGGGTCTTGGGATAGGCATTCTCGAAGCCGGCGAGGCCGAACTGCTTGAGATATTCGCGCGCTTTCTCCTCGGCCTCCTTCTGGTCGACGCCGCGAGTCTCCAGCCCGAGCAGCACATTGCCCATCACCGTGCGCCACGGAAACAGCAGGTCTTTCTGCATCATGTAGCCGACGCGGCCGCGCAGGCTTTCGATTTCCTTGCCGCGATAGGTGATAGTGCCGCCATCGGGCTCCAGCAGGCCGGCGATGATGTTGAAGATGGTCGTCTTGCCGCAGCCGCTGGGGCCAATAATGCTGACGAAATCGCGTTCGTTGATGGTGAAAGAGAGATCGTCGAGCACATTGACGTCGCCGCCCTTGCCGGCAAACGACTTGCTGATGTTCTGGACGGTGAGTTGAACTTGTTTCGGCGGCATGATGCGGTTTCCTGGGTACCGCACATACGCAAGCTGCGTGCCATCTTGGGCACGAAAAAGCCTCAAGCAATCGCGCAGGTTTTCTGCTGAGTGCTTGAGGCTTGAAGTGTTTTGCCCCGGCTTTGGGCAGGCTGGATTTATTCTCGGCGATAAATTGAGCAGGTGTGGCGAAGTGTATTTTTGGCGAACACTTTAGGCGACCTCGCGCTCCGTTCTCTCGTTCGTCATGGCCGGGCTTGTCCCGGCCATCCACGTCTTGCTCGCCTCGGCTAAGACGTGGATACGCGGGACAAGCCGGCGCATAACAGCTGATAGGTCCGAGATCAGCCAGTCACCGCCATCACTGCTTCCTTGATCTTCGCCAGCGCGTAATTGCCGACCATGGCGGCGTCCACATGCGGCAGGTTCGGGATCTCGTCGGCAGCGACCACGCAATCGACGATGGCGGGTCCGTCACAGGCCAGCGCGTCGGCGATAGCCTTCTTCAGATCGCCCGGCTGCTTGGCCGTAAAGCCCTGCGCGCCGCAGGCACGCGCCAGTGCGGCGAAATCGGGATTGGGGAATTCGATGGCTTCGCGGAAGGGCGCCAGGCCGATGCTTTCGGCTTCCAGCGTGATCAGGCCGAGGGCGGAATTGTTATAGACGATGACCTTGATAGGCAGCTTGTGCTGCACAGCCGTCATGAATTCGCCCATCAGCATGTTGAAGCCGCCGTCGCCGGTGAGCACGATCACCTGCTTGCTGCGATCGAGGATCTGCACGCCGTTGCCCTGGCCGACGGACGTGCCGACCGCGGCATTGTTGAACGAGCCGATGATGCGCTGGGTGCCGTTTTGGCGGATCCAGTTGGCCGACCATAGCGTGTTCAGACCGGTGTCGAACACGAAGATTGCATCGGGCCGTGCCAGATCGCTGGCGATGCGCGCGACGGCCTGCGGGTGGATCTTGTTCTTGCTGCGGGCCGGGTCGGCCTGCTTGTCGAGCATCTCATCCCACTTCTTGCGGGCGTGATTGGTCGTCTCGAAGAACTGGCCGTCGGTCTTGGTCTGCACCCTGTCCAGCAGCATCTTCAACGCGGGGCGTGCCGAACCGATGACGCCGAGGCTCGTCGGCGTGCGCCTGCCGAGCGCTTCGGCGCGCACATCGATCTGGATGACATTGCCCTTGCGCGGCAGGAAGTTGGAATAGGGATAGTCGGTGCCGACCATGACGAGCAGGTCGCAATCATGTACGGCATTGTAGACGGCCTTGGTGCCGATCATGCCGAGACCGCCCATCCAGCTTGGATCGTCGAACGCCATGATCTCCTTGCCGCGCACCGAATGCACTAGTGGCGCCTTCAGCTTGTCGCTGAGCGCGCGCAGGAGTTCGGCGGTGCCGATGGCACCGTGGCCGCACATGATGACGACGCTGCCGGCTTCGTCGATGCGGCGGGTGGCTTCCTGTATGGCGGCATCATTCGGCAGGATCTCGCCGCGTGGCACCAGCGTGGCAAGGCTCGCTGTAGCCCCTTCGGCTTTCGAAGACAGCACGTCGACAGGCAGCGTCAGATGCGCGACGCCGGGCCCTGCATAGGCGGTGGAGATGGCCTGATGGATCACGCCGGGCGCCTGCGCGGCGGTGGTGATGGTCTGGGTGTAGAGTGCGACGTCGCGAAACAGCAGGTCCGGCTCGGTGGTCTGGAAAAAGTCGACGCCTTTTGCTGCTCGCGCCATTTCGCCAGAAAGCGCCAGCACCGGGGCATGATCGCGCGCCGCTTCATAGAGACCGGCGACGAGATGCGTGCTGCCGGGCCCGGTGGAGCCGGCGCAAACGCCGAGCTTGCCGGTGAGCTTGGCCTGGCCTGCGGCGGCCAGCGCCGCGCCTTCCTCATGCCGTACCCCGACCCACTCGATCTTGCTGCGCCGGACCGAGTCCGCCAGCGGATTAAGCGAGTCGGCGATCAGGCCGAAAATCTGCTGTACGCCAATCGTCTCAAGAACATGGACAATCTCATCCGCGACAGTTTTCGACATGGGAGCTCCGATTTCTAGAATTGGCTCTCCGCCGGGAGGCGGGCTGATGCAGCTATGCGGTCGGTCCAGTTGTGATTGGAACCGAATGGTCGCACAGCAGCAATAGCTGAACCGCGAAACGGTTTCATGATGGTCAATCAAGTTTGCGCAATGCTTGAAGAAATGCGCGATGTGTTGAACGTTTGTTACATGTATCGGAAGATCGGATCGCCATAGTCGATGGCCGGAAATACGTTCTTGTCGCTCCAGTAGTCCTGGTTGTGCTGCCACTCCTGCTTGTCGCCGCGCTTCGGCAACAGGTGCATGCCGCGCATGATGTAGCCCGGGTTGAAGTCCTCTGGATCGATCCAGGGCAGTAGCGGCATGTCGCTGTCCTCCGGCCGCAGCATCGGCGTCACTGTGGTCGTGCCGGTCTCTTCCATGTGCTTCAGGAGCCCGCAGACGAAGTCGGCGACGAGATCGACGCGCAATGTCCAGCTGGCACGGAGATAGCCGAAGATCCACACCATGTTCGGCACGCCGGTGAACATCATACCGCGATAGGTCACAGTGTCGAAGAAATTCAGCGGTGCGTCATCGATGGAGAAGGCGATATCGCCGAGCATGTTGAGATTGAAGCCGGTGGCGGTGACGACGACGTCGGCGTCGATCGTCTTGCCTGATTTCAGCGTGATGCCGTGTTCGGTGAAGGTCTCGATCTCATCGGTGACGACGGTCGCCTTGCCGGCCTTGATGCTCTGGAACAGGTCGCCATCCGGAATGAAGGCGATACGCTGCCGCCACGGCCGGTAGCGCGGCGTGAAATGTGTGGCGATGTCGTAGTCCTTGCCGAGATAGGCCTGTACGCCCTTCAGCAGTTCCTCCTTCACGACGTCGGGTTCGCTATTGGTCCGCTTGGTGAAGGCCTGCTGATCGAACAGGATCTTGCGGCGGACGATCTCGTGGACCCATTCTTCGTCGACATTCAGCTCGCGCAGCGTCTCCGCCAGCGCGTTGGCATTACGGCCGGTGATGAAGAAGGTCGGCGAGCGCTGCAGCATGGTGACTTCAGCGCATTTGTCCGCAATGGCCGGCACCAGCGTCGCGGCAGTCGCGCCGGATCCGATCACGATGACTTTCTTGCCGGTGACGTCGAGATCCTCCGGCCAGGTCTGCGGATGCACCGTGCGGCCCTTGAACCGGTCCATGCCCGACCACTGCGGCGTGTACCCTTGACTGTGGTTGTAATAGCCCTGGCACATCCAGAGAAAACGCGTGGTGAAGTTCAGCGTCTCGCCGGTGTCGTGACGAGTGACCGTCAGCGTCCAGAGCTTGTCGTCATTCGACCAGTTGGCGGAGAGGATCTTGTGCTTGTAGCGGATATGCGCGCCGAGGCCGTTCTCGGCGATTACATCGCCCATATAGCGCAGGATTTCTGCAGCGGTGGCGATGGGGGCCGAAGTCCAGGGCTTGAAGCGATAGCCGAAGGTGTGCAGGTCGCTGTCGGAGCGGATGCCGGGATAGCGATGGGTGTGCCATGTCCCGCCGAAGCTCTCCTGCGTTTCCAGAATCAGAAAACGCGTATCCGGGTTCTGCTTCGTGAGATGATAGGCGGCGCCGATGCCGGAGATGCCGGCGCCGACGACGATGACATCGATATCTTCGGCTGAGTTTTCGACGGATGGATCTGTGGCGATCTTTCCCTGGACGTTCATGGGCTCCCGATCTTTTTGGCTCTCGCGCTTGCTGCGCGGATGCTTTTTATGCGGCGATCCCCGGCTGAAGGCCGGGGATCGCCGCGATCGGTATCATTGACGATCACAGGAAATGCGCAAGTGGGAATTGCGCTGGAGAGGTGTCAGCTTTCTGCTGCAGGGGCCGCCGCGGGTGACTGCGCGCGTCTCGAGAATAGTATGCGCTGATACAGCCAGCCGATGGCCACCAGCACGAGGCCGAGGCACATGAAGGACAGTGCACGATAGACGCCCGTCAGCGATGACATGTCGACGAGGAACGCCTTCAGCACCGTCAGCGCGATCACGATGGCCGAGGCGAGACGTGCGCGCTGTGATGAGAAGATCACGCCAAGGCCGAGCAGTACGACGCCGAAGCCAAGCCACGCAATCGACAGAGTGTATTGTTCGGCATCGGTAGTCGTCGCGTTGGAGAAGATCGGGCCATGATAGATGCGGCGGATTTCCAGCGTTACATAGGCCAGCGCCAGCACGAGCGCGCCGCCCGCGATGGTGTTGCCATAGGCCGGTTTCCTGCGGCCGGCTACGGCGTAGGAGAGCAGCAGGGCAAGCACGGCGGGGAGGGCGTAACCGAGCAGCAACAGGTTGAAGACAATGCCGCCGACGTCGATGCGCCAGATCGCAGGGTTGGTGAGGAATAGCAACCCGCCGAGACTTGCGACGCCGGCGAACAGCGTCAGCAGCCCGGCACTGACGCTGTGCACGATGCTGCGGCTCCGCTCCCACAGGCGCTCTAGCCCGATCGCCATGGCCAGTGCGACGCAGACCTGCAGCGCGACTTCGGTGAGGTCCGACGACGATCGGTAGACGTCGCCGCCATTCACGAAGTGTCGGATTTCCATGAAGGCGAGCAGCACGGTGAACAGGATCGCCGCGGATTCCACCATGCGCAGCGGCGCGTCATCGCCGCGGCGCCGCATCAGGATGCTGGCGGCCCAGAACGATGCAGCGGGCACGCCGTAGCCCCACAGCAGCCAGTTGAAGATCGGCGTGGTGCCGACGAGATCGCCGACCACGCGGGGCTCCCAGCCCATCCGGGCGACGACAATGCCGGCAAGGATGGCCGCGAGCCAGCGCAGGAACGGGATCGGCCGCTGCATGGAGATCCAGGCTGTGCCCAGCGCCATCAGCGACAGTGCGATGGTGAGCCAGCCTTTCTCCAGTGCAAAGGTCAGCCCCAGCGCCAGCGCACCGAGCGTACCGGTGGCGAACAGCGCCGTGGAGATCGCGAGGCCCGGACGTGGCTCGCGCTTGCCGAGCAGTTCGGTGGCGGCCGCGAAGGCTGCGCCGATGATCACGGCGAGAATGGCGAAGGGGATCGAGCGATCGAGATGCGCGATGCGGGCATAGAGCGCGATCAGCAGCGCCAGCGGCGTGAATACCGCGGCGCCCGACCAGATCACCGGAATAACGGCGCTAACGGATCGGCCCTGTGCGAGGAAGCCGAGCACGCCGAAGCCGAGGGCGAAAACCGCCGCGGAGGCGAGATGCAACGACACCGAGCTTTCCACCGGGCTGGCGCCGATGCCCGCCAGTGGCCCGCCGGGCAGCACCAGCATGTCGAGATTGCCCTGGATGGCCCATTCCAGGAAGACCACGGCGACGAAGCCTGCGGCCACGGCAACCGCCGCGGTGGCGGCTTGAGCGTACCAGGCGACGAACAGCGTGCCGGCGACGACGAGCGCGAATGTCACCATGGCCATGTCGGCATGAAAACTGGAAAGTACGACCAGCGTCGCGCTGAGCAAGCTCGCACTGAGTGCGCCCGATGAGATGCCTTCGATGCGGCCTTCTTCGGCCGGCGGACCATACAGGAAGCCGCAGACGACCAGCAGTGAGGCCAATATGAAGCCGGCCAGGACATGGAACGCATGGGGCGCGAGTGCCGGTGTGCCGGCGTCGAGGCCCGGCAGGGTCCACAGCGTCGCGAAGACGATGGTGGTCAGCGCCAACCAGCGCCACAGCCGGATACGCGCGAGGCTGAAGGCAGCCGCCATGACGATGGCGAGATAAATATACAGCGCCCAGTAATCCGGCTTGCCGGACGACACCAAAACCGGCGTGACGAAGGCGGCGGCAATGCCGAGGCCCGCGAGCGCCGGGCCGTGCAGCAATGCCGCGGCCATGGTGCACATGGCGACGATGCCGAGCAGGGCGAAGGCCGTGCCGGGGACGAGGAAGTTATACAGCGCATAGGCCGCATAGACTGTGGCGAAGGCGACGGCAGTGCCGGCGGCCGTGAGGATCGCCGGAATATTGGCGATGGGCAGCGGTGCGATTGCCGAGAGGTTTTCCTTGCGGCGGGCGAATTCGCCGACGGCGAGCAATGCCAGGGCGAACAGGCCGCCGAGCAGCACGCGCACTTCGGGGCCGAGCAAGCCGGCCTCGATGGAATAGCGCACCATGAAGAAGCCGCCGAGCGCCAGCGTGAGGCCGCCGACCCAGACCACCCAGCGCGTGCCGATGCGTTCCTCGAAGCCGGGGCCAGCCGCAGGGGCTTCCACAGGCGCAGCGGGTCCGGGCGTAGTATGAGCAGGGACATCCGGCTGGATCGAGGGGGCAGCTTCGCGGGTCACCTCGGTTGGAGTCTCGGATACGGCAGGGGCGGATGCAATGTCCGGTGCGGTCGCTGTGAGGTCCGGCCTTGCGACGGCGGCCGGCGTTGCCGCCACGCGCGGCAGCGCCTCATAGGCGTCGACCCGGGCGCGCAGCACCTTCACTTCATTGCGCGCCTTGCGCGCGAAGATGAAGGCAACGATAGCAATCACCAGCGTGACGAAACCGAAATCATCGAACATCGACTATCAAACCCTCAGAGAGCAGGACGCACGCCAATCATGCCCCGGAACGACGTCCGGGGACATGGCAACTCTATGTGTTGTCGTGGAGAACTTTAGTTCACGCGATCCGTGTATTTGGCGTGCAATTGCTGGAATTAATCCAGATCTAGGCGAAACGGCTTGCCGATCACGGTCAGATTGCCGGGGCCCATCTCGTCGAGCGCGCGGACCATACGGCCGCCGCGGCCCAGCGCCTTGTCGGCGAGAGTCACGAGCAGGCGGTTGGGGGAGGCGATCGGCGAGGCGGCGCGGATTCGCAGCGCGATGTCGCGCTCGTCGCGGTCCGGATTGAGCATGCAGGCGGCGGCAAAGGCGCTGGCGGTGGAACGCGAGATGCCGGCATAGCAATGGATCACCAGCGGCGAGGCGCGATCCCAGCCGCGGACGAAGTCTAGCACCTGCGTGATGTGGCCTTCGTTGGGCGCGACAAAGCCGTCCATCACCTCGGTGATGTCGTCGACCTGCACCCTGAGATGATTGGCCTCGCTGATCGACGGCGGCCGCTGCACCTGCGCGACATTGGCCATGATGGTGAGCACGTGGCTCGCGGCCGTGTCCTTCACGGTGGGATGCAGATCGGCGAGCGAGCAGACGTGGATCATCGGGGAACCTTTTGTTGAGCGTCGTTATAACGCTCCGTTCTCTCCACGTCATGCCCGGGCATGACGGAGTTTAAATTACGCCAGCAGCGCCTCAAACCTTGCCAGAAACCGCTTCTCAGCCTTCCCCGCCGACCACGGCGTCAGGTAATCTTCCACCATAGCTTCCGAGAGGCCGGGATCCTTGCCGAACAGACGCTTTGCCTCGGCCTCCTTGAATCCCGCAAGCCGGGTCGCTTCCAGATAGGCGGCACCCATATCGGCGGCCTTGATCTGTTTGGTGATCTCCGGTGTCAGCGCCGGCGGCAGGCCGAAGCGGATGTGGATGGCGCCGAGCAGGCGAGTCTCGATCACCTTGTAATCGCCGCCGATCACCGCCTTGAACGGCGAGATCATGTCGCCGATGACATATTCCGGCGCGTCATGCAGCAGGGCCGCGAGCCGCACGCGCTCGTCGGCGCGCGGCATCTGCTCGTGCAACACGGCTTCCACGAGAAGCGTGTGCTGTGCCACCGAGAAAATATGCGCGCCGTGGGTCTGCCCGTTCCAGCGCGCGACGCGCGCGAGCCCGTGGGCAATATCGGCAATTTCGATATCCAGCGGCGAGGGATCGAGCAGATCAAGCCGCCGGCCCGACAGCATGCGTTGCCAAGCGCGGGTGGCGACGTCGCGGGAAAATCTTTGGTCGAATTTCGATTTGGCCATCGGTTCTTGGTCTTGAGTTTCTTGTTGCTACTTCGCCTTGAGGCGCGGCTTGCGCTTCAGGCCCATGCAGGCCTCGTGGCAAAAGCAGGTCACGAGATGATCGTTGACCATGCCTGTGGCCTCCATGAAGGCATAGACGATGGTCGGGCCGACGAATTTGAAGCCGCGCCCCTGGAGGTCTTTCGAGATCTTGACCGATAGCGGTGTCGAGGCAGGCACGTTGCCATGGGTCTTGAAATTGTTGACCAGCGGCTTGCCGTCGACGAAGTCCCACAGATATTTCGAGAAGCCGGCGCCTTCTTCCATGATTTTCAGATAGCCTTTGGCGCTGAGGATCGCGCCTTCTATCTTGGCGCGGTTGCGCACGATGCCGGCATCATTCATCAGCGCGTGAACTTTTTTCTCGCTGTAGCGCGCGATTTTTTCCGGCTGAAAGTCATCGAATGCTTTGCGGAAATTGTCGCGCTTGCGCAGGATGGTGATCCAGGAGAGGCCGGCCTGGAAGCCATCGAGGATCAGCTTCTCGTAGAGCGCGCGGTCGTCGTATTCCGGGACGCCCCATTCTGTGTCGTGATAGGCGACATAGAATGGATCTTCACCCGGCCATGGGCAGCGCGTCTTGCCGTCGGCATGCGTGATCGCGGGTTTGCTCATGCCGAGATCTTTTTCATGCGGGGGTCTTCTTCGTGGCCAGCGCGCGCACGGCAGCAGCGTCGGCGAGATGAATGGCGATGTCGCCGGCCAGGAAAGCGGCATCGGCATCGAGCGCATCACTGGCGCGGTCGGTGCGGATCATGGCGAGGCCACGGCCATCGGCAGACGAACCCATGGTGCCGATCGGCTTGTCCGCAGCGCGGATTTCGGTGCCGGCGGCCGGCGCCGCGCCATCCAGCGTGACGCCGACGATGCGCGTGCGCGCGGTGCCCCGATGCTGCATGCGGGAGACGACCTCCTGGCCGATGTAACAGCCCTTGTCGAAATCGACGCCGGAGAGCTTGTCCATATTGGCTTCGTGCGGGAACGCATCGCCATAGGCGAAATCAGCTCCGCCGCGTGGCACGCCGAGCCTGATGCGATGCGCCTCATAGGCGGATGCATCGACCAGTTCGGCCCTGACCAGCGCCGCCGTCTTTGCGGCGAGATCCGCCGGCACGAGGATGCGATAGCCCAGCGCAATGTTGCGCGGATCGGCGAAGGTCAGGTCCGGCTTCATGCCGGGCTCGCCATCCCAGACCGCAAGCACGCCGAGCGCGTCGGAGAGATTTTCCACGGTCACCTTGGCGCGCAGCTTGTAGAAGCCGAGCTTGGTGGCCAGCGGTTGTGCCAGTTCGCGCGGGCAGTCGATCAGGAGCCCACCGCCATGGCCGGCCGGTGCTTCGGTGATGAGGAAGTCGGCGATGATCTTGCCCTGCGGCGTCAGCAGCGCGCCGAACCGGGCGATGCCAGGCGCCACCACCTCGATCTCGGAAGTCACGAGGTTGTTGAGGAAACCGCGGGCGTCGTCGCCGGCGATTTTCACCACACCCCGATCGGGGAGAAACGCTGCTTTCATTGGGAAAATCTCGAAAAATCCAATAAACGAGCCAGGAAACGAGGGTGAATCACGGCTGGCGGATATGACAGCTAAAGTTAAGCCGCTAAGATGCCGACAACAAGGCCCGCGCTCATCCTGCGCGGCATTCACAGGCTGTGACGAGACCAGATGACCCAGACATTCGATACGATTTTGAAGAACGGCACCGTCGTCAATCAGGACGGCGAGGGTGTGCGCGATATCGGCATTCGCAATGGCCGAATCGCGGCCATCGGATCGCTCGGTGCGGCCTCGGCCGCTGAAGCGATCGACTGCAAGGGGCTGCACATCCTGCCGGGCGTGATCGACACCCAGGTGCATTTCCGCGAGCCGGGCCTCGAACAGAAGGAAGACCTGGAGACCGGATCACGCAGCGCCGTGATGGGCGGCGTCACCGGCGTGTTCGAAATGCCGAATACCAATCCGCTGACCATCGACGAAGCCACTTTCACCGACAAGGTGAAGCGCGGTCATCATCGCATGCATTGCGACTATGCCTTCTTCATCGGCGGGACCCGCGAGAACGTGCAGGATCTGCCGGAGCTGGAACGTGCGCCCGGCTGCGCCGGCGTGAAAGTATTCATCGGCTCATCCACCGGCGCGCTGCTGGTCGAGGATGACGACAGCCTCCGCCGCATCTTCCAGGTCATCAAGCGCCGCGCCGCCTTCCACGCCGAAGACGAATATCGCCTCAACGAGCGCAAGAACCTGCGTATCGAAGGCGACACCCGTTCGCACCCGGTGTGGCGCGACGAGACTGCGGCGCTGATGGCGACGCAGCGGCTGGTCAACCTTGCGCGCGAGACCGGCAAGCGCATCCATGTTCTGCATATCTCGACGAAAGAAGAGATCGAATATTTGCGCGACCACAAGGACGTCGCGTCCTGCGAGGCGACGCCGCATCATCTGACCATGGCGGCGCCAGAATGCTACGAACGCCTCGGCACGCTGGCGCAGATGAACCCGCCGGTGCGCGATGCCAGCCATCGCGACGGCATTTGGAATGGCATCAGTCAGGGCATCATCGATGTGCTCGGCTCCGACCACGCGCCGCACACGCTCGAGGAAAAGAAGAAAATCTATCCGGCGTCGCCCTCGGGAATGACCGGCGTGCAGACGCTGGTGCCGATCATGCTGGATCACGTCAATGCCGGCCGCCTGTCGCTGGCACGCTTCGTCGATCTGTCGAGTGCAGGTCCCGCGCGGCTCTACAACATCGCCATGAAGGGCCGCATCGCGGCGGGCTATGACGCCGACTTCACCATCGTGGATCTCAAGCGCACCGAGACCATCACCAATGACTGGGTAGCCTCGAAGGCCGGCTGGACGCCCTATGACGGTGTGAAAGTCACCGGCTGGCCCGTCGGCACCTTCGTGCGCGGCCGCCGCGTGATGTGGCAGGGCGAACTGATCACGCCGTCGCAGGGCGAGACGGTGAAATTCCTGGAAACGCTGAAGGCTTGAACTCTTCACCCTCCCCTGGTGGGGGAGGTCGATGCGAGCGAAGCTCGCAGCGGGGTGGGGTGAAATCACGAGCGACGTAGTGTGGGGCCTCACCCCACCCCGTCTCGCATCCGCTTCGCGGATTGCTCACCGACCCTCCCCCTTCAGGGGAGGGTAAGAAATCTTACTGCCGTGCTAATGTCAGCGAGAACTCGCCATTGCGCACGCGGCCCGGAAGACCCTCGACAAACTTCGCCACGGCGTCTTCGCCATAGGTGCCGACGAGCTCGGCAAAGGCTGCGAACAGGCTGGCCTGCGCGAGGCAATCGCCATCGACGCCGTCATGCCGTGCTTCCGCCCAGGCTTCGTTGAGATAGCTCAGCGCGGCCTGCTTCTGTTCCTGATCCGGTAGCGGATCGCGGGCGGGGCGGTACGACAATGATTCGCTCATGAAATTCCCAAAACGGTCTTCGGTGCGCATCAAAGCGAAGCGCGCCTCGCAAGTTCGAATCGAGATCTACCACGCGGAGCAGGTTCCGCGAGCGACATCTTTAAGAAAGGTTAACGACAGTGACTCACATTGTCCGACATTATGTTAACAGCGGGAACCGGTCATCTTGACCGGTTGAGGAAGCCTATGGACGCAAACAGTTTTTCATCTTTCGCGAGTCCCGGCGACGCTGCGCGCGCAGCAGAGTTGCGACGCGTCAAGGCGATTGCGGCGCTGGTGCTGGCGAGCTGTCTGGTCGTGTTTGTCGGTGCAAAAATCTTGCTGCCGATTCATCCCGCGTTCGGATTCGTTGCGGCCTTCGCGGAAGCGGCCACTATTGGCGGATTGGCGGACTGGTACGCCGTTGTCGCGCTGTTCCGTCGGCCGCTGGGTCTGCCGATTCCGCACACCGCGATCATCCAGGCGAATCAAAATCGCATTGCGGACAAGCTGGGTGAATTCATCGAGGTGCATTTCCTCGAAGCCGGGCCGGTCGAGGCCAAACTACGTGAGGTGGATTTTGCGAGTTTCGTTGCAGACTGGCTGAGCGATAAAAAGCGTAGCGCGGATCTCGCGCGTTTCTTGCTGCGGCTGCTGCCGGAGGCGATGTCGGCGACGGAAACGTCTGGTCTCAAAACCTTCATCACGCGCCGCGTGATGACTCAGCTGCAGTCAGTTGATCTCGCGCCCATCGCTGCCGGCACCATGCGCGGCTTCATTCGCGATGGTCGCCATCAGGGCCTGCTCGACAATCTGCTCGGCGCCATGCATGGCGCGCTGACCGAGCCGGACACGCTGGCTGTCATCAAGAACAAGATTCGCGACGAGCTGCCGACGTTGCTCAAACTCTATCGCGCCGATGCGTTCCTGCTGAAGCGCATCGTCGCGTCGGCCACGACCTTCTTTGACGATGTACGCAAGGATCCAGCGCATCCGTTCCGTGGTGAGTTCGACCGCATGCTGCTCTCCTTCGTCGATCGGCTGGAGACCGAGCCCGGCTTCACCGGCCGCATCGATGGGTTGAAGCGCGATCTGCTGGCGCGCCCCGAGCTTGCCGAACTTGGGCGTAATCTCTGGAACAATGCGCGCAGCTTCATCGAGCGCAGTGCATCAGGTGAAAGCAATATACTAGCACATCATCTTGCCAATGTGTTCGTCGAGGCCGGCGCAGCGCTGCGCGCCGATGCCGAGATGCGCGGCGAGATCAACCAGGGCATCGTTGTGGTGCTGCGCACGTTCATCGCCGATCAGAAAAGCGGCGTGTCGAGTTTTATCGCCGATCAGGTGAAGGGCTGGGACATGCAGCAGCTGCTCGGTGTCATCGAAGTCAATATAGGCCGCGATCTGCAATATATCCGCTTCAACGGTTCGCTGATCGGCGGGCTCGCCGGGCTGGCGCTCTACACGATCGAATATCTGTTGCGACTGCTGTGAGAGCAGTTCCGCATTGCGGAAGTGAGGCGCCGGAGGGGGGTATCGGGATGCGCTTGAACTGCCACAAACCCGACCTTAACTTGAGTGAACTGATAGTTGCTTCGGTGCGTTGTGTGATTCCCTCCCTGTGAGGCTGCTTTCAAATCAATCGATATGACCGGCCAACGCGCCGGCGAGAGGAAATCAGATGTCGGCTACGGCCCAGGCGCAGCGTCCCCCATCGAAAACCCTGATGTTTCTTGAAGGCCGTGCGGTTCACGAATTCGGCGCCTTTCTCGGCGCGCTGCCGCTGCTGAATCTCGCGCCGCGTGGCGATGGTCATCCGGTACTGGTACTGCCGGGCCTTGTGGCCTCGGATGTTTCGACAGGTCCGCTCCGCACCTTCCTCAAAGGCCGCGGCTATGCCGTCAGCGGCTGGAAGCAGGGCCGCAATCTCGGCCTGCGCGACGGTGTGCAGGGCAGCATGGTCGAATTGCTGAAAGAGATGAACGAGAACCACGGCCGCAAGGTAAGTCTGGTCGGCTGGAGTCTCGGCGGCCTTTACGCACGCCAGCTTGCCAAGATGATGCCGGACCGCGTCCGCTCGGTGATCACGCTGGGTAGCCCGTTTGCCGGCCATCCGAAATCCACCAATGCCTGGCGCGTCTATGAATTCGCCAGCGGCAAACGCGCCGATGACACCGACGACGATTTCGGTGGTTCGCTTGCCGATACGCCGCCGGTCCCGACCACCGCGATCTACAGCCGCACCGACGGCGTCTGTGCCTGGCAGGGCTGCATGGAGAAGTCATCGGCGATGTCGGAGAGCATCGAGGTCGAGAGCAGCCATTGCGGGATGGGGCATCACCCCGCCGTCGTCTATGCAGTGGCGGAGCGTCTCGCGCAAAAGGAAGGCGCGTGGG
Organism: Tardiphaga sp. 42S5; assembly: GCF_034044155.1. Taxonomy (NCBI): domain Bacteria; kingdom Pseudomonadati; phylum Pseudomonadota; class Alphaproteobacteria; order Hyphomicrobiales; family Nitrobacteraceae; genus Tardiphaga; species Tardiphaga sp. 42S5. The sequence continues at coordinate 6,200,162 of NZ_CP139027.1, read as the reverse complement.
CACCGTTCGATCGCTCTGGCTGGCGCAGCCTGGTCTATCCGGACCCTAACAGGTAAAGGCGCGTCAGCGACACGCTCACTCTGCTGCTGTCGTCACGATCCTGATCTCAGATGTCAGTGTCCGGTGTACCGGACACTTGTCAGCGATCTCCATGAGCTTTGCGCGCTGCTCAGCATCGAGCTTGCCGTCGATCGTGATGACGCGCTCAATCTGGTCCAGCATGCCGTCCTTGGTCTCGCATTCCTTGCAATCCCTGGCGTAGATCTTCTTGTGGTTCAGCGTCACCGTGACGTGGTCCATCGGCAATGCCTTGCGTTCGGCATAAAGCCGCATGGTCATCGCGGTGCAGGCGCCGAGCGCGCTGAGCAGCAGATCATACGGACCGGGTCCGGTGTCCTCGCCGCCGGCGGCGATCGGCTCGTCGGCGAGTATCTGATGCGGGCCGACAGTGATGACCTGCTGGAATTTGCTGGCGCGCGTCTCGCTCACCACCACCTTGCGCGGCTCTTCAGGCAGGCCCGCTACGGGCGTGACGGCGACCGCATTGAGATAGCGCCCGGCCCAGGCGGCGATGACATCGGCGACATAGACCGCGTCATGCTTTTGCGTAAGCAGATGATCGGCGCCGGCCAGCGAGACGAAGCTCTTGGGATGTTTGGCAGCGACGAAAATCTTCGTGGCGTTGTCGATGCCCACGGTGTCGTCGGTGGGTGCATGCATGATCAGCAGCGCCTTGTGCAGCCTGGTCACCTTGGCGATCAGATTGTGCTCGGCGATATCGTCGAGGAATTCGCGCCTGATGCTGAATGGCCGACCGGCGAGCTTGACCTCGACCTCACCCTTTTCGCGGATCGCGTCCACATGTTCGGCGAACATGTCAGTGACGTGGGCGGGATCGGATGGCGCTGCGATGGTGACAACGGCCTTGGCTTCCGGCATCTGTTCAGCGGCGGCGAGGATCGCTGCGCCGCCGAGGCTGTGGCCGATCAGGATCGCGGGCGCCTGGCGTATTTCCCGCAAATGGTCGGCGGCTTTTATGAGATCGGCGACATTCGACGAGAACGTGCTATTGGCGAAATCGCCCTCGCTGGAGCCGAGGCCGGTGAAGTCGAAGCGCAGCACGGCGATGCCCTTGAGCGTCAGCGCCGCAGAAATACGTCGCGCTGCCAGTACATCCTTGCCGCAGGTGAAGCAATGCGCGAACAGCGCATATGCATGGACATCGCCATCGGGCAGGTCGAGCGCCGCCGCCAGCATATGGCCGGCCGCGCCGGGGAATTGAAAGCGTTCAGTTGGCACGGTGGGCTCCTGTCGTGACAGATGTCTCTTTCTACACCGATTCCATCCAATCAATCAGCGGGTACCCAACACCCCTGCTAGAATGAGGCCGGGCTGCCGCTCTCTTCGCGCCGCACCTCGGGTTGAACTTTAGTTCTGCGCGGCCGCTAGAGCACGCGCTTGCCGGCCTCCGATGTCGGTGCTAGATGTCGGGTCATCGTACAACTTTTGGGGTGCGCAGCCGACACAAGCTGATGGACGGCGGGCCGGCACGCTCCTAGAATTGTGACAAGATCGACCCCGCAAAGGGGCGAACCAGAATAATGGCCAACGCGCCGCATCGGGAAATTCACAGGGAGGATTTCGTCCATGAAGAGAAGAGATGTCGTCAAAGGTGGACTGGCCGCGCTCGCGGTTGGCACTACCGGTCTTGGGCGGTTCACGCCTGCGCAGGCGCAGGCCAAGATGGTCCTCAAGGCCTCTGACGTCCACCCGCTCGGCTACCCCACGGTCGAATCCGTGGTGCGCATGGGCAAGAAGCTGGATGCCGCCACAAGCGGCCGGCTCACCATCCAGATGTTTCCCTCCATGCAGCTTGGCGGCGAGAAGGAAGCCATTGAGCAGGCCCAGGTCGGCGCTCTGCAGATCGCCCGTATCTCTGTCGGTGCGGTCGGCCCCGTGGTCGATGACGTCAACGTCTTTAACATGCCGTTCGTGTTTCGCGATTCCAAGCACATGGAAGCGGTTCTCGATGGCGAGATCGGCACCGAGCTGCTGAACAAGATCACGGCCAACGAAAAAACCGGTCTGGTCGCGCTTGGCTGGATGAATGCAGGCTCGCGCAACATCTATAACAGCAAACGCCCGATCAAGACGCTCGCCGATCTCAAGGGTCTCAAGATCCGGATGATCGGTAATCCCTTGTTCATCGACACCATGAATGCGCTCGGTGGCAACGGCGTCGCCATGGGCTTCGATCAGGTGTTTAGCGCCATGCAGACCGGCGTCGTCGATGGGGCCGAGAACAACCTGCCATCCTTCGTGGCGCAGAACCACTTCCAGGTCGCCAAGTATTTCTCGATGACCGAGCATCTGATCATTCCGGAATTGCTGGTGTTCTCGAAGGCGTCATGGGCGAAGCTCACGCCGGACGATCAGGCGCTGCTGAAGAAATTCGGCCGCGAGGCACAGCTCGAGCAGCGTGTGCTCTGGTATGAGGCAGAGAAGACCGCGCTCGACAAGATGAAGGAAGTCGGCACCGACATCGTCACGTCCATCGACAAGCAGCCGTTCCGCGATGCCGTGAAGCCGGTGTGGGACAAATACGGCGCGAAATACGCCGAGATGACCAAGCGCATTGCTGCGGTGAGCTAGCGGCATGTTCTCAATGTGTCGTCCCCGCCTTCGCGGGGACGACAGGATAGGCCAGCGCTTCCGTCGCGTTACCTGAGGTCTTCATGTCTGACGTTATTTCCAAACTGCCGGCTGCATCCAGTCATCACGCCGATACGGCCAGCCATGGTACGGCTTACGCGTTCCGCCGCGCCATGAACGCACTGTACTGGTCCGGTGCCGTGTTTTCTTGCCTGGCGCTTGTGCTGATCTCCGCGATTATCCCATGGGCTGTTTACACCCGCTACATTTTAAACAGCGCGGCGTCATGGCCGGAGCCGCTGGCGGTGTTGCTGACGATAGCGGTGACTTTCATCGGCGCCGCCAACTGCTATCGCCAGCGCATCCACATGAACATGACGGTAGGTACCAATCTGCTGCCGCCTCACGCGCGTGTCGTAGCTGCTTTCATCAGCGAGTTGCTGATGGCTGCGGTGGCACTGTTCATGGTGATCTGGGGCATGAAGCTGGTGATGACCACCTGGGGCAATTCGGTGGATGAATTTCCCTGGTTGTCTGTGGGGATCACCTACATGCCGATCCCGGTTTCCGGCGCGATGATGTTTCTCTTTGTCGTCGAACGCCTGACCATCGGTCCGCCGCCGCAGGATGGCAGCGACGCACACATACCTCTCGACTAGCTTCGCCGATCAGCTCCAGCCAGAACAAAGAAAATCCGACATGGACATCGCCGTTCTTCTGCTCAGCATGTGTTTGTTCTTCGCCGTCGGTATGCCGATCGCCTTCGCGTTGGCGCTCTCGGCGCTGGTCGGTGCACTGTGGATCGATCTGCCGGTCGCGGCCGTGATGCAGCAACTCTCCAGCGGCGTCGGCAAGGTGTCGATGCTGACTGTGCCGTTCTTCGTGCTGGCCGGCGCCATCATGGCAGAAGGCGGCATGGCGCGAAGGCTGGTGGATTTTGCAGCCGTCGTGGTCGGCTTCACGCGTATCCGCGGCGGCCTATCCCAGGTCAATATTCTGGCTACGACTATCATGTCCGGGATTTCCGGCTCGTCGGTCGCAGATACGTCGGCGATTGGCTCGGTGATGATCCCGCAGATGGCGGCGAAGGGTTATCCACGGGTGTTCGCCACCAATGTGACCATCTCCGCCTCGGTCCAGGCGATCCTGGTGCCGCCGAGCCACAATGCGGTGATCTATTCGCTGGCGACCGGCGGCGTGGTCTCGATCACCAGCCTGTTCCTGGCAGGTATCGTGCCCGGGCTATTGCTTGGCTTTGCGATCATGTTGTTGTGTCTCTACTTTGCCTATCGCGATGGTCATCCGAAGGGCGAGCCGGTGCCAGTGAAGCAGGCGCTGAAGATGCTGGGGGATGCCACCTGGGGAATCGTCACGCTGGTAATTGTGCTCGGTGGCATTCTCACAGGCGTGTTCACGCCGATCGAGGCTGGCGCTGTGGCGTGCGTCTGGGCCTTCTTCGTCACGATGTTTATCTATCGCGACTACAAATGGTCCGAGCTGCCGATGCTGACCTACCGGACGCTCCAGACGGTGGCGATGGTGTTGACGCTGGTCGCGACCGCGTCATGCTTCGGCTATGTCGCTGCGATGATGCGGATGCCGGCGCATATGACCGAGTTCTTCGTCGCCATCTCGTCGAACAAATACGTGCTATTGATGTGGCTCAATATCATGCTGCTGATCCTCGGCACGGCGCTCGATCTCGCGCCACTGCTGCTGATCTGCACGCCGATCCTGCTGCCGGTGGTGAAGAGTTTCGGGATCGACCCCGTGCATTTCGGCATCGTGATGCTGCTCAATCTCGGCATCGGCCTGCTGACGCCTCCGGTCGGTACCACGCTGTTCGTGGGCTGCGCCATCGGCAAGGTCTCGGTGGACGAGGTGATGCGCGGGATCTGGCCGTTTTACTGGGTGATGTTCGCGGTCTTGATGCTGGTGACTTACGTGCCGTGGTTCTCGATGGCGCTGCCGCACGCGTTCGGCTTCAGGTGAGCTACTGGACCGGATCGACTGACAACTGCTTGTAGCGTTCCTTGCCGTTCAGCAAATGCCGGCGCATCGCATCGCGAGCCTTGCGCGGCGAACGGGCGCTGATCGCATTGACGATGACTTGATGCTCCTTCTCGATGCTCTCGAGATAGCGCTTCTGCAATTCGACTTTGCCATCGAAGGTGCGGATGCTCTGGCGCGGGATGATGAGGCCGCCGAGGAATTCCAGAAAGCCGACGAAGCGCGCATTCTGCGTGGCGACAGCAATGGCGAAGTGGAAGTCGAAATCCTCCTTCACCGCACGGTCGCCATTGGCGATGGCGCGGCTGAAGGTAGCCGCGGCCTTGGCAATGGCTCGGATCTGGGCAGCGGTGGCGCGCTCGCTGGCTATAGCCGCGGCCTCCATCTCGACGGCCGTGCGCAGTTCAAGAATTTCGATAACGCTGCCAAGCGAGCCCAGGCCGTCGGGGTCGATGGCATAAGGTTGCTGATCGGGCTCACTGTTGACGAAGGCACCGGCGCCTTGCCTTGTGGTTACAAGGCCCCGGGCGCGGAGTGCGGCAATCGCCTCGCGAACGACCGTGCGGCTGACGCCCATGGCCGCCATCATGGCCTGCTCGGTCGGCAGGCGCGCGCCTGCGGGCAAGCGGCCTTCGATGATCTGGGCAGCGATGCGCTCGACGACTTCCTCAGTACGGCGGCGTACGGGATTGAGCGGTCGCAGCAAAGGCGTGCCTGCGGCCCCATTGGGTGTCTTGCGCCTGGTGCGTGGCTTAGCTTGTCCGGTCATCGTACAACCGGGCTATCATCGCCGATGTCGCTGCGCAAGCTTGCGGCACGCGTCATTGCGCTGCACGCTCTTACATTGTTTCGAGTTCGGGCAGCTTGAGATCGCATTCGACCCAGGCGCCGTTAATGGTGAAGCGCTGGAACGGCGAGTTGGGCACCGGAGCCTGCAATGGCGCGAGGAACTGCGCGTCGGCGGGGCTGCGGAGGTGAAACTGGATATGGCTGGCGGAAAGGGCGTTGCGCGACAGCCAGATCATGCCGGAAAACAGCTCGATCAGCAGTTGTCCGTATTTATCGAGACCGGCACTCCCGAAGTCGTAGGTCGGCGACACGGTCATGAAACGGCAACGCAGCACGGGACCTTCGAATTTGGGCATCAGAAGTTTGCTGACCTGACAGAAAGCCTGCGGAACGGTGCCGTCGTAGAGGCCGTACAACCCACCCTTGCCGCCCTGCAGGACTGGGTCCAAAGCGGCGAAAATGCCTTGGGTGTAAGTGGAGAAATCTTCTTCTGCGGCCTCTGCAGCCTTCCGCCACTGCGACTTCAGTGAAGCCCAGCTTCTGTCGGCGTCGGTGATCGGCACGAGCCGCATCTCGAGGTCCCCCCGCCGATTTACACACGGCCGGATGCAACCCTAGCTATATACCCTCAAGATTTTGATAACGCGGGAACTTGGCGCCAGCGGACGTCTACAGAGCGCGTTCAGGCGCCAGCGGACTGTAGTCCGGCTGCAGCAGCGGCCACGATCGACGCCACGACCTGCTTCCAGGTTTTCGACGACTGCGGGCGATGAGACGGGGCTTTGAAGCGCATGGTCCTTGTCCGGTTGGGCTGCACATATTGCGGTGCAGCCGAGCGTCCTTAGGGACGACACCCGGAAAATCGTGCCTTGCGTGGGGGAAGTCGATCCCCCGACAAAAAAAGCAATACGCGCGCTGCTCTCGTGCCGGACGGCGGTTGGCTTGTTCTCTGCCGGCACTGAACGGCAGTGAATTATTCTCGCTGCCTCAATCCATCGCGGGAGCTTGCTCCTGCACTGCCGCCGGTTCCTGGCAAACATCGACCCAGCTGGCCCCGGTCAGTTCGGCCATCCGTGCCGGGGACATCCGCACCGAACTGTTGACCGAGCCCGCCGCCGGCCACACCTCGGCGAATTCCTTCAGCGACACGTCGCAGTAGACTTGTAATGGCGTTGCCAGGCCGAACGGGCAGACGCCGCCGACCGGATGGCCGGTGAGGGCAACGACCTCATCGGCCCCCAGCATGCGGGGCTTGCCGCCAAGTGCATCGCGTGCCTTCTTGTTGTCGAGCCGCGCTGTACCCTTGGTCACCACCAGCACCACCCGGTCGCCGACCCGCACCGACAGCGTCTTGGCGATTTGGCCGGGTTCGACGCCCAACGCCTCGGCGGCGAGAAGGACCGTGGCCGAGCTTTTGTCGGTAACGGTGATGGATAATTCGGGGGCGTTGGCGGTGAGAAAGGCGCGGACGGACTCAAGGCTCATGATGCGGTCTCGGTGACATACCGCCACGCCCTCTCACATGTCGCCGACAAAGTGAAGTCACATCCGTGCATTGGGGAACTGGGGCGGCGCTGCCGCGCCATTCCCTCGCGCCGGTTTTGACCTTATACGGGCTCTTGTCTGGCTGACCGTGCCGGATGATGTTCTGGAGCCTACCCCTCGATGCTGCCGGCCTATGTGATCCATGCCAAGTCGTTGCCCGAGCGCACGGAGCATATCCAGCGCGAGCTCGACCGCGCGGGCATCAAGTTCGAGTGGGTGCTGGATTTCGATGCCGACGAGATCACCTCCGATGTCGATCGGGCTTATTTCGCCGAAGGCGCCGATCTCACGCTGCGGCAGAAATCCTGCGCGCTGAAACATGTGGTCGCCATGCAGCGCATCCGCGAGCGCGGCCAGGATCTGGCACTGATCTTCGAGGATGACGCATTGCTGGTGCCGGATTTCTGCGACCAGTTGAAGCGGGTGCTCGACGAAGCCGAAAAGTGGCCGCGGCCGCGAATTCTGCATCTTGGCGCCGCGACCAATTTTTACACCCCGGCGTCGGAGTTGCGCCCGGGGCAGATCGTCTATCCCGGCAATCGCGTGCGCAATATGGAAGCCTATGTGCTGGGCGCGCCGGAGGCCTCGGCGCGACTTGACTGGATCGCGCGGCATCCCATGCACGAGCCTATCGACATTGCCTTTAACACCGGCGATCCTGCCATGGGCATCCCGTTCCTGTGGCCAGAACCGCCGCTGGCCGAGCAAGGCTCGCTTAATGGCGTGTTCAAAAGCTCGCTTGATCGCAAAGGACATGCGCAATTGCAGCTGCGCATACAGTTTGCCGTGCAGAAGTTCAGGCGGCGTTATTTGAAGCGGTGGCTGAAGCTGAAGTAGTTGGCGGCTTCCGGTCGGTCATTCCGGATGGAGCATTGCGTACCAACGCGCCGAGCAATCCCACTGCCAGACAGTACAGCATCCCCTGCGTCACCGCCGAGATGTGGCTGTTGAATAAAGAGCCAATCACGTTCTGCAACACGACGGCCTGGCCGAGGATGCTTGCATAATCGCGCGCGAGAAAAAGCCGTGCATGCGCGATCCACATGGCCCACAGCAGCAGCCCGCCGATCAGGCCGACCTGCAGCACCGTATGAAGCGTTTGATTGTGCGGATCGGGCGTGGCCTGGCCATAGGGCGACGGCTTCGTCGCCTCCATGCTCTGATACAGCGGCTTGATGCTCCCGGTGCCGTGACCGGCGATGGGCGAGGCCTTCACGAAGCCGACTGCCTTGCTCCAGAAATCCAGCCGCGATGCAGTCGAGATTGTTTCACCGCCAGCGGTCTGGCCGCTATTGGCGTTGATGTCCGAGTTGATCTCTGCAATCCGGCGCTGCGCTTGTGGCGAGGTCAGTAGTGCGATGCCGATCACGATCATGGCTGCCACCGCGACCATGGCAGAGCGGCGCCAGCCGCCGGCGTGGATGACGAATAAACCGAGTAATGCGGCGGCCATGATTGCGCCGGTCTTCGACACGTAGATCAGGAAAATGTCGGCAAAGAACAGAAGCGCGAGCACGATCATCGCGATGGCGCGGCGGGTGTCCTGGACCCAGATGCGCATCGCGCCGATCGCCAGAGCGAAGGCACAAAGTGCGAAGCAACCGGATTGAACCGCGTTGTCCTTGAAGGGCACGCCGGGCGCCTTGAACCAGCCCCACGGTCCCGTGGGCCACAGGAACGCAGCCCATGACAGGGCGAGAAGACAAATACAGGCGGCAAGAAAGCCATAAGCGATTTGTAACGCTTGTTTCGGCGTAAATGCCGTTGCCATCACCAATGGAATCAACAGCAGCTTGGCGTAGGGACCAACCCATCTGATCGCGCCGCTGAGCGGCTGCATCGACCAGAGCACGCCGACCAGGATCAGCGCGAACAGCGCGACCGGCAGATAGGCCGCCGGCCTCCGCAACGTGGCGATGAAACGATCGCGGTCGAGTGTCAGCAGCGCGAGCACTGCAAAGATCGACACCGCGATAGCTTGACCGCTGGTTGAGAACGGCAGCGAGAAGCCGGTGGCAACGGCAGCGATCTGCCGGGCATCCGCAAGTTTGCGCGGCAGATCGTTGTTCGTCATATGCCCAAGAGTTTCCGTGCGTTGTTCTTCAGGACCTTCGGACGCACCTCGTCACGAATGTCGAGCTTGGCGAAATCGGCCATCCAGCGATCCGGCATGATCACCGGCCAGTCGGAGCCGAACAGCATCTTATCCTGCAGGATCGAATTGATGTAGCGCACCAGGATCGGCGGGAAGTATTTCGGCGACCAGCCGGACAGGTCGATATACACGTTGGGCTTGTGGGTCGCGACCGACAGCGCCTCTTCCTGCCAGGGGAAGGAGGGATGCGCCAGAATGATCTTCATGTCGGGAAAATCGACCGCAACGTCGTCCATATACATCGGGTTGGAATATTTCAGCCGCATCCCCATGCCGCCCGGCATGCCGGAGCCGACGCCTGTCTGGCCGGTGTGGAACAGCGCGATAGCGCCGCCTTCCTGGATCGCCTCATAGAGCGGATAGGCCATGCGGTCGTTGGCGTAGAAGCCCTGCATGGTCGGATGGAACTTGAAACCCTTAACGCCGTATTCGGAGATCAGCTTGCGCGCCTCGCGCACGCCGAGCTTGCCCTTGTGCGGATCGATCGACGCAAACGGGATCAGCACGTCGGCGTTTTCTTTGGCGATCTCCAGCATCTCGTAGTTGTTGTAGCGGCGGAAACCGGTCTCGCGCTCGGCGTCCACCGGGAAGATCACCGCGGCAATCTTCTTGTCGCGGTAATAGGCGGCTGTTTCCTCCACTGTCGGCGGATGCTTGTGCGGCGACTTGAAATACTCGGCCATGCGGGCCTGGAAATCGTCATAGCCATCGTCCGCGTGGCAGCCGCATGGCTCTTCCGCATGGGTGTGGATGTCGATGGCGACAAGGTCGTCCGGATTGAGCAATTTCATGTCCCGCGTCTCCCGCACTTTCATCATTATCGTTGGCGGTTGCTCTAGCAAACCGGCCTGCTGAATGAAAGACGCGGAACGCTTCCGACCTAGCCGGTGGAGAAGGACTGTGTCCGGATATCCTGCGCGGTGCGGCGGAGCGGGATCAGGTATTTCTCCTTTGCCGTCGCCTCGTCCATTGTGCCCGAGATCGCATTCACGCTGATCGCCGCGACGACCCGGCCGCCGTGGTCGCGGACGGGGACGGCGATGCCGCAGATGGCTGGATCGAGTTCGCCATCGACCCAGCCATAGCCTTTGGCCTCGACGCGTTCGAGCTCGCGTTCCAGCAGCACGGAATCGGTGATGGTGCGTGGGGTGATCTGCTTGAATTCGGTGGTGGCGAGATAGTGCGCACGCTGGTCCGGCGGCAGGGCTGCCAGCAGGACCCGGCCGAGCGACACCACGTGGGCGGGCAGGCGGCTGCCGACGGCGAGATTGGCCGAGAGAATGCGCTGCGCCGGCAATCGCAGCGCATAGACGATCTCGGTCTCGTCCAGCACGGCCAGCGAGCAGGATTCGCCGATTTCGTTGCGCAGGTCTTCCAAAGCGCGTTGCGCATAGCCCCAGTAAGGCAGTGCATTGAGGTAGGAAAGGCCAAGCCCCAGCGCCCGTGGGCGTAGGCTGAAATAGCGGCCATCGGCTTCGCAATATTTCATCACGATCAGCGTCGCCAGCATCCGGCGCGCCGTCGCGCGGCTGAGACCCGCGATCGCGGCGACTTCCGAGAGCGTGTGTCGGCCCGGTGGGCGACCCAGTGCTTCGACGGCCGCAAAACCACGGGCGATCGCCCGAACGAAGCCGTCACTGTCTTTGGCCATGCACCATCCTACCGGTTCGGACTTGTCAGTCCCGGGAAACCGCGCCTATAGTTGTTCGTAAGGCGGCCATAAAGTTCGCCTGGTGAACGTTAGTGGAGAAGGCGCTATGGCGCAAGCGGAAGTTTTTGAAACCGATTTCTGGAAGGATGCGAACCTGCGCAAGGTCTGGGACGAGATCGTCCCGGGCGAGCCACGCAAGACGCTGCCTTATGTCCTGACGAGGGAGGCGATCCAGCTTTATTGCCGCTCGGTCGGCGAGAACCACCCGTTGTATTTCGACGAGGCTTACGCGAAGGCGTCGCCCTATGGCGGTCTGATCGCGCCGCCATCGATCCACATTCTGCTGATGTTCTCCTGCACGCCGGCCGACGACTGGATGCGCACACCTGGCACCGTCAATGCCGGCCAGTCCTGGAGCTACAACATCCCGGCACGGCCCGGAGACACCATCACCCTGCAGGCCCGCGCGCTCGACAAGTTCATCAAGCGCGAGCGACTGTTCGTGGTCCACGACAACGTGTTCTTCAACCAGCGCGGCGACGTCATCTGTTCTGGCCGCGGCCAGACCATCCGCCCGATGTGAGCGTGGCAAGGAGATCAACCATGACAACCAGCTTTGACAAACTCTCCACCGGCGACACCATCGACGGTCCGAGCTTCGCAGTGTCGCGCGAGTCGATCCGGCTCTTCTGCGATGGATCGCTCGACTACAATCCGCTGCATCTCGACGACAACTACATGAAGAACTCGTTCGGCAAGACCAATTTCGGCGGCATCATCATGCATGGCATGAATAATTTCGGGCTGATCACTCGCATGCTGACCGACTGGGCCTATCCTGCCGGTGCAATTCATCGCCGTCTCGAAACGCGATGGGTCAAGCCGGTGAAGCCCGGGGATACCATTCAGCCGGTCGGCATCATCAAGGCCAAACAGACGACCGAGAAATCGCGCTGGGTGCTGATCGACGTGCTGGTGAAGAACCAGAACGACGAGAAGGTCGCGACCGGCGAGGCGATGGTTGAATTTCCGCTGACAGCCTAGTGGCTCAATGCAACGGCGTGCGGCATAGTCCGCACGCCGGATAAAAACAGGCAAGGGATCGAAATGAAGAAGCTCACGAGGCTCGCCCTGTCGTGTCTGGCGATGACTTTTGTCATGTTGTCAGGCGCGCTGGCGCAGAATTTTCCAGTCAGCCAGATCAAGATCATCGTGCCGTTTCCAGCGGGGGGCACGACGGACATCCTCGCACGGTTCGTTGCGCAATATCTGGGCGAGAAGCTCGGCGTCACCACGATCGTCGAGAACCGGCCCGGCGCATCGGGCACGATCGGTTCGGAAGTTGTCGTGAAGTCGCCCGCCGATGGCAGCGTGTTGTTGGTCACGGCCACGCATCACGTGATCAATCCGAGCCTGCGCAAGAGTCTGCCTTACGAGACACAGAAGGACTTCTCGCCGATCGCCCTGATCGCGACGGCGCCAAATGCGCTTGTTGTGACTAGGGACTTTCCGGCGAAGTCGGTCGCCGAGTTGATCGATCTGGCGAAGAAGCAGCCCGGCAAGCTGTCCTTCGGATCGGCCGGCGTCGGCGGCGCCAATCATCTGTCGGGCGAATTGTTTAAGCAGATGGCTGGAATCAATATCGAGCACATCCCTTACAAGGGCGCCGCGCCGGCGATGAACGACCTGATCGGCGGCCATATTCCGATCATGTTCGATACGTTGCCGACTGTTTTGCCTGCTGCCGAGGCAGGCAACATCCGTGTGCTCGCGGTCACCAGCCTCACCCGAGCGGCCTCGCTCCCCAACGCCCCGACCCTCGATGAGGCCGGCGTAAAGGGGTTCGAGGCGACCGCCTGGTTCGGCATGTATATGCCGCAGGCCAATGGCAGCCCGGCCTATACGAAGCTAGTCGCGGCCATGAAAGAGATCCTGGCGGCACCCGCGACCCGCGAGAAATTCGCCACCCAAGGCGTCGAGCCGGGCAAGCTGACGGGAGCTGCATTCATGGCTTTCGTCGATTCGGAGATCAAGAAGTGGGGTGCCGTGGTGAAAGCCGCGAATGTTCCGCAAGAGTGAGCCGCACGGGTTTGAGGGTCCGGCGGCTGGTCCCGGACCCTCTAACCACCAAAATACCTGCAAATGTCGATCTGGTGGTCGTCAGATGCCCGGATCGGATTGACAGTCCGGCGCCCGATGGCTTAGAAACCGCGGGTCCCGGGCGACTTGGTCGCCAGCGGGTTCAAGCTCATTTTCGCTGATTTCGGCCTGCTGCGCACGGCCTTTGACGTCAGTATCGCAAGCTATCAGGATTGACCGATGAAAGTCCGTAACTCGTTGAAATCGCTGCGTGGTCGTCACCGCGACAACCGCCTGGTCCGCCGCAAGGGCCGCGTCTACGTGATCAACAAGACCCAGCGCCGTTTCAAGGCTCGCCAGGGTTGAGTTGCTGAGCGGCCGGCATTGTGCCGGCTGGCCTCACGACATCACAGGTGTTTGACGCGCTGCTGCTTTGCAGCGCGTTTTTTCGTGTCTAGACTTGCAGCATGGCATTGAGAATCCCGACCGCAGGTTTTGGAATTCTGCTGAGCGCATTTCTGGGCGCAGCACCCGTCTATGCGCAGGTGCGAGATCCGCAGGTCGTGACCCCGGATGCGCCGAAGAAGATTCCCGAGCCACCCGCCAAACTGCCGAAGGTCAATGCCGACAAGACGCGCGGCCTTGATTTCCTGTTTGGTGCGCTGAAAGCGGCGCCGGACGAAGCCAGTGCCAAACACGTCGAAGGCCGGATCTGGGCCCTGTGGTCGCAGACCACGAGCGACACGACCGCGCTGCTGATGACCCGCGCCAAGACGGCGCTGGACGCCAAGCAGGTCGATCTGTCGCTGCAGTTGTTGAGCGCGGTGGTGAAGTTGCGCCCCGATTACGTCGAGGGCTGGAATCGGCGCGCGACGCTGTATTACCTGCAGAACGATTACACCCGGTCGCTGCAGGATATCGAGCAGGTCCTGATACGCGAACCCCGGCATTTCGGTGCTCTGGCAGGGCTCGGCATGATCATGCAGGAGCTGGGCGACGACAAGCGTGCGCTTGATGCGTTCCGCAAGGCGCTTGCGGTCAATCCGCATCTCGAAAAGGTGCCGGAGCTGGTCAAGACCCTGACCGAAAAGGTCGAAGGCCGCGATATCTGAGATTCCTTGAAAGTTGGGGTGCTCGCGGGGCATCGTGGGAACATCACCCTGCTTTGATGCATCCCTGCTGCCCGCGATGGAAAAACAAGACATCGTCGCCGGGGAATCAAACTTCTGACACAGGAAACGGGCGAAAAGGGCGTTTTCCGAGCCACAGGAAGGGACACCTTTTGGCGCCGAAGTCATTTCCGCTATTCGCTTTGCTATGTGTGTTGATGGCCGCACCGATGGCTGCTGTGACCGGCCCTGCGCTGGCGCAGAAAGCCGATGCGCCGCCGGCGCCTGCAGCTTCGACGCTGTCCCCCGATCAGGCCAAGGCTGCGCTCGACACATTGCAAGACGACGTCAAGCGCAAGGAAATGATCGATACGCTGCGCGCGATCGCCACGGCGACACTTGCATCGCCGGAGAAGAAACCGGCCATTCCGCTCGACGCCGACAGTCTTGGCGCGCAATTGCTCGTGACTATTTCCGATCAGCTCGGCGATATTACACGCGAGGTCTCGACAGCCGTGCAATCGGTCACGCGCTTTCCGGCGCTATGGTACTGGCTACAGCGCAGCGCGAACGATCCCGCCACCTATCATCTCCTGTTCGACATCGCCTGGAAGCTTGTTGTCGTATTCGGCGGTGCGCTGGCGGCGGAATGGCTCATGGTTTGGCTGCTGCGCAAGCCGCAGGCCGCGCTTGAGGCGCGCATTCCTTTCGTCGCCCGTGCGCCGTCCTCGCTCATCGAACGTGCCGATCCACCGTCGTCCACGGCCGACTTCACCGAGGCGCCTGATCTCAACAAACGGCGGCGCAGCCTGACCCGGGCGTGGCAATCGCTGCTGCGGCTTCCCTATGTGGTCGGGCGTCTTCTCCTCGAATTGTTTCCGATTTTCGTCTTTACCGGCACGGTATCGCTGCTGCTCGGCACCCAGATCGGCGATGCCGGGATCACGCGCCTCGCGATCCTTGCTATCGTAAACAGCTATGTGGTGGCGCGCGCCATCATCTGCGCGATGCGCGCGTTGTTTGGGCCGCTCGCGCTGTTCAGGGTGAAGGAGGAGACCGCAGCCTATCTCGAAATCTGGACGCGTCGCATCGTCGGCGTCGGCGCCACCGGCATCGCAATCGCCAATGTCGCCCTGATGATGGGCCTCTATCGCTCGGCGCATTTTGCGCTGATCAAGCTCGTGATGCTGGTCGTGCATCTGTTTGTCGTCGTCATCGTCCTGCAGTGCCGGAAGCCCGTTGCCGATGCACTCCGCGCGCCGATCGGTGCTACCGGCTTCCTGAGCGCGATGCGCAATCGCCTCGCCAGTCTCTGGCATGTGCTGGCGATCGTCGTCGTGATGGCGGCTTGGACCATCTGGGCGCTCAATATCCAGAACGGTTATTCATTGCTACTGCGATACATCGTCGGCACGGTCATTGTCGCGCTGGTGGCCCGGCTCGTCTCCATGATTGCACTGAGTCTCATTGACCGCGGTTTCCGCATCAAGCCGGAAATCCTGCAGCGCTTTCCGGGTCTTGAGACGCGTGCCAATCGTTATCTGCCCCTGTTGCGCAAGGTCGTCGCAACGATCATCGCGGTGATCGGCCTCGTTGCCTTGCTGGAAGTGTGGGGCGTCAATGCCATTGTCTGGTTCTATGGCGGCCAGATCGGGAGTCGGGTCGTCTCGGCTGTCATCACCGTCGGCATCGCGGCCATTGTCGCTGCGGTTGTGTGGGAAGGTAGCAATGCGCTGATGGAGCGGCAGCTTGCGGCGCTGACGCGCGACGCTCATTTCGCCCGCGCGGCGCGTCTGCGCACGTTTCAGCCGATGCTGCGCACGACATTGCTCGGCGTAATCATTGCGGTGGTTGCGCTCACCGCGCTGAGTGAGATCGGTGTCAATGTCGCGCCGCTGCTTGCTGGTGCCGGCATTCTCGGCATTGCCATCGGCTTCGGTTCGCAGAAGCTGGTGCAGGACGTGATTACCGGCTTGTTCCTGCTGCTGGAAAGCACCGTGCAGGTCGGAGACAACGTCACGGTGTCGGGCCTGTCGGGTGTCGTCGAAAACGTCTCGATCCGTACCATCCGGCTGCGTGCCGGCGATGGTTCGGTTCACATCATTCCCTTCAGCGCGGTGACCACCATCACCAATGCCAGCCGCGGTGCAGGCAACGCGGCTGTCAGCGTCAGCGTCGCTTACAAGGAAGATACCGACCGCGCTGGCCAGTTGCTGAAGGACATCGTCGAGCAGATGCGCAATGAGGCAGCTTTCAAGCCGCTAATCCGCAGCGATCTCGAATTGTGGGGCGTCGACAAGGTCGATGGTTCGATGGCGACGATCGTCGGGCAGATCCGGTGTACCGATTCTGGCCGCTGGGCGGTGCAGCGCGAATTCAATCGCCGCATGAAAATCCGCTTCCAGGAAGAAGGTATCGAGATCGCCTCGCCGGGACAGGCCGTCCTGATGCAGTTGCCGCCACCTTCCACTGAAGTTGCAGAAGGTGATGACGCAGATATCCAGCAGAGCAAGTCAGCGCAGCGCCGCGCCGGCTAGATCGCTGCAGCTCCGGATTAGCGCGTTCCACCATTCCGCAGTGTCCGAAAGTGGACGACAAAGACGAGCCGGAAGACAAGGACGATCCAGAATAGGTGCGTCTGTCGATCTAGTGCAGGACGTTATTGCCGGGCCGGATAGCACCGAACTGGGGTGAAGCGGCATAGAGTTGCTGCAATTCCGCTTCCAGTTGCTCGTTGACCATCAGCAAAGCCTTAAGCGCGCCGCGCAAGTCGCCATTGCAGGTAGAAATAATTTCGTCGATCACAGCATCGGTGGGGCGGGGCGTCATGGAACTATCTCCAGTTCAGATCATGGCGTCAGTCCGCCGCCTGATCATGGCGATAACCGGGCGGGAACGAATGCGTTCCTGTGGATAGTGTGGACAGTTCTTGCTGGCCATTCGTCGCGGCCGCCGTGGCAAAGCTGCAAACTGCCCCCATATCCACAATATTACTTCCCTCCACGGGCCTTTCCTCGGTGAGAAAATTTGTGATTGTCCTGCTCGCGCTTCTCGTCGTTCCCATCGTTGTGTCAGCAGCCAGATACTGGATGGGTGATCGCTCGGTCGATTGGCAGAGCGGGGATCGTTCAAGCGCCGGCCTGTTGCCACCGCCCACCGCGCATCCCGAGGCACTGGTGCGCGTCTTCGCGGCGCGGACCGTGCGCTGGCGCGGTATCTTTGCGGTCCATAGCTGGATCGTCTTCAAGGAGAAGGGCGCGTCGCGCTACACCCGCTACGATTATACGGCATGGGGCGAGCCCATTCGCCTGAATGGATTTGCCGCTGACGGCCGCTGGTTCGGCGACGTGCCGACCGCTATCGCAGCCGCGGATGGTGACGCGGCCACCGCGATGATCCCGAAGATTCAGGCGGCGATCGCCAGCTATTCCTGGCGCTCCTACGGCGACTATCGGGCCTGGCCCGGGCCGAACTCCAACACCTTCGTCGCGGCCGTTCTTGCCGCCGTGCCGGAATTGCGGGTGGCATTGCCGCCCACCGCCATCGGCAAGGATTTTCCCTATGCCGGCAATGCCTTTGGCTGGACACCCTCCGGGACTGGCGTGCGCGCCACGCTGGGCGGCTATCTCGGAGTCACTGCAGGCTGGGTCGAAGGGCTTGAACTCAATCTGCTCGGTGCCGTATTCGGCCTCGACATCCGCCGGCCCGCGATCAAACTGCCGGGCATTGGTCGTCTTGGCGTCAGCGCGTAAATGGCGCGCGGCGCGAAACCCTCAGGATACCGCCGCGTAGCTGGATCGTGCACAAAATTTCCCGGATATCGGCGATGATATCAGTCACTGTGGTGGCCGTGCTATGCGTGCTGGCCGTGGCCACGCAGGTCGGCGTGCTGGTATTCGAGTGTAAATATCCCCCAACGGGTGAGCTTGTCGATGTTACGGGCGGCCGTCTGCATGTGGTGCAGATCGGATCGCGCGATGCATCCGGCCCGCCGATTGTCCTCATCCACGGTGCCACGTCGAGCATGGAGACCATGCGGCTGCCGCTCGGCAATATGCTGGCAGAAAAACACCGCGTCATCCTGATCGACCGTCCTGGCTTTGGCTGGAGCTTGCGTGACGATCTGTCGAACTCTTCTCCGACGATACAGGCGAGGATGATCGACGAGGCGCTCGAAAAACTCGGTGTTGATCAGGCGATCGTCGTGGTGCATTCGCTTGCCGGCGCATTGGGCGCGCTGATGGCGCTGGACTATCCGCAGCGTGTCGCAGGACTGGTCATGCTGGCGGGTGTCACTCATCCCTGGCCCGGTGGCGTTGGCCTCTATAACGAGGTCGTCACCACTCCGGCCATAGGCAAGCTGCTGGCCTATACGATCACGCTGCCGCTTGGCTATTTCCTGACGGGCATGGCCGGCGGCGCAGTGTTTGCGCCGCAGCCGATGCCGGAAGGCTATATCGCGCAGACCGCGACGCAACTTGTGCTGCGACCGCGCAACTTCCTCGCCAATGCCTGGGATCTGGTAACGTTGAAATCCGCCGTCGTGGCGCAGGCATCGCGCTATGCCGATATCAAAGCTCCGACCGTGGTGATCACAGGCTCAGTCGACATCATCGTATCGCCGGAGATTCATTCGCGTCATTTTGCGAAAACTGTGCCGGGCGCCAAACTAATCGTGCTGCCGAACGTTGGTCACATGGTGCAAAATGCTGCTCCTGATCTTATCATGAGGGAGATCGAGGGCATGATCTCGGCCGCTGACACAAAACCGAAGGCCGCCTTGCGCTAACCTCCCGTTCGATCGACTTCAACCCAAATTGAGGAGAATTGCATGACCACGACTTTCGGTTCGGCCAAATGGCAAGGTGGCATCAAGGACGGCAAGGGATCGATTTCCACCAAGAGCGGCGCGCTCGCCGACTATCCCTACGGTTTCGCCAGCCGCTTCGAAGGCAAGCCGGGCTCCAATCCTGAAGAGCTGATCGGCGCCGCCCATGCGGCCTGCTTCACAATGGCGCTGTCTCTGATCCTCGGCGAAGCCGGTTTCAAGGCTGACAATATGGAGACGAAGGCCGACGTGACGCTGGAGAAGCAGGGTGACGGCTTCGCCATTACCAAAGTGCACCTCACGCTCTCGGCCTCTATTCCCGGCGCCGACAAGGCGAAGTTCGACGAACTCACCGCCATGGCAAAGGCCGGCTGCCCGGTGTCGAAGGTGCTGAACGCAGAAATCACGCTCGACGCGACGCTGGTGGGTTAAGCCTCAGGTGGCGGATACAATCTCTCCCGCCATCGCGAGGAGAGGGTGTAACCGTGAACTACATATCCGCGTCGTTTGGCCCGACATAAGCGATGCGGACCATGTTGGTCGCACCTGGTGTGCCGAGCGGTACGCCAGCCACGATGATAATGCGCTGGCCGGCTTTGGCGAAGCCGTCACGGAAGGCGATGCGTCCGGCGCGATCGACCATGTCGTCGAGGTCCTTCGCGTCCTCCGCCACCACACAGTGTACGCCCCACACGACCGACAGCTTGCGACCGGCGGCGAGGTTCGGTGTGATCGCGACCACCGGCGGCTTCGGCCGTTCACGAGCGACGCGGACGGCGGTGGATCCTGAGCTGGTCCAGCAAATGATCGCAGACAGATCCAGCGTTTCGGCGATCTGTCGTGCGGCGTCCGCAATGGCGTCACCGGCGGTAGGCTCGGGCTCGGGGCGCTGAGCCATCAGTACGGTGCGATAGGTCGGATCGCGCTCCACTTCCTCGCCGATGCGGTTCATCGTCGAGACGGCTTCGACCGGGAATTTGCCAGCGGCGGATTCGGCCGACAGCATGACGGCGTCCGCGCCTTCATAGATGGCCGTTGCCACGTCGGAGACTTCGGCGCGCGTCGGCACTGGGCTCTGGATCATCGACTCCAGCATCTGCGTAGCGACCACCACCGGTTTGCCGGCGCGGCGCGCCATGCGCGTCATGCGCTTTTGTAGACTTGGTACCCGTTCCAGCGGCAGTTCGACGCCGAGATCGCCGCGCGCCACCATCAGCGCATCGGACGCTTCCAGAATGGAATCGAGACGGTCGATCGCCTGCGGCTTCTCGATCTTCGACATGATGGATGCGCGGCCGCGCACCAGCCGCTTGGCCTCATGAACGTCTTCGGCGCGCTGCACGAAGGACAGGGCTATCCAGTCGATGCCGGTCTCGAGTGCGGCTTCCAGATCCAGGCGGTCCTTCGGCGTCATGGCCGACACCGGCAGGTCTGTATCGGGCAGGCTGACGCCCTTGCGGTCGGAGATGCGGCCGCCGACCACCACGCGCGTCACCGCGCGGTCGTTCGATGTCTCCTCGGCAATCAGCCGCAGCTTGCCGTCGTCGATCAGCAGCGCATGGCCCGGGCGAAGTGCAGCGAGAATTTCCGGATGTGGCAGGTGCACGCGGGTGGCGTCGCCGGGCGCGGGATCGGAATCCAGCACGAAGCTCTCGCCATTCTTGAGCTGCACACCGCCTTCGGCAAAGGCGCCGACACGCAGCTTCGGGCCCTGCAGATCGACCAGAATGCCGATCGGGCGCCCGTAGCTGCTCTCGACATTGCGGATGGTCTTCACCAGCTCGCGCATCTTGTCATGCGGCGTGTGGCTCATATTGATGCGGAACACGTCGGCACCAGCCTCGAACAGCTTGCGGATCATCGCGCTGTCGGAGGAGGCAGGGCCGAGCGTGGCCAGAATCTTGATGCGGCGTTGACGTCTCATTGTTTGCCTCCCGGCGGTACTGATGGCGGCAGGGTCGTTGACCCGCCCGGGGGCGCGCCACCTGGCGTGTTGGGCAGACCGGGGAAGCCCGCGCCGGGTGCGCCCGGAGGCGGTCCGGTCGGCCCCGGAATGCCCGGCAGCTTCGGCGGTTGTTCGTTGGTTTCGGTCAGTTGCACCGTCCAGGCACGCTGTTCGCCGGTGTCGACCTCAAAAAAACCGGTCCGGTCAAAGCCGCGTGCGAGGCAGTTTTCGGTGCCCTTGATAGTGAATTCCTTGTCGCGGGAGCACATGAAGGCCTGACCCGACCACTCACCACCCCGGTCGTAATCGAGTGCGTAGATATAATAATACCGCGCAACCAGGGTTCCGCGCAGTAAGGTCTCGCAGGCTCGCGATGAGACATTCCACCAGCCCTCGGTGGTCCAGCCTTCGGCATCCTTGTAGCCCAGCGCGATCCCGACCCGGCTTGAGGTGTTGTTGCACAGCCGGAAATCAGCCGCCGCGGGGCTCGCCCACAGGCAAGACAGGGCCACCGCCAGCACCGGCAACAGGCCGGCGAGGGGAACGCGTCGAAAGGGGCGGGAATGGGAATCTCTTGCGGTCATGCGGCGAAGCTATCTCAATTCGTTGACGATTTCGCTTGACCCGGCGGGCCTGTCAACGGTCGCGGAACCAATTCTGTCCCGCCAGGCGGTTTGCGTTGTGATATGGCAAAATCTGTGACAGCGCCCATGTTACATGAAGACGACAGGCCGGTATCGGGTGCAACAGCGAGACCATTCATGGCGATTGACGACAAGATCCAGACCGAACTCGAGGCCGCCGCCTTTCGCCGGCTGGTAGACCATTTGCGCGGTCGCACCGATGTGCAGAATATCGACCTGATGAATCTGGCCGGCTTCTGTCGGAACTGCCTGTCAAACTGGCTGAAGGACGCTGCCGACGCCAAGGGCGTGGCGATGACCAAGGATGAGAGCCGCGAAGCGATTTACGGCATGCCTTACGAGACCTGGAAATCGCTGCATCAGGTCGAGGCCAAACCCGAACAAATTGAGGCTATGAAGAAAGTGCACAGCGGGCACTGACTATTTCTCGTCTTTTTGAGGCATGAAATCAAAGCTGTGGGGGCACTGTGGATGACCGCGAAGGCGCCTTGACGCAAGGCGCCGTGGTCTTGAGTGTCATTTCCTTAAGATTAATGCGCGCATAACGCTGCGCACTAAACCCACCCCATATCCGCTTAAAGCAACATCAGTTCACCAGGAGTTTTCGATGGCCACCTCTGCTGCGTCCGTGCTGGACGATCAGGCGACACATTCTTTCGCCAAGGATCAGCTCAAGGCTATCGTCGAGCGTATCGAGCGCCTTGAAGAAGAAAAGAAGACGATCTCTGACGACATCAAGGACGTCTATGGCGAAGCCAAAGGCAACGGCTACGACGTGAAGGCGCTGCGCACCATCATCCGCATGCGCAAGCAGGACGCCAACGAGCGCGCCGAGCAGGAGACAATCCTCGAGACCTACCTGCAGGCCTTGGGAATGCTGTAAGGCGCTTAGCGCGCCAATACTCAAGCCAAACACTCAGGTGTCATACGCGGGCAAAAGCGCGAAGCGCGTCTTCGCGCTAGACGGCCCGCGTATCCATCCAGCCAGCCACAAAAATAGCGATGGATGGCCTGGTCAAGCCCGGCCATGACACCATTATAGTCTGAGAAATTCGCGCTCTTAGCGCAGCGACGCCGTGCGCATCACAAACGCAGTCGTCGCAAGCGAGGCCGTTGCCGAGCCAGTGAAGCGGTCGCAGACCAGACCGAGCTGCGGATCATCCGAGAAAGTCATCGCCACCACCGCCTGCGGCTTGACGAAGTGCGCGCGCAAGATGGTCATGTCGCCGTCGCCCATCACTGAGGCCGACATCGACGTGGTGGCGCTCGGCGCGAGGATCATTGCGCGCATCCAGACATGGTTGTCGGGAATGACTGCTGCGGTCAGGCGGGTCGCTACGGTGACGGTGCTGTTCTGGCCCTGAGCGCCCTTCGCGACCACGGTCGTGATGTTATTCACCGCCATCGGGTTCTTGGCCACGGAGGCCGGACGCATGCTGCGTGGGATCGGCGCGCTGGCGGCAACGACATTAGCGCGGTCAACCGGCGAGTTGGCCGGCGGCGCATAGGCCATCGCCTTGGCGAAGCTGGACTCGGTGGCGGCCGGCTGCGGATCTACCACATTGGCCAAGGCCTGCCGTGCGGTGATCGCGGCGACCTGCTGCGGCGTGGCCTGTTTCGGCGCCGGCATATCATCCCAGAAGCCGCGGGCATTGATAATATCGGCCGGCGTCTGCGGCCGGTTGTCGGCCTTGGCCGCGGGCGCCGGAATCGGTGCCTTCGGGCGCGGTACCGGAACGGTCTCGGTGTCAGCCGATGCGAGCTGATAGGTTGCCGCTGCGGCCGGCTTGGAGCGCGGCATCGGAACGGGGTCCGAAGACTTCGCCTCAGCCAGCTTCGTTTCGGCCTGCTTCGTATCGACCGGTTTCGCAGGCATCGCGGCGGCCATCGTGCCGACAGGCGATGGCTTGGCGGGTGCGATCGCGGCTGCTGCGCTCTCGTCTTCGTCGTCATTCGACTTGCCGCCACGGAACAGCGAGGCGAACAAGCCCGGCTTGCTCTTGGCAAAAGCTGCACTATCGCCATCGCCGCGCTTCTCGATCTCAGCCATTGCCAGCTGATAACCAGCCAATGGACGGCCGTCGGTCGGCAAATGCACGGTGCGGCCGTCGGGGAAGACGCGCGCCAGCTGGTCATGCGTCATGCGCGGCCAGTGACGGATGCTGCCGGTGTCGAGATGCACGAAAGGCGAGCCGGAGGTCGGATAGAAGCCAACGCCGCCGCGCTGCAGGCGCAAACCGGCAAAGCGGATCTTTTCCAGCGCCACGCCGGGAATGAAGAAGTCCATCGCGTGGCCGAGCATATGCTGGCTGGCGCGAGCGACGCCGGACGAGCGGCGGCGGAGCATGGCGTTGGTGGTGGGGGAGCGATAGGCGGAGATAATCTGGATCGGCGCCTTGCCGTCGACGTCGCGATAGACCTCCCAGAGGATGTCGAACAGGCGACGATCCATGTTGGTCTGGTCCTGGCTGCGCCAGTCGCGGAGGAAGTAGTTGATCTTCTTCATCGCGTCGTCGTCATAGCGGCCGTTGCGCTTGAACGTGACGGTGAGGTCTTCGCCTGAATGGGTGTGGTGGAAAGAGAGGGTGCGGGTTTCGTCGAGAGCGGTGGCGTTATGGACGGAGCTGGCGCCTGCCATGAGCAGAACTGAAGCGAGGCCGGCATGAAAGCCAGCGCGCGATGTCCGCAATCTCGTTTTGCGTGCGAAACCGCTCAGCACGTATGAACCCACCCAAGTCGACAACTCTCTCGCTACCCCATGCGGCGACAGAGAGTGAACGTACTCTTAAAACGGGAGGGTTAACCGAGATTTACAACCCATCCCCCCAAGCGGGCTTTTCAGCCAGCCATTAAACTTAACCTATTGAGTATGGCGAAAAATAGCCCGCTGCCGGGTTCCAGATGGACGATGGTTAATCTGGATAAAGGGCGAAACATAAAAAGGGCTCCACCGGAAGGTGAAGCCCTTGATAAGTCTTTCGAATTTTGAGGACTGGCGTCGCGCTTAGCGGGTCACCGTCCGGCGTGGTTTCTGACCGGGCGCAACAGGTTGTGGTGTCGGCGTACCGCCGCCGAACAGGCGCTCGAAGAAGGACAGGCCGCCATTGCTGGCCATGCGCGAGCCGTTGTCGTTGAAGGCCACGCCCTGCGGGATATCTGCGCGCGGGCGCGAATAGCTCGGCTGGGCCCGGGCGACGACCTGCTCCAGATCCTTGTTCTTGCCGCCACGGAGCAACTGCATCATCTGCGCGTCACGGCCGTAGATGTCCTTGCGCAGCTGCAGCTTGCCAGCGTCATCGACGAAGGCGGTCTGGTAAGTGATGTTCACCGGGATCGGCGTCGGGAATTTCAGGTCGATCTCGCTGCGGCCATACATGCCGCGAACCTTCTCCGGCGTGTAGTGCTCGTTCGGCATCGTGATGTTCAGCAGTGTCGCGGCGTATTGATCCGGATTCTGCACGCGCATGCAGCCGTGGCTGAAGGCGCGCTCGTCGCGGCCGAACAGGTTCTTGTCCGGTGTGTCGTGCTGATAGACGAGGAACTTGTTCGGGAAGTTGAAGCGGATGCGGCCCAGCGCGTTGGCCTCACCGGGGGGCTGCGCAATGTGAATGCTGCCGTCGGAATTGCGCGTCAGCTTCAGGCCCATGCGGTCAAGCACCGTTGGGTCCTGCTGCAGGGCGGGCAGGTATTCGTTGTAGATGATCGACGGCGGCACGTTCCAGGTCGGATTGACCGTGATGTACTTCATCGTTTCGGTCATCAGCGGCGTGGCGTGATTGCCCGGCTTGCCGACGACCACGCGCGTGGTCCAGACCTGTGCACCGTTCTGCATCACTTTCAGCGTATAGTCAGGGATGTTCAGCATCACATAGGCATTGCCGACTGCGGACGCGCCGAGCTGGCGCGGCAGCCAGCGCCAACGTTCCATGTTGACCAGCACCGTATCGATGTGGCGATCACGCTTCGGCGAATTCATCGCGCGCACGGTGGCCTCGTCCAGCACGCCGGTGGCCTTCAGGTCGTTGCTGGCCTGATACTTGCGGACGGCGTCGGCGACGGCAGCGTCGTATTTGGTCTCGGCCGGATTCTCGACGTTCAGGCGTGCGCGCAGCAAGGGCACGCGCGGGTCGTCCATCACGGTCGGGTTCGGATTTTTCTTCGTGGCCTTGGCGAAACGCAGAGCCGGGCCCTCGCCGATGGGCTGTACTGGCGTTGCGGTTTCGCCGCGCAGTTCAGCGAGCTTCTTCTTCAGCTCCTGATAGCCCTTGTGCGGCGGGTTGTAGGCGTCGAGGGCTGCCGAAGCATTCTTCGCCGTCGAGATATTGGCGAGCACTTCCGCCGGATCGGTCGGATGCTCCGGATACATGATGTCGCCAGCCACCTGCGACCAGTGCATGCGGCCGCTCTGTGCCTGGCGGGCATAGTCGAGCATGCTGGCGGTGAGCTTCAGCTCCGCCTCGGCGAGCGCATCGGGCGTATTCGCCGAGGCGAAATCCGGCACGGGATAGTCGGCAGCGTCGAGGCCGTCAGACGCGGCGTCCTTGAGGCGCGCAATGACGCCCTTGGCGGCAGGGGTCGTTGCGCCGCCCTGGGTCCAGATCGGAGCGAAGTCGCGTGCGGTATAGAACTTTTCGACCGCGGCGCGCTCGCCCTTGCGGTCGAAATAGCGCGTGGACTTGGCGCCGAACATGTCGCGCAGCTTCTCGGCCACCGGCTGATCGCTGGATGCAACGGTGGTTGCGGGCTTGCTGACTTCCTTTGCGACGTCCTTGGCCGGCTCGGCGGCGGGGGCAGCCGGTGCGACGGCGGTTGCTGCCGGCGGTGTTGCAGCGGCAGGCGCGGTTGCGGCGTCGTTCGGCTTCACATCCTCGGGCGCTTTGGCTGCCTCAGTTGCCTTCGGCGTATCGGTCGAGACCGAACCGATGGTCTTCTCGGACGCCTTGCCAGCATCGGGCACGGACGCTGTGGTCTCGGCCTTCGGGGCGTCGGCCTTGAAGTCGGCAGCGGTCGGCGGGGCAACATTGGCGGGTTCGGGGCGCGGGACCGCCGCATCAATGGCGAGTTCGGAGACACTGTCGCGGGGCGCTGCGCTCTGGGCAGCGGCAGCGGCGCCAGCGGAGACCGTCAGGAATGTCGCGGCCACGGCCATCAGCACGTGGTCGAATCCAGAACGGCCCTTGGAATAGTCTCGCATTCTCGCACCTCATTAGGTGAGCTGCTCCGCCATGGAACAGTTCTAGTCTGACGTCACCAGCTTCGGCTGAAGCAGTCGCGTTGTTTGCCTGCTCGCTCCGATTCAGAGCTCTTTCTGTGCAGACGATACACGCGCCCGGCACAAGCGCTAGCGCTTGTCGGACATGTCACAACAAACTGACCTCAACATCCCCGGTTTGCAACGCATACCGGGGTTTCACCGATGCTTTTGACTTTGTGTGTCACCAGACCGCAACGGTTCAAGTTCCATAGCGATCGCAACAACATGTTCAATCGCGTGCGAGGCGAGAAGTTCAGTTCGACGGTGCGGAATCCGCAATCGATGAATCTTTCTCCGCTGCCTCATCGAGCTTGCGGTAGAGTGTCGAGCGGCCGATTTTCAGGCGCCGTGCGACTT
The DNA here is from genome assembly GCF_034044155.1 of Tardiphaga sp. 42S5. NCBI lineage: Bacteria > Pseudomonadati > Pseudomonadota > Alphaproteobacteria > Hyphomicrobiales > Nitrobacteraceae > Tardiphaga > Tardiphaga sp. 42S5. Next base: position 6,173,144 of record NZ_CP139027.1, on the reverse strand, counting down.
CCGACATCTGGCCGCGATAATGCGCAATGGCAAAGCGGATGATCTCGGATTCGAGCTCTTCCAGTGCCCTTACCTCGTTCTCGGCTGTCAGCATGGACAGGTTTCCAGCGGCGAGCGATATCGGGGCTGCGTCGATGCCCGGTACCATGGTCGGCGCCATCGTGTGGAAGACGGGGTCTACAATCAGTGGCGCGACCGCCGATGCCACGATCGATGGTGCGTGCGCGGTTGTTTGCGGGAAGTCGGCCAGTCCGAGTTGATCACCTTCGCTCATCACCACGGCGCGGTAGACGGCGTTTTCCAGCTGCCGGATATTGCCCGGCCAGTCGAGCTGCGTGAGCATCGTCATGGCGTCGCCGGCGATACTGGTAATCGGCCTGTTCTCCTCGGCGCAGAAGCGCGCCAGGAAATGCCGCAGCAGGTACGGAATGTCCTCGCGGCGCGCCCGGAGCGGCGGCACTGTCAGCGGCAACACATGCAGGCGATAGAACAGGTCTTCCCGGAATTGCCCGGCTTTGACGAGATCGAGCAGCTTGCGATTGGTGGCCGAGATGATGCGGACATCGACCTTGACGGGCTTGCGCCCGCCCACGGCCTCGACCGAACCTTCCTGAAGCGCGCGCAGCAGCTTCACCTGCGCCGATAGCGGCAGCTCGCCGACTTCGTCGAGAAACAGCGTGCCGCCGTGAGCCTCGACAAACTTGCCGAGATGCCGGTCGGTGGCGCCGGTAAAGGCGCCCTTCTCGTGGCCGAACAGGATCGACTCCACGAGATTGTCGGGAATGGCACCGCAATTGACGGCGACGAATGGCTTGCTGCTGCGCTCGCCCGAGCCATGGATGGCCCGCGCGATCAATTCCTTGCCAACGCCGGACTCGCCTTCGATCAGCACGGGAATGGTGGAAGTCGCCGCCTTGCGCGCCACGCGCAGAAGCGCCTCCATCCCCGCATTGCGGGTGACGATATCGGCGAAAGTCAGCCTGCCTTCGCGGCTATGCTTGATGCGTTGCAATTCGCCCTTCAACGCGCTGGTATTCAGCGCATTGCGCAAGCTCACCTGCAGGCGCTCGACGCCGACAGGCTTGACAACGAAGTCATGCGCGCCGGCACGCATGGCGGACACAACATTCTCGATACCGCCATGGGCGGTCTGGACGATGACGGGGATGCTGAGGCCGAGATCGCGGATCTTTTCGAGCACGCCCATGCCATTGAGGCCGGGCATCATGAGGTCGAGGACCAGCGCGTCGATGGCGGGCGCGTCTGGATCGGTCAACCGGGCAACGGCAGCATCGCCGCTATCGACCGTGATGGCCTCATAGCCGCAGCGCTGCACCATGTTTTCGAGGAGGCGGCGCTGGACGGCGTCGTCATCGGCGATGAGGATTCGTTCGGCCACGGCAACTCCAGAGCGGGTATGTCCCGATTTGAGCCACCATGGCGATCAAAGCCTTAATGCTTTCATAACACCGGGGCGAGGTAAGCCGTCGCATAGGGCCAAACTTCACTGGCGCCGCGATAGATCATGTCGCCCGCCACATAGAGAATGATGGCGAGGCCGACATAGGCGATCCAGCGATGCTTCTGCAGCAGCTTGGCGATGACGGAGGCGGCGAGACCCATCAGCGCGATCGACAGCATCAGGCCGAAGATGAGGATGCCTGGATGTTCGCGCGCTGCGCCCGCGACCGCGAGCACGTTGTCCAGCGACATCGACACATCGGCGACGGTGATCTGCCAGATCGCCTGGCCGAGCGTCTTGCGCGGTCCGTTGGTCGTACCATCGGTGTTGAGCTGATTTTCGAGCGCGTCGAGGTCGTGCTCATGTCCGGCGCGCAATTCGCGCCACATCTTCCAGCACACCCACAGCAAGAGGATGCCGCCGGCCAGCAGCAGGCCGATGATCTGCAGCAGTTGAACGGTGACGCTGGCGAAGCCGATACGCAGGATGGTGGCGGCGATGATGCCGATCAGGATCGCCTTGCCGCGCTGTTCCTTGGGGAGGCCGGCTGCGGCGAGGCCAATGACGATGGCGTTGTCGCCGGCGAGGACCAGGTCGATCATCACGACCTGGAAAAGTGCAGTCATAGCTTCAGCGGTGAAGAATTCTGTCATGTGGGCCTCTCCGTATGAACGTCCAGTCCGACATCACAGTTCGGGTGAACTGCCAGAGGGGCCCGGGCCAGGACGTGCTTGTTAAAAAGTCGTGCTTTGCAAAAACATGCGGGTTTGATCCCGCGGTTGATCCGATCCGTTACTCGGGTTGATCCGAGAGGGTGACGAGCCGAACCATCTGGTCGGGCTCAATGAAGATGCTGATTCCGACCCCGATGAAGGTCAGGACGCCGGCGACATCTAACCAGGTTGCGCGCCGTGCGAGACTTCGCGGAAGCGACGCGCCGCCGGCCATCAATGCTGCAAGTGCGAATAGCAGGGTGGCGACCATCGGCGCCAGCGCGTCGAGCGAGACAAATGCGCGCAACGCCAGTGCCGCGGTCAGCGCCAGTAGAAGGCTTGCGGCAAACAGCTCCTTGACCCGGTGAGGGGCAGGAGGCGCATACTTGCACCCGATGCTGTCGCGATCCGTAAAGGCCATCGTTGTCCCGTCGGGTATTGTTCCATCCCGTCCGCAACGTTCTTGCAGCTCGATAGTCGTGCTACAGGAAGTCGTCAGATTCTCAATTCATATTGGATAGTTTCGTAATCATGAAACGTGGCGAAAATCAAGAGAATTTCGCTGGAGCGCAGCGCGGCAAAGCCTTGCCGGAAGCGCGGCAGTTGCGAAAACAGGCGGGGGATTGGCTAAAGGCGCGCCGTGCGGAGGCCGGCCTGTCGCAGGTCGATCTCGCCGCTAAGCTCGGTCTCAAATACTACACGTTCATTTCGCAGGTTGAGAACGGCTTCAGCCGGGTGCCCACTGAAACGATGGAAGCATGGGCTATTGCGCTCAGCCTGGAACCTGCGGCCTTCGCCAGACATTTACTAGTGTATTACGAGCCGGAATTGCACCGTCTTTTATTCGGAGCATCCAAATGAACGTCATCGCATTCCAGCCAAAGTCGTTGCAGGGCGCATGGAGTGAGGCAGAGCTTTGCACGCTCGCCGAGACCCTCAAACTTGGACGTCACGGTCACGACTGGGACACCGGCATGACCGAACACGGCGACGCGCAGTTTTACGTGTTGGGGCCGCAGCCGGAGCAGGCCTGCGACGTGTGCGTATCGCGGATCGGCGGCCGGTACATTCTCGAAGACGGCACCGGGCGCCTGTTGTTCGAGCATCGCAGCCTGCCGCTGGTGGCCGCGCATGCCCGCACTGCGTTGCGCAGGACGCGATGGTGGCTTGTCGCACGGGTTGTCATGGTGTGGTGTACGATTCGCCATATGCTTCATGACGAGATCGAACCCTTGATGACCGAGGGCGAAGAACTGCTTGTCCATTTCGCTCCGCAGCTCGCTGCTTTCGTGTGACGGCTGCATCCTAACCGAAAGTATTCATGACGAAATCTGCGACTGCCCGGACCGCCAAGCCTTCTCGAAAGACCGCTTCCCGCAAAACTGTTTCGCGTAAATCCGCCCCGGCCAAAAAGGCGGTGCGCAAGGTGGCGTCGAAATCATCGGCCAAATCGCAAGCAGGGGGCAAGCTGCCGGAATGGAATCTCGCGGATCTCTATACGGCGATCGATGCGCCAGAGATTGCCGGGGATCTGGACAAGATCGACGCCGAATGCGCGGCCTTCGAGGCAGACTATAAAGGCAAGCTCGCGGAAGAGACTGCCAAGCCGGGCGGCGGTGTCTGGCTCGCCGGTGCCGTGAAGCGCTTTGAAGCGATCGACGATCTCGCCGGCCGGCTCGGCTCCTATGCCGGTCTCGTCCATGCCGGCGACAGCGTCGATCCTGCGATTTCGAAATTCTACGGCGACGTCTCCGAGCGCATCACCGCGGCGTCGGTGCATCTCCTCTTCTTCGGTCTCGAACTCAACCGTATCGATGATGCCGTCATCGAACAGGCGATGCAGACGCCCGAGCTCGGCCACTACCGGCCGTGGATCGAAGACAGCCGCAAGGACAAGCCCTATCAGCTCGAGGACCGCGTCGAGCAGCTGTTTCACGAAAAGTCCCAGACCGGTTATGGCGCCTTCAACCGCCTGTTTGATCAGACAATCGCGGGGCTTCGCTTCAAGCTCGGCGGCAAGGAGTTGGCGATCGAGCCAACGTTGACCATGCTGCAGGACCGCGCGCCGGCCAAGCGCAAGGCGGCCGGGCAAGCGCTGGCGAAAACCTTCAAGGCCAATGAGCGCACCTTTGCGCTGATCACCAACACGCTGGCCAAGGACAAGGAAATCTCCGACCGCTGGCGCGGTTTCCAGGATATTGCGGATTCCCGCCATCTCAACAATCGCGTCGAGCGCGAAGTGGTGGACGCACTAGTATCATCGGTGTGCGCGGCCTATCCGCGGCTGTCGCATCGCTATTATCAATTGAAGGCGCGCTGGTTCGGCAAGAAGAAGCTCGCCCATTGGGACCGCAACGCGCCGCTGCCATTCGCACCGACCGGCACGATTCCATGGTCGGACGCGCAGGACATGGTGCTGACCGCCTATGGCGCGTTTTCACCCGACATGGCCAATATCGCCAAGCGCTTCTTCACCGATCGCTGGATCGATGCGCCGGTGCGCCCGGGCAAGGCGCCCGGAGCGTTCTCGCATCCGACCACGCCGTCGGCACATCCCTATGTGTTGATGAACTATCAGGGCAAGCCGCGCGACGTGATGACGCTCGCCCACGAACTCGGCCATGGCGTGCATCAGGTGCTCGCCGCCCGCAACGGTGCGCTGATGGCGCCGACGCCGTTGACGCTGGCCGAAACCGCCAGCGTGTTCGGCGAGATGCTGACCTTCAAACGGCTGCTGTCGCAGACCAAGAGCGCCAAGCAGCGTCAGGCGCTGCTGGCGGGAAAGGTCGAGGACATGATCAACACGGTGGTGCGGCAGATCGCGTTCTATTCATTCGAGCGCGCTGTTCACACCGAGCGTCGCCACGGCGAACTCACCGCGCAGCGGCTTGGCGAACTCTGGCTCAGCGTGCAGACTGAAAGCCTTGGGCCGGCGATCGAGATCAAACCGGGTTACGAGAACTTCTGGATGTACATCCCGCACTTCATCCATTCGCCGTTCTACGTCTACGCCTATGCCTTCGGCGATTGCCTCGTGAATTCGCTCTATGCGGTCTACGAGAACGCCCAGGAAGGTTTTGCGGAACGCTACCTCGCGATGCTCGCCGCCGGTGGCACCAAGCACTATTCCGAACTGCTGAAGCCCTTTGGTCTCGACGCCAAGGACCCGACCTTCTGGGATGGCGGGTTGTCGGTTATCGCCGGGATGATCGATGAGCTTGAGGCGATGGGTTAGGCAGCCCCTCGCATCAATTCGATAGGGCGAAAAATTAGGCAGGTGCAGTCATCCACCGGCCTGATGCACTGCGGTATGCAAAGATTGCCGTGGTATGCCAGCAACCGTTGCTCTCCATATCCAATTGCGCTAATTCCGTGGCAACATACGAAAGTACGAGGCAGGAGACCCTGATGTCCGATCACAGCGAAGTCGCTTACACCACGGCCGATGGCAACGACTATCCGGCGCATGAGCAGACCTATGAGGGCTTTCTCATGCTGGTGAAGTGGGGCACCATCGGCGTCATCGCCATCGTGGCCCTGATGGGCATCTTCCTCACCTGATCTATCGCCGATTGCGCCGCCCGACTCGGGTGGCGTCCTGTCCTGTTTGCTCACGCGCGTGCCTTGCGCCGCCGGAGGCCCCATGAAGATTGCCGTTGCCAAGGAAATCGATCCGTCCGAACCGCGCGTGGCGATCTCGCCCGACACGGTGAAGAAGTTCAAGGCGCTCGGCGTCGATGTGGCGATTGAGCCTGGCGCCGGCATCAAGTCCGGCCTGCCGGATTCGGAATACACGGCCGTGGGCGCCACCATCAGCGCCGATGCGGTGAAGGACGCCGACATCGTCATCAAGGTGAAGCGTCCCGAGGCGTTCGAACTCGCCGGTTACAAGCGCGGTGCGCTGGTGATCGCGATCATGGACCCCTATGGCAACGACGCCGCACTGAAGGCGATGGCGGATGCCGGCGTGTCGGCCTTCGCGATGGAGCTGATGCCGCGGATCACCCGTGCGCAGGTGATGGACGTGCTGTCGAGCCAGGCCAATCTCGCCGGCTACCGTGCTGTCATCGAGGCCGCCGAAAGCTTCGGCCGCGCCTTCCCGATGATGATGACAGCCGCCGGCACCATTCCGGCCGCCAAGGTATTCGTCATGGGCGTCGGCGTCGCCGGCCTGCAGGCGATCGCGACCGCGCGCCGCCTCGGCGCCGTGGTCACCGCGACGGACGTGCGCCCGGCCACCAAAGAGCAGGTCGAGAGCCTCGGCGCGAAATTCCTGGCCGTGGAAGACGACGAGTTCAAGAACGCGCAGACCGCCGGCGGCTACGCCAAGGAAATGTCCAAGGAATATCAGGCCAAGCAGGCCGCGCTCACCGCCGAGCATATCAAGAAGCAGGACATCATCATCACCACCGCGCTGATCCCGGGCCGGCCCGCGCCGCGTCTGGTCACCGCCGAGATGGTGGCGTCCATGAAGCCCGGTTCGGTGCTGGTCGACCTCGCCGTCGAACGCGGCGGCAATGTGGAAGGTGCCAAGCCCGGCGAAGTTGTTGACGTCAACGGCATCAAGATCGTTGGTTATACTAATGTCGCGGGCCGCGTCGCCGCCTCCGCGTCGAGCCTCTATGCGCGCAACCTGTTTTCCTTCATCGAAACGTTGGTCAACAAAGAGACCAAGGCACTCGCGGTGAACTGGGACGACGAACTGGTCAAGGCAACGGCCTTGACCAAGGACGGCGCCGTCATTCATCCGAACTTTCAGCCGAAGACCGCTTAAGGAGCGCTGCCATGGATCATGCCTCGCTGGTCAGCCCGTTCGTCTTTCAGCTCTCGATCTTCGTGCTTGCCGTGTTTGTCGGCTATTTCGTGGTGTGGTCGGTGACGCCCGCGCTGCATACGCCGCTGATGTCGGTGACCAATGCGATCTCTTCGGTGATCGTGGTCGGCGCACTGCTCGCGGTCGGCGTCAATATGGTCGGCAGTGGCGGCGCCTTGGCGCGCGGCTTCGGCTTCGTCGCGCTGATTTTTGCATGCGTCAATATTTTCGGCGGCTTCCTGGTCACGCAGCGCATGCTTGCGATGTACCAGAAGAAAAAGAAGTAAGGGCAGCCCGATGAACGCCAATCTCGCCGCACTGCTCTACCTCGTCGCGGGCATCCTCTTCATCTTGTCGCTGCGTGGGCTGTCCAGCCCGGCGTCCAGCCGTCAGGGTAACTTCCTCGGCATGGCCGGCATGGTCATCGCTGTGGGCACCACGCTCGCCGCGCATCCGCCCGCCGATGCGCTCGGCTGGATCCTGGTGATCCTCGGCATTGCCATCGGTGGCAGTATCGGTGCCGTCATCGCCAAGCGCGTGCCGATGACCTCGATGCCCGAACTGGTCGCGGCCTTCCACTCGCTGGTCGGCATGGCCGCGGTGCTGGTTGCCGCCGGCGCGTTCTATGCGCCGGAAGCCTTCGGCATTCTCGATCCGGTAACCAAGAAGATCGTCGGCGCCAGCCTCGTCGAAATGTCGCTCGGCGTCGCCATCGGCGCGCTGACCTTCACCGGTTCGGTGATTGCATTCGCCAAGCTCTCCGGCCGCATGAGCGGCGCGCCGATCATCCTGCCGGCGCGTCACGTCATCAATATCGCGCTCGGCCTCGCGCTGCTGTTCTTCATCTATGGTCTGGTGACGTCCGGCTCGGCGGTCGATTTCTGGGTCATCACCGTCATCGCGCTGGTGCTCGGCGCCCTGCTGATCATCCCGATCGGCGGCGCCGACATGCCGGTCGTGATCTCGATGCTGAACTCCTATTCGGGCTGGGCCGCCGCGGGCATCGGCTTCACGCTGGGCAATTCGGCGTTGATCATCACCGGCGCGCTGGTCGGCTCGTCCGGCGCGATCCTGTCCTACATCATGTGCCACGCGATGAACCGCTCGTTCATCTCGGTGATCCTCGGCGGCTTCGGCGGCGAGACCGCCGCTGCTGGCGGCGGCTCGGGCGAACAGAAGCCGGCCAAGCTCGGCTCGGCTGAAGATGCGGCCTTCATCATGAAGAACGCGCAGAAGGTGATCATCGTCCCCGGCTACGGCATGGCGGTGGCACAGGCCCAGCACGCGCTGCGCGAAATGGCCGACACGCTGAAGAAGGAAGGCGTCGAGGTGAAATACGCCATTCATCCGGTGGCAGGCCGTATGCCCGGCCACATGAACGTGCTGCTGGCGGAAGCCAACGTGCCTTATGATGAGGTGTTCGAACTCGAGGACATCAATTCGGAATTCGCGCAGGCTGACATCGCCTTCGTGATCGGCGCCAACGACGTCACCAATCCGGCGGCGGAAGACGACAAGACTTCGCCGATCTACGGCATGCCGGTGCTGCAGGTGTGGAAGGCCGGCACCGTGATGTTCATCAAGCGCTCGCTGGCGTCCGGCTATGCCGGCATCGATAACCCGCTGTTCTATCGCGACAACACCATGATGCTGCTCGGCGACGCGAAGAAGGTGACGGAGAACATCGTCAAGGCGATGTAAGTCCCACCCTGATGACCTTCATCAAAACGCCCGGCTACAAGCCGGGCGTTTTTTGTTTGAAAGGTCAGCTCGCAGCGTCTTCCTTTGGCAAGCGATACAGCGCGCACAGCTTGTTGCCGTCGGGGTCGCGCAGATAGGCCAGATAAAGCTTCACGCCGCCTTCGCGGATGCCCGGCGGTTCTTCGCAGGTGGTGGCGCCATTGGCGATGCCGGCGGCGTGCCAGGCATCGGCTTCTTCCTGCGATTTGGCGAGAAAGCCGATGGTGCCGCCATTGGCAGCGCAAGCAGGCTCGCCATTGATCGGCTTCGACACCGAGAAGGTACCGGTCTTGGTCCGCCAGAAAACCCGGTGGCGATCGACGGCGCCGGGCGGGACGCCCAGCGTGCCGAGCAGCTTGTCATAAAACGACTTCGCGGCTTCGAGGTCGTTGGTGCCGATCATGACATGTGAAAACATCTCGCTTCCTCTCCCACTTTCTTGCAAACTCACCTTCAGGTGATACGCAACTATACGCATCATATGCAGTTTGGCGAGACGGCATGATCCCGCCGCGCAATCGGTTTTGTGGGTCTGCAATAGCGGCGTGTCGCTTGCTGCCGAACCCGTTTTCAATCAGGACACTTGCTTGATGTCAGCACATCCCATGCCCAGATCGTCCTGGATTTTCCCCACGTTGGCCGTTCTGCTTTTTATCGCGACGTCAATTCCTTCGCTCGGGATCGGATTCACGGAGACGACTGCTGGTATTGTGTTCGCGGTTGTTCTGCTGGTCATCCTGTTCGGCACGGTGTTCGCCGCCGTGCATCATGCCGAAGTCATCGCACACAAGATCGGCGAACCGTTCGGCACGCTGTTGCTGACACTGGCCGTGACTATCATCGAGGTGGCGCTGATCGCCTCCATCATGCTGGGTGACAAGGCCGTCCCGACGCTGGCGCGCGATACTGTCTTCGCGGTGGTGATGATCGTTTGCAACGGGTTGGTCGGCATCTGCATCCTCGTTGGAGGGTTGCGTTACCGAGAGCAGGATTTTCAGGTCACGGGGTCGAATATTTATCTCAGCGTACTGATTGTGATGGCGACCATCACGCTGATCCTGCCGAATTACACCCTGACCACTCCGGGACCGTTCTACTCGAACGCACAGCTCGCTTTTGTCAGCGTCGCCACCATCATGCTCTATGCGGTGTTTCTCTACACACAGACCATCCGACATCAGGATTACTTCGTTGCAGACGGAAGTGGCGAAGGTGCCGCAGGCGGGCATGTTTCCAACCGTCTTCTTGCCGTCAGCGCCGTTTTGCTGCTGGTCTCGTTGCTGGCGGTGGTGCTGCTGGCGAAGAAATTCTCGCTGGTGGTGGACGCCGGTATCGAACGGATCGGTGCACCGGAAGCTTTCGCCGGCATTCTCGTGGCGCTGCTGATCTTGCTGCCGGAAAGCGTCGCCGCCATTTCTGCCGCGCGTGGCAACGATCTGCAGAAGAGCATCAACCTCGCACTCGGCTCATCGCTCGCCACTATCGGACTGACGATACCTGCGGTTGCGGTGGCGGCCTATGCGTTAAACAAGGAACTGGTGCTCGGTCTCAGTGCGCAGAAGATGGTGCTGCTGGTGATGACGTTCGTGCTGAGCATGCTGACCTTTGGCACCGGACGCACAAACATCCTGTTCGGGCTGGTTCACTTGGTGGTGTTTGCGGTATTCATCTTCATGGTGTTTGTACCGTGACCACTTTGGAGAATGAGACGATGCTCGCTGCCCAGTCCGACGTTCAGCAGGACACGCCCGAAGTTCGCGTCACCGAATGGCGACTCGCGCCTGGCGCGGCGACTGGTCACCACACCCATGGGATGGACTATGTGATCGTTCCGATCACCACGAGCGTGATGACCATCGTTGCGCCGGACGGCACCCGTTCGCAGGCGCCGATCACGACCGGCAAATCCTATTTCCGCAAGGCAGGCGTCGAGCATGACGTTCTGAATGAAACCGACAAGGAAATCGTGTTTCTCGAGGTCGAGGTTAAGAAAGCTTAACCTTGTCTGCCTCCAGCGGCTGCCGGTTCATCGTGTTTAGCCTGCTGAGGACGACCTGAAACAATTCAATGCGACGGATTGGAACTTTGCCTTCGATCCGTCGCGATTGATCCCTGAATCAGCCTCAAATTCCTAGCATGAAGCAGCTTGGGGAAGAGGCCGGTTCATGTTGCACAAGTATCTCTCGAAGTTCACCATCGATATCTTGCCGTCGATTCTGGCGACGATCGTGGGTGCCTATATCGTCAATCACTACATCATCCCGAAGGCGAGCCCGGATCGCCCCGCTGCGGCTGTCGCATCGACGCCTGCCGAGCCGAAGCCTGGCACCAAGGCAGCGACAGCCAAGCCCGCCGAGAATTCTGCCGACCTCGCCAATCTGCCCGAATCGGCCCCGGCCAAGGCCGGCGACAAGCCGGTGGTCGAGAAGGCCAGCATCGAAAAGCCCGAGGCGGCCACGACACCCGAGCCGCGCCGCCATCAGCCGGCATTGCGCGAGAAGGCAGCGGCCAAGCCCGCGCCGGCTCCAGCGACGCCTGCGTCCGTCCTTGCCACCGTGGGCACCGCGCCGGCGGCAAATGCCAGTGCCGATGAACGCCGCGACGCCAACGATCTCGCCCGTGCTGCCATCGAGCGCCTGAACCGCAGCGAGCCGCGACCCCAGGAAGCTGCCCGTACGGCTGAGACCCCGCGCGCTCCGGAGGCGCCGCGGGTGCAGGAAGCCGCGCGGACTGTTTCCCCTCCGTCGATGCAGCAGCTGCCGCCGCCAATCGTGGTGGCGACGCCAAGCGTCGAGAAGCTCGATCCCATGCCCTCGCAGGCCGAACGCCCCGAAGTACGTCGCATTCGTCCGCCTGGTGACATCCCGACGCCGCAGCCGATGGATCTGCAAGCGGATGCTGCTGGCACACCGCGATCTGAGCGCACCAACGTGGCCGAAGATGTGCTGTCTGCGGCAAAGTCGGTGTTCAATTCGGTGATCCCGCGCCCGTTCGAGCGGTAAGGGAAACGGTGGATTTTCCGCGCGTCGCTCTCACGCATGCAGGGCGACGCCGTACTGCTATCAGCCTGACTCCTGCCAGCTTAGCTAGCCCGCGCGTCCGCCCGTGCGGGCGAGGCCGCTCCGCGCTGCATCGTCCTTCGGGCGCAGCGCGACAGCGCGGCTGTAGGAGTCTGCGGCCTTGGCCCTGTCGCCAAGCTTCTCATAGGTCGCGCCGCGGGTCAGCCAGACCTGCGCATTGCCCGGTGCCACCTGCGAAGCCTCGTCGAGATCCGCTGCGGCTTCCTGGTTTTTGCCGAGGGCGAGATAGCATTGCGCGCGGCCGAGCAGGGGATCGGCCTGCTGCGGCGTCAGGCCGTTGGCCGACGTAAAATCCGCGATGGCAAATTCATATTTCTTCTCGGACTGATAGAGCAGCCCGCGTTGGTAGAAGGTCTGCGCACTGTGCGGATCGAGGTCGAGTGCCTGATTGAAGGCCAGCAGCGCGTCATCGGGTTTGCCGGATTGTGCGAGCGCCTGCGCGCGTGCAGCGTGGATCTGTGCATCCTGCGGATTGGTCTTGCCGGAATTCGCGGGCGGCGGGGGCGCCAGAGCCGTGGTCTTCGGTTCGTCCTTGTCAGACCCTGGTGTTAGTGACGACAGGTTGAACGAGCAACCGGTGCCGCACAGACCCGTAACGATAAGGGCAATCGCGGTAAGGCCGCTGGCGCCGAAGCGGGACGGGGACTTGCGGACGGGACATTCCATGCAGGGCCAATCTCACGCAGCGACCAATGACCTATTGGTAGCGCGACATCGGGCAAAATGCACCCGATCAAGACCAGCGCGCCAAAGAAGTAGTTCGCGCAAAAAGCAACAGCGCAAAAAAATAACGCGGGCTTTGGCCCGCGTTATCAAACTGGTGGATGAAGTGCGCTTAGCGCGCCGGACGCGGAGCGCCCGCGCCGCCAGCGCCGGGACGGCCGCCACGATCGGCGCCAGGACCCGCGCCGAACACCGGCTTCGGCTTCATCGGCAGCAGGCCTTCGCGCTGCAGCTTCTTGCGAGCCAGCTTGCGTGCGCGACGCACAGCCTCAGCCTTCTCGCGAGCCTTCTTCTCAGAGGGCTTCTCGTAGTGACCGCGGAGCTTCATCTCGCGGAAAATACCCTCGCGCTGCATCTTCTTCTTCAGCGCCTTGAGAGCCTGATCGACGTTATTATCGCGAACGAGAACCTGCACGCGGCATCCTCTTTTCAATTGATCGGATTTGAATTTCGGTAAAGTGAAGGGCCGACAAAGGCCATGCCCTTAACCTCAAGGGCGCCGATGTACCAGATGAAATGGCGAATGTCCACCTTGCGGCGCCGTCATTTTAACCTTCTGGGCCGGGAAAATAACGTATTTTTTCCGAATTTTCCCGGGTGGGGATAGGGCAGGTTCCCTGTCTCGACAGGTATTGGAGCACGGACGCATAATTCCCGCGGCGACTCAGCCGGGACGCCGATTACGACCGGAGAGCATCATGAATGGGAAAAAATACGCGGCCGAGCTGATCGGCACCTTTTGGCTCACATTTGCAGGCTGCGGCAGTGCCGTAATCGCGGCAGCATTTCCGCAGGTCGGTATCGGTCTCGTCGGCGTCTCGTTGGCCTTCGGCCTCAGCGTCGTGACCATGGCCTATGCCATTGGCCACGTTTCGGGCTGCCATCTCAATCCTGCGGTCACCGTGGGCCTTGCGGCAGGTGGACGTTTTCCCGCCGGCCAGATTCTCCCTTATGTGATTGCGCAGGTCGTCGGTGCGGTTGCAGGTGCGGCCGTGTTGTATGTCATCGCCAGCGGCGCTGCCGGTTTCGACCTTGCCAAGGGCTTTGCGTCGAACGGCTACGGCGATCATTCGCCCGGCAAATACAGCATGGTCGCGGGCTTCATCATGGAAGTGGTGATGACCATGATGTTCCTGTTCATCATTATGGGGTCCACGCACGGCAAGGCCCCTGCGGGCTTCGCGCCGCTGGCAATCGGGCTTGCGCTGGTGATGATCCACCTCGTCAGCATTCCAGTCACCAACACGTCGGTGAATCCGGCGCGCAGCACGGGGCCGGCATTGTTTGTCGGCGGCTGGGCACTGCAGCAGTTGTGGCTGTTCTGGGTGGCGCCGTTGGTTGGCGGTGTTCTCGGCGGCGCGATCTATCGCTGGCTGAGTGACGAGCCCGCTGGCGTAGTGGAAGGCAAGGTGGCCACCTGACGAATGAGGCGGTGAAGCCGGCGTCGTTACGTCGCCGGCTTCACCTCAACCACGTGGCCCATCTTGCGGCCGGGCTTCGGTGCGCCCTTGCCATAGAGATGTACGGTGGCGCCGGGGACGGTGAGCCACTTGCCGTAGTCGAGAATATCGTCGCCGATCAGATTGATCATGGTGACCTGGCCGTGGCGGACGGGTTTGGCGAGCGGCCAGCCGGCGATGGCGCGGATGTGCTGTTCGAATTGCGACACCGAGGCGCCATCGAGCGTCCAGTGGCCGGAATTATGCACGCGCGGCGCAATTTCGTTCACGACAAGCGTCGCGCTGTCCTTACCGGGCACGACAAACAGTTCGACGGCAAAGACGCCGACATAGCCCAGCGCAGTGCCGATCTTCTCGGCGATCTCGCGTGCCTTCGCGGCAAGCGCGTTGGAGATGCGTGCGGGCGCATAGGAGAATTTCAGGATGTGATCGCGGTGCTCGTTCTCGGTGACGTCGAAACATTCGACTTGACCGTCGGCGCCGCGTGCAGCGATGACCGAGACCTCGCGTTCGAACGGCACGAAGGCTTCAAGGATCGCGGAGTTGGTGCCGAGATCCTTCCAGACCTGATCGAGATCGTCACCCTCGCGGATGATTGCCTGGCCCTTGCCGTCATAACCGAAGCGACGCGTCTTGATGACAGCTGGCAGACCGATCTTCTTGACCGCAGCATGAAGCTCGCCAGCGTTGGAAACGCCTGCGTAACCGGCCGTGCCGATACCCAGTGACGTTACAAAATCCTTCTCGGCCAGGCGGTCCTGCGTGGTCTGCAGGATTGTCTGTGCGGGCAGAACCGGGCGCCGCGCGTCGAGGATCATCGCGGTGGCAGCCGGCACGTTCTCGAATTCGTAGGTGATGACGTCGCAATCGCTGGCGAACAGTTCGAGCGCCTCGACATCCGCATATTCAGCACATGTCGCGTTCTGCACCACATCGAAAGCCGGCGAATCCGGATCCGGTGAAAAAACCTGACAGCGGAGGCCGAGGCGGGCTGCGGACATCGCCAACATGCGACCGAGCTGGCCGCCACCGAGAATGCCGATCGTATCGCCCGGCTTGAGAACCTTCGTCACCACAGCGCTCACGCCGCACCTTCCGGCTTTTCAGCCACGGCATCGGTCTGCGCCTTGCGCCAGGCGGCGAGCTTTGTCGCCAGTGCCGTATCGTGCAGCGCCAGCACGCTCGCTGCGAGCAGTGCCGCATTGATCGCGCCGGGCTTGCCGATGGCCAGCGTGCCGACGGGCACGCCGCCCGGCATCTGTACGATCGAATAAAGCGAGTCGACGCCGGACAGCGCCTTGGATTCCACGGGCACGCCGAATACCGGGAGTTCCGTCAATGCCGCGGCCATGCCGGGCAAATGCGCAGCGCCGCCGGCACCGGCGATGATGATCTGGAAGCCCGCTGCCTTGGCGCCCTTGGCGAATGCGACCAGCCGGTCCGGCGTACGGTGGGCCGAGACGATGCGCGCCTCATGGGATACACCGAGCGCAGTCAGCGTTTCGGCGGCATGGCGCATGGTTTCCCAGTCCGACTGGCTTCCCATAATAATGGCGACGGGCGCGGTCATTCCGTATTTTCTTTCGCGAATCCAGAAAGATAGGCTGGAAATACAATGTCGTCCCCTTGCGTGGCAAGGAGCGTGGCAAACATGATCTCGTCTTGGTGAAGACTGGCAAGCCTTGTAACAAATCCCATGCAAAAGAAAACCCGAACGCCTGCTGCAAAGTCGGTCAAACGCTCGATGAAGCCGGCGTTGCGCGGTTCCAAGGCGTTGGTGTCGCTGCCGAAAAGCCGCGCGCCGGCGGCCGCGCTGACGATTCGGGCGGCTGGAAGCGCAACTCACACAGGCCGAGGCGAAGATTGCCGAATTGCGAGCTTCGGCGGAAACCGACTTCCTGCTCGACATTCTCAACCGCCGTGGCTTTGCCCGCGAGCTGACCCGCGCCGTGGCCTTCATCGCCCGCTATAGCGCGACGGGTGCACTGATTGTGCTCGATGTCGACCGCCTCAAGCCAATCAACGACGCCTTCGGTCACGCGGCCGGCGACATCGTGCTCAAGGCTGTGGTTGGCGTGCTCCGGCGGCATGTCCGCGCATCCGACGTGATCGGGTGGCTGGGTGGTGATGAGTTCGTGCTGTTGCTGTGGAATGTCAGCGAAGTCGACGCCGCAGGTTTTGGAAGCCGCGATCGACCAGCTCACTTTCGTCTTCCGCGACATCAACGTGTCGGCTGGCGCCTCTGCAGGCGTCGCACTGCTGGGTCCCGATGTCGATGGCGAAGCCACGTTGGTTCAGGCCGACAGGGCGATGTACGTGCGCAAGACCGCGCGACGCGTGAAAGTGTAGTTAGCCATCACCGGCGTTGGCGCCCTTACAGCGCGCTGAGGTCGCTTGGCACTTCGCCAAAGGCGCGGATCACCTGGGCGTCGCCGAACTCGCCGATCATCGGATCGCCGGTACGGCTGAAGGCCAATGCGCCGATTGAACCTGGCGCACGGGACAATAGTTCGGCGCGGCGGATGGCGCCGGATGCGCTCTGACATTCCTCGGCGGCACCGGCGGCCGGCGAACCAGAGTCGTCGTGCAGGAAGGGCAGTGCGACATAATAGGTGATATCGGCCATGGTGCCCTCACGAGTCGATTTGATCTCGGCGCAAGGATGTTCTTATTTTGTTCTTATTGTCAAGTTTCGACAGCGCCTCGTTTGCAGTCGCCCCATTCCGCTCTTGTTAGGCCGCAATAGCTGGCTTGCGCAGTGCGAGCGTCACGTCGGCCAGCGCGAGCGCCATGGCGATCAATTCGCGGAGCCCAGCAGTTTTTACCGCGCCACAATGCGATGCTGGCCAGAATTAAGTCTGCTGTCGTGCCTACGATGCCGCGCGAAAAGAGCGGCGGCCGTCGCGAAGCAAGGTTTTGACGACGGGCGAGTTCAACGCCCAGCCTGCTGCATTCACCGCGAGTTAAAGAAAGCCGATCCATCGATCATCGCGCGTTGAGTTCGTAGCCCTGGCCGTTCTTTAACCCACAGCCACAGCGCGACGCGTTGTCTCAGGCAATAATATCCGGGGTGATCTGGTCTTCGATAAAGGAGATCCGGTCTTTCAGTTGAAGCTTCCTCTTCTTCAACCGTTGCAGTCGCAAAAGATCGGGTGCCGGTGAATGCTGCAAGGCATCGATAGCGGCGTCGAGGTCGCGATGTTCCTGCTGCAATCGGGCGAGTTCTAACGGGAGTTCGCGATCTTCGTCGTCGTTCATGTTTCTAGCTGACTGGATTCGCAAGTCATTTGCGAGAGATTTCTAGAGTGACTATCGCCGGTGCAGGCGCACCACGCAAGCCGTCCGGTTCCAGGTTTTTGCGGCGCAATCAGGTCACGATTCGTTTCAGACGATACCCGAAACTCAAAATACACTTTTCAATACCCATCGACAGATGTCCACTGTCATGTAGAATTCATCGTCCAACCGAACGTATCCTGAGGTTCAATCCTACCGAGGAGTTTTCGAATGGCACTACAGGCGCATCTCGTCGAACTGGAACGCAAGCACAAAGTTCTCGAAAGCGAATTGCACGAAGCGCTCGTGCACCTGTCTACCGACGATCTCCGCATCGTCGAACTCAAGCGTCGAAAACTGATGGTCAGGGACGAAATCCAGCGTCTCAAAAACGGGGCCAGCGAAACGGTGCATTGATCAACGGCTGCACTGATCAGCGAACGATAAATCACAGCATCGACATCGCCGTCTACGTCACTGCTTTCGCGTAGGTGCGATGACGTCTTCCCCTCATCCCGCGATAGGTTTGCGACGAAGCTCCAGTATTCGGTTGGCCTGGATCGCTTCGCCTGCAACCTTTCGCGTTCAATGTCCCGCCATCTCAGCCACGTAGTCCGCGATGGCCAGCGATGATGTCAGCCCCGGTGACTCGATGCCGAACAGGTTGATAAGACCCGGCACGCCATGGGTCTGGGCACCTTGGATCATGAAATCCTGCACCGCGACTGCGGGCGGCACGATCTTCGGCCGCATTCCGGAATAACTTGGCATCAACGCGCCGTCCGGCAAACTCGGCCAGTAACGCCTGATGGCCGGATAGAACCTCTCTCCGCGTGCCGGATCGACCGTGTAGTCGATATGATCCACCCACTCGACGTCAGGGCCGAAACGCGCCTGACCGGCCAGATCGAGCGTCAGATGCACGCCGAGGCCGCCCGGTTCCGGCACGGGATAGATCAGCCGCGAGAACGGTGCTTTCGCATTGCAGCTGAAATAACAGCCTTTCGCCAGATAAGCGGGCGGTATCAGGTCGAGCGGCATGCCGTCGAGCATGCGGGCGATCGCGGTTGCGGACAGGCCTGCGGAATTGATCAGCATGTCGCAGGCTAGTGTCATCGGAGCCTCGCCGCCGACATCCAGTTCGAAACCGTCGGCGGTGACCCGGCCACGTTCTAGGGGAGCGAGGAATGCGAAGGCCGCGCCCGCGGCTTCCGCTTCACCGCGCAGCGACAACATGTAGCTGTGGCTGTCGACGATCCCCGTGGAGGAGGACAACAGCGCGGCTTCGCAAGCCAATGCCGGCTCCAGCGCCCGTGCCTCTGTCCCGGATAATTGCTCGAGATCAGCGACGCCATTGGCTTCGGCATGCGCTTTGATCGACGCCAGTTTGGCGATCTCCTCCGGACGTGTGGCGACGATCAGTTTCCCGGAGTTGCGATGTGGGATGCCGCGATCGCGGCAATAATCATAGAGCGCCTGTTTTCCAGCGACGCAGAGCCGTGCCATCAGGCTTCCGGCCGGATAATAGATGCCGGCATGGATGACCTCGCTGTTGCGCGACGAGGTCACGGTACCGATCGCGTCCGCGGCCTCCAGCACGATGACCTCGCGTCCCGCTTCCGCCAGTCGCCGGGCGATCGCAAGACCCACGACGCCGGCGCCCACCACCACGCATTCAACCTTGTCCATGTCGCGTCCGATAGTTTGCTGCGCCGGTCAGCTGCGGTTCGACCTTGCGCATGTGGCGCATTAGTAAAACATTAAGCATCACAGCTAATTACCACCAAATTTCGCCGCATTCTGCAGGTGCGACGATACGCATTTACCTGATCCACATACCTGTAACCAAACACTCACGCTGCGAATACGCGGGTGTGTAATGACTGGCAAGATCGGGCGATCAGACAGCAAGGCGGCAGTGTCCGTCATCGCGGTCGCGTGCCTTCTTGGCAGCATTACCGGGGCCCATGCCGAATCCCCGGCGGTTCATTATATCAGTGAACTCGACCCGCAAATGATCTGGCAGATTCTCATCGGTGGGTTTGTCGCGCTGGCATTTCTCGCCGCCATTGTGCTGTGGGTCGCCTCGGCGCTGCGAAATGTGCGTCGCGAGCAGCAGCGTCGCAATGCGTTTGTCGGTTCTGCCCTCAATCATCTCGGCCAAGGTATCGTGATGCTCGACGACCAGAAGCGGGTCGTGTTTTGCAATGATCGCTATCTTGAGATCTACGACCTGACGCGCGCCGACATCACCAAGGATATTACCGGCCCAGGATTGCGTGAGTTACGCCGCCAGCGTGGCAAGCTCGATCTGACCACCCAGAGCTTCTACGAGCAGACTGTTTCCGCCGGCGAGTACATTGCCGAAATGCCCGGCGGGCAATCCGTTCACGTCAAGTTCAGCCGGCTTCCCAATGGCGGCGCCATCGGCATTCATGAGGACTGCACCGAGCAGCGTTTCCTGCAACGTGAGCTTGCGACCACCAAGCAATTCCTCGAATCTGTCCTTGATCACGTCCCGATCTGCGTCGCGGCCAAGACCATTGACGATGGCCGCTATATCTTCGCCAACCGGGCTTTCGAGACCTTCTCTCGGCTCTCGCGCGATAAGATCGTCGGCAAGCGACCGGATCAGATATTCTCCGCACAGTCTGCGAAAGCGATTGCCGAAGCCGACGCCCTGGCAGTGGAAACACGCAGTCAGTGTCGCAGCGAGTTCAATGTGGAGATTGGTTCAGACGTCCGCACGCTGGATAGCAATCGCGTGATTGCCTTTAACGAACGCAATGAGCCGGCATTCCTGATTGCGCTGTTCGAGGATGTGACCGACCGCAAGTCGCTGTCCAAGGAACTGGAGAACGCCAAGAAATTCCTTGAGACCGTACTCGACAACATTCCTGTGTCGCTGATGGTGCAACAGATCAGCACCGGTCGTTATCTGTTCGCCAACCGCGGCGCAGAAGTCATTCTGGGTCGCAAACGCGAAGACGCTATCGGTCTGACCGTTCCCGAAATGCTTCGCCCGGAAGAAGCGAAGCTGATCGTCAGCCGGGATCAGGCAGCGATCAGGGGCCGAACACCGATTGCGGAAGAGCATCCGATCAGCACGCGCGACGGATTGCGGCTGTTCCTGACCCGGCGGGTCACCGTCCTCGACGAAGCAGGCGAGCCGCAATATCTGATCAAGACCCACGAAGATGTCACCGACCGCCGCCAGACCGAGGCGCGGATGGCGCATATGGCCTATCACGACGGCCTGACCGATCTGCCGAACCGCCCGGCCTTCTTGCAGGCTCTGTCGCAGATGATCGATGCCTGCGGCGAGACCTCCGAGGAATTCGCGGTGCTGTCGATCGATCTCGACGGCCTGAAGGAGGTCAACGATGTCTTCGGCCATGCCATCGGTGACAAGCTGCTGATCGAGGTGTCGCGTCGTGTCGATGCAGCCGTGGGCGGCGGAGTTGTGGCGCGGCTCGGCGGTGACGAGTTTGGCGTGATCATCGACGGCGCGCAGCCCGCGGCCGGGCTGTTGATCGCAGAGCGGATCTCCGCGGCCCTTGCGGAGGAATTCCCGATCGAGGGCAAATCGGTGCGGACAGGCGTCACCACGGGCATCTCGCTGTTCCCGCGCGACGGCCATGACCCGGCCGCGTTGCTGGCGAATTCCGGCGCGGCGCTGTTCCGTGCCAAGTCGCAGTCGCGCGGTTCGATCAGCATCTTCGAGCCGCAAATGGACCAGCAACTGCGCGATCGCCGCGTGCTGCATCAGGACCTCTCGGCCGCGATCCGCAATGGCGAATTGTCGCTGCACTACCAGCCCCAGGCACGCGCCGGCCAGACCGTCGTCGATGCCGACATTACGGGCTTCGAGGCGTTGGCGCGGTGGATTCATCCGACGCGCGGTTTCGTGCCGCCCGGAGACTTCATTCCGCTGGCCGAAGAAAGTGGCCTGATCGTCGAGATGGGCGAGTGGATCCTGCGCCAGGCCTGCCTTGAGGCCGCCTCGTGGCCGGTACCGCTGCAGATCGCAGTCAACCTGTCGCCCGCGCAGTTCATGCACGGCGATCTCGTCGGCCTCGTGCATTCTATCCTGCTCGAAACCGGCCTGCAGCCCGGTCGCCTTGAGCTGGAAATCACCGAGGGCGTGCTGATCGAGGATTTCGATCGCGGCGTCGCGTTGCTGCGGCGGTTGAAGGCGCTCGGTGTGCGCATCTCGATGGACGACTTCGGCTCCGGCTATTCCTCGCTGACCTATCTGCAGGCATTCCCGTTCGACAAGATCAAGATCGACCGCGCTTTCGTGATCAATCTGGGGCTCAATCCGCAGTCCGCCGCCATCGTGCGCGCGGTCATCGGGCTGGGCCATGGCCTCGACGTCGCGATCGTTGCGGAAGGCGTTGAGACCCACGAGCAACTCTGCTTCCTCGCCAGCGAAGGCTGCGACGGCGTACAAGGCTACTTCATCGGGCGTCCTGCCCCGATTGCGCAATATGCTGCGCTGGTCGGACGGATTGCCGCCGCTGCGCCCGCCGCGCGCATGGTCGGTTGAGCGACAGGCCGTTGCGAAGTGCTGATGTTGTTGAGCCCGCGGCGTTCCGCGGCTAGCTTGCGGTTATGACGAATCTCACTGCGACAGTCGCGGATCCGGCGGCCAGCGATGCGCCGGTCATCGCCTATCCCACGCCCTTGCTGCGGATCGACGGCGTCACCAAGAAATTCGGCGCGCATAGCGCAGTCGACGATCTCTCTTTGGACATCAAGGCCGGTGAATTCTTCGCGCTGCTTGGCCCGAGCGGCTGTGGCAAGACCACGTTACTGCGCATGCTGGCTGGTTTCGAAGCGCCGGACACGGGCAAGATCGAGTTGAACGGCGAGGATATCGCTGCGGTCTTGCCGCATCAGCGGCCCGTCAACATGATGTTCCAGAACTACGCGCTGTTTCCGCATCTCAACGTGCGCGACAATATCGGTTTCGGTCTCAAGAGCGCTGGCCTGACGCGTCTCGGCATCGATACGCGGGTTGCCGAGATGGTGGCGCTGGTCAAGCTCCAGGGACTGGAGAAACGCCGGCCGGATCAATTGTCGGGCGGCCAGAAACAACGCGTGGCGCTCGCCCGGGCGCTGGCGCGGCATCCGCAATTGTTGCTGCTCGATGAGCCGCTGGCAGCTCTCGACAAGAAGCTGCGCGAGGAAACCCAGGTCGAGTTGATGGCGCTGCAGCGCCAGCTTGGGACCACCTTCGTGATCGTCACCCACGATCAGGAGGAGGCGATGACCATGGCCGACCGCATCGGCGTCATGAATGAAGGTCGCCTGCAACAGGTCGCGACACCGCGACAGCTCTATGAGGCGCCGGCATCGCGCTGGATCGCGGAGTTCGTCGGTGACATCAACATCATCGAGGGTGGCATCACGCACCGCGACAGTCATCGCCTGACCATTGCAGGCCGCGATGTAGGAACCCTGTTTGCGATCGAGCCGCGACAGCCTGTCGGCGATGCGGTCATCTGCGTTGCGATCCGCCCGGAGAAGATCCGGTTGTCGCGTCGCGGGCCGGCAACGGACCTCGTCAATAGCGGCGCCATGAACAGCCTTGAGGGTGTCATTTCCGACGTCGGCTATCTCGGCGGTCGCTCGCTCTACAAAGTGAAGCTCGACCGTGGAGCCACATTGCGGGTCGCTCTCGCCAATACGGCGCGGCTCGATGTCGATGCCTATTCGATCGGCGAGCGCGTTGCGGCATGGTTCGCCCCCGATGATTGCGTGGTGCTGGTTCAATGAGCCGCAATCGCATCTTTACGGCGCCGGCGCGGCTTGCTGCGATCCCGCCCTATGTCTGGATGGTGCTGTTCTTCCTGGTGCCGTTCGGCTTCGTCTTGAAGATCAGCCTGTCGCAGACAGCCATTGCGCAACCGCCCTACACGCCGGTTTTCGGGCTGTCCGAAGGGATCGCCGGGCTGAAAGCGTCGTTTGCCGCGCTGTCGCTGGATAATTTCCGGCTGCTCGTTTCGGACAATCTCTATCTCGCATCCTATCTGCGCAGCGTCCTCGTCGCAGTGGTGTCGACCTTGATCTTGCTCACGGTCGGTTATCCCATCGCCTATGGCATGGCGCGGTTGCCGCGGCGCTGGCAGGGCGTCGCAATGATGCTGGTGATCGTGCCGTTCTGGACCTCGTTCCTGATCCGCATCTATGCCTGGATCAACATCCTGCAGCATGACGGCTTGCTCAATAAGGTCCTTCTTGCGCTGCACGTCGTATCGACGCCAATCGTGTGGCTCTCCACCGACAGTGCGATGTATCTCGGCATCGTCTATTCCTATCTGCCTTTCATGATCCTGCCGCTCTATGCCACGCTGGCGAAGCAGGACCCGTCGCTGATCGAGGCCGCCGCCGATCTCGGCGTCTCGCGCATCGACGCCTTCTGGCTGGTGACAGTTCCCTTGTCGCTGCGTGGCGTCGGCGCCGGTGCACTGCTCTGCTTCATTCCGATCATGGGCGAATTTGTAATTCCTGATCTGCTCGCCGGTTCGAATTCGCTGATGATCGGCCAGACACTGTGGCTCGAATTCTTCACCAACAAGGATTGGCCGGTCGCCTCTGCCACTGCCATCGTGTTGCTCGGACTGCTGTTGATCCCGTTATTGGTCTATGACCGGCTGCAGCGCCGGCAGCTGGAGGCGCGCTGATGGCCCTGCATCCGCTCCGCCTGTCGCGCTTTAACGTCACGTCGCTGGTGCTTGGCCTGGCGTTTCTCTATCTGCCGATCGTCATTCTGGTCATCTATTCGTTCAACGCGTCTCGCCTCGTGACCGTGTGGGGCGGCTGGTCGACGCGCTGGTACACCGAATTTTTCAACGACCGCGCGATGCTGGACGCTGCCTGGATGAGTCTCCGTGTGGGTGTCGTGTCAGCAACACTGGCAACGCTGCTCGGCACTTTGGCAGCTATTGCGTTGACGCGTGGCGCGGGATTTCGCGGCCGGATGCTGATGTCCGGGATGCTCTATGCGCCGCTGGTGATGCCCGAGGTGATTACCGGCCTGTCGCTGCTGCTGCTGTTCGTGGCGCTGGATGCCGGGCGCGGCTTTGTCACGGTGACCATCGCCCACACCACACTGACCATGTGCTTTGTCGCTGTCGTGGTACAGTCGCGTCTCGCCGGGATCGATCGCAGCCTCGAGGAAGCGGCGATGGATCTCGGCCGCGATCCGCTCCGCGCATTTATAGCCGTCACGTTGCCGCTGATCTGGCCGGCCATTGCAGCGGGCTGGATGCTGGCCTTCACACTGTCGCTCGACGACCTCGTCATCGCTAGTTTTACGACCGGGCCGGGTTCGGCGACGCTACCGATCCGGATCTATTCGGAAGTGCGTCTCGGCGTGAAGCCGGAGATCAACGCGATCTGCACGCTGATCGTCGGTTTCATCGCCGTCGTTATCGTGCTGGCATCGCTAGTGTCGAAACTGTCGAGCGCCCGCGGCGAAAGCGCCGCGCCGTTGTAAGGCAAAAAGTTAGTTCGCCTTTGGTGCTGCATCCGCAGGCGCTGCCGCCGCAGGTGCATCGGCGGGCTTATCCGGCTCTGCTACCGGCGCCTGTTTGGGCACACCCGTAAAGCGCTCGATCACCGAGCGTACGGCGTCGCGGGTCTTGCGATCCTTCACTGCATCCAGCAAAGGCGCCGCGCCCGGCGAACGACGGATCAGGCTTTCCGGATCTGGGAAGATCAGCGGATCGTCCCATGGGCCCTGGATCACGAAAGGGAGCTCGAAGCCGCCTGTGCCGTTGGTTGCCGGGTTGAGACTGGCGATGCCCTTGAAGTCATATTCGCGCGCCGGCACCGACGCGGTACCGGTCAGCGTCAGTTTCGCAGCGGGACCATCGATCCGGATATCCTGCGCGGTGGCGATGCCGTCGTTGAATTTCACGGACATGTTGAGCGTGTTGAACGGCGTCGAACCCGAACGGAAATTGCCGGCGCCGGACAGCGGACGTCGCTCCAGCCTTTTCAATAGCTGTTCGACGTTGAAGCCGCTGATGGCGCCGTCATGACCGGTCAGCGTCGCGGTGCCGTCAAGCGATTGCGCGAGACCGAAGGGCGATGAGCCCGAGGCCTCCAGCATCATGCTGAGATTGCCGCGTCCGGTGAGCTTGTTGACGCCGAACAGATCGCTGG
The DNA here is from genome assembly GCF_034044155.1 of Tardiphaga sp. 42S5. Lineage (NCBI taxonomy): Bacteria > Pseudomonadati > Pseudomonadota > Alphaproteobacteria > Hyphomicrobiales > Nitrobacteraceae > Tardiphaga > Tardiphaga sp. 42S5. Next base: position 6,147,702 of record NZ_CP139027.1, on the reverse strand, counting down.
CACAGGCCTGCAGATCGACATCGCTGAACTGGAACTGGGCCTTCACATCAGCCACGGCATCGGAATGGGCAACATTGAACGAACCACGGACGATGCCGCCATACATCTGTGCCTCACCCACCGACAGCGCCAGTGTGCCGCCGCGCAGGTTGGCGCCGAGCGCGGTGCGGCCGAGTACCGAGGAGCCGACGGTGACCTTGGCGGCCGATAGGCGCATGTCGAGATCGGTGGTGGACAGCGCGTTTAAGTCGAACAGCTGCCGGTTCCAGTCACGCGCGCCGGAGGCCAGCAGCCGCACGGTGGACACATAGGGTGTGAAATCGAGCGCGCCGGCTGCCAGCGTCGCCTGCAGCGTCTGGCGGCCGGTGTTGCTGTAGGTCATGACGCCTTCGGCGCTGTTGCCGTCGAGCTCGACATTGACGTTGGTCAGCGCGATCGACGGACCGACCAGGCTGGCACGCGCCTTCAGGGCAAAGCGGCCGAAACCGCCAGAGCCGGGGGGCGCCTGACCGACCCAGCGCAAGGCGTTGCGCAGCGACATGCTGTCGGCAGTTAGCGTGCCTTCCATGACCAGACTGGCCTTGTTGGCGACGGTGCCGTCGAAGGCCAGCTTGATCGGCGCACCGGCGATGCGGGCCTTCACGCCTGAGCGTTCGCCGGACAGTGCCGCAATGAAGTCGCTGACGCTGAGGCTGCCGTCGATGCGCTCGCCGCGCCAGTCGAACTGACCGGTTGCAGCGAATGAGCGCGAGATCGATGGCCAGGCGAGCGACAGGTCGATGTCGCCGAGACGCTCGGTGTTGTTCGGGTCCTGATAGTGCAGCACGCCGTCCTGGATGCGGATCTCGGAGAAGGATAGTGGCTGTTCAGCGCCCGGCCTCATGGTCCGGGCGATGGACTCGATGAATGGCGTCCAGTTGCTTTCGCCGGAGGCCTCGCGGATCACGCGGATACGTGGCCGCAGCATCATCATGTCGGCGATCTCGAAGCGCTGCAGCAGCAGCGGCAAGAGCCGCAGATTGGCCGTCAACACGTCGACCGTCAAAGCGGGATCGATCGACCCGCCACCTTTCAGGCCAACATCGTGAAACGAGACATAGCTACCCGGAAAGACCGAGACATCGACCGCGCCATTGACGACGAAGTCCAGCCCGGTCACGGCCCGGATCTGTGCCTCCACTGCATGACGCAGCGTATCGCGGTTGAGCAGCCACGACATGGCGAACAGCCCGATCACTGCAACACCCAGGAGCGCCGCAATCGGCATCCCCAGGCGTCTTATTCCTTGGGCACTCGTCAATGAACTATCCGGGTTGGTTGGTGGTCATACATAGCGGGGCGGCATCCACGTGCGCCCACGTCCAAGGTCCTCAATTTGAAGGGTTTTCTTGACGCTTTCAAGGCCATAGCGGGGGTGATGGGGTCGCAGTCCCCCGCGATTGACCTGCCGCGGAGTTTCCGCCTAATAATCCACGACATAGCCGCCCGCGCCCGCTGGGTTCTCAGCGCATTCCTGCATCAGGTCGATTCCCATGAACAAGGTCTACCCCGACGCCAAATCGGCACTCGACGGCATTCTCAAGGACGGCATGATGATCATGTCCGGCGGCTTCGGCCTCTGCGGCATTGCCGAGGACCTGTCGGACGCGCTGCGCGATTCCGGGGTCAAGGACCTCACCGTGGTGTCCAATAATGCCGGCGTCGACGGCATCGGCCTGTCGCGCCTGCTGGAAACCCGCCAGATCAAGAAGATGATCTCGTCCTATGTCGGCGAGAACAAGCTGTTCGCCCAGCAGTATCTGGCCGGCGAACTGGAACTCGAGTTCTCCCCGCAGGGCACGCTGGCCGAGCGTATCCGGGCCGGCGGCGCCGGCATTCCTGGCTTTTACACCAAGACCGGCGTCGGCACGCTGATCTCGGAAGGCAAGCCGACCATGGAATTCAATGGCGAGACCTACATGCTGGAGCGTGGTCTGTTCGCCGACATTGCCATCGTGCACGCCTGGAAGGGCGATACCGCCGGCAACCTCGTCTATCGCAAGACCGCCCGGAACTTTAACCCGATGATGGCGACCGCCGCCAAGATCACCATTGCCGAAGTCGAGCATCTGGTGCCGGCCGGCGAGATCGACCCGGATCACATTCACACCCCCGGCATTTTTGTGAAGCGCATTGTCGAGGTCGGTACCGGCAAGAAACGGATCGAAAAAGTCACCTCGCGTCAGCGTCCCGCGTAACCGCCAAAAGCAAAAACAGGAGAGAACGATGGCTTGGACCCGTGATCAAATGGCAGCGCGCGCGGCTAAAGAACTGCGCGACGGATATTACGTCAATCTCGGCATCGGTATTCCGACGCTGGTGTCGAACTACATTCCCGAAGGCGTGGACGTTCAGCTGCAGAGCGAGAACGGCATGCTCGGCATGGGTCCTTTCCCCTATGAGGGCGACGAAGATCCGGACCTCATCAATGCCGGCAAGCAGACCGTCACCGAACTGCCGGAGACCAGCTATTTCTCGTCGGCGGATTCGTTCGGCATGGTCCGTGGCGGCCATATCGATCTGTCGATCCTTGGCGCCATGCAGGTCGCCCAGAATGGCGACCTCGCCAACTGGATGATCCCAGGCAAGATGGTGAAGGGCATGGGCGGCGCGATGGACCTCGTCGCCGGCGTCAAGCGCGTCGTCGTCGTGATGGAGCATTCGGCCAAGGACGGCGCCAAGTTGCTGAAGAGCTGCAACCTGCCGCTGACCGGCGAGCGCGTCGTCGACATGGTCGTGACCGATCTGGCAGTGTTCACCATCGACAAGCACGGCAACGATGGCATGGCCCTGATCGAACTCGCCGATGGCGTGACGCTCGATGAGGTGAAGGCCAATACCGAAGCTGAATTCCGGGTCGCGCTGACCAACACCTGAACGATTGCGCGCTCCGAACGTTGACATGATGCCCGGCCCCGTGCCGGGCATTCGTGTTAGTATCTGCCTTTTCATCTCTTTAGTTGAGCATGATCGTTCGGAAAACCGGTTGCCACTTTTTCGGGTCATGCTCTAGGAAGCCGACATGCGCGCCAGTCTCGAAGACCGTTTCTTCCTGCTTCTGATCGTCGTGGTCACGTTGGCCTTCGGCTGGATCATGAGCTCGTTCTACAGCGCGATCCTGTGGGGCGTGGTGATCGCGATCATGTTCGCACCGATGCACCGGCGCCTGGAGCGCCGGATGCCGAAGCATCCAAATTCGGCAGCTCTGCTCACCGTAGGTCTGATCGTGTTGATCGTGATCTTGCCGCTGACATTGGTTGGCGCATCGCTGGCGCAGGAAGCGGCCGTCGTTGTCGGAAAGATGAAGTCGGGCCAGTTCAACCTCGGCACGTTTCTGCAGCAGATACTCGATGCCGTCCCGCAATGGGCGAAGGGACTGCTGGATCGCTTCGGCGTTGCCAATCTTGGTGGCATGCAGGACAAGCTGACTGAGGGCCTCGTCAAAGGCAGTCAGTACTTTGCATCGCAGGCGCTCAATATCGGTCAGAGCACTTTCGACTTCATCATCAATCTCGGCATCATGCTCTATCTGCTGTTCTTCCTGTTCAAGGACGGCGAAGCGTTGTCGGAGCGTGTGAAGAATGCCATTCCGCTGCGGTCGGAGCTGCGCGATGATCTGATGGAGAAGTTCACGGTGGTGATCCGCGCCACGGTGAAGGGCGGCATTCTGGTCGCGCTGGCACAGGGCGCGCTGGGCGGGCTGATTTTCTGGATTCTCGGCATCAATGCCGCGCTGCTGTGGGCGGTGCTGATGGCGTTCCTGTCGCTGTTGCCCGCGGTGGGTGCTGGCCTCGTCTGGATGCCGGTCGCGCTCTATCTGCTGGCTACGGGCTCGGTCGTTCAGGGTGTGATCCTGATCGCCTATGGATTTCTCGTCATCGGTCTGGTCGACAACATCCTGCGCCCGATGCTGGTGGGCAAGGATACCAAGCTGCCGGACTATCTGGTGCTGATCGCCACACTTGGCGGCATCGATGCTCTCGGTCTGAACGGTTTCGTTGTCGGTCCCGTGATTGCGGCGATGTTCGTGGCGGCCTGGGCGATCTTTGCAGAGTCTAGAAAGAGGGTGGACAGAGAAGTCGCTTAATCTCGGAGAAGAGCAATGAGCGACGTTTCTCGTGAGTACAGGGACATTATTGAAGCCTATCTCAGTGAGAAAATGGCCATAGGCGATCTCGTCGATGTTTACCTGAGAAAGTTCAAGAGCGACTACCGCAAGATTCCGGCTGAGGAATTTTACGTGCTCGATGAAATTTTTGCTTGCCTCGATTGCTTAACAACAGACGTGGATTTGATTGAAGAAAAACCGGATTTCTACCTCAATGAAAGTCAACTGAAGGACCACCTAGTCAAAGCTCTCGCGCGGCTTTCGTAAATACCGCAGTCTGGATTTACGCTGGCCCGCTAGGCACGTCGGCGAAACGGGTCAGCCACACGACGGGACCGATGCTCGCAGCGACGATCAAGAGTGCGGCCAGGGCGCCTTCTTCAAAGCTGCCACGGCTCGCATATTGATAGATCGAAGTCGCCAGCGTTTCGACATTGAGCGGTCGCAGTAACAGCGTTGCTGGCAGCTCCTTCAGGCAGTCGACAAAGACCACGATGACGGCGCCGAAAAATGCCGGACGCAATAGCGGCAGTTGAATCACGCGCAGCGTGGTCATTGCCGGCGCACCGGCAGCGCGGGCGCTGTCGTCGTAATCGACGGGGATGTGCTCGAAGCCGGCCTTGATGAAACCGGTCGGCACCGCCAGGAACCGGATCACATAGGCGATCACCACGGCGGCGCCGGAGCCGACCATGACAAGCCCGGGCGATGTGAAACTGAGCCATCCGGCGAGCTTGCTGAATCCATTGTCGATGAACAGTATCGGCGTCAGCAGACCCAGCGCCAGCACCGTTCCGGGCAGCGCATAGCCGGTCTGGGCGATAGCGACGGACAGGTTGGTCAGCCGCGAAGCACGCCAGCGCTGAGCGACGATCACCACTAGCCCGAGAAGCAGCGCGGCTCCCGTGGCAATTGCGGCCAGTGCAATGGTGTGGCCGGCATCGCGCCAAACCGTCGTTTCCATCGATAGCAGACCGCGGCGCAGGCTCTCGCGCAGCAGATAGAGCAAGGGCACGGCGAAGCCAAGCAGGGCAGGGAGGAGACAGGCGGTGAAAGCAAGCCATCCGCGTAAGCCTGTCAAAGGCGTGCGCGGTGCCAGTCGCGGATTCTCCGAAGAAAATTCCGCGCTGCCTTCGCGGCGGCCGAAGCGCTCGATGGTGATCAGCACCGCGACGATGGCGAGCATGAACAATGACAGCTGCGCAGCACCTGCAAGGCTGCCGCGGTTGAGCCAGGTCGTGAAAACCGAGACGGTGAGCGTGCGAATGCCCAGATATTCGCTGGCGCCGATATCGTTCAGCGTTTCCAGCGATACCAGTGCGAGGCCCACAGCGAGGGCGGGGCGCGCCATCGGTAGCGAGACACGGCGGAATGTCGTCCAGCGATCGGCACCGAGTATCTTCGCGGCCTCGGCAAAATCTGCGCTGCGATGCTGGAACATCGCGCGGGCAGAGAGATAGACGTAGGGATACAACACGATGCCGATCACGAAGATGGCGCCAGGCAACGAACGCAGGCTCGGCAGCCACCCGATTGCGCCGGGCAACGACATTGCCGTTGCCAATGCGCGATGGACGAGGCCCAGTGGCTCGAACAGGTCCACATAGACGTAAGCGGCGAGATAGGTCGGAATCGCCAGCGGCAGCGGCAAGAGCCAGAGCATGAGCGTGCGGCCGGGGAAATCATGCGCCGAGACCAGCCATGCGGTGCCGGCACCGATCGCGAGCGTGACGATACCGACGCCGATCAGGAGGGCTGCAGTGTCGCGCAGCGCCTGCGGCAACACATAGGCGATCAGATGCTGCCAAAGCTCGGGCTCCGGCTGCAGCGCCAGTAGCGCGATGCTGATGACAGGCGCAGCCACGAGGAGCGCGGTGGCAACTGCGACGAGAATCGCGAGCGCTTCGGTGCGGGAAGGCCTCACGGGCGTGCATGCCCGCGTGAGCACTCTCCACATGTCATCCCCGCGAAGGCGGGGATCCATACCCCAAGGAGAAGTAAGTCAGAAATTGCCGTAGCCACAGCGCCCTACCGAGAGTTCGGTGCGTATGGGTCCCCGCCTTGTGTGCGCTGCAGGCACACAAGGCGGGGACAACATACCGATAGGGTGTGTATCATCGCATCCTACGGAGCAATAGCCGGGCTCAATTATCAAACCCGACCTTGTCCACCAGCGTCGACGCGGCTTTACGGTTGGCGGCAATCTTGGCGATGGGCATCGGATCGGCATTGAGCTTGCCGTAGCCTGCGATCGTCGGGTTCACAGTGATGCCGGCGCGCACGGGATATTCATAATTGGCGTCGGCATAGACCTGCTGGGCATGCTCGCCGGCGAGCCATTCGATCAGCTTCATGGCATTGGCCTTGTTCGGCGCATATTTGGCAAGCAGCACGCCGGACAGGTTCACATGGGTGCCGCCGCCTTCGAAGGTCGGCAGGATCACCTTGGTGGCTTCGGCCCATGGCTTCTTGTCGGGATCGGCATTCATCATCAGTGCCCAGTAATAGGTGTTGCCGATACCGAGATCGCATTTGCCGGCCGCAACGTCCCGCGCGGTCTCGCGGTCGCCGCCGGAGGGCTTCTGCGCCAGATTGGCTTTCACGCCGCGCAGCCATTCTTCGGCCTTGGCCTCGCCATGCTTGGCGACATAGGCGGCGAACAGGCCGTTATTGTAGATGTGCTGGCCGGAGCGGATGCAGATCTTGCCCTTCCACTTCGGATCGGCCAGTTCCTCATAGGTGATGGCGTCCTGCTTGACGCGATCCTTCGACGCATAGACCACGCGGGCGCGCATGGAGATGCCGGCCCAGTGGCCGTCGGGATCGCGATATTGCGCCGGCACAACCTTCTCGATCACCTCGGATTTCATCGGCTGCGTCACGCCCGCCTGCACGGCTTCGTCGATCCGGCCGATATCTACCGTCAGCAGCACGTCCGCCGGGCTGTTGGCGCCTTCGGCCTTCATGCGTTGCTCGAGGCCCGAGCTCGCCGAGATCACATTGACCTTCACGCCGGTGTCCTTGGTGAAGGCCTCGAAGATCGGCTGCACCAGCTTGGTCTCGCGATAGGTATAGACATTGACCTCTTCAGCCGCCTGCAGCGCGGATGAGCCGAGGGCGGCGAAGAGGACGGCGGTGGCAAGGGCGTGATGCTTGATCATGAAATGGCTCCGGCAAGGGGCATATCTACAATGTCAGGTGGAATAGCGCAGTGGGCGTTCGAATGTCAGTGACTGAACGTCGCGTGACAAAAGATTAGATTGATTCCAGATTCGAACGTGGGCCGCAGATTAAGCAACGGCTTACCTGCGGCCCGAGATGAGAGATCTTAGAAGTTAGCCGTCACCGAAGCCCGGAACGCACGCGGCGAGCCCGGCGTGATGTTGTTGGCCGCATCGGCGGTGGCGTAGTAGCTGGTATCGAACAGGTTCTCGATGTTCAGCTGGGCACGCCACGTCTTGTCGAGCCGGAAGTAGATTGCGGCATCGACGCGGGTGAAGGCTTTCAGCTTCACAGTATCATCCGACGTGGCGAAGAAGTCGTCGTAATGGATGACACCGAGGCCGGCGCCCCACATCTCGTTGAACTGATATTTGTTCCACATGGTGAAGGTGTTGAGTGGCACCAGGCCGACGCGGTTGCCCGCGACGATCGTGGCGGAGCTGGCATCGACGATGCGCGCATCGGTGTAGGCGTAGCCGCCGGTGACCTGCCACTGATCGGTGACATAGCCGGTTAGGCTGAGCTCGGCACCCTTGGTGTTGGTCTTGCCAAGGGCGACGACCTGGCCGCCCACGATGAACCGCTGATTCTCACGGTCGAGGTCGTAGATGGCCGCGGAGGCCTGCAGCCGCGGGGTAATGTCCCACTTCACGCCGACTTCGTTGTTGATGAACTTCTCCGGCACGGTGACGGCGAGCGATGGCGTCAGAGAACTGAACTGGTCGCCGGCGCTTGGCAGGTAAGAGATGCTGTAGCTGCCGTATACCGAGACGTTGTCGACCGGCTTGATAATCACACCGGCGCGTGGCGACACCAGGTTATCCACGCGGCTGTCGAGAGTACCGCCCGGATTGAGGTTCTGTGAGGTGAGGTCGAAGCGATCGTAACGAACGCCGCCGATGAACTGCAGGTAACGACTGACCTCGATCTGGTCCTGAACATAGACCGATGCGACGTCGAGCGTCGCATAGGAGTTGTTGTCGGTAGCGGCGTGCGGGAATGACCACGGTACGAAGGTGGTCGGGCTGGACGCGAGAACGGGCAGGGTCGTGCCGCCGTTGATCTGGCCGGTGTTGCGGAGGCTGAACGTGTTCTGCCGTCCGAACTCGGTACCGAAGACGATGGTGTGCAGCACGGGGCCGGTATTGGTCTTGTAGGTCCAGTCGGTTTGATTGAAGAGGTTTTCGCGCTGGGCAAGGTTGTTGTAGGCGGAGATCGAAGCAATGCCACCGGGCGTAACGAACGTCCCCGTGGTCGGGAAGACGTTTTGATAGAATTTATCGTAATTGGCGTAGCGTGAGGAATTCTTGACGGAGAGGCCGTTGTTGAAGTCGTGGTCGATCACCGCGTTTGCGATGTGAACTTCCTGCTTCGAATAGCTCTGGTCCGGATTGCCAAAGAAGGTTGAGCTATTGGTCGCAAACGGCACGGTCGGGCGTGCATTCGTCGGCGCTGGCACTGTGCCCTGTGCCGGAATGCCGCGATCCGCGGTGCGATCGTCATGCAGATATTCGTAGCTGAGCTTGACCTTGGTGTCCTCGCCGCGGATCGTTACGGTCGGATTGATACCGTAGCGCTCAAGATTGACGAAGTCGCGATAGCTGCCGGAGTTTTCATACATTGCGTTGATACGCGCTGCGACATTCTCGTTCACGGCGCCGCCAGTATCGATGGTGACGCGCTTGGTGTCGAACGATCCGCCCTGAACTGTCACTTCGCGGATCGAAACACCATCGGCTTCCTTCTGCACGCGATTGATGACGCCGCCGCCGCCACCGCGACCGAAGATCATGGCATTCGGTCCCTTCAGGACCTCGACGCGCTGGGTGTTGTAGAGATCGCGGAAATACTGCACGTCGTCGCGGATTCCGTCGATAAAGAAGTCGGCATTGGTGCGCTGGCCGCGGATGACGACGTCATCGCGATTGCCTTCGCCCTGATGCGGCACGACGCCCGGCACATAGCGAACCGCTTCGCCGATGCTGCGGAAATCCTGATCCCGGATGAATTCCTTCGTCAGCACCGTGACGGATTGCGGCACGTTGAGGAGCGCGGTGTTGGTTTTGGTGCCGCTCGAAATATTGCGGGTGATGTAGCCGACCTGGCCGGACTGTGCGTCCTGAGGGTTGACGCTGAGCGGCTGGCGAACCGGCTGCGGCGCAACGGGGCGCGTCCGGGCGACGCGGCCGGATGCGGCGCGCTGCGGCTGGGCACGGCGTACGCGCGGCGCGCTGGGAGCGTCGACCTGCACCGGCGGCAATGTCGATGCGCCGGAATTCGCATTCTGCGCAATCGCCGGCTCTGCGATGCAAAATCCAGCCGCGATGATGGCCGCCGCGCTCGTCGAAATCAGAAAAGCTTTGCGCGCCGCCGTGCCGCGCGCGCCGATAGAAGTCCTGGAAGTCATTACTACGCCCCTGAAATATTCTCCGCTCACGCAAACGCCGGCGGTCCTTGTGCTTCCTCGGAAACACTTGGACACATCTGCAATTCGGAGTATTAGGCGCGAATTAGATGGCGTTTAGAATAAATCGAACTTCGAGGGATATGCTCAGGGTGTGTGATCCGTGCACCAATGGGCGTCGAAATAATTTGTAATCGTTCTAAACGAGGGGCGGCGGCTAACCTGCGCCAAACGATTGGTCACCGGACAAGCGCTGCGCGTAAGCGCCGCAGTCACCGACACTTGGGATAAGGGAATATCGGGATGCCTCCGATGTTGTCTGACTGACTGACCTTCCGAAGGTCCTGCAGGCACGAGATTGAATGATGCGCGTTCTACTGATCGAAGACGATGCCATGTTCGGCAAGGCGCTGGTGCGTGGCCTGAGCGAGAATGGCATGAGCGTCGACTGGGCGCGCAATGGCCGCGATGGCTTCGCCGCGATGGACCGGTCGGAATATGCGGTCGCACTGATCGATATCGGTCTTCCCAAGATGTCCGGCCTGGACGTGCTCAAGGCGAAAAGAAAAGCCGGTATGACCACGCCGGCCCTTATCATAACCGCGCGGGATGGCGTGTCCGACATGGTGGCGGGTCTCGATCTCGGCGCAGACGATTACATCGTCAAGCCGTTTGAACTGCCGGTACTGCTCGCGCGAATCCGCGCAGTCACGCGCCGCGCCAATGGTCGCGTGGTATCGCTCATGACGTCTGCGGAGATCACGCTGGATCCATCGACGCAGGTGGCGACGTTCCGCGATATCAAACATCTGCTGTCGGTGCGCGAATTTGCAGTACTGCAGGCCTTGATGGAGCGGCCCGGGCAAATCCTGTCGCGCAGCCAGATCGAGAGCCGGATCTACGGCTGGGGCGAGGAAGTCCAGAGCAACGCAGTCGACGTGCTGATTCACGGACTGCGCAAGAAATTTGATAAAGACATCGTCCGCAATGTCCGGGGTGCGGGCTGGATGGTGACCAAGGAGGGCGCATGACGTCGTTGCGAAAGACCGTGATGACTTACGTCACGGGACTGCTCATCTTCGTCGGCGTTGCTGCGGCCGTCACGTCCTATTATTTCGTCAAATACGAGGTGAACAGCTTCCAGGACAACGCGCTTCACGAGGTGGCACTTACGGCGGGCATGGTGTTCCGGCATGATATCGAGCCGCGGATTGATGCCGAGCTGGAAGACCAGCTGGTGATTCAAATCTGGGATCAGTCGAAACAGCCCATTCATCGTTCGGGCCCCTCGGTCGATATCCCGTTTCAGTCGGAACTCGGCTATGCCGACGTGACCGCGGGTGGAGAACGCTGGCGCGTGTTTCGTTCGCGTGATGCGACGCATGCGATCCAGGTTGCGCAGCGCTGGAGTGCGCGTGAGGAAGTTGCCGCCTATGCGGCCGCGGGCGCTGCGGTGCCGTTGATCGCCGCCATTCCGATCGCATGGCTGATGATCTGGTGGGCCGTGAAGCGCGTATTGTCCGGGCTTGGGACACTATCGGCTGATATCGGCCAGCGCAGTGCCGATGCGAAGGACGCGCTAAGTCTCAAAGGCGTTCCGGTCGAAGTCGCTCCGCTGGTGACAGCCATGAACTCGCTGATCGAGCGACATCAGACCGCGCTGGAGACCCAGCGTCGCTTCGTGTCCGATGCGGCACATGAATTGCGGACTCCGCTCGCGGCTCTTCAGATCCAGATCGATAATCTGCGGGCACGGGAGCTCAATGCGCCTGAACGTGAGATCGCGCAGGATCTGCTCGACGGGATTCGAAGAGCCTCTTATTCGGTCAACCAGTTGATGACCATGGTTCGCGCCGATGCCGGCATCGAAAGCGAAGCCGAAGTCGTCGATGCGGAGGCTTTCGTGCGGCTGGTAGTGTCCGGTTTCGTGTCCATCGCCGAGGCAAAGGGCGTCTCACTCGCGATCGAGCCGGGGACGCGTGATGAATTGAATGTTCGTGCCGCCGATCTCCGGCTGATCGTCTCGAACCTGCTCGACAATGCGGTGCGTTACACGCGTGCCGGCGGCGCGGTCAGCATCAAGACTGTGCGCCGAGGCACGGATCTCGTCATCGAGGTGATCGACAGCGGATGCGGAATACCGGAATCCGCCGTGCCGTATCTCTACGACCGCTTCTTCCGCGCGGCGCCGATGGATATCGATGGCACGGGGCTCGGATTGGCGATTGCCCGGACGGCGGCGGATCGTAATAGCTTCAGCCTCGATATCGGAAATCGTAGCGATGCTCAGGGCGTCAGGGCTGCCGTCTCGATCCCACTCCGAGAAGTGTCGAACGAAATCAGACAGTCCGAAGCCGCGTAGACGAGCTACGCATCTTCGCCGCCGGGCACAGCATCGGCGAGCGCACGTAACATCTCGGGTTCACGCAGCACGATGCGTTGCCGGCTGCTTTCGATCAGCCCGCGCTGTTCCCAGGTGCTGAGCGTGCGGCTCACGGTGAAGACCGTGGCGCCAGTCATTTCCGCGATATCCTGCCGGCTCAACTGGAAATCGATCTCGATACCTTGCGCGGTCTTGCGGCCTGATTGGTTCACCAGTCGCAGCAGGGCGTGGGCGACGCGTTGCTCCACCTGCTGGGTCGACATTTCCACCACACGCGTATGGGCTTCCTGCAGCCGGCTGCCGACGGTCTTGAGCGTGTTGGCGGCGAGGGCGGGATAGTCGGCGACCAGCCGTGCCCAGACAGCGGTAGGCCATACCAGAACCACGCTGTCATCCACCGTCGTTGCGGTTGCCGGATAAGCCGTCAGTCCCATCGCCTGACCGATCCCGAAGATCTCGCCGGTCGCGACATAGCGCACGATCACCTGTTCGCCGGCGGGCGTCATCTTGGTCGCGCGGATATGGCCATGGAGCAGCAGATAGAACGAGTGGACGTCCTCGCCCTGCTCGAAAATCACCTTGTTCTTCGGGACGCGGATCGAACGCGCCTCGCGCAGGATCGCCTCGCAGGCTGCGGTGTCGAGACTCTCGAACAGCGGCAGATGCGCGACCATGGAGCTGTCGACCGCCGACATGCGTTCTCCGTCAAATTCCGGTTCCGGCTACTTCTAGACCGTGATTGCGGGCGTCGATCAAGCGGAAGTTTGCGCTGGCGCAATGTCGAGGCCGGGCCATGCGCCTAATTTGGCGCATCCGGCTGAAATGACCGGAGTTTACGGAGAAATACGATGCGCAAGGCTCATATGCTTGCAACCGCCGCCGTCCTTTTCGCTCTGACAGGCGCCGCTGGCGCTGCGGAGGTCGAGGTCAAAATGCTCAACAAGGGCGCTGACGGGGCCGCCATGGTGTTCGAGCCCGCATTGGTCAATGTGCAGCCCGGCGATAGCGTGAAATTCGTGTCGACCGACAAGGCGCACAGCGTTGAATCGGTCAAAGGCATGCTACCCGCCGATGCGACGCCCTTCGTTGGCAAGATGAGCCAGGACCTTGTGGTGACCTTCGACAAGCCTGGCGTCTACGGCGTGAAATGCGCGCCACATTACGGCATGGGCATGGTGGGACTGGTGGTGGTCGGTACGCCAACCAACGCGGCCGAAGCCAAGGTAGTGACCCATCCCGGCAAGGCCAAGACAGTGTTCGCGGCGTTATTCGAGAAAATCGCTGCGAAGTAACACGCCCCAAACGGGAGAGTGACGATGACGCTTCTTCGTGTTCGCTCCATCGCCGATTGGCCATTGCTCTCGGCCGGCTTCCGCCCCTTTTTCCTGCTCGGTGCGTGTTATGCCGGCTTGGGAATTCTAGTCTGGATGCCGGCCTTCCATGGCCGGCTGGCGCTGGCCAGCGGTTTTGCGCCGCGCGACTGGCACATTCACGAGATGCTGTTCGGCTTCATATCGGCTGTCGTCACCGGCTTTCTGTTCACGGCCATTCCGAATTGGACCGGCCGGTTGCCGATCCGCGGCTTGCCGTTGCTCGGGCTGGTCGTTCTCTGGATCGCGGGACGGATTTGCCTGACCTTTTCGGCCTATACCGGCTGGCTCACGGCGATGCTGGTCGATGTGAGTTTCCTGACGCTGGTCGCTGTCGCTGCAACCCGCGAGATCGTGGCGGGCCGCAACTGGCGTAATTTGCCAGTGGTCGGCATCGTCGCCTTCCTGCTGGTCGGTAACATCGCCTTTCATGTCGAAGCTCATCTTGCCGGGGCCGCAGACGTCAGCATCCGGATCGGCGTCGCGGTCGTGGTGTTGCTGATCTCGCTGATCGGCGGGCGGATCATTCCGAGCTTCACCCGCAACTGGCTGGTGCGCGAGAATCCCGGTCGGCTGCCAATGCCGTTCGCGCGTTTCGATATGATTGTCATTGCCATCAGCGCCGCCGCGCTGCTGCTGTGGATCGCGCGCCCCTTTGGCGCATTAACGGGAGTGGCTCTCGCGCTGGTCGGCTTGCTGCATATCATGCGTCTTGCGCGCTGGGCCGGCGATCGCGCCTCGCGCGAGGGCCTGCTGCTGATCCTGCATATTGGTTACGCTTTCGTGCCGCTGGGTTTCCTGCTGAATGCCGCAGCGGCAGCAGGATGGGTCGCGCCCAGCGCCGGGCTGCATGCATGGATGGCAGGTGCGGCCGGCGTGATGACGCTGGCTGTCATGAGCAGGGCAACACTGGGGCATACTGGCCAGGCACTGCACGCCTCACGCACCACGCTGATGATCTATGCTGCGGTCATCGTGGCGGCACTGGCGCGGATCGGCGCCGTGATCGAGCCCGCTTACAGTCCGCCGCTGCTCCATGTTGCGGCATTGGCGTGGGTCGCGGCCTTTATCGGCTTCGCCGCCTCATTCGGTCCGCTGCTGATCGGCTATCGCAAGCCACGCCGTTCCGACGCGGCGATGGCGCTCAGTCGCTAGATCGAAGGCCGCTCAGGCTTTCATTGCTGCGTTCGAGAACGCCACCTCGATCAGCGTGCCCGAGCTCGGCGCGGTCTTGATCTGGAAGCGCGCGTTGTTGGCTTCGACGAGGGCCTTGGTCAGCGACAGGCTGACACCCGAGCTCTCCGAAGAATCCGCCGGCGTCGAGCTCCGGAAAGGCTCCATCGCGGCAGCGAGTTCGTTGTCGTTGAGGCCGTGCCCGGTGTCGCGGACGCGGAGCACGATCTCACCGAAATCCGACAATGCAGTGGAGACGATCACCTGACCACCGGCATTGGCGAGGTGGATCGAATTGCCGATCAGATTCAGCGTGATCTGCCGCAACGCACGGGCGTCGGCAACGACGGTCGGCAGCAGATGTGCCAACGAGGTGCGGATGATGATGCGGCCACGATTGGCTTGCGGCTGCATCACCGCAACGCATTGCTCCACCATCTCGTTGAGGTTCTGCGTGGTGAAAGCGAGGTCGATCTTTCCGGTCTCGATGCGTGACAGATCGAGCAGATCGTTGACGATCGCGATGACGCGTTCACCCGAAGCGCGAATGTCTTTCATGTATTCGACATAGCGCTCGTTGCCGAGCGGGCCGAAGCGTTGGTCGACCATCACTTCCGCAAAGCCGATGATGGCATTCAGCGGTGTCCGGACCTCGTGGCTGATCCGCGCCAGCACATCCGCCTTGGCGGTTGCCGCACGATCGGCCTGGCGGCGTGCATTCAGCAGTTCGGTTTCGGTCTTCTTCGTCTGCGTCAGGTCGCGGAACACGGCAAAGAAGTTCGGTCCATCCGTGCGCGTGCGGCCGATGGTCATCGACAGCGACACGAGGCCGCCGGCGCGCACCTGGCCCAGGGCCTCACGGCCATGATCCATCAGGCTGGCCACGCCGGAGTCCTTGACGCTTGCGAGATAGTCCTGCACCACGCGGCGGCTTTCTGCTGCGAAGAGGTCGGTCAGATTCCGCTGCGTTAGTAATTCGCCGCTATAGCCGAACAGCGCCTCGGCGCTGCGGTTGCAGGAATTGATATTGCCTTCGGCGTCGAACATGATGACGCCTTCGGCCGTGGTATCGAGGATCGTGGCCAGATCTTCGGCATCGATATGGCCCGCGGGCAATGGCGCGTCCGCAACGGGCGCAGCGATCGTAACAGGGGCGGCGACAGGCTCTGCCTTGGACGGAGAGAAAATCAGCGCATGCGCCGGCTCGTTGTCCCATGAAATCGTGTACAGGCGCGCTTCGGCGGGCACTGTGTTGCCGGACTGATCACCGCCCGAAATCGTGACGGCGGTGCCGTCATCCGAGGTGCTGGCCGCAGAAGAGACATTACCTCCGACATAGAGCGCATCGAGGCCACCCGCTTCTTCCAGTGCGTTCAGACTTGGATAGTTCATCCGGGCGAGGAAGGCGGGATTGGCGAACAGCAGGCGATCAAGGCGATAGATAAGGACGCCGACCGGCATCAGGTCGAGCAGCACCTTGTCGCGCATCATCTCGCCGCGCGGTGCAGCCGGTGGCGTTGTCAGCCAGGCAGCCTGTGACGCCGCCTCAGCTGGCTGAGACAAGGTCTGGGCAGCCGTCGGTGCATCATCCGTCTCGCTGTCCGCTTCGGGTGTGTTCGTGCTCGTGATCAGTCCCGTTTCCGACTCAAGCCGCGCCGACAATTGCCGCGCAAGCTCGTTGAAGGCGCTGTTCTCGACAGGCGTCAGTGCCGGCGATCTGGGATCGCCTGGTCGAAATGGCACGACGTTCTCGGGTGGTTGCACGGTGCTGTCCGGTGTGGTTGGCGGTGGTGTCTGTTCTGGTATCGGGTTGGTGGTGAGGGCAATCGGTTCATCGAGACTGTCGCCGACAGGGCCGGCCTGCGCGACATCGGCGGATAATGGTCGAGGCGGTGGATCGCCGATGTGATCATGTCGACGTTGCTCGGCGAGCCGCGTCATTCCATCGAGGTCACGGCAAACGCCGAAACCGCGATAGCCGGTGAAATTGCGCTCGCGATCGAACAGCGGCAGGCCAGAGAGTTCGACAGGCAGGCGGCCACCGCCATCCACCGGCCAGAGCAGCGTGATGCCACTCCATGTCTGCTGCGTGGCCATCGCCTTGACGACGTGGCTGTCGGGATCGAGGTTGAATTCGGCTGTGAGATCGTTCCACTTGTGGCCAAAGCTTGCCGCTGTGCGCGGGCCGATCAGGTGGATGAACTCGTCAGAGTTCAGTGTGAAACGCTTCTCCGCATCGATCTGCCATACGAAACGGAGCGGCGTCGTGCGCGGTTCGATCTCGGGCAGCGCAACGGACGCAGGTTGGTCGGCAACGGCTTCGACGGCGGGCGACTGCGCATCAGTCTCAGTCGGTGCGCCGGCATGTGCGATGGTTTCGGCGATCACCTCTTCGAGATGTACGTCGCGATCGATCTCGGTTTTTTCCGGCTCGATCGGGGCGTCTATGTCGATGGCGTTTTCGCTCGGGTCTTTTGCCCCGGTGGCCTCATCGAATTCGACAAATAGGTCGCTCGGCTCTGCAAGGGCGCTCTGCGGTTCAACGCTGGCTTCGGGTTTTGTGGGAGCTTCAAGTTCTTCTTCGCTCGGTGCCGGATGCACAGCGCCCGGCGCGATCAGCGCCACCAGTCCGACATCGGCGCCACTGCCCACGCGCTGCAGTACCATGCGGCCAAAGCCGATAGGCGTTTCGATGCGGCCGTCCTTCAGCGCGCCGTCGCGCGCATGATCGAGGCCGGCATCGGAGAGATTGCGAAAACCAAGCAGCGCCCGAGCCATTTCGTTGGCGCCGACGAACAGGCCGTCGCGTGCAAAGGCGGCGATCGGGGTGTCGATCCCCTCGACGAGATTTTGCAGCCGTTCGACCAGCGGCATGCCGCGGCCACCGAGCGGTTCCGCTGCGACAACGAGAATGCCGCTGCCGCCATCGGGAAATTCCAGCTGCGAGCAGGCGCAGGTCATCAGGCTGCCCAGCGCCGCGCCGAAGCCGCGCAGGCGCTCCAGTCGCATCGTTCCACTGGCCGGCAGCCGTGAGCCGAGCTGGGCTATCTGGCGGCGATGGGTATCGGCGGGTCCGAAAGCCCTGGCAAACAGGTCCGCTGCATTACGGGCGCCGAACAGTCGCGCGCCGACCGGATTGGCCCACAGCACACGGGTGCCGTCGCGCGACCACAGCCAGACCGGCTGGTTGCTGGTGGCGAGTACGGCCAGCCGTGCATCGCCAACGCCCCGCAACTGAAAATCCGCATTGTTCATCGGCACTTCATGACTGACTCGTTGGGCGCCCGTCCGGTATCCGCGTCACAGATTGCGGGCCAAACGATGACATCCTTAATAATTCGTTAGTATCGCCCGCGCGGACGCGCAGGTCCACGTCCCCCGCCCATTCCAGCAGGCCAAAGCAGCAATAACGTTAATCCGCTCCGAGGGTTCGGCATTCTGCCGAACGGAGGGGCTGGGCCATGCGTTGGCAGTTGCAAAACAAAAACAAAGGTCCACGATGGGATCGGACGAGGACGGGACGCCGCGTCACATCGGCGATGCCAAGCTCGGCTAGATTGCAGTGGGCGACACGGGAGACGGGGCCGTGGACGGCTTCGTCAATGCAAAATGGAGCGGGACATGACCGACCAATTCGAAATTCCGAAGGAAATGCGCGCGATGGCCGAAGCCAGCTTTGATCAGGCCAAGCAGGCATTCGAGAAGTTTCTGGCCAGCGCCCAGAGCACGGCGTCGTCGATCGAAAACCGTGGTGAGACCGTGCGCGCCGGCGCCAAGGATGTCAGCACCAAGGCCATCGCCTATGCCGAGAAGAACGTCGCCGCGTCGCTGGATTATGCCCAGCAGTTGCTGCACGCCAAGGATCTCGGCGACGTCATGCGGCTCCACAGCGAATACGTGCAGTCGCAGATGAAGTCGCTGGCAGAGCAGGCCAGCGAAATGGGCCAGATCATGAGCCGCGCTGCCATGGACGCCGCCAAGCCCAAGAGCTGACCGACCCCTGCGCTCTCCGTTCTGCAATCAATAGTTGATATTGAGCGAGTTCCATGACGTGGGCGCGCATTCGATCCGAGTCTCATGCGATTCTGCGGTGCAATATTCTGTTGCGCCGCACAATTCCGACATGATATTGCGGTAACCACAATGACGCATCGCTGATGGCGATGCCGCTCTGTTTCCCGCCAGCTGATGAAAGGCACCGGTGCCTTCCGCAGCCTCCACGGGTTTATTGATTTCACCCCCCACCACGAAGGATGCACGCTATGGCCGAATCGACCGATCCGTTCTCATCTTCCGTTATCCCGTTCCAGGTGCCGGAGCAGGTCCGCGCATTCGCCGAAAAGGGCGTCTCGCAGGCGCGCGAGGGTTATGCCAAGTTCAAGGACGCTGCCGAGACCCATAACAGCACGGTTGAAGCTGTGTTCGGCACGGCCACTAAGGGCGCTGCCGAATATTCGGCCAAGCTGCTCGACATTGCCAAGACCAACACCAATGCGGGTTTCGACTTCGCCCAGTCGCTGATCGGCGTGAAGTCGCCGTCGCAGGCGATGGAGCTGTGGACCGCTTTTGCGCGCAGCCAGGTTGAAACCTTCACGGGTCAGACCAAACAGCTGGCCGAACTCGGCCAGAAGATCGCCACTGAGACCGCCGAACCGATCAAGACCGGCGCTTCGAAGCTGTTCCAGCCGGCCGCCTGAGCCGATCGCACCGCCAAATAATCGAAAGCCCGGGCCGCAAGCCCGGGCTTTTGATTGCGCCAAAAATCATCATCGCGGCCTTGCCAAAGTGATGCGTTGCACCTAGTTTCCCGCCTGTTCGGGACCCCCTGATTTTGGGGCCGGTCAGGATGCAGTTGTAGCTCAGTTGGTTAGAGCGCCTGTTTGTGGAGCAGGAGGTCGGTGGTTCGAGACCACCCAACTGTACCATACAAATCAATCATTTAGCCGATTCGAGCGTGGCCGTTGCTTTGGGCTGCGGCAATGTCTGACCGCTTGGGTCGGGCCGGCAATGCCGGCGCGCCGGTCAGATCATTCAGCGTGCGCACGATCTGCCCGGGGCTGTAGGGCTGGGGCACAAACAGCCCGCCTTCGGGCAACTCGACGTCGTAAATGCCCGCGTGCTTCCGCCAGGCCGGTCGTGGAACTCGATTGCCATCGTTCCGTTGGCTTCCCAACGACAGGGAGGCAATCATGATCGACGCTGACATCAGCAATACCGCTATTGCGATGATGTGCGACATCGCGCGCGCCTCCGGGCTCGATCTCAATGCCGAAAAACGTGCCGTGCTTGACGGGCTGATTGCTCAAGGGCTTGTCGAGGTAATCGATCAAGCCAAGCCGGCAGCGGGGCCGAAATTTAGGATCACGTTGAAAGGGCAGCAACTCCTTGATGAGCGCGGCGTTGGCGTCAATGAGGCCTGATGCGGTTTTCTGCGTTGCTGTTACTTGCCTTTGCAAAGGACGTCGCTGACCCCGCCGAGAACGGCCTTGGTCCAGATTGCGTAGCCGGCATCATTCAGGTGAATGCCATCGGTTGTGTATTTCGCCGGCATGGACGGGATGGTGACAAGGCTCGCGCCAGTATCACCGGCGATGGTTGGCAGCAGCGCGTTGTAGTTGTCGATCGCCTGATCGTTGATGCGCGCGCTATCGGATTTGCCGGCTTCAACGGGCGTCACGGTCGCGATGGCCATTCGTGGAGTCGTGGATTTCAGCGTCGCGAGCAAAGCGAGATAGTTGGTCTTGTATGAGTCCGCGTTCGCAGGGACCGCAGCATCGTTGAGTCCGAGGGAGACGACGACCATGGCGGCCTGTTTCCCACCAAGTGCTTTTGTCAGCATGGCATCGAGACCGCTCGATGTCGTCGATCCGTCGATTCCGGCATTGACGATGGGCCGACCGCAGACGGCACGGGGGAAGGTTGCGCGTTTGACGATACTGTCGCCGAGGATGATGACGGGATCATCGACCTGTTTCAGTGCTGCCCGGATCAGAAGTGGGCGCGGCGGCGTCGCGTCATTTCCTTTGGGCCATGCGGCCCAGCCGCACAACCCCACGAAGCCGATAATGCCAATACGGGTCCAGTTCATGATCGTGGACCGCCCGCGCAGGTTCGGAGTATCGCTTTTGTCTCACTGTTCATCTTGGACCGTCTCTCGCACGAGGTCGCGACGGGGCAACGGCGCCGCGATGTCCGAGAAACTACAGGGCCGGCGCGAAGGCAAGCCCGATCCCCGTCACGTCCACCTTGCCAAGCTGGCAATCGTCTCCGACACTCCCACGATAACGTGCAACCAGGGGGGACTAATGTCGGTACGTCCAGGGATTTTGAGCGGGTCGCTTGCCATGTCACTCATGATCGGCGCGTCGTTCTTGGCGACGCCGTCGCAAGCCTATACCGACGATCAGCAACAGCTCTGCACCGGCGATGCCTTTCGGCTCTGCAGCGCGGCCATTCCCGATGTCGATCGCGTGACGGCCTGCATGATCCAGAAGCGGGCGCAATTGAGCCCGGGCTGCGCGCAATTCTTTCGGGCAACGCCGGCCAGCGCGCGCAAACCCGCGGCCAAGTCGCGAAGGGCGAAAAAGCCGACGCGCCCGAGCTGATCAGGCTTCGCTTTCACGTGAACGGAAGTTTAGTCAGCGTGCAGAACGGCGCGATCTCGCCGAGTCGCTGCACCGTGACGCCGTCGATCGTGGCAAAAAAGTGAACCCGTGACAAACTGACACGTTGGTATCACGCCACGAAGCAACATCTCCAGACCACGAGGAGCGTTATTTTGAGCAGCGAAACCAATATCGACTACAAGGCCGAACTCAATCGGCATTTGGCCTGGTTCGAAACCAAACTTCCGCCCCGACCGGCTCGATTTGTAGGTTGGTTGCGCAAGCCCTCATCGAAGCTCATTCGATTCCCGCTTGGCATTTTGCTGATTATCGGCGGGATTTTCAGCATTCTTCCTGTGCTCGGCCTCTGGATGTTGCCGCTCGGACTCATCCTCATCGCGCAGGATATTCCGCCGCTGGAAAAACCGGTGGCGCAGTTTCTCGGTTGGCTTGAGCGAAAGTGGATCGAACGTCAGCGCGCGAAGGGCATTGCTATCGAAGGCCCGGACTCAACTCGTTCCAACGGCGCTGATAGCAAGATTTGAGCGTCTGACTTGATACCAGAGTGCGACAAAGTGGCGACAAGCGTACTACACCTGACTCATTTTGGGCCTGTTGCGGCGCACTGTGTGACTCAAAAACCAACATTCCAAACAAATCAGGCACATATCCTTGAATTACGCGTAAATATGACTTTAACGAATCAGCAGACTGATTCATTTTCGCCTCCTGGGGTCAATCTGGAGGCCAACATATGAACGTCATAGTTTTCGCATCGCGTAAAGGCGGCTCGGGGAAGAGTACCCTGGCTGCACATCTTGCTGCTCAAGTTCATAAATCAACGAAGCCTTGCTTGCTCATCGACGCGGATCCGCAGGGTTCGTTGACGCTGTGGCACAAGCTGCGGGGAACAAATGAACCGCCGCTGAAGATCGCAAATCGCAGCGTGACCGAAATGGTTGCCGCAGCGAAGCGTGACGGTTTCGAGTGGGTGTTCATCGATACGCCGCCGAACACATCGGCTGTGGTCGACGATGCCATCAAGAACGCAACCATGGTGATCATTCCTGCGCGTCCCGGCGTGTTCGACGTCGATGCCGTGCAGGCGACGATCCAGTCCTGCCGTTCGGCCCGCAAGCCCTATGCGGTTGTCATCAACGGTGCGCCGGCACGCCGTGACGATTCCGAAAGCCGTATCGTGACGATCGCCCGCGAAGCGCTCGCCAAGTTCAAGGCTCCGGTGTGGTCCGGTCAGATCACCAACCGTGCAGATCTCCTGCTCGCGCTTGGCAACGGCGAAGGCGCCCGCGAATATCAGGCAGAAGGTCGCGCAGCCAGCGAGATCGGGAAGCTGTGGGCGGCGATCGAACGTTCGATCAAGGCTATTCGCGGCAACGGATCGGCGACCGGCGCGATGCACAAGCAGGCGGCCTGATAGCCGTTCTGCTCTTTTGACCCCAGAAAAAGCGCGCGAGACTTTCGCGCGTTTTTTGTCGTTGGTATGACCGTGACGGTGGGGTGTTCGCGCCTATGCTGAAATGGCGATATCTCCGGCGGGCGAGGTCACCCCTTGGGTGACTTCACGGAAGTTGTCTATGTCAGCCGGACGGCCGAGCAGATAGCCCTGCGCCTCGTCGCATTTCTCGTCGCGCAGGAATGCGAATTCCGCTTCGGTTTCCACGCCTTCGGCGAGCACCGGTAGCCCAAGCCCGCGGCCGAGGCCGAGGACGGCGCGCACGATTGCTGCTGCCTGGCTGTTGGTGTTCACCGACCTGATGAACGATCCGTCGATCTTGATCTTGTCGAAAGGGAATGCGCGCAGGTTCGACAGCGACGAGTAGCCGGTGCCGAAGTCATCCATGGCGATGTGAACGCCGAGCGCCTTGATCCGGCGAAGTGTCAGCAATGCGCGATCGAAGTCGCGGATCAGCGCGGTCTCGGTGATCTCCAGTTCGAGCCGATGCGGGGGCAGGCCGGTTTCCAGCAAGACCTCATGGACGGTTGCGACAAAGCTATCGTGGTGGATCTGAACCGCCGAGACATTGACCGCGATGGTCAATGGATGCTTCCACGTCGCTGCTTCACGGCAGGCGGCGCGCAGCACCCATTCGCCGATGCCGAGAATGGCGCCGGTGTCTTCCGCAATCGGAATGAAGATGTCGGGGCGAATATTGCCGCGGACGGGATGGTTCCAGCGCAGCAGTGCCTCGAAGCCGATCACGCGGCCCGACTCCATGGTGCCCTGGGGCTGATACACCACTTTCAGCTGATTGGCATCGATGGCGTTGCGTAGATCGTGTTCGAGCAGCCGGCGGTCGCGCACGGCTTCCCCCATTGCAGGTTCGAAGAAGCGCCAGGTCGCGCGGCCTTCGGATTTGGCGCGGTAGAGCGCGGTGTCGGCGCAAGCGAGCAACGTGTCGCGATCACTGGAGTCGTCTGGGCAGAGTGCGATACCGACACTGGCGGTGACGCTGCCGAGTTCGAAGGTGGCATCCTTGCTCCGGAATGCTTCCAGTATCCTGTCGGCGAACTGACTCGCAACTGCGGGCGAGGTCAGGTTCGGCAAGAGAATGGCGAACTCGTCGCCGCCAAGACGCGCCATCATCTCGCCTTCGCCAAGCAGGGCGGTGATGCGCGCCGTTACGCTCTTGAGGACCTTGTCGCCGGCGGCGTGGCCGAACAGATCATTGACCTGTTTGAACTGATCGAGATCCAAAGCGAGTATGGCGAGCGGGCGGTCCTTGGATAGTGTCGCAATCTCCTGATCGATTCGATCATGGAACGTGCCGCGATTGGGCAGTCCGGTCAGGGAGTCGTAGTGGGCGAGATAGCGGATGTGCTGTTCGGCCTGCTTGCGTTCGCGGAGGTCACGTACAGCGATGACCTGATGTGGCTTCCCCGCAAAGTCGATTCCACGCAGGATCAATTCAACCGGAATCGTCTGGCCGTTGCGCTGCCGCAGGCTCGCTTCCACCGATTTGTCAGGCTGGCTCATGATCTGAGTCCGCGTATCTCCATCGGGGAAGCAGTCTTGTAGACGCCCGCCAATCAGCAATTCAGCGGACGATCCCGCCAGCGCGGCGAAGGACGTGTTGACCGTGACGATCGTGTCGCCGTCGCACACCAGCAGCCCTTCGACGGCAGCATTGGCGAGGCCGCGCATGCGGTCGGCTTCGAGATCGGAGCGGCGGTGATCACGGATATCCAGCACGATGCCAGCCAGCGCCAGGCCAATGATGGCGAAGCTGATCAATGAGACGCCAAGTGCGAGCCATCCGGCGGGGATGGTGAGCGGCGAGACGGCGATGGTCGGATCCGGGGTGATCGTGACCGCGCTCATCGCCGTGAAATGGTGAGTGCAGATCGCGAGCGTTAGCAGCAGCGCGCCGCTGATCTTCCAGCGCAGGGTGGTGCCATGCAACCCTACCGGAAGCGCGATCGCGCCGAGCACGGCTCCCAATACGATCGAGACGATGACGAGCGTCGTATCCCAGTTGATGCGCGCCTGAAGTTCGAAGGCGGCCATGCCGGTGTAATGCATCGCCGCGATGCCACCCGCTACGACGGCGCCGCCGATCCAGAGGCCGGCACGAAAATTCGGGATCAACGATACGGCGAGGCCGGCGCCGGTCAGCAGCAGCGCGGCGATCAGCGAGACGACCGTAAGTACGATATTGTAGCCGCTCGGCATCCCCGGCGAGAATGCCAGCATCGCTACGAAATGCGTGGCCCAGATGCCGAAGCCCGTGGAGATCGCGGATACCGCGAGCCAGACGAGGCGCATCTGGCCTGTGGCGCTTCGCGCATGACGGAGCAGGTTGATAGCAGCGAGGGACGCGATCGCGCAGATGATGGCCGCAAGTCCGACGAGCCTGAAATCATGGGCATTGGCGATGCAGTTATAGATCGTAAGCATGTACAGATACCGCGAGCGGGATTACCGCAATTGCGCGGGACGTTAGATATAAGTACGTAAAGACACGTAAATACCGGCGATCGGCGCTATTAGATCGCCCCGTGTGCTATCGCTGCGCATGCTTATCCAACCGTAAATTTTGCGGATATTCGCCGGCTCTTGATGACCTAAAGGTGTGGTCGCATTTCAGCGCCACCCTCACCGGGCAAAAACCGTAACGACTGATCAACCGTTTTCCAACATCGCGGCCGCTCGTCGCATTCGCGTCACCGGTCGACGCGGCTGACTACGTCCATCAACTCGGCGATCTTGCGGCGTTGGTCGGCCTTGTCGCCTGACGAGATCGCGTGCTCCACGCAATGCGCGACATGGTCGCGCAGGATCTCTTCCTCGACGCGTCGCAACGCTGCGCGGGCCGCGGCGATCTGCGTAACCACATCGATGCAATAGCGGTCGGCCTCGACCATGCCGGCAAGGCCGCGGACCTGGCCTTCGATCCGTTTGAGGCGTTTTAAACAGGACGTCTTGATCTCGCTGCGCATGAGGTCCATATACCCCCATAGGGTATATGTTTCAAGAGGCGAGGTCACGGTGGCAGAGACAACTCACGCGCATACGGGGCACGATGCCCACGCCGGTCACACGCATGGCGCATGCTGTTCGCATGGTCACCATCACCCCGAGGCTGCACCGACCAAAGTGCTCGATCCGGTCTGCGGCATGACCGTCGATCCCGCCACCGCCAAGAACCGTCTGATCTATCAGGGCCACGAGTATTTCTTCTGCAGCGCGCGCTGTCGCGAGCGGTTCAATGCGGATCCCGAGAGTTTTCTGAAGCCGAAGGAGCCCGCGCCGCCCGCGCCAGCCGGCACCATCTATACCTGCCCGATGCACCCGGAGATCCGTCAGGAAGGACCCGGGAGCTGTCCGATCTGCGGCATGGCGCTGGAGCCGGAGCAGGTCTCGCTCGACGACAAGCCCGATCCTGAACTGATCGACATGACCCGGCGCTTCTGGATCGCGCTGGCACTGACATTGCCCGTGTTCGTGCTGGAGATGGGCGCGCATCTCGGCCTGATGCAACTGGTATCGCAGACCACATCGAACTGGATCTCGTTGGTGCTGGCGACACCCGTGGTGCTGTGGGCCGGCGCACCGTTCTTCGAACGTGGATGGCGCTCGGTGGTAACGCGCAATCTCAACATGTTCACGCTGATTGCCATGGGTACCGGTGTGGCCTGGATCTACAGCGTTGTGGCCACCTTCGCGCCCGGTCTGTTTCCCGACACGTTCCGTGACCATCACGGTGCAGTGGCGGTCTATTTCGAAGCCGCTGCTGTCATCACCGTGCTCGTTTTGCTCGGACAAGTGCTCGAGCTGCGCGCGCGCAATCAGACGTCAGGTGCGATCCGCGCGCTGCTCGGTCTCGCACCGAAGACCGCGCGGCGCATCGGCAAGGACGGTGATGAGGACGTCGCCCTCGAGGCCATCGCCATCGGCGATTTGTTGCGCGTGAGGCCGGGCGAGAAAATTCCGGTCGACGGCGTCGTCACCGAGGGGCGTTCGTCGGTGGATGAATCCATGGTGACCGGCGAGTCCATGCCGGTGAGCAAGGTCGAAGGCGCGCGCGTCATCGGCGGTACCGTCAATCAGAGCGGCGGCCTCGTGCTGCGGGCTGACAAGATCGGCCGCGATACGATGTTATCGCGGATCGTCGACATGGTCGCCAAGGCGCAGCGCTCGCGCGCGCCGATCCAGCGTCTCGCGGATCGTGTCGCCGGCTGGTTCGTGCCGGCCGTGCTCGCCGCGGCGGTGATTGCATTCATCGCCTGGGCGACATTCGGGCCAGAGCCGCGGCTCTCGTTCGCGCTTGTTGCTGCGGTCACCGTGCTGATCATCGCGTGCCCCTGTGCGCTCGGCTTGGCAACACCGATGTCGATCATGGTCGGCGTCGGCCGCGGCGCCCATGCCGGCATTCTGGTGCGTGACGCGCAGGCGCTGGAGCGCCTGGAAAGCATCGACACCATTGTGATCGACAAGACCGGTACGCTGACGGAAGGCAAGCCGAAACTGGTGAGCATCTCGCCAGCGGAAGGGTTCAACGAAAGCGACATTCTGCAACTTGCTGCAAGTATCGAACGTTCCAGCGAGCATCCGCTGGCGCAAGCCATCGTCAATGAAGCAAAGCAACGCAATGTGGTGCTGAGCGATGCCAGTGACTTCGCCTCGCCGTCCGGCAAAGGCGCGTCGGGTGTGGTCAATGGCAAGCGCGTTGCGCTCGGCAATGCGATGCTGATGGACGAATTGAAAGTGGATACGACGCGCTCCGACGGCGTCGCCGAGCTGGCGCGGCAGAACGGTGCGACTGCCATCTTCGTTGCCATCGATGGCAGCGTCGCCGGCGTGATGGCGATTGCCGACCCCGTAAAGCCATCGGCGCAGGATGCGTTGAAGAAGCTGCGCGCCGACGGCCTGCGGATCGTCATGCTCACCGGCGACAATGCGACGACGGCAAAGGCCGTCGCAAAGACACTGGGTATCGATGAGGTCGAGGCGGGTGTGTTGCCGGAGCGCAAGAGTGACGTGGTCACACGTCTGCGCGGCGAAGGCCGCCGGGTCGCCATGGTTGGCGATGGCGTCAACGATGCGCCTGCGCTGGCTGCTGCGGATGTCGGCATCGCCATGGGCACGGGGACCGATGTCGCGATCGAGAGTGCTGGTGTGACACTGCTGACCGGCGATCTGATGGGGCTGGTGCGCGCGCGCGAACTATCAAAGGCCGTGATGAGCAATATCCGTCAGAATCTGATTTTCGCCTTCATCTACAACGCGGCCGGCGTGCCGATTGCGGCCGGTGTGCTGTATCCGATCTTCGGCATCCTGCTGTCGCCGATGCTCGGCGCTGCAGCGATGGCGCTGTCCTCGGTGAGTGTGATCGGGAATGCGCTCCGGCTGGCGAAAGTGAAGCTGGACTGACAATTCGGGGGCGCAAAAAAAAGCCGGACTCAAACGAGTCCGGCTCTGAGGTATTGGCCTCGAGAGGCCGACACAATCACCTTCCAAGAGGGATTACTGAGACTTCGCACCACTGGAGGAGGGGGACAAATGCGCAGCGCAAAATCTCAGCATCTGAGAAGTATGATCCCTGAAGGTGGCATGCAGCAACGCATCACTTGGCATGTCTGACATGCTGGGAAGCGTGGGCATATCTGCCCTGAAATATTGCGGGTTAGGACGGCCAGCGCTGTGCCTTGCTGACGATGAAGTCGCGGAACACCTGCACACGGGCGACCGTCTTCAACTCTTCGGGATAGACAAAATAAGTGTCGAGTTGAATTGAGTCCGACTCGCTGAAGAGCTGAACCAGACGATCGTTTTCTTCGACCAGGTAGTCCGGCAATGCTGCAATGCCCAAGCCCTGCTGGCAGGCGCGCATCAGGCCCAGAATATTGTTGACCTTGAAGTAGGGTTCGCGCGGGCCGGAGCCGTTGCGCCCGGCATCGATCAGCCAGCTGCGGTTTTGCAGGTGCGGGGACACCTGGGCGTCGCTGAGCATGATGATGCGGTGCCCGTCGAGCTCGTCGAGGGTGCGCGGGGTGCCGAAATGCTTGATATATTCCGGCGAGCAATAAGCGTGGAATCCCATGGCGAACAGCTTGCGCTGGATCAGGTCCGGCTGGGTCGGCTTGCGGGTGCGGATGGCCACATCGGCCTCGCGCATCGACAGGTCGAGTTCCTCGTCGGTAACGATCAGCGAAATGCGGATTTCCGGATAGAGCGCGGTGAACTCGCCAAGGCGTGGGATCAGCCAGTTGATGCCGACGCCCGGGGTAGTGGTGACCTTGAGGTCG
Source organism: Tardiphaga sp. 42S5 (assembly GCF_034044155.1). Lineage (NCBI taxonomy): Bacteria > Pseudomonadati > Pseudomonadota > Alphaproteobacteria > Hyphomicrobiales > Nitrobacteraceae > Tardiphaga > Tardiphaga sp. 42S5. The sequence continues at coordinate 6,118,631 of NZ_CP139027.1, read as the reverse complement.
CCGCTCGGCCGCTCGCGGCTGTCGGTCAGCTTCGCGCGTGCCGCCTGGAGCTGCATGAACACGTCATGGGCGGTGCGGAACAGCAGGTCGCCCTGTTCGGTGAGGATCAGGCCGCGGGCGTGGCGGTGGAACAGCGAGACCGCCAGTTCCTGCTCAAGCGCGCTCACCTGTCGTGAGACTGCCGATTGCGACAGGCCCAGTTGCTCGCCTGCATGCGTGAAGCTCCCCGCTTCCGCCGCCGCGTGAAACACCTTCAGCTTGTCCCAGTCCATATCTGTAAATCCGTCGCGGGTTCGTTTGATCATCATTCGGCCGCTGCGCGGTCATGAGCATGCGCGGCAAGATAGCGTTCGGCTTCGAGGGCGGCCATGCAGCCCATGCCGGCGGCGGTGACTGCCTGCCGATAGGTTTCGTCCGCCACGTCGCCGGCAGCGAACACGCCGGGCATCGAGGTTGCGGTGGAATTCGGAGCCACTTCGACATAGCCCGAGGGCTTCAGCTTGATCTGGCCCTTGATGAGTTCGGTCGCGGGCGCGTGGCCGATGGCAATGAAGACGCCGTCGGCTGGCACCTCGGTGGTGGCGCCGGTCTTGACGTTCTTGAGGCGAACATGCGTGACCTTGGCCGGGCCTTCGGTGCCGCGGATCTCGTCGAGCGCCGAGTTCCAGACCACCTTGATCTTCGGGTGCTTGAACAGTCGCTCCTGCAGGATGCGTTCGGCACGGAAATGGTCGCGGCGATGCACGATGGTGACCTGCGAGGCGAAATTGGTCAGGAACAAAGCTTCCTCGACGGCCGTGTTGCCACCGCCGACCACGATCACCTCCTTGTTGCGATAGAAGAATCCGTCGCAGGTGGCGCAGGCGGATACGCCGCCGCCCTGGAATTTCTCTTCCGACGGGATGCCGAGCCAGCGCGCCTGCGCGCCGGTGGCCAGGATCACGGTTTCGGCGAGATAGACATCGCCGCTGTCGCAGGTCAGGCGGAACGGGCGCTGGTTCAGATCCATGTCACTGACCAGATCGGTGACAATCTTGGTACCGACATGATGCGCCTGCTTCTCCATCTGCTCCATCAGCCAGGGCCCCTGGACGACGTCGGCGAAGCCCGGATAGTTCTCGACATCCGTGGTGATGGTCAGCTGGCCGCCGGGCTGAATCCCCTGGATCAGGACGGGCTCGAGCATCGCACGTGCGGCGTAAATAGCGGCAGTGTAGCCAGCCGGGCCTGAGCCGATGATGACGACTTTGGCATGGATGGGGGCGGCCATGGTCGAGTCCCTTTCTGAAGGGAAATTGGTCATTGCTGAGGCGAAATGTGCCGGCGAACACGTCGCTGCGGCGTCGAAAGTCTTGTCTGCTAGTGTAGAATATCTGGCGAGCCATGCAAGAATTGCAATTCGTCCCGGCAATTTTTCCCCCGGAGACGCTTAATTTCTGCGATGCACGCGCAATAAAATTGCGCAAGTTGCGGCTCCTGCGCTAAGAGAGTTCAAACGGTTTGTTTGAATACCAGCCAGGATCCGCGCCGCGTGCCGAAAAGCCTAGACGACATCGACCTCAAAATTCTCAGCGAAATCCAGGCCGACGGCCGAATCACCAATGTGGAACTCGCCAAGCGCGTCGGCATCTCGCCGCCGCCCTGCCTGCGCCGGGTCCGGACCCTGGAAGAGGCTGGCTATATCCAGGGCTATCGCGGGTTGCTGGATCCCCGATTGCTCGGTTTCGATGTTACGGTGTTCGCCTCGGTCCACCTGTCGAGCCAGGCGGATGCCGATCTCAAGGCGTTCGAGGATTTCGTCCGCAAGGAGCCTTTGGTGCGGGAGTGCTGGATGCTGTCGGGCGAGATCGACTTCATCCTGAAATGCGTGGCGCCCGACATGGCGACCTTTCAGGATTTCGTCGGCCATCTCACGGCCGCACCGCATGTCCGCAATGTCCGCACGTCTCTGGTTCTGCAGAATTCGAAATACGCAGCCGCCGTGCCGCTCGAGCTGAGGGCCGCGGATTAGCAGCGAGTGTTAAAGCAAAGGGCGCCCACCTTGCGGTGAGCGCCCTTTTTTATTGCCGTGATGTCGAGCTTAGCTCTTCTTGCGCAATATAGCGTCGAGGCTGATCGGGCCTCCGCCTGACGTCGCAAGATAGAGGCAGGAGAAGCAGAACAGGATGGCAGCGGTGCCGCCGTTCAGCAGCGGCAGGAAAACCGGATCCGCGCCTTTAAACATGTGGCCGAGGAAGTAAGCGAAAGCCATTTCACCGGCGAGGATGAACGCAACTGGGCGCGTGAACAGGCCGAGCAGCAGCAGCGCACCGCCGACGAGTTCAAGCGTTGCCGCGACCTGGATCAACGGCGGAATATTCGCGAAATAGGGCAGAACCGGAAATTTGAAGATCTTGGCGATGCCATACTGCAGCAGCAGCAGGCCGGTGATGAAGCGGAAAAGGCTTAGTGCAGCAGGCTGAAATTTAGCGAAGGCTTGGTCCATGTCATTAGTCCCCCTGTGATGACCATCGTTTCTAGCATTACTGCAATGCAAAATGCTGGTCACTCTCGTGTGAAAACACATGAGCTGTGGAAGTATTCCAGAAGTTTCCGTGAGTGGCGATGGCTGGATACCGCAATCAGGGGACAATAAAAAAGCCGCGCATCATGCGCGGCTTTCTTGTTTCGCGTTGAGCGCTGTCGATCAGCGCCACTCGACCTTGGTGATCTCATAGGCCTTGGCCCCGCCGGGAGCGACGACTTCGACCGATGCGCCTTTGCTCTTGCCGATCAGCGCACGCGCCAGTGGCGAGGTAATCGAGATGCGACCTTTCTTGGCATCAGCCTCGGGCTCGCCGACGATCTGCCAGACCGCCTTCTTCTCGGTGTCCTCATCGATCAGCGTCACGGTCGCGCCGAATTTGATGGTATCGCCGGACAGCTTCGAGATATCGATGATATCGGCGCGGGCGAGCTTGTCCTCGATATCGCTGATGCGGCCTTCATTATGCGACTGCTCTTCCTTGGCGGCGTGATACTCGGCATTTTCCGAGAGGTCGCCATGGGAGCGCGCTTCGGCGATCTGCTCGATGATCCGCGGACGGTGCACCGACTGACGTTCCTTCAGCTCGACCTCCAGCGCAGCGTAGCCACCTGCTGTCATCGGGACCTTCTCAACCATTCTCTTCGTCCTCTAACGTCATGCGGAACGCGGCGGCGCGCGCATGAAACCATTCGTTCTGCAAGATGTCGGCTTGGCTGCGCTTGCAGCCAGTTCAGACGCCGGCTTCGAGTGCCGAAACAAAACAAAGACGCGACCGGTGAGTTCCGGTCGTGCCTTGCCTAGCTGATCTCGTCGGACCTGCAGTCCGCCCGAATTCAGGCTTCGGAAAAGTAACTCTGCAATGTGCGGACCTCAAGGTCCCCGCCCAGATAGGCCCGGACGCCCTGTGCAGCCGCCACGGCACCCGAAAGAGTGGTGTAATACGGTACTTTATGCAAGAGGGCAGCCCGCCGCAGCGAGCGGCTGTCGGCCAGGGCCTGCGGCCCGTCGGTGGTGTTCAGAACCAGCTGAATCTCGCCATTGGTGATGGCATCGACGATGTGCGGCCGGCCTTCCAGCACCTTGTTGATCTTCTCGGCGGGGACGCCATTGTCGACCAGGAAGCGCTGGGTCCCCGACGTCGCGAGCACCTTGAAGCCGTTCGACGAGAGCAGCTTCACGGCATCGAGAATGCGCGTCTTGTCGCTTTCGCGCACGGACACGAACACAGTGCCACTGCGCGGCACGCGGGTGCCGCCGCCGAGCTGGCTCTTGGCGAAGGCGATTTCGAACGAGCGGTCGATGCCCATCACTTCGCCGGTGGAGCGCATCTCCGGGCCGAGCACCGTATCGACGCCGGGGAAGCGCGCGAACGGGAAGACCGATTCCTTGACGCCGACATGGTCGAGCTTGCGCTTCTTCAGATTGAAGTCGGCGAGCTTCTCGCCGGCCATGATACGCGCGGCGATCTTGGCCACCGGCATGCCCATCACCTTGGCAACGAAAGGCACGGTGCGCGACGCGCGCGGATTGACTTCGAGCACGTAGATGTCGCGATCCTTGACCGCGAACTGCACGTTCATCAGTCCGACCACGTCGAGGCCGAGGGCCATGTCGCGGGTCTGGCGTTCGAGCTCGGCGATCATGTCGTCGTCGAGCGAATGCGGCGGCAGCGAGCAGGCCGAGTCGCCGGAGTGAATGCCAGCTTCCTCGATATGCTCCATGATGCCGACGATGAAGGTATCCTTGCCATCGCACAGGCAGTCGACGTCGACTTCGATGGCATCAGACAGATAGCGATCGAACAGCAGCGGATTGGTGCCGAGCACCGTATTGATCTGGCCGGTCTTGTCGTTCGGATAGCGCGCTTTGACGTCGCCAGGCACCAGCTCCGGCAGCGTGCCGAGCAGGTAATCGCCGAGCTGGCTTTCCTCGCGGATGATCTGCATCGCGCGGCCACCGAGCACATAGGACGGACGCACCACCAGCGGCAGGCCGAGATCGGCTGCGACGAGGCGGGCCTGTTCGACCGAATAGGCGATGCCGTTCTTCGGCTGCTTGAGCTTGAGCTTGTCGAGGATGCGCTTGAAGCGATCGCGATCTTCGGCAAGATCGATGGCATCCGGCGAGGTACCGAGGATCGGCACGTCGGCGGCTTCCAGCGCGCGTGCGAGCTTCAGCGGGGTCTGGCCGCCGAACTGCACGATCACGCCGTGCAGCGTGCCGTTCTGACGTTCGGTGTCGATGATCTCGAGCACGTCTTCGGCAGTCAGCGGTTCGAAATACAGGCGATCCGCAGTGTCGTAGTCGGTCGACACGGTTTCCGGATTGCAGTTGACCATGATGGTCTCGTAGCCGGCGTCGGCGAGCGCGAAGCAGGCGTGACAGCAGCAATAGTCGAACTCGATGCCCTGGCCGATACGGTTCGGGCCGCCGCCAAGAATGATGACCTTGTTCTTGTCCGACGGCTGACTCTCGTCAGCGAAGGCGCCGGCGAAGGACGACTCATAGGTCGAATACATGTAGGCGGTCGGCGAGGCGAATTCGGCGGCGCAGGTGTCGATGCGCTTGAACACCGGTCGCACATCGAGCGAGCGGCGCAGTGCCTTGACGTCGGCCTCGGTCTTGCCGGCGAGCACGGCGAGACGCGCGTCGGAGAAGCCCATGGCCTTCAGCGTCCGCATGCCGAAGGCGTTGGCGGGCAGGCCATTGGCCTTCACCTTGGCTTCCATTTCGACAATGCCGCGCATCTCGGCGAGGAACCACGGATCGATCTTGCAGGAGTTGAAGATCTCCTCATCGGTCCAGCCCAGACGCATGGCCTGGCCAACCTGCAACAGACGGTCCGGTGTCGGTGTGCCGAGTGCAGCGCGGATGGCGTTCTTGTCGTCGCCGCGGCCGAGATCCTCGATCTCGATTTCGTCGAGGCCGGTCAGGCCGGTTTCAAGTCCACGCAGCGCCTTCTGCAGCGACTCCTGGAATGTGCGGCCGATGGCCATCACTTCGCCGACCGACTTCATCGACGTCGTCAGCGTGCGCGATGCGCCGGGGAATTTCTCGAAGGCGAAGCGGGGAATCTTGGTGACGACATAGTCGATGGTCGGCTCGAACGACGCAGGGGTTGCGCCGCCGGTGATGTCGTTGGCGATTTCATCGAGCGTGTAGCCGACAGCGAGCTTCGCTGCGACCTTGGCGATCGGGAAACCGGTGGCCTTCGAGGCCAGCGCCGACGAGCGCGACACGCGCGGATTCATTTCGATCACGACCATGCGGCCGTCGGCGGGATTGACGCCGAATTGCACGTTGGAGCCGCCGGTCTCGACGCCGATCTCGCGCAGCACCGCCAGCGAGGCGTCGCGCATGATCTGGTATTCTTTATCGGTCAGCGTCAGCGCCGGCGCGACGGTGATGGAGTCGCCCGTATGCACGCCCATCGGATCGAGATTCTCGATCGAGCAGATGATGATGCAGTTGTCCTTCTTGTCGCGGACGACTTCCATCTCGTACTCTTTCCAGCCGAGCACTGACTCTTCGATCAGCACTTCGTTGGTCGGAGACGCGTCGAGGCCGCGCTCGATGATGTCAAGGAATTCTTCGCGGTTATAGGCAATGCCGCCGCCGGTCCCGCCCATGGTGAAGGACGGGCGGATGATCGCGGGCAAACCAATTTCAGACAGCGCCATCAGCGCCTGGCCGAGGGCATGCTCCTGATAACGCTTGCGGCGGTCGCCTTCATGCAGCACCCACTGCCGCTCGTGCTCGGCCAGCGCGTCGCCCGTCAGCTTGGCTTTTTCGGCCTGATGCTGCTCGCGATACTGTTTCTTCAGCGCGGATGCATTGGCGAGCCGCGACTTCGGCGTCTCCAGGCCAATCTTCGTCATCGCCTCGCGGAAAAGCTGGCGGTCTTCGGCCTTGTCGATCGCTTCGGCGGTGGCGCCGATCATCTCGACGTCGAACTTCTCCAGCGTGCCCTGCTGGCGCAGCGACAGCGCGCAGTTCAGCGCGGTCTGGCCGCCCATGGTCGGCAGCAGCGCAAAACCCTTGGAGCGGTCGCCGCGCTCCTTTTCAATGATCTTGGCGACGATCTCGGGTGTGATCGGCTCGATATAGGTCGCGTCCGCCAGTTCCGGGTCCGTCATGATCGTGGCCGGATTGGAATTGACCAGAACGATCCGGTAGCCCTCTTCCTTGAGCGTCTTGACGGCTTGCGTGCCCGAATAATCGAACTCGCAGGCCTGGCCGATCACGATAGGACCGGCGCCGATGATCAGGATGGTGGATATGTCGGTACGTTTTGGCATTTAAACTCGCGGTGGTGACAAATCGGCACAAAAAAAGGGCGCGCATACGCGCGTCCCTCGGGCCCGGGCGCCAAATCAGCCATTGACCCCTCAGGGAGCCATAGGCCGATCCTCGCGCGCGGCTGTCTTTAGACCACTATAACGGGGCGGGGAAGGCTTTTGAAGGTGCCATCAACCGGCAATTTGGGCCGGTTTCGGGCGCTTCAGAAGGTGTCCGGCGAGGACGAGCGCGAGGGCTGCCGCCTCGGCGCAGCCGCCGATCCAGCCGAGGTGGTTGGAGCTCAATGTCGACAGCACCACGCCGCCCAACGCGCTGCCGGCGGCAAAGCCGATATACATGGCGGAGGCGTTCAGCGAGAGCGCGATGACCGAGGCTTCCGGCGTGACGCGCACGAGATGCGCGACCTGTCCGGGATAGAACATCCAGCCGGCAATGCCCTGGGTAAAAATGAAGACCAGAAACAGCACACCCGCAGTGGCGGGCGGTGCGAATGTCAGGGCCGCCGATTGCAGCGTCAGTGACAGCATCATGCCGATCAGGCCTAGCGTCGAGGTGCGGAGCGGCCCGATACGGTCGGACATCGCGCCGCCCAGGGTGTTTCCGATGGCCGCGGCGACGCCAAAGACCAGCAGTGCCAGGCTGATTCCGTTGGCGTCAAAGCCAAGCCGGTGCAGCGGCACAGCCAGATAGGTGAATGAGGTAAAGCCTCCGAGGCCCCACATGCAGGTCACAGCAAGGGTTTTCAGCACTTCGGGATGGCGCGCGACGGCAAGCCTCTGACCGAGTGTGGCTGCAGTGCGTGGCAAACCGCGGGGCAATCCCAGCAGCAGCCCGGCCAATGCGACGGCGCCGAGCGCTGCGACCATCACGAAAGTCGACCGCCAGCCAAAATGACTGCCGACCCAGGTTCCGAGCGGCACGCCCAGAACCGTCGCCACCGTCAGGCCGGAGATCACCAGCGACGCGGCGCGGCCACGGCGTTCCGGTGCAGCGATCGCGATTGCGACGGCCATGGCGGTCGGCATGCATAGTCCGGCGCCGACGGCCATCAGCATGCGCGATAGCAGGAGCGTGCCGAATGTGCTGGCAACGGCCGCCAGAAGATTTCCGACGATGAAGCAGACCAGCGCCAGCGAGACGACGGTGCGGCGGTCAAAATTGCTGAACAGCACAGCCAGGATCGGCGAGCCGATGGCATAGGTGATCGCGTAAACGGTGACCAATTGTCCCGTGGCCGCCAACGTGACATTCAGGTCCGCCGCCATGATTGGAAGAAGACCAGCAATTACAAATGCTTCGGTCCCAATCGCAAATGCCACCAGGGCCAGCCAGAAGACGCTCATCGCCAAATCCTTAGTTCAATCTTCGTTGAACTATTGATGCGGCGGTGCAAAATGTCAAATGGTTCAAGAAATATTGAACATTGCGACAGCCGGCCGGAATCAGTATTGAGGAGTCATGAGCCGCATTCTCCCGCATCCCACGCGCGAACAGATCGAATTGCCTGGCGTGATGGATTGCCTGAGCGACCCGATCCGGCTGGCGATCGTCTACAATCTGGCCAAACGCGAGAAAGAGGTCGGTGAATTGCGCTGCGGCGATTTCTACGGTCTCAGCGGCAAGTCCAATCTCGCCTATCATTTTGCGAAACTGCGCGAGGCTGGCCTGATGGAAACGCGCGCGGTGGGGACGGCGAGGTTGATGAAACTGCGCCGCGAAGATCTCGAGAGCAGGTTTCCGGGTTTGCTGGATGCGGTGCTCGCATCGGCCGAGCGCGATGCCGAGCGCCTGCAGCTTCCGGTGCTGGAATTCACCGAAGCCTGACAGCGCCGATGCGCGGGTGGCCGACGCATTGGTCAATGTCTGAGAGGTTGGAGGCCCAGCCTGGACTTGAACCAGGATAAAGAGCGATGCATCGCCCCCGCGTAGACATTTCCGCCACCGGGCCGAGCACAATGTTACCGATCACGGCGTGGCGATCCACCGTAAGTTTTGTAAACCGTCTGTTAACCTTAACCGTCCGTTTGCCCCAGCCGATGCCTCAGAATGCGTGATGGGCGACGAAGGTCATGCGCGAGGAATTATGGCCGATATTGACCGGTGCCCGCGACGCCCGGAAACCGGCCGCGGTCAGCTTGGCCAGCATCTCCGCCTCGCTGTAGCGCTGCAGGCCGACCTTGGTGCGCAGCTGGCGGTAGTCAGAGAGGGCCGTGCGAACAAGCCCAACGAACGCATCCCACAGAAAGCCGTGTTCCCGGGCGAGCTTCAGCAGCGCCATGACATCGGTCGCCATGCCGACATCGGGCTGCAGGATGTCGCCGACCACCAGCTTGCCGCTAGGCGCCAGCAGCCGCTTGATGATCGCAAAGGCATCGTCGAGTTCGGGGCCTGTCATGTACTGAGCCACCGAATTCATGACGGCCAGGTCGATCGACTGCGCCGTCATGTTGCGCAACTCTTCCAGCGACCGGACCCGGATTTTGGTGTTGGGCGCGAAGCGGGCGACCAGTCGCCCGCGAACGCCAGGCGCGGGCTCTGCCAGGATCAGCTTGCTGCAGGCATTGGCCACTTTGGCGGCCGAGAGCGCTTCGCCGCAGGCGTAGTCGAGCACGACGGCATCCTGAGAGGCGATGTAGCCAATGATGTCGCGGGCGATGACCTCGAAATGCACGTCACGATGCAGCTTGCTCGCATAAATCGTATGCGTGGAATCGTAATAATCGATCCAATCTTCCATCGTCTGCCCGGCCCGATTGTTGTTCCCGTCTCGGGAACCCATATATTTGTGATGCGTTGAAACGGTCTAGAGCGTTTTCAGGCGCGTGGGAAACCGCCTTTCCTTCAAGAACCGCAGTTTTCGGAAATTTGCAGTGCTTTCCGTCAAGACCACTCCGATTTTTCCTGAAATCTTCCGCCCTGACGACAACCCTCCAGCCATCAAATCATCCGACACGGGAAGGTAAGTAACGTGAGCACCAAGACATCGAAAATCGCTGCCGAAATGAATACCCCGACTGACCTCTCAGCCGACGCCGTGGAGAAGGTGGCCAAGGCGCTGAACGGGTTGCTCGCCGACGCTTTCGCGCTTTACCTGAAGACCAAGAATTTTCACTGGCATCTCAGCGGGCGCCATTTCCGCGACTATCACCTGATGCTCGACGAGCAGTCCGACCAGATTTTTGCGACGACAGACCCGTTGGCAGAGCGCGTGCGCAAGATCGGCGGTCGCACGCTGCGTTCGATCGGCGAAGTCGCCAAGCTGCAGACCATCAAGGACAATGATGAGGCCTATGTGCCCCCGGTGGAGATGCTGCGCGAGCTGATGAACGACAACAAGAAGATGGTAGCGGCGATGCGCAAGGCCCACGAGGTTTGCGATGACGCCAAGGACATCGCCAGCGCCAGCCTGCTGGAAAACTACATCGACGACACCGAGCGCCGCACCTGGTTCCTGTTCGAGGCGTCGCAGCAGGAAGGCGGCAACGAGGCGTAAGCTTCGTTCCCGATTGAATATGTCAAAGCGCCCGCTTCACAGCGGGCGTTTTCATGTGGAGATGCTGCCGTTGTTCGGCACAAGCGCTGGGCCGCGGTTATTCAGGTTGAATACCGAGTTCCTGAATCGTCTTGCCCGTGGCGATAAGCTCGGCGTCGTAAAAGCGCTTTGCGCCCGCAGGCGTCACCACGTCACCGGAGGCGACATCGAAGCCGAGCACGGGCGCGCGCTCCTGCACATCCGGCGATTTCAGGGCCTGCGCAATCTCGGCACTGAGTTTGTCGACGATCTCGGCAGGTGTCCCGGTCGGGGCCATCATCATGAACCAACCCTGCAGATCCGCGCCCTTCAACGTCTCGGCGATCGCGGGCACATCCGGCAATGAATCGACGCGCTTGTTGCCGGCAATGGCGAGTGCCCGCAGCGTACCGGCCTTGATGAAGGACTCAGCCACCGATGCGGACTGGATCGTCACCTGGGTGCGTCCGGTCAGGCTGTCCTGGATCGCGTTGGTGATCGTGTTGTAGGGGACCAGCACGAAACTGGTGCCCGCCTGCTTGTTGATGGTCTGAGCGATCAGGCCGGAAATGTTGCGCGCGCCGTCGACCGCCATGCTCAGGGAGCCGGGAGCGGATTTTTCGAGTGCAATCAATTCCGCCAGCGTCTTTGCCTTCACTTCCGGATTGACGAGCAGGACGTGATTGCTTCGCGCCACCATCGCCACCGGCACGAAATCCTTCACTGGGTCGTAGGGCAGTTTCTTGAACGTATAGGGATTGGTGACCAGCGCCGCCGACGTCGCGAACAGGAAGGTGTAGCCGTCGGGGGCGGCGCGCGCGACCGTCTGTGCGCCAACGAGGTTCGCGGCGCCCGGGCGGTTCTCAACGATGAATTGTTGTCCGAGCGAGCGGGAGAGTTTTTCGGCGACGATGCGGCACAGCACATCCGGGCTGTTGCCCGCCGCTTGCGGCACCACGATCGTCACCGGCTTTTGCGGCCATGATTGCGCATAGGCGGGCAGCGAGAGGCAAAGAATGCCACCGCTCAACAAGAAACGACGGGACAATGTGAGCATGGATTTCCTCCTGAAATGGTTGGCCTGCGATTTTTGATCGCTTGTTGAGGCGTGCTTTTTGAACGAGCGGGTCTTGTCGTGCGAAGCAGCCCGCGGCGCTGGTGGCGCGTGCTGCCGCTTGCATCAGGTCTCGTCGGCCACGCCGTTGCTCAGCACGCCGAGCCGATCGATCTCGACCTCGACGATATCGCCCGGCTTCAGCCAAAGCGGAGGCGTGCGCTTGGCGCCCACGCCGCCCGGCGTGCCGGTGGCGATCACGTCGCCCGGCTCAAGGCGGGTAAAGGACGAGCAGTATTCGATCTGACGCGGGATATCGAAGATCATCTGATCGATGGTGGCGTCCTGCACGACCTGGCCATTGACGCGGGTCTGCAGCCGCAGCGGCGCAACATCGCCGAGCTCGTCCGGCGTCATCATCCAGGGGCCGAAGCCGCCGGTCTCCGGAAAATTCTTGCCGGGCGTGAACTGATGGGTGTGACGCTGAAAATCGCGCACGCTGCCTTCATTGTAACAGGCATAGCCGGCGATATGGCTCCACGCATCGGCCTGCGTGATGTGTCGGCCGGGCTTGCCGATAATGATGGCGAGTTCGCCTTCGAAGTCGAGGTGGGTCGAGACCTTCGGCCGGATGATATTGGTGAGATGACCGGTCTGGCTGTTGGCGAAGCGGCCAAACACCGTGGGATTGTCGACCTCGGCGCGTCCGGTTTCCTTGCGGTGCATTTCATAGTTCAGGCCGATGCAGAGAATCTTGTCCGGATTTGGAATGACCGGCAACCAGGTGATATCAGCCGTCGGGATACGTCTGGCCTTGTCGGCTGCATCACGCACCGTGGACAGCGCGTCGGCTGCAATGACGGATTTGAGATCGGGATAGCGCGCTCCAAGAACCGCGCCGATGTCGAGCGCCTCGTCGCCCTCGATCACACCCCAAGTCTTGCTGGTGCCGATCTGAAAACTTGCCAACTTCATCGTGATGTCCTCGCTCTGGAAGCTGCATGTCCGTGGGGAATGCTGGTGTGTTTACGCTGTGCGGCCGGCCTGATCATCGGAGCCGCTCCGCAAGATCGGTGAGCAGCGCGTCGAGTGCGCTGGTCTCGCTGGCGACGCCGAAGACGTAGTGGTCGGGCCGGACGATTGCGGCGCGACAGTCGTGACGGTCGAACCAGGCAGCGAGAACGCCGTCCTCTTCAGTAAGTACGTCATCGGCGGCAGGGCCGATGCGAATTGGCCTGATGTCCAGCTGAGTCATGATCGCTTGCAGATCGGGACTGAGCTCCAGTTCGTTGCGCATATCGAGCACAAGCCGCCATTCGGTGCCGGCGACGCTATCGAGACGGCGCCGTCCTTCTGCGGTCCTGATCCATGGCTGTGGAAACAACGTGCCATGCGCTGCATGAAGCGGGAACGCCAATAGGCCAGTCTGCAATGGCGGCACGATTTCCTGACGGGTGATGGTGCGGGGTTGGCCGCCACCCTCCGCAAGAATGCGCTCGTCGCGTGCTGCTGCGGCGTCGGGATCGCGTTCGCAGATCACATGGCCGATGGCCTTGATGCGGGAAGTGAGCTGGCGCACATGCTCGCCGCGCTCCTCGCCGTAGCTGTCGAGCAATTTTGCATTGGATTGTCCGCGGAGTACGCGGTCGAGCTTCCAGACGAGATTGCCGACGTCGCGGATGCCCTGGCACATGCCCTGGCCGATGAACGGCGGCTGCTGATGCGCGGCATCGCCGGCGAGAAAAATGCGGCCGCGTCGCCATTCCTTCGCGACCAGCGCATGAAACCGGTAGCTCGCAGCACGCCACAGCGTGGCATCATCGGGCGTAATCCAGCGCGCGAGCAATCGCCAGACCTGCGCGGCCGTTTCCATCTCGCGCGGATCTTCGCCGGGCAGCAGCATGATTTCGAAGCGGCGATGATTGCCGGGGCCGATGATGAAGGTCGTGGGCCGCGATGGATCGCAGAATTGCGCCGCGGTCTGCGGCAGCTTGCTGAGGGAGGCGTCGTTGACCTGAAGATCGACGACAAGCCAGGGCTCATCGAAGACGAGATCCTCGAATGCGATGCCAAGCTGTTGCCGGGTGCCGCTCGATGCGCCGTCGCAAGCGATGACGTAGTCGGCGGTGACGGCGCGTGTTGTGCCGCGATCGTCGCGCAAATGCAGTGTCACACGATCGGTCGATCGCTCGAAGCCGAGCAGTTCGGTGCCCAGCTCGACCTCGACGCTGTCATAGGCCGCGGCATGTTCGCGCAAGGCAGCCTCGACCGGTGGCTGCGTGAACACCATGCTGGGTGTGTAGCCGAGCGGATAAGGCTCCGCGACCATGTCGATGCGGCGGATCAGCTGCCCTTTGGCGCCGAAATGCTGGGAGGCGGGGAATGGAGCAACGTAAGGCAGCACGCGCTCGGCAGCGCCGATATTGTCGAGCAGGCGCAGGATCTCATGATCGATCGCGATCGCACGCGGTTTGTCATAGACCTCTAGCTGACGGTCGATTGCCAGCGTGCGGATGCCCAAGTCGCCAAGGAGACTGGCCGCGACGGCGCCCGATGGGCCGTGACCGATCACGACAACCTGGAAGTCGTTCTGCGGCCGTTCGGATGAAAGTGTCACGCGGCACTCCAGTCGGCATAAGGAACCGCGGTCTGTGCCGCCTTGACGTGATCGGCCCTGGGCGGGGCGATACCCCAGTGATCGGTGCGGCCGGGTGGCCAGACCCATTCCGACGGGCCGCGCACCACATAGCTGTCGTCCACTTGCAGAACTTCGGCGGTGTATTCGATGACGATCCCGACCGGATCGATGAAATAAGCAAACACATTGTCGCCGGGGCCGTGACGGCCGACGCCCCAGGCAATGGGAAATCCGGCATCGATCATGCGACCCGAGCCCCGCATCACCGCTTCGAGATCCGGCATCAGGAAGGCGACGTGATTGAGCCCGTTCACGGCAGCGTCGGCAATGACGATGGCATGGTGATCGCTGTTGCAGCGAACGAAGGCCATGATCTTCGAGCGGTCGGTCAGGCGAAAGCCGAGCGCTTGTTCGTAGAACGCGGCGAGATTGTCGACGCCGGTGCTGTTGACATTGACATGCGCGAGGCGTGTCGGCCGGTTGGCCGATGACGGAGCTTCGGCATGTTGCAGGTCGCCATGAACGAAGCGCAGCACGCCGCCACCGGGCGCGCGAATGCTCATGATCGTTCCGCCATCGGGCCCCTGATTCGGAGCCGGGCCTGAGAGCAGCGTGGCGCCGTGTTTCACTGATGCTGCGGCGATCGTTTCGAATTGCGCATCCGAATGCAGCCGGAACGTGATGGCCCTTAGCGCGGGGCGATCGCCCTGCCGCAATGCGACGACATGGTGGTCGGTACCGCTGGCCCGGAAGTAAGTGACGCCTTCGTGGCGTGTCACGAGGTCGAGTCCCCACACAGATGTGTAGAACTGCTCGGATTGCAGCAGATAGGGCGTGTCGAGATCGACGCTGCGTAGGGCGGAGATCGGGAAATGGGTCATTGCGAAGCCTGCTCGTCAAGGCCGAGGAAACGTCTTGCATTGGCATGAAGGACGAGATCGCGCGTGGCCTCGTCGCCGATGGCCGATGCGGCGCGCGTTGCCGGCGTGTGATCGTGAAATGCGAACGGGTAGTCTGTGCCGAGCATGATCTGCGTCGCGCCGAACTTGGCGATCAGATGCAGCAGCGTGGGATCGTCATAGACCAGCGCGTCGTAATAGAGCCGGCGTGCCTGCAAGATCGGCGATTCCTGGATGCTCTCCTGCAATACCGGGAAGACCTGATATCCCTCCTGAAGTCGCGGCAGCAGCGACGCGAGCGTGCCGCCGCCGTGGCTGAACGCCATGCGCAGGCGCGGGTGGCGCAGCAAGAGGTTTGAGGTGATGACGGATGCGGCAGCGAGGCCGACATCGGTCGGATAGGCCAGCACCTGCTGCAATTGCGCAGGGCCGACGAGGCGGTCCATGCCGCAAGGCCGCAAGGCGTGGACGAACACCGCCATGTCGAGCTTCTCGACCTCGGCGAAGAATCCATCGAAGTCGGGTGATCCGATCGGCTTGCCATTGATGTTGCTGCCGATCTCGATGCCCGCAAAGCTGAGTTCGTGCTTCAGCCGATGCAGCTCGGCAATGGCGCGGTCGATGTCTTGCAGCGGTACCGCGCCGAGGGCGACGAGGCGGCCACCGGAATGCATGACCATCGCGGCCATCTGGTCGTTGATGTAGCGGAGGAGATCATTCGCCGCTGCGGGCTCCATCCAATAGGACAATAGCTCCGGCATCGGCGAAATGGCCTGCAAGCCGAGTCCCATCTCCGCCATATCAGCGACGCGCTTGGCGACATCCCAGCAGCGATCCGACACCGTGCGATAGACGCGGCCGGCCATCATCACATGCTTGTGGCAGGGTTTGGCATCCGCCATCGACGGCCAATCGGCCGGCACCGCCGCGCCCAGGTAGGACGGGAAGGAGGAGGGCACGACATGCGCGTGGACATCGATCCCGCAGCTGCATGGGGAGATGGCGCTCATAGGCACTGTGATCGGGCAATGCGCGGCTGGACAGCTGCGAAAACTGCTGATGTCTCAAACGCTTGCTCAGCCTTGCCAAACATTGTTGTGCCTCCCGGCCAGGGTCTCTCAGGACCTTCGGCAAACTCATATCCTATATAAACTTGCCCCGACAACAAAAATTTATAGATTTTTCTGAAATCATAAAAAGTGTATAGAAAATGAGACTGGCTGACAGATGATTCCGGGATTTAAGAGCGTGGACACAACATCACTGGAATTGGCTTTGCCGCCGCCGTCCTCGACCCAGGCCAGCACGGTCTATGACCGGCTGCGGGAGGACCTGTTGTCCGGACGGCTCGAGCCGAGCCGGAAACTCCAGATGCGTTTCCTGACCGAGCTGTATCAGACCGGTCAGACGCCGCTCCGCGAGGCGCTCAACCGGCTGACCGCCGATGGTCTGGTGGAGTGCCGCGAGCAGCGCGGATTCTATGTCGCAGATATCGGCCGCAGCGAACTGGCCGAACTGACCAAGACCCGGTGCTGGGTCGAGAGTCTGGCGCTGCGGGAATCCATGGCGGCATCAACGCCGCAATGGGAAGAGCAGCTGCTGCTCGCCCAGCATCGCCTCGGGCGAACCCCGCGCTCGCTCAATGCCGAACACTTCGAAGACAATCCGGAATGGGAGCGACTGCACCGCGTCTATCACCGCACCTTGATCGGGAATTGCGGTTCGCAGTCCCTGATCGCGTTCTGCGGACAACTCGCCGACCAGCTCTACCGCTATCGGCGTCTGTCGATCCGCAAGGCCTTCCCGTCACGCCATGTGACGGACGAGCATCAGGCGATCATGACTGCAGTTTTGAGCGGCGACGCGGACCGTGCCGTGGATCTGCTCACCGCGCATTACAGGCAGACCGCTGAAGTCATTCTCCAGGACAAGCAGATCTTTTCCGAACTGCATGAGGGCGAAGACGCGGCATCGTAGCGGGCACGGACGCAGGCCGAGCAAGCACCTCTGCGGGCATGAAAAAGGCCTCGCGACGCATGCAAGGCCTTGGAAACATGTCTGCAAGATTTGGTAGGCAGAAAATTTGGTAGCGAGGAGTGGACTCGAACCACCGACCCCAGGATTATGATTCCCGTGCTCTAACCAACTGAGCTACCCCGCCACGGCATCCGGAGGGGACAAATTGTCCCCCGGCGAATGCGCGGCATATAAGAAGTCGAGGGACTCGATGTCAAGCAAAGTAGCGCCTGAAATCGGTGCCTGAATAGATGTTCCCGCAACCCGGTCGCCGATTTGGAGATCGGGCAGCTATCGCCGCCCGATCAGGCACTTATGGCCACGTCTAGCCGCCGTCGAAGGCCTTCTTCAGGGCGGCCATGTCGAGTTTGACCATGCCCATCATGGCCGTCATGGCACGCTTGGCGCCCTCGCCATTCTCACTGGCAAGCATTTCAGTAAAGCCGTTCGGCACGATCTGCCAGGGCACGCCCCAGCGGTCGTTGATCCAGCCACAGGCATTTGCCTTGCCGCCATTTGTCAAAATGGCGTCCCACACACGATCGACTTCGGCCTGGTCTTCGCAATGGATGGTGAAGGACACGGCCGTGCTGAATGTGGCGGGGCTGCCGCCATTGAGGCCAATGAAGCTTTGGCCGGCCAGCGTGAAGCCGACCACCAGCACGTTGCCTGCTTTGCCGCCGGGATAATCGATCGGGGCGCGCTGCACGCGATCGATGGAGGAATTGGGCACCAGCGAGCAGTAGAACCTAGCGGCTTCCTCGGCCTCGGTCTCGTACCAGATGCAGGGTGAGATCTTTGACATCGCTGCTATCCCTCTCTCGATCAGGCCTGAGCCATCGCAGATTGCGCGGCGGCCATGTCCATCCACATCACTTCCCAGATGTGACCGTCGGGGTCCTCATAGCTGCGGCCATACATGAAGCCGAAATCCTGCACCGGCGTCGGATCCACGCCGCCGCCGGCGGCCTTCGCTTTTGCGACCAGACCGTCGACTTCGTCGCGGCTATCGGCGGAGACGCAGATCAGCACTTCGCTCGATGTCTTTGCATCGACGATCTTCTTCGAAGTGAACTGGCGATATTTATCATGGGTCAGCAGCATCGCGTGGATGGTGTCGGAGAACACCATGCAGGCGGCGGTGTCGTCGGAGAATTGCGGGTTTTTGGTTGCGCCGACCGCCTCATAGAAGGCGACCGCGCGGGGCAGGTCGGTGACGGGCAGGTTGACGAAGATCATTTTGCTCATCGGATGAACTCCAGTGGGTATGCGTTGTGAGTGTTCTCTTGGCGATTGTCCCGCAAAGGACGGTTGGCCCGGCCGCGATCCGACATCGGCTCCAAAATTCTTTCGATATTTTTGCCGGCGGAATTTTTCTCCCCTGCGATCAATATTCTAGCCCGGCGATCTCCGCGTGCAGACGGAATGTCGCATGGCTCATCCTGATTGCGAATTGCGGCGGCGGTGAAATCATCGTTGATTGCCAAAGACGCAAGACGCGTTCGCAGTCGGGTTCGAAACATGTCCTTTTCCTGGGTTTGTTCCGGGCTAGACTGAACGACAATAAAAATACAGCCGGTCCGGGCATCACCCCCGGAATCGCAGAGGGAGAAACACATGTTGCAACGCAATCGCCTTGCTATGTCCGCTGCTGTCGCGCTCGCCGCGGCCGCCACCATGTTCGGCGGTGCAGCCCAGGCGCAGGACTATCCGACCAAGCCGATCACATTGATCGTGCCATGGCCCGCCGGCGGCTCCACCGACATCTCGATGCGCGCCATTGCTGACGCGGCGTCGAAACACCTCGGTCAGCCGATCGCCGTCGACAACAAGGGCGGCGGTGGCGGCACGGTCGGCCCGGCCACTATGGCAGCCGCCGCGAAGCCGGATGGCTACACCATCTCGCAGATTCCCATCACCGTGTTTCGTCTGCCGCTGATGCA
Source organism: Tardiphaga sp. 42S5 (assembly GCF_034044155.1). Taxonomy (NCBI): domain Bacteria; kingdom Pseudomonadati; phylum Pseudomonadota; class Alphaproteobacteria; order Hyphomicrobiales; family Nitrobacteraceae; genus Tardiphaga; species Tardiphaga sp. 42S5. Next base: position 6,099,744 of record NZ_CP139027.1, on the reverse strand, counting down.
GGAAGTCTCGTGGAATCCGGACAAGGATTTCTCCTACATCATCCATCTCACCGGCTACACGTTCGGAATCACCACGAATGCGGAGTCGCAGTTCAAGACCTGGAAGGACGTGGTCGATTTCGCCAAGGCCAATCCGGGCAAGGTGACCTATGCGACGCCGGGCACCGGCACCTCGCTGCATGTCGGCATGGAGCAGATCGCGGCGATGGCCGGCATCAAGCTCACGCAGGTGCCGTTCAAGGGCGGTGCTGAAACCAACGCTGCCGTGCTCGGCAATCACACCATGCTGCAGGCGGATTCCACCGGCTGGCGGCCGCTGGTCGATGCCGGCAAGCTGCGTCTGTTGATGGTGTGGACCGACAAGCGCTCGCCAAATTTCCCGGATGCGCCGACGCTGAAGGAAAGCGGCTATCCGATGGTTTATGACTCACCGTTCGGCATCGCCGGGCCGAAGGGCATGGATCCGAAGATCGTCGCCAAGCTGCACGACGCCTTCAAGAAGGCCATCGAGGATCCCGCCGTCATCGCGACGCTGGCGAAATACGACATGGTGCCGAACTACAAGAACACCGAGGACTACAAGAAATTCGTTGTCGAGGTCACCAATTCAGAGCGCAAGGTGATCGAGGGAATCGGGTTGGGCAAGAAGCCGAATTGATCGTCGAATAACGACGTCAGGCGCATGCGATGGGTCCATCGCATGCGCCTTCATTTCATGTCGATGTCCCGGGACAGAAACGATGACTGATCAAACCCGCCCGCCATTCCGGCTCAACAATTCAGAACTCTGGACCGGCGTGCTCGGCATTGCGCTTGGCGTGTTCGTCATTCGCTCCGGCCTCAAGCTGAAGCTCGGCACCATCAACGATCCCGGCTCCGGCTTCATGCTGTTCTATATTGGCCTGCTGATGTGCGCTTTCGCGCTCACTATCGTTCTCGCTTCGGTAACGGAAGGCGGACCGACCTTTGGCTCGCGATGGGAAGGCGCAAGCTGGGGCAAGCCGGGCGTGATCATCGTCATCCTCTCGGCCTATGCTTTCGCGCTCGAACCGCTAGGCTTCCTGATCTCGACCATTCCGTTGATGCTGGTGTTGTTGCGCGTCATCGATCCCGTGCGCTGGACGCTGGCGATCCCGCTCGCGGTGCTGGCGCCTGTTGGTGTGTGGTGGGTGCTGAAACGCGGCCTGCTGATCCAGTTGCCTTCGGGCATGTTTGAAATCGGCTGACGGGAAACACAGATCATGGATGTTCTCGTCAATGTCATGCACGGCTTCGGCGTCGCGCTGCAGCCCGTCAATATTCTCTACTGCTTTATCGGCGTCTTCATCGGCACCCTGGTCGGCGTGCTGCCGGGCATCGGGCCGATCTCGGCGATGTCGTTGCTGCTGCCGGTGACGCTGTCCGGCACGCCCGAGTCCGGCATCATCATGATGGCCGGTATCTATTATGGCTCGATGTATGGCGGCTCGACCACGTCGATTCTGGTCAACATCCCCGGCGAGGCCGCCTCCGTCGTCACCTGTATCGACGGCCATCAGATGGCGAAGCAGGGCCGCGCCGGTCCGGCGCTTGGCATCTCCGCGCTCGGCTCCTTCATCGCCGGTACTTTCGCGCTGGTGATGCTGATGCTCCTAGCGCCGTCGCTCGCCTCGGTCGCCATTGCCTTCGGTCCCGCCGAATACGCCAGCCTGATGGTGCTCGGCCTCGTGGTGCTGACCTTCCTGACACAAGGCTCGATGGCCAAGGCGCTGCTAATGGCCTGTATCGGCATCGTGCTTGGTCTCATCGGCCTCGACAGTATCACGGCGCAGCCGCGGCTGACCTTCGGCCGGATCGAGCTGATCGATGGCATCGGCCTCGTGCCCGTGGTGATGGGTCTGTTCGGGCTCGGCGAGGTGCTGCTCAACACCGAGCAGGTCATCAAGCGCGACATCATCAATGCCAAGATCACGCAGCTCCTGCCCAACATGGAAGACTGGAAGGCCAGCGCCGGCCCGATTGGGCGTGGCACCATCCTCGGCTTCTTCCTCGGAATCCTCCCCGGCGGCGGCGCAGTGGTCGCGTCCTTCGCGTCCTATGCGCTGGAGAAGCGGCTGTCGAAACATCCGGAGCGCTTCGGTCATGGCGCGATCGAAGGCGTTGCCGGACCTGAGGCCGCGAACAACGCGGCAGCAGGCGGTGCGTTCATTCCGCTGATGACCCTTGGCATTCCGCCGAACGTCGTCATGGCGCTGCTGCTCGGCGCCTTCGTCATTCATGGGCTGCAGCCCGGTCCGCTGCTGATCACGCAGAACCCCGGACTGTTCTGGGGCATCGTTGCCAGCATGTATATCGGCAACCTCATGCTGCTGGTGCTGAACCTGCCGCTGATCGGCATGTGGGTGAAGCTGCTGAAGCTACCTTATAATGTGCTGTTCCCGCTGATCATCCTGTTCACGATCATTGGTGTCTATTGCAGCAGCAACAATGTGTTCGACGTCTATGTCATGATCGGCTTCGCCGTGATCGGCTACTTCATGCGCAAGTTCGGCTATGAGCCCGCGCCGCTGGTGCTGGCCTTTGTGCTGGGTCCGCTGCTGGAGAACAATCTCCGCAAGTCACTGATCCTGTCGCAAGGTAATCTCATGACCTTCATCGAGCGGCCGATTTCGGCGGGGTGTCTTGCGCTGGCAGTGGTGCTGCTGATCGCGCCGCTGTTGCCTGCACTGCGCAAGAAGCGCGAGATGGTCGCGCTCGACGAGGGCGCGTAGCCGGGAGGCATTTGTCATGGACACCGAACTGGCCAGGACATTCCTTGCAGTTGTGAGCGCCGGCAATTTCGTGACTGCGGCGGACAAACTCCATGTCACGCAGTCCACGGTCAGTGCGCGGATCCAGACGCTCGAGCAGTTGCTGCGCGTGACGCTGTTCGTCCGCAACAAGGCCGGTGCGATGCTGACGCCCGCCGGCCGCCAGTTTCAGAAACACGCGTCCACGCTGGTACGTACGGTGGAACATGCGCGGCAGGATGTCGGCATTGCGAAAGGCTTCAGCGGTACGCTGACCGTCGGCGGTCGCATTGGGCTGTGGGAGGAGCATCTGCTGCACTGGCTGCCGCTGATGCGCGCGAAACATCCGGATATCGCGATCCGCGCCGAGAGCGCTCTTGAAGCCGAATTGATGCAGGGCCTCGTCGAAGGCAGGATCGATATCGGCGTGATGTATACGCCGCAGAGCCGGCCCGGTCTCAAGGTCGAGCAGTTGTTCGATGAGCAGCTCATTCTGGTCTCGACCAGCACGCACAGCGCGCCGGAGCCACAGTCGGGTTACGTCTATATCGACTGGGGCCCGGAATTCTACGCCCGCCACATGGCGCTGTTCCCCGATTTCGCCGGGCCATCGCTCACCGCCAATATCGGCTGGCTCGGGCTGCAGCATGTGCTGGAGAATGGCGGCTCCGGATATTTCCCACGCCGCATCGTTGCACCCCAGCTGAAGGCTGGGCGGCTGCATACCGTCGCCGATGCGCCGGAATTTTCGATGCCAGCCTATGTCGTCTATCCCGGCGATCGCGACGATGCGATCATCGCCGAAGCGGTCGCACTCATGCATCGCCTCGCGCGTGACGCGGCCAACAAAAAGCCCGCGCCTGCTGGTCAGGCGAGGGCGCCGAAACGTCCGGCAAGGCGGACGTGATGCGGGGCTGAGGCGCGCCTAGGCGCCGGACGGATATCCCGATGTCGCAACGATGGCCGCGATCTGATCGGCGCGGTGCGGGGAACGCTTGGTGGCTGTCAGGCGTGCGATGATCGCCGCGGCAAAGGCGAACAGCGCGAGAGCGACCGATATGTCGGGGTGGATGATCGTTTTCATGGTCGGCTCCTGTGTGGCCGGGGCGCAGCGTCGCTTCTCGGTTCCATCCAGCTTAGGACTGCCGTGAATTTTGACAAACGAATATTATTCGCGCTTGTAATCGATAATATCGATTTTAAATCGACACGAGCCAAATGCCGTGGCGGTCGCGCGGAGCGCGTCGACAATGGTGCGTGGGAAAGCAGCGTCCTGCACTTTGCGGAATGCAAGGATTGCGAGACAGACACCCGCGGCCACTGCAACAAGGATGTGACCATGCGTGTGCGGCCATCAGCGCCGCGCATGACTCAATCTGCGTGTGAAAACAGCACATCGCGATGTGCGATGAAACAGAGCGGGGCGGTGGCTCGATCGCAAGCGTGCTCGTTGCATCGAGACAAGGCGGCCGCGCCGAATGCACAATGGGATGCAATTGATTCAATGCGAGCACGAACAATTCGCGCTCGACAAATATCAGCCCCAGATTCGTCCGATTGCAGATTCACGCTCCGGCGAAATGAGCTGGGGGCTGCATCATGGCGTTTGTCGGGCTGGAATTTCCCGTCAACAGTACGACGGACTTTGGTCAGGCCTATTCGGCACAGACCACGCTGCCCGATGGCCGGGTGATGGTGGTCTGGAGCTCGGAACTGAGAGATCAGGATGGGTTCACCAGCGGCTTCGAATTGCGTGGCCGCGTGTTCGACGCGAACGGAGCAGCGACAGCATCCGATTTCATCATCGCAACGACATCGCCGCGGGACATCATCCTGCCAACCATTGTCACGCTTGCGGATGGTTCCGCTCTGGTGTCCTGGGGGGCATTTGCATCCGACACGACTGCTGACATCCATGCACGTATCGTCACTGCCGATGGAGTGAGCGGCCCCGACCTCATCGTCAATACGACGCCGACGGCGCTGGGGCAGCCTGGCCCGAATGCGACGGTGCTGGCCGATGGGCACATCCTGCTGACCTGGACCTCGAACGAGGATTCCTCTGGCGGTACGAATCCTTATCCGCTCGAGATCCGCGGGCGTGTTCTTGATGCGCATGGTGCGCCCGAGGGGACCGATTTCATCGTCAATGGCGATCTCGCCGGCAGCCAGCTCGGCGCGAAGTCGATCGCGCTGTCGGATGGACGCGCGCTGACATTCTGGACCGACATCTCCCCGGATGCTGGCGCCCATGTCGAGGGCCGCTTCATCAACAGCGACGGAACATCGACGTCGCCGGACTTTCCGCTGCTGCCTGCATCCAGCATGGACCAGAATGGCATCTCCGCTGCCGAACTCGCGGATGGGCGTATCCTGCTGACATGGACGCAGCAGCAGGTCGGTACATTTTCAAACGATGTGCATGGCCGGATTCTGAATGCCGATGGGTCCGTGAGTGTATCGGACATCATCATCAACGCGTCGAACGCCGCTTATGCCAACTCTCCTGTGGTGGCCGCCTTGCCTGACGGCCGCGCGGTGGTGATTTGGGAAGGCAGTGATTTCAGCGCCGGGACCAATGGGATTCTCGGTCATATCGTGAATGCCGATGGTTCGGTGAGCGGACCGGATTTCGTGGTCAATTCTGCAGTCGGCAATATCGATTCGTTGCCGAGCCTGATCTCGTTGGACGATGGAGAACTGCTCGCGACATGGACAGCCTATGTGCCGCCCCTCGGGTCCGACGACATCCACGGTCGCATCATGTCGTTCAACACGATCACGAACGGCACGCCGGCTGCCGACATGATCTCCGGCACCGCGGATAACGATGTCATTCACGGCGGCGACGGTCGCGATACAATTCATGGCGCGGCGGGACATGACGTCCTGCATGGCGACGGCGGCAACGACTTTCTCTACGGCGATTCGGGCAATGATTTTCTGTTCGGCGGCGATGGTGACGACCGCATGTGGGGCGGTGACGGCAATGACATTTTCGTCGGCGGCAAGGGCGCCGATGCTTTCGCCGGCGCGGCTGGCATCGATACCGTGCGTTACGAGACATCGTCTGCCGGTATTCATGTCGATCTGACACTCGGTACGGGCAGCGGTGGCGATGCCGCCGGTGACAGTTTCAGTTCGATCGAGATCGTCATTGGTAGTCGCTTCGACGACACGTTGATCGGCGACGGTGCCGCCAACACGTTATCAGGCGGCAGCGGCAAGGATGTTCTGGACGGTCGCGACGGCAATGACGTGCTGGATGGCGGCGAAGGCAACGATGCGCTGACCGGCGGCGCCGGCAATGACATTCTGCACGGCGGTGCCGGTAACGATCAGCTTTGGGGCAATGCGGGTGACGATGTCCTCGCCGGCGGCGCAGGTACCGATATGCTTGCTGGCGGCGCGGGTGCCGATTGCTTCGTATTCACGGTGGTCGCCGACAGCACGCCCGGCGCGATGGACCGGATCACGGATTTCGCGACCGGAGACCGGATCGATCTTTCGGCGATCGATGCCGACAGCAATGCTGCGGGCCATCAGGCCTTCGCCTTTGTTGGCGCCGCTGCTTTCGGCCACATCGCGGGACAGTTGCGCTATGCCGATCATCTGCTGCAGGGCGATGTCAATGGCGATGGCAGCACCGACTTTCAGGTCGAGGTCAATGTCGCGAGTCTGAAAGCGGACGACTTCATCCTGTAACCCCGCGGGACATCGTATCGCAGGCCTATGCGGCTGTTGGAGCCCGCATCGTCGCGCCCGGCATCAGTTGGAACGGCTGCTCGATCACGATGCTCGGGCAGCCCAGCGACGCCGCGACCTGGCTGGTCGAGGCGACCACCGCATGGTCGATCTGCGAGCCGGGAATCTGGGCCACGATCAGCTGCGCGATACAGAGTTGTTTGGTGCCGCGCAGGTCGAGATCGACCCGGTAGGCAAACAGCGCATGGACGATATCGCGCCGGTCGCGGATCACGATCAGCCCGTTGTCGCCGCCATCGGCATCGGTCCGCCGGCGCACGAAATCCAGCCATGCATCCAGTGTAACGCTGGCATCATGCAGATAGACGAGCGGATAGGCCGCGCGAGCGTCCGCCCAAGTCATTGGTTGCGCCTGATATTCCTCATTCATGGCCGGATTCTCGCATGGCCTGCGAAATTGGCGGGGATGGGCTGTTCCGACATTGATATGGGTCAAAGCGTCCACGATTGATCCATGTCAAATGGTGTAGAGTGATTTTCAAGACCTGCCACATATGACCAAACCGAAGATGGACAGTGCCATGACCTTCGCGGAACCAGCGGCCGAGACCTGTGCCGGAGAGCGCGACTGCAAGCACGGCCGCAGCAACAACGGCTGCGACGATTGCAAGGTGCGCCTGTTCAGCGTCTGCGGCGCATTGGAACCGGCGGAACTCGACGAACTCGATCGCCTCAGCCAGGTCAAGAATTTCGCGGCCAAGACCATGCTGTTCGATCAGGGCGCGCTGGCCGGCAGCGTGTTCAACGTGACCGAAGGCATCGTCCGGCTCTACAAGTCGCTGCCCGATGGCCGCCGTCAGATCGTCGGCTTCGCGCTGCCCGGTGATTTCCTGGGACTTGCGCTGATGGACCGCTACGGCGTCGCCGCCGAGGCCGTAACGCAGGTGCGAGTCTGCCGTTTCTCCCGCGCCCAGTTTCTCAGCTATGTGGACGGCAAGCCGCATCTGCTGCGCCGCCTGCATGAATTTGCCGGCCATGAACTCAGCCTCGCGCAGGACCAGATGCTGCTGCTCGGCCGCCGCACCGCCGACGAGAAGGTCGCCGCCTTCCTGCTGAACCTGCAGGCGCGCTATGGCCGCATCGGCGCGATGTCGGTCAACGTGCCACTGCCCATGAGCCGCCAGGACATCGCCGACTATCTCGGCCTGACCATCGAAACCGTTAGCCGCACCTTGACCAAGCTCGCCAAGGAAAAGACCGTGCTGGTGGTGCCCGATGGCGTGCGCCTGCTGTCCACCGATCGGCTGGATCAACTCGCCGCGGCCTAGCTTCGTTTTCTTACCTCTCCCCGCCTAACGAAGCTTTGCTTCGCGCGGCGGGGCGAGGGCAGCGCCGCATCTCCCACCGCAATCTTGACCCACCTCAAGGCGCAGTCATCGCGCGAGGCGCAAGCCCTTCTCCGTCACTCAAGGAGAAGAGATATGCCTTTCGACAGTATGCTGGTCGCCGCCGCCGTGGTCACGATGTTCGTCTGCTTCGCCCTGCCGCTGGCCTGGGTCTCGCGCGGGACCTTCGGGCAGTCCTGAGCCCTTCGGCGGCATGCCGGTGCCCCTCATAACCGGCTGATTTGTCCTCCAAAACATGCCATGAGTCCTGACCCCCGCGACGGTTGCGCCGCGTCTGGGGTCTTGGTGTGCGAAGGAGAACAAATGGCTGCTCATGTGAGTCCGCTGGCCGGCAAAACCATCGATCCGTCCCTGCTGGTCAACGTGCCTCGGCTGGTGACGGCCTATTTCGCCGGCAAGCCGGATCCGTCCATCCCCGCCCAGCGCGTCGCCTTCGGCACCTCCGGCCATCGCGGTTCCGCGCTCCATAATTCCTTCAACGAGAACCACATCCTCGCCGTCAGCCAGGCGATCTGCGATTACCGCAAGGGTGCCGGCATCGATGGTCCGCTGTTCATCGGCATCGACACCCATGCGCTGGCTGAACCAGCGCTGGTCAGCGCGCTGGAAGTCTTCGCCGCCAATGGCGTGCATGTGCGGATCGACCAGGACGACGGTTATACGCCGACGCCAGTGATCTCCCACGCCATCCTCACCTACAACAAGGGCCGCTCGTCCGGTCTGGCCGATGGCGTCGTGGTCACGCCGTCGCACAACCCGCCGGAAGACGGCGGCTTCAAATATAATCCGCCGAACGGTGGCCCGGCCGATACCGACATCACCGGCATCATGGAGAAAGCTGCCAACGGCTTCCTCGAGAACGACATGGCCGGCGTCAGGCGCATCCCGATCGCGCGTGCGCGCAAATCCGAATTCGTGAAACGCTACGATTTCATCACGCCCTATGTGACCGACCTCGCCGATGTCGTCGACATGGAGGCGATCCGCGCATCAGGCGTCAAGATCGGCATCGATCCGCTCGGCGGCGCCGGCGTACATTACTGGCAGCCGATCATCGAGCGCTACAAGCTCGATGCGACCATCGTGAATACCGCGATCGATCCGACCTTTCGCTTCATGACGCTGGACTGGGACGGCAAGATCCGCATGGACTGCTCGTCGCCCTATGCGATGGCCAAGCTGATCGGCATGCGCGACAGATTCGACGTCGCTTTCGCCAACGACACCGATGCCGACCGCCACGGCATCGTCACCCGCACCGGCGGCTTGATGAATCCGAACCATTATCTGGCGGCGTCCATCGACTATCTGTTCGCGCACCGGCCGCACTGGCGCAAGGATGCGGCGGTCGGCAAGACCATCGTCTCCAGCGCTATCATCGACCGGGTGGTCAACAAGCTCGGCCGCCAACTGGTCGAGACGCCGGTCGGCTTCAAATGGTTCGTGAACGGTCTCGTCGATGGCTCGTTCGGCTTCGGCGGCGAGGAAAGCGCTGGCGCCTCGTTCCTGCGCAAGGACGGCACGGTGTGGACCACCGACAAGGATGGACTTATTTTGGGCCTGCTCGCCGCCGAGATCACGGCGGTGACCAAGGAAAATCCGAGCCAGCGCTTCGAGAAGCTCACGCAGGAATTCGGCGTGCCCTATTACGAGCGCATCGATGCCGCGGCGACGCCCGAGCAGAAGAATGTGCTGAAGAAGGTCACGCCGGAGCAGATCGGCATGACCGAACTCGCCGGCGATGCGGTGACCAAGACCGAAAGCAAGGCGGCCGGCAACGATCAGTCCTTCGGCGGCATCAAGGTTTCGACCGCCAATGGCTGGTTCGCCGCGCGGCCGTCCGGCACGGAGGACGTCTACAAGATCTATGCCGAGAGCTTCCGCAGCGCGGATCATCTCAAGCAGATTCAAAGCGACGCGCAGGCGGCGATCGGGAAAGTGTTTGCGAAATAGCCTCACGCGCAACCCCACACTCGTCGTTCCGGGGCGCGCGCTTCTTCGCGCGCGAACCCGGAACCTCGTGGTGTTTGGCGCGATCAGAGAGTCACAGGATGAGGTTCCGGGTTCGCTCGCAAGAGCGAGCGCCCCGGAACGACGAGTATGTTTCTCAATGCCCGCTTGTCCGCCACCGCAGCAGGCGCTGCTCGACCATCGACATCGCCAGTGCGGTGACATAGCCGATCACGCCGAGCAGGATCACGCCGGCGAATAGATCTGCCGAGCGAAACGCGCGTGCCGAGAGCAGCACCCAGTGGCCGAGGCCGTCGAGCCCCGCGAGAATCTCGCAGACCACCGCCAGGATCAGCGACACGGTCAGGCTGAGTCGCATGCCGGAGATGATGTCGGGGCTCGCAGATGGCAGAGCTATCTTGAAGATCACCGCGAGGCGCGACATATGCAGCGAGCGCGCGACCTCATAGAGACGCGGCTCTACTGCGCCGAAGCCGTGAACGGTCGCAAGCAGCATCGGCCAGATCGCGCCGAAAGCGATGACGAACAGGGCCATGCCCTGGGTCAGCCCGAATAGGGCGATGGCGACGGGAATGATCGCCGATACGGGCAGGGGCCGCAGGAATTCCAGCGACGGAGCGACATAGCTGCGCATCGCCCTGGACGAGCCGATCATGGCGCCGAGTGCGATGCCGACGACGGATGCGACCAGCCAGCCATAGAACATGTGTTCGAGGGTGCCGACTGTCTTGTCCAGCAATGTGCCATTGCTGAAGCCGCGCATCAGCGCGGCCCATGCGCGATCGGGGCCGGGCAGGAACACCGGCGAGACCAGCTTCAGATCGGCGATCAACTGCCACAGCGCAATCAGGCCTGCAGCCACGGCGAAGCTGGCAAGGCGCCAGAGGGTGAGCGTCCAGTTCATCGGATCTCTCCCGCCAGTGCTGCGGGGCCAAACAGATGCTGCTGCGCTGCCAGTAATCCGGCATTGAGTGCATAGCCGATCAGGCCGATCCAAAGCAGATAAGCGAGCATCAGGTCCGGGCGCAATGCCTGCTGCGCAATCATGATACCGGCGCCGAGCCCGATGGGATTGATCGCGATTTCCACGGTCACCGCGACGATCAGCGCGATGCCGGCGGCGAGGCGGAAGGCGAGAAAGATGCGCGGCAGTGCGGCGGGAATGATGATCTTGCGGACGCGGTCGCCTGGCGATAGCCGCAGCGCGCGGGAGACTTCTATCAGTCGTGGCTCGATGCTGCGCACCGCAGCGCGGCTGAGAATGAGGATCGGCCACACACAGGCAAAGGCGACGATCACAATTTCCATGCGATAGCCGAAGCCGAGTGCGATCAGGGCGATCGGTAGCAGCGCGATGGAGGGGATCGGCCGCAGGGATTCGATGGTGACTTCCATCAGCCGATCCAGCGGCTGGAAGATACCGAGTGCAATTCCGAGGAACAATCCGATGGCGCCGCCGACCACGAGGCCGGCAAAGGCCGAAGCCAATGTGTCGCGTGTGGCTGCCAGGATCGAGCCGTCACCGAACGCATTGAACAGCGCCAGCACCACGGCGCTCGGTGGCGCCAGCGCATCGCTGTGGATGTCGACGGAGCGCGCCCAGATTTCCAGCACGATGAGCAGGCTCACCGGAAGGATCGCCGCTTTCAGGCGCTCGGACCTCATGCTTCCGATGCCTTGATGAAGTCGAACAATTCGCGGCGCAGCCGCAGGAATTCCGGGTTCTCGCGCGTGGTCAATTGATCGCGCGGGCGCGGCAGGTTGATCGGAAGATCAATGCCGATGCGGCCGGGATGCGGCAGCAGGCCGACCACGCGGTCGCCCAGATAAATGGCTTCTTCAAGATCGTGGGTGACGAAGATCACAGTAGCCTTGCTGGCATCTAGCAGCGACAGGACCTCGTCCTGCAGACCCTGCCGCGTCATGGCATCGAGCGCGCCGAACGGCTCGTCCATCAGCAGTGCTTTCGGTTCCTGCGCCAGACATCGCGCGATCTGCAGCCGCTGCTGCATGCCGCCGGACATCTCCGCGGGATATTTCGCGTCGTGATGGGGCAGGCCGACTTTCTTCAGCAACGCGTCGATGCGCGCCGGGCGCTGGGCCTTGGGCATGCCGATGGTTTCCAGCGCCAGCGCGATATTTCCGGCGGCGGTGCGCCATGGCAGCAGCGCCTTGCCATAATCCTGGAACACGATGGCGACGTCGCGCCGCGGCGCGCGCATCGGCTCGCCGTCGAAGCTGACATGTCCGGATGTCGGCTGGTACAGGCCGGCCGCGAGGCGCAGCGCCGTCGTCTTGCCGCAGCCGGAGGCGCCAATGATGCAGAGGAACTCGCCGGGCTTTACGTCGAGGCTGACGTTTTCGATAATCGTCTTGCCGCCGAGATCCAGCGTGACGTGGGAAAACGCGATCTGCGACTTTTCGAGTTCGGTCGATGGGGTGTCCTTGCGAAGGGCAATGGATGTCATCGCGCTCAATCTCCCTGTCCGGGCGGATAGACGTAAGCGAGCGTCGAGTGCAGATGCGACGTCAGCATGGCCTGCGCGGGACCGGTTTCACGCGCAAGCACGCGATCGGCCAGAAGCTGATGGGCTGCGACAAAGCGGCTGCCGCTGTCGAAGCCGCGCATCATCACCCGCCGATAGCGATAGGCCTGATCGTAAAGCTCCGAATGCGCCGCGAGCAGGCGCTTCGACCCGCAAGCCGCCAGCAAGGCGGTGTGAAATCCTTTATGGAGCTTGTCGAAATCCGGCGCGCCCTCGCGGAATTCATCGCCGGTCCGTTCGATATGCCGGCGCATCTGGTGAAGCGAACTGATGATGCCAGCCTCCCAGGCATCGTCGCCATGTTCGATGGCCAACCGCAGCGCCTCCATCTCCACCACGCTCCGCATCCGTGTGATGTCGGCCAGATCCTCCCGGCTGATGTCGGCGACGCGGAAACCGCGCTGGCCGATGCCGATAATCAGGCCGCGTGAGATCAGGCGTGACAGTCCTTCGCGCATCGGCGTGGCGCCGATCTCGTAACGCTGCACGAGATCGACGATGCCAAGCCGCGTTCCCGGGGCGAGATTGCCGGCAATGATGTCATGCTGAAGCAGTGTCGCTGCACGCTCGCTCAGCGTATCCGAGCCGGATACATCGATTGGACTGCTAAGGGGCTGGCCCGCCATTCAGTTCGACCTATTTCAGAATTAGTTTGTTGAGATCGAGTTTGGTCTCCAGCATTTTCTGCGAGGACATGACGTCGATCCACCATGCCAGTTGCTCGGGCTTCAGCACCGGCTCCGACTTGTTCGGCGGCGATGCCTTCACCAGTTCGATGGTCTGTTTGGTGAATTTGGCGATTGCGGCCGAGGTCTTGTCTTTGTCGCTGTTCACGATCGCCGCACCTTCGGCGATGGCAGCACGAAATTTCCTGATGGTGTCGGGATTCTTCTCGGCCCATTCGCGCGAGGCCGCATAGAAGATGATCGGTTCTGTGCGCTCGAGCTCCGACGCGTAACGCGCGCCGATGCTGCCGCTGCCGGCCGCCAGCATGCGCGATACCGTCGGCTCGGCGGTCAGCACGGCATCGACACCGCCGGACTTGATGATGTCCGGCATGGTCGGGAAGGTCACTTCGACGAAATTGACCTTCCTGGGATCGACACCCTTGTCGACCAGCCATTTGATGAACAGCACGTGGAGAAACGCGCCGAGGCCCGGCGCGCCGACCTTCTTGCCGACGAAATCCTTTGGCTCCTTGATCGTGATGCCGTTACGCACGAAGGCGGTAATATTGGCGTTCGAGGTCGGGCTCATCACCGTCGCGCCGGCGACCGCGACGAGATCGAGGCCGCCGTCGGCAGCCTGCAGGAAGACGGTGGAGGTCGGGCCACCGATCTGGATCGAGCCGGACAGAATGGCCGCCGGGATATTGGAATTGATGCCGATCGGGATCATCTCGGCATCGAGTCCGTGCTTCTTGAAGATGCCTTCATCGACCGCGACCATCGCCGAGGCGCAGTCCGTTGTTGCAGTGCAACCGATCTGGAGCTTCGTCTGGGCATGCGCGGTGCCCGTCACTGCGAGCGTGGCCAATAGAGCTGCCACCGTCCACTTGGTCATGGTCGTCTCCCTCACCCGAGCATTTTTCGATCGTGAAGCCATCTTTGCGATCGCCTCTTGTTTATCGATATTTTTTTTGATCATATATTTTATCGAAGAACAAGCAAGTGGGAGACGCCAGTGAAGCTCGCGACATTTCGTGCCGGCGGTCAGCAGGATGGCCAAGCCAGGGTCGGTATCGTTCACGCCAATGACGGCAGGCTGTTCGATCTCGCCAGCGCCGCTGGCCGCGATGGCGGAAATCCCGCCTTCGGGTCGATGCTGGCGCTGATCGATGCAGGTGAAGGCGCGCTCGACGCCGCGCGAAAGGTTTTCGAGAAACATGGCAGCGACGCAACGCTGTCAGTGAATGTCGCCGGCACGGACATTCTCGCACCACTACCTGAGCCGCGGCAGATGCGCGATGGCATGTCGTTTCCGTTGCATATCCGGCAGTCGCCGCGTGGCCAGCTGAAGCTGGCTGCCCGTGCGAAGGGGGACATGGAAGAACTGGCGCGGTTGGAAGCCGAGCCGCTCGGCGAACTGCCCGAAGTGTATCGCCGCCAGCCGATCTACTACATCACCAATCGCTTCAGCGTACGCGGCACGAACACGACGGTGAAATGGCCGCGCTACAGCAAGGTGATGGACTACGAACTCGAATTCGGCATCATCACCAAAAACAAGGGCGCCAATATTTCCGCGGCCAAGGCGAAGGATCACATCTTCGGCTACACCATCTTCAACGATTTCTCGGCCCGCGATGCGCAGCGGCTCGAGATGGAAGGTCGCCTCGGCCCGGCCAAGGGCAAGAGCTTCGATGGCGGCAATGTGCTGGGGCCGTGGATCGTGACGCCCGACGAGATCGGCGATCCCTACAGACTGAAGATGGAATGCCGCGTCAACGGCAAGGTGCGCTCGTCATCGACCAGCGAGGGCATGCTGTTCTCCTTCGAGGAGATCATCGCCCATGTGACGCAGGACGAGACGCTAATGCCTGGCGAATTCATCGGCTCCGGCACCGTTGGCAATGGCTGCGGCCTCGAACTCGGCTGGTATCTCGAACACAATGACGAGATTGAACTCGAGGTCGAGAAGATCGGCGTGCTGAAGAACAAGGTGGTGCGGCAGGACGTGTGAAGGCGCAGCGCTCTCCACCGTCATTGCGACCACACACTGTCATTCCGGGGCGCTCGCTCTTGCGAGCGAACCCGGAATCCCGAGATGTTCAGCGTCGAACACGTGGAGATTCCGGGTTCGGTCCCGCCGCCTGCGGCGCCGGTCCCGCCCCGGAATGACGAGCTAAATCCAAATAAAAACAAAACCCGAGGAACCATCATGCCCCGTCGCCTCATCGACATTTCCGTTCCCCTGCAGAACGACGTCCCCGCCGATCCCCCGGGCAATCATCCCACCATCAATTATGTCGATCACCAGCAGGGCCTGCCGCGGATGCTGCAGTTTTTCGACGGGCTGAAGGCCGAGGATCTGCCGGACGGGCAGGGCTGGGCGGTGGAGCTGGTGCAGCTCTCGACCCATAACGGCACGCATCTCGATGCGCCCTATCATTTCCATCCCACCATGAATCGCGGCGAGCGGTCATGGACCATCGACGAAGTGCCGCTGGACTGGTGTTTGCAGCCCGGCGTGAAGCTCGACTTCCGGCATTTTCCGGACGGCTATGTCGCGACGGCCAAGGACGTCGAGGACGAGCTCAAGCGCATCGGCCATACGTTGAGCCCGCTGGAGATCGTCGTCGTCAATACGTCTGCCGGCGTCAAATACGGCCAGCAGGACTATGTCATCTCCGGCTGCGGCATGGGCTATGAAGCCACCATGTATCTGCTGGAGCGCGGCGTGCGCCTCACCGGCATCGATGGCTGGAGCTGGGATGCGCCGTTCGTCTACACCGCGAAGAAATATGCCGAGACCAAAGATGCCAGCCTGATCTGGGAAGGCCACAAGGCCGGCCGCCACATCGGCTATTGCCACATCGAGAAGCTGCACAATCTCGAACAACTGCCATCGACCGGCTTCATGGTGTCGTGTTTCCCGGTGAAGATCGAGAAGGCATCGGCGGGGTGGACAAGGGCGGTAGCGATTATTGATAGTTAAACATCGCGAGCGCAAGCGCTGCCCCACACCGTCATTCCGGGGCGCTCGCCTCTTCGCGAGCGAACCCGGAATCCTGACATGTTCATCACTCTACTACTTCGAGATTCCGGGTTCGCGTGCGCAAGATGCGCCCGCGCCCCGGAATGACGAGGTTGGGGCAAAGCGCTACGAGGTGCGTTGCTACACCGCCGCAGCTTCCTCATGCCCGAAATACGCCCGCTCCAGCCGCTGCGGCAGGTTCGCTTCCGACGTCGCCGCTTCCAGCACGATACGCCCCTGCGACAGCGCGTAGACGCGGTTGGCAGCGCCGAGCGCTTTCTCGACAAGTTGCTCCACCAGCAGTACGGCGGTGCCTTGTTTCTGCAATTGCGCGATCACCGTCAGCACGCGGTCGACCAACACTGGCGAGAGACCGGCGGATGGTTCATCCAGCATCAGCAGTCGTGGCCGCCGCACGAGGCCTTGTGCCACCACCAGCATCTGCTGCTGTCCGCCCGAGAGTGACGCTCCGCGCTCATGGCGCTTCTCGGCAATCTCCGGAAAGAACGACAGTGCCTCATCGACACGCGCGTTGCGCTCGCCGCGCGGCAGGTCGTAGGCCGCGAGCAGCAGGTTTTCGGTCACGGTCTGCTGCGTGAACACACGATGGCCCTCGATCACATGGACGAGCCCGGCACGCGCCGCTTCGCGCGGTGTGCCGTTGCTGATGTCGCGCCCGTCGAAGCGCACGCTCGCCGCATTGACCGGCAGCAGGCCGGAGATCGCGCGCAGCAAGGTCGATTTGCCGGCGCCGTTGGGGCCGAGCAATGTCACCACTTCGCCGGCGGCGATATGCAGGTCGATGCCATGGAGCACGCGGATCTTGCCGTAGCCGGATTCCAGCGCGGTGACTCTGAGCAGCGGTTCAGCCTCCGAGGTAAGCACTGACGACCTCCTTGTGAACGCGGATTTCGGCGGGGGTGCCGGCGGCGAGAATCTTGCCGAGGTTCAACACCGTGACCTGATCGCAGATGTCGAAGATCAGGTCGGCGTGATGTTCCACCAAGAGTACGCCGGTGCCGCGGCGGCTGATCCCCTTGATCAGCGCGCCGAGCCTTGTGATCTCGTCGCTGGAGAGGCCGGCGGCGGGTTCGTCCAGCAACAGGAAGTCCGGCTGCAGCATCAACGCCCTGGCGATCTCGATGAAGCGCAGCTCCGAGTGTTGCAGGCGATCGGCGCGGACATCGGCCAGCGCCTCCAGCCCGACGACGCCGAGCATGGCGCGCGCCTGTGCGGTCAGCTTGCGTTCGTCGCGGTGATGCCGCGGCAGCGACAGCAGCGCCTCGGCAAATGTCGCTTCGCCCTCGATGGTGCCGCCGACCATCACATTCTCAAGCACCGAGGCTTCGCCGATCACGCGGGGCGTCTGGAAGGTGCGGGCGATGCCTTTGCCGGCGCGCAGTTCCGGCATGCCGGGCGGCAGCGCGTCGTCGCCGAGCGTGATGGTGCCGCCCTTGGCGGCGTAGTAGCCGGAGATCACGTTCAGCGTGGTGGTCTTGCCGGAGCCATTGGGCCCGATCAGGCCGTGGATCTGGCCGGGCTTCACATCGAGATCGAGGCCGTCGATGGCCCGGACATTGCCGAAGGTGAGGACGACTTCGCGCAAGGTGAGCGTCTTGGTCGTGGCAGTCTTGCGCAACACGTCCGACAGCCCCGCGATGCGCGGCACGATGGCGCGGTTGCTGGCGAGCGGACGGCGGCTCTTGAAATCCAGCAGCGCCGCGATGCCGCCGGGCATCACCAGCACGATCAGCAATAGCAGCACCGCATAGAGGAAGGTCGACCACGCCGCGAGCGGCGCGGCGATCTCCGGCAAGATCGTGAGAATGATGGTGCCGAGCATCGGGCCGAGGATGGAGCCGCGACCGCCGATCAGGATGGCGATGAAGAACAGGACCGAGAGGTCGAAGGTGAAGGCGTCCGGCGTGATATAGGTTTGCAGGCTGGCGAACAGCCCGCCGGCAAAGGCCGCCATCGCGCCCGCCAGCAGGAAGATCGACACCAGTAATTTCGGTTTCGAGATCCCGGTGGCTTCCGCCGCGACATCCGCATCGCGGATCGCGATCAGTGCGCGGCCGAACCGGCTATAGGCGATATTGGCGCTGAGCCATGTCGCCACCGCCGCGAAGCCGATGCACAGATAATAAAAGCCCCATGGCGTGTTGAACGGCGCGGAGAATTCCGGGCCGACGATGCCGATGCCGCCGCCGGTGACGCTCTGCCAGGCCAGCGCGATCTGTGTCACGATGGTGGCGAAGCCGAGTGTGGTCATGGCGAAGTAGAAGGTGCGCAGCCGCATCGCCGGCAGGCCGACGATGACGCCGAACACCGCGCCGACGCAGCTTGCAATGATCAGCGCGCCATAGATCGGCACCGGCGGCAGCACATTGCCGGCGGCGAGTACGCTGGTCGTGTAGGCACCCAGCGTCAGTAGTGCCACATAGCCGATGGCGAGATGTCCGGCGAAGCCGACCACGAGATTGAGCCCGGCGACGAGCACCCAGTAGATCGCCGCGCGGGTGCCGATCAGTGCCCAATAATCATTGCTGACAAAGGGCAGGATCATCGCGAGCGCGAACACGCCGAGGAACGGCAGCAGTGCCGGCAGTACGGAGTGTCTGGTCGTGGCGTCGCGCGAGGTCGGAATATCGGTGATCGCCGTCATCACACCCTCCGCGCCGTTGCGGAGCCGAACAGGCCCGAGGGCGCTGCCAGCAACACGATGATGAAGATCGCGAACACCGCGACCGACGAGAAGATGCCGCCGACCAGGAAATTCGCTGCCTGCTGGAACAGGCCGAGTGCGAGGCCGCCGATCAGCGCGCCGCGATTGTTGCCGAGGCCGCCGAGTGCTACCGGCACGAAGCCGTAGAAATTCAGCAGCGCGCCATTGGCGAAGAAGGCCAGCATCAGTTCGCCGCCGGCAAAGCCCGCGACGCCGCCGATCACGCCGGCGAGGGCATAGCTCGCCACGCGCAGGTTGCGCTCGGGCAGGCCGAGTGCACGTGCCGCAAAATTATCCTCGGCGATGGCCATGAAGGCATGGCCGACCAATGTGCGGCGATAGAGATATTCGAGGCCGAGAATGGTGAGGCCGCAGGCCACGACGGGGAGCCAGAATTTCTCGTCCCAGACACCGGTGCCGAGACCGACGATGCGCGGGAAGGGCTGCGGCTCGGTGCCCCATTTGATCGCGGTGACCTGCTGGATCATCAGCGCCAGTGCCAGCGTCGACAGCACATAGAGATGCTGTTCGAGGCTTTTGAGCACCGGCCGCACTGCGACGAATTCGGTGATGACGCCGATGATCGCGCAGGCGATCAGTGTGAGGGCGAAGCCGACCAGGGTCGGCATCCCCATTTTCAGCATGAACAGCGAACCGAACACCCCGCCAAGCATGGCGAGCTGTCCGGCGGTGAAGCTCATCACCCGCGAGGTCGAGAACATGGTGTTGTAGGTGATGCCGACGAGCGCATAGATTGCGCCCGCCGCGAGGCCTGAAGCTATGATCGAGCCGAGCATGTGTGTCGTCCTCGCGCCGGCTTACGAGTAGCCGGGGGCGAGGGCGAAGGTGCCGTTCTTGGCGGAACGTGCTTCCGACATGACGATCTCGTCGGTCGGATAGCCGTTATGCTGAGTGGGTGAGAACGAGTAGTTGCCGAAATAGCCAGGATATTTGGTCAGCGAGTTCCAGTATTTGACGATGCCCTCGCTGTCGGTCGATCCGCTGGCCTCGACGGCTTTGGCGATCAGCTCGACGGCGTCGATCCCGCCGGCAATCCACCACAGCAGCGTGTCGTTGAGCGGCACCTTGGCCTTGTTCAGGCGATCGACGAGATCCTGGCTCTTGGCAGGCAGTTTGCCGGCTGAATCATAGCTGCAGCTCTTGTAGCCGATGGCGTAGACCTTCTCCCAGTTGGCCGGCTTCTCGATCAGGCTGGCGAGTTCGCCGGAGGCCAGCGACGGATGGCCGACAAAGGCAACGTCCCAGTTCATCGACGCGCGGGTGTTGAACATGCGCGCTTCCATGCCGGTGGACACACTCCACACCACGATGACCTGCGCAGCGGCATTCTTGGCGCGCAGCATGTCCGGCGTCATGTCGGGCTGTGTCGCGTCGATATTGGCGCTGTAGACGACATCCGCGCCGTCTTTCTTGAAGGCCTCGACCGAGGCTTTCACCGCGGTGACGCCGTAGCCGGTGGTGTCGCCGATCACGGCGATCTTGCTGACTTTCAGCACCTTGAGACAGTAGTTCCTGACAGCGTCGTCCCACTGGCCGTTGGATGGCGCGATGCGGAATGCGGCGGGGAATTTCGCGGGATCAATCAGCGTATCGACGACGCAAGGATGCAGGTCGGGCATCTTGGCGCGCGCCATCAATGGCGTCGTGGCCAGTGCCTCGCCGGAATTCACCGGCCCCCAGATCGCATGGACCTTGGCCTGGCTGATCAGTTCCTGGGTGGCGTTAACGGCCTTGGTCGGATCGCCTTGGGTGTCGCGGGTGATGATCTCGATCTTGCGGCCCTTGACGCCGCCGGCGGCATTGATGGCCTCCGTGGCAAATGTGACGCCGCGGTTGAAGCCGACGGTTGGCGCCGAACTCGGTCCGGTCATGGCCGCGAGCCAGCCGATCTTGATCGGTTCGGACGATTGCGCAATGGCGGGACGTGCGAGTGGAAAGCTTGCTGCGCCGAGTGCGCCGGCGCCGCCCAATAGAATACCACGACGAGAAATGCTCATCTTGACTTCCTCCCTGTGTTTTTCCCTTTGCGGTGCCTGTCATTGATGCAGGCATCCGTTTCGTCCGCCCGGTCGTTGCCGGATCATGTGTGTGATATCGTTGGTCGGTCAGATACTCCGGATCGTCATGACATATGCCGATGTTGCGCAGTGGCAGAGCGCGACGCGCAGATCCATCTCCATCGCCTCAGGCTGACCTGTCGCGGTGGCTTTGGCAATCGGCTTGTGATCTTTGACGATGGCAAGGACGTTGCCAAGGGCCTGGCTGTTGCAAGTCACACGGTGCTGCTCTGCAGTCCCGCTCGTCTGTTGCAACGCAATGATGCGCGGCCGCCGTCAGGTCGCGCTGAAGCCGCCATCTGCTGATAGCACATGGCCGACGATGTAGCCGGCATCGTCAGACGCGAGCCACACCACGGCTTCGGCGACTTCATGCGGCTGGCCCATACGCCGGATAGGCAGGCCGGCTGCGACGGCCGACATGTCGGCGATCCCCGAGGCGAGCATCATGTCGGTGACGACGCGCCCCGGTGCCACCGCATTGATGCGGATGCCGCGCGGCCCGCATTCCATCGCTGCCGAACGCATCAGTGAGATCACCGCGGCTTTCGAGGCAGAATACAGCGCAAGGCCGGGATTGGGATTGCGGATGCCGCTCACAGACGCATTGATGACGATGCGGCCGCCGCCATTCAGCTCCATGGCCTGGATCTGATGCTTCAGGCCGAGAAACACCGACCGGACATTGGCATCGAACACGGTGTCATAGACCGCCTCGGTCTGCTGCTCGATCGGCGCGCGCCGTTCCTGATAACCGGCATTGTTGAAGGCCACGTCGAGCCGTCCGAACCTGTCCATCACGCTCTTCACCAGACCGGCGACCTCGGCCTCCTCGGTTACGTCGGTGCGCACGAACAGCGTTTTGGCACCGAACCGGCCGCAGTCGTCGGCGGCGGCCTGTCCCTCGGCCTCGCGACGGCCTGCGATCACCACCGCAGCTGCGCCTTCCTGCGCCATCAGCAGCGCAGCCGCCCGGCCGATGCCGGTGCCGCCGCCGGTCACGAGGCAGATGCGTCCGGCCATGCGGTCGCGGGGGCGGAACTGGGCAGCGCTGGTTGTCATGATCATTCCTTGCACGGATCGTGCTAACACGGTCGTTATTCGTCGCCAGCAATATAGTTGTATCATGCAACTATCGTCAAGGAGCCTGCGATTGTCCGATATTGACGCCGATTTGATCGATCACATCCGCGCCGCGTCGCGTCTGATGGTGCGCGAACTCGGTTTCATGCAGGCAACGGTTGCAGCGACCGACTATCCGCCATCGGCGGTGCATACGCTGCTGGAGATCGGCGCGCGCGAGGCGATGACCGCGGTCGAATTATCGGCGTTTCTCGGCCTGGAGAAATCCAGCGTCAGCCGGATGATCCGCAAGCTGATCGACGCCGGCGAATTGAAGGAAGCCGCCAGTGCCGGCGACGGCCGCGTCAAGCGGCTGCTGCTGACGGCCAAGGGGCGGCGGACCCGCGAGGCGATCGAGGCCTATGGGCAGCGGCAGGTCACCAATGCCTTGCAGCAACTGGCCCCGGCCCAGCGTCAGAAGGTGGCCGAAGGTCTCGCGCTCTATGCCGAGGCACTGGAAGCGCATCGGCTGGCAGACGCACAGACGCCGGACCGGACATTGGCCAGGCGGTCTTGAACCGCTACAGTCGAATCCGGCACACTCGACCGGCTTGACCGGTTCGCATCGTGCAAAAGTAAGTCGTGCCAAAGCAAAAAGAAACAGGGATGGAATTATGCCGGGCCACAAGAAGACCCCCGATCAACTCCGCAGCGCACGCTGGTTCGCGCCGGACGACCTGCGTGCCTTCGGCCATCGCTCGCGCGCCATGCAGCAAGGCTATGCGCCGGTGGAGTGGGCCGGGCGTCCCGTCATCGCCATTCTCAATACCTGGTCGGAAGCGCAGCCGTGCCACATGCATTTCAAGACCCGCGTCGATGATGTGAAGCGCGGCATCCTGATGGCCGGCGGCTTCCCGATGGAGCTGCCGGCGCTGTCGCTGTCGGAGAGCTTCCTGAAGCCGACCACGATGCTCTATCGCAACATGCTGGCCATGGACGCCGAGGAACTGTTGCGCGGCCATCCCGTCGATGGCGTGGTGCTGATGGGCGGCTGCGACAAGACCACACCGGGTCTGCTGCTCGGCGCCACCAGCGCGGGCTATCCCGCGATCTATCTGCCGGCTGGCCCGATGCTGCGCGGCAACTGGAAGGGCAAGACGCTGGGCTCCGGCTCCGACGCCTGGAAATACTGGGACGAGCGCCGTGCGGGGAAAATCTCCAACAAGGAATGGGTCGAGGTCGAGGGCGGCATTGCCCGCAGCTACGGTACCTGCATGACCATGGGCACGGCCTCGACCATGACGGCGATCGCGGAGTCCATCGGCATGACGCTGCCGGGCGCATCGTCGATCCCTGCTGCAGACGCCGGTCACATCCGCATGGCCAGCGAATGCGGCCGCCGCATCGTCGAAATGGTGTGGGAAGATCTGACACCGCAGAAGATCCAGACGCGCAAGGCCTTCGAGAACGCGATCACGGTGGCCATGGCGATGGGCTGCTCCACCAATGCGATCATCCATCTGATCGCGCAGGCGCGCCGCGCCGGTCAGGATATCGGCCTCGACGATTTCGAGATCGCCAGCCGCAAGGTGCCCGTGATCGCCAATGTGCGCCCGTCCGGCGACAAATATCTGATGGAGGATTTCTTCTATGCCGGCGGCCTGCCGGGACTGATGAGCCGCATCAAGGACCATCTGCATCTCGACGTGATGACCGTCACCGGCAAGACGCTCGGCGAGAACATCGCCGGCGCCGAAGTCTATAACGACGACGTCATCCGAACCGTCAAAGATCCCATCTACGCCGAGGGCGCGCTCGCGGTGCTGAAGGGCAACCTCGCGCCCGATGGCTGCGTCATCAAGCCATCAGCCTGCGAGCCGCGCTTCCTCAAACATACTGGCCCGGCGATGGTGTTCGACGACTATCCCAGCATGAAGAAAGCGATCGATGACGAGAGCCTCGATGTCACGGCCGACCACGTGCTGATCCTGCGCAATGCGGGTCCGCAGGGCGGGCCGGGCATGCCGGAATGGGGCATGCTGCCGATCCCGAAGAAGCTGGTGAAGCAGGGCGTGCGCGACATGGTGCGCCTCAGCGATGCACGCATGAGCGGCACCAGCTACGGCGCCTGCATCCTGCATGTTGCGCCGGAATCCTTTATCGGCGGCCCGCTGGCGCTGGTCGAGAATGGCGACATGATCACCCTCGACGTCGATGCGCGCACCATCAATCTCGACATCTCCGATGCCGAAATGGAAAAGCGCCGCGCGGCGTGGAAAGCCCCGGAACGCAATTACGAACGCGGCTATGGCTGGATGTTCACCAAACATATCCAGCAGGCCAATGAAGGCTGCGACTTCGACTTCCTGCGCACCGACTTCGGCGCGCCGGTCAAAGAACCCGTGATTTATTGAGTGAGTGATCCCATGACCAAGCTCAGCGACGCGACCCGCGCCAAACTCAAGACCATCTCCACCGCCACCGTGGCCACCGCGCTCTACAAGCGCGGCTTCCGCAATCAGTGCATCCAGGACGTCCATCCGCTCGGCCCCGACCAGCCGACGCTGGTCGGCGAGGCTTTCACGCTGCGCTACATGCCGGCGCGCGAGGATCTCAACAAGCTCGATGTGTTCAGGGACCGCTCGCATCCCCAGCGCAAGGCGGTCGAGGATTGCCCGCCCGGCGCGGTGCTCGTGATGGACAGCCGCAAGGATGCGCGTGCGGCCTCCGCCGGCGCCATCCTGATCAACCGGCTGGCCCAGCGCGGCGTTGCCGGTGTCATCACCGATGGCGGCTTTCGTGATTCCGCCGAGATCGCCAAGCTCGGCTTCCCCGCCTATCACCATCGCCCGAGCGCACCGACCAATCTGACGCTGCATCAGGCCATCGAGATCAACGGCCCGATCGGCTGCGGCGACGCGCCGGTGTTTCCCGGCGACGTCATCCTCGGCGACAGCGATGGCGTGATCGTCATCCCCGCGCATCTCGCCGACGAGATCGCCAACGAGGCCTTCGAGATGACGGCCTTCGAGGATTTCGTCACCGAACAGGTGCAGAAGGGCAAGGGCATCTTCGGGCTTTATCCGGCGACCGATGAGCAGACGCTGGTGGATTTCGCGGCGTGGCGGAAAGAGAAGGGGCGGTAGGGCGCGATCACGGCGGGCATCGCGTCAGGATGGAACCAGAGGCGGTTCTTGGCTTTGTCTTGGAGAGGTGCGCCGGTGCGCATCATCCATCACTCAGCCGGAAAGAGACGCTATGCGCAGCCTCATCGTCGCGGTCGGACTGTCGCTGCTGGCGCAGGGCGCAGCCCTCGCCAAGGATTCCGACAAGCCGTCCAGGGCTTTCAATGCCGAGACGATCAACGCCGCCAATTTCACCGGCAAGCTGCCGCCCGACGAGAAGCTCAGCCCGCTGGCGGTGAAGCTACAGGTGCTGCTCGACCGCGCGCATTTCTCGCCGGGCGAGATCGACGGGATGTTCGGCGACAATGTGGAGAAGGCGCTGCTGGCTTTCGCCGAGGCTAACAACCTGCCGCCCGGCAAGGTGCTGACACCGGAGATCTGGACCAAGTTACAGGCCGCGTCCTCCGAACCGGTCATGACCGATTACGTGCTGACCGAGAAAGACGTGAAGGGTCCATATCTCGACAAGCTTCCGGTCAAGATGGAAGAGATGAAATCGCTGAAGAAGCTGGACTACACCAGCGCCCGCGAAGCCCTCGGCGAACGCTTCCATATGAGCCAGGATCTGCTCGAGACGCTCAATCCCAAAGCAAAGTTCGACAAGGCCGGTGAGACCATCACCATCGTCAAGCTCTCGGATCGCAAGCCCGACAAGGTCAGCCGCCTCGAGGTCGACAAGGTCCGCCAGACCGTGAAGGCCTTCGCCAAGGACGGCGCGTTGCTCGCCTTCTATGCCGCCAGTGTCGGCAGCGATGAGAAGCCGACGCCATCGGGTGCACTGAAAGTGACCTCGGTTCACGCCAACCCGGTCTATCGTTACGATCCGAAATACAAGTTCAAGGGCGTGGAATCGTCGAAGCCCTTCACCATCAATGGCGGCCCCAACAATCCCGTCGGTGCCATGTGGATCGGCCTGTCGGAGAAGAGTTATGGCATCCACGGCACGTCGGATCCGTCCCGCGTCAGCAAGAGCGATTCCCACGGCTGCGTGCGTCTGACCAACTGGGACGTGGAGCGCCTCGGTGCATCCGTGAAGAAGGGTGTGGAAGTCAGCTTCGTCGACGGCAAGCAGGCGGCGAAGTAGTGCGCGCGGTATTGCGCGTCCTCCTCGTCATTCCGGGGCGTGGGCGGCGCCAGCCGCACGCGAACCCGGAATCCCGGAGTGTTTTGCGCTGAACATGCTGGGATTCACCGCCACTCCAATTGGAGTGGCGGTGAATGACGGTGTGGGGCGGCAAGCCTGCACCAAACATTTTTTCCTATTCTCCGTTGACAACATCCCCATCGGGTTTATATTCCCCTTCGTCCTGCCCCACCGAGAGGGGCGATCGCGATCGTCACGTTCGCGGGGCAGGATGCGGTGGACGCCGGAGATGCGGCGTTACGCGGTTTGGGGGTGACGTCTGTCTTCGGGCAGGACGGATCTGCGCCAGCACTGCCACTGGCAAGGAGACGGCCGACCTTGGGATGGACAGAGCCCTGGACAGTGTGACGGACGACCAAATCGAAACGCGTTCGGCCAAGTGCTTTGCGGCTACCCTGTCCCTCCGCCCTGGGACATTAATTTTGGTGATGGGACCGTTCGCCATGGCAGATGTGCAAGCAACCGAAAAAACACCGCAGGCGGAACGTCGGGCACTTGCTCGGCGCCTCCGAAAGTCCTGATGCACTCTAGATTGCGGAAGACCGCATCGCATCAGGCCCAAGGGTGCAACGGGCACCTGGCGTTCCGCACGCCCTCTCACAAGGGGCGGGAATGCAAGCGACGACGGCGCCCCCGCGCCGCAAACAATGGGGGTGATGACGCATGTCTGAAGAGCCGTGGCTGTTTGAAATTCTCGGTTTGCGATGGCGCGACGGCGCCAGAAATATCCCTCCCCCGCGCGAAGCGAAGCTTCGCTAGGTGGGGAGGGTCGGCCGATAGGCCGGGGTGGGGGAGCCACAAGCGACGCTCTCACGTGGGGCACCCCCACCCGTCACGTTTGCTCGCTGCGCTCGCAACGCGCCACCCTCCCCGCAAGGGGGAGGGAGAAGGAAGATGCTATCCCCTGAAATCCCGCACCCGCTTCACCATCTGCTCCACATGGGCGATTGGCGTTTCCGGCTGGATGCCGTGGCCGAGATTGAAGATGAAACGTCCGCTTGCGTAGTTGGCCAGCACGTCATCGACGGCGCGATCGAGGGCCGCGCCGCCTGCAATCAGCACCAGCGGATCGAGATTGCCCTGCACGGCGACGTGGCTCTGCACCCGCTCGCGCACGAAGGACGGCTCCGCGGCCCAGTCGATGCTCACGGCATCGACACCGGTCGCGCCGACATAACTCGGCAGCAGCGCGCCGGCGCCGCGCGGGAAGCCGATGATCTTCGCATTCGGCACCTTGGCGCGCACGCCGGCGATGATGCGCTTGGTCGGCTCCACCGACCAACGCTGGAATTCCGCCGCGGGCAGTATGCCGGCCCAGGTATCGAAAATCTGCAGCACATCGGCGCCGGCGTTGAGCTGGCTGAGCAAGTAAGTGATCGAGTTCTCGACGATGGTGTCGATGATTTTTGCGAAGGCCTCCGGATGCCGATAGGCCATCATCCGCGCCGGCGCCTGATCCGGCGTGCCCTTGCCGGCGACCATGTAGGTCGCAACGGTCCAGGGCGCGCCGCAGAATCCGATCAGCGTAATCTTCGGGTCGAGCTGCGCGCGCACGCGGCGCAGTGCTTCGAACACCGGCTCAAGCTTCGTGAAGTCGGCCTCGGGCGAGAGCGTCGCGACCTTTTCCGGCGTGTCCAATGGGTCGAGCCGCGGGCCTTCGCCGACCTCGAAGCGGACCGAGCGGCCGAGGGCATAAGGGATCACTAGGATGTCGGAGAAGATGATTGCGGCATCGAAACCAAAACGCCGGATCGGCTGCAGCGTCACTTCGGTGGCGAAATCCGGATTGAAGCACAGATCGAGGAAACCACCGGCCTGCGTGCGGACCTCGCGATATTCAGGCAGATAACGCCCGGCCTGTCGCATCATCCAGAGCGGCGGCACCGCCTGGCGCTGGCCGGCGAGAACATCGAGGAACGGCTTGCGGGGCGTGGACTGGGTCAAATGCTTGGGTTCCGGAAACTGGTGCCGAAAGGCATGATTTTGCCGCCTCTGATACACCGCCGCTTCGCTCTTGGCGAGGCGCGGCAATTTCGCAAAAGCGGGCGATTCGCCTCACGCTTTTGACGCATCTCAAGGTGTCATCGCGCCGCAGGCGGCATATAGACTGTACGAACATCATGAGCGAAAAGACCATGAACATCATGACCCCGATCGTCAGTCCAGAAATCGAACAGAATCGCACCCGTGCCAAGGTCTGGTTCGAATCCCTTCGCGACCGTATCTGCGCCGAGATCGAGGCGCTGGAGCGCGAGGCGCCGCAGGCGCTGTTTCCGGGCACGCCTGCCACGTTCACCTACAAGCCGTGGACCCGCGCGACAGGCATCGGCGGCGGCGTCGGTGGTTTCCTCTCGGGCGGTCGCCTGTTCGAGAAGATCGGCATCCACACCTCGAGCGCGAACGGCAAGCTGTCGCCGGAGATGGCGCGGCAAATGCCCGGCGGCGGATCGCAGCTCGATTACGTCTCCAGCAGCATCAGCCTGATCATGCATCCGCGCAGCCCGCGCGTGCCGACCGTGCACATGAACACGCGCTTCCTGTCGACGGCCGTGGGCTGGTTCGGCGGCGGCGCGGATCTGACGCCGATGCTGCCCGAGCAGCGCAAGGTCGACGCGCCGGATACGATCACGTTCCACGACGCGATGCGCGGTGCCTGCGATGCGCATGACCCCGCTTACTACAAGAAGTTCAAGGCCTGGGCCGATGATTACTTCTTCCTGCCGCATCGCGGCGTGGCGCGCGGCGTCGGCGGCATCTTCTACGATCAGCTCAACACCGGTGATTTCGAGAAGGACTTCGCGTTCACACGCGATGTCGGCTCGGCCTTCCTCGATGTCTATCCGCGCATTGTGCGTGCACGGATGCAGGAAGCCTGGACTGAGGAAGAGCGCGCGCAGCAGCTCGAAACGCGCGGCCTCTATGTCGAGTTCAATCTGCTCTACGACAAGGGCACGATGTTCGGCCTGCAGACCGGCGGCAACGTCGAGAACATTCTGAGCTCGATGCCGCCGCTGGTCAGCTGGAAGTAATTTCCTTCTCCCCGCTCGCGGGGAGAAGGTGTCTTGAATGACCGAAGGTCATTCAAGACGGATGAGGGGGAGCCAGAGAGTGAAACACTGGCTCCCCCTCACCCGTCTTCCACATGCTTCGCATGTGAAAGTCGATCTGTCCCCGCAGGCGGGGAGAGGCTAAGAAGCCACCTGCTCCGCTTCGATCGCACCCTGCACGGCCCAGGACAGATCCGTGTTGAGCTGGAACGCGACCGAGCCTTCATCGATGATCGCCTGCGGATTCTTGGCGAGCTTGCCGGCTTCATCGAGCGCGTTGCGATAGTCCGACTTCAATGCAGCCAGATCGGCATAGGCCGGGAAATCGTAGAACGACAATTCCTCCGGCGCGAGGCCGGGCTTCTTGGCGAGCAGGCGCTTGAGAATCTGGCCGCCGGAGAGATCGCCGAGATAGCGCGTATAGGCGTGGGCAATCAGCAATTCGCCGTCGCCCTTGGCGGCATCCACGATGCGCTTGGCATAGGCTTCGCCAGCAGGCAACATCGGCACAGCGGA
This sequence comes from Tardiphaga sp. 42S5, assembly GCF_034044155.1. Taxonomy (NCBI): domain Bacteria; kingdom Pseudomonadati; phylum Pseudomonadota; class Alphaproteobacteria; order Hyphomicrobiales; family Nitrobacteraceae; genus Tardiphaga; species Tardiphaga sp. 42S5. The sequence goes on along the minus strand of NZ_CP139027.1, from coordinate 6,069,895 downwards.
GAAATCGCCATCGCACAGCACATTGAGATCGGCTTGCATCGCCGATGCGCGATCGAGCCGATACTGGGCGAGTGCGGCGAGCACAGGCGTGTCGCGATGGCTCTCAAGTCCGGCTTCCAGCGCCTGATAGGCGGCCAGCAGGTTTCGTTGCAGCAGGACATAGCCCTTGCGGCTGACGTCACCGCGCAACATGTCCTTGATGATGCCGGAGCGCTCGGCTTCGGTGTGAAGCACCTTGGTGCCGAGATAAAGGGCGGTCACGACGCTGACGGGCGCAGTGCTATCTGCCGAGGCAGCAGGCATTGAATTCTCCGATGACTGATAAAGGGGTGTGTTGGCGCTCGGGCTGTCGACACCATATCACCCTCGCCGGATGCCACAAGGTGAGGCCAGGCCTGTTGCTACAGCGCGCGGCTGCGGGACTTGCGGCGTACCGGCGCAGATTTGCCGGTTTCCGTCGCAGGCAGAAACTGCGCGCCCTGTGCGGCAAGGAAGGCGCGCATCGCCTGCGCCGGCGGCAGCAGCACCTTGTCCTTGCGGTTGAGTACGAACCATTGCCGGATGATCGGCAGGCCGATCACATCGAGCATCACCAGTCGCCGCTGCTCCAGTTCGGTGGCCACCGTATGCGCGGAGATGAAGGCGATGCCGAGCCCGGCCATCACGGCCTGTTTGATGGTCTCGTTGCTGTCCATCTCCATGCCGATCGTGGCGCGCAAGCCTGCGCTCTCGAGCAATTGCTCCATCAACCCGCGTGTGCCCGAACCGGGCTCGCGCGTCAGGAAAGTCTCGCCTGCGAGATCGCTCATGGAGAGGCGCGCCTTGCTCGCGAGGCGATGATCGCTCGGCGCGATGATCACATGCGGATGATCGCCGATCAGGTTCACATCCATGTCGATCCCGGCAGGCGGCCGGCCCATGATTGCGATATCGAGATCGTAGCTGCGCAGGCCTGCGATGGTCTCCTCGCGATTGCCGACCGTCAGCAAGATCTCGATCTTGGGATGGAGTTTCGCGAAGGCTGAGATTGCGAAGGGCACAAAGTATTTTGCGGTACTGACGGCGCCGATGGAGATGCGCCCGCCGGTCTTGCCGGCCATCATGTCCAGCGATGTTGCGCAGGCGGCCATCGCCGCCTCGATCCGTTCCGACAGCGCCAGCACCTCGCGGCCGGCATCGGTCAGGACCATTCCGTCGCCGGTGCGCTGGATCAGCGGCAGGCCGGCGAGGCCTTGCAGGTTGCGCAGTTGCAAGGTGACAGCCGGCTGTGTCAGGCGCAGCTTCAAAGCTGCCGCCGTAATGCTGCCGCTGGCGGCGACGGCGGCCAGTGCACGCAGCTGGCGGATCGAGATGTCGCGGAAGCGCTTCGTCATATAAGGAAAACTTTCGCCGCCTAATTATTACGAAAGTTCCTTTATTTGGCCCCGAGGGTCAATATCTGTGGGCAAAATGGCCCATTTCTGCCATTCCCGGGCCTTCCGGACGCGGCCATGTGCCAGAAGGAGCCCAGTATTTTGCGGAGATTGCGATGACCGACCACATGCCCCTGTCCCGATACACGGCCAACTATGCCGGACAGGACCCGTTGCGGCTGGCGGTGGCTGCTGCGGTCGATGCCTTCGCCAGGGCCTCCATCGAAATCTCCGACCTGATCGGCTGCGGCGCGCTGGCCGGAATTACCGGCGAGGCGCAGGGCGCGCAGAATGCCGATGGCGACGTGCAGAAGGATCTCGATGTCCGCGCCGACGAGATTGTTCGTACCGCGCTGAAGCCGGTGTCCTGGGCAGCGCTCGCCTCCGAGGAAGCCGAGACGGCGGATATCCGCGACGGCGGCGGGCTGCTGGAGATCGCCTACGATCCGCTCGACGGATCGTCGAATATCGAAACCAATATGACCGTCGGAACGATCTTCTCGATCATGCCGACGTCGAAGGACGCTGTGCCGTTCACGCAGAAAGGCAGCGCGCAGATTGCTGCCGGCTTCGTCGTCTATGGTCCGCAGACCTCGCTGGTGCTCACGCTCGGCGACGGTGTCGATATCTTCACGCTTGATCGCGCCGCGGGGAGCTACAAGCGCATTCGTCAGCGCGTGCAGATACCGGCCGAGTGCGCGGAATACGCCATCAACGCGTCCAACCATCGCCACTGGGAAGCGCCGGTGCGCGATTTCGTCGAGGAGTGCCTCGCCGGTGTCGACGGCCCGCGCGGCAAGAACTTCAACATGCGCTGGATCGCAGCACTGGTGGCGGAGGCCTATCGCATTCTCATCCGCGGGGGCGTGTTTCTCTATCCGTCAGATGCGCGTAATGGCTATGCGGATGGCCGGCTGCGTCTCGTCTATGAAGCGCATCCCATGGCCTTCATCGTCGAACAGGCCGGCGGCGGCGCGACCACGGGCCGTACCCGTATTCTCGATCTTGCGCCGACGGCAATCCATCAGCGCGTGCCGTTGATCATGGGTTCGATCAGCAAGGTGAGACGTATCGAGACCATGCATCTCGATGCCAGCGCGGGACAAGCGCAAGCTGCAGCAGAATAGATAGGGCCTGCACTACACATCCTGTTTTGATCCATTCAAAACATGACAGGCTTGAGGGCTTCTAAGGCCCGTGGTCCCGAAACGGGTTGAGCAGGACGCGACCGCGGCCTAGACAAACGCAGGGGTCGCAAAGGATACGCGCATGCTTCCGCAGCAGGTCAAGGTCTCCGATATCACCGATGAGAATTCGGCACAGACCTATCTCAACCAGGCCATCATGACGACGTTCTGCCGCGTGCTCGACAGTTCGCGTCTGCCGCCCGATGTGGTGATGCGTCTTCTGGCCACCGCGATCGGCTCGACCTATCGCGAAGTTGCTGCTGCCCATCAAGACGGCCAGTGCCCCTGCGGGTGGCGCCCTGCGCCGGATGCCGATATCGAGGCCCTGCGATCGTCGCTTGAAGACGCAGCTGCGCCGAAGATGGCCGACGATCTGCACAGCATGGTGATCGCCGGTCGGGCATAGCCGTCAGTCGATCTGCCCTCAAATAAGGCCGTATTTGCGCGAAATGAGCCACTGCGATGACCGCAGATGGCATTTTTGCGCCTGTTCCGCTCTCCCGATCACGTGATTGGGCCAGCGCGATCGACATATGGCAATCCCTTTAAACCTAAACTACTTTGGCCCGATCCTTGAATGTCGAGGAGATCGCGATCGGTGCAAAGTGACCTCATGACATCCTCATCCGCTGCAGTTCTCGACCACACCCCGGCCAATTCGACCGTCTGGCGCGAAGTTGCACGCGCGATCGCCGATATCGGCGCCAAGCGCTGCTTCGGTCTCGTCGGTGGCGCAAATTTCAAGGTGACGCTCGGCCTCACCGAATTCGGCGTCGAATTCGTTGCCGCACGTCACGAGGGAGGCGCGGTGAGCATGGCCGATGTAGCGGCGCGTCTCACGCGCGATCTCACGATCGTCAGCGTAACGGCGGGGCCGGGTCTCACCAATGCGATCACCGGCATCGGCGAAGCCGCTAAGAGCGACACGCCATTGCTCGTTCTCGCAGGCGACGTGGTGCTCGGCGACAAGCAGTCGGCATTTGCCTTCAATCAGTCGGAACTCGTTCACGCGGTCGGCGGCGAATGGCGGCAGATCATAGATGCACAAAGCGCTTACGCCGACACCTGGAAAGCAGCCTCACTGGCTCTGCGTGAGCGCAAGCCGGTCGTGCTCAGCCTGCCGATCAATGTGCAGGAAATGCCGGTCACGGCAACGATGGGCAAGAAGCATTTGCCGATCATGCCGCGGGTCACGATCAACCCGGCGAAGCTGGATGAACTTGTTGCGACGATCCGGACGTCGAAACGGCCGCTGATTCTGGCGGGTCATGGCGCTGTCGTGGCCGATGCGCAGCCGTTGCTGGTTCAACTGGCAGACAGAATCGGCGCGTTGCTGGCGACGTCGTTGCAGGCGCATGGGATGTTTTCCGGTCATCCGTGGAATCTCGGCGTTGCCGGAGGCTTCTCCTCGAAAGCAACGGCTGAGCTGATCGCGCAGAGCGACATGATCCTCGCCTTCGGCATGTCGCTGAACATGTGGACCACGAAGAAGGGCAAGCTGATCTCGGACTACGCCCAGCTCGTGCAGATCGATGTCGAGAAGGGCCGCATCGGCGTCCATCGTCCGGTAGATCTCGAACTTGAAGGCGATGCATCGGCTGTGGCGACCGCGGTGCTACAGGCGTTCGACAAGGCGCCGCCCACTGAGTCCGGCTGGCGCACGCCAGAAGTCGCGGCGGTGATGACCGCCCGAGGAAATCACAATCTGGCCTATGACGACACCAGCACTGCCGAGCACATCGATCCGCGTACGCTGAGCAAGGCGATGGACGATATCCTGCCGAAGGATCGCACCGTCGTTGTCGATGGCGGCCATTTCGTCGGCTGGGTGACGCGTTATATTTCCGCGCCGGACCACAAGGGTTGGTGTATTCCGATTGCGTTCCAGTCCATCGGCCTTGGTCTCGCCGGGGCGATTGGTGCGGCAGTGACGCAGCCGGAGCGGCTGACCGTGCTCGCGGTCGGTGACGGCGGCTTCCTGATGTCGATTGCGGAGCTTGAAACTGCCGTCCGGCTGAAGAAGCGCATCTGCATCTTCATCTACAACGACAGCGCCTATAGCGCCGAGGTACATCACTTCGGGCCGGAAGGCTACAATGCCGGCATGGCGCAATTTCCGGTGACTAATTTTGCCGCCATTGCGCGCGGCTACGGCGCGGATGGCGTGGTGGTGCGCACGCTCGCCGATCTCGATGCCGTGAAGAACTGGGTCGCCGATGGTGCGCAGGGCGTGTTCATCGTCGATGGCCGGATCAATCCAAAGCTGATCGCGGATTGGTATAGCGAGATGTTCAGCGGCGCGAACCTCTAACGAATTTCCTGCGCAAATCTCTCCCCACGTCGTGGCCGGGCTTGTCCCGGCCACCCACGCCTTGTTGTGCGCGAACGAAGACGTGGATGCCCGGGACAAGCCCGGGCATGACGGAGTGTATGGGGCGATGAAAAGTTAAACGGCCACGCTCGTTGGCTGTCTCGCCACCTCAACATTCCCCAACCATTCTTTCGCAATCGTCAGATCCGCCTGCGAGAGCTGATGCCCGACGGGCAGTGTGCGATGCTGCACATCGGCGCCCGCCTTTGTCAGCATCACGGCGAGCCGCTGCGAATTGCTCGGCGGGATGATCGGGTCGGATTGGCCCGACACGATCAGTACCGGCTTGGCTGCGAGATCGGCAACAGGCGCCTCACGCAGCGGCACCATCGCCCGCAACAATATGCCGCCGGCCAGCGCCTCGGGTCGCAACAGCATCATTGCCGCGGCGATATTAGCGCCGTTGGAATAGCCGACCGCGATCGGTGCTTTGAGCCCGTAGCGCTTGCGGGCTTCGACTACGAAGTCCGCAAGGTCATTGGCGCGACGCCGCACGTCGTCCTCGTCGAACACGCCTTCGGCGAGCCGGCGAAAGAAGCGCGGCATGCCGTGCTCCAGCACCTGACCGCGCGGCGACAGCAATGCTGCGCCGGGCGCAATCGCCTCGCCGAGCGGCAGCAGGTCGCTTTCGTCACCGCCGGTGCCATGCAGCAGCAGGAGCGGCGTTGCCTCGCGCCGGTTGCCCGGCACGAAGCGATGGATGTGGGACAGGTCGTTACTCATGACGTCACCTTTTCCGTGTCGAGCACCGGCAATACGCGCTCGATCTCGCCGCGATGCTTCTCGAGGAACGCGGGCAGTTTCAGATGCTCGCCAAGGGATTCGACGGGCTCATCCACGGCGAAGCCGGGGATGTCGGTGGCGATCTCGAACAGCACGCCGCCGGGTTCGCGGAAATAGACCGAACGGAAGTAGTTGCGATCCTTCTGCTCCGTCGGCTGCTGGCCGTGGGTCTTCACCAGCTTGTTGGCCATCACCTGCTGATCGGCATCATCGACGGCGCGGAAGGCGATGTGATGCACCGAGCCACGGCCCTGACGACCCGGCAGGAAACCACCGGCCTCATAGATATCGACGATACCGCCTTCGACACTGTCGGCACTCAGCCGGATGATCGAACCTTCGCGCGCCGTTTCCTTGAAGCCGAACACGTCGGTGAGGATCGCGCTGGTCTTCTCGGCCTTCTCCAGCAGAAGCGTCACGCCATGGAAGCCGCGGATCGCGTGCTCCGCCGGAACGTCGCCATTGCTCCAGCCGGCCTCATTCTCCGCGCCGGCAACGCCGACCAGAGCGAGGCTCATGCCGTCCGGATCGGTGAAGGGCAGCACGGCTTCGCCGAAGCGCTTTTCGAGCGCCTCATGGGCAATGCCCTTCTCGATGAAGCGATGCGTCCAGTAGCCGAGCGAGCGGGCAGGGACCCGGAACGAAGTCTGCTGGGTCTGGCCTACGCCGCCACGGCCGGGGGCCGCATGCTCCCACGGGAAGAAGGTCAGGATGGTGCCCGGCTTGCCGGTCTCATCGCCGTAGTAGAAGTGGTAGGTGCCCGGATCGTCGAAATTGACGGTCTTCTTGACGAAGCGCATGCCCAGCGCGCGGGTGTAAAAATCGAAATTCCGCAAGGCGTTACCGGCGATTGCGGTGACATGGTGGATGCCTGACATGGTCTGTCTCCTGGTTGGGAAGGCGTCTCGTCTTCCGTTGCCGGGATAATTGGGTCATCCCCGTTCAAAGACAATCTGGCCATTTGTGACATGACTGTCTATGAATTGGAGACAGTCAGGAATGCCCCATGGATAAGCTCAACAGCCTGCGCGCCTTCGTCAAAGTCGTCGAACTCGGCAGCTTCTCCGAAGCAGGGCGGCAGCTGCGGCTGTCGCGCTCGGCGATCTCGAAATATGTCGGCGAGCTCGAACAGGACCTCGGCGTCCAGCTTCTCAATCGGACCACGCGCCATGCCAGCGCGACCGAGAACGGCCAGGCCTATTTCGAGCGCGCGCTGACCATCCTCGCCGATCTCGATGCCGCCGATCAGGCGGTGGCGCAGGCGCAATCGACGCCGCGCGGATTGCTGCGCGTCAATGCGCCGATGTCGTTCGGCACGCTGCAACTCGGCCCGGCCATCGCCGACTTCATGGCGCAATGTCCGGAGCTGCAGATTCAACTCGTGCTGTCGGACGATCAAGTCGACCCGATGCAGGGCGGTTTCGATGTCACGCTGCGCATCGCCGATCTGGAGTCTTCGAGTCTCATCGCGCGAAAAATCGTCGCCATCGATCGCGCGGTTTGCGCGTCGCCGGACTATCTCAAGCAACATGGCACACCGAAGCTGCCGGAGGATCTGCGCAGCCACGCGCTGCTCACCTATGGCTTCCTACTCACGGGCAATCAGTGGAAGCTGACCGGCAGGGATGGCAACGATCACTGGATCCAGCCGAGCTGGACGCTCTGCGTCAACAATGCAGAAGTGTTGCGCGATGCCGCGATCAAGGGCAGGGGCGTCGCGCTGCTGCCGACCTTCATTGCCGGCGACGCGTTGCGTGCGGGGACGTTGCGCAGTGTACTCTCCGCCTACAAGGCGCCGCCGCTGACGCTCTATGCGATCTATCCGCCGACGCGGCACCTCGCCGTGAAGGTGCGCCTGTTCATCGATTTCCTGGTGGCGCGCTTCAGCGGCGTGCCGGAGTGGGATGAGAAGCTCTAGCGCCAGATCGCACGCATGCGGGAATTGATATCTATGCGCACACCCTGCGCTGCCCCGCGGGCGGAATCGGCGGCGGCGGCCTGCGGCCAGGTCGTGCGTTCGAACAGGCCGAGCAGCGCTTCCGGGATGAAGCGGGTGCGCGACGCATAGACGTGGCGGTCTCCTTGTGCGTGCTGGCCGTGGGTGAAGAAACGCTGCGGCACCATCAGATGCAGATCGTCCTTGGCGCGCGTCATCGCCACATAAAGCAGCCGGCGCTCTTCCTCGATCTCCGCTGATGTCCCGGTGCCCAAATCCGACGGCATGCAGCCATCGACCACATTCAGCACATAGACAGACTTCCATTCCTGCCCTTTGGCGGAATGGATGGTCGAGAGGATCAGATAGTCCTCGTCGAGCAGCGGCACGCCGGACTGATCGCTGGTCGCGTCCGGCGGATCGAGCGTGAGTTCGGTGAGAAAACGTTCGCGCGACGGATAGCCTGACGCGATCGCTTCGAGCTGGATCAGATCGGCGCGGCGCGTCAGCGAATCCTCGTGAATGCGATCGAGATGCGGCTCATACCAGCGTCGCGCCAGTTCCAGTTCGGCGGGCCAGCCCGCACGGCGTGACTTGATCTCGCTGATGACCTCGACAAAGCCGCGCCAGTCGGCGGCTGCGCGCGGCGGCGCCGGCGCGTGAGCGAGGGCGTCGATCGGATCGGGGGCCGCGATCATGTGATCCAGCGCGCGCTGTGCGGAAGCTGGTCCCACACCGGGTAGCAATTGCATCAGCCGGAAACCGGCGACGCGGTCACGTGGGTTCTCCACGAAACGCAGCAGCGCCAGCATGTCCTTCACATGCGCGGCGTCGAGAAACTTCAGGCCGCCGAATTTGACGAATGGAATGTTCCGCCGCGTCAGCTCCACTTCGAGTGATCCGCTGTGCGACGACGTCCGGAACAGCACGGCCTGTTCCTTCAGCTTCATGCCGCCTTCGCGATTGTCGAGCACACGCGCAACGATGCCGCGGGCCTGATCGGTCTCGTCCCGGATGGTGACGAGTTGCGGCTTGGCGGAGGAGACGCGATCGGTCCACAGATTCTTCGTATAGCGTTCACGCGCGAGATCGATCACGCCATTGGCCGCCGCCAGGATCGGTTGCGTCGAGCGATAGTTGCGGTCGAGCGTGATGATGTCAGCCGGCGGGCTGAACTGCCCGGGGAAATCCAGAATGTTGCGTACGGTGGCGGCGCGAAACGAATAGATCGACTGCGCGTCGTCGCCGACGACGGTGAGGCCCGCCCCGTTGGGCTTCAAAGCCATCAGGATCGCCGATTGCAGCCGGTTGGTGTCCTGATATTCGTCCACGAGCACGTGATCGAAGCGACCGCCGATATCGCTAGCCAGTAGCGGTTCGCTCGCCATCTGCGCCCAGTACAGAAGCAGGTCGTCGTAATCGAGCACGTTCTGCTTCTGCTTGGCTTCGACATAGCCGGCGAACAGCTCGCGCAGCTCGGCTGACCACGCCGCGCACCATGGATAGGATGCGCCGAGCACCTGATCGAGTTCGGTCTCGGAATTCACGCAGCGGGAATAGATCGCGAGGCATGTGCCTTTTGTCGGGAAGCGCGTCTCGGTTTTGGAGAAGCCGAGTTCGTGCCGGACCAGATTCATCAGGTCGGCGGAATCCTCGCGGTCGTGAATGGAGAAAGCGGGATCGAGTCCGATCTGTTCGGCATAGTCGCGCAGCAGGCGCGCGCCGATGCCATGGAACGTGCCGGCCCAGGCCAGTGCGTCGGTCATGATGCCGGCATTGTCGCCCATCACTTGGCGCGCGAGGCGCTCGACACGGCGGCTCATCTCGCTGGCGGCCCGGCGCGAGAACGTCATCAGCAGGATGCGGCGCGGATCGGCGCCATTGACGATCAGATGCGCGACGCGATGGGCGAGCGTGTTGGTCTTGCCGGAACCGGCACCGGCGATGACCAACAGCGGAGCAGACGTGATGCTGTTCCCATGCGGGAACACGCCATGCTCGACGGCACGGCGTTGTTCTGGATTGAGGGCGTCGAGATAAGAGGCTTGAGCGAGCAAGGCGTGTATCCGAGGTGACGAATCACGCTCGCTGATTCCCGCTTTGTTCGCAATGGAAGAGCGGCGTGCCGAAGCGCGCCGCTGGAAGAATTACGCCGCCCGCACTTCGCGGAGGAACACATCGACCTGCGTGCGCAGATCTTCGCCGTTGCGTGACAGGTCCGCGGCCGACTCCACCACGCGCGACGCGGCGAGGCCGGTCTCGCGGGCGGCGTCATTGACGCCGGCAATGTTCTGCGAGACCTCGCCGGTGCCGCGGGCGGCTTCGGCGACGTTGCGGGCGATTTCGAGCGTGGCTGCGCCCTGTTCCTCGACGGCGGCGGCGATGGCGCTTGCGATCTCGCTGACGCGGCCGATGGTCGAGGTAATGCTTTGGATCGAATCCACCGAGAGCTTCGTTGCGCTCTGAATCGCGCCGACCTGCGCCGAGATTTCATCCGTCGCCTTCGACGTCTGGGTGGCCAGGGCTTTCACTTCGGAAGCGACGACGGCGAAGCCGCGGCCGGCTTCACCTGCGCGGGCCGCTTCGATGGTGGCATTGAGTGCGAGCAGGTTGGTCTGCGCAGCGATCTCACTAATCAGCTTGACGACGTCGCCGATCTTCTGCGCGGCCTCCGCAAGGCTCTGCACTTCGCTATTGGTGACGTTGGCCTGCGATACTGCATCGCCGGCGACGCGGGCAGATTCGTTGACCTGCTGTGCGATCTCGCTGATCGAGGCATTGAGCTCCTCGATAGCAGCGGCGACTGCCTGAGCGCTCTGCGTGGCCTCCTCGGATGCTGCCGCGACAGCTGCGGTCTGCCGGGTCGATTCCTCGGCGGTGGCCGCCATCGATTGCGCGGTTGTGCGGAGTTCGCCGGCAGCCGAACCAACGGCGGTGACTACGGTACCAACGCTGCCCTCGAAGCGCGAGGCGAGAGCACTCATGGTGTCGCGGCGATCAAGCTGGGCGCGCTCGCGCTGCTCTTCCTGGGCGGCGCGCAGCTGCTCGGTTTCGATCAGCCCGGTCTTGAAGATTTCGACGGCGCCGGCCATCGAGCCGATCTCGTCCTTGCGGCCTGCACCCGGCACCGCGATCGTGTGATTACCGCCCGCAATGGTCCGCATCGCAGTTTCGAGTGCGCGGATCGGCTTCGCCATCGAGCGGCCCATGAAGGTTGCGATGGCACCGGCGAGCAGCAGCACGCAGGCAGAAATGATGGCCAGCCAATTCAGCGAGGATCGCATCAGGCTGTGATATCCGCTGGTATCACGGGTGATTTCGAAGACGGCGATGTTGTCGCCCGAAAAGCTCTTGATTGCGCCGAAGGTCGTGGCAACGGGCTTGTTGTCGAGTTCGCCATATTGGGTCACAACTTCGCCGGCAAGCGCGCGACGCAGCATTTCGACACCCGGAGCAGCCGACTTCAGGGTGGACGCCAGCGTCTTGCCGGCCTGGCCGTCGATCTGGTGAATGCCGACATCGACACCGAAACGCGACTTCATGGTGTCGACGAAAGTCTTGCCGAACGGAGCGCCGACATCGATCGTGCCGAGAATGGTATCACCATCCATCGCCGGTGCTACGCCAAAGACGTTGAGCGCATCACGGCCGGGCTCGATGCCGCCGACCGACTTCTTGCTGGTCATCGCCTGCACCACCATCTTGCGGCGTTCGGAAACGTTGTCTCCGAAGGTGCCGGGATTGTGGATGCGGGCGAAGCTGATGGCCGGCGGTGTTTGAATGGTGATCAGTTCGAGGCCGCGCGGCTTGATACGCTGATGGGCCTCCTTCAGATTCGCGAGCGCACTGGCACGATCGTTCGCCTTGATGGCGTCCTTGATCGGCTGTGACGACGCGATCGACTCGGCAACTGCGAGCAGCGTGCGCGTTTCGGCATTCAGCGCTGCCGTGAGATTGGCGTAGTCATCATGCGCTTCGCGTGTAAGGGCCGTGTCGATGATCGCCTGTTGCTGCCACATGCTGAAGGCTGCGAGCGCGCCGCACGATCCGGCAGCGACGAGCGTGATGGCGACAATCATACGTGCTGAAATAGAATTGAGTGCTTGCATCGACATGCCCCTTGGACCGCGGCAAGCAATTTTGCTGCGGCACTGAAATTCCACGTGAAAATAGGGAAGCCGAGTGAAGGAGCCCTTAATTACCTCTGATGTGTAGGTATCCTGGTATCATGATTCCATTATGCCGCAGCAGATTTGGCTTCGGGCGATGCCAGCATCAGTCGTGATCGAATGTGCGAGGATACTAGTGGAGCCGAGACGAGCCATTCCCCGGCGCAAGGCATCGGTCCACGTGCGAGAGAAGAACCGCCGATTTGAGGGGCTTCTGGAGGCGGCAGACGGCGCCGAGCTCGGTGGACATCGCGAGAAAATCGGGCGCGAACACGCCTGCCGGTGAGGCCGCGTGACCTGACATGACGATGATCGGGATCTCCGGACGGCACCGATGTGCCAACTTCATCGTCTCCAGCCCGTTCATCCCGGGCATGAAGATATCGATGATGAGCAGATCGAAATCGGCGTTGCGGAGAATGTGGCGCGCGCGCGGGCCGTCACTCGCGCAGGTGACGCGATGGCCTTCGCGCTCAAGCATCAATTTGGTGAAGATCTGAACGACCTTGTCATCGTCGACGATCAGGATGCTTGCCATCTGCCGGTCCCCCGGATGCCGTCGCGCCAGTGCGGAGCATGGTTGTCTGGTTACGCACGCATCGCTACATGCCACGTTGCAAATGTGGCTTCTCGTTAAACGCCGCATCGAGCAGCGATCTGTGGACCTGAATATGTCCGTCATAGCTGACGAAGCCGAGCTTACGAAACTTGTTCATGAAGAAGCTGACGCGCGACCGCGTGGTGCCGATCATCTCCGCCAGCATTTCCTGACTGATGTCGATATCGATGGGATGGCTGGCGCCTCCCTCGCCATAGTGAGCGAGGATCAGCAACAGGCGCGCGAGGCGCTTCTCGCTTGAATTGAACAACTGATCGATCAAGTCTTCTTCGATGCGGTTGTTGCGCGACAGAAGATAGGCGACGAAGAATTCTGCGAAAGCTGGCTCGTCGCGCAGATGGGCGAGCATCACCGACTTGCTGATGGTAACGATGGTGCAGTCTTCCATCGCCGTCGTTGTGACGGTGCGCAGCGGATGACCATTCAGGCAACCCTCACCCAGGAACTGTCCGGGTTCGAGCAGGCCGACGACGGCTTCCTTGCCTTGTTCGGACAGGACCGTGAGCTTGATACGTCCGCTCAGGATGTAGCAAACAGAATCTGCCGTCTCACCCTGACAAAAGATGTTCTGGTTTTTCTTGTAGTCGGTCGTAACCTTTCCGATGCCGGGACAGGTCAGAAAATACGGCGCATCGAACTCGGCTACAGCAGGGACCTTCAAGGCAGCTAGCCGTGTCATCGCGAATCTCCGGAGATCGATCTTTGCAGGTCAGCGTAAATCTATTCAGGGTTGTATTGTTCCCGCCAGATCTAGTTAAATTGCCGGCATAAGAGATCAAAACGCACATGCGCGAGCCGGAGGATTGATGGGGTCATCAATCCCGATGCGCACATAGATACCACCAGGCGCGTGAGGCGACGTAGTTACGTCATCGGATTCACTGCCCTGAAACAACTTCCCTCCATGTTGCTACGCAACTTAACGCGCAGATCGTTTGTCATGTCCGCAACACACGCTGCCCTCGAATTGCGAGGGTTAACGAAACGTTTCGATCGGCCTGCCGTCGACGGACTCGATCTCACGGTTCGTGCTGGCGAGTTCTATGCGCTGCTGGGTGCCAACGGAGCCGGCAAGACGACGACATTGCGCATGGTCGCTGGATTGCTGCGCCCCGATTCAGGATCGGTGTCCATACTTGGTATCGACGCGCTCGCCGATCCCGTTGCAGCGAAACAGATCATGGCCTGGGTGTCCGATGAGCCGATGATCTATGACAAGCTGACGCCGCTCGAATATCTCGAATTCGTTGCCGGTCTATGGGGCTGCGATGCTGAAACGGCAGAGCGCACGTCGCATGAATTGTTGGCATCACTAGGTCTTGGTCCACATCTGCATGAGCGATGCGAAGGCTTCTCCAAGGGGATGCGCCAGAAGGTAGCGCTGGCCGGCGCGCTGGTGCATGAGCCCCGGCTGATCATTCTCGACGAACCTTTGACCGGGCTCGATGCCGTGTCGGCGCGTCATGTCAAAGGCCTGTTGCAGGATCGCGTGCGCTCCGGCTGCACAGTGATCATGACCACGCATATTCTCGAAGTCGCCGAACGCATGGCCGACCGGATCGGTGTGATCGCCGCAGGCAGGCTGATCGCCGAAGGTACGCTTGCCGAATTGCGTCAGCAGAACGGACAGGGCGACACCAGCCTCGAAGACATGTTCGTGGCCCTGGTGGACGGCGCGCCGGTTGCCGCATGACACCATCCGCCAGCGTGATGTGGTTTGCCGGCCATGAAGTCCGGCTGGCGTGGCGAGAGATGCTGGGCATGCTCACGGCGGGCCGTCGCTGGCGTCCGCGCAGCGTTTCGCTTCTGCTGATTGTCTTCGTGATCTTCCTGCATTTGCCGGCTTATGCGGTGGTCGGCCGTTTCGCAGATGTGCAGACGCCGCTCGATCAATCGACGGCGATTGTCATCACCGCCAGTATCTTCCTCGCCTGGGCGCTCGTTTTGTCGCAGGCGATTGAGTCCGTCACCCGCGTATTCTACGCGCGCGCCGATCTTGATCTCATCATGTCGTCGCCGGCGCCGCTCACCAACCTGTTCTCCGTCCGCATCGCAGCGATCGCACTGACGGTGACCCTGATGGCGATGTTGCTGGCGACGCCTTTTGTCAACGTACTGGTGATTGGCGGCGGTGCGCGCTGGTTTTCCGCCTATGCCGTCGTCATTGCCATGGGCCTGTCGGCGTCTGCGTGCGCTATTGCCATCACTGTCGGATTGTTTCAGCTCTGCGGCCCTGCCAAGACGCGGCTGGTCGCGCAGATTATTTCGGCGGTCACTGGCGCAGGCTTTGTCATCGCATTGCAGGTCGCGGCGATTCTCTCTTACGGCACGCTGTCGCGTTTCGCTGTGCTCACCTCCGATGCCGCAGCTGCCTTTGCGCCTGAAGCGCACAGCATCGTGTGGTGGCCCGCGCGCGCGATGCTTGGCGATATCGCAGCACTGGTGCCGCTGCTGGCGGCCGGATTGATCCTGCTGGGAAGCGCCATGGCGATCTTCTCGCCGCGATTCAGCAACTACGTGGCCAGTGCCGCACCATTGGCGCAAGTTCGACGCAAGAAAGTCGCAAGACGGTTTCGACTGGGCTCTCGACGTAACGCCTTGCACCGCAAGGAGTTTATCCTGTTGTGGCGCGATCCGTGGCTCGTCTCGCAAACCCTGATGCAATTGCTGTATCTGCTGCCGCCGGCCCTGATGCTGTGGCGCAGCTTCGGCGAGGGCGCCGGCGCCTTCATCGTGCTGGCTCCGGTGATTGTGATGGCCGCGGGTCAGCTCGCCGGCGGCCTGGCCTGGCTGACGATCTCCGGCGAGGACGCCGCGGATCTGGTGACGACCGCGCCGCTTCCGGCAACCACGATCATCACGGCCAAGGTCGAAGTCGTGCTGGTGATCATCGCCGTGGTGTTCACGCCAATGGTCGCGGGTCTTGCGCTCGTCTCGCCGCGGCTGGCTGCGGTAACCGCATTGGCAACTGTCGTGGCAGCAGCCTCGGCGACGGCCATCCAACTCTGGTTCAGGGTGCAGGCGCGGCGCAGCCAGTTCAGGCGGCGTCAGACGTCATCGCGCATCGCGACCTTCGCCGAAGCCTTCTCGTCGATCGGCTGGGCTGCGACGGCGGCGCTGGCACTGGTGCTGCCAATCGCCTCAGTGATCGCAGGCGCCATGACCGCGGGCTTGATGGCGCTGACGTGGAAGATCAGTCCTGTCAGGACCTGAAACGACAAAGCCACCCGCGGACACGGATGGCTTTGAAATTAACGATTGGCTCGAAACAACGATCAGGCCACCATCGACATCGGCGCGATGGCGGGGGTGGCTTCGCTAAAAACCTCTTCCGTAACCACGGTAAAACGCACCAGCGGCGTCGGGCCGAAATTGGTGGAGATCGCGACGTCAGCTGCGTCGCGACCGCGGGCCATCACGATGCGCCCGATGCGCGGATGATTGTGACGGGCATCGAACGTGTACCACTTGTTTCCGAGATAGACTTCGAACCAGGCGCTGAAGTCCATCGGCGCGGGATCGATGGGCACGCCGATATCGCCGAGATAGCCGGTGCAATAGCGCGCTGGAATGTTCATGCAGCGGCACAGCGTGACGGCCAGATGGGCGAAGTCGCGGCACACGCCGATACGCTCTTCATGACCTTCAAAGGCCGTACGATCGTTGCGGGCATGGTGATAGCCGAACTCGATGCGCTGATGTACGTAATCGACAATGGCTTGGACGCGCGCCGCGCCGTCTTCGATATGGCCGAACAGCGACCAGGCAAGATCTGACAGCTTCTGCGTGTCGCAATAGCGGCTGCCGAGCAGGAAGACCATGACATCGTCAGGCAGTTCGCCGACCGCCTGCAACGGCCCTGATGGCGGAGCCGTATCCGGCAGTCCGCTATCGGAGATGAGAAAATTATTCTTGATCTCGATCAGCCCGGGCGGCGCTACGATGCGCGTGCAGGTATTGCCGAACATGTCGAGATAGTCATGCGCCTGTACGTCGTGGGAAAACTGGATGCGGTGCGGACTCTGCAGATCCTTCGCGCGCGAAGGATGAATGCTGAGCATCAGGATCATGGGTGTTTCCTGCAAACACTGGAAAGCGATGTCGTAGCCCGCGCGAATCTTCACTTTTACGTCTCCACTAGCTCGGCAAATCAGGAATTCATCGTTGCCAGACAAGTGTAGTCACCAAACATCGTTCCGAGGTTCAGTGACAGGAATGTGCAGAAAATGTGGGCAGGGAGGCCGCGCCGGCCCCGCTGCGCCATAAGCTATTTCTTCAGGGACAACAGCAGCAGCGAGCGGGCGGTCACCTGATACATATGGCCGAACGGGAAATCCTCGCCACCCTTCGTATCGGGAATGTTGGTATCCACCAGAAGTTCCCAGGCCTGTCCGCCAAACGCCTCGGGCATCGTGAAATCGACCAGTCCTTCGAAGCCGTTGAGAATCATCAGCATGGTCTGATCCTCGGCCGGCTTGTGAATGCCGGTCTTCTGCGCACGGCCGTCCAGCAGCATGCCGAAGCATTTCATGTTGCCGTCTTTCCAATGTGCGTCTTCCATCGGGCCGCCATTGGCGTTGATCCATGTCACGTCGCGAACATCGAGGTCGGAGTCGTGCTCGCCGGTCAGGAAGCGGCTGCGACGCAGGACCGAACAGCCGCCGAGCAGTTTGATGAGCCGCTTGGTGAAAGCGAGCAGGTCCTTGCCCTCGGTCGTCAGGCTCCAGTTGAACCAGGAAATCTCGCTGTCCTGGCAATAAGCGTTGTTGTTGCCGTTCTGTGTGCGGCCGAATTCGTCGCCGCCGAGCAACATCGGTGTGCCCTGAGAGAACAGCAGCGTCGCCAGCATATTGCGCTTCTGGCGCTCGCGCAGGGCGATGATGGCCTTGTCGTCGGTCGGCCCTTCGACGCCGCAATTCCAAGAGCGGTTGCTGGAGCTGCCGTCCTTGTTGTTCTCGCCATTGGCCTCGTTGTGTTTCTCATTGTAGCTCGCCCAGTCGTTCAGCGTGAAGCCGTCGTGAGCGGTGACGAAATTGATGCTGGCCCAGGCACGGCGACCCTGATGGTTGAACATGTCGCCGGATGCGACGAGCCGCGGTGCCAGTGCCGCGACTGGCGCTTTGCCGCGCCAGAAGTCGCGCGCGGTATCACGGAACTTGTCGTTCCATTCCGCCCAACCGGGCGGGAAACCGCCGACCTGATAACCACCGGGGCCGATGTCCCAGGGTTCGGCGATCAGCTTCACTGTCGTCAGCAACGGATCCTGATCGACGGCTTTCAGGAAGCCGCTCTGTTCGGTGAAGCCATAGACTTCGCGCGCGAGAATGGTGCCGAGATCGAAACGGAATCCGTCGATATGCATCTCCCGCACCCAGTAGCGCAGGCTGTCCGCCACCATCTGGATGACGCGGGCATTGGACAGATTCACCGTGTTACCGGTGCCGGTGTCGTTGATGTAATAGCGCGGCTTGTCCGGCATCAGCCGGTAATAGCTGGCATTGTCGATGCCCTTGAACGACAGGGTCGGGCCTAGCTCGTTGCCTTCGGCAGTGTGGTTATAGACCACATCGAGGATGACCTCGAGCCCGCCGGCATGCAGCGCTGACACCATCTCCTTGAACTCGCGCAGCGAGTTCGGCACGTCTGAGGCGTAGCGCGGATCGGGTGCGAAGAAGCCGATGGAATTATAGCCCCAGTAGTTCACGAGCTTCTTGTTCAGCAGATAGTCATCATTGATGAAGGTGTGGACTGGCAGCAGCTCGACCGAGGTAATGCCGAGACCGCAGAGATAATCCACCACAGGCTTGCTGCCGAAGCCGGCATAGGTGCCGCGCAGCTTCTCGGGCACGTCGGGATGCAGCCTGGTGAAGCCCTTGACGTGGGTCTCGTAAATGATGGTCTGGTCCCATGGCACCGGCTGCCGGCCGGCCTCGCCGGCCCAGTCGAAGTCGCGATCAACGATCACGCATTTCGGCATGAAGGGGGCGGAGTCGCGTTCGTCGAAGGTGGTGTCGTCGCCGCTCTCCATCTTGTAGCCGAATACGGCCGGATTCCATTCGAGCTGCCCGGCATGGGCGCGGGCATAGGGATCGAGCAGCAGCTTGTTCGGATTGAACCGATGGCCCTTTTCCGGCTCATACGGGCCATGGACGCGATAGCCATAAAAATTGCCGGGGCCGACGTCGGGGATGTAGCCGTGAAACACCTCGTCGGTATATTCCGGCAATTCGATTCGCGTTTCCTTGTCGCCGTCGAACAGGCAGACCTCGACCTTGGTGGCATTGGCCGAGAAGAGCGCGAAGTTGGTGCCCTTTCCGTCCCAATGCGCGCCAAAGGGATAGGGGAGACCTTCTTCGACTACTCTGTGCGTCACGATTGCCCCACTGTCTGGTGATGAAAATGCGCGGGATAACTGCGCCGCCGCATTTCCGTTGCAATGCAAACAGGCTGTTTCGGAATATATCTTGGCCTGCGAGGGTCGCTAGCCCGGAGTTTTGCTTATGACCGACGTCTCCCATCACAAACGCATCGCATTGCTGGGCGCGCCAGTCGAAGTCGGGGCCTCGCAGCGCGGGACCTTGATGGGGCCGGCGGCCATGCGGACGGCAGGCCTGGGGCCGCTGCTGGAAGAGCTTGGCTTCGAGGTGGAAGACCACGGTGACCTTATGCCACCGTCTGTGCCTCTGTCGACCGATGCGCCGCCGGAGAATGCCAAGCATTACCGTGTGATCCAGAGCTGGATCCAGGCGCTGAGTGCGCGTGCCTACACGCTTGCCAAATCGGGCGCGCTGCCGATCTTCGTGGGCGGTGATCACAGCCTGTCCATGGGATCGGTCAATGGCGTGGCGCGGCACTGGCACGAGCAGGGGCGCGAATTGTTCGTGCTGTGGCTCGACGCGCATGCCGATTACAATACGCCGCACACGACCATCACCGGCAACATGCACGGCATGTCCGCGGCCTTTCTGTGCGGCGAGTCCGGTCTGGATGGACTACTCGGCGCTGAGCCGCGCGCATCGATCACGCCCGATAATCTCGACCTGTTCGGCATCCGCTCCATCGATAAGCTCGAGAAAGAGCTAGTCCACACGCGCAAGGTGGCCATCGCAGACATGCGGCAGATTGACGAGTTCGGTGTTGGCGTCCTGATCCGCCGCGTCATCGAGCGGGTCAAGGCGCGCAACGGCGTGTTGCATGTGTCCTTCGATGTGGACTTCCTCGATCCTGCGGCAGCGCCCGGCGTTGGCACCATGGTGCCCGGCGGTGCCACCTATCGCGAGGCGCATCTGATCATGGAGCTGCTGCACGACTCAGGCCTGATGTGCTCGCTGGATGTCGTCGAGCTCAATCCGTTTCTGGACGAGCGCGGGCGAACGGCACGGGTGATGGTCGAGCTGGTCGGTAGTCTGTTCGGTCAGCAGATCACCGACCGGCCAATGCCCAGCAACGCAATTATACCGCCCGGCTAGCTCGCGGTCGGCAAAACCTCGATTGGTTCCGGACTTTCGCGCGCGTTATGCATGACCGTTTCGTCATGTTCTCGGAACTAACCCTGCAGCGCGGGATTGCTACCTCATGGTTCACACACGAGGAGCACGTCATGATTAAGCATCTTGCCATCATCGCCGTTGCTGCGGCGGGCATCAGCAGCGCAATTCCAGCCAAGGCCCAGGAGTTCGGCGTTGGCGTCGGTCCGGGAGGCGTTACGGTTGGCACCGTCGGCCGCGACCGCTATCGCGACGACTATGATCGCGGGTACTACCGCGATCGTCGTGACCGCAACGAGACCGTGATCATCAAGCGCAGCCGCGACCGCGATCGTGGCTATTACGATGGCGGCGTCGAACGTCGTACTGTCATCGAACGCTACTAATATTGCGCCGAACGAGAGGCGGCCCTTCCTCGGAAGGGCCGTTTTTTCGTGCGTGATGGAAGCCTCAGAACATTGAGTGACAGGATCATGGCAACTGCAGCGACGGTCTGGTGGCAGGCCGGTACCATCTATCAGATCTATCCGCGGTCGTTTCAGGACTCGAACGGAGACGGCATCGGCGATCTGGCGGGCATCGTTGGCCGGCTTCCCTATCTGCGGCAGCTTGGCATCGACGCGATCTGGCTGTCACCGATCTTCCCGTCCCCGATGGCAGACTTCGGCTATGACATATCAGACTATATCGGCATCGATCCGATCTTCGGCACATCGGCCGATTTCGACGCGCTGGTGGCGGCGGCTCACGGTCATGGTTTGAAGATCATTCTCGATCTGGTGCCGAACCACACCTCGGATCAGCATCCGTGGTTTATCGAGAGTCGATCGTCGCGCGATAATCCCAAACGCGATTGGTATATCTGGCGCGATTCGAAGCCGGACGGCAGCGCGCCGACCAACTGGATGTCGGAGTTCGGCGGCAGCTCCTGGCAATATGACGAGGCTACTGGGCAACATTACTACCACGCCTTTCTCGACAAACAGCCGGACCTGAATTGGCGCAATTCTGCTGTTCGCAACGCGATCTATGAGGTGATGCGGTTCTGGATGCGTCGCGGCGTCGATGGCTTTCGCGTCGATGTGATCTGGCATCTCATCAAGGACGAAGAGTTTCGGGATAACCCGACAAACCCGAATTTTACGGTGGGACGTCCGCCGCACGAGGCCTTCCTGCCACTCTACTCGACCGATCGGCCGGAGACGCTGGATGTGGTCGCTGAGATGCGCCGCGTTGTCGATGAATTCGACGATCGCGTGCTGATCGGCGAGATTTATCTCCCCTTCGATCGGTTGGTCGCCTATTACGGAAGTGACCTGTCGGGTGCGCATTTGCCGTTCAATTTTGCGCTGCTCTCCGCGCCGTGGAATGCTTTCGCCATCGGCGAATTGATCGCGCGCTACGAAGCCGCACTGCCGCTCGGCGCCTGGCCGAACTGGGTGCTCGGCAATCACGACCGGCCGCGCGTCGCCAGCCGGGTTGGCATGGCTCAGGCGCGCGTCGCCGCGATGTTGTTGCTGACGCTGCGCGGGACGCCGACGCTATATTATGGCGACGAGATCGGTATGAAGCAGGTGCCTATTGCACCGGATCAGATTCAGGATCCGTTCGAAAAGAATGTGCCTGGGATTGGTCTCGGTCGCGACGGATGCCGCACGCCGATGCAATGGGGGGCGGCCGAGCATGCGGGTTTCACGACCGGCGAGCCTTGGCTGCCGCTGGACACGGACTATCACCATCAGAATGCGGCTGCTCTCGCGGCCGATCCCCATTCGATTCTCAGCCTCTATGTGAAGCTGATTGATTTGCGCAAGCACATGCCTGAGCTTGTGTTCGGCGGTTACGAGCCTGTGGACGCTGCGGGCGATGTGCTGGCCTATCGGCGTGTCTATGACGGGCAAATGGTTCTGATCGCCCTCAACCTCAGCGGAGAGCCGGTGTCATTGCATGTGGGCGGTGGCGAAATATTGTTGGCGACGGGACTGGATCGCCATGGCGAGAATGTTTCGGGCGCGCTGGAATTATCGGGCAACGAAGGCGTGATCGTCAGGCTGCGGTAGATATCCGCGTTCCGCGACCACATGCACGGCAAGAAAAAGCGCCGCCGATTGCTCGGCGGCGCTTCCTGATTTCGCAGTGGACCAGAGAGGCTCAGTCCAGACCGATCGTCGTCAAATCCTGGAACCAGTGCTGCGCCTGCACGAACTTCTTCACCTTCGGCGACAGCGCATGCGGGTTGGTGTCGTGAACGACCCAGACCAGCACCGCATCGTCGACGATCTGGGCATGGGCTTCAGCCAGCAACTCGTCCTGCTTCTTCGGATCGAACGTGTTCTTGGCTTCGTCGATCAGCGCATCGACCTTTGGGTTCTTGTAGCCGCCCCAGTTCACGCCGACCGGTGCGATCTGGCCGGAGTGGAAGAAGCGGACGATGGCGTAGAGCGGATCCGAGGTGACGTAAGCGATGTTGTTGGACGTGATGCCCTTCATGCTCTCGTCGGCCGCGCCCTTGCGCCACGCGGTGTAGAGAACTTCGAGCTCGACGACCTTGAACTCGACCTCGACACCGATTTCCTTGAAGCTCTGCTGCAGGAATTCGTTGATCGGCAGCGACAGCATCTGGCCGGTGCCGCCATTGGCGATGATGAAGGTCGCCTTCAGCGGCTTCTCCGGGCCGTAGCCGGCTTCCTTCACCAGTCTCTTGGCTTCGGCAAGATCATACTTGATCTTGAATGTCGGCTTGCCGAACCACGGGCTCGACGGATCGACCTGGCCAATGGCTGGCTTGGCGAGGCCGTTCATCAGGGCGACGACGGCATCGCGATCGATGGCGAGGTTGAGCGCCTTGCGCAGACGGACGTCGGTCCAGGGCGAGCCCGGCAGCACGCTGAGGTGATAATTCCAGACATGCGGCGTGACGTTGTCGACGATCTTCATGCCGGCGCCCTTGAGCTGCGGCACAGCGTCAGGAGCAGGGGTCTCGATCAAATCGACCTGACCGGCGAGCAGTGCGTTGGTGCGGGTGAGGGCTTCCGGCATCGGGACGAGCACGAGCTTGTCAGCTTTCGGAATGCGCTTCTTGTCCCAGTAATCCGGATTCTTGCTGAGCTCGGCGAGCTCGCGCGGAACAAGCTTGGTCAGCTTGAACGGGCCGGTGCCCGAGGGCTGCGACGCGAACTTGTCCCAATCCTTGCCGACCTTTTCATACTGCGTCGGGCTGGAGACCAGGAACCAGAGCATCTGATAGGGGAAGAAGGAGTCGACGGTCTTGGTGGTGATCTCGACGGTGCCGTCGTCGATCTTGGCGTAGCTCGCGACCGAGGGCAGGCGGGTCTTCACCTGCGCGCTCTGGCGCTTGTCGAATTGCGGCGCCTTCTCGTTCAGCACCTTGTCGAGATTCCAGATCACCGCATCGGCGTTGAAATCGCTGCCATCGTGAAACTTGACGCCCTTGCGCAAAGTGAAGCGCCACTTGGTCTTGTCGGTGTCGTCGACCTTCCATTCGGTGGCGAGGCCGGGAATGAGTTTGCCCGGACGATCGGCGACATCCATCTCCCAGGCGACCAGTGGATCGTAGATCGTATAGCCGGTGAACTGGTAGCCGCCGGCGCCGCGATCGGGCTGCCCCGTGGTCAGCGGCACGTCCGCCATCGAGATGCCATAGCGCACCACCGTTTCGGCTTGCGCCGGCGCGGCTGCGCTTATGACGGCGGCGATGGCCGCAACAAATAACGAGCTTCGAACGCGCATAAACCAGACTCCGTATGGTGGGATATTGTCCGCCAGATACCTGCAATCCTGATGCCAGATTGGGCATATCGAACGGTTGGTGTGTGCTGGTGTGCTGCAGTGCCGCAGTTTGAGTCATTGCGGTGCAAGGTTGCAGGCCTTGGCACAAGCGTTGCATAAGAATTAGCCAGTTTAGAACAAGCCAACACTGGCGAAAGCCAACGTGTCATCCAAAGCCAAGAGGGACTGATTACGATGCGTATCGAAAAGCCGACAAAGAGCCGTCTCGCGACAGCAATCACCTTGCTGACGCTCGCCACGGCCCTGACCTTGCCACAGGTGGCGCGCGCCGAAACGGTGCTGCGCATCGGCATGACCGCTGCCGATATTCCGCGCACGCTCGGCCAGCCCGATCAGGGCTTCGAAGGCAATCGTTTCACCGGCAACACGATGTATGACGGCCTGACCGGCTGGGATCTGTCGTCCGCGACCAAAGCGAGTGTTGTTATCCCGGCGCTCGCCACTGAGTGGGCAGTGGACGACGGCGACAAGAAGAAGTGGACCTTCAAACTGCGTCCCGGCGTCACTTTCCACGACGGTTCGGCCTTCAATGCGGATGCCGTGGTCTGGAATGTGGACAAGGTGCTCAAACAAGATGCAGTCCAGTTCGATGCCAGCCAGGTCGGTGTAACCGCCTCGCGCATGCCGACCCTGGTGTCGGCCAAGAAGATCGACGACATGACCGTCGAACTGACCACCAAGGAGCCGGACTCCTTCCTGCCGATCAATCTCACCAACCTCTTTATGGCGAGCCCCACCAAGTGGCAGGCGCTGTTCGACAAGGCCGAAGGCGCCGATGCCAAGGCCAAGTCGCAGGCCGCATGGGCGGCCTTCGCGCGCGAGGCATCCGGTACCGGACCGTGGAAGATGTCGAAGTTCACGCCGCGCGAGCGTCTCGAACTGGTGAAGAACGACGCCTATTGGAACAAGGACCGCGTTCCGAAGACCGACAAGATGGTGTTGCTGCCGATGCCGGAAGCCAATGCCCGTACTGCGGCGCTGCTGTCCGGTCAGGTGGACTGGGTCGAGGCGCCGGCGCCCGACGCGGTCAAGGAAATCACCGCGCGTGGCTTCAAGATCGAGAAGAACGAGCAGCCGCATGTCTGGCCGTGGCAGTTCTCCCGTGCCGAAGGCTCGCCGTGGAACGATATCCGCGTCCGCAAGGCCGCGAATCTCTGCATCGATCGCGAAGGCCTGAAGGATGGCCTGCTCGCCGGGCTGATGGTGCCGGCGACCGGCACCTTCGAGCCCGGTCATCCATGGCGCGGCAAGCCGAGTTTCGAGATCAAGTATGACCTGAAGGCTGCACAAGCGCTAATGAAGGAAGCCGGTTACGGCCCTGCCAAGAAGCTCGAAGTGAAGACCCAGACCTCGGCGTCCGGCTCCGGCCAGATGCTGCCGCTGCCGATGAACGAATATCTGCAGCAGGCGCTGGCGGAGTGCTACTTCGACGTAAAGCTCGATGTGATCGAATGGAACACGCTGTTCACCAACTGGCGCCGCGGCGTCAAGGATCCCTCGGCCAACGGCTCCAACGCCACCAACGTCACCTATGCGGCGATGGATCCGTTCTTCGCCCTGGTTCGCTTCCTGCAGTCGTCGATGGCACCGCCGGTCTCGAACAATTGGGGCTTCATCAACAATCCGAAGTTCGATGAACTGGTGACCAAGGCACGCACCACCTTCGACGCAACGGCACGTGACGCGGCGCTGGCCGAGCTTCATGCTGCTTCGGTCGATGACGCAGCCTTCCTCTATGTGGCCCATGACGTCGGTCCACGTGCGCTGAGCCCGAAGATCAGGGGCTTTGTGCAGCCGAAGAGCTGGTTCGTCGACTTCTCGCCGGTGTCGATCACGCCGTAAGCAACAAGTGAATATCGGCCGCACATTGTGCAGTCGATATTCGCACGAACCTCTCCACGTCATGGCCGGGCTTGACCCGGCCATCCACGCCTTCTTCGCTGCAAAGACGTGGATGCCCGGGTCAAGCCCGGGCATGACGAACGAGGAGGCAGAGTTTCTGAATCGAAGGTGATCAGTGTTCGTCTACATCGCGCGACGCGTCGTCTATGTGATTCCTATCGTCCTCAGCGTGGCGCTGGTGTGTTTCCTGCTGGTGCACATTACGCCCGGCGATCCTCTCGTTGCCATTCTTCCCGCTGACGCATCGCAGGAGCTGGCGCAGCAACTGCGAGTCGCTTATGGCTTCGATCGTCCGCTGCCGGTGCAGTTCGGCCTTTGGCTGTGGCGCGCGCTACACGGCGATCTCGGCAGCTCCATCGCCACCGGACGTCCTGTTCTGGCGGAGGTGATGAAAGCCGTCGGCAATACCGTGACGCTGGCCATCGCGGCCGCCGCCATCGGCTTCACGCTCGGTCTGTTCTTCGGGCTGATCGCCGGCTACTTCCGCGATACCTGGATCGACAAGGTCGCGACCTCGATTGCCATCGCCGGCGTCTCCGTGCCGCATTACTGGCTCGGCATGGTGCTGGTCATCATCTTCTCGGTGCAGCTCAACTGGCTGCCTGCGGTCGGCGCCGGGCCGGGCGGTTCGGGCTCATGGGCCTGGGACTGGGAGCACATCAAATATCTCGTGCTGCCGGCGATCACGACATCGGTCATTCCGATGGGCATCGTGACGCGCACAGTGCGCGCGCTCACCGGCGATATCCTGTCGCAGGATTTCGTCGAAGCGCTGCGCGCCAAGGGCCTGCAGGAAACCAAGGTGTTTCGTCACGTCATCAAGAACGCTGCGCCGACGGCGCTGGCCGTGATGGGCCTGCAGCTTGGCTACATGCTCGGCGGCTCTATCTTGATCGAAACCGTGTTCTCATGGCCTGGTTCGGGGCTTCTTTTGAACTCCGCGATCTTCCAGCGTGATCTGCCGCTGCTGCAGGGCACGATCCTCGTGCTGGCGCTGTTCTTCGTGTTCCTCAATCTTCTGGTCGATATCGCGCAGGCGTCGATCGATCCGCGCATCAAGCGGAGCTGACCATGCTGGATATCCTCTCATGACCGCGATGACCGACACCGCATTGCAGGCGGCGCCTGCGACCAAGGCCCGCGGCTATTGGGCCACCGTGGGCCGCCGCATCGTGCGCGACAAGGTCAGCATGGCCTGCGCGTTCATTCTGCTGCTGATCTTCCTGGCGGCGATCTTTGCGCCCTATCTGCATCTCGCAGATCCCTATCAGGGCTCGATGATCCGCCGTTTGCGTTTCATCGGCACACCCAACTATCCGCTCGGCACCGACGAACTCGGTCGTGATATGCTGGCGCGCCTGATCTATGGTGGGCGACTGTCGCTGCTGATCGGCATCCTGCCGGTGATCCTTGCCTTCTTCATCGGGACGGGGCTTGGCGTTGTGGCCGGCTATGTCGGCGGAAAGCTCAATACCGCAATCATGCGTACCGTCGACGTGTTCTACGCGTTCCCCTCGGTGCTGCTGGCCATTGCGATTTCCGGCGCTCTGGGCGCCGGCATCGTCAATTCGATCGTGTCGCTGACCATCGTCTTCGTGCCGCAGATCACGCGTGTCGCTGAAAGCGTCACGACGGGCGTGCGCAACATGGATTATGTGGAAGCCGCGCGTGCCTCCGGCGCGAATGCCTTCACCATCATGCGGGTGCACATGCTCGGTAACGTGCTGGGGAGCATCTTCGTTTACGCCACCGGCCTGATCTCGGTGTCGATGATCCTTGCCGCTGGCCTGTCGTTCCTCGGTCTCGGCACCAAGCCGCCGGAGCCGGAATGGGGCCTGATGCTGAACACGCTGCGCACGGCGATCTATGTCAATCCATGGGTGGCAGCACTCCCAGGCGCGATGATCTTCGCCGTGTCGATCTGTTTCAATCTGCTGAGCGACGGCATGCGCAGTGCTATGGACATCCGGAACTGATGGCATGAGTGATATTGTAGAAGAAATCGACAAGCTGGAGCCGCTGGAAGATATCGGCGGTGTTGCACAGCCGCTGTTACAGGTGGTCAGTCTGACCAAGCACTTCCCCGTGCGCGGCGGATTGTTCGCGCCGAGCAAGACCGTGCGCGCGGTGGACGATGTGTCCTTCGCCATCTCAAAGGGTGAGACCGTCGGCATCGTCGGCGAGTCCGGTTGCGGCAAGTCGACGACGGCGCGGCTGCTGATGCATCTGATGCCGCGCAATTCCGGCGATATCATCTATGACGGCCGCACCGTCGGGCGCGAACTCTCACTGCGCGAGCTGCGCCGCGGCATGCAGATGGTGTTTCAGGACAGCTATGCGTCGCTCAACCCGCGCCTGACCATCGAGGAATCGATCGCGTTCGGACCGAAGGTCCATGGCATGGCTGACAAGGCCGCGCGGCTGCTGGCGCGGGAGCTGCTCGGGAAGGTCGGCCTGCGGCCGGAGACCTTCGCTAATCGCTATCCGCATGAAATCTCGGGCGGCCAGCGGCAGCGCGTCAACATCGCGCGTGCGCTGGCGCTTTCGCCGCGTCTCGTCATTCTCGATGAAGCAGTCTCGGCGCTCGATAAATCGGTCGAGGCGCAGGTGCTCAACCTGCTGGTCGATCTCAAGCGCGAATTCGGCCTGACCTATCTGTTCATCAGCCACGATCTCAACGTGGTGCGTTACATCTCCGACCGCGTGCTGGTGATGTATCTCGGCGAAGTCGTCGAACTCGGCCCGGTGGACGAAGTCTGGGATGGGCCGGCACATCCCTATACGCGCGCGCTGCTCGCCGCGATGCCGTCGTCCGATCCCGACAAGCGCACGGAAACGCCGCCGATCACAGGCGATCCGCCGAACCCGATTGATCCACCGTCCGGTTGTCGTTTCCACACACGCTGCCCCTTTGCCGAAGCGATGTGCGGGGAGGCGACGCCGAAACTGACTGAAATCACTGTGACCGGCCATCAGGCTGCCTGCTACATGGCGATCCCGGGTTCGGGCCACAGCAAAGCACCTGCCGCAGGAGCGCACTGACATGACCAAACCGACTGCCAAGCAGATCAAGGCGCTGACCGAAGTCACCGGGCTTCCCGCGTCCGACGAGGTTGCGGAGCGCATCGCCAATTCGATCGGGCCGGCATTTGAGGGCTTCGCGGCCGTGGCCGGGACGCTGCCGTTTGATCTCGAGCCCGCGACCTTCCTCGCCGTTCAGAATACGAAGGCTGCCAAATGAGTGTCACCGAACCCGCATTGCTGTCGCTGACGGAAGTCGCCGACGCTATCGCCACGAAGAAGATTTCGTCGCGCGAAGCCACGCAGTCCTGCCTCGATCGCGCCGTGAAGTCTCAGCCGAGCCTCAACGCCTATATGTCGATCGAGGCCGATGCAGCACTGGCGGCAGCCGATGCGGCGGATGACGCGCTCGCTAGGGGGCAAAGCCGCGGCGTGCTCCACGGCGTGCCGCTGGCACATAAGGACATGTATTACGACGAGGGACACGTCGTGACCTGCGGCTCGCACATCCGCCGCGACTGGGTGGCGACCACGACAGCGACATCGCTGCAACGCCTGAAAGATGCCGGCACGGTGCGGCTTGGTTCACTCCAGATGGTCGAGTTCGCCTACGGCCCGCTTGGCCATAACGTGCATTACGGCGCCGTGCATAATCCCTGGCATGTCGATCACGTCACCGGCGGTTCATCGTCGGGTTCGGGCTCCGCTGTGGCGGCGCGTTTGACTTTTGCAGCGCTGGGCTCGGACACCGGCGGATCGATCCGCCTGCCGGCGCATTTCTGCGGCGTCTCCGGTTTGAAGACGACCGTCGGTCTGGTCAGCCGCGCCGGCGCAATGCCGCTGTCGCAATCGCTCGATACGGTCGGTCCGCTGGCGCGCACCGTCGAGGATTGCGCGCTGCTGACCTGCCTGATGGCCGGTGCTGATCCGCTCGATCCAACCACCAGCACGCGCCCTGTGCCGGACTACATGGCGGCGACGCGTGCGTCCGCCAAAGGCATGACTGTCGGCATTCCCAAGGCGTTCTATGTCGACGATCTCGACGCCGACACGGCTGCCATTCTGCAGAACACCATCGCGACGCTAAAGGATGAAGGCGTCAAGATCGTCGAAGTCGATCTGCCCAATCAGGGTCAACTCACGGCGGCCTGCCAGTTCGTGCTCGCGACGGAAGCTGCGGCGATGCACAAGCGCTGGATGATCGAGCGCCCGCAGGATTACGGCGCGCAGGTCCTGATGCGGTTGCAGAACGGTCTCGCCATCACCGGCGTATCCTATATCGAGGCGCTGCGCTGGCGCGGTCCTGCACTTGCAGCCTATCTAGCGGCAGTCACCGGCACTGATGCGGTGCTGGCACCCGTCTCGCCCGGGGCGGCGCCCACTATTGCCGAGACCGATGTCGGCAACAGCTCTGGCGCCGAAGCGATGATCCAGCGGCTGACGCGCTTTACGCGTCCGATCAACTATCTCGGTCTGCCCGGTCTCTCGATTCCGGCGGGTTTCACCAAGTCGAAACTTCCGGTGGGCATGCAGCTGATCGGCCGCCCGTTCGATGAATCGACGCTGCTGACTATCGGTGCCGCATTCCAGCGCGCCACCGACTTCCACAAACAGTGCCCGGAGCTCGCATGAGCAATCTTGTCGAGGTTCGCAATCTCAACGTCCGGTTCGGCGGCGAACGCACCGTCTATGCAGTCAACGATCTCAACCTGACGCTCGGCGAAGGCGAGGTGCTCGGGCTGCTCGGCGAGTCCGGTTCAGGCAAGAGCGTCACCTTGCGCGCGCTGATGCGGCTGCTGCCGAAGAAGCGCACGCAGATCAACGGCACGGTCAATGTGCTCGGCAAGGACGTGCTGGCACTCGACGATGACGAACTCTCGGCGTTTCGCGGCCAGACGGTGTCGATGATCTTCCAGGAGCCCGCGCTGGCGCTGGATCCGGTCTATACGATCGGCCAGCAGATCGCCGAAAGCGTGATGCGGCACGAGGGCAAGAGCCAGGCCGAGGGCGTGAAGCGCGCGCTCGAAATGCTCGAAGTCGTGCGTATCCCCTCCGCCAAGCGTCGCCTCGATGCCTATCCGCATGAAATGTCCGGCGGTATGCGGCAGCGCGCGATGATCGCGCTCGCATTGGCCTGCAAGCCGAAGATCCTGCTCGCGGACGAGCCGACCACTGCGCTCGATGCCACCGTGCAGATCCAGATCCTGCTCTTGCTGCGCGAGCTGCAGCGCGAATTCGGCATGTCGATCATCTTCGTCACGCACGATATCGGCGTGGCCATCGAAATCTGCGACCGCGTCGCGGTAATGTATGCCGGCCAGATCGTCGAACAGGGCACGCTCAGCCAGATCGTACGCTCGGCCGTGCATCCCTATCCGCAGGGGCTGCTGGCCTCTACCGTGCACGGCGCCAAGCGCGGGGCGCGTCTGGAGACTATTCCCGGTACGCCGCCGTCGCTGGACAAGCCGCCAGTGAATTGCTCCTTCGCGCCGCGCTGCAAATTCGCCCAGCCGCGTTGCGTCGAGGCGGCGCCGCCGAATGTCGAACTCGCCGACAATCGTGTGGTGCGGTGTATTCTGGCGGAGCAGGCGGCAGCGGCAGTGCCGGCCTGACGCCTTCCTACCCCGCCAAATTCTTCAGCAGGAACGTCAGCGCCGTCTGCGCGAAACTGTGCATGTTGCCGGACCGATTGTTGCTGCCGGTCTCCAGTGTCATGACCTCGTTTCGCGGACCGGCGACAGCCATGCAGCTATGGCCAGCCGCGTCGCCATAACGATTGCCGGAGGGGCCGGTGGCGCCGGTTTCCGACAGGCCCCAGTCACAGCCGAGGCGGGTGCGAATCTGCTGCGCCAGCATCTGTGCATAAGGCTCGGATGCCGAGCGCACACTTTTCATGGCGTCGTTCGGAATATCCATCAACACGCGCCTTGCATCGCGCGTATAGATCACGCCGCCGCCGATGAAATAGGCGGAGGCGCCGGGCACTGCGAGCAGTGCGGCGGAAATCAAACCGCCGGTCGAGGATTCTGCAATGCCGATGGTCTGCTTGCGCGCGATCAGCTCAATGGCAATCTTCTCGGCGAGGGGAATGAGATCTCTCATGACTTCTTCCCCCAAGGTTTGGACCAGGGCCTGATCCACGGCTTCTTCGCCAGTGATCCATAGACAGCGCGAACGAAATTCTTGCTGGCGGTTTCGTTCGGCGCCCATTTGGCGTCAAGATCGGCGAATGGCTTGGCCGCCAGAACCTCGTCTTCGGTCTTGCCCTCCTTGATCAGCTTGGCCATGCGATCGCGCGCCATCACCAGCATGGTGTGATAGTCAACCAGCGCAGCCTTGTTGGCGAGCGGACCGTGGCCGGGAACGATCTTGGTGTTGTCGTTCGCCAGTTTCAGATAGGCGTCGGTCGCTGCGATCATGCCCTTGATATTGCCGCCGTTGAGAACGTCGATATTGGGATAGCGGCCATTGGTGAATGTATCACCGGTCGCAATGACATTGGCGCTCTTGAAGTAGACATAGGTGTCGCCGTCGGTATGCGCGTTGTCGGGATGGCGCAGTTCAGCGATGCGGCCGCGCAGGCTGAGCTTGAGCTGATGCGTGTAGGTGTTGGTCGGCAGCGCAGCCTTCGGCGCGGGCGGATTCTGTGCGCCGGTCAGGAAATTCGTGGTGCCTTTTTTCAGGCGGGTTCTGACCTTGACGTTGGCGACGATGGTCGCGCCTTCATTGGCAAAGGCCTCGTTGCCGCCGGTGTGGTCACCGTGAAAATGCGTGTTGACGAGATACTTGACCGGCTGCGGTGTCACCGCGGCGATGGCCGCCTTGATCTTGTCATGCAGTGGCGCAAACTGGCTGTCGACGAGGATAGCGCCTGACTTTGCCGTGGCCAGCGTCATGTTGCCGCCCTGGCCTTCGAGCATGTAGACACCGTCACCGAGATCCGTGGTCTTGATCTCGACCTTTGAGAAGTCGGGCGGCGGCGGCGGTGCCGGCGGTGTGGACGCCTGCTGTGCGAGCGCAGGCGCCAGCGCCAGAAGGGTGAAAACCGCGGCCAGTGTCGTCCGATTCATCGCAAGCTCCATTCCGAAACAGGCCAGACTTCTAGCATGTTTCGGATGGCGATCTGCTCGCGAACACGTGATGTCGACAATGCCGATCAGCGGCCAGAACGGTCACGTTCCGGCGGGACCTGGGAGAGCAGCCAGTCGCGAAAGGCCTTCAGCTTCCGCGAGTCGGAAGAGGCTTCGGGGGACACCAGATAGAAGCCGGCGTCGGCGGGCATGCGCATGTCGAAGGGCACCACCAGCCGGCCCTTGGCGAGATCGCCCTCCACATAGGTGGTGCGGCCGATGGCGACGCCGAGGCCGTCGATCGCTGCCTGCAGGGTCATGAAAATCATGTCGAAGGTCAGGCCGGGCTGTTTCGAAATATCGGCTGACAATCCGGCCGCGGTGAGCCAGAGCCGCCAGTCATCGTCGTAGCCGCCGCTCGAATGCAGCAGCGTATAGTCCGCGAGATCCTGCGGCTTTAGCAGCGCCTTCTTTCCGGAGCGAAGCGCCGGGCTGCAGACCGGAAACAGATCATCCGCCGTCAGCCAGTCGGCGCGGAGGCCAGGCCATTGGCCGCGACCGTAACGGATCGCGGCATCGACATCGCCGCTCTTGAAATCGACCATGCTTGTCGACGTGGTGATGCGCACATCGATATCGGGATGGGCTCTCTGGAACGCTGAGATGCGCGGCAGGAGCCATTTCGATGCCATCGATGCGAGCGTGCTCACCGTCAGCACGTGGTCGTTATCGCGGCGCTTGAGCCGGTCTGTGGCAAGACGCAGATCGTTGAAAGCCGCGCGTACGCCGGGCAGATAGTCGTGTCCCTGCGGGGTGAGTGCGAGCGCGCGGTTCTGCCGAATGAACAGCTTGAGACCAAGCTCTTCTTCCAGCCGCTTGATCTGATGGCTGATCGCCGTCTGCGTGACGTTCAGCTCGCTTGCCG
Organism: Tardiphaga sp. 42S5; assembly: GCF_034044155.1. Taxonomy (NCBI): domain Bacteria; kingdom Pseudomonadati; phylum Pseudomonadota; class Alphaproteobacteria; order Hyphomicrobiales; family Nitrobacteraceae; genus Tardiphaga; species Tardiphaga sp. 42S5. The sequence continues at coordinate 6,036,203 of NZ_CP139027.1, read as the reverse complement.
CATTGGTGAAGCTCAGATGGCGTGCGGCGGCTTCGAAGGCGCGCAGCCCGTTGAGTGACGGCAACCGGGTGCTCATCCGCGCTCTCTCCTTGGCGCTTCATCACTTGTGTCCATGAATTTATGTCATGTGACGCAGTGCACAATGTCGTTTGTGCAATGTGAGAATGAAGCCGATATTTCCTAAGTAAATTTAGCTTCAGGAGAGCAAAATGTCTACTTGCACCCATGGATCGATGACAAATCATCATGCTCCGCTCAGCGTGGCGGCTATCGCCGAGACGTTCCACGTCTGGCGGGAGCGTGCCCATCAACGCCGCGAACTGGCCCATTGGAGCGAGCGTGACATCCACGACGCCGGCCTTTCGGTGGGCGACGTGATGGCCGAGGCCAGCAAGCCGTTCTGGCGCGCGTAAGGACGGTCCGATCGTCCGGGAGCAACTGTCATGCAACATCTCAACCTCGATGACCTCGGTCAGTATTCCGATGTGGTGATGTCACGCAGCGGTGCTGCGGTGACGGTTCGATTTGTCGAGCTTCACGATGCGGACGCGTTGCAGGCCTATTTCCGCGGCCTGTCGGTGCGGTCGCGCTACAATCGCCTGATGGGCGCCGCCAGCGAATTGCCGGCGGGGCAGCTCGACAAATTCATCCATGTCGGTGAGGCCGACAGTTTCTCGGTCGTCGCGACGGTCTCGCGCGATGGCTCGGAGACCATCGTCGGCGAGGCCCGCTACGCGTTCGATGAAGCGACGTCCCGTTTCGAACTGGGCTTGTCCGTAGCCGATTCCATGCAAGGGCAGGGCATCGGCCTGGCACTCATGTCCAATTTGGAATGCCGTGCTGCTGCGCTCGGAGCCGACCAGCTCTTCGGAGATACATTGCGCTCAAACGAGGCAATGCTGGCACTGGCCCGCAAGGCCGGCTTCACATTCGCGCCGACGCCGGGCGACTGGAAGCAGGTGCGCTTCGTAAAGCAGATCGATGCGGTGCCAACCGCAAACCCATGTGCGGTCTGGCGCCTCGCAGCGCAATCCCTGCAGCCGATACTTGCCTAAGCGCGGCAACACTCGCCACGTTCAGGCAAGGTATGATGCGACGAAGCAATTCAATCCCTCTCTAGCTCAGGATTGCTTCGTCGCATCTGCGTGTCCTGAAGACGGCGCCTATGCCGTCCCTTTCGCGAAGTCTGTCGATGTGGCCACGTCGCGCCACGCAGCCAGTTCCTTTTCGACAAAAGCATGCTTGCTCTCAATCCGCGCAACCGTGTCGCTGCCGAGCGGCAGACGGGTCGGAGGAGTCTTGGCAGCCGCAAGCTGCATGAAGGCCTTCGCCAGCTTGCTGGGATCGCCGGGCTGCGCGTGATTGACGTCGGCGGCGTGGTTGCGGGTCTTGCCGACGGTGGCGTGATAGTCGCCGATCTCCAGTGCGGTACGCACCAGCGAGTTATCGTCCAGAAAGTCGGTGCGGAAGAAGCCGGGTTCGACCACGGTGACATGGATGCCGAGCGGCGCGACTTCGGCGGCCAGTGCTTCACTGATGCCTTCGACCGCGAACTTGGTCGAGCCATAGACGCCCCAGCCCGGGAAGCCGGCATATCCGCCGACGGATGAAATGTTCATAATGTGACCCGAGCCCTGCCGGCGCATATGCGGCAGCACGGCACGGGTGACGCCGAGCAGGCCGAACACGTTGGTGGCATAGAGGCGTTCGACTTCCTTGGCACTGGCTTCCTCGATCGCGCCGAGCAGGCCATAACCGGCATTGTTGACCAGCACATCGATGCGGCCGAATTTCTTCACGGCCTGACCTGCGGCCTCATGGGCCTCGGTCTCGCTGGTGACATCGAGCCGCGTCGCCAGCAGGCGCTCATGGGTGCCGAGACGTGCAGTGACAGCATTGGGATCGCGGGCCGTTGCCACGACGGCATCGCCCTGGGCCAAGGCTTCTGCCGCGATGAGGGCGCCGAAACCGCGGGATGCTCCTGTGATGAACCAGACACGCATGGTGGTCTCTCCTGTGTTGGCCCCGCGTTAGTGCAGGGCTGATGGGCAACACTTAGCGGCTCGCCAGAACTGAAATAATCCTCTATTTATTCCATGTGTTCATGAGCTGGATTCAATAATGAGCTTGATCGGCCCGGCTGACCTCGCGACCTTTCTGGCGATTGCCCGGCATCGCAGCTTTCGCAATGCCGCCGTTGAACTTGGCGTGTCCGCCTCCGCGCTGAGCCACGCCTTGCGCGGCATCGAGGAGCGTCTTGATGTCCGGCTGGTCAATCGCACCACCCGCAGTGTCGCGCTGACGGAGGCGGGTGAGCGGTTGTTCGCGCGGGTCAGTCCGGCATTCCGGGACATCAATGATGCGCTGGAGGACCTCAATCATTTTCGCGGCAAGCCGGCGGGGACGTTGCGCTTCAATGCCGCCCGGCAATCCGCACAACTCGTGCTGCTGCCGATCGTCACGCGATTCCTGAAAGCCTATCCGGAGATCAATGTCGAGATTGCCGTGAATGACGGTCTTGTCGACATGGTCTCTGCCGGTTTCGATGCGGGCATCCGCTTCGGCGAAACCGTTGCGGCGGACATGATCGCGGTGCCGATCGGCCCGCGGCAGCGATCGGCCGTCGTTGCGTCACCCGGCTTCTTCAAGCAGCACAAGCCACCGCAGACGCCGCACGAGCTAAAAGATCTGCCGTGTATCCGCTATCGATTCTGGGGCGGCGCGCTGTATCGCTGGGAATTCGAGCGCGGCGGCCTCGAGGTCGAGATCGACGTCGCGGGTGCGCTCACTTTGAACGATCAGGACCTGATGGTGGACGCTGCGCTGGACGGAGCCGGACTGGCTTACGTGTTCGAAGGCCAGGTCGAGGAGCTGATCGCCAAGCGCAAGCTTGTGCGAGTCCTCGCTGACTGGTGCCCGGCCTATCCCGGCTTCTTCATGTATTATCCAAGCCGCCGACAATTGCCGGCGGCATTGCGGGCGTTTGTCGATTTCGCCAAAATGGTGGGTTGAAGTTTCATGCGCTTTGCTCTCAGTCGTCATACGCGGGCTTGACCCGCGTATCCATCTTGACCGCATGCGCACCGTTCCGACAGGTGGATTGCCGGGTCAAGCCCGGCAACGACGTGGGAGAGCTATTCCCCTAGTTGCCCTTGAAGTTTGGCTTGCGCTTCTCGATGAAGGCTTGCACCGCCTCGCGGTGATCTGCCGTCATGGTCGTGCGGATCAGCCTCTCCGCTTCATGATCCCTCGCGGTGGTGAAATCGAATGCGAGCGCTTCGTCGAGATTGTCCTTCATGTAGCGCAGCGCCAGCGTCGGTCCCTGGGCCATGCCACGGGCCATGGCGAAGGCTTCGTCCTGCAGCCTGTCATCCGGCACCACGCGGTTGAACAGCCCGATGGCTTCGGCACGGCTTGCCTCGACTTTGTCGGCCGTGAACATCAGCTCGCGCGCGCGGGCCGTGCCGACGAGGCGCGTCAGCAGCCAGGCGATTCCGTAATCGCCGCTGAGACCAACGCGCAGATAGCCTGTCGAGACGAAAGCCGATTGCGCGGCGATGCGGATATCGCAGGCCATGGCGATGGCAAGACCGGCGCCGGCCGCGGGGCCGGGCAGGGCGGCAATGGTGGGCTTGCGTACGGCAATAAGGGCGCCGGTCAGCAGACGCTGACGCTCCTGCAGATCGGCGATACGCTCGTCGAACGACATCTCCAGCACGGTCTGCTTGCGATGGGCGCCCATGCCCTTCACGTCGCCGCCGGAGCAGAAGGCGGTGCCGGCGCCGGTAATCAGTAGCGCGCCGACATCGGGGTTTTCGCCGCAGGTGCGGATCATTGTGCGCAATGCGGGCGTGAGATGGTCCGACAGCGAGTTGCGCGCTTCCGGCCGGTTCAGGGTGATGACGGCAACGCGCTCGCGGATCTCACACAGCAGTTCACTGGTGCCGGTGTCGATGACCTTTACGGCTTCACTCATGTATCTCGCCCCGTTCTCGCGTCAGAATTTTTCGACCCATGGACGGATTTCGAGCTCCGAACTCCAGGCACTGCGCGGCTGCTGTAGCACGTTCCAGTAATTCATGGCGATGGCATCGGGGTCGAGCATCGAGTCCGGCCTGTCCGCTGGCTCAACGCGGACTGAACTGCGAATACCGCCATCGATGACAAAGTGGGCGATGTGAATGCCCTGCGGCGCGAATTCCCGTGCCAGGGATTGCGCCATGCCGCGCAAAGCGAACTTGCCCATGGCGAAGGGGGCCGATTGTGCGAAGCCTTTGATACTCGCGGAGGCACCGGTGAACAGGATGGCGCCGTGCTTGTTGGGCAACATGCGCTGCAATGCCTGTTGTGCGACCAGAAATCCGCCGAAGGCGCTAACGGCGATGGATTGTGCAACATCGGGAGGTGCGAGCTCGATGAAAGGTCCGCGGGCGCGCTGGCTGGCATTGTAAACGACGATATCGGGCGCGCCGATCTGGCGTTCGACATCTGCAAACAATTTGGCGACATCCGCGGCCTGGGTTGCGTCGCAGGCAAAGGCCTTGGCGCCGGTCTCCTGGCACAGCGCATCCAGCTTGCCGGGATTGCGGGCGGCGAGTGCGACGCGGATGCCCTGTTTGGACAGCAGCCTCGCCAGCGATGCGCTGATGCCCTCACCGACGCCGACGATCAAAGCGGTTTCGTAATGCGGAATTTCCATGGATCAAATCTCCGGCTGGGGCACTTTATTCGCTGGCGCGGCAGGCGCATGATGAAGATGGAAACGCAACTGCCAAACACAAGAGGCCGTCATGAACGCCCACGCCCAGATCGCCGCCAATCTGATCGCACCCGACACGTCCGGCATGAATTTCTACCGGGCCGATCCGGCACTGACCGATCTGCTGCGTATTCATCTGCCGGAGGATCTGTTCAACCATATCGAGCCGCATCTCGATCGGCTGGGCGGTCTTGTCGGTGGGCGGCTCGATGAAGCCGGGCGGATGGCCGACAAGCATGGACCAGTGCTGCATCAGCGCGACAAGTTCGGCCAGGACGTCCAGTGGGTAGAATATCACCCGGCCTATCGCGAACTTGAGAACGCAGCCTTCGGCGAGTTCGGGATCCATGCGCTGTCGCACCGCAAGGGCATCATGGGCTGGCCCTCGACCTATCCGGTGACAGCCAAGCACGCCTTTACGTTCCTGTTCAATCAGGCCGAGTTCGGCATGGGGTGTCCAATCAATGTCACCGATGGTGCTGCGAAGCTGCTGTCGAATTACGGCGATGATGCGCTCAAGGCGAAATATCTCGATGGGCTGACGCAGACTGACATGAGCAAGCTGACCCAGGGCGGCCAGTTCATGACCGAGAAGGAGGGCGGTTCCGATGTCGGCAAGCTGACGACATCAGCTGTGCAGGAGGGCGATCACTGGCGGTTGTATGGTGAGAAGTGGTTCTGCTCCAATGCCGATGCGAAAGTCGTGATGCTGCTGGCGCGACCGGAAGGCGCGGTCGGGGGCACCAAGGGTGTCGGCCTGTTCCTGATGCCGCGGACGCTCGATGACGGCACGCCCAATCACTACCGGATCGTGCGCCTGAAGGACAAGCTCGGCACGCGGTCGATGGCATCAGGTGAGATCAAGCTTGAGGGCGCTATCGCTTATGCCGTCGGCAAGCTCGATCGCGGCTTCGTGCAGATGGCCGAGATGGTGAATTCGTCGCGCCTGTCGAATGGCGTGAAGTCGACCTCGCTGATGCGCCGCGCCTGGCACGATGCGATGGCAGTCGCGCGCGGCCGTGTCGTGTTCGGCCAGCGCATCATCGACATGCCGCTGGCGCGGCGGCAGTTGATGAAGATCATGGTGGCGACCGAGCAGGCGTTGTCGATGAGCTTTCTCACCGCGGATGCGCTGGACCGTGCCGAAGCCGGCAGTCAGGATGCTGCAGCACTGCTACGGATCCTGACGCCGACGCTGAAATTCCGTGCGACGCGTGACGCGCGCAAGGTCTGCGGCGACGCGATGGAGATACGTGGCGGTGTCGGCTATATCGAGGAATTCGCCACCGCGCGGCTGCTGCGCGATGCGCATCTCGGCTCGATCTGGGAAGGCACCGGCAATATCGTTTCGCTCGATGCGCTGACGCGTGCGGTGGGTCGGCACGGTGCCGAGGCTGCGCTTGCTGCCGACTTGCATGCGCGGCTGGATGATTCCCCGAGCGTGCCGCAGGCATGGCGGGATCGTTTGCGCGGTCTGGCCGGCAAAGCCATCGGGTTTGCCCGTGAGGTGGCCGCGCGTTCGGACAATGAAGGTGATGCCCGCCGCGCAACGAGTTCACTGTATCATGTGGCCAGTGCCGTGGCACTCACCTGGGAGGCGCACCGCATCCACGCCCGGCGCGGCGACGCCCGGCGCCTGCTGCTGTCGCGCCTCGTCATCGATCATCGCCTGATGACGCCCGATCCGTTTGCTGTGATCGAAAGCGAAACGCAGAAACAGATCGTCGCGCATCTGCTCGGTGAGCGCGATGTCAGCATGGAGGAGGCCAGTCGGCTGATGCTGGCCTGACCTGATCGCAGGGACTATGAGCGTGGACCGTTATCTTTCAGGAACTCGAGCAGCAAGCGGCTGACCTCTTGTGGTTGTTCCTGCTGCACCCAATGGCCTGCGCCGTCGATCAGGTGCACCGCGCGCATATTCGTGCAGGCGCTGTTTTGCATCGTCTCGATGGCGCCGGGACGCTGATAGATGCCCCAGTCCTGCTTGCCGGAGATGAAAGCTGAAGGGACGTCGATAGTGCGACCGGCAAACGTCTCGTAGTCGGCATTGAACGCGCCCGTCGTATTGCAGCGATACCACTGCAATCCGCCCTGGAATCCGGTGCGGGCATACTCACCGGCATAGAAGGCCAGTTCATTGTCCGGCAACCATTTGCATGATGCGATCTGTTCAGGCGTTGGCATCTCTGCAGCGACGGTCTCGGCCATTGTCTGATCGCGGTCCATCACATAATAGGTCGGCAGTTTCGCAAGTTCATTCGCCGTCCAGCCCTGCAATGGAGTGGGTGTATTGCCCGGCCAGTCCGCGCTCTTGTGATGATAATAGGCGCGCAGGAAATCATGCATGCCTTGCGGTGCGTGTTGCATATGAGCGTTGGCATCACGTGTGGCGTAGTACCACTGATAATGGATACGCGGCCGCGGCAGTGCGGCGAGGTCGCGATGCACGGGATCTTCCGCCTTTGGCGAGGCCGGCTGATCGGCGGTGCCGAATGGCAGCGGCGGAGGCCCGGCGAAAGGGGCGCTCATCAGCACGACGGATCTGAAGACATCCGGCCGCACCAGCGCGCACCAGGCTGCGACCGAGCTGCCATAGTCATGTCCGACCACCGCATCGACATGGCGATAGCCGAAGGCTGCGACCAGCCCGACCGCATCGCGCACGAGGTTGAGCAGATTGAAGGGACGCAGATCGCCATCATAGTCTGCGCTCCAACCAGTGGTGCGGCCATAGCCGCGCTGGTCGGGCGCAATCACGTGATAGCCGGCAGCGGCAAGCTGCGGCATTACTTTGCGCCAGCTGATGGCCAGTTCGGGAAAGCCGTGCACCAGCAGGATGCAGGGCCGGCCCGAGGTTTCGAAGCCGGCCTCCAGCACATGGACGCGCAAACCGTTGATGTCCTCGACAAAGCGCGAGCGAATTCCAGCCGGCAGAATGTTGGGATCGATGGGTGTCACGTCGCCTCCATGCTGCACTTGTGCGGCAGCGTGAGTGCACTCCAGCGCAAGCACCGTGAAAAGACAACTAGCGTTTGAAGCGGGCCACCAATTCGATATGGGGCGTATGCCGGAACTGGTCCACGGGTGTGACGCGGTCGAGCTCGTAGCCGCCATCGATCAGGATCTTTGCATCGCGTGCGAAGGTCTGGACGTTGCACGACACGGCGACGACGACGGGGATCTTGCTTGCCGCGAGCCGTTCGACTTGTGCCTGCGCGCCCTGGCGCGGCGGATCGAACACGACAGCGTCGAAGTCGCGCAATTCCTGCGGCACCAGTGGACGGCGAAACAGGTCGCGCATCTCTGCCTTGATGGGCTTCAGGCCCTTGGTGTCCTTAATGGCCTGTTGCAGCGATGTAATCGCGCCACCATCGCTGTCGAGGGCGGTGACCTTGGATTTGGCTGCAAGCCGGAGCGCAAAGGGACCGATACCGCAGAACAGATCGGCGATGTTTTTCGCGCCTTTGCAGAGCTGGAGCACAAGCGCCGCCAATGTCTCTTCACCGGCCGCCGTGGCCTGCAGGAACGAGCCGGGTGGTAATGTGACCTGTGCGCTGCCCATCGTGACGACCGGCGGCACGCGCATCAGCACGAGTTCGCCATGCCGTGTGAGGCGCGCGAGTTTGTGCGCTTCAGCGATGCGCGACAGCGCTGTGATGATCGCGGTCGGCAATGGCCCGGTGCCGCGGACGTCGATATCGAGTCCGTTGCTGGCCGCTGTCACCTGAATGTCCAGCGGCTTGCTGACCGGCTTCAACACCTCGGCCAGCGCGCGCGCGGCATCGAGCGCACCATCCAGCGCTGGATCCAGGATCGGGCACGCGTCGATGGCGATAATGGCGTGGCTCGCCGATGCCGCGAAGCCGACACGCAGTCCGCCATCGCTGCCACGCCGGGCATGCAACGTCACGCGGCGGCGGCCGGCGCCATGGGCATCGACGATCGGATCGACCGGGCAAGTGATCTTCGCCTGCGCCAGCGTGTCGATCACGATCTGGCGCTTCCAGGCCTGATAGGGATCGGGTTGCCAATGCTGGATGGCGCAGCCGCCGCAGCGCGTGAAGTAGGTGCAGAACGGATCGATTCGTTCCGGGCTGGCGGTGTCGATCTGCAGCAATCGTCGACGCTCCGGATGTTCGTCGTCGCGTTCCGTCTCGACGATCTCATGCGCCAGCGTGTAGGGCACGAACAGCGACGCGCCACTGGTGAGGCTGACGCCGTCGCCGCGCTGGCCGACATGATCGATGGTCAGGTGTTCAGCCACGCCGGGCACCCATGAAGAACTCGATATTGCCATCGCCGCCTGTGATCGACGACGGGAAGACCTCGATATCGGTGCAGCCGAGTGTCCTGGCAAAATCCGTGATGTCGTCGCAGATGGCCTGATGCACGGCAGCGTTCTTGATGATGCCGCGCTTGGATTGCTTCCGGTCGGCCTCGAATTGCGGCTTGATCAGCGCCAGCAGGCTCATCGGCGCCGCCGCGAGTGACAGCGCGACAGGCAGCACCGCCTTGAGCGAAATGAAGCTGACATCGATTACCACGACGTCTGGACGCGCCGGCAGGCGCTTGTTTTCATAGCTGCGGATATCCGTTTCTTCCATCGAGATGATTTTCGGATGGCCGTGCAGCGATGGATGAAGCTGGCTGTGCCCGACATCGATGGAGAACACCATGCTGGCGCCGTTGGCGAGCAGCACTTCTGTAAAACCGCCGGTGGAGGCGCCGACGTCGAGGCAGACGTGGTCCTCGATCTCGATCGGATATAGCTCGAGCGCGCCGGCCAGCTTGACGCCGCCGCGCGAGACCCAGGGATGCGCCGGTTCAGCCTCGATCGCGGCGTCGAGCAGCAGCGGTTCTGACGCTTTAGCGACCGCTTTGCCGTTGGCCTTCACAAGCCCCGCTTCGATGGCGGCTTGCGCACGCGCGCGGCTTTCGAAAATTCCGCGGTCGACGAGAAGTGTATCGGCGCGTTTGCGCGGCGCGGCAGCAGTGTTCTGAGATTTCGTCATGGTCAGTACGATGCAGCAAGTTTCAAACAGGCTTCGAAGCTCGTCAGATCCTGCCAGAGATCATTGGATGCTTCGCGGGGGACGATCATGGGCGCGCCATAGAGATCGAGCGCGTGGATCATCATCAGATTGTCGGCGAGGCCGAAATTTTCGACGGTGAGCCCATCCGCATCCACCAGATGTCCGTCCCGATCGGTGACCTCGGTCATGCGGCGTACGCGGTCGAGATAGAGCGTCGGGTCGTTGCAATAGCCGAAGCAGAGCTTGCCGTGACCCGCCATATAGCCAAGCTCGAACACGGTGCCGGCATCGGCGCTGGGGCCGCGAAACGGCGTGAGATTGGCGATGATAATGTCGCAGTGGTTCATCATCGCTTCGTTGCCGTGGAAGATCTGGCGCGAGGCGTCGCCGGCATTGATGTCGATGGCGTTATCGAGCGGGAAGAACCCGTGCGCGCCGTAGCGCTTGCAGAGCGCGACCTTCTGCCGGCCGATCTCGGCGGCATTGGGCAGGAACACGTCGGGGCCTGCGAGATAGATATTCATGAAGTCCCCGTCTCATGGTGAGCCGCGCCGACATTGACGAGCCAATTCAGACGAGAACGAGGCAATCCGGCGGTTCCTGCCGAATTGCCTCGTTGTATTCTCTTCGCAATTGCAAACGCGATGTCGCGTTCAGATCAAGCGAGCTTGACGGTCTCGGCCTTGAAATCCTTGCCGAGGGTCTCGAACACCTTCTTGACGATCCCCTTGGAGTCCAGACCCGCCTGGGCATACATCGCTGCCGGCGTGTCGTGATCCTGGAACATGTCGGGCAGCACCAGCGAACGCATGCGCAGACCGCCGTCGAGCATGCCGTTGTCGGCGAGCAGCTGCATCACATGCGAGCCGAATCCACCAATCGAACCTTCTTCGACGGTCAGAAGGATCTCGTGATCGCGGGCGAGCTTGAGGATCATGTCAGTGTCGAGCGGCTTCATGAAGCGCGCGTCGGCAATCGTGGTCGACAGGCCGTGGGCGGCGAGTTCGTCGGCGGCCTTCTCACATTCGGCGAGGCGCGTGCCGAACGACAGAAGAGCAACCTTGCTGCCTTCGCGGACGATGCGGCCCTTGCCGATTTCCAGGGGGATGCCGACTTCAGGCATCTCGACGCCGCGGCCTTCGCCGCGCGGGTAGCGCAGGGCGCTCGGTGAATCGTTGATGGCGACCTGGGTCGCGACCATGTGCACCAGTTCGGCTTCGTCGGAGGCGGCCATGATGACCATGTTCGGCAGACAGCCGAGATAGGCATTGTCGAATGAGCCCGCATGGGTCGCACCATCCGCACCGACCAGTCCGGCGCGATCGATGGCGAAGCGCACGGGCAGATTCTGGATCGCCACGTCGTGGACGATCTGGTCGTAGCCGCGCTGCAGGAAGGTCGAGTAGATGGCGCAGAACGGCTTGTAGCCTTCGGTCGCAAGACCCGCGGCAAAGGTCACCGCATGCTGCTCGGCGATGCCGACGTCGAAGGTGCGGTTCGGGAACGCCTTGTTGAAGATATCGACGCCTGTACCCGACGGCATGGCCGCGGTGATGGCGACGATCTTGTCGTCCTTCTCGGCTTCCTTGACGAGGCTCTGGCCGAACACGTTCTGATAGGCCGGGGCGTTGGGCTTGGACTTCGACTGCGTGCCGGTCGCGACGTCGAATTTGACGACCGCATGATATTTGTCAGCGGCGGCTTCGGCCGGACCGTAGCCCTTGCCCTTCTGGGTCACGACGTGAAGCAGGATCGGGCCGGTCTCCATGTCGCGGACGTTCTGCAGTACGGGCAGCAGGTGATCGAGGTTGTGACCGTCAATCGGGCCGACATAGTAGAAGCCGAGCTCTTCAAACAGCGTGCCGCCATTGACCATGAAACCGCGCGAATATTCTTCGACGCGCTCGGCACGATCGGCGATCAGCTTCGGCAGATGTTTGCCGAGCTGCTTGGCGGCATCGCGCAGCGAGCGATAGGTCTTGCCCGAATACATGCGCGACAGATAGGCCGACATGGCGCCGACGGGCGGCGCGATCGACATGTCGTTGTCGTTGAGGATGACGATGAGGCGGGAATTCATCGCGCCTGCGTTGTTCATGGCTTCATAAGCCATGCCTGCCGACATCGAACCGTCACCGATCACGGCGATAACGTTGTTCTTGCCGCCGGACAGGTCGCGAGCGACCGCCATGCCGAGGCCAGCGGAGATCGAGGTCGAGGAATGCGCGGCGCCGAACGGATCGTATTCGCTCTCGCTGCGCTTGGTAAAGCCGGACAGACCACCGGCGGTGCGGAGCGTACGGATACGGTCGCGGCGGCCGGTGAGGATCTTGTGCGGATAGGCCTGATGGCCGACGTCCCAGATGATGCGGTCGCGCGGCGTATCGAAGACGTAGTGGAGGGCGGTGGTCAGTTCGACAACGCCGAGACCGGCGCCGAAGTGGCCGCCGGTGACGGACACCGCATCGATGGTTTCCTGACGAAGCTCGTCGGCAACCTGACGAACCCGCTCGATCTTCAGCTTCCGGAGATCTTCCGGAGTCTTGATGGTATCGAGCAACGGTGTCTTACTAAAATCGGTCACGGCACTATTCCAATTTTACATGTCCGGGACTGCGTCTGGCTTCGGGGCCGTCGCGTTTCCGCGCGCCCACCGGACAACCGCAGCCTCCAGAACCGGGAAGCCTGTTTCGAGGCCTTATAATGGGCTTCGATTTTTCAGTGTGATATCTAACATGCTTGGCGGCGACTTCATCTGATCATTTTTGCCAGATGAATGAAGCGCTTATCTACGTTAACGGCCGGCGTTTCAGCCTGCTCGTCAGCGCATAGTCCTAGTCCCTTTACACCAAAGCGATGGCCAAAGCCAACCGCTGTGCCTGCGGGGGTGGCAGCACAAAGGCGCTATGGACATTCGCGCGGTGTGCCTAGCCGATGCGCCGGGCGACCGGTTCCGTCTCATGGGAACCCGTGTGGGTAGGGCTCTTCGCGCCCAAATCGAGCTTTTTCCATGCGTTTTCGCGGGTAGTGGGGGTGCCGTCCACCAACGCCAAAGTTGTGGCCGGCTGACTGACACGCCCCCTGAGAGGCACAGGCCCGCAAACGATCATGAAGAAATCGTAGGCATGCGGCCGCTCATTGGCCATGACGAACTGGAAGTGCACCCGGAAGAACTTCCAGCGGAACCGGTTGTAATGTTCCGGGCGGATGATTTCGCGGAACCGGACGGGGACGATGGTTGGATTCCGCCGGGCCGGGCCAGCGTCGATCCCGTGACCGGCGATGGGATCGAACGGAAAGAAGTTCATCACGTCCTTGCGGGACTGGCAGTCGATCCAGTCGATGGAAGGCTCCACGGCCAGCAGCCGCAAATTGTCGCGAAAGCCTTGCGCGACTCTATGGAAGCCGACGATCGGCATATTGCCGCCGAGCGTCAGCAGCACGACGCGAGGGCCGTAGCTACCGAGTTCCGGATCGAGTTTCAGCGCGCGGGCGAGGATTTCGGAGCCAAGGAACGAGCCGGAGCTGTGACCGACCAGCACGATTTCCTGCGCCTTGGTAGACTTGGCGACCTGGACCAGATGCTGCGCGAAGCGGTCGATCCGGGCATCCCAGTCCGGCCGGTTGCCGTGGGAAAACTGCCAGGTGAAGATCGTGTCGGCCATCAGATAGAGCAGATAGGTGTGCTTTTCGGTGTATTTCAGCAGCGAGCCGATGACGGCCACAAACACCGCCGCAGCGCCGCAGGCCACCAGAAATCCGTGTATTCCAAGCGCCTGCAGCCCTAGCGCGAACAGCCAGGCGATGCCCGCCGACCAGATCGCTCCGTTGAGCAGCAGGACGTGAGGCCAACTGATGAAGGTGGCGAAGCGCCAATGCGCCTTCCAGAACCGGCCCATCGTGCCGGAGAAGACGAGGCCCCAATAGATGGCGATGGCGTGGATCAGCGTGCGCCAGATCGGCACGGCCAGATCGCGCTGGATCATGTCTTCCCAGCGCAGGAAATCGTAATCGGTCGTGGTCTGCCAGCCGTCGCCGGAGGTTTCGATGCGCCAGGAGGCGGATTCATGCGCGAATTCGCCGTCCGTATGACCTTTCGGCCGGCTGACGGAGGTGGTCAGGCCATAAAGGCGGCCGAACTTGCGCAGTTCGGTCCGAAACATGCGGTAATACTGCGAGAGTCCCCGCGGATCGTATCCCTGCACATAGATGACATGACGGTGCTGGACGCGCACGCTGGTTCCCCGGACTGACGGCGGACTATAAACAGGCCGCGCCATGCGCCAAGCGCTAATTCGGCCGCGGGGTGGTGCGAGGTCTCAGCCCGCGCGATTTCCTACTGGACGTCCAGCGGTTCGGTGCCGATCGCTTTGCCGGTGGAATCCGTGGTGATCTTGTCCACGCGGGCTTCGGCCTGACGCAGCAACTCGTCGCAACGCCGCTTCAGCGCCTCGCCGCGCTCATAGATGGCGACCGACTCTTCCAGCGGCACCTTGCCGTCTTCGAGGCGCTTCACGATCGATTCCAGTTCTTCGATCGCGGTCTCAAAGGTCAGTTTCTTGACGTCAGCGTGAGTGTTCTCGGCCATTCGGTTTCCCGTGCGCGCGTTTTGGAAGGACGGAGTCAAAGATATGTTTGAGGGCGTATTGTGGCGGGTAGGTTTTGCGACCTGCGCCCCTTTCAGCGCGATGCTCCCATCAGCGCAGAAACATGGGCCGCAGCCGATTCTTTCAAGCCCTGCAGATCATAACCACCCTCGAGTACCGAGACAATGCGGCCACCGGCGGTGCTGTCGGCGAGATCCATCAGCTTGCGCGTCACCCAGCCGAAATCCTCGGCGTCGAGATTGAGCGATGCGAGCGGATCGCGGCGATGCGCATCGAAGCCGGCGGAGATGATCAGCAGTTCCGGTGCGAATTTCTGCAATTGCGGCAGGATGAGATTGTCGAAAGCAGAGCGGAATTTTGCACTGCCGTCGCCGTCATGCAGCGGTGCATTGACGACCGTGTCGTGCTCGCCGCGCTCCTGGGATGCACCGGTACCGGGAAACAGCGGCATCTGATGTGTCGAGCAATACATCACGGTGGGGTCGGCCCAGAAAATGTCCTGCGTGCCATTGCCATGGTGGACATCGAAATCCACGACAGCCGCGCGGGTAATGCCGTAGGTGCGCTGCGCATACCGCGCTGCAATCGCGGCCTGATCGAAGAAGCAGAAGCCCATCGGCTTGTTGTGTTCGGCATGATGGCCGGGCGGGCGGGTCGCGACGAACGCATTGCTGTGCTCGCCTTTCATCACGGCGTCGGTCGCCGCGATTGCGCCGCCGACGCCGCGCATCACCGCTTCCCAGGTGCCGGGGGACATCGACGTGTCGCCGTCGAGATAGACGAGGCCGCTGCTCGGCGCGACATGGCGCAATTCATCGATGTAATGATTGTCATGACAGAGGCTGACGACGTCGAGATTGCCCTCCGGCGCTTCGCCCCGCACCAGCGCGTTGAAGCGGTCTTCGCTGAGTGCCTGCGCCACCGCGCGCATACGGTCGGGGCGTTCAGGATGGCCGGGCGGGGTGAGGTGATCGAGCGAGGCCGGATGGCTCAGAAGAAGTGTCGTCATGCAAATGGTCCGCAAGCGCAGGGTGCGCTGGTATGATGAGACGATAACCTAGCCGGTCAGGTCAGGTTCCGATAGGGGGGCATCGCTGGTGCGGTCGTCCCCTAACAAAGCTACCGATCAGAATTATGGATCGCTTTCTTCACATTCGATTCATGTCGTTTCATCGACACCGCCTGACGCCGCGGAATTGAAATGCGCGTTAAGTCGCGGCTGCTATCGGTGGAGGCCGCGGCATTCTGCGGAGAAGGTGCGCATATTCCATCGTCGGACTCCGCAGTTGCGCTCGCGTCTGGGGTGGGTTCGTACGCGATGAGTGAATCGAAATATCCAAGGCGCGTACCCCATCTCTTGCGTTCGGTGTGGCCGTTCGTTGCCATCGTCTTGCTGCAGGCATTTCTCGCCGGCACCAGCATCCACATCCTGTCGTCGGTCCGCGCCTATGTCACCGGCGAAAGCCGATGGTCGAAGGGGCAGATGGAGGCGGTGCATTCGCTCAGCCTCTATGCCGAGACCGGCGACGACAAATATTATCGTCGCTATCAGGCGAGCATCGCCGTGCCGCTCGGCGATCTCATCGCGCGTCGCGCGCTCGAACAGCCGGTGTCGGATCTGCGGGCTGCCTATGACGGATTCCTGCAGGGCGGCAACGATGCCGCGGACATCCCCGGCATGATCTCGCTGTTTCGCAATTTCAGCAAGGTCGTCTATCTCGCCCGAGCCATCGAGACCTGGCACGCCACCGATCCCGTGATCCAGAATTTGGTCGATACGGCCGACGCCATTCACGCTAGCGTCACCGATGGCAAGGTGGGATCGATGCGCCTTGCAGCCCTGAAGGCGCAAATCGACCAGATCAATGAACAGACCTCGCCGCTGGCAGTGGAGTTCTCCCGACGCCTCGGCATCGGCTCCCGCGCCATTCAAGGCATTCTGCTGGTCGCCAATGTGTTCACCGCGGCGCTGTTGATCCTGCTCGGCATCTGGCGGACACGTAATCTGCTGATCCAGCGTCAGCGCTTCGAGACGGCGCTGAAGATCGAGAAGGAGCGTGAGCAGAAATACATCTCACGTCTCGCGTTCCAGGCCTCGCATGATGCACTGACGGGGCTGGCGAACCGCCGCGAATTCGAGCGTCGGGTCCAATACGCATTGCCGCGGATCGACGCCGATGCGCGGCCGCATGCACTGATGTTCCTCGATCTCGATCAATTCAAGATCGTCAACGACACCTGTGGCCATGCTGCCGGCGATCATCTGCTGCGGCAGGTCTCGGGCATACTGAAAAAACATCTGCGCCCGGACAATCTGTTGGCCCGCCTCGGCGGCGATGAATTCGCTGTGCTGCTGGAACGCTGCGAGCCGGATCGTGCGGCGGCGACCGCCGAGCGATTGCGGCGGACGGTCGAAGAGCTGAACTTCGTCTGGAACGGACGTTCGTTCAACGTCACCGTCAGTATCGGCCTCGTCTGTATCGCGCAGCCCGAGGTGACGCTGGAAGAGGCGCTACGCGCGGCCGATGCAGCTTGTTACATGGCCAAGGAGAAAGGCCGCAATCGCGTTACACTGCATCAGCCCAGCGATTCCGAATTGCTGCAGCGGTTCGGCGAAATGAACTGGGTACAGCGCATTCACGATGCGCTGGAACAGGATCGCTTCTGTCTCTATGCCCAGAAGATCATTCCGCTCAGCGAGCGCGAGGATGGCACTCTGCATGTCGAACTGTTGTTGCGGCTGCGCGACGAGGCGGGGCAACTGGTTGCGCCCGGCCATTTCATTCCTGCGGCAGAACGTTATGGTTTGATGACGCTGACCGATCGCTGGGTGGTCAGGAATGCGTTCATCATTCTCGCCGCGCGATTGGTCGAAGGTGCGACGCCGGTCTCGACCTGCGCCATCAATCTGTCCGGAGCGACATTCAAGGATGAAAGCTTTCTGGACTATGTCCGCGAGCAGTTCCGCATCTATCGGATGCCGCCGACCATCATCTGCTTCGAGATCACCGAGACAAGCGCCATCGCCAATCTCGCCGACGCCAATAAATTCATCCAGGCGCTGCAGCAGATCGGTTGCCGCTTCTCGCTGGACGATTTTGGCAGCGGCATGTCGTCCTTCGCCTATCTCAAGCACCTGCCCGTGGACTATCTCAAGATCGATGGCTCCTTCGTCAAGGATATGCTCACCGATCCGATCGACCGCGCCATGGTCGAGATGATCAGCCATATCGGCAAGATCATGGGCAAGCGGACGGTGGCCGAATTCGTCGAGAGCGCCGAGATCATCACGGCGCTCACGGAGATCGGCGTGGACTTTGCGCAGGGCTATGCGGTGGGCCGGCCAGAGCCGTTCGATGTCCATAGCGAGATCGACCGGAGAAACGTGGCGTAGAAGGTGGAGCCGTTGAATTTCATGACGGTCATGGCCGGATCGGAAAGTGCGTGTTGAATATGACGGGGCGCTCTTTCTTCTCCCTCCCTCAAGCGGCGTAGCCGCGCTGTGGGGAGGGTGGATCGACCGCGGAGCGGTCGAGACGGGTGGGGTGGTGCCACGAAGGCTGTCCTCGCATGGGGAGGGACCCCACCCCGGCCTATCGGCCGACCCTCCCCACTGCGCATTGCTACGCAATGCTTGAGGGAGGGAGACTTCTGGCACCCGTGCGTCGTTGCTGATGTGAATGTCAAACAGCCACTGCGCTTCAGACATGCGTCATCGCCCCCATTGTTTGCGGCGCGGGGGCGCCGTCGTCGCTTGCATTCCCGCCCCCTTGTGAGAGGGCGTGCGGAACGCCAGGTGCCCGTTGCACCCTTGGGCCTGATGCGAATGCGGTCTTCCGCAGGTTAGTGTGCATCAGGACTCTCGGAGGCGCCGAGCGATTGCCCGGCGTTCCGCATGCGGTGTTTTTTCGGTTGCTTGCACATCTGCCATGGCGAACGGTCCCATCACCAAAATTAATGTCCCAGGGCGGAGGGACAGGGTAGCCGCAAAGCACTTGGCCGAACGCGTTTCGATTTGGTCGTCCGTCACACTGTCCAGGGATCTTTCCATCCGAAGGTCGGCCGTCTCCTTGCCAGTGGCAGTGCTGGCGCAGATCCGTCCTGCCCGAAGACAGACGTTACCCCATGAACCGCGTGACGCCGCATCTCCGGCGTCCACCGCATCCCACCCCGCGAACGTGACGATCGCGATCGCCCCTCTCGGTGGGGCAGGACGGAGGGGAATATAAACCTGATGGGGATGCTGTCAATGGGGATAGGAAAAAATGTTTGATGGCGCTTCCCCCTCCACTCGTCATTCCCCGGCAAACCAATTGGTTTGCTTGAGGGCGCGGCCGGCACTTGCCGGACGCGAACCCGGAATCTCAGCATGGGAGTCTCTAGTCAGCGCAAAACACTCCGGGATTCCGGGTTCGCGCTCTGCCGGCTTCGCCGGCGACGCACGCCCCGGAATGACGAGTGTGGATCGAGATTCCGTGCCTCGGAATGTCGGCGTAGGCCACGCCGGCATGTCCCTAATCCACCCGCGCAATCCGCCCCAGCGGCATCGGCGACACCGGGCTGTTGGCCTTCATGTAGGCGTTCAGCGCATCGACGTCATAGACGCCGACCAGCGGCTCCTTGCCCTCTTTCAATACCGTGAAGCCATCGCCGCCGACGGCGAGAAAGCCGTTCACGGTGACGCGATAATTTGCTGCGGGATCGATCACCTTGCCATCCAGCATCATGCGCTCGGGTGGAACGCGCTGGCCGGCGGCTGCACTGTTATTCCAGGCGTAACTGAAGCCTTTCGACACCTGCAGGATGCGCGGTCGGCTCGGGGTGTTCCATTGCTGCTCGAGCATCGCCTTGATCTGCGCGCCTGTGAGCGTCAGCGTCACCAGTTGATTACGGAACGGCTGTGCCGCGAAGACGTCGCCATAGGTCACGCTGCCGTCGGCCGATTTGGTGATGTCGGCGCGGATGCCGCCGGGATTGGTAAAGGCGATCACGGCAGCGCCGAGATTGCCGGCCGATGTCGCGGCGAGATGTGCGTCAGCGATGATATCGCCAAGCGGGCTTTCGCCGGTCGTCATGTCGGGCATGCGCGACAGCGTTGCGGTGATCGATCCCGCAGGACGGCTGGCGATTGGCGCGGCAACCTTGTCATAGGCGGCGAGCAAGGCGGTCTGCGCGGGATCGGCGGGATAGGTCGCCGTGCGCACGATGACATTGTCGGCCTTGGCGCTGATGACATCGCGCGTCGTACGGTCGAGCTTGAGGTCGATGGTGGTGACCAGCGTGCCGTATTTGTCGCCTGACGTGACGAGGCGTCCGTCGATCTGGCAGGTGTAGGCGCGGTGCGTGTGACCACTGACCACGACATCGACCGCCTTGTCGAACTTCTTCACAATATCGACGATTGGTCCGGAAATACCCGGGCATTCATTGTAGTCGCCGGTGGGGAAGCCGCCCTCATGGATCAGCACCACGATGGCCTCGACGCCTTTGGCCTTCAGTTCGGGCACCAGCGCATTGACCGTGTCGGCTTCGTCCCTGAATTCGAGACCGGCAATGCCGGGCGGCGCCACGAGGCCGGGCGTGCCTTTCAGCGTCAGGCCGATGAAGGCGACGGGAATGCCGTCGAATGTCTTGATCTGATAGGACGGCAGCAGCGACTGGCCGGTCTTGGTATCGATGGTCGAGGCGGCGAGATAGTTGAACGTCGCGCCGGCAAACGGATGCGGGCCTTGGCAGCCATCGACGGGATGGCAGCCACCGTTCTGCATGCGCAGCAGCTCCTCGCGGCCTTCGTCGAATTCGTGATTGCCGACCGAGGCGATCTCAAGGCCCATCATCGATAGTGCCTCGATGGTCGGTTCATCATGAAACAGCGCGGAGAGAAACGGGCTGGCGCCGATCAGGTCGCCGGCAGCCACGAATACGCTGTTCGGCTTGCCGGCGCGGAGCTGCTTCACCAGCGTCGCCATATGCTCGGCACCGCCGGCGGGGATCGTGATCTTCTTCGTCCTGTCGGCGGGATCGTCGATGGCGATGCCGCCGGGGGCAGGGCGCAGATTGCCGTGGAAGTCGTTGATGGCCAGGACGGTGACGTCGACGGGGGTGGGGGATGTCTGGGCGAGGGCGGTCGATGCTACACACAATAGTGCGCCAGCTAGAACAGTGCACGCAGCGAGCGTTGCATTCTTAGCCTCTCCCCGTGCCCATGCGAAGCGCAGCTTCGCTAGGCGGGGAGAGGTCGACCGGCGAAGCGCAGCGAAGCCGGTCGGGTGAGGGGCAGGGCACGATGTCAGCAAAGCGGAAGGTCTCTCAGGTCGGATATTCGCAGCTTTGGTTGCGGTGGATAGCTATTAGTGACGCCGTCGTTTGACGCGAAAGCGACACGAGGCGTCACGATCGCGTTGACGGCCCCTCACCCGCCGCTCGCGTAGCGAGCGGCGACCTCTCCCCGTAAGCACGGGGAGAGCGACTGTCTTTTTGGTCAAGCGTTTTGATGCTGCCATGGGGTCTTGTCTCGCAGGATTGCGTTGAGGATGGTGAGCAGCTTGCGGGCGACGGCGATGATAGCGACGAGCTTGGGCTTGCCGGCGGCGACGAGCTTGTCGCGGAACAGTTTGAGCTGCGGATTGAAGCGGGCGGCCACCATCGCTCCCATGAACAACACGCGGCGTACATTGACCCGGCCGCCGCCGATGAAGCTCTTGCCACGCCACTGGCCGGATTGCCGGGTCCATGGCGCCAAACCGGCGAGAGCCGCAATCTGACGACGATCGAGCGTGCCGAGCTCCGGCAGTTCGGCAATCAGGCTGCGCGCGATGGTCGGCCCGATGCCGGGCACCGACGCCAGCAAGTCTTCTTTCTCGGCCCAGGCCGGCGATCCCCGCACGTGATCGCCGATGTCGTCGTCCAGTTCGGACAACTCCTTCTCCAGTGCCTTGTGGAGCCGGGCGATGCTCTTCTTCAGGCGCGGATTGCTGACGCGCCGCGCACGCTGGCCTTCCGCGGCCATCATCTCAACGATCTGGCGCCGACGCGCCACCAGATCGGCTAGCAGCCGCGTCGTGGCATCGGGAAGCGGCCGCAGTTGCGGTTTGGTCGCCTCGGTAAAATGCGCGATCACCATGGCATCGATCGGATCGGTCTTGGCGCGCTTGCCGAGGGCGTTGGCAAAGGCGCGCACCTGTGCCGGATTGACCACCACCACAGGCAGATCGGCGCCGGCCAATCCTGCGGCGACCACCGTCTCGAAGCCGCCGGTCGCCTCGATCGCCACCACCAGTGGCGGTCGCGCTTTCAGCCGCGCGATCAGATCATCGATCCCCGCACCATTGCGGGCAACCGCAAAACTCTCACCGCCCGGACGCATCGCCACGTCCAACCGATCCTTCGACACATCGATGCCAACATAAATCGCGTCCATCTGATCCCATCCTTGCGCAACCGGGCTTGCTGAGCGGCCCAAGCGACTGTTCGGGTTCGATAGAACGGCAAGCAAGGACCCGCGCTCTCCCACGGGCTTGGTGTCCCTCAGGTTACTCGGTCTCCCGCCTGCCACCGCTCCGCATAGCTTAGCAGAAACGGCGGGAGGCAAGTTACAAGGTTAGATCACCCCTTCTTGCGCGCGAAGAACGCCTTGAACGCCGCGCTCGCTTCCTGCGACTTCATGCGCTCGCCGAACAGATGGCTCTCCTGATCGATGCGCCGCGTGAGATCCTCGGGCGGGAGCTTCAGCAGCCGGCGCGAGATTGCCACGGCTTCCACCGGCAGTGCGCAGATTTCGCGGGCGACCTTGCGCGCTTCGACTTCGGTGTGACCGGGCGGCACGATTTCGTTGATGAAACCGGCGGCCTGGCCATCTTCCGCCGTCATCGTGCGGCCCATCACCAGCGCGGCGAAGGCCCGCTGATGACCCATGGTGCGCGGGAACAGCAGGCTGGAGGCGGCTTCCGGCACCAGGCCGAGATGAATGAACGGCGTTGAGAAGGTTGCGGTGGTCGAGGCCAGCACATAGTCGCAGTGGAACAGCATGGTCGTGCCGATGCCGATGGCAATGCCATCCACCGCGGCGATGATCGGCTTGGTGTTCTGCGCCAGCGAATACAGAAACTTCACGGCGTTCGACGCGCGTGGGGACTCGGCCTTTTCGGCGCTGTCCTTCAGAAAATCCTGCAGGTCGTTGCCCGCGGTGAAGGCGCCGGAGCCGCCGGTGATGATCATGCAGCGGATATCGGGATTGTTCTGCGCGGTGTCGATCGCGTCCGACATGGCGTGATACATGTCCTGCGTCAGCGCGTTCTTCTTTTCCGGCCGGCGCAGCGTGATCACGCGCGTGGCCTCGTCGTCGGTCACGATCAGATGTTCGGTCATGTCAATTCCTTGCAGCTCCTTGCAGCGCCCCGCAAAAAGCGCGGCTGGCACGTTTCCTCTGCCGGATATTACATCAATCCGCTGCGGCCGATATGGTGGGCGATGGTTTATGCCAGCAAAACGGCGTCGGCCGACATCACGGATTCACTGGAGTCCATCACGGTGCGTTCAAGCGAACCAGCCTGCACCGCAACATTCTCGGCGAAGAACCGCGCAACTGTCACATAGCGTGCAGCGTCGCTGTCGCCATCGCGTGCGGCAAGGGCTTCGTTGGCCAGCATGCATCCGCCGAGCGCGGAGCCGAACAGCCGCAGATAGGGCGTGGCGCCGGACAGTGCGTCGTTTGGCGCCGAGGCCAGCTTGTCCAGCAGCCACTTGCTCGAACGCTCCAGCGAGCCGAGCGCGTCGCGGAGTTTTGCGCCGGTGGTGCCGAAGGCGGGATCGTTGGAGGCCTCCACGCGCGACACGATGCCGTTGAGTTCGTCAAGCAGTGCCCATACGGATTCGCCGCCTGACGCTGCGAGTTTGCGCGTGACGAGATCGATCGACTGGATACCGTTGGTGCCTTCATAGATCGCGGTGATGCGCGCATCGCGGTAGTGCTGCGCGGCGCCGGTTTCCTCGATGAAGCCCATACCGCCATGGATCTGTACGCCCAGTGACGTCACTTCATTGCCGATATCCGTGGAGAAGGCCTTGGCGATCGGTGTCAGCAATGCGCCGCGCGCGGCCGCTTCGGTGCGCACCTTGGCGTCGGGCGAACGTGCGGCGATGTCGAGCGCCACGGCGGTGGCGTAGCAGATGGTCCGCGCGGCGGCGGTGAGCGAGCGCATCTGCATCAACATGCGCTTGACGTCGGGATGCACGATGATCGGGTCCATGCCCGCAGTCTTGCTGCCGATGCCGCGGCCTTGTTTACGCTCCTGCGCGAAGGCCAGTGCCTGCTGATAGGCGCGGTCGGCAATGCCGACGCCTTCAAGGCCGACGCCGAGCCGGGCCTGGTTCATCATCGTGAACATGCAGAGCATGCCGCGATTTTCCTCGCCGATGAGGTAGCCAACCGCTCCGCCCTTGTCGCCCATGGTCATGGTGCAGGTGGGGGAGGCGTGCATGCCGAGCTTGTGCTCGACGCCGGAGGCATGGATGTCGTTGCGTTCACCGAGCGAGCCGTCGGTATTGACGAGAAATTTCGGAATCAGGAACAGCGAGATGCCCTTGGTACCGGCGGGGGCATCGGGCAATCGCGCAAGCACGAAATGCACGATGTTATCGGTCATGTCGTGATCGCCATAGGTGATGAAGATCTTGGTGCCGGAGATGCGATAGCTGCCGTCCGGCGCACGCTCGGCGCGCGAGCGCAGCGCGCCGACATCGGAGCCGGCCTGCGGCTCGGTGAGCTGCATGGTGCCGGTCCATTCGCCGGTGACGAGCTTTTCCAGATAGATCTTCTTGAGCTCATCGCTGCCATGGGCGTCGAGCGCTTCGATGGCGGACAGTGTCAGCAGCGGGCAGAGGCCGAAAGCGATATTCGACGCGCTCCAGATTTCGGTGCAGGCGGCGTTGATCGCCAGCGGCAGGCCCTGGCCGCCGAAGGCTTCGGGGCCGGAGACACCGTTCCAGCCGGCGGCAGTCCAGCGCGCATAGGCATCCGGCCAGCCGGGGGCGGTGGTGACTTTATTATCCGTGAGCTTGATGCCGTTCTTGTCGCCCACGGTATTGAGCGGCGCCAGAACGTCACTGGCAAAGCGGCCGGCTTCTTCGAGCACGGCAGCGGTCATATCGGCGTCGAAATCGCCGTAATGGCCGGCTTTCAGGGCCGCCTGCAGGCCGGCACCATGATTCAGGGCCAGCAGCATGTCGTTGATCGGTGCTCGGTAGGTCATGGCATCTCGCTCCCAGAAATTCTTTGGGTACACTTTTTCAGCTTTCCGCCGTCTTCCCACGAAACGGGCGGCTCCTCAACACGCCAAAGGGCGCATCCGGGGCCCGCTGTGGCTGGGCGGCAAGATCCGAGCCTCCGTATGGGGAAACGAAATCCGCCGACTTCTGCTGCAATATCAATGGCTATCTTGAAGCTGACTTGTGCGATACGACGCGTCCATGTTGATGCGGATCAAAAGCTGGGCCCGGAACATCAAGACGGACACGCATGCCGTCTATCTCGCCGCGCGCGATCCGCGGGTGCCATGGTTTGCGAAAGTTCTCGCGATCGCTGTCGCCGCCTATGCGCTGTCGCCGATCGATCTCATTCCGGATTTCGTGCCGGTCCTTGGCTATCTCGACGACCTGATCATCGTGCCGCTGGGTATCTGGCTCGTGGTGGCGCTGGTCCCGGGCGAGGTGATGGCCGAGTACCGGATCAAGGCGCGCGAAGCTGCAGAACGCCCGACCAGCAGATCGGGCATGATCGCCATCATCGTGTTGTGGCTCGCCAGCGCACTCCTGCTCGGGTGGCTCGGCTATCGCTACTGGACGCGGACCTGATCGCCCACGCCCGTCAGAACCTGACCTTCACACCGGCATAGAAGGCACGCGGCCGCGCCGGGCTGACCGAACGTGCGTCCGTGAACTGGGCGCCGCCATTGGCAAAATTCGGCACCGAGTCGGTCTCGAAGAAAGTCCCGTATGTCGAATAGCGTCGGTCGAGGATGTTGTCGACGCGGGCGAAGACCTGCACGGATTTGTCGATCTGGTACGACGCGTGGGCATTGAACACGGTATAGGCTTCAAGTTTCGGTGCCTGGTTGGAATCGTCACCGACGAAATACTGGCTGCTGACGAACAGCGCATCAGCCCCGACCTTGAAAGCGTCGGTCAGTGCATAGTCGAACCCGGCCTTGACGCGGTGACGCGGGATCGCCGGGATCTGGTTGCCGGGCAGGATCTGGACGTTGCCGTCCTCATCCTTGAACGGGCTGTTCGAGCCGATCGCGAGCGGATCAAGGAAGCGCGCATCGACGAAGGCATAGCTGGCATAGAGCTGCAGGGTCGGTGCACGCAGCGTGACCTCCGCCTCGATACCCTGCCGGCGCGTCGAGCCGACATTCTGGAAATAGCCATAGCCTTGCAGCACCGGGCTCGGGATTGCGAGAATGTCATCGGTGTTGGTGGCGCGGAAGGCGCCGAGCTTCCAGCCCAGCGTGCCCGCATTCAGCTCCTTCGTGCCACGCAGACCAGCTTCTATCGTATGCGAAACCACCTGCTTGAGCGGCGGATCGGAGATCAGGAAGGCACCGACGATGCAGGGATTGGCGGGGTCGGCGCAGCCGAGTTCCAGCGGGGTCGGCGCGCGGTTGGCTTCCGAATAGCCGGCATAGGCGGTCAGCTCAGGCGTGATCTTGTAGGTACCGCCGATGATCGGATTGAAACGGTTGAAAGTGTGGTCACCGTTGAGCGCGGTGCCGATCTGATCCTCGAGCACGATCTGCGCCGTGTTGAAGCGACCACCGCCGGTGATCGAAAACGCATTGGTCACATCGAAGGTGTCGAGCGCGTAAATGCCGCCATAGCGATTGGTGGTTCGCAGCGACACCGGGCCGATCGCGATCGGATCGCCGGACTGACCGAGGGCAATCCCGCTGCCGGTGACGACGTAATCCGGGCCGATGGTGCCGAGTTCGGCGCTGGCCGTGAAGTGACTGGCGCTGGACGAATAGCTGGCGCCGACGACGAAGCGGTTGTCATGGCCGAACAGCTGATCGGTATTGGTCGCCTGCAGGGAGCCGCCCACCGTGGTCGAGCGCGTCGAGGTCCGATCATTCTCGCCAAGAACCGCGCCGGGCGCGAAGGGATTGGCAATTTGCGCGCCGTTCAGGCCGTTGGCCGGCGTGTCGTCATCGCCGAAGCACAGGAGGGTCGGATCTTCGCAGGGCTGGGTGCCGGTCGGATTGCCATCCTGGGTCTTGTTCCGGAAGAAGCGAAGATGCGCCGCCGCCTCCACCGTCCAGGTCGGCGTCGCCTCGACCTTTCCAGTGAAATTGAGATAGCCGACGCGGTTATTCGAGGTCTGCGGCGTTGTATAGGTGGCGCCATAATTCTGCTGCAGCAGCTCGACCGGAACGGTCGCCGATGCCCCAAACTTGTTGTTGGCGACGCCCATATTGAGATGAAGCTCGCTGCTGTCGCTGCGATAGCCGACATCGCCATAAAAGCGTCGGACGTCCGATGTCGCAAAGTTGCGGAAGCCCTTGTCATGCAGGCCTTCGAGCGCGCCATAGACGGCGAAGCCCTCGACCTGTTTGCCCCATTGCGCCGAGCCCTGGATGCGGCCGAACGAGCCGCCCATCGTGCTGAGCTCGGCTCCCTGATAGTTGAAGCCGTCCTTCATCTGGATGTTGACCGCGCCGCCCAGCGCGTTGAGGCCGAAGGCGGGATTATTGGTGACCACGCTGACCGAGCGGATCGCCGCGGTCGGGATCAGGTCCCAATTGACGGTGTCGCCGAAGGCTTCGTTGATACGCACGCCATTCTGATAAACCGCGAGCCCCTGCGGCGTACCAGCCACCGGCGACGCCACGAAGCCGCGAAATTGCAGATCGGGCTGGAAGGGATTGCCCGCGACTTCGTTGATCAGAATGCCGGGCACTTGCTGCTGCAGGGCATCCGTAACGTTCAGGGAATTGGCACGTTCGATCGCGCGCGCATCGACATAATTGATACTCGCCGTGACCTTGTCGATGTCGATGCCGGAACGCGACGTTGGCGTGGTCGGATAGACGTAGACCGTCCGCGGCCGCTCGGTGACCCGCTGGGTGGTCTGACGCCGCGGCCCACGTTTGCTGGCGGTGGCAGGGGCGGATACCACCACGGGAGGCAGCACCTGCGGCTCTCCAGGCGGACTTTGCGCAAAAGCCGTTTCGGAAACCGGTAGAAGACCCGTCGACAGCGAAGCCACGACCAGCACTCTTACGCGCATCTGTTTCACCCCATTCCGCGTCGGCGCTCTGATGGCACCGTTCGGTAGCGTGATACTAGCGAGTGTGAGAGGCTGCGCTATCTGCAAATGTCGAAATCCGTCTCAGTTATTTTCCCGATAAAGTCGGGACAAATTCCCGATCGCGCGTTACAGGCGCATTTGGCAGCGGCTCCGTCACGGGAATGATAGCCTCGACAGTCACACCGTCCACATCAGATCTGACCGTGAGCGTCCCGCCCAAGGCCCAGACCCGCTCTCTCATGCCGACCAGACCAAAGCCGCCATTGCGATCAGGATCGAGGCCGCGGCCATTGTCACGCACGCGGACCAGTACATTGTCATATTCAGGCTTCGTCGCCGTTCCCATCACCGGTTCGATGATCACGCTCACGGCAGAGGCTTGCGCGTGGCGGAACACATTGGTGAGTGCCTCCTGAACGACACGATAGGCGGTCAGTTCGGCGACCTCACCAAGGGGAGCAAGCGTCGGCGATATCAGGCTCTCGATCATGACCTCCGGATGGGATTCGCGCCAGAGACGCAGCAAGACCGTGATGGCACCGGACAAACCGAGATCCGTCAGCCCGACCGGTCGCAATCGCTCGAGAATGCGGCGATTGAACTGCTGCAAGACATCGACCTGCGCCAGAATGGCAGTGCCGTGCCTCGACAAGGCACCTGTGCCCGACGGATCGTGATCGGCGAGACGCATCACTGCGCCCGCATGGGCGCGCAGGGCGAACAGATACGGCCCGAACTCATCATGCAGTTCGCGTGCGATATCCCTGCGCTCGATATCCTGCAGCGAGACGGCCCGTTGGGCCAGACGCCGCCGGTCCTCGAGCACATCGCCCAATGTGGCAGCGAGATGATTGAGCCGGATGCAGAGTGCGGCGAGTTCCGGTGCGCCAGCGGGGGCGACGCGCGCCTGATAGTTCCCGGCTTCGATATCGACCATGGCCTGCGACAATGCATCGAGCGGCGCCAGCGCCCGCCGGACGACCAGACTCGTGACGACGAACAACACCATTGCAACGATCAGACTGAGCGCCAGCTGGGTGACGATGCCGTCCCATATTTCCCGCATCTCGTCATCGGGATGCGAGGTGATCAGCAGCGTCTGCTGTTTCCCGCCAATCGTCACCGACACCGACTCCGATATCCGCTCCGGGTGAATCAAGGATACGAACCACGATGGCGGAGAACCTGCACCGTCGCTCCGATCCTGACCGTCACTCTTCGGGGACGGCATGTTCCCATCGCCTTGCCTGATAATACTGACATGTCGCAATCGATTGAGATCGGCGACAATTTTATCGAGCCGCGCATTCGGATCCTGCGCTTCGCTCAGGCCAGTTCCGATGCTTTCGATGACTTCGCGTGTCAGCCGGATCACGCTCTGGTCCTCGGCCTGGACGCGCGGGCCAGCTTCCAGTGCGAGCCGCACGACATTGGCGATCAAGCCAAGCGCGAGCACCAGCGCGACCAGGAGATTGATCCGCGCGCGCAGCGAAAGATTCTGCCACATGACCATGCTTTCACTCGCATCTCGCCTGCATGCCGCGACTATGAACTTGACAGCGAAATTCGACGGCGATCATATCGGATCGAGGCGACCTTCGATTGTCAATCATGTCACTCCAAAGGCGCGCGGCTGATGCAGCGCAGCAATCGAGGAGCAGGTCGAGACTTGCTGACAGAGTTTCTGGCCGACAGAGTTTACGGGGTTAACCCATGCGCGTTCTGATCGTCGATGATCACCCCATCGTCACATCGGGCTGCCGCGCGGTGTTCGCGGACGATCCGGAGATCGAACTGCTGGAAGCGTCCGATGCCGCCAGTGGGGAGCAGGTTTTCCTGACTGGCGACCCCGATATCTGCATCATCGACATCAATCTGCCGACAGTTTCCGGATATGAACTGGCGCGGCGCATCCTGCTGCGCGACGACACGATGCGCATCATCATGTTCAGCATGAATGACGACCCGATCTTCGCCGCCCGCGCGATCGAGAGCGGCGCCAAGGGCTATGTCTCCAAGACCGGCGACCCACACGATCTGCTGGAGGCCGTCTATGAGGTTGCGCGCGGCGGCGTGTATCTCCCGCCGGCGATGGCGCGGAGCCTTGCTTTTGCCGGACCTGCACTGACGCAAAGCCCGCTGTCGAAGCTGAATTCGCGCGAGATGGAGATCCTGCGACTGCTCGGTGCCGGCAAGAGCCTTGCCGAGATTGCATGGATGGTTCACGCTTCCTACAAGACGGTCGCCAATACATCGTCACTCATGCGGCAGAAGCTCGGCGTCCGCAGCTCGGTCGAACTGGTGCGCTTCGCCATCGAGCGTGGCATCGCCTGACCGGACGTCCCTGACCAGACATCACCTGTTTCGGCGATGTCGCATCGCTGCCGCACCCAACCTGTAAAGTCATGACCATGCAGACAGTTTCGCTCAATCGATCATATGGCGGCACACAGGGTGTCTACAAACACGCCAGTCGCGCGACCGGAACTGACATGACATTTTCGGTCTATGTGCCGCCGCATCAGGATGGCGCCAGGCTGCCTGTGGTCTGGTATCTCTCGGGTCTCACCTGCACCCACGCCAATGTCACCGAAAAAGGCGACTTTCGCGCCGCATGCGCCGAACTGGGGCTGATCTTCATTGCGCCGGACACCAGCCCGCGCGGTGCCGATGTGCCCGGAGACCCCGACAATGCCTATGACTTCGGGCTGGGCGCCGGCTTTTATGTCGATGCCACCCAGGCGCCTTATGCGGGCAACTATCGCATGTGGAGTTACGTGACCGAGGAGCTGCCGCAGCTCGTGGCCGATCGATTCCCCATCGATAGCAGTCGTCAGTCGATTCTCGGCCATTCCATGGGCGGACATGGCGCGCTGACCATTGCGCTGTGTCATCCCGATCGCTACCGCGCGGCCAGCGCTTTCGCTCCGATCGTGGCGCCGTCGCAGGTGCCGTGGGGGATCAAGGCGCTGGGCGGCTATCTCGGCGACGACAAAGCGGCGTGGCGAAAGCACGATGCGGTTGCCCTGATCGAGGACGGCGCGAGATTCCCCGAATTGCTGGTCGATCAGGGCGACGCCGACAATTTTCTGGCCGAACAATTGCGGCCTGAACTGCTGCAGAGCGCCTGCGACAAGGCAGGCATTGCGCTGACGCTGCGCCATCAGCCCGGCTACGATCACAGCTACTATTTCATCTCGACCTTCATGGCCGATCATCTGCGCTGGCACGCGGCGCGGCTCAAAGGGTGAGTTGCGGCTCGCGTTACTGCGGCTGCGGGGCGCCATAATTCGGTGCGAGCAGGCGGTTGCGCACCAGATAGCTCGTCGCCCGCGACCAGCTTTCATCGGTGTTGCCGCGCAGGTCGGCGCTCATTGTGGCGACCAGCCGCCCGGTGTGAACATTCCGCAGGGTGATGTTCATATTGAGGATCAGGTTCGAGACCTTCTGTACGAGCCCCGTAATGACGAGGTCGGCACCGATCTGCTGCGCGAGTTGTACGTCACAGCCGCCGCATGCCTGCAAGTTCCGGCCTTGCGCCGCAACATTGAGGGATGACATGTCCAGCAGCTCGAAACGGCCGGATTGCTTCATCTCCTCGCGAAGCTGGTCGGCGGCATGGAGCAGTCTTGCCTGCTCGTCGCTGCGGCGTCCCTTCACCTCGCCTTCGAGGCTCGTATCCAGCCATTCGAAATTGAACACCGCCACTTTAGGCGCTGCGGCGTGAGCCGTCGCTGTCATCATCAGTAACAGCACGGTGATCGATAGGGCTCTCATCGCGGACCTCGCATCATTAAAATGCAACGCGTCGGCAGAATCCGAGGTTGCAAGCTACGATAATTGGTTCATGTTTCAAGCACGAGACCCTTCACCGGCGCCAAGCCGGGAAGGAGTAGCCGGAGGGAACATGATACGGTGGTTGATCGGCGCGATCAGTCTCTGCGCCGTGACGTCGTCTGCGTTGGCGGCCGAACCGCTGACGATCAGCATCGGTTATCTCGGTCAGGCCGGTATCAAGGCAACTCTTTCGCTGGTCGAATTACCGTCCGAGAACGATGGCATCGCCGGCGCGCGGCTCGCCATCGAGGACAACAACACCACGGGCAAGTTCCTGAAGCAGCAGTTCGGGCTGGAAGAGGTCCGTGTGAAGGAGGGCGACGATGTCGCCGGAGCCGCACGCGATCTCGCTGGCCGCAATACCTTCATCATTGCCGACCTGCCGCCCGATGCATTGCTGCAGGCGGCCGACGCGGTGCGTGACCGCGGCGGCATCCTGTTCAATGTGGGTGCCGTCGACGATCGGCTGCGCGAGGCGGACTGCCGTGCCAATGTGATCCATATCGCGCCGACGCGATCGATGCTGGCGGATGCGCTGGCGCAGTATCTGGTGTGGAAGCAGTGGAAACGCTGGCTGCTCGTGGTCGGTTCGCATGACGACGATCGGCTTGAAGCCGACGCCTATCGCCGTGCCGCCGCGCGGTTCGGCGCAAAGATCGTGCAGGAACGTGTGTTCGAGGACACCGGCGGCGCGCGGCGCACCGATAGCGGTGTCACATTGATCCAGCGCCAGATCCCGGTCTTCACACAACAGGCACCGGCCTATGACGTCATGATCGCCGCCGACGAGAGCGAAGTCTTCGCCTCCTATTTGCCGTATCGCACCTGGGATCCGCGGCCGGTCGCGGGGTCGGCGGGTCTGGTGCCGACCAGTTGGCATGCTTCACAGGATCAATGGGGCGCCGTGCAGATCCAGAACCGCTTCACCAAACTGAATGCGCGCCGCATGACAGCGCGCGACATGCAGGCCTGGCTTGCGACCCGCATGATCGGCGAAGCCGCTTCCCGCACGAATTCGGGCGACGGCAAAGCCATTCTGGCGTTTCTGAAGTCGCCCGATTTCTCCATCGCCGGCTTCAAGGGGCAGCGGCTCACGATCCGCGACTGGAACCTGCAGCTACGCCAGCCGATCCTGCTGGTCGACGGCCGCATGGTGATCTCGGTATCGCCGCAGGACGGCTTCCTGCATCAGGTTTCGGAGCTCGACACGCTCGGTATAGATCGTCCGGAAAGCAAATGCAGGCTGCAATGATGATGAACAGATCGAAGATGCTGCGCCGTGTCTGGCTGTGTGGAGCGGCGGCATGGCTTGCAACGGCAGCGCCTGCATCGGCCTTTCTCGCTTATGTGTCGAACGAGAAGAGCAACACCGTATCGGTGATCGACACCGACAGCTGGACCGTCACCGCGACCATCAAGGTCGGTCAGCGTCCGCGCGGTATCGAACTGACGCGCGATGGCAAATCGGTCCTGGTCGCGGTCGGCGACGATGACACCATCCAGATCATCGACGTCGCCAGCCAGAAGGTGGTCGACTCGCTGCCATCCGGCCCGGATCCCGAGCTCTTTACCCAGGATGCCGCGGGCAAGATTCTCTATGTCGCCAACGAGAACGACAACACGGTGACGGTGATCGATCTCGAAAAACGCGTGCGCATGGGCGACGTGCAGGTCGGTGTCGAGCCCGAAGGCATGGCGATCAGCCCCGATGGCAAGATCCTGATCAACACGTCCGAAACCACCAATATGGCGCATTTCATCGACACCGCGACGCGCGAGATCGTGGCCAATGTCCTGGTCGACGCGCGCCCGCGCTTTGCTGAATTCAAGCGCGACGGCTCGGAACTCTGGGTGTCGTCCGAGATCGGCGGCACGGTGTCCGTGATCGATCCGGCCAAGCGGGTCGTGACCGACAAGATCGAGTTCAACATTCCCGGTCTGCGGCGCGAAGCCATTCAGCCGGTCGGTATCGGCATGACCCGGGATGCCAAAATCGCGTTTATCGCGCTTGGCCCTGCCAACCGGATCGCCATCGTCGATGCGGCGACCCACAAGGTGATCAAGTATCTACTGGTGGGCCAGCGGGTCTGGCACATGGCGTTTACTCCCGATGAGAAATATCTGCTGGTCACCAATGGCGTCTCCAACGATGTCTCGGTCATCGACGTCGCGGCGCAGAAAGTCATCAAGACCATTCAGGTCGGCGAATTGCCCTGGGGCGTCGCCATGGCACGGCCATGACCACCATCGACACATCACGCCCTGAACAGATCGCGCACGACGCGCCGGAGCCGATTGACGCGCCGGCGTTGACACCCGCTCTGTCGGTCACAGGCATCAGCCATTGCTACGGTCGTCGGCAGGCGCTGTCGGATGTCTCCTTCAATGTCGCACCGGCGAGTTTCACGGCTCTGCTCGGCCTCAATGGTGCTGGCAAGAGTACGCTGATTGCGCTGATCACCCGGCTGTTCGGCATTCAAACTGGACGGATCAGCGTATTCGGCCACGACATCAGCGATACGCCGAGCGATGCCTTGCGGCTGCTTGGCGTGGTGTTTCAGCCGCGTACGCTCGATCTCGATCTGTCTGTCATGCAGAACCTGCTCTATCATGCGGCACTGCAGGGCATCGCGCGGCGCGAGGCCCGGCTGCGCGGCGACGAGGTGATTGCACGCATCGGCCTTGCCGACCGGGTGAACAGCCGGGTGCGCGATCTCTCCGGCGGACAGATGCGACGTCTCGAGATCGCCCGCGCACTGCTGCACCGGCCGCGGCTGCTGTTGCTGGACGAAGCGACCGTCGGTCTCGACGTGCAGGCGCGCGCCGATATTCTTGTGCATGTCCGGATGCTGGTCGCAGAACAAGGCATCGGCGTGCTGTGGGCCACACATCTGTTTGACGAGATTGCCACCAGCGACGATCTCGTCGTGCTGCATCACGGCCATGTGCTTGCACGCGGTTCCGTAACGCAGATCCTGAGCGAAACCGGCGCGCCCAATTTCGACATGGCTTTCCGGAGCATGACCGAGGCGGCCGACCGGCGCGGGAGGTCATCGTGAGTACGACATTTGTCGCGCATGAGCGTCGCAAGCTGGGTTTTGGCAACTATGTCACCTGCCTCAACGGCATCCTTTGGCGGGAGGCGTTGCGCTTCCTGCATCAGCGCGAACGTTTCGTTTCGGCGCTGGTGCGTCCGCTGGTCTGGCTGTTCATTTTCGCCGCCGGCTTTCGGCAGGTGCTTGGTATCTCGATCATCCCGCCTTATGAGACCTATATTCTCTATGAGGTCTATATTGCGCCCGGTCTGATCGCGATGATCCAACTGTTCAATGGCATGCAGTCCTCGCTGTCGATGGTCTATGACCGCGAGATGGGGAATATGCGGACGCTTCTGGTCAGCCCGCTGCCGCGCTGGTTCCTGTTGATATGCAAATTGCTGGCCGGGACAGTCGTCTCCCTGCTGCAGGTCTATGCGTTTCTTCTGATCGCGTGGTTCTGGGACATCGCTCCGCCGCTCATTGGCTATCTCACTGTTCTATCGGCACTGATCCTGTCCGGATTGATGCTGGGATCGCTGGGCATGCTGATCTCGTCGCGCATCAAGCAATTGGAGAATTTTGCGGGGGTCATGAACTTCGTGATCTTCCCGATGTTCTTTGCGTCGTCCGCGCTCTATCCTTTGTGGCGCGTGCAGGAGGGCAGCCCGATGCTCTATTATCTCTGCCTGTTCAATCCCTTCACCCATGCGGTCGAACTGATCCGCTTCGCGCTCTATGACAAGGTCAATTGGGTCTCCCTTGCCGTTGTCGCAGGCTGTACCGCCGTCTTCATGATCGGTGCAATCATTGCTTACGATCCCGGCCGCGGCCTTGCCCGCCGGGCACCAGCCGGGGGCGAGACATGAACAGACCGATCGGCGTCATCACAGCACTCTTGTTGATCTGGTCAGGTACTGCGCAGGCCGCCGATCCGCGTTATCCCGACTGGCCGTGCGTTCAGGCCAAAGTGCCGGAAATCTCGCTGGCTGCCGTCTGGGCCGGACCGTCGATCGACGATGTCGCCAGCGCCTGGAAGGACGACGTGGAGGTCAGCGCGCTTGTCGAACGTCTGGCGACACGGCGCGTACCCGTTGAGGAAGCCCAGAAGGCGGTCACGGACTTTCTGTCGCGATCGCCAGACAAGGCCAGGTCAGGCAAACTGATCTTCGCCGGGCTGTTCGACAACTTGAACGCGCAGCGCGCGACGGTGCTGGCCGGTCTCGAACGCGTCACGCGCAAACAGCGCGAAGCCGCCGATCGGGTCCGCGCCGACACGGCCATGCTGCAGTCGCTGCAGAGCGCATCACCACCCGATCAGGCGAAGATCGACGAACTCAACAACAAGCTGCTATGGGAAGCCCGCATCTTCGACGACCGGCGCCGCGTCGTCACCTTCGTCTGCGAGGTGCCGACGCTGATCGACCAGAGGCTGTTCGCGCTTAGCCGCACCATCCAGCAGGAGATGGAATAATATCGCTTGCTAATTCGCCGGCGGCCGCGGTTCAGGCTGCGCATCCGCCAGCGGTAGATCCTCCAGCTCCCAACCGTCGGTGCCCTCCGGATACCAGACGACATTGCTGTAGCCGTAGGACAGCGCGCGCTTTGCGGCATTCCAGGACATCCAGCAATCGGCCTGACAGTAGATCACCAGAAGCGCAGCACGGTTGCCGGCCGATGCGCGCGCGAGACCATCCCGCAGATAGGCCTCGGTCTCGGTGGCCAGCCTGCCGTAGCCGGTGTCGGGCAGCCACAGGCTGCCCGGAATGTTGTGCCGCGGCTTGTCGCGCCAGACTGTTTCCGGCGGCAAATTGGCCGGCTTCGGCGGACGCGGCATGACATCAATGAAAGCGCCACGTTTGTCGCGCCAGATCGCCTCGGCGTCTTTCGTCGTGATGACGCGTCCGCCTTTCAGCGTCGCCGGCACCAACGTGCGATAGTTATCGGTGCGATAGTCATCGGGCTCGGGGACGATATCCTGAGCCCGGGCCGACGTGACCATCACCAGTGCCATCGCGAGAAGGATGGCGTAACGCATGGTCACGGCGACTTGGCTGCCGCCTCCGGCCCGATCGGACGATTGTTCTCATCGAGAATGGGAACGCCGAAATCGAGCAGGACCTTGTTGATGGCCGGCTGGTTTTCCTGAATCAGCCGGTTGAGCTGCCGCTTCCAATTCTGATCCGCGGAGCGCACGCCCATGCCGATGCGATAGACGAGGCGGGGGCCAGTGGTTTCCTTGACCAGCGGCGTGACATGAAGCGGAGGATTCGCGTTCTTGGCGTAGAAGCCCGCCATAGGCCCCCACAGGATCGCTGCGTCGATATCGCCAGATGTGAGATCCTTGATCATGGCCAGTGCTGATGAATCAATGCGGGTATCGATCACCAACGGGTAGGGCTTCGCATTCACCATCAGGCCGTTGACCGCCATATTGGTGGCCGGCGGCGTCCCCGCCACGATGCCGATATGCTTGCTCTTCAACCTGGCGTCATCCAGTGTCGTGACATCATCGAGACCGGCGCCGGTCTTCGACACCAGCGCATAGGCCGTCCGGTAATAGGGATTGGTCCCCTGGACGAGGTCGTCGCCCTGCGGGAAGCCCATGATGACATCGCAACGATGCGCGCCGAGAGTCATGCGAACGAAGCCCGTCGCCTGCGGGAAATAAACATAATCGAGCTTCTTCTGCAGTTTGGCTGCGAACAGCTCGGCGAGCTTGTTCTCCAACCCCTCGCCCTTCTCATTCGAGAACGGCATGTTACGCGGGTCGGCGCAAACACGCAGCGACTGCGGATCGACCAGCTCGATCGAGAGATCGTCGGTCGCAGCAGTCTGGCCAAGCGCGGTGCATATGCCCTCAAGCAACAGCGCACTCGCAAAGAGCGACGTGAGTAGCGCGCGACGTTTTCCGGATCGTTCCGCTCTGTGGTGCATGCGCTACCTGCCGTTCACATTTGATGGGTGACACGACAAAAACCTAGGCCTCTCGTTTTAAGCGTGCAAGATGCAATGGGGCGCTTCCGATGTTGCGCCGCACTTTCCGGATGATTGCAGGATCGCTGCTTCCCCGGAGTGATATGGAGATGCAAATGACATCTCGCTTTGCGATGCATGCAGCGCTCATCATGCTGGCAATGCTCGCATCTGCTCGCGCGCAACAACAGACTTTGGCGATCAGTGAAATCGCGCCGGGCGTCTTCATGCATCAGGGGCGTATCGCCTTGATGTCGTCAGATAATGACGGCGCCATCGCCAATATCGGCGTCGTGATCGGCGATCGGGCGGTTGCCGTGATCGACACTGGCGGCAGCGTGCGGGAAGGGCGGCAACTGCTGGCTTCCATCCGCGCGCACACAGACAAGCCCATTCGTTACGTCATTAATACCCATGGCCATCCCGACCATATGTTCGGCAACGCCGCTTTCGTCGCTGACGGAACCGAGTTCGTCGGCCATATGAGGCTGCCGCAGGCACTGGCTGTACGCGGGCAGTATTATCTCGACGCATTCAGGCGCAGCATGGGCGACGCACTGATCGATGACGTCCGTATCGTACCGCCAACCCGGCTTGTCGATGGAGAGCTCGTCCTCGATCTCGGCGGGCGCACACTTATCGTGAAAGCTTGGCCCACCGCCCATAGCGATAGCGACGTCACTGTATTCGATACGGCGACGAAGACGTTGTTCGCTGGAGATCTGGTTTTTCTCCGCCATATTCCCGTGCTCGATGGCAGCATCCAGGCGTGGCTCAAGCTGCTGGACGATCTCGCGGCGCTGCCGGCCGAACGCGTCGTTCCCGGCCATGGTCCAGTGAGCGATTGGCCGCAAGCCCTCGCCGCTGAACGCCGGTATCTCGAAACACTCGCGTCCGGTATCCGGAAGGACGTCATCGATGGCAAACCGATCGCGGAAGCTACGAAACACGCGGCAGAAGCGGAACGCGGCAAATGGGAGCTTTTTGATGACTACAACGTCCGCAACGCAACTGCAGCATACTCACAATTTGAATGGGAATGACTGCCGGTTGGGGTAGTATCAAGCGCGTCGCTTCTTCCCTTGCGAGGGCCTTACCATGCCGGAATTTGCAATCCGCAGCGTCTGTGCCGCCATCCTGCTGAGCGCCTTACTCAGTCCGCATTCTGTGTCCGCGGCCGGTCCGGAGCCTTACGATCCATGGCCGGGGCTGGTGCAGGATATTTTCGACAGCCGACCGATGGACGACGGCAGCAACCTGATTGCACTCGAGATGCCGACGCGCGCGGAGGATGCCGCCATCGTGCCGGTGACGTTGCGCCTTAAGCCGACATCGGACGCGCGCTCGCGGGTGGTGACGATCACGCTGGTGATCGACCAGAATCCGGCGCCCATGGCCGCGAAATTCAAGCTCGGGGCCGACGCAAATGTCTCGGAGATTTCAACGCGTGTCCGGATCAACAATTACACCAACGTCCATGCCGTCGCGGAAACCAGTGACGGCAAGCTCCATGTGGTGCAAACCTATGTGAAGGCATCCGGTGGCTGCTCTGCACCAGCGGCGAAGAATGCCGAAGAGGCCAAGGGCCGGTTGGGCCAGATGCGCTACAGGGAGTTTGCTGGAGCGCAAAACGAGGAAAAAAGCGGTGCGCGCGAGGCGCAGGTCATGATCGGCCACCCCAATAATTCCGGCCTGCAGATGGATCAGGTCTCGCAACTCTATATTCCGGCCCTCTATGTCGACCGGCTCCAGCTTTGGCAGGACAACAGCCCGGTCCTGTCGATGGAGGGCGGCATCTCGATCTCCGAAGACCCGAATATTCGATTCACTTACGTCTCAAATGGCGCAAAGACGTTCCGCGCCGAAGCCAAGGACACTGACGGGCATCAGTTCAGGCATGAGTGGAAGATCAATGGCTCCGGCATGTAACGCAGCGCATCATGCCGGCGATAACGCTAGAAGCAGCGCACTTCAGCCTCGGCCTGGGCGCGCCTGACGTCATTGATGGCGCTGGTGGCCTGCTCCGAGGTCCGGAACTGGGCGCTCAGATTGCCGCGCACCTGCGACATGCTCAGCGCCGTTTCCGCCGTGATATAGCGGGTATAGGGCACCAACGACGCCACGACATCGATCGAGCACGAGCATTGCTCGATCGATTGCCGGGTCTCGCCATTCGCTTTCATGCAGCCGAAGACATATTCGGCGCGCGCGGAGGTCGGATAGTCATTGACCTCCGCGGCTCTTGCCGACCCCGACAAAACGGCAACGGCCGCAAACGCGACGAGATATCCTGTCATTCGATCGGGTCCCACGAGAGCCTCGCAAAGCTGGCGAAGACGACTGGCAAACTATACTAAGAAAACGAAACGGCTCAATAAGCCGAACAGATATGGAGGGGACATGTCACGCGCATCTCTATCGATGGCTGTCATATTGTTGCTCATGGCAAGCCAAGCTCATGCTCAGGGCAAAGCCGGAAAGGGCATTCGGCTCTGGAACCTGACGACATCAACCATTACCGGGTTCCAGCTATCCCCGGCTGGAAAGCAGCAATGGAGCGCCAATCTGACATTGGCGGACAAGGATAAGGAAGTCGATCACGACGAGCGGCTGCGCATCACGGGGATAGAGCCCGGCAGTTACGACGCCAAGGTCAGCTATTCCGAGGCGCGCCAGTGCGTGGTCAGGAATATCGAGATCAAGGCCGATGCGGTATTCTCGATTGCGGACAAGGACCTGCAGGACTGCAACAAGTAACGATCATGCCTTGTCATGGCTATGCGGATATTCGCAGCGCCACTTCACCGCGGTCCATTTCGGGTGTTCGCCGATCCACTGGGCGATGTAGGGCGGCGCTGCCATGGCGCATTGATGCAGCGAGAAGTCTGCCGTGAACGACAGGTTCCGCTCTTCGCAGGTGTTCGGCGACATTACCGCGCAGACTGTCAGGACCAGATTGATCATATTCATGTCGGCATCCCAGATCGTTCACCGGACGATAACATCTGAAATACGCGTCCGTCAGCGCGAAGTTTCGGCGATCTCCAGGCTAAAAATTGATCCCATAAACCAGACGGGCCTGGTGACGTTCGAAATTGACCAGATCCAGCGTCGATCCTGGTACCTCCGAGCGGCCCCATAATTGGGTGCTCCAGCTGGCGGTCAGCCGTGATCGGTCCGAAAGCTGGACATAAGCGGTTGGCCCGACGAACAGCGCCTGACCAGCCAGTTCGCCAAGGCCGATCCCTTCATATCGGCGCATATAGCGCGCTTCGCCGCCGAGAAGGATGCCGGGGCGCACCTGCATCATGACGCCGAGCGCAGCTCCGATGCTTGCCTCGCGTTCCCGCGTTCCGGTATCGACATAGCGCGTCCATTCCGGCTGATAGATCAGATTGAGCGCCGCAACAGCGACGTCGGGGACGATCTCGCGATCGAAGGCCAGCGTCAGCCCTGTGCCGTAGCTCCTGACCCGTGCTGCGCTCGTTTCGTCGATCCCGTTGAACTGCGTGTCGATCGCGAGCGTCATGCCGACGGGGGCCGTCTCGCGATCAAGAAATCTGTAGCGGAAATCCAGCGATGCCCCCTGCCAGGCGAGCGTGCGCTGATCGGCGAACCCGGGAACACCAGTGATCCGATGGGCGGAGAAACTGCTGCCGATCTCGATGCGAATGTCCTTGGCGGGAACGAACTCCAGTTCGAATTCCTGCTCGCCCGCGCGATAGCGACCGCCGGATTTGCCGAATCGCCCGGTCGTCTCGCTCTGGAATTCCCGCTCGCCCACCCGGCCGATGTCACTGCCGATCATGAAGCCGAAAATATGCTCGGTATCGATGTCACCGGCCTGCACGCGTGGCACGGCCAGCGTGCTGAATGCAAGAATCGCCGCGTAGACTGTCCTGACGCCGCGCTGCACCTGCATCCAATCCTGTCATCGAAGAGAGACGTATATATAAAGATAACGCACCGTGCGAGCCTAGTCGAAATTGGCCCAGCCGCGAAGACGTCCTGCGATTGACTTGAACATTGCACCAGGATCGGTTGCTATACGCACGCGGGGCGCGCCTTAGTGCCAATAGTCAGGGAAGGATATGCCCATGGCGAGACTCCTGGTCCTCTACAAAACACCGAAGAAGCCCGCAGCCTTCGACAAATACTATCAATCGGTACATATCCCGCTGGCGAAGAAGATTCCGGGGCTGAGACACTATGGTGTCAGCACAGGGGGCGTCACAACGCCGACGGGTGACAGCGATATTCATCTGGTCGCCGCGCTGGATTTCGAAACGGTTGCAGCGCTCAAGCTGGGCCTCGCCTCGCCGGAAGGGCAGGCTGCAGCAGGCGACCTCGCGAATTTTGCGGATGGCGGCGTAGATCTTCTGATCTTCGACACGAAGGACGTCTGACAGCCGCAACGCGCGTTCAGCGGCCTCTGCCCGGCTCACAAACCGTAGTCTGCGAGCCGGGAGAGATCGATCAAAATGATCAATCTGTCACTTACGGGCCGCGCAGGCGTACATGTTGATCTCCATGCCGACCTGCACTTCCACGATCTTCGGAGTCTTCCAGCTCATCTTGGTCTCCTCAGAGTTTGCGCGATGATTGCGCCGCCGCACGATAGGCAGTGAGGCGACGTCTTTCAACTTAACTCCTCAGGTTGCGGCGCAAAAAGTTCAGGCAACCAAAGTGTAACTACACTTCCTCGGCGAGGGCGGGGCGCTGATGGCCGTGATGCGCCTTGTGTATCGCGGATGGAGCCACGCCAAAATATTTCCGGAACACGCGACTGAAGTGCGAGGAACTTGAGAAGCCCCAGGAAAATGCGACGTCCGTGATCGTCTTTCCGTTCTGCGCTTCCAGTTCCTGCCGACAATTCTGCAGCCGCGCCTGCCAGATATAGTCGCTGACAGTTATCCCGCGGTCGCTGAACAGCATATGCAGATAACGTTTGGTGCAGTGCAGTGCAGACGAAATCTGATCGATGCTGAGCTCGGGGTCGCGCAAATGTTCCCGAATAAAACCCTGTGCGCGGACATACATGGCTTCCGGCCCGACACGATCAAGCGTCATGTCGACTTCGCGCAGCGGCAACAGCAACAGATCAATCAGTGAATCGGCAACACCGATGGCACTGTTTGGCGATAGTCTGGTCGCTTCGTGGAAAGCGGCCTGTACGAATTCGTGCGCGATGCGCCCGGTGCCGGCGCGCGCCGACAGTTTGCAGGCGGCCAGATTTCCCGCACCGAGGCCGCGCTCATGCAGCAACTCCTTGGGCACGATCACGACGTCATGGCGTGTAAAGGCCGGGCTGACGATGGTATGCGGGCACGACACGTCATAGACGAGGCAATCGCCGGGCCCGATATCGATCCGGCGACTGTCCTGTTCGAAATGCGAGACGCCATAAGTTTGGAACACAATCTTCACGTAGGGATGATCGCTTTGCCGAATTCGCGGGGCTGCGTGGCCGATTCGATGCTGGCTCGCCTCGATGTGGCACAATTTCAGCCGCGAAACCGATGTGCAGCTGATCAGCGCATCGAATGTGGATGCTTCCAGCGGATCGATGTCAAATCGCCCGCACAGATCGGTCAGGGCATCTGACCAAACCTGGATCTGCCTTGTCGGCGTCAATCCGGATGTGCTGAGAGAACTAAGCGTATCGGACATGAACAATTCACCGATGAAAGGTCATCACGTAACAATTCGTCACGAGACGGAACTATACTTACAGAACGAAGCACATATCGAATGAAGCACATATGGAAAAATGTGCGAAACAATATGTAACGGCACAGCCCGCAGCTCGTGAATTGTGGTCAGAGTAACTCACTTCTCCTTGTCGATCCTCTGACTCGATACCAGCCCCGTCAAGTGAAACATCACCCTTAGGTCGCAGTGCGGCGATCCGTGTGCAGTGCGAAAGGCGTGGGCTTTCCGGATACCGTTCAGGTTTTTCGTCAATGTACGAGAAAATTATCTTGCACGGGTTCTCTGTCGAGCAAGCCTGCTTCGCTCTTGGGCAAGTACGCAGCAGCGGATCTTGCTACTCATAGATACCAAAATGAAGCTGGGCCGCTTGACGAGACCCGGCATTATGTCTGGGAGGACATCACGATGCGAAAGGTGCTGCTTGCGACCTGTCTTGGCACAATGGCGGCCTCTGCCGCAGGCGTTGCCATCGCCAATGATGAACTGACAAAGATGGCGCAGAACCCGAAAGACTGGGTAATGCCAGCGGGCGACTACGCCAATACGCGCTATTCGAAGCTGAACCAGATCACGGCGGCTAAT
This sequence comes from Tardiphaga sp. 42S5, assembly GCF_034044155.1. Classification (NCBI taxonomy): domain Bacteria; kingdom Pseudomonadati; phylum Pseudomonadota; class Alphaproteobacteria; order Hyphomicrobiales; family Nitrobacteraceae; genus Tardiphaga; species Tardiphaga sp. 42S5. Next base: position 5,992,359 of record NZ_CP139027.1, on the reverse strand, counting down.
GTCGGCAAGCTGCAGGTGGCTTGGACCTTCTCTACCGGTGTTCTGCGCGGCCACGAAGGCGGTCCGCTGATCATCGGCAACATGATGTATGTGCATACGCCGTTCCCGAACAAGGTCTACGCAATGGACCTGTCGCAGGACAACAAGATCGTCTGGAAATATGAACCGAAGCAGGATCCGAACGTCATTCCGGTGATGTGCTGCGACACCGTCAATCGCGGCGTTGCCTATGCGGACGGCAAGATCTTCCTGCACCAGGCCGATACCACGCTGGTCGCACTCGACGCCAAGACCGGCAAGGAAGTTTGGACCGTCAAGAACGGCGACCCTGGCAAGGGTGCAACGGGCACGTCGTCCCCGCTCGTGGTCAAGGATAAGGTCCTGATCGGCATCTCGGGCGGCGAATTCGGCGTTCAGTGCCACATGACCGCCTATGACCTGAAGACCGGCAAGCTCGCTTGGCGCGCCTTCTCGGAAGGACCGGACGACCAGATCATGGTCGATCCGGAGAAGACCATGGCGCTGGGCAAACCGGTCGGTAAGGATTCCAGCATCAAGACCTGGCAAGGCGACCAATGGAAGATCGGCGGCGGCTGCACCTGGGGCTGGACCTCCTACGATCCGGAATTGAATCTCGTCTATTACGGCTCGGGCAATCCTTCGACCTGGAATCCGAAGCAGCGGCCGGGCGACAACAAGTGGTCGATGACCATCTTCGCGCGCGATGCCGACACGGGCATGGCCAAGTGGGTCTATCAGATGACGCCGCATGACGAGTGGGACTATGACGGCGTCAACGAAATGATCCTTAGCGATCAGCAGATGAACGGCCAGAACCGCAAACTGCTGACGCATTTCGATCGCAACGGCCTCGCTTACACCATGGATCGCGTCAGCGGCGAACTGCTGGTGGCGGAGAAATACGATCCGAAGGTGAACTGGACCACCGGTGTCGACATGAACAAGTCGTCGCCGACCTATGGCCGCCCGAAGGTGGTCGATCAGTACTCCACCGAGAAGCAGGGCGAAGACGTCAACACCAAGGGCGTCTGCCCGGCGGCACTCGGCACCAAGGACCAGCAGCCGGCGGCCTATTCGCCGGATACCCAGCTGTTCTATGTGCCGACCAACCATGTCTGCATGGACTATGAGCCGTTCAAGGTGAACTACACCGCCGGCCAGCCTTATGTTGGTGCAACGCTGTCGATGTATCCGCCTCCGGGCGAAACCCATATGGGCAACTTCATTGCCTGGGATAACAAGACCGGCAAGATCGTCTGGTCCAACAAGGAACAGTTCTCGGTCTGGTCGGGAGCGCTCGCCACTGCCGGCGGCGTGGTGTTCTACGGGACGCTGGAAGGCTACCTGAAGGCGGTCGATGCCAAGACGGGTAAGGAACTCTACAAGTTCAAGACTCCGTCCGGCATCATCGGCAACGTCACCACCTACGAAAACAATGGCCGGCAGTATATCGCCGTCCTGTCAGGCGTCGGCGGCTGGGCCGGCATTGGTCTCGCAGCGGGTCTGACGGATCCGACTGCCGGTCTCGGTGCCGTCGGTGGTTATGCAGCCCTGACCAACTATACCGCACTCGGCGGCGCGCTGACGGTCTTTGCACTCCCACAGTGAACTGACGCATCAGTCACCGGCGCATGGCTTCGTCCATGCGCCGGTCTTTTCTGAAATCGCATGTCGAGGACAAGCTATTGCGTCACATCTGGTCTGTCATTGCCACGATTGTTGTCGTGGCCTCTGGGAATACGAGCTTCGCCGAGAACGCCGGCGATCCGAAAGCCGTTAAATCCGAAGACGGCAAGTATCTGGACAAGGAGGGCAATCCGACCTTCAACGTTGCCGCCGATGGCACCATCGACTGGTACACATATTCGGGTTACCGGCGCTATCACTCGGAATGCCACGTTTGTCATGGCCCCGATGGGATGGGATCGACCTACGCACCGGCACTGAAGGACTCGCTGAAAACGATGAGCTATGGCGACTTCCTTGGCATTGTCGCCAGCGGCCGCAAGAATGTCAGCACGTCGCAGGAAAGCGTCATGCCGGCCTTTGGCGATAACACCAATGTCGCCTGCTATATGGACGATCTCTACGTCTATCTGCGTGCGCGTGCCAATGATGCAGTCGGCCGTGTCCGCCCGGGCAAGCGCGAGGAAAAGCCCGCAGCCTATACGGAGGCCGAGAGCGCCTGCATGGGGAAACCGCACTAATGCGGATCGCAAGCCGCTGACCTGCAATCCCTGATGACGCGAGCTCGGACGGCACAGGACCGGATGACGCAAGATCAAATGACCGAGGGAGTTGAGAATGAAGACCCGCGCCGCAGTCGCCTTCGAAGCAAAGAAACCGCTTGAGATCGTCGATATCGATCTCGAAGGGCCGAAGGCAGGCGAAGTTCTGGTCGAGATCAAAGCGACCGGCATTTGCCACACCGATGCCTATACGCTCGATGGTTTCGACAGCGAAGGCATCTTTCCTTCCATTCTTGGCCATGAGGGCGCAGGTATCGTGCGTGAAGTCGGTCCCGGCGTCACCTCGGTTAAGCCCGGCGATCACGTCATCCCGCTCTACACGCCGGAATGTCGGCAATGCAAAAGCTGCCTGAGCCAGAAGACCAATCTCTGCACCGCGATCCGCGCCACCCAGGGCAAGGGCGTGATGCCGGACGGGACCTCGCGCTTCAGCTATCAGGGCAAGCCGATCTACCACTACATGGGCTGCTCGACCTTTTCGAACTTCACGGTGCTGCCGGAAATCGCGGTGGCGAAGATCCGCGACGACGCGCCGTTCGACAAGAGCTGCTATATCGGCTGCGGCGTCACCACTGGCGTCGGCGCCGTGGTCAATACGGCGAAGGTCACGCCGGGCTCCAATGTCGTCGTATTCGGCCTCGGCGGCATCGGCCTCAACGTCATTCAGGGCGCACGGATGGTCGGAGCCGACAAGATCGTCGGCGTCGACATCAATGACGACAAGGAAGAATGGGGCCGCCGCTTCGGCATGACCCATTTCGTCAATCCGAAGAAGGTCGATGGCGACATTGTTCAGCATCTGGTGGGGCTGACCGATGGCGGCGCCGATTACACCTTCGACTGCACCGGCAATACCACGGTCATGCGCCAGGCGCTTGAAGCCTGCCACCGCGGCTGGGGTGTCTCCGTTGTCATTGGCGTCGCGGAGTCCGGAAAAGAGATCGCGACCCGGCCATTTCAGCTCGTCACAGGTCGCGTCTGGAAAGGCACAGCCTTCGGCGGTGCGCGCGGTCGTACCGACGTCCCCAAGATCGTCGACTGGTACATGAACGGAAAGATCGAGATCGATCCGATGATTACGCATGTGCTCAAGCTGGAAGAGATCAACAGGGGATTCGATCTGATGCACGAAGGAAAATCGATCCGATCGGTGGTCGTGTTCTGAATGCAAGCTGCAACACCAGGGTGCCAATACAACAATGCTTCACACAAGTGACGCATCATACCAGGAGGATAGACTGATGACTGTTCATATCCACCCGTCCGTTGACGGCGGTGTCAAACAAGGTTCAGGCCATTTTGCCGGCGGAACGCTGGTCTGCAAATGCAGCGACAAGCCGGTCAAGGTTGGCGTCAAAGGCGACGTCGCTCATAACCACGCCTGCGGCTGCACCAAATGCTGGAAGCCAGATGGGGCAACCTTTGCTGTGATCGCAGTGGTTCCGCGCGAGAACGTCACCGTACTGCAAAACGGCGACAAGCTGCGTATCGTCGATCAGGCCGCAACCATCCAGCGCCATGCCTGCACCGGATGCGGCACCCACATGTTCGGCCGCATCGAGAACAAGGGACATGCGTTCTATGGCCTCGACTTCATTCATCCTGAATTGTTCGAAGAATCCGGTTCGGCCGCACCGGGCTTCGCCGCCTTCGTCTCGTCGGTGATTGAATCCGGCGTGAAGCCGAGCGACATGACCGCCATACGGTCGCGCCTCAAGGAACTGGGACTCGAGCCTTATGATTGCCTTTCGCCTGCGCTGATGGATGTCCTCGCCAATCACGTGGCAACGGCCAAAGCGGCCTGAGGTAACACAGCATATGAGCATCCGCCGGTGGCGACATGTCGCCACCGGCGTTGCTATTGGTAGATTTGCTCCGGCAAGGGGCTTCGACTTGGTGGGTCACTCGAATAATCGCGCTTCGGCCTCGCTGCGATCGGCCCGCTGCTTTGTAGCGTCAATACTCACAGCATTGACTGCACGAAGAGGGGTGGCTCGCAAACCGCTCGCCATGCCCTTTCGCTTTCGCGGGGCACAGCGTGCGGACATTCATACGGTCTGACCGCGTGGATGTCGAATATCACGTTCAAGCCCAGATTACGCCTTAGCGAAAGTCAGCAGTCGTTGTCGGCGGTTTTGCCCGGTGCAGCCGTTGCTCCCTCGGCCTGCTGTGCTGCAGTGGGCCGTCCTTGCATCTGCTTCTGAGCATCCTCGGACGACGCTGGAGTATTGCCGGCCTGCTGGTTCATGGCGCTTGTCGGTGGGTGCTGACCAGTGTTGGAATTTGCACTGCCGACCGTCGTTCCGGTGTTTCCCGGCGTCGGGCCAGAGCCCGCGTCACGCATTTCTGTCGATTTGTCGGTGGTGCATGGCCCCGCGTACGCTGCGGCACCACTAAGCCCCAGTGCGATGGCGCACGCGAGAATCAGTCGAGTCATTTTCATCTGTCTCTCCCTTGGGTAACGCAAGCAAGCTACGCCTCTGCGTGCATGCAGCATTTCCAACAAATCGTCGGGAGACGCTTAGGTTCCGTGCGTCGGTGGTAAAGCAGGCCCTGAATGCGCGATCCGTGGCTCCACGTATTCTGCGTTGCCGACGCAGGAACACTCTGAAGTAAAATAATTACCGGGTCTGGGCGGCCACCGGTCCGTATCATTATCACAACCGGGAAGGCGAGGCCGAGGACCATTCCCGGCCAACGCCCTTTCATCCCGAAACCCTACCTTGCCGGGGCCTTGGTATCCGCAATCTGGACATTCGAGAACATGCGTTAAGCGGCTTCCGGCTGATTACACTCGACGTGGTGCTCGGCAATCAGATCCATGGCCTTGTGTCGCCACATCTCGGCGTCGGCGAGATGCTTCCAGGTCTCTTCGGGGAAGTGCGCGGCTCGCTGACGGCAAAGGCTTTCCATCGCGCGATAGGTCCGAAGCTCTTTCATACCGACCTCCCGTTTTGTTTATCCTATCTCCGGTTTGATGGCGGGCTCAAGAAGATTCAAAGCAGACCTTTTGCTAGGATGTTCCGACGCGATCCTTGTCTGCCGGCCGCATCTTTTCACGGTCGCCTTCTTTTCAGAGGAACTCTTTCAACAACCGCAGGTTTCTCAATTCATCATCAGGAGAGATCGGTGCCCGAATACTCAGAAGAGCAGATCCGGAAATATGCCCATCAACTCTGGGAGAGGGATGGTAAGCCCGAAGGCAAGGCAGACGACTTCTGGCACCGAGCCAAGAGTGAATTGGAGACACCAAATCCTGACGATCCGAAACCGATGCCCGAGTAACGCATGAGAAGCGCGGGTAGCGCGTCAGAACGTGCAGCCACAGGTCAGGGTCTGTGTAAGGTAAAGTATTTGGGCGCGCATGGTTGAGCACAACGCGCCCGCTGCAATCAATGTAAGCACGTCGACCAACCGACGCCTGTGGCACGGGCGTTTTGGAGGAGGCCGAGTGTAAATTGACGCAGGGCCGGTGCAGCGGGGACTACTTCGAGAATAGTTCAAAGGGCTGTCAAACGGCGCCGTTCCGAGCTGTCTCTAGTGCATTGCTCAGCTCGTGAAGCTCATAGGGTTTGCGCAACAGCGGAAATTCCGAACCGGACTTCCGCGAGGCATCACTATAGCCCGATGCGAGAACCACCGGTATGTGTGGGTGACTTTGTTTGAGATGGCGAGCGAGGCCAAGACCATCCATTTTTCCCGGCATCACAACATCACTGAACACAATGTCGATGCCGTTGCGCTCCACTTCGCGCAAGGCGGAATCTGCGTCGGCTACCCATTTTACGCGGTATCCTAGCTCCTCCAAAAGGAGGGCGCTGGAGGTTGCAACATCGGGATTGTCTTCAACAAGAAGAACGGTGCCGGCTCCTTCGGCCAGAACCTCTGCTTCGTGCGCGCCAGCATGGCCCTCTCCGCGCGGAAGGCGAATGACGATTTCGGTGCCGGCGCCAAGGCGGCTTTTGATCCCGACATTGCCGCCGGCCTGATTAACAAAGCCATGAACTTGCGAGAGTCCCAATCCCGTTCCCTTGCCGACAGGTTTGGTCGTGAAAAACGGATCGAACACCCTCGCAATGACATCGTCGGGAATACCAGTGCCAGTATCGATCACCTTGATGTTCACGTACTCGCCTCTATCATCTCCGTCAGCGACACAGTAATTCTCGGCCTCAATCGTCAAGGTGCCTCCGTCGGGCATGGCATCACGAGCGTTTATGCCCAGATTGATAATTGCGGTCTCGAGCTCGGTTTGATCTGCAAATACCGGCCAGATTCCGGCGGGAACAGAGATCCCGAGCTGTATCGCGCTACCCAAAACCGCTGTCAAAACCTCGCGCACAGCCTGCACAGTCTCTCCAACGTCAAGTAATACCGGATCGACCTGTTGGCGACGCGCAAACGTCAGCAGCTGGCGCGTAAGTGCTGCACCGCGACGAACGCTGGCCTCGATAGCTTCTGCTGCCTTGACCACGCGAGGATCGGTGGCGTGGCGCTTGATAAGCCGAGAGTTACCGGTAACCGCCATAAGCAAGTTGTTAAAGTCATGGGCAACACCACCCGTCAGCTGTCCGAGGGCGTCCATTTTCTGCGATTCCGCTAGCTGCTTTTGCATACGTTCGAGCTGCTGTGCCGCTTGACGTCGTTCTGTGATATCGCGCGTGATCTTGGCAAAGCCAATCAGTTCGCCTGCGTTGTTGCGAACGGGATCAATGACCACACTCGCCCAAAAAAACGAGCCATCTTTACGAACGCGTAAGCCTTCTTCCTCGTAGCGGCCCTTCTCACGCGCAATTGCTAGCGCACGCGCCGGTTTCCCCGCGTCACAGTCACCGGGGGTGTAAAAGCGCGAAAAGTGCTGGCCGATAATTTCATCGGGAAGATAGCCTTTGATCCGCTGGCCGCCCAAGTTCCAACTCGTGACCCGTCCTTCTGGATCAAGCATGTACAGAGCGTAGTCTGTGACATTCTCCACCAGCAGCCGAAAATGACTTTCGCTTTCGTTCAATGCAGAGCGTGCCTGTATCCGCTCAGTAATGTCGCGCGTGATTTTCGCGAAGCCGACAAGAACACCATTTTCATAGATGGCATCAATGACGACGGAAGCGAAAAATCGCGAACCGTCTTTGCGCATCCGCCAGCCTTCCGCTTCGAAGCGCTTATTCCGACGCGCGGCCTCTAATGCGGCGGCCGGAAGCCCGGCTTCGCGGTCTTCCGGGGGATAGAAAATAGAAAAGTGCTGGCCCACGATCTCATCCGCGCCATATCCTTTAATCGTCTCGGCACCCGCATTCCAATTCGATACGATGCCGTTCAGGTCCAGCAGATAGATTGCGTAATCCGTAACGCCCTGTACGAGGAGCCGAAATGCACGCTCGCTTTCGAAGAGGCTACGCTCGGAGTTATTATTCTCAGTCATTAGTCACTTCCCTCGAAGCTAAATTAACGCGCGCCTGGGTTCTTGGCTAGTTATCGCCGGCTAGGACTAAACCTTTACAGCTGTTGCCGACGAAACGCTCTACTCGACGGTCAGGTCTTCAAGTTCTTCAGTAACGCTTAAACAGTTCACACACTCGAACGTTCGCAGTGGGTTGCCCGCGAGAAGATATTCGCATTCGCGTCAATGGTCCGAAGAGAAGGCAGCCCGGGGATCAAGCGCACGGATGGCCGCTTTCATCTCCCGTGTGCCGGCCAGCGAAATGCCGCGCCTGGCCATTCTAGCTACCGATGTGGTTCGGCAGGGCGGCGGCAGCCCGAACAGTCGACGCGCCCTCAAGGGAGAGCTGTCTTAGCCGAGCAATGTCGTTCTCTGTCCAGCTTCGACTGGTGGGATGGGGCATGCACTTACCTTTCAGGAGGCCGTAGGCCAGGAGAATTGGCCCAAATGTGAAGGTTGGCGCGCGCCTCGGTTTCGCAGGCTTGCTTGAGTAGCCGATCCCGCTCCACGTCGGCGGGTATTCGCGCTGCCCGGGCGCGCAACGCCTTCGCCTGATCAACCCGGATCTGCTGGGGATCGTTGTCTCTGAAGAAGTGACGCGGTTTCATGCACGCCTCCCTTCCATTGGAGGGGCGGGAGCGCGAATGGCGTTCTCATCACCGATAAAAGCCGCGAGCCACGCGGTGACGACGACCAATGATCTGGGCTCGCATTGGTTCCGCCCGAGGGAACGCGGCGTGGTGTGATCCCCCTGACTTGAGATTAAATTGACGCCACGATTATCCAGGAAGATCGCTGGTAAATGAGCGTCGGGCTCAAAGAGTGAGCATTTGTCGAGTCCTTCGGCTTCCTAATTGAGCAAAAAAACGCGTTTCGGCAAATCCAAAGAACAGCGGCGGTTTTTCCTAATTTACCCGAAGATGAGGCACGGCTAGCTTTCGTTCAGAGCGGCAGAGAAGAGGTTTGACTTAGTGCATGGAAGCCTGGTCCCGATGGCATCGACATCATCCTCTGCGAGCAATGCAGTAAAGCTGCATGCTCAGGGTATCTGCAAATTCTACGATGCCACAGCAGCGCTGAATCCGATCGAACTCAAAATCTTCACCGGCGAACTGCTCACACTTCTCGGACCGTCGGGCTCCGGCAAGACGACGCTGCTGCAGCTCATCTCGGGCCTTGTGAAGCCGAGCAGCGGTCGGCTGATCATCGACGGCCGCGATCAGACCGATCTGGAGCCCTACAAGCGCGATATCGGCGTCGTGTTTCAGAACTACTCGCTCTTCCCGCATCTGACGGTGCAGGAGAACATCGCATTTCCGCTGCAGATGCGCGGGCAGTCGGACCGGGTGTCCGCAACGCAGGTTGCCGGTGCGCTCGACATGGTCGGGCTTGAAAAGTTCGGCAAGCGCTTTCCGCACGAATTGTCGGGCGGACAGCAGCAACGCGTCGCGCTGGCTCGATGCCTTGTCTATAAGCCGTCGCTGATCTTGATGGATGAATCGCTCTCGGCGCTCGACCGGAAGCTCCGCGAGGCCATGCAAGTCGAGATCAAGCGGATCCACCGGGAGACCGGCTCGACGATCGTTTTCGTGACTCACGATCAGGAGGAAGCGCTCGCGCTGTCCGATCGCATCTGTCTGATGAATGATGGCGCGATCGAGCAGCTCGGAACGCCGCTCGAACTGTATGACAAGCCGAAGAGTATTTTCGCGGCGACATTCATCGGGACGTCGAATGTCATCAGCGGCGAAATGGTAAACGCGACGCAGATCCGGTCGTACATCAGCGACCGGCTGATCGATATCGGAGGCGCGCCCAAGAATGCGACTCCCGGTCGAGTCTGCAGTGTTGCGATCCGGCCCGAATATGTCCGCATCGGCGACAGCGGGGCAGGCCTCCTGGACGGCACGATCATCGAGCAGATCTATGCCGGCTCCGAGACGCGCATGATGGTCGAGTTGCCGCATGGCTCGGTCTTCACGGTCCGCGTTCCCGGCGGCGCGCAGCGTGGTCGGCTGGGCGAGCGCGTCTCGTTAGTGTGGGATTCCCAGCATATTCGCATCCTCGAGAGCTAGCCTACCAGGACGTCGCCCATCTTTTCATCCGAGTTGATCATCAAGGAACACCTCATGAAGCGCACCACGTTGAACCGACGCACGCTCATCAAGGCCACCGTCCTCGGAGGTAGTGCGCTGGCGATGCCATCGATCCTGACGAAGTCAGGGTTTGCGGCCGAGTCTCTCACTGTCGCGGATGTTGGAGGCGCGGCCGGCGACGCGATTCGCGTGGCCTTCTGTGAGCCGTTCAAGAAGGAAACCGGCGTTCAGGTCGTCAATGTCGCGCATGATCCGGATCCCGTCACGCAGTTCAAGCTGATGGTCGATACGAAGACCTATCTCTGGGACGCCTGCATGATGATCCCGGATTACATCTTCCGCCTTCAGGAGGGAAAGAACTATATCGCGCCGCTCGATCTGAAGGACGAGACCGGAGATATGGTCCCAGGCATGTTGACCGAGAACTGGCTCGGCTTCTCCGTGTTCGGCATTCTCATGGCCTACAATACCGAGAAGTTTGGCGACAACGGTCCGAAGAGCTGGCCCGATTTCTTCAACACCGAAAAATTTGTCGGCCGGCGTGGCCTCTATCGCGCGGGCTGGGGCTCGCTGGAAATGGCGTTGCTGGCAGACGGCGTCGCGCCTGACAAGCTCTACCCGATCGACGTCGATCGCGCGTTTAGGTCGCTCGAGAAGATCAAGAAGAACGTGTCGGTCTGGTGGACCAGTGGCGCGCATAACACCCAGATACTGCAGAGCGGCGAGGTCGACATGGCCGATACCTGGTCGGCGCGTGTGTATAGCGCGATCCAGGGCGGCGCGAAGCTCACGCCCGTTTGGCAGGGGCTGTATTCGGTGGATGGCTGGGCCATGCCGATCAATGGCCCCAAACAGTCGCTGGCCAAGGAATTCATCCGCTTCTGCATGCGTCCGGACCGGCAGGCCGCCTATTCGAATCTGGTGGCGAATGGCCCGACCAACAAGAAGGCGTTCGATTCGATCGCGCCAGAGCGCGCGAAGATTCTTGCGACCAATCCGGCGAACTTCGCCGGTCTCGTGCCCCTGGATCCGCGCTGGTGGTCGCAATCCAATAGACAGATGGTCAAGAAACGCATGGACGAATGGTTGCTCACCTGAGCCGAGTTCGCCGCAACGCCCAACCTCGCTAGTGTGAATTCGAACTGGTACTGACGATGACATCCAAAAAGCAGATCGTTCTATCGGCGCTTGTCCATCCGCATGGGATCTACAAGGGCGCCTGGCGGCATCCAGACGCCGAGGCCGATCGCGTCAATGATGTCGAATACTACAAGGAGGTCGCACAGCTCTGCGAGCGTGGTTTGCTCGACCTCTTTTTTATCGCCGATACGCCTGCGGCGCGTACCGACAATCTCGACATCTGGACACGATCGCCGCTGTTCCAGAACGTGATGGAGCCAGTGACGCTGCTTGCCGCGCTGGCCGGCGCGACGTCGCGGATCGGCCTCGGGGCGACGGTCTCGACCAGCTTCTTCGAACCCTACAATATCGCGCGGCAGTTCGCGTCGCTCGATCACATCACAGGCGGACGCGCCGCCTGGAACGTGGTGACGTCGGCCAATGACTATGCGGCCCGCAATTTCGGTCTCGACCGGCTGCCGCCGCATGGCGAGCGCTACGCCAAGGCGCGCGAATGCCTCGAACTCGTGAAATCCTATTGGGACACCTGGGATCAGGATGCGTTTGTCTTCGACAAGGAGAAGGTCATCTATTTCGATCCCAAGAAGTTTCACACCGTCGATCACAAGGGCGCATATTTCACGGTGCACGGCGGCCTCAATATCGCGCGACCGCCGCAGGGGCATCCCGTTATCATTCAGGCTGGCGCATCTGAGAGCGGCAAGGAACTGGCCGCGCAGACCGCCGAAATCGTGTTCGGGACAGGCGCCGAGCCCGAGGCCGCCAAGGCGTTCTACAGCGATCTCAAGGGCCGGATGCCGAAGTTCGGCCGGGATGAATCGCAGCTCTTCATTCTGTCTGGATTGAGCACGGTGATTGGCCGGACTCGCGAGGAAGCGAAGGAAAAATTTGAATATCTGCAGTCGCTGGTTCCGGTCGAAGTGAAGGTCATGGCGCTTAGCAATGATCTGGAGGCCAATCTGCTCGATCTGCCGCTGGACGAGCCGGTGCCGGTCGATCGCATTCCGGCCTCGTCCAATCTGCACCAGGCCTATTTCAATCAGATCGCGGACATGATCCGCGGCCAGAAGCTGACGCTGCGCGAGATGGCCAATAAATATACCAGGGGATCGAAGGCCATGTGCGCCACGGCCAACGAAGTAGCTGACTTCATGGAGAGCTGGATCGAGCAGCGCTGCTGCGATGGCTTCATGCTGTCGCCTGCAGTTGTTCCGGGTTCGCTGAAGGAGTTCATTGATGAGGTCGTGCCGGTCCTTCAGGAGCGCGGCATCTACAAGACGGCTTACAAGGGGAAGACTCTGAGAGAGAATCTCGGGCTCTATCCCGTCGCCAACAAGAACTCGTTGTAGCAGACAGCGATCGGGGGGGGGGGGCGTGACGTCGTTAGACCTATCTTCAGAGATCCTCCCGGTGACGGAGAAGCCGAGCTTTCGTTTCGGACCTATTTGGCTTGCCCTGCCAGGTGTGGCATTCCTTCTGATCTTCTTCCTGTGGCCAACGCTGCACATACTCGTGTCGGCCATATGGGGAGGCGACAGCGGCTTCTCTTTGAAGGCCCTGCTGGTGGTCTTCACATCGCCGTCCTACAGCCGCGTCATGACGACCACGTTCACCGTCGCCATCCAGGTGACGGCGCTTTGCGTGCTGATCAGCTATCCGTTGGCCTACTGGCTAAGCCGGCATTCGGCGAGGCGCCAGCGATTGATGATGATGCTGATCCTGCTGCCATTCTGGACCAGCGCTCTGGTCAAGAACTTTGCATGGCTCGTCCTGTTGGGCCGGAACAGCAGTTTTGCGCAGCTCATCATGTCGATGGGCGGAGCCGGCGATCGGCTGCTGTTCAACAAGACGGTCGTGCTGTTCGGCATCGTACACACGCTGGTTCCGCTTTGCGTTATCGCAATGATGCCGACACTGAACCAGGTCAACAAATCGCTGCTCTCGGCTGCGACGACGCTGGGCGCGAGTCCGACGCAGGCATTCTGGCGGATATTTCTTCCGCTTTCGATGCGCGGCGTAGCGACCGCCGGCCTGATGATTTTCATCACGTCGCTCGGCTTCTTCATCACCCCGTCGCTGCTCGGTAGCCCGCGCGAGACGATGGTGGGGCAGTTGATCATCGAGCAGATTAACGAATTGCAGAATCTTCAGCAGGGGAGCGCGTTCGGCGTGATCCTGCTCGCCGGGGCGATCATCGCAGTGGTGCTGTTCGACCGCGTATTCGGTCTTTCGGGCATGGGGGGCGGCAGTGGGCAATCGCAGCCGGACAGCCGTGTCCGTCGCTTTGGCCTCCGGCTGGCCGGCCGCATCGGCAACATCTTCGACCCGGTGGCGCGCAGTTATCGTAATACGTTTCGTGGATTGCCGGGATCCCGCCTGCTGGGATTGTACAGTGTGCTCGTGATCGCCATCCTGCTCGTCCCCGTGATTGCGATCATCCCGATGGCGTTTACGAGCGGGAGCTTTCTTGCCTTTCCGCCGCCTGGCTTCAGTCTTCGCTGGTTCGACACTTATTTCGCGTCGCCAATCTGGATGGCTGCCACCGTCCGGTCGTTCGGAATCGGCGTGGCTTGCGCGGCGCTGACGATCGTGGTGGCGGGGACCGTTGCCTTTGCGGTCGTCCGTTCGGGAAGCAGACTGGCGGGCGCCATCTTCATCTTCTTCATGTCGCCGATGATCGTGCCGCATCTCGTCATCTCGATAGGCCTGTTCTACCTGTTCGCGCAGATGTCGCTGATCGCGACAGACGTCGGCCTCGTGCTCGGCCACAGTGTGATCGCAACGCCCGTCGTCTTTATCATCGTCCTGTCGACCCTGCGTGGGCATGACTGGCGGCTGGATGACGCGGCGCTCACGCTCGGAGCCTCACCTCGCAAAGCATTTTTCAGGATCACGCTGCCATTGATCAGCGGTGGCATCGTTGCGGGGCTGATCACGGCCTTCCTCATCTCCTTCGAAGAGCTGACGATCGCGCTCTTCATTGGCGGTGGTCTGATCACGACGCTCCCCAAACAGCTTTGGAGCGACATCTTCCTCCAGATCAACCCGACCCTGGCGGCTGCGTCCGTTGTCGTGCTGGGCGTTGTGACGGTGCTGTTCCTGCTGATGGAGGTCATCAGCTATTGGCGAAAGCCGGCTTGACCGCGCCCATCGGGACAGGTGTATAAAAAGCGAGCATCGGATCGCGGAAGCCTGGATGCGAGCGTCCGGGTCTGCTTGGAAACACTCGCATCGACATGGCGGCCCGTAACGCCGATGGCAAGATCGCGGGTTCGCAATGCGTTTTACGTTAAGACAGCTGGAGTATTTCGTGGCTGCCGGGGAGACGGGCAGCATTACGCTCGCGTCCGAACGCATCAACATATCGCAGCCGTCGATCTCGACGGCCATCTCACACCTTGAGAAAGAGCTGGGCGTCCAACTGTTCGTCCGGCATCACGCGCTCGGTCTGTCGCTGACGCCGGCCGGGCGAAGTCTGCTCCGGGAAGCGAAGAACGTACTCAATCAGGCCGAGCAACTCTATTCGGTCGCCTCCGATGTCGACGGGCAGGTTCGTGGCCAGATTACGGTTGGCTGTCTGGTGACATTGGCGCCGATGGTCATGCCGGAACTGGCGCATTCGTTCACCACCGCATTTCCGGATACCCAGATCAGGCATATCGAGCTCAACCAGGAGCAGCTTCTCGAAGGGCTGCGCTGTGCCGAGATCGATGTCGTCATCACTTACGACCTGCAGTTGCCGTCGGGGATCGCATTCACGCCGCTGGCCCAGCTGCCCGTGCATGTCGTGGTCAGCGAAAACCACAGATTTGCATCCAGATCGGCCGTATCGCTTACCGAGCTCATCGACGAGCCGTTGCTGCTGCTGGATCTCCCGCTAAGCCGCGAATACTTCCTCGCTTTATTCATGGGCGAGGGATTCGAGCCGCGCATCGGCGGACGTTCAGCATATCAGGATGTCATTCGCACGATGGTTGCGAATGGCTATGGCTATACGCTGGCCAATGTGAGGCCGAGATCCGATACGGCGCTCGACGGCAGGAAGGTCGTCCGGGTGAAGCTCGTCGGTGAATACCGCCCGATGGTGATCGGCGTCGCGACACTGGCGCAACTGACCAAGTCACGCTTGATCGAAACGTTTCAGGCGCATTGCCAGGCGCTGATTTCCGAAGACTACATACCCGGCATGGTGGCCCCCGGCGTCGATCATCCGGTATCCGGAAAGAAGTGAGCAGGGCACGACGGTTTGCGCCGATCCTGCCTGGTTCAGGATCAATGCTGCTGACTATGCAGGCATGCCTCGGAAAACCGGAAGGTGCCCTTCGCGAAAGCGAATTAGGCCGAAACCGGCAGGTTCAGTAAGCTCAATCACAAGTCCAGCGCATCCGCCGAGCAGCGTTCGAACCGCATCATCCAGATGTGATGACAAACGTCCGGTTTTCGGTACGCGCCGTTGGGTCGCGTCTTCACAGCGTCGATCAACGTTGGTGCGTCGAAGCCGAAGCCTCGACAGACGATCGTCGCAGCCCGCGGCGGTGCGCAGCATATGTTTCGCAAATCGGAGACAGTCATTGACCACCGAACCGAATGATTCCAACGAACGCCAGCTGAGAATTGACCTCGCGGCTGCCTTCCGCCTGTTTGCAAGGCTGGGCATGCACGAGGCTGTCGCCAATCATTTCAGCGCGGCAGTGTCGAGCGATGGTCGCAAATTCCTGATGAATCCGAAGTGGAGACACTTCTCGCGGATCAAGGCCAGCGATCTCGTGTTGTTCGATCTCGATGCAGATGGCTCGTTCGGAGGTCAGGCATCGGTAGATCCAACCGCGTGGTCGATCCACAGCCAGATGCACAGCCTGCTTCCGCAGGCGCGCGTCGTGTTGCATCTGCATCCACCCTTCGTCACGACCATCGCCACGCTGGCCAATCCTGACATCAAACCGATCGACCAGAATACGGCGCGCTATTTCAATCGTGTCGCTTTGGATGCCGCATATTCCGGAATGGCCGACAGCGAGCAGGAGGGCGCACGTCTGGCAAAGCTGCTAGGCAACCGCTCGCGCCTGATGATGGGAAATCATGGCGTGATGATTGCTGCGAGGACGGTCGGCGAGGCGTTTGACGACATGTACACCATCGAGCGTGCGTGCCAGACCCTGGTGCAGGCCTATGCCACCGGCCAGCCACTGAACGTGCTGCCTGACGATATTGCCGAACGCACCGCACACGACTGGGAAGGTCTCACCGATTTTTCCGAAGCGCACTTCGCCGAAATGAAAAAGCTGCTCGATGCGGAAGACCCGTCCTACGCGCATTGAGCGTTCGTCGTCGTGCGTCGATCGGTGCGCGGAGCCTTCACATCGGTCGAGCCTAAGCACTGGGAAGCCAAATGATAGCGTTCGCGTGCTGGTGTGTTGCTTCAACATCGATGCGTGGATGATCCGGCCGTGGAGCGTTTCGGGCGGTCAGAAGTGGATACAGGGATGTCGATCGAGCGAGTAGACACGATTGTGGTGGGTGGAGGCCAGGCTGGTCTCGCCATGAGCGAACATCTGGGCATGGCGGGCGTGCCGCATTTGGCGCTCGAACGGTATCGGATTGCCGACCGCTGGCGGACCGCCAGATGGGATTCGCTGGTCGCCAACGGCCCCGCATGGCACGATCGCTTTCCGGGGATGGAATTTCCCGGTGCGCATCCCGACTCGTTTCCCGGCAAGGAAAGCGTCGCGGATTATTTCGTGTCCTATGCGGAAATGATCGCTGCGCCGGTGCGCTGCGGCGTCGATGTGACATCGGTCGAACGGATGGCCGGACAGCCGGGGTTCATGGTCAGGACCTCCGCGGGCAATTTCGAAGCGATGAACGTGGTCGCGGCGACCGGGCCGTTTCAGGTGCCCGTCATTCCGCAGATCGTTCCGCAACGCGCAGACATCATCCAGCTGCATTCCAACGACTATCGCAATCCCGGTCAGTTGCCGGAAGGCGCCGTCCTGGTCGTTGGCGCAGGCTCGTCCGGCGGCCAGATTGCCGACGAATTGCTGCGTGCGGGCAAGCGCGTCCACCTGTCGGTCGGGCCGCACGAACGTCCGCCGCGGGCCTATCGCGGCCGTGACTTCTGCTGGTGGCTCGGCGTGCTCGGAAAATGGGACCTGGAAACGAAGCAGCCGGGCACCGAGCACGTCACGATTGCGGTGAGCGGCGCGCGTGGCGGCCAAACCGTCGATTTCCGGCGACTGGCGGCCGAAGGCATGCATCTCGTCGGTTCGACAGCGTCGTATGATCAGGGCAAGGTGCTGTTCGCGAACGACCTCGCCGACAATATAGCCTTGGGCGATGCGTCCTACAGAAGCTTGCTGGACGAGGCCGATGCCTATATCGCGCGGTTCGGGCTGGACTTGCCGCCTGAACCGGACGCGCGCATCGTCAGGCCCGATCCCGACTGCATAACCGATCCGGTGCGCGAACTGGATCTCGCAGCAGCCGGCATCACATCGATTGTCTGGGCCACGGGTTTTGCCACCGACTATAGCTGGCTGAAAGTCGATGCATTCGACGCGGTGGGCAAGCCGAAGCACCAGCGTGGCGTGTCTTCCGAACCCGGGATCTATTTTCTGGGACTTCCCTGGCAGTCGCGCCGTGGGTCTGCATTCATCTGGGGCGTCTGGCATGATGCGAAGCATCTGGCGGACCGCATCTCAACGCAGCGGCGCTACACCGATTACGATAGCTCGGCGCGACGCGCGGTCGGGCATGCAAGCTAGTCCGTACTGGCAGGTTCCGGAGCAGGTTCGTCCGTGCCGACAGGGCTCGTAGTTCAGGCCCTGGCGGGGGCCAGGATGGATTGTGAGATCGACGGTAGGGCAGTTATTCCGGAACAGGCGGGCGGAGGGCTCCGTCCGCGCGCGCTTCTCGACATGATCGATGAGCGAGCAGTCCGGTCACGGCACGCATGTATCTTACGCGCTGATGACCAATCGTCAGCTAGCGTTGCAACCGGATGCTGGGGCCGATCGCGGGGCGATGGGCACGGCAGACCGATAGGCGCGGTTCGCGTAGATCAGAGGCGATCCTTCTGTGGCGAGCGCAACGTCCTGGACTTCGCCGAAGAAAACGTAGTGAGTGCCGATCTTCTTCCACGAGGACAGGGTGCAACTGAAGGCGACCAGTCCGTCGACGACACGGGGAGAGCCGTTGACGTCGGGAGCCCAGGTCGCGCACGAGAATTTGTCGCCGTCTCCGGTGGTCCATCGCTTCGCAAAACAGTCCGAAATGCCGGATTGATCGTCCCGCAGCAGGTTGACGCAGAACACGCCATTCACCTTGATCGCCTGGGCGGTCGCACTGGTCTCGTTGATGCAGACGAGCAAGGTCGGCTGCGGCGTGTCGGCCGAGACGGATGACATTGCCGACACCGTCGCGCCCTGGCGGCCAGCTGTGCCATCCGTCGTTACGATACTCACGGTGCAGGCCGCATTGCTCATGCCGGCCAAGAACTGATCGCGCAGTACCATGGTTATGGACCTCTAAGGAGCTGACCGCTCGGAGCGAGCGATATCCTTTCACGAGTACCCTTGAGCGGGCTCGCCGCCGACCCGCGGATGCGCATCTTGCTCTCCAGCTTTGCCCAACTCATGACTGCGATAAATTATCGGTTTTGAGAGCGATGCTTCTGATTTTCAAAAGTGCCAAGTTGCGGTAGCCAACCGGGCGTGTGGCCGGTGCATCTCTCATCGTGAATTGCAGAAGCTGATGCAACCACACCAGGGTCGCTGGTCGTCCTTGTGCGCGCGAGCGCCGCCGATCATCTTTCTATCTAACCGATCGATGTAAACTGCGGAGCCGATGGCTCGACGCCGCTTCTGGCGCGCAGCAGTCATTTGGTGAATACGATCTGCTTAGTAAGAGCCCCATCGCCCATTAATGTGGCAGCTCTGCCCAAATCATGGGAGCGGACGATCCAAATTATTGTACGTCCCGGGACAAGCTTTCTGCGGACATGCGCCCGTAGGCTTCTTCGAGGTTAGGGAACATGGTTCAGGCCATGACAACGTCGAAGGAGCGATCGAATGGTCAAGTTGCATTTTGCTGACATCCGCAGGCTTTGGCCTGAAACGGGCGCGATGATCGGATGGCGTGCGGCGGCAGTGGGCGCGCTATTAGCGGTCGGCACCTTTGTTCCGATGTCCGCGCAGGCGGCTGTGCCGGCGGCTTGCGCCGAGTTGCAGGCGAAATATCCGGACTGGAAAGGCAAGACACTCGTCAACGCCATTAATCCGCATACACCGGGCTATGAATCGATCGATCCCAAGGATCCCAACAAATATATCGGTTTCGATATAGATCTCGGTGAGCAGATCGGCGAATGCCTTGGCTTCAAGCTGACCTACAAAGCTGTGACCTTCGCAGCCTTGCTGACCACGCTGGCATCGGGCCAGGCGGACATCGTGATTTCCGACATCTATGCCACCGAGGAGCGCGCCAAGGCCGCCGACTTCATCACCTACTCCAAGGTGTTCGACGGCGTGCTCGTCGCCAAGGGTAATCCGAAGAAGATCACCGGTATCAACACCTCGCTGTGCGGCACGGCTGCGGCGGAAAACACCGGCTATGTCGAAGTGCCGCTGATCCAGGCGCTGGGGCCGGAATGCAAGAAGGAAGGCAAGGCGGAGCCGACTATCCAGCTCTATGACAACAATGCCAACTGCATTCAGGCGATCCTTGCCGGCCGCGCTGACACCTATATCAACGACGTCAACACCGTCGACAACGCAGTTAAAGCCTATCCGGACAAGCTCGAGAAAGCGGTCGCGGTGACGATCCCCTATCAGGTCGGCATTGCCGTGCCGAAGGACAAGCCCAAGTTCCGCGATGCGGTGAAGGCCGCACTCACCGAGATCTACAAGTCCGGTGATCAGCTCGCACTGCTGAAGAAGTGGAAACTCGATCCGGAAAACCTGATGGAGCCCGGCCTGCTGACGGTGAAGTAACGCCCGCCCGCAAGCAAGGATCACTCTCACGTAAGGGCTTTCTGCCTCCATGGAGCTGTTCCTCCACTATCTCAGCATGCCGTATATGATCGAGGGCATCCAGGCGACCTTGCAGGTCACCGCCCTCGGTCTGTGCGGCGGGCTGATCCTCGGTGTGATCCTGGCATGGATGCAGCTCAGCAGGTTCAAGCCGCTGGCATCCTTCGCCCGGGTCTATGCCGTGATCTTTCGCGGCACGCCGCTGATCCTGCAGATGGTGTTTGCCTATAACGCCCTGCCGCAGATCGGCATCAAGCTTCCCGCCATTCTCGCTGCCGGCCTGGCACTGGCCTGCAACGAAGCGCCGTTCATCGCCGAGATGCTGCGCTCCGGCGTGCTCGGCGTCGACCGCGGCCAGGTGGTGGCCGGCCAGGCGCTCGGCATGACCCCGGGCGTCCTGATGCGCCGGATCATCGCGCCGCAGGCGATCCGGTCGATGATCCCCGCTTTCGGTAACGAAGCGGTCAGCGCGCTGAAGAATTCGTCGCTGGCCTCCGTCATCGCCGTGCAGGAGCTGACGCTGCGCTCGACGCAACTGGCGTCCTCGACCTTCGATTTCTTTTCGATCTTCTTCGCGTCGGGTCTGATCTATCTGCTGCTCACAGCGGCGATCGCCGGCATCCAACTGCTTCTGGAATGGAAGTTCGACCTCGATCGCACGACCAGGCAGAACCAGTTCATGCGCTTCATGCCGTGGTATCGCGCGCCTGGCAGCGACGATCCGCTGGCGCCGCAGGCCCACATGTCGCCGGAAATCCTGCCCGACGGCGGTGTCGCCGAACTGCCGCCGCCGCGGATGCGGCCGGAACGCGCCGATCGCACCAAACGCGCGGAGATGCTAGCGCGCAACAATGTCGCCGTCGAGGTCTCCGATCTCCGCAAGAGCTACGACAGGAATGTAGTGCTCGACGGCGTCGACATCACGGTCAGGATCGGTGAAGTGATCGCGCTGCTCGGACCAAGTGGCTCCGGCAAGAGCACGCTGCTCCGCTGTATCAACAATCTCGAACTGTGGAACGGCGGCGCCATCAAGGTCGCCGGCCGCCAGCTCGGCTTCAACGAGCACGGTAAGCCGTTGTCGCCGCGTTTGCTGGCGAATGCCCGCGCCGAAGTCGGCGTCGGCATGGTGTTCCAGCAGTTCAATCTGTTCGGGCATCTCACAGCCAAGGAAAACATCGCCGGCCCGCTGCGCTGGGTACACGGCGTAGCGCGTGCCGATGCCGATCGTCGGGCCGATGAACTCCTGGCGCGCGTCGGTCTCAGCCACCGCGCCGATGCGCTGCCACGGCATCTGTCCGGCGGCCAGCAACAGCGCGTCGCCATCGCCCGCGCGATCGCACCCAATCCGAGCGTGCTGTTGCTGGACGAGCCGACGTCGGCGCTTGATCCCGAACTGGTTAATGAAGTGCTCGAAGTGATCCGCAGGCTCGCCGTCGAGGACGGTCTGACCATGATCATCTCGACGCATCAGCTGCGCTTTGCCAGCGAAGTGGCCGACCGTGTGGTGCTGCTCGCCGGAGGCGCGATCATCGAGGAAGGTCCAGCGAGTGAAGTCCTGACCAATCCGCGCAATCCCGTCGCGCAGCGTTTCCTCAATGCGATGGAGGCGGAAGTCTCGTGATAGTCGCGCTTGTGAAGTTCGTCCATTTGCTACCGAGGGCCTCAGCATGAAACATCATCTTCTTCCGGTGTCGCCGAAGACCGTTCACTGGGGCTATTTCAGCAAGGTGGTCACGCCCGCGCTGACGCTGAAGTCGGGCGACCGCGCCACCATCGAAACGCTGACGCATCATGCCAATGACGATTACGAGCGCATGATCGAAGGCGATCCCGGCGCCGAGAGCGTGTTCAAATGGACCCGCGAGCACAAGGCGGTGGTGCGGCGTGGGTCGGGCCCGACGGAAGGCCCGTTCATCCGCGGCTCAGGCGAAGGCGTCGGCGTGCATCTGCTCACCGGGCCGGTGGCGATCGAAGGCGCAGAGCCGGGCGACGTGCTGGAAGTGCGTATTCTCGACGTGCGCCCGCGGCCGGCCTGCAAGGCCTGTTACGCCGGCAAGTGTTTCGGCTCCAACGTCGCCGCGAATTGGGGCTTCCACTATCACGACCTGATCGAGGAACCGAAGCCGCGCGAGGTCGTGACGATCTTCGAGCTCGATACGTCGGGCGAGCCGTTTGCCAAGGCGGTCTATAATTATGTCTGGACGCCGCAGACCGACCCCGATGGCATCCTGCATCCAACCATCGATTATCCCGGCGTGCGCGTCGATCACGCGACCATCAGGAAACGCGATAACATCCTGCCCAATGTCAGGGTGCCGGCACGGCTGCATTTCGGCACCATGGGCCTCGCGCCATCCGAGGAGGATTTCGTGTCGTCGATCCCGCCGAGTTATACAGGCGGCAATATCGATGACTGGCGCGTCGGCAAGGGCGCCAAGATGTTCTATCCCGTGGCGGTGCCCGGCGCGTTCTTCTCGGTCGGCGATCCCCATGCCGCGCAGGGCGACAGCGAGCTCGGCGGCACGGCCATCGAGACCTCACTGACCGGCGATTTCGAGTTCATCCTGCACAAGCATCGTGACCTCGGCGGTACGCCCCTCGAAGGCCTGACGCATCCGATGCTGGAAACGCCCGATGCCTGGTCGGTCTACGGCTTCACCTTCCCGAACTATCTCGCCGAACTCGGCGCCAATGCACAGCTCCACGTCGCCAATCATTCCAGCCTCGATCGGGCGATGCGCGATGCGTTCCGCAAGCTCAGGCGTTTCCTGATGACGGTGCACAAGATGAGTGAAGACGAGGCGATCTCGCTGATGTCGGTCGGTGCGGATTTCGGGGTGACGCAGGTGGTCGATGCCAATTGGGGCGTCCATGGCACAATCCGCAAGAACGTCTTCCGCTGCGACTAAGCGGATGAAATTGCACTGAATTCGGTTATGAGGATGATGGCGCGGTGATCGGGGAAGTTGCAGGGCAGGGCGCTGCGTCCTTCGGGATGGCACGGAGGTTGCTTCGCTTCGGCTATGAAGGTCGATGCATGAGCCTCCGTCCGTTCACCAGTGAATCCTACTCTGAAGACGACCGCCCCGAAGCATGGCGCGACGTCCTGAGTTCGATTGGCCTGCAGCCGACAGCTGCGACGACCACGCATCACGGGCATGCCACCGCAGTTCGTCGCACCTTCGAAGGTATTGCTCTGGCCAAACTGTCTGCCGGCGCACAGGCAATCTCGCCGCTGTCGGATCTGGCCAGCGACCATCCGCTGGTGCTGCTGCCGCTTGAGGATGGCGTCGCGCTGAAGACCACCGCGGGGCATCAGATCGTCGCCGTCGGGCATCTGCTGTTGCTGCCCCGCGAAGGGGACTGGAGCGTCGCATTCCAGCGCGACATGCGCGCGGTGGTGCTCTCGGTGACATCCGACCCGCTGCACAGCCGCCGCGCCAGTGCACCCGCCATCGCCGATGTCCAGATCGTAGGCCCCGGCGGCTTCGGCGACGTGTTCGCGCGTATGATGGAACAGGCGGCCCGCAACCTTGAAACATTGTCCGATGCCGAATGGTTGGCGATCGCACAAAGTCTTGCCGATCTGTTGCCGACCTTTACACGTCAACTGGCCGAGCCGACGGCCGATCTCAACAGCGGCACGGCGACCAAGGCTGCGACCTTGCATCGGCTGTGCCAGACCATCGAGCGACGCCTCGACGATGCGGATCTGACGCCGGCCAAGGTGGCGCAGGCCGAGGGCATCTCCGAACGTTATCTGCAGAAACTATTCGAAGGCACCGGCAGCAGCTTTACGCATTACCTGCGCGAACGCCGGCTGCAGCGCACCTGGGCCGATCTGTCGAATCCGTCCGAGGCGCATCACTCGATTTCCGAGATTGCCTTTCGTGCCGGCTTCAATGACTCCGCGCATTTCAGCCGCACGTTCCGTCACCGCTTCGGCCTGTCGCCGCGCGAATTCCGCCAGAATGAAGCCGAGCGCTTGACGGCGTCGGCGACGGCGGCGGGACAACGCGGCTGGCCGCAGGAAGCGCTGGCGCAGTTGCGCAGCAAGCACGCGCCGTCGACCGCGGGGAAGATTGCGCAGCCGGAGCCGGCCGCGATGATCACGCACGGCATCGCGGATGCTTCGAAGAATCAGCGGCATCATCATCTCGCTGCGGATGCATCCCGCGTGCACTGGGGCTATTTCAGCCGCTCGTTGCCGCCGCAGATCGAGATCAATTCCGGCGACACGATCACCATCGAAACACTGACGCAGCACGCATCCGACGATCCCGAGCGGATGATCAAGGGCGATATCGGCGCTGAGAGCGTGTTCCGCTGGACGCGCGATCAGAAGAATGTCGATCGCCGCGGTGCCGGTCCGATGGACGCCTCGATCTATGGCCGCGGCGCCGGTGAGGGCTTTGGCGTCCACATTTGCACCGGGCCGGTGGCGATCAAGGACGCGCAGCCCGGCGACGTGCTGGAAATCCGCATCCTCGACATCGTGCCGCGCGCCAGTCGAAATCCGGATTTCGACGGTCAGGTTTTTGGCAGCAGCGTCGCGGCGTGGTGGGGCTATCACTACAAGGAATTTCTCGCCGAGCAGAATGCGCGCGAGGCGGTGACGATCTACGAAATTCTCGATCACGACGACGTGCCATATGCGCGCGCGCTCTATTCGTATCGCTGGGAGCCGCAGACCGATCCGTTCGGCACCGTGCACAACACCTACGACTATCCGGGCATTCCGATTACGCCGGCCTCTGTACGGCGTCGGCATGACGTGCTCGACGGCATTCGCATTCCTTTGCGCCCGCATTTCGGTGTCATTGCCGTGGCGCCGCGCGAGGCTGATCTCGTCGATTCAGTCCCGCCAGCCTATTTTGGCGGTAATCTCGACAATTGGCGGCTCGGCAAGGGATCGACGGTCTATCTGCCGGTGTCGGTGCCCGGCGCATTGCTGTCGGTCGGCGATCCCCATGCCGCGCAGGGCGACGGCGAACTCGGCGGCACGGCGATCGAATGTTCGATGACCGGAACCTTCCAGGTGGTCCTGCACAAGAAGGGCAATCTCGCCGGCCAGGCGTTTGCCGATCTCACTTATCCGCTGATCGAGACCGAGAGTGACTGGGTGCTGATGGGCTTCAGCCATCCGAACTATCTCGCCGAATTTGGCGCAAAGGGGCAAAGCGAGGTCTATGCGACCTCGTCGCTCGATCTTGCGATGAAGGACGCCTTTCGCAAGATGCGGCGCTTCCTGATGAACATCAAAGGTCTCACCGAGGATGAGGCGATCGCGTTGATGTCGGTCGCGGTCGACTTTGGCGTGACGCAGGTCGTCGATGGCAATTGGGGCGTCCATGCCATTCTGAGCAAGCGGGTGTTCGATCACACGTCAAAATCATAGGGTCCAGGAGACGCGCTGTTGCAATTTCACATGATCTCCGGCGGCCCGAAGCCGGTCGCGCCGTTCAGCCATGCTGTGGAGACCGACGGCTTCGTGTTCGTCACCGGGCAGATGCCGGACACTCCGGCAATGCCGGGCGTGCTGCCCGATGGCATCGTGGCACAGACCGAAGCGGTGATGGAAAATCTGCGCGTGGTGCTCGCGGGGCTCGATCTCGGCTTCGAGCACATCACCATGACGCGGATCTATCTCACCGAATTCAAGCGCGACTACGTGGCGATGAACGAGACCTATCGCAGCTATTTTCCGCCGGATCGTTTGCCGGCGCGGACCTGTGTCGGCGTCACGGGCCTCGCTTATGACGCTCTGATCGAAATCGACTTGGTTTGTCGACGGCCCAGATAATGGTCGGTGCGAAGAGATGGAAAACCTAGTTCGCCTTTTCGATCAGGCTTTCCAGCAGGCGCTTCAGGTCGGCCGTTGCCTTGTTGCCGTAGTTCTCGGCGATATGGGCTTCCTGGCTCAGCGCCAGCGAGTTCAGCCGCTGGGTCAGTGTCTTGCCGCGGTCGGAGATGAACATCACCACCTTGCGGCGGTCGTCGGGGTCCTGCACCCGGTAGACCAGCGCATCAGACACCATGCGATCGACCATCTTGGTCAGGGTCGGATGATTCAGCAGAACCGCATCGGCGAGGTCGCCCATGGAGTGGCCCTTGCCGTCGGACAGCACTTTCAGAATGCGCCACTGTTCGACCGGCACGCCTTCCTTCTTGAAGCGCGCATCGAGCTGGCGATTAATTTCCCGGTTCGCCTGCGCCAGCAGATAAGCGAGGTGTTCGGTGATGGGCGTGCTCGGCGTTCTGGCCACGGTTGGGAAACTTTGCTGGAAGGGGTGATGAATATTAAGCGACTTTGCCTGAACCATATGCACGGGAATCGTTGAATATTCAATATTTTCCTCTACGATATTTTCTTTCGCACGATTTTACTGCCGATCAATTGATGCCGCACCGCCGCTGACAACGTCGAAAGGAGAGCGACATGCTCTCATCACTGCAGATTGCAACGACCGGTGCGCTGCCGATGCCGGCGCCATGGTTGCTGAAGGGCTTTCAGGACAGCGCGGGAGGTCGTGACGCGATTGCACGTCCCGATTTGTTTCCGCGGCGTCGCAATCGCGAAAAGCTGCGCGTCGTCAATTTTATCGGCCTGTCCGGCCCGGCCGGGATCTGGGGCCTGGCGGGCACCAATAGCATGATGCTCGCGGCTTCGGAGATCAATCGGCGCGGCGGCATTCTCGGGCGCGAGATCGAGCCGGTGTTTCATGACGCCGGCGGCGATATCGATGGCGTTGTCCGCACGGCAACCGACATGATTGCGGCTGGCGATGCCGATGTCATCATGGGCTCGCATATCAGCGCGGTCCGCGTCGCGCTGCGCAAGGTGATCGCCGGGCGCGTGCCCTATATCTACACGCCTGTCTATGAAGGCGGCGAACGCACGCCCGGCGTGATGGCGATCGGCGAGACGCCGCGCGATCAGTCGCGCCCGGCCATCGAATGGCTGGCGAATGAAAAGAAGGCGAAGCGCTGGTATCTGATCGGCAGCGATTACGTCTGGCCGTGGCTGGCCCACAAGGCCACCAAGACATACATCGCCGGCGCCGGAGGGCGCGTGGTCGGTGAGGAATTCGTTGCGCTTGGCGAGCAGAATCACGATGCCCAGATCGCCCGTATCCGGGCGGCCAAGCCGGATGTCGTGGTCATCTCGCTGATCGGCACCGACAGCATCGTGTTTAACCGCGCCTTCGCCGAACATGGTCTCTCGTCGAAGGTCCTCCGACTGGCGGGAGCCATGGATGAAACGCTGCTGCTCGGCATGGGCGCGGATAGTTCCGAGGGGCTCTATTGTGCATCGGGCTATTTCGTCGACCGTGCGTCGGCGGCGAATGATGCATTCCGTGCGCAATATGAAGCATCGTTCGGACGCTGTGCGCCTGTGCCGGGATCGGTCGCGCAGTCGAATTACGAGGGGCTTCGGTTTCTCGAATCCGTGGCGACCAAGGCGGGCTCATTCGACGTCCGGCCGATGCTGAACGCGGCGTCCAGCGTGGCCTATCACGGCGCCCGCGGTGAGGTCAGCATGCGCGGCGGGCGGGCGAAAATGCCGATCTATCTTGCCGAAGCAGACGGTCTGGATTTCAGGCTCATCCGGACATTCTAGGTCAGTCGCAGACCCGATCAGGACGACCTTGAAAAATAATACTTGAAAAGGAAAATATTTCTCTTTCTAATGATGCGCGAAAGGCGACACCGTCGTCGCCTTGACGGCGTGGGCATCCCGAAGAAATGCCGTGCCGGTTGCATCGTGGATATCAGGAGAAATCATCGTGGCCGTTTCACTTCCCACTCCCGATCAACTCCTCGCCGTCGCCGATCAGTGCGGCCTCGCGCTGTCCGATGAGGACGTCACCTCGTTCCGCGCGCTGATGCAGGGATCCGTCGATGCCTACAACGTCGTGGCGGCGATGCCCGACGAAGTGCCCGAAGTGAAATATCCGCGTACGCCTGGCTATCGGCCCGCGCCGGAAGAGAACACGCGCAACGCCTGGTATCGCAAGTCGGTGGTGAAGGGCGCGCCCGGCGGCAAGCTCAAAGGCAAGACCGTCGCGCTGAAGGACAACATCATGCTGGCCGGCGTGCCGATGATGAACGGCTCATCCACGCTGGAAGGCTATGTGCCGGATTTCGACGCTACCATCGTCACGCGCATGCTGGACGCAGGCGCCGAGATCATGGGCAAGGTGCATTGCGAATCCTTCTGCATGTCCGGCGGCAGCCACACCAATTCGACGGGCAACGTGCATAACCCGCACAAGATGGGCTATTCCGCCGGCGGGTCGTCGTCCGGCAGTGCGGTCGTTGTCGCGCTCGGCGAAGTCGACATGGCAATCGGCGGCGATCAGGGCGGCTCCATCCGCATGCCGTCGTCCTTCTCCGGCACCTATGGCATGAAGCCGACCTGGGGTCTGGTGCCTTATACAGGCATCATGCCGATCGAGATTTTTGTCGATCATACCGGCCCGATGACATCCAACGTCGCCGACAATGCGCTATTGCTGGAAGTGCTTGCCGGCGATGACGGCTATGATCCGCGGATCAAGTCGCCGGAAGTGCCGGAATACACCAAGGCGCTCGGCGCCGGTGTCAAGGGCATGAAGATCGCCATCGTCAAGGAAGGTTTCGAGCAACTCGGCGCCGAAGACGCGGTCAATCGCAGCGTTCGCGAAGCCGCCAAGCGCTTCGCCGATCTCGGCGCGACAGTGGAGACGATCTCGATCCCGATGCATCTCACCGCGGCGGCGGTCTGGACGCCGATCGGCACCGAAGGTATGACCCAGACCATGATGGTGGGCGATGGCTATGGCCTTAGTCGGTCGGATCTCTATTCGACCTCGCTGATGGACGCCCATCGCGGCTGGCGCGGGCAGGCGGACTCGCTGTCCGAAACAACCAAGCTGCTGCTGCTGTTCGGCACCTATATCAATAACAATTTCGGCCCTCGTTTTTACGGCAAAGCACTGAACATCTCGCGTCGCGTCACGGCTGCTTATGACAAAGCGCTGGCGAGCTATGATCTGTTGCTGATGCCGACCACACCGATGAAGGCGACACCGCTGCCGGCGCCCGGCGCGCCGCGTGAAGAAGTCGTCGGCCGCGCCTTCGAGATGATCTCCAACACCTCGCCGTTCGATATCTCGCATCATCCGGCGATGTCGATCCCGTGCGGCATGGTCGATGGCCTGCCGGTCGGGTTGATGCTGGTCGGCAAGCATTTCGACGAGATGACCATCTATCGCGCCGCGCACGCTTTCGAGCAGTCCGCTGATTGGAAGACGATGTGAGGCATCCATGCAGAAGCGGGGATCGGTGATCGCGCATGGATAATCTGATCATGGCGATCTTCGAGATCGCCAGTTTCGGGGCGATCGTCGTGCTGGTCGTGCTGGGGCTGGGGATCATCGCCAGCATGATGGGCATCTTCAATTTCGCGCAGGGAGAGTTCGTTCTGCTCGGGGCCTATGTCACCTATATCGTCCATTCCGCCGGCGCGCCGGTGTGGCTGGGCATGATCGCTGCACCCTTCGTGGTCGGTGCTTTAGGCTTCGTGCTGGAGCGGCTGATTGTCCGGCGCTTCTATGCCGCGCCGATCGTGGCAATGCTCGGCACCTATGCGCTCGGACTGATCATTCGCGAGATCGTGCGCGGCCTGATCGGCGGACTGTATCTGTCGGTGCCGGAGCCCATCGGCGGTTCGGTGACCATCGGCGGCATGCATTTCTCAACCTGGCGTCTGGTGATCATCGTGATCACCGCGCTGGTGATGGCAGGGAGCTATCTGCTTCTGGCGCGCACCGCGTTCGGCCTGCGTATCCGCGCTTCGCTGGAGAATCCGGCGCTGGCGCGGGCCTCCGGCATTTCGACCAACGCAATCTATGGCGCAACCTTCGCCTTCGGCGCGGCATTGGCGGGACTGGCCGGTGCGCTGATCGTGCCGGTGTTCACGCTGTTCGCCGATCTCGGCATCCGCTTTCTGATTCAGGGTTTCGTCGCCGTCATGGTCGGCGGCATCGGCTCCTTTGCCGGACCGGTGGCTGGCGCAGGCCTGATCGGCACGCTCAGTGCAGCGCTGCCGTGGGTGATTTCGCCCGTTATCGCCGATGTCGCGGTATTCGTGCTCGCCATCATCTTCATCAAATTCCGGCCGCAGGGCCTCGTTGCAGGAAAAGGGGTTTAGTCCAATGTCTCATGATGCCAACACTCTCAGCCGCCGCCGCTTTCTCGGCAATGCGGCCCTGTTCGGGACGGCCATCGCCACCGGTGTAGGCAGTTGGGTGATCCGGCCGGACTGGGCCAATGCGGCGGCCGGACCGATCAAGGTCGGCGTCGGCACGGATCTCACCGGGCCGATGGGCTATGCCGGCAATGCTGACGCCAATGTGGCCAGGATGGTGATCAAGGACATCAACGATGCCGGCGGTTTGCTTGGCCGACCGCTGGAACTGTATATCGAGGACACCGCGTCCAATGAATCCGTCGCGGTCGGCAATGTCCGTAAGCTGATCCAGCGCGAAAAGGTCGATCTGGTCATAGGCGGCATCACCTCGTCGATGCGCAACGCCATCAAGGACGTCATCGTCTCCCGCGGCAAGACGCTCTACATCTATCCGCAGCTCTATGAAGGCAAGGAATGCACGCCCTATCTGTTCTGCACCGGGCCGACGCCGGCGCAGCAATGCGATGAATTCATCCCCTGGCTGATCAAGAATGGCGGCAAGAAGTTTGCGCTGCCCAGTGCAAATTATGTCTGGCCGCATACGCTGAACGTCTATGCCCGCAAAGTGATCGAGGCCAATGGCGGCGAGGTCGTGTTCGAGGAGTATTACCCGCTCGACCAGATCGATTTTTCGTCGACCGTGAACCGCATCATTTCGAACAAGGTCGATGTCGTCTTCAACACCGTCATTCCGCCAGGCGTCGGGCCGTTTTTCAAGCAGCTCTCCGAAGCAGGCTTCCTCAAGAATGGCGGGCGGCTCGCCTGCGTCTACTATGATGAAAACACGCTCAGCATCAATCAGCCGGCCGAAATCGAGGGCCTCGCAAGCTGCCTCGATTACTTCAAAGCGCTGACGCCGGAAGATCCGTTCAGCGCCAAGCTGCAAGCCGCCTATGAGAAGCAGTTTCCCGGCAACTTCCTGTTTGCGGCTGGCAGCGCCGCTACCGGCACCTATCGCGGCCTGAAACTGTGGGAAGCCGCCGTCAAGGAAGCCGGCAGTGTCGATCGTGATGCAGTTGCCAAGGCGCTCGACCATGCCAAGATCGCCGAAGGCCCGGGCGGGCCGGCCGAGATGGTCCCCGGTCAGCGGCACTGCAAGATGAAGATGTATACGGCGGTGGCCAAGGGCGGCAAATATGAGGTCGTCGCGCGCAGCGCCGGTCTCGTCGATCCCAAGGAATGCTGAACCGATAATCCGAACCTCGCGGGAGTGACCGATATCACTCCCGCTTCTCTTTCTCTCATGCCGGCGACCTGATGACCGAGATGACGCCACTCTCTGCCGTATCTCTGACGCGAGGCATCAGCGCATCGCGCCAATGGCGCGTGCTGCCAATGATCGAGATCACGGTGCTGGTCATTGGCCTGCTGCTGCCGCTGGTGCTGCAGGATTATCTCACCGTCTATGCCACACGCGTGCTGATCCTCTGCCTGTTCGCGCTGTCATTCGACCTGGTCTGGGGCTATGCCGGCATCATGAGCTTCGGCCAGGCCGTGTTTTTCGGCTCGGCCGGGTATGGCGTGGCGCTGCTGGCGCGCGATCTTGGCATTACGTCCATCCTGCTCGTGCTGCCCGCCGGCCTTCTGATCGGCTTTGCCTTTGCGCTGCTGCTCGGCGGCTTTCTGCTGCTTGGTCGCCATCCCGCCAGCGTCATCTTCGTAGCACTGGGCACGTTGACGGGCTCCTATGCCTGCGATCGTCTGGCGCGGGGGTGGTATTATCTTGGCGGCCAGAACGGCATTCCCTCGATCCCGCCGATGACAATCGGCAGCTATGAGCTCACAGAGGGACCTGCCTATTACTACATGGCCATCGGCTTCCTGACCGTGGTCTATCTGCTCTGTCGTTTCCTGATGCACTCGCAATTCGGCCTCGCGCTGGCCGGCCTGCGCGAGAACGAACAGCGCATCGCCTTCTTCGGCTACAAGGTGCAGCACCTCAAGGCGATCATCTTCTCGCTGAGTGGCGCTATCGCCGGGCTCGCCGGCAGTCTCTATGCGTTTCACGAAGGCTTCGTCTGGCCCAACATGCTGGGCGTCGTGATTTCCACCCAGGTAGTGCTCTATGTGTTGTTCGGCGGTTCCGGCACACTGATCGGCGCCGTGATCGGTACGGTCGTCATTGAGGCTGTCAGCTTCTGGCTGTCGAACAGCTATCAGGACATCTGGCCGATCATTCTTGGCGTATTGCTGCTGCTGGTCATCTTGTTCCGGCCCGCAGGACTGGTCAGCCTGTTGTTGTCAGAGCGCGAGCGCGTCGGCAGCTTCGGCCGTCCGGGGAAGCGATAGTCATGGCGCTTCTGGAAGCAAAAGGCCTCATCAAGATATTCGGCAAGCTCACGGCGCTGAACGGCGCTGATCTCACCATCGCTGCCAATGAATTCCACGGCCTGATCGGACCCAATGGTTCCGGCAAGAGCACGCTGATGAAATGCATCGCCGGCGCCGAGACACCGACGCAAGGCATCGTCACTTTCGGCGGCCACGATATCACGCAGGCCTCGCCGGCGGAGCGCGCCCGTGCCGGCATGAGCCTGAAATTCCAGATTACCAGCGTGCTGCCGGCCCTAACGCTGTATGACAACATCCTGCTGGCGCTGCAGGCGCAGACATCGCTGCTCAATCTGGCGCTGTCGCGCACCCGCGGCGTGCTGCATGACAAAGTCATGGCGATGCTTGAACAGTTTCGTCTCGTCGATCGCGCCCACGAGCCGGCCTCCGCGCTATCGCACGGGCAGCAGCAATGGCTCGAGATCGCCATGGCGCTGGCGCCCGAGCCGAAGCTCCTGCTGCTCGATGAGCCGACCGGCGGTATGAGCCTGGAAGAGCGCCGCGTCACCGGCGAATTGCTGCAGCCGATCAAGGCGCGCTGTTCGCTCGTCATCGTCGAGCACGATCTCGATTTCATCCGCGATATCTGCGACCGCCTGACCGTGCTGGATCAGGGCCAGATCCTGCAGACCGGCACGGTGCAGCATGTGCAGTCGTGCCCCAAAGTTCAGGAGGTCTATCTCCGCCGTGCCTGACGATAAATTCCTCGATATCCAGTCGCTCGATGCCGGTTACGGCCGCAGCCAGGTGCTGTTCGGCGTTACGCTCAGCGTGCCGTGGCGCGGCGGCGTCGCCATTCTCGGTCGCAACGGTGCCGGCAAAACCACGCTGATGAAGGCTATTGTCGGTGAGTTGCCGGTGCTCGGCGGTGCGGTGAGCCTCGATGGCCGCGATGTCGGCAAACTGCCGACCGAGCAGCGCATCCGCCGCGGCGTCGGCTATGTCCCGCAGGAACATTCGGTGTTCGCGAAACTCTCGGTGCGGGACAATCTCGCCGTCGGCGCGCTGACCAATCGCGACAGCGGGGCAGTTAACCGCGTGCTAGAGATCTTCCCGAAGCTCGGCCAGCGGCTCGATCAGTTTGCCGGCACATTGTCCGGCGGTGAGCGCAAGATGCTGGCGATCGGGCGCGCCATGCTGTCCGATCCCAAAATCTTGCTGCTGGATGAGCCGACTGAGGGCGTTTGGATCGGTGTCATCGAGGAAATTACCGAGCGCCTGATCCTGCTGGCGAAGGACATCGCCGTCGTCATCGTCGAGCAGCATCTCGATCTCGCGCTTCGGGTCGCGAGCCGCGCTTACATGCTGGATCGCGGCCGGGTTGCGCTGACAGGTTCGGCGCAGGAAATCCGCAACGATCCACGATTGGTGCAGTATTTGGCGCCTTAGAACCAAGCGAGATCGTTGGCACCTACTTCTTTTTGCAACCTTCGTTGCAGGGTGAATAATGTCCGCGTTTGGCGGTGGGCTCAATTGGTCGGTGCAACACTCTAATCTTTTAGCAAAGATGGAGTGCGGACATGAAGCGGCGACAACGCATTAACTATTCGGCGGCGCAACGATCCGAGATCTGGGATCGTAGGCAAGCAGGCGAACCGATGAGTTCGATCGGACACCGGTTTGACCGCGATTCCTCATTGGTATTCTCGATCATATCGCCGACTGGCGGTATCCGACCGCCTGATCGGTGCCGTGCCAAGCGAGCGCTTAGTCTGTCTGAACGGGAGGAGATTTCTCGTTGGCTCAGCATGCGTCGTTCATTGCGGTCGATCGCGCGTCATTTGGGACGATCTGCTTCAACCATCAGCCGTGAAGTCCAACGCAATGGTGGGGCGGATCGCTATCGGGCAGCCCGGTCCGATCAGGCCGCCTGGGATAGATCGCGACGACCCAAGCTCTGCAAGCTGGCTTGTCGTCCGTTCTTAAGGCGGACAGTATCGACCTTATTGCAGAGACAATGGTCACCGGAACAGATTGCCGGCTGGCTGAAGCGCACGCACACGGCGGAGCCCGAAAAGCAGGTGTCACACGAGACGATCTATCGCAGCCTGTTCATCCAGGCGCGCGGCGTCCTGAAAAAGGAGCTTCTTGAGCACCTGAGAGCAAAGCGTACGGTTCGTCGCTCCAGGCATGCGAGCATGGAACGGAACGGACTCGGCCAGATCAAGAACGCCGTATCCATCAGTGAACGACCGCCTTCCGTCGATGATCGTGCGGTCCCTGGCCATTGGGAAGGCGATCTGATCGGCGGATCGAGGAATAGCTATATCGCAACGCTCGTTGAACGGCATTCGCGTTATGTGATGCTGATCAAGGTCGCGAACAAGGACACCGAAAGCGTTGTCTCGGCGCTGATCAAGCAATCGCGGCGGTTGCCCAGCGAACTTTACAGGTCCCTGACTTGGGACAGAGGCAAGGAGCTCGCCGACCATCAGCGACTGGCATTGGCCACCGACGTCGCCATCTATTTTTGTGACCCCCGCTCTCCGTGGCAACGCGGATCAAACGAGAACACCAACAGATTACTGCGCCAATATCTGCCGCGTGGTACGGATCTGTCCTTGCACAGCCAGGCCAAGCTCAGCGCCATTGCAAGGCAGCTCAATGAGCGACCACGGAAAACATTGCTTTATCA
Source organism: Tardiphaga sp. 42S5 (assembly GCF_034044155.1). Taxonomy (NCBI): domain Bacteria; kingdom Pseudomonadati; phylum Pseudomonadota; class Alphaproteobacteria; order Hyphomicrobiales; family Nitrobacteraceae; genus Tardiphaga; species Tardiphaga sp. 42S5. Next base: position 5,957,190 of record NZ_CP139027.1, on the reverse strand, counting down.
GACGCCGGCTGAGAGGTTTGCCGAATGTGTTGCAGCGATCGGTTGAACTCACCGCACAAAGCGGACATCATCATGAAATGCTTCTGATGCCGGGTTGCAGCCGCTCCGTTTACTCAGAGGTCTAAAGTGACATCATAAATTCCATGATCTTCTGCGTCCGCCATGACTTCGAAACCCAGCTCCCTACACATTTGAAGCATGATCGTGTTTTCGCGCATGATTTGGCCAACGATCTGTTTAAGCCCTTCGGAGCGGGAATACTCAATAATCAACAGCATCAAAGCCCAACCGAGCCCTCTGCCTTTGAGGTCCGATTGAAGGAGGATGGCATATTCACCGGAAACGCCGTCATCTTTACGATGCATCCTGACGACGCCAAGCGGCTCCTGGCTCGCCTCATCGAACGCGATGAATGCCATGGCCTTGGCATAATCAATCTGCGTCAAGCTTACGAGAAACGGGTGGGAAAATTCTTTGATGGCACCAAAGAATCGAAGCCTGAGATCGCCCTTATTAACGCGGGAGAGAAGCGTCAGAACCAGAGGTTCATCCGCCGCCGTGATCGGCCGCGTAAAAATTCTCCAGTCAGAATTGAGAACGAGATGTCGCTCCCATTCGACCGGGTAAGGACGAGTTGATCCACCGACCGCGTTCATGTGTGGCTCGTGGCCTGATCCTGCATCAAAAAACGCCCTGCAGCTTGGCAGAGAGCACCTTCAGAATACCTTCGTAAGTGGTGATCATCTTCTTGTGCCGATCGACTGTCTCGGCCGTTATGTCCTGCCAGTCGCCACCGGTGGCGCGCTTGCCGATCTGCAGTTCGCCAGCTTCCATAGGCGACATGTGCTCGTGGCATTCGTCCAGAGCTTCCCTGATGCCATGCGCGTATGTTTCAAGATTTATCATGGGGGCCTCGTTGGTTATATGGTGCAGACGGGTAGCCCGTCGAATGTCTCTCGGTAGTTTGAAGCAGACGGTGGATCTCCTAGGCTGGATCAGAGATGCTATCAGCTAGGTTCCTTACGCAATAACGCGCGATGACCAACTCCTCGTTCGTCGGAATGATCCGGATTTCAACACTGCTATCCCGAGTGCTGATGCACGCGGATCCTGCATCGTTTGCGTCTGCATCGATGGCTAAGCCCAACCAGCTCATCCGCTCGCAAACGCGCCGTCGAATTTCCTGTGCGTGCTCTCCAATCCCGCCGGTGAAGATCAGGCACTCCATGCCACCAAGGCTATTGACCATCATCGCTGTTTCTCTGGCGATGGACGTCACGAACAGATCGATGGCGTCGGAGGCATGCGGGTCTTTACTGGCGAGCAGTACTCGCATGTCGCCTGATAGTCCCGACACACCAAGCAGCCCCGATTCCCGATAGAGCAGATTTTCGAGGTCAGTTGCCGACATTCCGCGCTCTTGCTGCAGATAGAGGAGCACGCCGGGATCAATGGCGCCGCAGCGGGTAGCCATCACCAGGCCGTCGAGCGGTGTGAAGCCCATCGTGGTGTCGATACTGGCGCCCCCACGCATGGCGCATAGGCTGGCGCCGCTACCCAGATGCGCGACAACGCATCGTTTCTCGGTGCAAGATGGTGAGAGTTCCTGGAGTCGTCCGGCAATGAACTCGAACGACAGTCCATGAAATCCATAACGACGGATGCCGGCGTCATGGAGCTGGCGTGGAATGGCAAAGCGGGTGGCGGAGGCGGGAAGTGAGTGGTGGAACGCCGTGTCGAAGCAGGCAACCTGGGGCAGTTCCGGCCGGTCGGTCATGATCGCACGTATCGGCGATAGACAGCGTGGCTGATGCAGTGGCGCCATCGGTGTCAGCTTTTCAAGCTCTTTGACTATCGATCCCGTCAATCGGACCGGCGCTGCGAAGGCCAATCCGCCATGGACCACGCGATGACCAACTGCAACCAGATCGTCACTGGCAAGGTAGCCATCGATCCAATTCAACGCATCAAGCAGCAGTTCTTCTCCGTGGCCGTCCGCGACCTTGCGATGCTGATCATAGAGAATGGCCCCGTCGGTCTCCTTGATCGTCAGGCGCGGCTCGGCGTCGTGCTCGTCCAGACTCCCCCGGCAGAGCAATCTCGGCTCTCCATCTGATACGATATCGAATAGCGCAAGCTTAATGCCTGAGGAGCCGGAATTCACGACAAGGACGGCATCAGGCATCGCTTGTCCTCAGTCGGTGGTGTGCTTGGTGAAATGGTCAGGCCAGCTCCAATCGCGAATCTGCGGCATATCTTCGCCATGGGCGCGCACATAAGTTGTGTGCTCAAGCAGCTTGTCGCGAAGCTGCTGCTTGGTCGCCGCTGCTGTGATGCTGAGGCTAGGAACGCGTTCGATGACATCGATGGCGAGGTGGAAGCGATCTAGCCGGTTCAGCACCACCATGTCGAACGGCGTGGTCGTCGTCCCTTCTTCCTCGAAGCCGTGCACATGCATGCCGGTATGGTTGGCGCGGCTGTAGGTCAGTCGGTGGATGAGGTTTGGATAACCGTGAAAGGCGAAGATCACCGGCTTGTCCCGGGTGAACATGCCATCAAAGTCGCGGTCATCCAGTCCGTGCGGGTGCTGCGTCTTGGGTTGCAGCGTCATCAAATCGACGATGTTGACGACGCGGATCTTCAGGTCGGGTAGGGCTTGCCGAAGAAGGTCGACCGCAGCCATGGTTTCCAGGGTAGGCACGTCGCCACAACAGGCCATCACGACATCCGGTTCGCTGCCTGTGTCTTCGGTGCCAGCCCAAGGCCAGATACCGATCCCAGCGTCGCAATGGGTCGCAGCTTCCTCAATGCCGAGCCATTGCGGCGAGGGTTGCTTGCCGGCAACGATGACGTTGATCCGGTCATACGTCCGAAGCACGTGATCGGTGATCCAGAGCAGTGTGTTGGCGTCCGGCGGGAAGTAGATCCGGACGATGTCGGCCTTCTTGTTGGCGACCAGGTCGACAAAGCCCGGATCCTGATGACTGAAGCCGTTGTGGTCCTGGCGCCAGACATGGGATGTCAAAAGATAATTGAGAGAGGCAACGGGGCGTCGCCAGGGTAACGCCCGGGACACTTTCAGCCATTTGGCGTGCTGATTGAACATTGAATCGACGATGTGGATGAAGGCCTCATAGCAAGACATCAGCCCGTGGCGTCCGGTCAGCAGATAGCCTTCCAGCCAGCCCTGACATAGATGCTCGCTGAGCACTTCCATCACCCGGCCGTCCTGGGCGAGATGGACATCATACGGCTCGATGCCCTCCATCCAGACGCGCTCGGTCACGTCGAATACGGCGTCTAGCCGGTTCGACGCTGTTTCATCTGGACCCATGATGCGGAAGTTGCGCGCATCGGCGTTCAGCTTGATGACGTCGCGCAGAAATTGCCCCATCACGCGCGTTGCTTCGCCTTCGGTTCCCCCGGGATGGGGAACATTGATGGCGTAGGCGCGGAAGTCAGGTAGCTTCAGCTCGCGCTTTAGCAAACCGCCGTTGGCATGGGGATTGGCTCCCATGCGCCGGCGCCCCTGCGGCGCCAGAGCCTGCAACTCAGGTAGCAGCCGACCGGCTTTGTCGAACAGATCATCGATCCGGTAGCTGCGCATCCATTCTTCGAGCAGCCTGAGGTGTTCGGGATTGCCGCGCGGGTTGGCAATCGGCACCTGGTGGGCGCGCCAGAAACCTTCGACCTTCAAGCCGTCGACTTCCTTGGGGCCGGTCCAGCCCTTTGGACTGCGCATGACGATCATGGGCCATTTCGGCCGATCCACCGTTACGCGACCGTCACGGGCCGAAGCCTGGATCGCACGAATCCTGCCAATCGCGCGCTCGAGCGTATGCGCCATCAACGGGTGCATAAGAGCAGGATCGCTGCCCTCGACGAACATCGGCTCATGACCGTAGCCATGAAACAGATGGCGCATTTCGTCGTCGCTCATCCGCCCCATCACAGTGGGATTGGCAATTTTGTAACCGTTGAGATGAAGAATGGGCAGTACCGCGCCGTCATGCTTCGGGCTCAAGAACTTGTTGGAGTGCCATGACGCGGCGAGGGGGCCTGTCTCCGCTTCTCCGTCTCCGACGACACAGGTGACGATCAGGTCGGGATTGTCGAAGGCCGCGCCGTAGGCGTGCACCAGCGCATAGCCGAGCTCGCCGCCTTCATGGATGGAACCGGGAGTTTCCGGAGCCGCATGACTGGGAATGCCGCCCGGAAACGAGAACTGTCGAAATAGTTTCTGCAGTCCGTCTTCGTCCTGGGTGATGTCCGGATAGACCTCGCTATAGGTGCCTTCCAGATATGTATTTGCGACCATCCCCGGGCCGCCATGGCCGGGGCCGCAGATATAGATCATGTCGAGGTCGTGGGCGCGAATAACGCGATTCAGGTGCGCGTAGATGAAGTTTAGCCCAGGCGTGGTGCCCCAATGGCCGAGCAGACGGGGCTTGATGTGGTCCTTGCGCAACGGCTCGCGCAGTAGCGCGTTGTCCAGTAGATATATCTGACCCACCGACAGGTAATTTGCGGCGCGCCAGTAGCGATCAATTAGCTGAGCCTCGTCGGTGCTGAGGAAAGCTTCTCCATAACGTGGCATATGCTGTACCTTGATCCAGTCGCCGCACGGCGGCAAATATCTGCCGCCAATACTCGCAATCGCTTTATCGTAAAATTCAGCGGCTTGCGGGCACGTCGCCGCGCAATGTACCGATCTTGAAGTGCTTCTTGGCGTAAGCGACGATTTGGCCATCGGTGGGATGATCAGCGGCCTCGACGCCGACAATGCGACCACCGATATGCGTATGCTCTCGGAGATAGGTCGCCAGTTCGGTTTTCGCCTGCGCCGGACCAATGATCAGAATCTCACCGGCATCACTCACCGCGCCCGCCACGTCTTTCATCAGCCCCTTGTCTTCGTGGACATGACCGCTTCCGATTTCGTTGGCCTTGTGATGAATGTGGCGTGTCTCGAATGTCGGATGAAGATCGAGTTGATCTGTCCCGGTGAGGCCGACATGGAATATCTTCGCTTCGCGATGGTCGATCCAAACGACCGCATGATAATGATGCATCCTGTTTCCTTTTTTGCGATTTGCTTTCGCGTCTAACTTGCTCTTGCAGCCGTGTTATCCTCTGCAGAAGCGAGGTGCATGCTTGCTGTTGCAGAATATCGTCGCAGAACAGTACGGCAAACGGCGAGCGGCCGTTTGACATACGTCAAACAGCCGTCACGTCAGAAACGATCTAATTGAAAAAGACCAGAACGCGCGATGATCCTCATTCACTTCATCCAAACCGCCAGAGCGGCGGAAGTTCCGAAGATAAGTTACAGGCCGACGATAAACGGAGTTTCGTTCCGGTGATCAGGCAGAAGGAACTTCGTTATATGATTTGAGAGCGATCCGTGTCACCCAACATGTGGCCTCCACTTCAACCCGCGTGTCGTCCTGCTGACGACGCTCGATGGCGCCTCCACGGGCCTATTTTGGCATAAGCGCAGGAGATCGTCGTGATGAGTGCACCTTTGCTGATAGCCAGCGCCAGTGGCGATGAGCTCGAATTACGCCCAACAGGAAGTTGGACCGTCGTCAATGCGGCAACTCTGGAGCAACTATCTGCCAGCATAGCGCCGCAGCTCGCGCGGGCACGGTCGGTAACCGTGAACATGTCCGGCGTCCGGGAGCTCGACACATTGGGCGCTTGGCTGATCGAGCGATTATCGCGACATTTGGCCAGCGGCGGCCAACGCGCGCACATTGTGGGAGCTGCAGAAGACTATATCGATCTGATCGAGGAATTAAGACAGGTCAATCGACGACGCAATCCGGGTCCCACGGAGCGTAACTCCATCGTCGACAGATTCGAAATGCTAGGTCGGGCGGCGCTGGCGGCAGTTCTGGATCTGTCGGCTTTCCTTCAAATGCTCGGCGCAATTTGCCTGGCCGCTGTCGGTGTGCTTCGCCGCCCGAGATCGTTTCGGCTGACATCACTGGTTTACCAGATCTATCGGGTCGGCTGGCAGGCGCTTCCGATAGTGGTCCTGATTACATTTCTGATCGGCGCCATTATCGCGCAGCAGGGTATCTTCCACTTCCGCAAGTTCGGCGCGGAGGCCTATGTGGTCGATATGGTCGGGATCCTGGTGTTGCGTGAACTGGGGGTTCTGATCGTTGCAATCATGGTCGCCGGAAGATCCGGGAGCGCCTACACCGCTGAACTGGGCTCCATGAAGATGCGCGAGGAGATTGATGCTCTATCGACGATGGGTCTTGATCCGGTCGATGTGCTAATCCTGCCTCGCATCGTCGCGTTGATCGTCGCGTTGCCGATCCTGGCCTTCGTAGGGGCGGTCGCGGCGCTTTACGGGGGAGGCCTCGTTGCATGGTTTTATGGGGGAATGTCGCCGGTAACATTCATAGCCCGGTTACATGAAGCGATTTCGGTGACGCATTTCGAAGTGGGTATCATCAAAGCGCCATTCATGGCGCTGGTGATCGGGATCGTCGCGTGTAGCGAGGGGCTTCGCGTGAAAGGTAGCGCTGAATCCCTAGGCAAACAAACAACGACATCTGTCGTGAAATCGATCTTTCTCGTCATCGTTCTCGACGGACTATTCGCGGTGTTCTTCGCATCGATAGGAATGTAGCGATGCAGGAGACAGACACGCATGTTGCCATCCATGTTGAGGACCTAGTTGTCGGTTTCGGCCGCCATATCGTCATCGATCGTCTTTCACTTGATGTTCGGCGCGGCGAAATCCTGGGGCTGGTCGGTGCCTCCGGTGGCGGGAAATCGGTGCTGATGCGGACCGTGATTGGTTTGATTGAGCGGAATAGCGGAAAGATCGAGGTCATGGGGAGCGATATCGGTCTGACGCCCGGGCGCCGGACAAGGGATGTCGCTGCAAAATGGGGAGTGTTGTTTCAGCAGGGAGCACTGTTCTCGTCTCTTACGGCATTGCAGAACGTCGAGTTTCTGCTTCGCGAGAATGCAACGCTCTCGGACGAGCTCATGACCGAGATTGCGAGTGCCAAGCTGGAAATGGTGGGTCTCGCGCCGGAAGACGGTGCCAAGTTTCCGTCGGAACTCTCCGGCGGCATGACAAAGCGAGTCGCGCTTGCACGCGCATTGGCGCTGGATCCGGCCATCGTCTTTCTCGATGAACCGACTTCCGGCCTCGATCCTATCGCAGCTGGCGATTTCGATACGCTGATCAAGACGTTGCAGAAGACCCTTGGACTGACGGTCTTCATGGTCACGCACGATCTCGCCAGTCTGAACACCGTTTGTGATCGCGTTGCCGCCCTGGCTGATGGAAAAATCGTCACGATCGGACCGATGAGCGAGCTGCTTCGATCCGAGCATCCATGGGTTAAGGCTTATTTTCATGGCAAGCGCTCCCTCATGCTCCAACCAAAGGCGATTTGATATGGAAACGCGCGCTCCTTTCGTCATCGTCGGCGCATTCGTTCTCGCAGCTATCGCTGCGGTGTTCGGCTTTATATTCTGGCTGCATAGCACCGGAAATTCAGGTCCGCGGACTGCCTATCAGATTCAGTTCGACGGCTCTGTGCCGGGTCTGCTGGTGGGCGCCGCGGTGCTCTTTAACGGCATTCGCGTAGGGGAGGTGACGCGTCTCGATTTGGCGGCCGATAGCCCCAGTCGCGTCAATGCAAGCATCTCGGTTGTGAACACCACTCCCGTTCGCAGTGACACAAAGGTGGGATTGGACTTCCAGGGACTGACGGGGGTGCCGGTAATCGCATTGGAGGGAGGTAAATTGTTGGCGAATTCCGCTCCCGTGACGATGCTGGTAGCCGAACCCGGCGCTGGCCGCAGTATGACACAAGCGGCACGCGATGCCCTTGGGCGGGTCGACGGCGTTCTGGCGGACAATGCCGCGCCGCTCAAAAGCACGATCGCCAATCTTCAAGTGTTCTCAGAAGGACTCGCTCGCAACACTGGAAAGCTCGACGGAATTGTCAGCGGTCTGGAGCGAATGACGGGCGGCGGCGCTTCTCCGGTATCTAAGGTGACCTATAATCTTCGCGCTGCTGTTGATTTCCCGGCACCAACCAAAATACTTAAGGGGCAGTTCGCGATACCCGAGCCAACAGCTGTCGTCCTTTTGCAGACGCAACGATTCTTGTTTTCGCAACCCAAGGACACGGCGGCCTTCCCCGATGCGCAGTGGGCAGACAGCATCCCCAAGCTCATCCAGGCGAAGATCTTGGAGAGTTTCGAAAACTACGACGTAACGCATGCACCCACGCGGCCGCTGGACGGCGTTCAGCCCGATTATCAGCTTTTGATCGATGTCAGACGATTTGACGTTGGGCCCGATGAAACCCCCGTGGCAGAAATTGAGTTGTCTACAAAGATTTTGGATAAGGATGGAAAGGTCATGGCTTCACGGATATTTCGCCAGAGCCAGAGGATCGAAAAGCTGGATGCACCAGGAACCGTTCGGGCTTTCGACTCCGCTTTCTCAAGCCTTGCCAAAGAGCTCGTCTCTTGGACTACCCAGAGTTTCTGACTTCGGAATCAGCAATGGTTGGCTTGTCCGCTTTGCGATCGAGATTCTAGCGGCTGGAAGCGTCTTGGCTCCGATCTCAACCCGTGTGCAGGGCGCCTGGCGAGCTCGGCCATCGGGGTTGTACGGGCGATGTGGACGTCCAGCCTTCCGTGCTGCTACTTGTTCGGCCGCATTCATCTTGATCGTTTGTCCGGGCCCCGTTTCGCATGCAGAATTCCACTGGCCAGAGGAGGCGGATGTCGCTGGCGGGCATCCGTCTTGACCGGGCTTCGTCTGTGGCATTGCCCCAGCAAATCGCGGCGCAGATGCGCGAGGGGATTCTGCACGGGACGTTGCCGGCGGGCACCCAGTTTCTCGGTTCGCGGGAGATTGCGCGCGAACTCGGTTGCTCGCGCATGGTGGTGCTGAGTGCCTGGGACATCCTCTACGCCGAAGGCTATCTGGAATCGATGCCGCGCGGCGGTGTCTCGGTCGCCGCATTCAGCCGCAACGCAGCATCGCCGGCGGGCGCGTCTGCGGATACCTCTCGTATCGCCGGCCCCATCTCTCAGCGCTGGCAGTCGCTGATTGGCTTTACCTACGAGACCAATTGGGCGTCCGATTTCAGCCCCGGTGCACCCGATATTTCGACCTTTCCGTTCGGCGACTGGGCTCGGTTGCTGCGCCAGACGTCGCAGCACCCCGACAAGGAGGAATGCCTCGATTTGTCCCCCGCCGGGCTTCCCGAGCTTCGGCGCGAGATCGCGGATTTCCTCGGCGCGGTACGTGGTCTCGTCTGCACGCCTGAGCAGATCGTCGTGACCTCGGGCACTTCCAGCGCGCTCGATCTGTGCAGCCGCATGATCCTCGATCATGGCGACGAAGTCTGGGTGGAGGAACCGGGCTTCGTAGAGGCGCAGTGGTCGCTGACAGCGGCGGGCGGTAAATTGGTGCCGATACCGGTGGATGACAAGGGGCTATGCGTCACCGAGGGCATTCGCCGCGCGCCGAATGCGAAGCTGATCGTGGTGACGCCGTCGCATCAATATCCGCTCGGCGTCAGCATGGGGTTGGAGCGGCGGCTGGAATTGCTTGACTGGGCCAATCGCAACGACGTCTGGATTGTCGAGGACGACTACAATTCCGAGTTCCGGCATCAGGACAGTATGATCGCGTCGCTGAAGTCGCTCGACCGCGAGCAGCGCGTGATCTATCTCGGCACCTTCTCCAAGATCATGATGCCGAGCTTGCGCTTGGGCTACATCGTCGCGCCGGAGCGCTTCGTCGAGATCTTCACGAAGGGCCGCGCGCGTATCGACGTGCACAGTTCCGGCATCGGCCAGCGTGCGCTCGCCGAATTCATGCGCGAGGGCCATCTGCTGCGCCATCTCCGCCGCATGCGAAAAGTCTATGCGGAGCGGCAGAAGGCCCTGATGGATGCGATCCGTCAGTATTTACCTGATGATCTCACCGTCGCTCCCTGCGCAACCGGTCTTCATCTCGTCGCTCTGTTCACCGAGCGCCTGAAGGCGCGGATGAGCGATGTGGAGGCCGCGCGGCTGTTGAAGCAAGCGGGTCTCCACGTGCAGCCGCTATCGCAGAATCATCTGGAGGCGCCGATCTATGCCGGCCTCGTATTGGGCTATGGCCGCCTCAAGCCCGCCGATGCGACGCGCCTGATCGCGAAAATGGCGCAGATTCTCGATGTGGAGCCATCTGCAGCAAAAAAATAATCCGATCCGCCAAATGCATTCCCGGCAATGGCCGCGCGCCTGCGAATTGATCAATCGTCGGCGGGGAGCTCCCGGCCGCCGCCAAGGCGCGATCTCGTCGAACCATCGACGGCGCGACCACTCCCGCACATCCTGCATTTGAGCGGATAGGCGCATCGATGAGATCGTTGCTGCATTTGCATGCAGCGCTTGCACTGTAACAAAGCACCTTGGCGTCTCGCTCGCGCGTTACCCTGCGTTCGGCAATCTGGCCTAGTCGTTTCCAGCGAGTCTGGCTCTATCCGGATGCGCGCGATGCGCCAAGATTTTGCAGAACGAGGTTCGACAGGGGACGGTGGCAGATGATGGCTGATCGCGGGCGTTTGTTGAGATTGATGGGCAGCGTGCTGCTGATGGCGCTCACACCAGTGGCGGCACAGGCGCAGACGCGGGCCGAGACGCTGCGTCAGGTGACCGGTAACAACATCCCCACGCTGGACCCGACCACCCCGGGCGCGACGCGTGAGGCCTTCGGTGTCTCGACCAGCATCTATGACCGCCTTGTGGCCTTCGACCGCAAGCGCGACGAAAACGGCGTCTGGGTATTCGACCGCAGCAGGATCCGCGGCGAATTGGCCGAGAGTTATGAGGTCAGCCCGGACGGGCTGAAGATCACCTTCAAGCTGCGCGATACCAAGTGGCACGATGGCACGCCTGTCACTGCAGCAGACGTGAAATGGTCGCTCGATCGTGCCGTCACCGCGAAATCAATTGCCGCGGGACAGATGGGCACTGGCTCCCTGACGAAGGCGGAACAGTTCGCCATCGTCGATGAGCGCACCATCACGGTGACGCTGCCAAAGGCGGATCGTCTGGCGCTGGCCAATCTCGCTACGCCGCTGGCGCCGATCTTCAACAGCAAGCTCGCGAAGCAGCATGCGACCGCCGAGGATCCCTGGGCTCAGGAATGGCTGAAGACCAGCACCGCCGGCTCGGGCGCCTACACGGTCGAGATGTTCAAGCCGGGTGAACAGTTGATCCTGAAGCGCAACGACAACTGGAAGAGCGGTCGTGACGGCAAGCTTCCTTACTTCAAGCGCGTCATCGAACAGACCATCGGCGATCCCGCCACGCGGGCCAATCTGATCGAGAAGGGCGATGCCGACATCGCCATCGATCTGCAGGCCAGCGACGTACCGTCGCTGCAGCAGCGCGGCAAGGTCAAGGTGGAGTCGTCGCCGCAGACCAACGGCTTCACCATGATTGCCTTCAACACGCAGATGGCGCCGTTCGACAATCTCAAGGTCCGTCAGGCCATCGCCATGGCGCTGCCCTATAACGACATGTTCAGCGCAGCGATCTTCAAACGCGGCTTCCCGTTGTTCGGTGCGTCGTGGACGTCGCCACCAAATGGTGATTTCCCGCAGCCGATGCCGGCGAAGACCGATATGGCCAAGGCCAAACAGCTCCTGGCTGAAGCCGGTTTCGAGAAGGGCTTCAAGACCACTTTCAGCATCAATGTCGGCTCCGCCGCTGTCACCGAGCCGATGGCGGCGCTGCTGAAGGAGGCGCTGGCGAAGCTCAGCATTGAGGTCGACGTGCAGAAGCTGCCGGACTCGCAGATGTCGACGCAGATCACCGACAAGAAGCTGCCGTTCTTCACCGAAGGTTCCAACGCCTGGCTGCCGACCACCGATTACTTCTTCCGCAATTTCTTCACCGGTAACCAGCGCTGGAATTACAGCTCCTGGAATGACGAGCTGGTGGTGAAGCTGGCCAATCAGGCTCGGTTCGAGCAGGATCAGGCCAAGTATGACGAGATGGGCAAGCAGATGATCGCGGAATACGTCAAGGAAGTTCCGCTCGTGCTGTTGTGGCAGGCGAACCAGGACGCCGTGATGATCCCGCAGCTCGATGGCTACACCTACTGGTTTCACCGCCAGGTCGATTTCCGCGACCTCGCCCGCAAGTAAGCGAAGACGAACGACCCGACGATGTAGCCCTTGTACTGCATCGCCGGCCCTGAACGAAAGCGGGACCAACGCGCGTGACGAATATCTGGGAAATCGGAACCGACATCGGCGGCACCTTCACCGATATCATCGCCATCCGGCGCGACACGTCAGAGACGCGGATCGCCAAGGTGCCGTCGCGCCCCCACGCGCCGGTACAGGCGATGCTCGAAGCCATCGAGGCTGTTGGTCTGCGCAAGAGCGACGTGAAGCGCTTCATTCACGGCACCACCCGGATCACCAATGCGATTGTCGAGGAGCGCCTGCCCAGGATCGCTCTGATCGCCACGAAGGGTTTCGAGGACGTTCTAGAGATCGCGCGCTATCGCCGCCGCGATCTCTATCGCCTGGATATCGCGCCAAAGGCCAAGGCGTTGGTGCCGCGTGAATTGTGTTTCGCGCTCGATGAGCGCCTCGATCACGAGGGCCAGGTGCTGGGGCCACTGGCCGAAGCCGAAATCGAGCGCCTGATCGCCTGGCTGAAGGAGACTGGCGTGGAAAGCGTCGCCGTCTCGCTGCTGCATGCCTATGCCAATCCCGTCCATGAGCAGATGCTGGCCGAACGGTTGAAGGCCATCGTGCCGCATGTCTCGCTGTCGCACGAGATCAATCCCGAAGCGCGCGAATATGAGCGCACGTCGTCTACGGCGTTCAATGCGGCGGCGATGCCGATTGCGGTGGAATATCTGAGCGAGCTTGAAGAACGTCTGCCCATCGGTGCGGGCCTGCAGGTGTTTCACTCCGCCGGCGCCATGATCCCGATCTCGGCCGTCAAGCGCCGTCCGCTGGTGATGGCGATGTCCGGCCCGGCAGCCGGCGTCGCGGCCTCGGTCAGCATCGCGCGCCAGCTCAAGAAATCCCGCGTGCTCACTTTCGATATGGGCGGCACGACGACCGACGTCTGTCTGATCGTCGATGGCCAGGCGGAGATGGCCGACGGCAAGATGCTTGGCGATCGCCCGCTGCGTCAGCCGATGCTTGCGGTACATTCCATCGGCGCCGGCGGTGGCTCCATCGTTCGCGCCGGCGCAGGCGGTCTGACCGTCGGGCCGGAAAGTGCCGGCTCCGAGCCGGGCCCAGCCTGCTATGGCCGTGGCGGCACCAAGCCGACCATCACCGATGCCAATGCGCTGCTCGGCTATCTCAACCCCGAAACCAAGCTAGGCGACCGCATCGGCATCGATGTAGATGCCGCGGCCCGCGTGATCGAGCCGATCGCGCAAGGACTTGAACTGAGCCTTACCGAAACCGCACTTGGTATCATCCGCGTCGCCAATGCCACCATGGCGCGAGCGTTGCGCCGCGTGACGGTGGAGCGCGGCATCGATGGTCGCGACTGCACGCTGCTGGCGTTTGGTGGTGGCGGCCCGATGCATGCGGCGGGTCTCGCGGAACTCTACGGGATCACCGAGATCGTGGTGCCCGCTGCGTCCAGCGCCTTCTCCGCGCTGGGATGTCTGACTGCGGATTTCAGCTTCCTGCAGCAGCAGACGTTACGCATCGCGCTGGACGGCATCGATCTGGCCAAGGTCACGCAACGTATCGAAGCGCTGGTCGAGCAGACCCTCGTGCCTCTGCTCGCCAATGCGATCCCGCGCGACTCCATCCAGATCGAACTGGTCGCGCTGATGCGCTATGTCGCGCAGGCCGATGCGATCCCCGTGCCGTTCACGATGCCGCTCGATGTCGATAGACTTCGGCAGGACTTTCTCGTCAAGCATCGCGAGTTGTTCGGCTACGCGACCAACGAAAGCTGCGTGATCGAATCCGTGCGTGCGCAGGCGCGGCAGCCCTCGACCACTGAAGTCAGTCGCCCGACGACAGTTTTACGCGCCGAAGCTGCTCCGAAGCGCCGTTGCTCGTTCGATGGCGCGCTGGACGTGATGACCGATGTGATCGATCGCAGCGCAATGATCGATGTCGTCACCGGTCCGGCGATCATCGAAGACGCTTGGTCCACCGTAGTCCTCCCGCCGCAATGGCAAGCGACGCCGGACAGCAACGGCAATCTCTATCTCGCGAAGGTGGCATCATGAAGCTCGACCCGTTTGCCGTCGAAGTGATCCGCCATGGCCTGTCGGCCGCAGCGGAAGAGATGAGCCTGGTGATGACACGCTCGGCGCGCTCGCCGCTGCTGCGCGAAGCCGGCGATCTGTCCTCGGCGATCACCGACGCGCAGGGCGAACTGGTCGGGCAGGGCCGTGACATCCCGGTTCATCTCGGCGCCATGGCCTATACGATCCGCGAATTGCTGAAAGTCGTGCCGGCTGCGACCATGAGCGAAGGCGATGTGCTGATCTATAATCTCGGCGCGCTCGGCGGCAATCACCTGAACGACGTCAAGGTCGTTCGCCCGGTATTCTTCGAGGGTGATATCGTTGCCTTCGCCGTCAGCCTCGCGCATTGGCCCGATATCGGCGGCACCTGGCCGGGCAGCTATCTCGCCAAGGCCATCGACACCTTCCAGGAAGCGCTGCGGATTCCGCCGATCAAGATCGCCACCGCGGCGGGTGTCAGCGATGCCATCGTCCAGTTCCTCAAGGTCAATGTCCGCGATCCCGAATCCTGCGAGGGCGATCTGCTCGGCCAGATCGCCTGCACACTGGCCGGCGAAAAGCGCATCGTCGAATTGTGCAAGCAGCACGGCAAGGCAATGTTCGTCGCGGCGCTGTCGCGGCTGCACGATCTCTCCGAAGCCGAGATGCGCGAGGCCATTCTCGGGCTACCTGACGGCGTCTATGAAGGCGAGGATTTCCTTGATGACGGTGGCCCTGGCGATGAACCAGCCCGTATCCATGTGAAGATCACGATCAAGGGCGACCAAGCGACCTTCGATCTGTCCGGCAGTTGCGACCGGGTCTCCAATTTCTGCAATACGACGTCCTTCATCGCGAAATCCGCGGTGGCCTATAGCGCGCGCATCATGAGCGGGCGCGATATGCAGCAGAATGGTGGCGCGTTGCGTCCGCTCACCATCATCACCCGGCCGGGTTCGATCTTCGAACCCGGTCTCACCGCACCGGTGGCGGCAGGCAATCACGAGACCTCGCTGCGCATCGTCGATGCGATCTTCCTGGCCATGCAGGACGTGATTCCGGAGCGGCTGTCGTCGGGCGGCGCCACCACGTCCGGCATGCTCTCTTTCGCCGAGCCGCGGCAGGATGGCTCATGGAAGATGCTGTACGAGGTCCATGCCGGCGGCGAGGGTGCGCGGCATAACCGCGCCGGCTGCGCCGCGACCCGCGTGCACCTGACCAACACCTCCAACACACCGGCCGAGGCCATCGAGGCCAACTACAATATCCGGGTCGAGCAGCAGTCGATCCGCTGGGGCTCCGGCGGGGCAGGCGCCTATCCGGGCGGCGACGGTGTCGTGCGCAGCTACCGCATCCTTGCCCCCAGCATGCATCTGACCAGTTGTGTCGAGCGCAAGCTTATTCCTCCGTTCGGGCTGAAGGGCGGCGCACCCGGCAAGACCGCACGCCTCACGCTCACGCGCGGCGGCGACGTGATTGACGTCGAGGGCAAGTCGAATCTCGTGTTGCAACGGGACGATGTCATCACCATCGAGATGTGCGGCGGCGGCGGCTATGGCCGCGCGTGATGCACCTCCGCAAGGACAAAAGGGATAATCGATGAGCAGACTTTTGCGGACGGGCCTCAATGCCGGCGACAGCGCGCCCCTGACCGTGGTTGGCGGCGAAGGCGTGTATTTCCATCTGCAGGATGGGCGTCGCCTGATCGACGGCAGCAACACCGGTGGCGGGCTCGGTCATCGCCACCCGAAAATGGTGGAAGCCATTCGTGCAGCCGCGGATACGCCGGTCGTCAACGAAGGCTGGACCTGGATCGATCGCGAGAAAGCTGCCGATGATCTGATCAGCACTGCCTTTGCGGGCGAAGAGAATTGGGTCGGCGGCGTGCGCTTCTGCATCAGTGGCAGCGAGGCCAACGACATGGCGCTATCGTTGTGCCAGGCCCTGTCGCAGAAGACGGCACTGGCGACGCGCGAGCGCGCCTATCACGGCCTCGTCGGTCTATCGCGCAGCATGACCGTGCAGCCGCACTGGCATGGTGGGCTCGCCGTGCAGGCCGGCGGTTCGCGTCTGCCGGCCCCGATGGCGCCGGTGAAGATCCTGCCTGCACCTGACGGGGCGATCTATGGCGCGCCGCTCAGCAACCAGCCGGTCAAAGACGTGCTCGCCGGTGCCGGCGCCGTTCTGGCGGATACGGCGGCGACCATCATCGACTACACGCAGGGTGGTAACTATTACGACGGCGACTATCAGGACGAAGTCGCCGATCACGCCGCGAAAGCAAATTCGATCTGGATTGCCGACGAAGTCGTCACCGGCGCCGGCCGCTCCGGCCGCTGGTTCGCGTTCCAGGGCGCGCAGAGCCGTCCCGACATCGTGACCATGGGCAAGTCGCTCGGCGGCGGTGCTGCGGCGGTCGCGGCCGTGATCGTGTCCAAGAAGATTGTCGAGCAGCTCAAGGGATCGAGCTGGCAGAACTACGGTACGCTGCGCGGCCATCCGATCAGCATGGCCGCCGTCAGTGCCTATCTCAATGTGGTGACGGAAGAGGACATTCTGGCACGCGTACGCGCCATGGAAGTGTTCTTCACGAAGCGCCTGCTCGAAATCGCGCGCAGTCATCCGAGCGTCAGCCGCGTTGCCGGCCAGGGCCTGCACTGGACCGTCGAACTGCACGGGCCCGACTGGCGTTCATGGGCTGCCGACACCAAGGAAAATCCGATCGCCTCACGTGTCGCCGCGCGGGCCATGGAAGCCGGCGCCGTGATCGGCACCAGCGGCGAGCAGACCTCGCTGTTCCTGGCGCCGCCGCTGATCATCAGCGAGCAGGATGCCGAGCGCCTGCTCGGAGCGCTCGACCACGGACTCGAACTTGCCGACCAGGAACATGCGCGTTCCGGCGACCTCAACTGACACACGACAACAGAGAATTACTGATGCAAGACGAACAGGACATCCGTGCCGTCATCGCCAAGGTCTGGCACTTTTTCGCTTGAAAACCGCATGATGACTGCGTTCGGAGGCTCAAAGTGAGTGACATCTCTCCGTTCTGGCCACCCGGCGAGCCGCACACGCTGCCGTTGCCCGAGGGCGTCCTCTACGATGCGCTGGTGCGGGCGGCGACGGCGCGGCCGGATCATCCGGCCACGCTGTTTTATGGCGGTGTTCTCACTTATGCGGAATTGCTGCGGCAGGTCGATGCGCTTGCCGGCTATCTGCAGAACATCTGCGGCGTGAAGCGCGGCGACCGCGTCATGGTCGCGCTGCAGAATTCGCCGCAATATGTGATCGCGTATTACGCCGTCATGCGGGCCGATGCGGTGGTCGTGCCGATCAACCCGATGAACAAGACGGCCGAGCTCGACTACATGGCATCTGACAGCGGCGCCACGATGGCGATCATCGGCAGCGATCTCGTCGATGTTTTTGCACCGCTGCTTGGCAACGCCATCAACAGCATCATCGTCGCGCACTATCGCGATTATGTACCCGAGACATCGCCTTACACGCTGCCAGGCTGCGTGACGCAGAACGGATCGTGCCCCACGGCGCCGGGTTGGCGCGCCTGGGACTATGTGATCGCTCGCAACGAGGCGCCGTTGCCGATGACCGCGACGCCAGCCGATCTCTGCCTGTTCCCTTACACCTCCGGTACCACGGGCAAGCCGAAGGCCTGCATGCATCTGCACGCGAGCGTGCTGTTCACGGCGGTGTTGCAGGCGCGCTGGTACCGGCTCGGCGGGGATGACGTGCTGACTGGCGTGCAGCCGTTCTTTCATGTCGCGGGCATGCAGGGCTCGATGAATGCGGCGATCTCGGTCGGCGCGACGCTGATGTTGATGGCGCGTTGGGATAAGGACCTGATCCCTGATCTGTTCGAGGCCCATGGCGTGACCTTCTGGAACGCGGCGCCGACGATGATCGTCGACGTGCTGTCGAGCCCGACATTCCGCGAAGAATGTTTTGCAAAGCTCAAGGTCATCACCGGAGGTGGCGCAGCGATGCCGGTAGCGGTGGCCGAGCGGCTGAAGACCCGCTTCAACCTCGAATTCGTCGAGGGCTATGGCATGACCGAGACCATGTCGCCGACCCACATCAATCCGATGCAAGCGCCCAAGCGCCAGTGCCTCGGCATTGCCGTGCACCAGACCGACGCGCGGATCATCGATCCCGACACGCTGACCGAGCTCGGCAGTGACGCAATCGGCGAGATCGTGGTCAACGGCCCGCAGGTGCTGCAGAACTACTGGAACAAGCCCGAAGCGAACGAGACCTCATTCGTCACGCTGGGCGGTAAGCGCTTTCTACGCACCGGCGATCTCGGATATCGCGACCGCGACGGCTATTTCTTTGCTGTCGATCGGCTGAAGCGGATGATCAATGTGTCAGGCTTCAAGGTGTGGCCGGCGGAGGTCGAGTCCATCATGTATGGCCATCCCGCCATAAAAGAGTGCTGCATCATCTCGACGCCGGACAGCTATCGCGGCGAGTCGGTGAAGGCGCTGGTGGTCCTGCATGATGCGGCCAAAGCGTCGACAACGGCAGACGACATCATTGGCTGGGCGCGCGGCGCCATGGCCAATTACAAGACGCCACGCTCGGTGGTGCTGGTCGATAGCCTGCCGCGCTCGGAAAGCAACAAGATCAGCTGGCGGTCGCTGCAGGAAGCGGAGTGGACATGACGATGCCAACATCGCCAACGACAGAGTTGGGCCCGGAAGGGCAGTTCTGGGCGCATCTTCGCGCCGGCAGGCTGATGATTCAGCGCTCGCGCTCCACCGGTGAATATGTGTTCTATCCGCGCCTGATTGCGCCGCGCAGCGGCGCCGACGATCTCGCATTCGTCGAAGTCAGTGGCTTCGGCACGATTTACTCGACGACGGTCATGCGCCGATCCGCGAAACACGGCGGCGATTACAATGCCTGCGTGGTCGAGCTCGACGAGGGCGTCCGCATGCTCAGCCGCGTCATCGCGTGCGCTCCGGATGAGGTTCATATCGGCATGCGCGTGCAGGCGGTGATCGCACCGGTCGACTTTGGCACCTATGCCAATAGCGAACAGCCCATCGTGCTGTTTCGTCCCGTGGGAGCCACGCCATGACCGCATCCTCGTTGCGTGGCAAGAGCGCCATCGTCGGCCTTGGCACTTACGGCCTCGGCCGCACGCCCGGTCTGTCCTCGATGGACCTGATGGCCGGCGCCACTGCGCGCGCGGTCGCCGATGCGGGCCTGCAGTTGAAGGACATCGACGGCATTTGCGGCGGCACGCTGTATCACATGTTCCCGACGCTCTCGATGGGTGAGTATCTCGGCATCCGTCCGAAATGGGCGTGTTCGGACATGACCGGCGGCTCGTCCTTCCTGTCGCATCTCCTGCAGGCGACAATGGCCATCGAGGCTGGGCTCTGCACCACGGTGCTGATCGCCTATGGCTCCAACCTCAAACAGGCCGGCACCTTCGGCATCCACGAACTGCCGACCTTCGAGAAAGTCTACGGTCTGGCGTCGCCGCTGCCCGGCTACGCGATGTGCGCCGCGCGGCACATGTATGAATATGGCACCACGCGCGCGCAGATGGCGGAAGTTGCCGTCGCCGCGCGGCAATGGGCACAGCTGCATCCCGATGCGACGATGAAGGCGCCGCTGACCATCGACGAGGTGCTGGCATCGCCGCTGGTGGCCGATCCGCTCTCGCGGCTGGATTGCTGTCTGATGAGTGATGGTGGTGCAGCCGTCATCATCACCAGTCCCGATCGTGCGAAGGCGCTGAAGCACAAGCCCGTCTATTTCCTCGGCGGCGCCGGGGCGAGCTGGAGCCGCGAGGTCTCGCAGATCCCGGATTTCTGTACGACGCCGACGGCCGAATGCGCGCCGCGCGCGTTCGAGATGGCGGGCATCACCACGGCTGATGTAGATGTATTGCAGCTCTACGACGCCTTCACCATCAATGTCATCATGTTCCTGGAAGACATGAGGTTCTGCAAGAAGGGCGAGGGCGGCGCATTTGTCTCCGGTGGTCGGATCGCGCCGGGTGGTGCTCTGCCGGTCAATACAAATGGTGGTGGATTGTCGTTTGCGCATCCAGGCATGTATGGACTGTTCACGCTGATCGAAGCGACGGAGCAATTGCGCGGCAATGCCGGCGCACGGCAGATCGCGGATGCCGAGATCGCGATCGCTCATGGCAATGGCTGCACTTTCTCACATGAATTCACGGCCGTGCTTGGCGGCGCCAACACGCTGTAATGACAGATCTTTTAATGTCCACACCTTGTGGATAATAGACGATCATGTGTAACCACACGTGGTGTCACCGATGCTGCCCTAGTTCTTCCTATCGATCGTGAAGTTGAAATTATGGCCTTCATCGGCTTGCCTCGCTGTCTGTTGAAACAGGTACACATTGCCGAAGCCCGGCGATGAATGGGGCCTGTATGTATCGCCCCAATACGGTGAAATGTTCCTAGCTTTGCCGGCAGAAGTTGCTTACGCGGCCCGGCAGACGCGTTACTTTCTGGCCAAAGGTTAGTTCGCCTGTGCTGCTGCGGTCGCCCATGCCTTTCACATCGCCACCGGCGCAGAATGCCTCGCCGGCGCCGGTGATCAGCACTGCGCGATGCGCATCGGACCGCCCCGGAAGGGGGATATTTAATTGAACATAACGGCTCTCAATCGCCGCGAACGCGGCAGCGCGATCGAGCGCATGGATCATGCGCCGGGTGCCCGTGACCTCAGATGCCGCAGCTATGCTGACGATGCGCTCTGTTCCGCTATTTCTTTCGGGGCTTTTCCGCTTCGGGATGCATCAGGCCCTTCATGGTCGGAGCTGCCGCGATCGTCTTGGCCTTGTCCTTCTTGGGCTTCTTTACTTCGCGATTGTTCCGTTGTTCGCCTTTGGCCATGGTTTGGTCCTCCGCCCGCACTGGGCTTCAGTGACATTAGCACGTCGGTTAGGATTCCCGGAGATTATGTTGCCTAAAGTCGCTGTCGCATCGCGGCAGCGCGGGAGGACTACCGCCACCCGTCGTCCTGGCAGCCGACAGCCGCATCAATTCAGGAGATGGAAGTTTGCTTGATTGACTCCTCCCTGAATTCAGCGTTGCTATCGTTCAGAGACAACCGGGAGAACTGAAGTGACCACTGGCGTAGTAAAATGGTTCAATGCGACGAAGGGCTTCGGCTTTATCCAGCCGGACGATGGCAGCAAGGACGTCTTTGTTCACATCTCGGCCGTCGAGAAGGCGGGGCTGAGCACTTTGAATGAAGGGGCCAAGGTCAGTTTCGAGGAAGTGGCCAACCGTGGCAAGACGTCGGCAGAGAACCTGCGGGTTGGCTGATCGGCCTCTTTTTGCCTGGCGCCGCAAGTCTGGTGGCGCCCGGCTGTCGCCCAAATGACCACATAACTGGCAGCCCGTCGGACTTGTCCCGGCGGGCGTTTCGCGATGATTCCAGCGGCTGGTTGGTGTCGCGTCGGCTTTCGCGAATGATCGTCAGGAATGCTCGTTTGGGCCAAGTAAATTCAAGCTGCCGTGCAGCTATCCATATCGTTGTGCATGATTGTCTGGCTGGCGCGGTTATCCCATTTGACCGTGACGCTGCTCCAGTCCTTGGCGATGACGGTGCCAAAGTCATTTTTATCGTTCTTCCAAAAGACTGTCGTTCCGAGAACGAGCGCCCTTGATTTTTCGCCGGTCATTATGCGTCTCCCAAAAGTTCTACTTGCCGTCTGGTGAGGTACCGACCACGGACGAGCTGGGCGTGCCGAGAAGCCACGTCCGATTGCATCTACGGTAAAGCTAAGTCAGCTCTTATTTTTCCATCGCTGCAAGCAGGCTTCTTATATCGATCGTCGCGATGTTCGAGTAACTGTCCGAAATCGCATACGGGAAGATAATTTGATCGCCATGCCGCATTGCGCCGCATGTATAGACGACGTTCGGCATATATCCTTCGCGCTCGGACGGCGCAGGTCGAAGGAGCGGTTCGTCCAGGCGCCCCAGCACCTTCGTCGGGTCGTTTTTGTCGAGCAGTGCTGCTCCTATCGGATATTTGCGGACCGGGCCGACACCGTGTGTCAGCAATAGCCAGCCCTCATCTAATTCGATAGGTGAGCCGCGGTTGCCAATTTGCGGCGGCCGGCTACGGAAAATTCGAGAGGCCGATTTTCCGCCGTCAGTCAGGCCTTCATTCGGAACGTCGATCGGGGTCGCTCCGAGCGCTTTCGAAAGTTAAACACGTATTTATTCGGGAAATTCATAGGATTTCCTATCTCTTTGGTATGGGACCTGTGCGAAGAAAATCTTGAATTTCCAGCGCACGATGATCTCGGAAACGTAGCCCTTGGCTGCCCATCTGGCAGGCTTTGCAATCGCGATCTCCCGATCGATGCGACTGCGGGACCGCGAGCGGCACGCTTTGAGGTTCACAGCAGATGGAGATGGATGATGATTTTCGATCGACAACCCAGGTATCTCACCGCGGCCTTTGCCGTTGCCGTCGTGCTCTCGTTCGCAGCGCTGAGCTCGCAACCCGCCGAAGCTACGCCACTGCACCGTGACGCGTCGCCGTTCTGTCTGTTGCCAGGCTCATCCAATGGTCCGGGGGGGGCACCGCAGATCTGCGGCTACTATGATTATCAGGAATGTCTGCAGGCCGCGGCCGACATGCACGCCAACTGCGTGGAGAACATCGATTTCCGCGGTAGTTATGAGCGAACGCCCGACGGGTGGCGTGCCCGGTACTGAGCGCCTTCGCGAGCGGCACAGCCCGGTCGATAATAATCTCTTGTGCGGAAAACGAGATCATCTTGAAAAGGGGGCGCCGTGAAGCGCGTCTATCGCTTCTCGAGATGGTGGCAGCAGCGCCGCTCGCCCCGGGCCGAACTACCGTTCGCGCCCGCCCCACGCGAATGGCACCAGCAGCACGGCAAGCAGCGCCGTTGCTGCCAGCATTGCCCAAGCATCGTTCACACTCCAGATAAAGGCCGTCTTTTCGATCATGGGCCGGACCAGGGCTTCCATGGCAGGAGTGGGTGGGCCGGAGAGAGCGCTTGTCAGCGATGCGGGATCGAGGCCAATGGCCGTTGCCGCCGTGGGGTCTCCCGATAACAACCGCATATGCAACGCAGCGGCGTAGATGTGGGCGCGGCTGTATAGGATGGTGTCAATCAGCGCGATGCCGATCGCGCCGCCCAGGTTGCGCATCAGGTTGAACAGGCCGCTCGCTGCCGGCACCTGCGCTTCCGGCAGCGAACCCAACGCCAGGCGGGTCGGTGGCAACAGGCAGAACATGATAGCGATGCCGCGAACGATCTGTGGCCAGAACATCTGGTTGAAATCGGTGTCGCGAGTCTGAAACATGCTGAGGGCGAGTCCGATACCAAACACCGCAAAACCCGCGGCGGTCAGCCAGCGCGCATTGAGTCGCCGTTCCAGCGCGACGGCGATGGGCGACATCACCAGTTGCGCGCCGCCGGTCACCAGCATCGTCGAACCAATCTGCAGGGCGTCGTGACCCCTGACGTAAGCCAGAAAAACCGGGATGAGATAGACCGAGCCGTACAGGCCCACGCCCAGGCAAAAGCTCAACGCGCATCCGATCGCGAATGAGCGATTTCGGAACGGGCCAAGCTGCACGACCGGATGGGCAGCGCGCAATGTGCGTCGGACGAACAGGCGGCCGCAAAGCGCGCTGATTGTGAACAGGCCCGTGCAGGTGACCGACACCCAGCCATCATGGGGTGACTGCTTCAGTCCGATCTCCAGAGTGGCCAGCGACATCGCCATCAGAACCAGCGACCGCCAATCGATTTCCGCAACGTCGCCAAAGTTCAGCTGCTGCCGGGGCAGCAGAGGAGGCGCCACAACGCAAGCGATCAGCCCGGGAACGACATTGATCAGGAACAGCCAGTGCCAGGACCAGGTCTGCGTGATCCAGCCGCCGACCACAGGTCCGACCGTCGGCGCCAGGACCGCCACGATGCCGGCGACCGTCGTAGCGATGCCTTGGCTGCGCGGCGGGAACAGCAGGAAGACTGCGGCGAACACCGCCGGGATGAGCGTGCCGCCCGCGAATCCCTGCAGCACACGAAACGACACGAGGGCGGCGAAGGTGCCGCTCGCGGCGCAGCCGATCGACGCCAGCGTGAACAGCGCTAGGGCGGAGGCAAAGAGCCAGCGCATCGAGAGCACATGCGTCAGCCAGCCCGTCAGGGGAATGGCTATGATCTCGGCGATCAAATAGGTGGTCTGGACCCAGCTCATCGTCTCCGGGGAGATGGCGAGGGCATTCTGAATGGTCGGCAGCGATGTTGCGACCACCTGAATGTCGAGGATCGCCATGAACATCCCGAGACACATCAGGACAAAGCCGAGCCATGTCCGGGTGTCCGCGAGGGGCAGCTCGGTGCGCAGGGTCGTCATGGGCTTACGAGCGGCGGGGCAGGCAGCACGGCAGGGTCAAGGCCATCCATCGCGCGGGTCAACCGGGTGCGGCGGACGATCGAGCCGATCAGGCCCGGGCCGCGCGTGGCCGCGGCGAACATCAGGTTTCGGCTGATGCGATGCCCGGCAAGGCAGGAGACGATGCTCGCCAGCCGGATCGGACCGGCCGTGAGTTTTCGCGCGGCCGCCAGATACACATCAGGTGAAAGGCCCTCCCGGATATGCGCGACTGCCAGCGCGGCCGATCCAAGGGCGATGGCAAGGCCGTCGCCGGTGAAGGGCGGGATGTGGGCGAGACGGTCGCCGACCCGATAGGCTGCAGTGTTTCGCTCGCGATGAAGATGTCCGCCGCTGGGACAGGCCACGGCCTTCGGCTTGTCCCACAGTGGTTCGGCGTCTGCCAGCCGCTCCGCCAGTGCGGGAAGTGCCGCCGCCACATGGTTGCGCAGCGCGGGCCAGCCGGATCCGAACTGGCTCATGACTTTACCCGGCAGCACCATGCAGAGGTTGGCGATACCGTCTTCGACCAGTTCGAGGCCGATATAGCTGGCCTCCAGAAAGTAAAGCTCGACCCGGCCCTCGAGCGCTCGGCGAATGTCGGGGGTAGGCCGCAGGTGCATTTTCAACCCGACCTGCGAGCCGTCGCGTGTGTCGTCGATGCCGCGCAGACCCAGCTTGCCGGTGGCCAGTACGAGGTTCCGGCAACTCACCGTATGGCCGTTGTCGCACACGACCAGCCAGCCGGATCCATCGGGTCTCGCCGTTTTCACCGTCACGTCGCGATGCAGGCGTGCGCCGCTGAAATGCGCGTGTCGCAGCAGCGCGGCGTCGAGTCGATAGCGCGACAGCGACAGCCCGTGAAACGGTAGTGCCGAGGTCACGCTGCGGCGCGAGGAATAGAGCGCCACCTCATCGACCGGCACCGCGCCGAGCGCCAGCGGATCGACGCCCAACCGCCTTAACAGCAGCTGTGTCTCGACGCTCAGGAATTCGCCACACACTTTATGCTGGGAGGTCGCTGTGCGCTCGATCAGCATGACGTCGTGGCCATACCTGGCCAGACCGCAGGCCACCGCGCTGCCGGCCGGCCCGCCGCCGATGACGATCGTCTCGACCTGAATCATCGCACACGTCCGATCACGAAGCGGAACAAGAACCATCGCAGGCGCACCACGCGCGGCGCGATCCCGGCATCGCGTAACCGCGCCGTCCATTCCGCGCGGGTGAGGGCTCTCGCAACCGAGATCCGGCCGTCGTGAATGACGATGGGATGCAGCCGCGTCAGCCAGCCCATCAGGCCGATGAAATGGAACGGCACCCGGTGGCGCTGCAGGTCGTAGATCATCCAGCCGCGTCGCGCGATCCTCTCCATCCAGCGCAGGAACGTCACGATCATCTCGTCGGACATATGATGCGTAAGCAGGCTACTGACGACGAAGTCAATGGGGGAGGGCGGGATGAAATTGAAGATGTCCATCACCTGATATTCGATATTGAGATCGTTTCCTGTCGCCGACTGCGCGATGCGGACCGTCTCGCGATTGAGATCGAGCCCGATCAGCTTGATCTGCCGGCCGCGCCCGGCGGCCCAGCTGCGGATCGCCCGCAGCAGGTCGCCATAGCCGCAACCGACATCGACGAGTGTGAGCTCGGTGCCTTCAGGTATCCGCTGGATGGCGGCGTCCAGCCAGGCGATCACCGCCCGGTGCCCGAGCATCGCGCCGTTGAAGCGGGCGAGGTCGCGCAGCACAAGTTCGAGCTCTTCCGAACTTGCGCCGGCGCTGTCCAGCCATTCGGCTTCGGTACTTCGCTGCGACAGGTCCGTCGCTGCAGCGCGGGTGGTGCTGAATGTGCTCATGGGCTCAGGCCGCGGTTCGAAAAAGCATGGTTTCTGCGATCAGTCCGGGCCCGAACGACATTGCGCACCCGCTGCGGCCGCGTGCGCCCGAACGCATCAGTCGCTCGATCACGAACATGACCGTCGCCGACGACATGTTTCCATAACGGCGCAGCACGTCGCGCGACGCCGCCAGTGCGGTCGGCGCCAGCGCGAAGGCTCGCTCCACCGCGTCGAGAACGGTCCGGCCGCCGGGATGCACCGCCCACAGGTCGACCGCCGCCGCGGGCGCTCCAGCCAGGATTTCATCGGCGCTCCGCCGTAGGCCGTCCTGGATAACGGCCGGAACGCGTCCCGACAAAACCATGTCGAAGCCGGCATCGCGGATGTTCCATGTGATCAGATCGCGGGTATCGGGGACCAGCATGGCGCGGAAACTGTTGAGCGCGATGCCGGACGGCTCGGCGCTCACAAGGCTTGCCGCACAACCGTCGGCGAACAGCAGGAACGAGAGCATCTGCTCGAGATCGGCGTTTTCCTTGAGATGCAGCGTACAGAGTTCGAGGTTCACGACCAGTACGCGCGCCGACGCCTCGGAGCGGACGATGTGATAGGCCAGCTTCAGGGCGTTGATGGCGGCGTAGCAGCCCATGAAGCCGATAACGGTACGTTCGACCGTCGTTTGAAGCTCGCAACGCGCGATGAGATCGAGGTCGAGGCCGGGCGCGGAGAAACCTGTGCAACTGGTGATGATCAAGTGCGTGATGCGGTCACGATCTGCTCCGAGATGCAGGCGATCGACGGCGGCTTGCGCCAGTTCGGGCGCGTGCCGCTCATACTGCTCCATCCGCGTCGCCGTATCGGGAAAACCACTACGGGCATAGAAGCCGCCGGCATCGAAATGGTCGCCTTCCGGTCGATTGCTCGGCGTAAGGCACGAGAAGCGGTGCTCGATACCGGACTTGTCGGCCATGCGTTCGAACAGCCGCGCCTGACGCGGGTTGGCCAGATGGAGCGTAGACTGTGCGAAGCGGCGAAAAGTGTCATGAACGTCGTAAGGCGGCACAGCCGTTGCGACACGATTGATATAAACTGCTGGCAAGGGAATCCCTCCGTATGCCTCCGCCGAAATGAGCGCCGGCCGATGAAGGTCGAGATAGCGAAGAAAGTCCGCGGAGCGATTAAATTGCGATTTAAGAACGGACCGACGCTCTGCTTCGGTTGCTGCCGGGGATGTCGATGGCAGGTGTCTGGCCGGCAATCGTTGCGCACGGGGCGTCGCTGCGTTGCAGGTTAAATTCGTATTTAATTGAAGAACAGAAGCCTTCCGAAGATGTTGTGGCCATTGGTTCGCCGTCCGGCTCGGCGCGTTCCGATGGCTGCTGCATCAGTAAGCGCCGTTCGCAGGTGGGTGGATGCTCGGAATTTTGACGTCGTTCGTTCGACAAGGTGCGATCTCGTTAGGGGTATCGCTGTTGCTTGCCGCAACCGCATTTGCGGTGGCGCGCCCGCCGCACAAGTCGCCGCCGTTTCAACCGGCAGCGATTGAGCGTCGCCCAGCCACTGCAGCCGCGTTCATTGGAGCGAGTCCGCTCGCTCTCAACAGCTGTTCTGCGTCCGACAAGATGGTCGCTGATATCAATCTTCGGCCGATGGCGGGTAGGGATCAGGATGTGATTGCGGGATTGGTATCGCGAGGGCCGGACGCAATCGACCTGGCGCAGGCCGTGCTCTGCTACGGACACGAGGAAAAGCTCCGCGGACTGGCCCGGCAGATCATGGTGACACGGCATACCGATGCCGGAGCAACGCTGTACGCGATCCCGGGATCCTTGGTCCCTGTCGCAGCGGTGAGGCTTGTACCGACCGGATGGACGAAATGACCGAGTTTCGACAAAATGACGACGTTTTCCGCTATGCTACGGCGCGGTCGCACCTTGTCGTGTCTTCACATCAAACGGTGCCCGAGATACTCCAGATGACCAAGATTCTGCTGATCGAGGACGACAATGAGACCGCCGAGGAACTCGCGGCCGAACTGACGCAGCGCGGCTTCGAGGTCGAACATGCCGCGAACGGCATCGAAGGACTCGACAAGGCTCGCTCCATCAAGCCGGACTTGATGGTCGTCGATCGCATGTTACCGGGAATGGACGGACTCACCATCGTCGAGGCGCTGCGGCATGACCAAATTCGCACGCCCGTACTGATCCTGAGCGCGCTCGGAGCGGTCGATGATCGCGTCCGCGGATTACGTATGGGCGGCGATGACTATCTGACCAAGCCTTTTGCGATAGTCGAACTGGTGGCGAGGATCGAGGCCCTGTTGCGCCGTCCGATCGAAACGCGGGAAACCATGTTGCGGGTGGGACCGCTCGAACTCGACCTGATCGAACGCACAGCGCGGCGTGGCGAGCGGGAGATCGAATTGCTGCCGCGGGAATTCCGCCTTCTCGAATACATGATGCAGCGTAACGAGCAGCTGCTGACGCGGGCGATGTTGCTGGAGGAGGTCTGGAACTATAAATTCGTCCCGGACACCAATCTTGTCGATGTTCATATGGGGCGGCTGCGGCACAAGGTGGACACGCCGGGCGATCCGCCGATGATCCACAATGTCCGCGGCGCAGGATTTATTCTTCGTGCGCCTTCCTGATTTCGTCCGCACAACGACGTTCCGGTGGACGTCCATCGCGATCGCGCTCTGCATTCTTTTGTTCTCGGCCTTCGTGTACTGGGAGGCTGGCAGTTCGATGCGGGCTGACATGGACGCTTCGATCGCGGAGGCAAGCGAGGCGATCGCCTCGGATGTGCCGGAGCGCAGGATCATCGCCATCGAGGACCGCCTGGCGTCCGATCCGCGCCGGACCCGGTTGGCCGGTCTGTTCACAGCTGACGGAAAACGGATCGCCGGCAATCTGCGCGATATCCCGCCGCAATTGGCGATCGACGCCCGGATTCATGCGACGCAGGTGGTCAGGATCGATCCGCGCAAACCGGAGTCGATGTCCGTGCGCGCCATCGGTCGTCGCTTGCCTGACGGCCAAGTGTTGGTCATCGCGCGCCATAGCGGCGAACTCAAGGAACTGGCGGCAGCGATCGGCCGCGCCCTGCTGCTCGGTCTGCCGGTGGCGGGCGCCCTCAGCCTGGCGATCGGTGGCGTGCTCAGCCTGCGGGTGCAGCGTCGTGTCGATGAACTCCATGCGCAGGTCAGGCGTATCATTGATGCCGACCTGCGCGAGCGACTTCCTACGGCCAACCTCGACCACCCCTTCGACAAGCTGGCGATCATCGCCAACGGTATGCTCGACGAGATCGAGCTGCTGGTCACCGAAATGGCGGGGACCGGCAACGAGATCGCGCATGATCTGCGCACGCCGCTGACCCGTGTCCGCGTTGGTCTCGAGCGCGGCCGCGCCAATGCCACGACAGTCGCGGACCTGCAGGCGGTCGCCGACCGTGCGATCGCTGGCGTGGACAAAGTGCTAACCATTATCACCAGCCTGCTGCGTATCCAGGAGATCGAACATTATGGCGACCGCAGGGGGGTCGGCGATGTGGTGCTGGCGGGTTTGCTGCGTGAGGCCTGCGACCTCTACGAACCGATCGCCGAAGACAAGCAGGTCGGCCTACGCGTCGATGTCGACGACGATGCCATTGTTCGATGCGACCGCGATCTGCTGCAGGAGGCCGTCATCAACCTGGTCGATAACGCGGTCAAGTTCACGCCGCCCCACGGATGCGTCCGGCTGGCTCTCGTGCGAGGGCCCAGCGATGTCATTATCAGAATATCGGACACCGGACCGGGCATTGGAGAAGACGAGCGCGAAGCGGTGCTGCGGAGGTTCTATCGCTCCGATAAGAGCCGCAGGACCGTTGGCACTGGTCTTGGCCTCAGCCTGGTTTCCGCGATCGTCAAGCTGCACGGATTCCGGCTGACGTTGTCAACCGGTCCCGGCTGCGTCGCGGAGATCGCCTGTCCATTGCCGAAGAGATGATTTGTCTAAAGCGCATTTTAATCGCCTCGCCGTACCCGCTCACCATGTTTCGTAGATCGCGCTGTTGCTTAGACGCCGGATGGATATTCACGGCAACAGCGGCATCGATGGAAAGGATGAGATCATGAAAGGACGTACATTCAAGGTATTCGCAACGGCTGCGCTGGCATTGAGTCTACTGGCCACCGCCGCTGACGCGCGCGGCGGCGGCGGAGGTGGTGGCCACGGTGGTGGTTTCGGCGGCGGTGGCGGCCATATGGGCAGCTTTGGCGGCGGCTTCGGTGGTGGTCACATGGGCGGCTTCGGACCCGGGGTCGGCGGCGGCCATATGGCAGGCATCGCCGCCGGTCATGTGGGTGGAATCGGCGGCGAGCATCTCGGCGGAATCGGCGGCCAGCGTTTCGCAGGAGGCGGATTCGGATCGCACGCTTTTGCCGGACATCACCTCGTTAGACATACCGGCCGTGGCTTCGGCTTCCCGGGCTACTACGATGATTACGGCTATAGCTGTCCGTATGTTTACGGCCCGCTGCATCCCAACCATTATCCTTGGGTTGCCGGCTGCAGCTGACGAACCGTCCTGTAAGGGATCGCCGGCGTGACGTTGCGGAAGCCACGTCACGCCGGCTTTGTTCGTGCCGCAAGCCGAAGCTGAATTCGAATTTATATCCTTAACCTGTAATTTAATGGTTCCCGCGACCGCCGCCGCTATCTTTTCAGGATCGTCTGCAAAGGCCGTGACGTCGGCCCCGGACATCGATCAGCAACAGATCAATCATAGCGGAGGGGCTGACATGAATACCGATGGAATGTCGACGGAGTACTCCACACCGGCGTCTGGCCTGGCGGCTCCGATCGGGCTTCGGTCGCCCGCGGCAACCGGCACCGCCCTGAATTACCGAACCGACATCCGGCGTTTTGCCATGCTCGAACGCGAGCAGGAATACGTGCTGGCGATACGCTGGCGCGATCACGGCGACCGTGCTGCAGCCGAGCAACTTGTCACCAGCCACTTGCGCCTCGCTGCCAAGATGGCCATGAACTATCGTGGTTACGGCCTGCCGCTGTCGGAGATCACGTCGGAGGCCAATCTCGGCCTGATGCAGGCCCTTGACGGGTTCGACCCGGACAAGGGATTCCGCTTCTCCACCTATGCGGTGTGGTGGATCCGTGCGGCAATCCAGGACTACATCCTGCGCTCATGGTCGTTGGTGAAGATCGGCACCACCGCGAGTCAGAAGAAATTGTTCTTCAAGCTACGTTCGGCCAAGAGCAGGATTTCGGCGTTGGGAGGCGGCGACTTGCGGCCCGACCAGGTGACCCTGATAGCCACCGATCTGGGCGTGCCCGAGAAGGACGTTGTCGACATGAACCGTCGGCTCGGCGGTGATACTTCGCTCAACGCGCTGGTGCACGATGACGAGGGCGCCGCCGAGTGGCAGGACTATCTGATCGACCAAGCGCCTACACCAGAACTGATCACGGTCGAGCAGGACGAAATCGATCATCGACGTCAGGTTCTGGTGCGCGCGATTGACGTACTCAATGCGCGCGAGCGGCACATCTTCGAGGCGCGTTATCTCGCCGACGAGCCCGATACGCTCGAAGACCTCGCGCAGCACTATGGGCTGTCGCGCGAGCGGATTCGCCAGATCGAGCAGCGGGCGTTCGAGAAGGTGCAGTCGGCGGCGCGCAAGCTTGCGCACGATCGACGTCATACCCGCGCCCCGGCGCTGGCAACGCACTGAATTGCGTCATTCCGGCGGACGATGACGAATCGCGCAAGCGCGGGAAATCCGTTATGCTGGCGGCCCAAATGTCCCTCACGGGCCGCTCACGCGATGAATCTGGCCGAGTTTGCGAGTAGTTCAACCTTCCGCGCCGCTACGGTCGCGGCTGTCGCGCTTTCTTTGTTCGTGCTGGTCCTGTTCGGCTTCATCTATTGGAAGACCGACCGTCTGCTGGTGACCCGCTCCGACCATGTCATCGCCTTGCAGCTGCAAACGGTGGCGGCCTTGCCGAATGAACGCAGGCTCGAGGCGCTTCATCTTCAACTCAGCGAGGATTCGCGCGACGTGCATTTCGTCGGCCTGTTCCGGGCGGATGGAAGCCGGGTCGCCGGCAATCTCGAGCGCCCGCCGGCGATGCTGCGGTTGGACGCCACGGTGCAGACCGTCGAGATCATAAGGCCGCGCCCCGCTGGCCCGGAGCAACTAACCGTTCAGGCCATCGGTCAGCAGTTGCCGGACGGCGAGATATTGGTGATCGGCCGCTATGTCGATGAGGCGATTCAGCTGTCGATGGTTGTCAGCCAGGCTCTGGCTCTCGGTCTGATCCCGGCTCTGCTGCTATGCCTCGCGCTGGGCGCACTGCTCAGTCTGCGTGCCGAACGTCGGATCGCCGGCGTTAATGAGCGCATTCAGCGCATCGTGGCGGGCAGTCTGCACGAACGGCTCCCGGTCAATCGCAGCCGCGGCCGCGATCCGTTCACTCAACTCGCCGGCATGGTCAACAGCATGCTGGACGAGATCGAAACGCTGATCCACACGATTGCCGGAGTCGGCAATGACATCGCGCACGACCTGCGGACACCATTGACCCGGGCGCGCCTGGTCTTGGAGCGTGGCCGAGACAACGCTAGGACGCTGCCCGAATTGCGATCTGTGGTCGACAAGGGTATCGCGAGCATGGACCAGTCGCTGGCGATTGCCGCGGCGCTGCTGAGGCTGGCCGAGATCGAGAACAGCCGTCGCTCCACCGGATTCGGTAAGGTCGCACTGGAGGAACTGCTGCACGAAGTCCGCGATCTCTATGCGCCGATCGCCGAAGACAAGGGCATCACGCTGCGCACCGATATCGTTCATGCCCCGGTCGTCGAGGGAGATCGTGACCTGCTGATGGAAGCGATCGCCAATCTGGTCGATAACGCCGTCAAGTTCACGCCGCGGGGTGGACAGGTGCAGATCACCACGGTGTCCGGCGACGGCGAGAGTATTCTGCGCATCACGGACACCGGCGCGGGGATAGGCGAACATGAGCGTAGCGCGGTGCTGCGGCGGTTCTATCGCTCCGATGCGTTTCGCAAGACACCAGGCCTTGGCCTCGGCCTCAATCTCGTTGCGACGATTGCCAAATTGCACGGCTTTCGTCTGACGATCTTTTCGGGGGCGGGGTGCGTGATCGAAATCGGATTCCCTGACGCTTCCGAGATGAAAATCTAGACCGCGATCACATCGCTGCGAGATCGCTGTCCGTTACCCGGTGCGCCGTTTCCTAAATCGTTATTTAGTTGGCCCACCGCATCGCATCATTATGTCTTCCGAAGACCCAACAGTCGCGCGCCGCTGGATTGCCAATCCGGTCGGGCGTCAAGGAAGGAATAATCCAATGCGTTCAAATCTCATGCCAGTAGCGTCAGCAGTCTTTATCGCGTTGATCGCCATCGCAGCAGCTCCGAATGCCGCGATGGCCCGTGAATCCATCGTCGCATCGAAACCCTTGCCGGCTCCGGTGGGGCATGCCCAGCCGACCCCGAATGGCTTTCTGTCAGACGAAGATGCGAATGCGGACGAACAGCAGCGACTTTCGAAGTTCGATGCGCAGCAGCATCTGCTGGACGAACAACTCGACAAATCACTGAACATCTGCCGCTGCTGAGTTTCTGCTTTCATGCGGCGCCCAGGGCGGTCGCAGAATTCTTCCACTGACGGACAATCTGGGAGCGAGCAATGGGCATCGTGCGGTTTGCACTGAGATTTCCGTACACCTATTACGTGGTGGCGGTGCTGATTCTGTTTCTCGGCGGCGTTGCCATCCGCTCGATGCCGACCGACATCTTCCCAGAGATTCGTATTCCCGTCGTAACGGTGATCTGGAGCTATACGGGTCTCTCGACACCTGAGATGGAAGATCGGGTCTCGACCTACAGCCAGTACTCCATCAGCGCCAACGTCAACGGCATCAAGAATATCGAAGCACAGACTCTGAACGGGCTCTCGATTCAGAAGATCTACTTCCAACCCGACGTCAATCTCGACCTCGCAATTTCGCAGATCGTTTCGGCTACAAATGCGATCCGTGCGCTGATGCCGCCCGGCATCCAGCCGCCAATCGTGGTGCAGTTCAATGCCTCCAGCGTTCCGGTGCTGCAGCTCAGCCTCAACTCCGATACGCTCAACGAACAGCAATTGTATGATTTCGGCATCTACAGAGTCCGGCAACAGCTGGCGCCAGTGCATGGCGTGACGCTACCTACCCCGGCTGGCGGCAAGTATCGCCAGATTATGGTTGATCTCGATCCTGACAAGCTGCTGTCGCGCGGACTGACGCCGCTCGATGTCGTCAACGCGGTCAACACTCAGAACCTGACGCTGCCAACCGGAACCGCCAAGATCGGCGACAAGCAGTATACGATGCGTACAAACGCGACGCCCGCCAGCATCGCTGACCTCAACATGATCCCGGTCAAGTTCGTCAACGGCGCGACGATCTTTCTGAAGGACGTTGCCCAGGTTCGCGACGGGTCGGCAGTGCAGCAGAATATCGTGCGCCAGGACGGCCGGCGTTCGGTGCTGTTGAGTATCATCAAGAATGGCAACGCTTCGACGCTGACCGTGGTCAACGCAGTCAAGGACGTGCTTAAACAGGCGCGGGCAGCAGCGCCCGCCGGCTTAAAGATCAACGAGTTGTTCGATCAGTCCGTATTCGTCAAGTCATCGGTGACGGGCGTGCTGCACGAAGGCGCGATCGCCGCCGGCCTGACGGCGCTGATGATCCTGCTCTTCCTGGGATCATGGCGCTCAACGCTTGTGGTGATGATCTCGATCCCGCTGGCGATCCTGTCGTCGCTCGTCGTGTTGTATTTCCTCGGCGAGACGCTCAACACGATGACGCTCGGCGGCCTCGCGCTCGCAGTCGGCATTCTGGTCGATGATTCCACGGTGACGATCGAGAACACGCATCGGCTGCTGACCGAGGAACACATGGCGCTGTCGGACGCGACCCTGCATGGCGCAGCCGGCATCGCGATCCCGACGCTGGTCTCGACGCTGGCTATAAGTTGCGTCTTCACCTCGGTAGTGTTCCTCGATGGCCCCGCGAAATATCTGTTCACGCCGCTTGGCCTGGCGGTCGTATTCGCCATGCTGGCATCCTACGGCCTGTCGCGGACGCTCACCCCGATCACCATCGGGCTGCTGCTGCGGTACGAAAAGCACGGCCCGGACGATGGCCATCCGAAGGGGCTGTTCGCGCGGCTGTCGGGTGCGTTCGAGCGCGGCTTCGAGCGGATGCGTACTGGCTACGTCGAGCTGCTGACCCAGTTGCTCAAGAATCGCGTCGCCGTGCCGGTGGCTGCGGTGCTGATCATCGGTCTCGGCGGCGTCATGCTGGTCTCGGTCGGCCGCGATTTCTTCCCGCTGATCGACGGCGGCGAGATCCAGCTCCACGTCCGTGCCCCTGCCGGCACGCGGATCGACGCCACCGAAAAAATCTTTCAGCAGGTGGAGGACAAGATCCGCCAGATCGTTCCGGAGAGCGAGCGTAGTCTGATCGTCGACAATATCGGCCTGCCTGCTCGACCCTATAATCTTGCCTTTACCGACGGCTCAACCATCGGTGTCAATGACGGCATTATTCAGGTGGAGCTCAAAGAAGGTCACAAGCCTACGGCGGATTATGCCCGCAGGCTGCGTGAAGTGCTGCCGGCCGCATTCCCTGAAGAGGTGTTCTACTTCCAGGCCGCCGATATCGTAACGCAGATTCTGAATTTCGGGCTGCCGGCGCAGATCGACGTCCGGACCGTCGGCTACGATCCTGGTGACCTTGCCATCGCGCAGAAGCTGCGGGAGCGCATCGCGGCGATCCCCGGCATTGTCGATGCGCATCTTCAGCAGGAAACTGACGCGCCGTCATTTTATACCGAGATCGACCGTACCCGCGCGGCGCAGCTGGGACTCAATGCCAGTACGATTGCGACGAATATCAATGTCAGCCTGAGTTCCTCGTCGCAGGTGTCGCCGAACTTCTGGACCGATCCGACATCTGGCATTCCCTATTATCTCGCCGTGCAGACACCCGAATACCGAGTCAATTCGCTCAACGCCTACGGCAATACGCCGGTGTCGAGCACGCTGACCGTCGGCGGCCAGCCGGTGCCGGGAATGCTCAGTAACGTCGCGACCTTCAAGCGCGAGCCGCTGCCCACCAACCTGAACCAGGCCAACGTGCAGCCGGTTTACGACGTCTATGCAAGCGCACAGGGCCGCGATCTCGGCGCGATCTCCGCCGACATCAACAAGGTAACGGCCGATTTGCAGAAGGAGATGAAGCCCGGAAACAGCATTGTCGTACTTGGGCAGATCCAGAGCATGAACGATGCCTTCGTCAATCTCGGCATCGGTTTGCTGTTCGCTGCTGTGTTCGTCTATCTCCTGATGGTGGTGAACTACCAGAACTTCAGCGATCCCTTCGTCGTGATGCTAGCGCTGCCGGCGACGCTGGCCGGCATCGTCAGCATGCTGTTCATCACGGGTACCACCCTGAACGTGCCGTCGATGATGGGCGCGATCATGGCGGTCGGCGTGGCGTCGGCGAATTCGATCCTGTTGGTTACCTTCGCGCGCGAGCAGCAACTCGCAGGCCATTCTGCGTTCGAGGCCGCAATCAGCGCCGGCCACACCCGGATCCGGCCGGTGCTGATGACCGCGGCGGCGATGATCGTCGGCATGATTCCGATGGCGATCGGCAGCGCCGGGGAGGAACAGAATGCAGCGCTCGCCCGCGCGGTGATCGGCGGATTGCTGTTTGCGACGCCGACTACGCTTTTGATCGTGCCGTACTTGTTTTCGCTGTTGCGCAAACGCGTCGACGGCCAGCCGCAACACGGCGTCTTTGAGGAGGCTAGTTCATGACCGGGATTCAAAGGTTGCATGAGGCGCGGACGCAGGAGGGGCCGTCCGTGGTGAATCGGCAGGCGGAGCCGCCGCCGGTGCGGCCTCGCTCCAAGGCCCGGCTGATGCTGGTTCTGGCGGTCCTGCTGTTACTCGGCGGCGGTCTCGGCTTCGGCTTCCGGCGGCATGAGCAGGCGCAGCAGGCCGTTGCGGACACAGCAAAGGAACTCCGCGATCTAGTCCCGGACGTGAAGGTCGCGGTTATCAGCGACAGCACCGGCAGCAACGACATCTCGCTGCCGGCCACCACCACGGCGTTCGAAGCGGCGAATATCTTTGCCCGCACCAGCGGCTATGTTGAAAAACGCTATGCTGACATTGGCGATCGGGTCAAGGCCGGCGACCTTTTGGCTGAAATCACCGCGCCGGAACTCGATCACCAGATCACTCAGGCCCAGGCCACGCTGAAGCAGAACCAGGCCGCGTTGCAGCAGACACAGGCCAGCCGCGATCTGGCGGACGCCACCAACGGCCGGGACAGCAGGCTTGTGAAGCAGGGTTGGCTGACGCTGCAGCAGGGCGACAACGACCGGCTGACACTGGCGGCCCAGCAGGCGGCGGTCGGAGTTGCGCAGTCCAACATCGCCGCGCAAGAGGCGCAGATCCGGATTCTCACGCAGGAGAAGGCTTATCAGCGCGTGGTCGCGCCGTTTGACGGCGTCATCACCCAGCGCAATATCGATAACGGCAGCCTGGTTCAGTCCGGATCCACGTTCATGTATACGCTGATGCACAGCAATGTCGTCCGCGTTCAGCTATTCGTGCCGCAGGACGCGGCGTTCGGTGTGACTCCCGGCGTGAAGGCGAGCGTCCACATTCCGGAAATTCCCAATCGGGTGTTTGACGGCACGGTCACGCGGATCGCCTCTGCGTTGCAGCCCGGTAGCCGGACGTTGTTGACCGAAGTTGACATCCCCAATCCGGATGGGGCGCTCAGCCCGGGCATCTATTGCACCGTGGATCTGCACGTTCCGCGCAAGACGCCCGCCTTTATCGTGCCGGCAGATGCTGTGATCTTCAACGCCGAGGGCACGCAAGTGGCCGTTGCGCAGAATGGCATCGTCCATATGCACAAGATCACCATCGCGCGCGATTTCGGCACCTCCGTCGAAGTGCGCAATGGCATCAAGGCGGGCGACCAGGTGGTGCTGAATCCGATGGTGAATCTGGCCGAAGGTCAGAAGGTGAGGGCCCACAAGCAGGCTGTGTGAGCAGGAAAGGAAACGTAGCCATGGTGCGACTGTTAAGCGTTTTGATGCTATCGCTGTTGGGCTGCGATG
Organism: Tardiphaga sp. 42S5; assembly: GCF_034044155.1. Taxonomy (NCBI): domain Bacteria; kingdom Pseudomonadati; phylum Pseudomonadota; class Alphaproteobacteria; order Hyphomicrobiales; family Nitrobacteraceae; genus Tardiphaga; species Tardiphaga sp. 42S5. The sequence continues at coordinate 5,918,408 of NZ_CP139027.1, read as the reverse complement.
CGGTTCTGGCGCAGGTCTCGACCATGGGCACGACGTCGATGGGGCTTCCGACCACTCCTGGTACGATGGTTTCCTCGCCGCTCAACGGCCCGAGTCCGTTCTCCGCGGCGACGCTTCCGGGGGCGGCAGATACCAGCCTGGCTCCGGTGCCGCTGGCGTCGGATCCGACAACGCCGGGCACCGTTATCAATTGCGCGCCAACCACGGCGCCAAGTGCGGCGACGCCCGCCGCCGCACTGGGAACGATCTCGACGACGAATCTCGGTAGCGCGACCGGTACGGCCACCCCGACCACGCCGGTTGGTAGCCCGCTGGACTCCAGCAGCTGTATCCTGAACGGGAATACCAGCCCAAGCGACCCCTCATCGTTGCCGCTCACGACTCCGCTGATTTCCAGCGTCCTGCCCGGCACGCTTGAGGCGCCGACTGCCATCCTCGGCGACACCAGTATCGCCCCGTCGGCGACGATGCCTACACCGAACGCGACGGCCTGCAACGAGACCGTCTCGATGAACCTTGCCGCCCCCGGCATGATGGCGGCTGCCAATGCCACGGGTGCCACAGCGACGCCAGGGGTAACCACGCTTTCGGGCTGCTGACTTAAGGTGCAGAGCTGTGCCTATGATTTCTTCTGGCACAAAGCGGACATTGCCTATCGTTATCTTGGAGTGAGACGATTAATCAGTTTTTCTTCGCGATCATGAAGTCGAAATCGCAGCCTTCGTTGGCTTGGGTCACCGTCTGCTGAAACAGGCGAGCGTAGCCACGTTCAGGCAGATCCGCATGAACCGTTGACTGTGCCGCGCGGCGCCTGTCGAGTTCGGCTTCATCGACCAGGAGTCTGATGGACCGCCCATCGACGTCTAGCTTGATCTGATCACCGTCGCGGACCAGCCCGAGCGGGCCGCCCACCGCGGATTCGGGCGTGATATGTAGCACGATGGTGCCAAATGCAGTGCCGCTCATGCGGGCATCTGAAATGCGCACCATGTCCTTCACACCCTGTCGGCCGAGCTTTTTTGGGATCGGCAGGTAGCCCGCTTCCGGCATGCCCGGTGCGCCTTTGGGTCCGGTGTTCAGCAGCACCAGAACGTCGTCGGCCGTTACGTCGAGATCGGGATCGTCGATCCGCAGTGCCATGTCCTCGACAGAAGTAAACACCACGGCGCGGCCGGTATGCTGCAACAGTCGCGGCGTCGCAGCCGAGCGCTTGATGATCGCGCCGCCGGGCGCGAGGTTGCCATACAGCACGGCCATGGAGCCTTCGGCCTTGATCGGATTGCTGCGCGGCCGGATGACGTCCTGACCAGGGACGATCTCAGCTTCGGCCGCGATCTCGCCGAGCGATTTGCCTGCGATCGTCGGCGCACTGCCATCGATGAGATCGCCGAGCTCAGCGAGCAGTTTCGGTACGCCGCCGGCATGATGGAAATGTTCCATGTAGTGAGCGCCCGAGGGTTTCAGATCGATCAGTACAGGTGCAATGCGACCGATCTCGTCGAGCATGTCGAGATCGTAACCATAGGGCGTTCGGTTGGCGATCGCGGTGAGATGAATGATGCCGTTGGTGGAGCCGCCGATCGCTTGCATGACAACGGTGGCATTACGGAAAGCTGCAGGTGTCAGCAATTCCGAGGGACGTGGTCCGCCGCTTACCGCCATTTCGGCGGCACGCTTGCCGCTTGCTTCGGCGAGACGGAAACGTTCGGCGTGCGGGGCAGGGATGGTCGCGCTCATCGGCAGCGACAGGCCCAGCACTTCCGTAACGCAGGCCATCGTGCTGGCGGTGCCCATCACCATGCAGGTGCCGACGGACGGCGCGAGACGTTCGTTGACTATTTCGATTTCCTCGGCGTCGATCTCGCCGGCGCGGTGCGCGCTCCAGAGGCGGCGACAATCGGTACAGGCGCCGAGCACCTCACCCTTGTGATGACCGACGACCATGGGGCCGACAGGGATCACCACCGTCGGCAGATTGACGGATGCCGCGGCCATGATCTGGGCCGGCAGCGTCTTGTCACAGCCGCCGATGACCACGATGGCGTCCATCGGCTGCGCGCGGATCATCTCCTCGGTGTCCATGGCCATCAGGTTGCGCAGGAACATCGAGGTGGGGTGCGCAAAACTTTCGTGGATCGAGATGGTCGGGAACACCATGGGCATCGCGCCGGCCAGCATCACGCCGCGCTTCACCGCCTCGATGATGGCAGGGACGTTACCGTGGCACGGATTGTAGTCGCTGTAGGTGTTGGTGATTCCGACGATCGGGCGCTCCAGCGCATCGTCGGAATAGCCCATCGCCTTGATGAACGCCTTGCGCAGAAATAGCGCAAATCCCGCGTCGCCATAGTTTGTCAGCCCTTTGCGAAGCCCTTTGGACATGTCGTTTCCCCTGCGGCCACCAAAGCCGATTTTCTTCGTTACATCGCCGGCGTCGTTGGTATTGTCAATAATCTGATTGGATACTGCGGATATAATCGCTAATATCGCTCAATTGGATATTTATTATTGACAATATAGCTGAACCTGTTCCAGGGTCCGGCCCAATAAAAAACAGACATCCGGAGGAGATCACCATGACGGCACGGAGAATTGGACTGGCTGCGGTTGTCGCGGCGGCCACCATCGCGAGCGCTGCTCCCGCTTTTGCGCAGGCCACGCAGATCACGATGTGGAGCAACTGGCCCGACGAGCCCGCCAAGAAGGATTGGGTGACGACGCGGGTGAAGGACTTCGAGGCTGCGAACAAGCAGTGCTCGGTCAAGCTCAGCTTCATCCCGAAAGCGGATCTCTACACCCAGGCCAAATCAGCGGTGCGGACCGGGCAGGCGCCTGACATCTTCTACATGGAGCCGGATCAGCCGGAATTTCTCGCCGGAGGCTTCCTCGAACCGCTGGATAGCTATGTCGATCTGGCGCAATACGAAGACTGGTCGAAACCAGCCTGGACATCGAAGGGCAAAGTCTACGGCCTGCCGGTCGAGGCCTATACGGTCGAGCTCTACTACAACAAGGACGCGGTCAAGAAGGTCGGCGTGGATGTACCGGCGTCGTTCCAGCTAACGCAGGAGCAGTTCACCGATCTGGTGAAGAAGGGCGTTGCCGCCGGCATCACCCCGGTGTCGCAGGGCGTCGGCGATCGTCCGTTCCCGGGTGGCTTGCTTCTGTTCGAGTCGCTGCTGCGCAAGCTCGGTATCGAGGACTATGGCAAGCTGCTCAATGGTGGGCTGTCGTTCAAGGATCCGCGCGTCGTTGAAGTCATGACCTGGATGAAGGGGCTGGTCGATGCCGGTGCCTATCCGAAGAGTTTTTCCACGCTGAAGCTCGGTGAGTCCCACTTCTATTTCTACAACACGCCGGGCGCGCTGACCTTCCCGGATCCGAGCTGGTTCACCGGTCGCGCCTTTGCGCCACCGGAAGGTGGTGGCATGCCGGCCAATTTCCCGCTCGGCATCATGCAATTTCCGGCAATGGACAAGGGCGCTTGTCCGGACTGCAAGACGCTCGCCGTCGCCGGCAGCTTCGTGATGTATTCAAAGAGCAAGAACAAGGATTGCGCCGGTGCGCTGATGAAATCCATGGCCACCGTCGAGAATGGCACCAAGTGGATGGAGCAGGTCTCGCTGCAGACCGGTCTGAAATCCGACCCGGCCAAGATCAACAGCCCGCGCAAGGACTACTTTGCGGAGCTCAACGCACGCAACAAGAACGTCAAATACTTCTTCGGCACGCCTCTGCTGTATTACCGCGCCAAGTGTGCGGAGACCTACACCCAGGTGATGAACAACGCTTTTCCGGCTGGCCTCCTGAGCGTTCAGGAAGCCGCGGAGAAGATGGACAGCGCCTGCTTCAAGAGCTGAGTACTAACAATGACATCGATCAGCATTCCATCCGCTGCCGAGGAGGGGGCTCAGCACGCAGCCCCCTCGCTGGCCGATCCGCGCCGGGCGAGCTGGTGGGTGCTGACCGTCTTTCTGGCGCCGGCTTTGGCGGTGTATATCGGACTGACCGCCTATCCGGCGTTTCGAACCTTCTATGACAGCTTCTTCACCATCGAAGGTCTCGATGCGACCTTCGTTGGCCTGGATAATTATCGCGCGCTGATGTCCGACGAGACGTTCTGGGTGTCGGTGCGGAACACATTCATCTGGTCGTTCATCGCGCCCGTGCTCGATGTTGTGACAGGCCTGCTGCTCGCACTGGCGCTATATGCGGGCGTTCCTGCCGCGCGCTTCCTGCGGGTCGCGTGGTTCACTCCGGTCCTTCTATCCTATGTCGTTGTCGCGATCCTCTGGATGTGGATATTCAACTACGACTGGGGAATCCTCAACGCCATGCTGCGCGCCGTCGGGCTTGGGGTACTGGCGTCGTCCTGGCTCGGTGATCCAAATTTGGCGCTCGGCGCCCTCATCGTGACCCATGCCTGGAAATGGGCAGGCTTCAACATGGTCGTTTGCCTCGCGGCGATTCATTCGTTGCCGCGCGAGGTACTAGAAGCCTCCGAACTCGACAATTGCGGCTGGGGCGCCAAGCTGCGCTACGTCATTGTGCCGATGCTGCGGCCGACCTTGCTGAACCTCTATATTCTTGCCTTCATCGGCAAGATGAAGATCTTCGACCTGGTCTGGATCATGACCCAGGGCGGTCCGCTATGGGCGACCGAAACCGTGTCCACCTACGTCTATAAGCGCGCTTTCAACTGGAACACCTTTGATCTCGGATATCCTTCCGCCATCGCGTCGGTGTGGTTCGTGGTGGTCTGCGCCGCTGTCATTATCCTCAATCGCCTTCTGGCGACCCGCGAACGTCTGGAGTACTGATCGTGGCTGCCATGCTTGCGGAGCGCGCGCCATTGCCGCGCTTCTTCAGCCGCGGAGCGCTTGCTCTCGTGCTGGGCCTCTACACCATCTACACGCTGGGCCCGTTCTTATGGCTGGCAACGATGTCGGTACGGACCACCGCCGAAATCAGCGCCGACCACTATGCGTGGCCCAAAGTGTTCCACTGGGAGCAGTTCCGGATCGCCTGGGTCGATTCCGATTTTGCGACCTATTTCTGGAATTCGACGATCGTCGTGGTGGGCGCCGTCGCCGTTGTGACGCTGCTTGGCGCCGCAGCAGCGCATGCGCTGGCGCGCTATCGTTTCCGTGGCAACCGGCTGGTCTACGGAATCCTGTTCTCGTCGATCATCTTCCCGCCGCAGATCACCTTGATCTCGCTGTACCAGATCCTGGTCGATTACAATCTCTACAACAGCCTGCTCGGGTTGGCGCTGGTCTATGTGTCGCTGCAGCTACCGTTGACGGTCTATCTGCTGGAAGGATTCTTTGCGCGCATTCCACAGGATCTGTTTGACGCCGCCAAGATCGACGGCTACGGCGATCTCGAAATCTTCCGGCGCATCGTGCTGCCCATCGGCATGCCGGCGATTGCCACCACGCTGATCCTGAACTTCATCCAGCTCTGGAACGAGTTTCTGTTTGCCGTCGTGCTGATCACCGATCCTGACAAGCGCACGCTGCCGGTCGGCATCCGTGCCTTCATGGGCGATCACTTCCAGGACATTGGCATGATCGCCACCGGCGTCATGATCTCCGTCATTCCGGTGATCATCGTCTACGTCTTCTTCTCAGAGAAACTCATTCGCGGCATGACTGCCGGCGCAATCAAATAAGAGGCAGCCATGGCCGTTGTCACCCTCGACAAACTCTCCAAACAATATGGGCCGACCGGTCCGGTGGTCGTCGACAAGGTCGATCTTCATATCGGCGACGGCGAATTCATGGTTCTGCTCGGGCCCTCAGGCTGCGGCAAGTCGACGACACTGCGCATGATCGCGGGCCTGGAAGAGATCAGCTCCGGCAAGCTCTCGATTGGCGATCGCGTGGTCAATCAGGTGCCGGCCAAGGATCGCGACATCGCGATGGTGTTTCAGTCCTATGCGCTCTATCCGCATATGAGCGTTGCGGACAATCTCGCCTTCGGCCTGCGCCGGCGCAATTTCGCCGCTGCCGAGATCGAACGCCGGGTGCAGGATGCGGCGAATATTCTTGGTCTGACGCCGCTGCTAACGCGTAAGCCCAGCGCGCTGTCCGGCGGCCAGCGCCAGCGTGTCGCACTTGGGCGCGCCATGGTGCGCGAGCCGATGGTGTTCCTATTCGACGAACCGCTGTCCAACCTCGACGCTGCGCTACGCGTCAACACCCGCAGCGAGATCATCAAGCAGCACAAGCGGCTGGGATCGACGATGATCTATGTGACCCACGACCAGGTCGAGGCCATGACCATGGGAACGCGGATCTGCGTCATGAATGCCGGTCGCGTTGCTCAGATCGGCGCGCCGCTCGACGTCTATTGGGAGCCGGCGGACACGTTCGTCGCCCGATTCCTGGGATCGCCACCGATGAATCTGGCGACGGCGGTTGTCGCTTCGGCCAATGAAAGCTCTGTGGCACGAAGCCAGAGCCTTGTGACAGTGCTGACGCGCTGGTCGCCTCAGTTATTGGGAAAGCTGGTAGACCAGAAGGTGACAATCGGCGTGCGCGCCGAGGATTTGCATATCAACAAGGCGGCGTTGGGCAGCGAGCCTGCGGGCCATGTGCGGGGGCGTACGATCGCGGTGGAGCCGCTGGGCGCGGAAACCTTGCTGTTGGTCGAAATCGAGCCCGGCGTGGAGTGGACGGCGCGATTGCCGCGTCATGTGCCTGTCGCCATCGACGAGACCGTCGATCTGTATTTCCCGGCCAATGCAGTCTTCGTGTTTGACGCAACGACGGGCCGGGCCGTCATCGGCGAGAAGCGTCGGGATATCAGGCAATGAGCAAGCCGTTGCGGATCGGATTGATTGGTGCGGGGTGGGTCACGCAATATCATCTGCTGGCATGGCAGAAGCTCGCAGGGCGTGCCGCGGTGGTCGCGATCGCCGATCCCTCGTCGGAGAATGCTACCGCGCGCGCTCGGCAGTTCGAGATCGGGCAATGCTTTTCGCGCGCGGAAGACATGCTGGCCGAATGTGAACTCGATGCGGTCGATATTGCTGCGCCGCGAGCCTTCCATGCGCCTTTGGTACGCCTCGTCGCCGATCGTGGTCTGCCGGTGCTTTGCCAGAAGCCGCTCGCCCCGACACTCGCAGAAGCCGAGGCGCTGGCTCGTGATGTCGAGGGTCGCATCCGGTTGATGGTGCATGAGAACTGGCGCTTTCGTGCATACTATCGCGATGTCGCATCCTGGATCAGGGACGGTCGTATCGGGGCGGTGACAGCTGCCCGTCTGACGCTGCTGACATCGGGCACGATTCCCGATGCAAACGGCCAATATCCTGCGATCGAGCGCCAGCCGTTCATGCGCGGCGAGTCCCGCATGCTGGTGGCTGAAGTGCTAATTCACCATCTCGATACTTTGCGCATGCTGCTAGGCCCGCTGGATGTGATCGCGGCGGCGCTGACCCAAACATGTCCGGATATTGCGGGTGAAGACGGTGCCGTGATCCAGATGCGATCCCGCGCCGGCGCCGGTGTGTCGTTGTTCGCGAGCTTTGCAGCTCATGGCGCGCCGATATCGCAGGCCGATCAACTCGAAATCCTTGGCACGATTGGCTCAATTCGGCTCGAAGGTACGCAGCTGAAGCTGACGGGCGCGCAAAGCGAGATCCGCGCCTACGATCTCGCTGCGACCTATCAGGGTTCCTACGATGCGACCATCGCGCATTTCATCGATGCGCTGCAAAGCAGCGCGCCTTTCGAGACCTCTCCCGCGGACAATCTGCAAACCCTGCGCCTTGTCGAGGATTGCTACCGGTTGTCAGGGCGCGAAGCATCTGGAGGCAATGCCAGATGACTGTCACCAAAATTGCGTCACGCGCCGATGAACAGGCCGAGATCATCCGGCGGGTCGAAGAGGATATCATCTTCGGCCGATTACCGCCCGGCGCGCGGCTGATCGAAGACAACCTGATGGAACGCTATGGCGCCTCGCGGCACTTCGTGCGTCAGGCACTGGTGCATCTCGAGCATACGGGCATCGTCCAGCGGGAGAAGAATGTAGGCGCGACGGTGCGTTCCTATTCGACGGCCGAGGTGAAGCAGATCTATGAAGTGCGCGAGATGCTCACGCGCCAGGCCGCACTGATGATCCCGTTGCCAGCCAAGGCGTCGCTGATCATGGAGCTCGAAGCCATTCAGGCAGAATATGTGCGGTATGCCGAGCGCGGCGATTTGCGCGGCATTCACGACACCAATGATGCGTTCCACATCGCTCTGTTTGCGGCGTGCGGAAACCCGTACCTGGTGCGATCGCTGCAGGATTACATGGGCCTGACACTGCCCATGCGTGCCAAGAACCTTGCCGATCACAACGGGCTGCAGGTGTCGATCCAGCAACACGATATGATGATTTCACTGCTGCGTGGCAACGACAATTGGGCGCTGTCGCAGCTCTGCGTCGAGCACATGCACTCCAGCAAGGCCGATTACCTGCAACGCGTGGCCGTGCCCGGCCCAAATCTAGGGCCGGACTGACAGGCCAACACGCATATCGATTCCGCATTTCGACAAAGGACAGGACATGGATCTCGGACTTCAGGGCAAGGTCGCGCTGGTGCTTGGCGCCAGTGGCGGCCTTGGAAGCGCTATCGCGAAGACGCTGGCGAGTGAAGGCGCACGTGTCGCGCTTGCCGACATCGACGCGGCCGGGCTCGATCGTGTCGTCGCGGAGATCAAGCAGGGTGGAGGCGACGCAATGGCCGCCGCTTTCGATCTGGCCGATCGTGCCGCGATGGATGCGCGCGTCAGTGCCATCGAGGCAGCGTTCGGCCCCATCGACATCCTTGTCAACAATACCGGTGGGCCGCCGCCGACGCCTGCTGCCGGGCAGGACCCGGCACTGTGGAGCAGGAGCTTCGAGCAGATGGTGCTGTCGGTCATCACGCTGACCGATCGCGTATTGCCCGGCATGCGCGCCCGCAAATGGGGACGTATCGTGACATCGACATCGTCTGGCGTGGTGTCGCCGATTCCCAATCTCGGCATTTCGAATGCACTGCGATTGTCGCTCGTGGGCTGGTCGAAGACGCTGGCCCGCGAAGTTGGGTGTGACGGCATCACAGCCAATATCGTGCTTCCAGGCCGGGTTGCCACCAGTCGCATCCGTTTCCTGGACGAGCAGAAGGCAAAGCGTGAAAGCCGCTCCGTCGAGGATGTGTCTGCGGAGAGCACCGCCAGTATTCCTGCCGGCCGTTATGGCGAGCCACAAGAATATGCTGATGTGGTCGCCTTTCTCGCCAGCACCCGCGCATCTTACGTCAACGGCTCGGTCATCCGCGTCGATGGTGGTCTCATTACTAGCATCTGAAGGATCAAATCATGGCTCTCGACGCAACCGCCTCTGGCGTCTTCCCAATCGCCCCCACCCCGTTTCATCCCGATGGTCGTCTTGATGAGGCCTCGCTCGGCACATTGATCGACGGATACCTCAAGGCTGGCTCAACCGGCGTCACGGTGCTTGGCATCATGGGTGAGGCGCCGAAGCTCGAGCCCGAGGAATCGATTGCGATTGCCAAGCATTTCGTGAAGGGCTTCGGAAAACTGCCGGTGATCGTCGGCGTTTCGGCGCCTGGTTTCGCAGCGATGCGCGCGCTGTCGCGAACCGTGATGGAGAATGGCGCGGCGGGTGTGATGATTGCTCCTGTGCCGAGCCTGCGTACCGACGATCAAATCACCGGCTATTACCGTCAGGCGATCGAAGCGATCGGATCCGACATTCCGTTCGTGATCCAGGACTATCCTTTGACACTGTCGGTACAGATGACGCCGAAAGTCATCCGTCAGATCGTGCAGGAGAATCCTTCCTGCGTTATGCTCAAGCATGAAGACTGGCCCGGTCTTGAAAAGATATCGACGCTGCGTGCGTTCCAGGCCGAAGGGTCGTTGCGACCGATCTCGATTTTGACCGGTAATGGCGGACTGTTCCTCGACTTCGAAATGGAGCGTGGTGCAGACGGCGCAATGACTGGCTACGCCTTTCCGGACATGTTGGTCGAGCTGGTCAGGCTGCAGAAGGCCGGCAAGCGCGACGAGGCGCATGATCTGTTCGATGCGCACTTGCCGCTCTTGCGATACGAACAGCAGCAGGGCGTTGGCCTCGCCGTGCGGAAATATGTGATGATGAAGCGTGGGTTCCTGGCATCGGATGCCCAGCGCAAGCCCGGCTCGGTTCTCTCGGTGAGGGCGCGCGAGGAGGTCGACTACATGCTGTCGCGTTTGGAGCGGGCTGTGAGGTAGTGGCAAGCCTCAAAGGCGGAGTTTTTTAACACGGCGCAAAGCGGACAGAGGCAGTCGTCAGCCTTGCCCCTCCCGAAAATCCGCGATCTGTGCCTTCAGAAATGCCTTTCTGGAGACTGTTCTCCTGCCGGAAATAGTAGAGCAAATGGACGCCACTTTCGGATGGAGTAGCTACGCCCAAGAAACCTGTTGCGCTCATCCGCCGCGCAGTGCGCAGCGGAAAACCCCAAAATCGGTCCATTGCGTTTGGAGACTGGCGAGAAGCCCACTCTGGGGCTGGCCATCCAGCGAAGATCGAACCAAGTCTCCGCGCGCAGTCTCCCGAAAACGGGGATTTCTGCGGTGTTAGCCGGAGATTTTTGGGAATTGGGCGGGTTATGGGGCCGATTTTGCCACCCGGAGACTTTCCCGATCGCCTGAAAAGCCGCCCAATACGGGCCTTTCTCGACAAATTGGGGCAATCGGCCGTTTGGCCGGACTGCTTGGCTGGGGCGGGAGGATTCGAACCTCCGCATGGGGGAATCAAAATCCCCTGCCTTACCACTTGGCGACGCCCCAAAGGCCAAGGCAATAAAGGGTGGGCTGGGCCCGCGGATCGCTTTGGCTCCGTCGGTCTATAGAGAGAGCTCCGCAATTTCAACCACCTACCAGCGGTGTTCCCGCTTCCGGATGCGACTGACTTTTGTGCAATTGGGGTGTCGGCTTCTGCCGGTGCGCGTGAGCCCTTGACGCACTGAATTTTCCGATTTTCGCGGTCGCATATTGGGCGATAGGGCCTGTGAGCTGGCGCGAAGCGAAGTTCCCAAAGCTTGTCCGCGGGCGGGCTCTCGCCCAACACGCCATAGAATGTGTTCGGAACGACCGTTCTAGAGTTGTATATGCGGGATGTGCTTGAGCGAGACCTCGTCGATGGCCTCGCCATACCCCGCATCCGCGTAGCGGATGACGCCGAGGCCCGTGTCGTTGTCGAGGCTCATGGCGAGTCGTTCTGCCGCGGCGGCCGTGCCGTCGGCGATCAGGGTGACCCCGGCGCTGGTCATGTAGCCGGCATAGCCGCCGCCGCCGGAGTGGATGGCGACGAGGTCGGCCTGGGACGAACACAGCGCCATCGCGTCGAGCAGCGGCCAGTCGGCGATGGCGTCGGAGCCGTCGCGCATGTTCTCGGTCATGATGTTTGGATGCGCCATGCCGGCGGCGTCGAGATGATCGCGCGAGAAGGCGACCGGTCCCTTGAGCGTGCCATTGGCGACGAGTTCATTCACGCCCAGCGCCAATTCGCTGCGCTCGCCATGACCGAGCCAGGCGATGCGGGCCGGCAAGCCTTCGAAAGGTACGTACTGGCGAGCGAGCTTGATCCAGTTCGAAACGATCTGGTTATCGCCGAACAGGCTCAGGACGAGATCGTCGATGGCACGGATATCGTCGGGATCGCCCGACAGCGCCATCCAGCGGAACGGACCGATGGCGCGCGCAAAGAGCGGGCGCAGATAGGCTTCCGTGAAAATGGGGATATCAAAGGCATTTGCGACGCCGCCTTCCTTGGCGTGAGTGCGAATGAGATTGCCGTTGTCGAACACTTCCGCGCCGCGCGCCTGAAAGGTCAGCATGGCGCGCACATGGTCGACAATCGACGCGCGGCTCTCCGCCATCAACTGTTCTGGCGCGGTCTTGCGCATGGCACGCGCCTCGTCGAGCGATCGGGTCCGAGGTACATAGCCGAACACAAGATCGTGGGCCGCGGTCTGGTCGGTCACCACATCGGGAACGATGCCGCGCCGGGCGATTTCCGGATAGATATCGGCGGCATTGCCGACGAGGCCGACCGACAACGCGCGACGCTCGGCCTTTGCAGCGCCGATCATATCCAGCGCAGAATCAAGATCCGGGGCGATCTCTTCGAGATAGCCGATCTCCTTGCGTTTGCGCGCGCGTTCCGGATCGATGTCGACGGTGAGGATCGCCGCACCGGCCATGCGCCCGGCGAGCGGCTGCGAGCCGCCCATGCCGCCGAGCCCGGCGGTGAGGACGAAACGCCCGGCGAGGGTGCCGCCGAAGCGCCGCTCGGCAATGCGCATGAAGATCTCGTAGGTGCCCTGGATGACGCCCTGCGAGCCGATATACTGCCAGGCGCCGGCCGTGAGTCCGCCCCAGCAGATCAGGCCCTTGCGTTCGAGTTCGTAGAAGATCTCGGCCTTGGCCCATTGTCCCACGATGTTGCAATTCGCCATGATGACCAGCGGCGCCTTGGCGTGGGTACGCAGCAGGCCGACCGGCTTGCCGGATTGAATGACCAGAGTCTGGTCTTCCTCCATCGTCGTCAGCGCTTGCACGATGGCCTTGTGCGCCGGCCAGTTACGGGCCGCGCGCCCCAGCGCCGCATAGACGACGAGGCTCGACGGATCCTCGCCGACCGCGAGCACGTTTTCCAGAAGGCGCAACAGACCTTCCTGCCGCCAGCCCTTGGCGCGCAGCTTTGGGCCGCCAGGAATCGGAAAATCGGGGTGCCGTGGATTCGCTGATGTCATGACGGACTCCTGTCGTGTCTCAGGCCAGTGCGTAGCGCGCGATCTCGATGCCCATGGCGCGCTCGACGGATGGATAGACCGCCGGGTCCTTGACGCTGGAGGCGAGCGGAATGATCGTCTTCGGCACATGGAACAGATGCACGTTCATGCCGACTTCGAGATGGCCCACGCTCATCGGCTCGGCCTCGTCGGACAGTGTGGCGATGATGTCCGGGAAGGTCGCGAGGCGTTTACCATTTGCGTCGACGATGGCCATGTATTCATTCATCACGTGCAGTGTGATGGCCTTGTCGCCGCTACCGACGGTGAGCGTGCCGATATCGAAGGCCTCCGGTGTATAGACGACATTCTTCGCAGTAATCTTCCCGCTGCCAAGGATGGAGCCGCCGGTGTCTTTGCAGATCGCGTCGATCACGGCAGTTGGTCCTTTTGGCTCGGCGGCGAGGATGGCTTCACCGAGGCGCAGCGCGAGCGAAATGCCGCCCAGAGCGGCGTTGTCGCGCACATAGGAGGCGCGGACCGGATTGCGGCAGGAGGCGATGAACCCACCAGACATGTCGCCTGCCGTACGCAGGATCGGCGACACCTTGGCGGTGGCGCCGCGCACGGTGAGTTCGATGTAGCGGTTCTCGGCGCGGTTGCCGCCGGCGGCGGTCTGGATCATCGGCTCGGGCGAGCCGGCAAGGCCGATCGACCCCATGTCGCCGGTCGGATGCGCGCGCATATCGCCGACGGCATCGACCACCTTGGTGCCGAGCAGCGCCGAAGGCAGCCAGGCATTCATGGTGGAGGACTTGCCGTTCTGACCGATGATGAGGCCTTTCAGCGGTTCACCCAACGCGTCCTGCAGCAGTTGTACCGCACGAACGTAATCCTTGCCCTGCATCTCCCAAGCGGTGGTCGACGCTGGCGCGCCGATCGCAGCGGCTGTGGCCACCCAGTCGTCATCGTCGAGTTCGTCGATCGACACGAGTTCGGGCTTGCCGACGAGAATCGCGGCGCGGCCGAGCATGCGCCCGTGATCTGCCCAGCCGCCGCCACCGGCAGCGTAGACACCGCCGCCGCGCACGGCGGCTTCAATATCGCGTTCGGTCAGAATACGTCCCATCGGAATGTCTCCTCGGCAAATGTTCTTGTGTTCGATACGTGGTCGGTGATCGGAACGGCGGGCGTCACGCCACCGGCAGTCGCTCTGAGAGAAGCAGCGGTGGCCGCACGAATTGTCCGCTGCCAGGTTCGGCGAGAACCTTGCTGCCATCGAAAGCAAGCTGGCCGCGCACGTAGGTCGCAGCCACGGTCCACGGCAGCGTGATGCCGTTATAGGGGGACCAGCCGACCACGTTGTTGCCGCTTGCGGCACCGTCATAGACGATGGGCTTGTCCACCAGCACGGTGATGTCGGCGTCGAGGCCAGGCGCCAGCGCGCCCTTGCGATCGTCGATGCGGAAGTGCCGCGCCGGATTGAACGACATCAGCTTCGCGGCATGGGTCAGCGGCAGCTTGCGTTCGACGAGGCCCTTTACCAGCAGCGGCACCATGGCTTCGAGGCCGGGGACGCCAGACGCATTGGCAAGCATGTCCGGATTGATCTTGCGATCTTCCGACCAACTGACGTGATCGGTCGAGACCAGCGAGACGCGTCCGGCTGCAAGCTCTGCCCACAGCGCTTCGACATCGGCACGCGGGCGCACGGGCGGATTGATCTTGGCCTTGCCGCCGAGGCGGGAGACGTCGTTCTCCTCGTCGAGCACGAGATAGTGGATGCAGCATTCCACCGTGGCGTGATGACCCTCGGAGCGATACCACGCCGCAATGTCATAACCGCGTGCGACAGAACAATGCACCACATGAGCGGGACAACCGGTCTCGGCGCCGGTCTCATAGATCTGCAGCATCGCCAGGATTTCGGCGAGCGGCGGGCGCGACATCACATGCGCGCGCCAGTTGGTGACGCCCTTGGCCTTCACCTTGGCGACGGCATCGCGGATGAATTCGTCGTCCTCGTTGTGGACGCCGGCTGCGAGGCCGGTCGGCGCAATGGCGGCGAAACAATCGGCGAGCAGCGGCGCGGGGATGCGCGGAAAGCGCTTGGGGTCGGTGCCGAAGGTGGAGAACTTGAAGGCGGCGACGCCGGCCTTGGCCTGTTCGGCGATACGTGCCGGACCCTCTTCGGGGTCGATGGTGCCATAGAGCGCGAAATCGACGCGCGCCTGCTTGCTCGCATGGGCGATCTTGCGCTCGACCGCAGCAGCCGAGCAGACCAGATCGCCTTCATCATAGGGCATGTCGACGATGGTGGTCACGCCGCCGGCTGCGGCGGAGCGCGTCGACCAGATGAAGTCTTCCTGATTGCGCTGCGACAGCGAATGCACCTGTGCGTCGATGGCGCCCGGCAGGATCATGCCTGACTTGAAATCCTGCCGTTCGCGTGCGGCAGGCGGCGTACCTTCACCGACGGCGCCGACGCGCCCGTCGCGGACCGCGACCCAGCCGTTCTCGATGATGCTGTCGTGACCGATCACCTTGCCGGTGAGAACCAGATCGAAATCCATGTGCAAAGTCTCCTAGAGCCTGTGCTCCAGCCGCGCGATCAGCCGCACGACTGGCAACAGCAACAGCAGATAGATGATGGCCGCGAGGATCAGCGGCGATGAGTTGTAAGTGAGCGAGCGCGCCAGATTGGCGGAATGCAGCAGCTCCGGCACCGAGATGACGCTGGCCAGCGTCGTGAGCTTCACCAGCTCGACCGTGTTCGAGAGCAAATCGGGTAGCACGTTGCGGATCGCCTGCGGCAGCGTCACGTAAAGCAATGTCTGTGTGGCGGAGAGTCCAGTCGACCGCGCGGCCTCGCGCTGGCCCTTCGGCACGCTAACCATGCCGGCGCGATAGATCTCGCCGTAGTAACTTGCCGAATTGATCAGGAAGGCGACGGCCACAGCCACCAGCGCGGGCACGCGCAGCCCGATAAAGGGCAGGCCCGCATAGACGAAGACCAGCAGCACGAGCGGCGGAAAGGCGCGGAAGAAATCGACGGCGGCGATCGCCGGCCAGCGCAGCAGGCGATAGGGGCTGGTGGTCAGCAACATCACGAGGATACCGCTGACGAGGCCGATCGGGATCAGGAACGAGCATAGCAGAAGCGTCTGCTGCAAGCCCTGCAGCAGGAACGGTGCGACCTTCGCCATGACGTCGAGATTGAAGAATTCCTGCGTGAACTGCTCCATCAGTGCTCACCCCACCGATAGTTGCGTTCGAGCGTACGGGAGGCGATCACCAGTGGAATGAAGACCAGCACGTAAAGTAGCGCGCCCATGGTGAGCGGCGTCGCATTGGCGGACATCGACAGCGCGGAATTGGCGCGGCCCAGAATCTCGTTGACGCCGATGGCGCTGCCGAGCGCGAGGTTCTTGGTGATGGAGATCGCGCGGTTGGTCAGCGGCGGAATGCCAAGGCGAACGGCCTGCGGCAGGATCACGTAATGCAGGGTCTGCGCGAAAGTGAGGCCCGTGGAGCGCGCGGCCAGCCATTGGCCCTTGGGCACCGAGGTGATGCCAGCCCAGAAGATTTCCTCGGCGAAGGCGGCGAGCACGGCACCAAGCGACATCCACAGCACGACCAGACTAGGCAGCACGATGCCGATATTGGGAAAGCCGAAGAACAGGACGAGGATGATCGCCAATGGCGGCAGCGAGCGGAAGATATCGACGAACACGATGATGAGGAAATTGACCGGCTTCCAGCCGATAGCGCGCAGCGCGGCGAGGCCGAAGCCGGCGCCGATACCGGTGATGACCACTGCGAGACCGGCAAGAATGGTAACGCCGGTGCCCTGCAAAATCTCCCAGCCATACTTCATCGCGATATCCGCATTGAAGAAGGTGAAGACGAAGCGGTCCCAGTTGCTCATCGCGTCGGCGGCGGTCATGACCTAGTGCCTGATCTGCGCGAGGAAACGTTTGGTGCGATCTTCCTGCGGCCGGAGGAAAACGTCTTCGGCACTGCCTTGTTCGATGACGAGACCGCCATCGAGGAACACGACCTTGTCGGCGGCTTCGCGGGCGAAATTCATCTCGTGGCTGGCGATCACCATGGTGATGCCGCGCGCACGCAGATCCTTGACGACAGCGAGCACGCTGCCGACGAGTTCAGGGTCGAGTGCCGAGGTCGGCTCATCCATCAGGATGATCTTGGGATTGAGCGCGAGCGAGCGCGCAATGCCGATGCGTTGCTGTTGGCCACCGGAGAGCTGCGCGGGATAGGACGCGGCCTTGTCGGGTAGACCCACCAGCGCCAGCATCTCCGCGGCACGAGTGTTGGCGTCAGCGGTGCTCATGCCGGCGACCTTGCGCAGGGCCAGCGTGATGTTCTGCTGTACAGTGAGGTGCGGATAGAGGTTGAAGCTCTGGAACACCATGCCGATCTGTCGCCGTGCGGCGTTGATATCGGTGCGCGGCGACAGAAGGTCGACATTGTCGATGATGATGGAGCCGCCATCCGGCTCCTCCAGACGATTGCAGCAGCGCAGCAAGGTACTCTTGCCCGAGCCGGATGGGCCGATCAGAAAGACCAGCTTACCCGGCTCGACCAGAAGATCGACGCCCTTCAGGACTTCGGTTGGGCCGAAGCTCTTCCGGACGCCGCGTGCTTCGAGCAGATAACGGGGCACAGGCGCTGCTGCTGCCGAACTCATGAACAGGTCGGCTTCTGCTCGGTCGCGTCATAGCCGGCAACGCCTGGTGCGCCATAGCCGGGATAGATGGTGGTGGTCGCCGAACCGGCCTCCGGCTCGACACCGAACCATTTCACGTAGAGTTTCTTCAGCGTGCCATCCTGCTTCATGCAGACCAGTGCGTCTTCGAGCTTGTTGCGCAGTTCGGTATTACCGTTGCGCAGCGGCATGCTCCAGACGAGACCCGTCTTGTAGAGGTAGGCATTCTTCAGCCGCGGATTGTTCTTCACGATCCAGGCGACGACGGTGGCGGCCGAGATGTTGGCATCGGCACGGCCGGCGAGCACCGCTTGCGCCGCGTCGGTGCTGGTGGCGAAGGATTCCGACTTCCAGCCATATTTGGCGGCATTGTCGTTGACCCATTTCTCGTAGATCGCGCCCTTCTGCACGGCGATGGTCTTGCCAGAGAGATCTTCGAGCTTGGTGATCGGCGGTGCGGAGGCCAAGGTCATGAAGCGATAGTCGGCGTCGACGAAGCCTTCCATGAACAGCAACTGCTGCGCGCGCTCGGGCGTGACAGTGACCACAGCGGCGAGGAAGTCATAGGTGCCGGCCTGAAGCGCTGGAAGGAGACCGGCGAATTGCGCGCCTTCCACCGTGATCGGGCGCTTGATGCGCTTCGACATCTCATCGACGACGTCGATATTGAAGCCTTCGAGGCCGCCCGACAGTTTGGGCATCGCATGCGGCGCGAAGGTCGAGTCGATCGCAGACTTCAGCGGTTCCTGCGACTGCGCGAATGCGGGGCTGGCCAAAGCCAGAAGCCCGGCGGCAACGATCATTGCTTTCATCGAACACCTCCATTGGTGCGGCCAGGCCAAGCCGGCATCTGGCTCCGCAGTCCCTATTATGAAGGCTAACGCAATTGTGTATCGGGGGGATATCCCATTTGATGGACATCCTATACGCTCTCGCTGCAGCGCGAAAAATTCGACTACAGAGCCGGATGATAATGGAATGGACATTGCGACCCTGGTGATGACAGCCGTGGTACTTCGTTGCGGCAATGTGCGCGAAGCAGCGCGCCAGCTCGGCCGGGCGCCAAGTACGATCTCGGCGGCGGTGAAACGGTTCGAACGCTCCATCGCAGCGCCATTGCTGAACCGGGCGGGCGCGGCAAGCTTTCTGACGCTTGAGGCGCGGCGCATGCTGAATGATATCGAGGCTGCATCGGATATTGCGCGGGCAATGATCGCGCCGCGTCTGGGTGTGGATGCGGCGCACGCCTTTTGTGCTTCACGCGACATCAGCCTCACGGCCCTACAACGTGTCGCGCTGGTGGCCGAGACCGGTAGCGTACGCCGTGCCGCACGCATCATTCGTCTCGGTCAGCCGCAGCTCGCGCGGCAGATTGCGCGGGTGGAAGACGAGCTCGGCCGTGTGCTGTTCGATCGTTCGCGGGTCGGCGTCACGCCGACGACTGCATGCCAGCTGCTGATTGCATCGCTCGGCGAGCTCGAAAAAACCATGCAGCGCCTGTCGCGGCGTGCGCGCGAACGTTTCCGTTCGACCAATGCCACGATCAGGCTCGGGGCGGTGATGCCGCTCGGCCATGAAAGCAATGTCGCGCGACTGCTGGCCTTTCTCGTCGCAGCCTGGCACCGGGATCGGCCGACGCAGCCACTATTTGTCACCAATGGTACGGCAGAGGATCTGCTCACCGGCCTGAAGGACAAGCGCTGCGACGTCGCGTTGATCGACAGCGATACGATCCCCGCCGATGTGTCGTCGCGTGCTCTGGTGCGCTCGAAGCTTGTGGTCGTCGGCGCGCGCGAGGTGCTGGGCGACCAACCCGATGTCATGCGGGTACTTCGCCAGCAACCGCTTGCGCTACCCAGCCGACGCACTGGCCTCGGGCAGGCCGCCCACAGACTGCTCGCGCAATTGCTGCCTCAGGCAGATATCGACGCGCTGACAATCACGGAAATCGACTCGATCCCGATCATCGCCAACCTGATGCTGGATTTCGGCTTCGTGTCAGTACTCCCTGAAAGCGCGCTTGTCTCGTTCGATACACGCCTCGTCGCGCTGCCGGTCGATCCCGGGCTTGAACTTATCCTGTCGCTGGTCTGGGTACAGACCGAAGGCGCGCGGCGCGGCGCCCGCTCCATTCTTGCTGCCCTGCACAACTATGCGCCGGCAACGCCAGCAGCCGCCATGATGGTGAACAGCGATTGATTTGAATGAGCGTGGCTACCCACTGCCGCTGACTATGAATTATAATTCTTGATCTTTTCCAATTTCGTGCATTATGCTGCAGAGATGCGAGCGCGGGTGGAGGGCAATGCTCCCACCTGGCGTCAATCTGCATTGGTAGGCCGGATCAACCGGTCATCAATTATTCCGAGGGGAGACGAGCCGATGACCACCAAGGGGTTTCTGCGTCCGTTGACGCGGCGCGCCATGCTGTCCGGGACCGCCGGTGCAGCAACATTCATTGCGACGTCACCGCTTCATAGCCCGGCCATCGCGCAGAACGCGCCGTTGAAGGTGGGGATGATGCTTCCCTACACCGGGACTTATGCGAAGCTTGGCCAGTTCATTGATGACGGCTTCCGCCTCTATGTCGAACAGAAGGGCGGCAAGCTCGGCGGGCGCGACATTGCATTCGTGCAGGTGGACGATGAATCGAAACCGGAAGCAGCCACCGACAACATGAACCGGCTGGTTGGCCGCGAGAAAGCGGACGTCGTTATCGGTACCGTGCATTCCGGCGTGGCCATGGCGATGGTCAAGGTCGCGCGTGACACGAAGACGCTGCTGATCATTCCGAATGCCGGCGCCAATGACGCGACCGGTCCGGCCTGCGCGCCGAACATCTTCCGCACATCGTTCTCGAACTGGCAGAGTACCTACCCAATGGGCAAGGTGATGGCCGATGCCGGTATCAAGAACGTGGTCACGATCACATGGCGTTACACGGCCGGGGCCGAGATGATCGGCGCCTTCGCTGAAAACTTCACCAAGAACGGCGGCAAGATCGTGGCTGACCTGACGGTGCCATTTCCGGAGGTGGAATTCCAGGCACTGATTACGCAGATCGCGCAGTTGAAGCCCGATGCTGTGTTCAGCTTCTTTGCAGGCGGTGGCGCGGTGAAGTTCGTCAAGGACTATGCAGCGGCGGGCCTGAACAAGACCATTCCGCTTTATGGCGCAGGCTTTCTGACCGACGGCACCATCGAAGCGCAGGGCGAAGCCGCCAAGGGCATCAGGACGACGCTGCACTACGCGGACAATCTCGACAATCCCGCCAATCTCGCCTTCCTCAAAGCCTTCAAGGCCAAGACGGGCAAGGACGGCGATATCTATGCTGTACAGGGCTACGATGGTGCGGCGCTGCTGGATATCGGGCTGACCGCCGTCGGCGGCGATTTCAATGCGCGCGACAAGATGATCGCGGCGATGGGGGCTGCGAAGATCGATAGCCCGCGTGGGCCGCTGTCCTTCAACAAGGCGCATAACCCGATCCAGAACATCTATCTGCGCGAGGTCCGCAACGGGCGTAACGAGATGATCTCGGTCGCCCAGGCCGCTGTCGACGATCCCGCGCGCGGCTGCAAGATGACCTGAAGCATCGTTGCGCGGTCCGTTGATGGAGATCGAAGCGCGCCTGCTGCGCGTGACGCCTTCCGTGAGGGAGGTGCCGCAGCACAATCAGGCATGGCCTGCTTGATTGTGCTGGCGATTGAAGGTGGCCCTCCGTGGTTGGATTGATCTGATGGACTTCATCACACTAGGCGTTCAGTTGCTGAATGCGGTTCAGTATGGCGCGGTCCTGTTCCTTGTCGCGAGCGGTCTGACACTGGTGTTCGGTATCCTGGGGGTCATCAATCTCGCCCATGGCGCGTTCTACATGCTCGGCGCCTATCTGGCTTACTGGATCACGTTGGTGACCGGCAGTTTTGTCGTCGCCTTGCTTGGCGGTGTGCTGGTTGCCTTCATCGCCGGCATTCTGCTTGAGACCGTCTTCGTTCGTCTTCTCTATGGCCGGGATCACTTAGCGCAGGTGCTGCTCAGCTTCGGCCTCATCCTGGTCATCGATGAAATCAGGCAGTTGCTGTTCGGCAAGGACGTGCACGCGGTCGCCCCGCCGGCGTGGCTGTCGGGGTCGATCCAGCTGACCGACAACCTGTCCTATCCGGTCTACCGGCTGGCGATCTGCGTGTTCTGCCTGGTGGCGGCACTCGTCATCTTCTTCGTGATCGCGCGTACTAAAATCGGCATGATCGTGCGGGCAGGTTCGGAAAATCGCGAGATGGCGCGCGTACTCGGCATCAAGTTCGACCGGGTCAATCGCTACGTCTTCGCCGCCGGCATCGCGCTGGCGGCGCTCGGCGGCATCCTGATCGCGCCGATCTCGACGGTGTTTCCCGGCATGGGCGACGGCATGCTGATTCTGTCCTTTGTCGTGGTCGTGCTCGGCGGCATCGGTTCGGTCGCTGGTGCTGCCGTGGGCGCACTGCTGATCGGCCTCACGGATACGTTCGGAAAAGTGTTCTTTCCCAGCGTGTCCAGCATTCTGATCTATGTGGTGATGGCAGCCGTGTTGCTGTGGCGGCCCAGTGGAATTCTCGGACGCCAGGATGCTTGATATGAGCATACCCAATCTGCGGGTCCGATTGTTCGGCATCGCCTGTCTGGCTTTGGCGATTGCGCTGCCATTCTATGTATCGACCTATTACACGCAATTCTTTGCCAAGGCGCTCATCATGGGCATGCTGGCCATGTCACTGAATCTCGTGGTCGGTCATGGCGGTTTGGTGAGCCTGTGTCATGCGGCCTTTTTCGGCCTCGCCGGATATGTGCTGGCGCTGTTGTCGCCGCGTTACGATGCGGCGTCGCTGCTAACGACACTTCCGATTGCTATCCTTTGCTCCGGCACCGCGGCCCTGCTGATCGGTGCGCTGGTGCTGCGCACCCGCGGCGTCTATTTCATCATGGTGACGCTCGCCTTTGGCGAGATGCTGTTCTTCTTCTTCCACGATACCAAATTTGCGGGCGGATCGGATGGCATCTCCATCAACATCCGGCCCGAGATCGCCATTGCCGGCCGCCAATTGCTCGATCTCGACAAGCCCACGACTTTCTACTTTGTCGTGCTGGGCTTCCTGGTGGGTGTGATCGCTCTGCTCACGATGGTGGTCCGCTCACCTTTCGGGCGGGCGCTGGCGGCAGCCCGCGACAATGAGCGCCGGGCGCGATCGCTCGGCTTTCCGATCTTTCGCCTCCGCCTGACGGCGTTCACCCTGTCCGGCGCGCTGGCCGGCATTGCCGGTTATCTGTCCGCAGCCCAGTTCGGCTTCGTCGCGCCGCAGATGCTGGGATGGCATCAATCGGCGACGATCCTGGTGATGGTGCTGATCGGTGGCCTGCGCTCGGTCACCGGGCCGCTGGTCGGTGCGCTGGTTCTGATCGGCATGGAAGAAGTGCTGAAGGCGCATCTCGACAACTGGAAGCTTGTCGAAGGCTTGATCATCATCGGCATCGTTATCCTGTTGCCCAATGGTGTCCGGCAGATCTGGTCGATGGTGTTCGGGGCGTCGCCGCAACGCGCAGCCGAGATCAAGCCTGCAGCTGTGGAAGCTCGTCATGCGTAACATTGCGCTGCGTGCCGCTGGATTGCAGAAGCGCTTCGGAGGTCTGCTGGCCGTTTCCGACGTGTCGATCGACATTTGCGCCGGCGAGATCCACGCGGTGATCGGCCCGAACGGTGCCGGAAAATCCACACTGATCAATCTGCTGGCCGGCGAACTTCTGCCAACGTCGGGTGAGGTCCTGCTGAATGGCGCGGATATCACCTTCTTGTCGCCGGATTGCCGCGCGCGTGCCGGTCTCGGCCGGGCCTATCAGAAGACAACGCTGTTCGCGCAATTTAGCGTGCATGAGAATGTGCGTCTTGCAGCGCAGGCCCGTTCAACCACGCCGCTGCGGATGTTTGGCGGCACGCGGTGCGACCGGCCATATCTCCAGTTGGTCACCGATGCGATTGACCGGGTCGGATTATCCGCGCGGTCGCAGATCATTGCCGATAGACTCAGTCACGGCGAACAGCGCCAGCTGGAAATCGCGATGGTGCTGGCGACCAATCCGCAGGTCATTCTGCTCGACGAGCCACTGGCCGGCATGGGGCCATCGGAAGCGCGGGGCATCATTGGATTGATCGCGTCGCTCAAGGCCGACCGTGCGCTGCTGGTAGTGGAGCACGATATGGACGCGGTATTCGAGCTGGCAGACCGATTGACGGTGATGCAGGACGGCCGTGTCATTGCCACAGGTTTGCCGCAGGACGTGCGCGTGGATCCCGGCGTGCGCGCCGCCTATCTCGGTGCTGGTGGAGGCATCGCATGACGGCCTTGCTGGAGGTGGAAAAGTTAGATGCGTTCTACGGCGCCAGCCAGATTCTGCATGGCATCGATCTGACCTTCGCGCCGGGCGAGCAGGTGGCGCTGATCGGCCGCAATGGCATGGGCAAGACCACGCTGTTGCGTTCGCTGATGGGATTGATGCCCCGTTGCCATGGCAGTTTGCGCTTCCGTGGCCGCGATATCCGCAATGCAGCGCCCGAAACGATCGCGCGATGCGGCATGGCACTGGTGCCGGAGGGCCGAGGCATTTTCGGCTCGCTGTCGGTCACCGAAAATCTGGTGATGGCTGCGCGACCAGGCAATCACGGGCGTCAGTCCTGGACCCTGCCGAAAATCTTCGAGCTGTTTCCGCGTCTGCATGAACGCCGCAACAATGGCGGGCACCAATTGTCGGGCGGCGAGCAGCAGATGCTGACCGTCGGTCGCGCGCTGATGACCAATCCCGATATGATCATGATCGATGAGGCCACGGAAGGTCTGGCGCCGCTGGTGGCGCAATCTATCTGGCAGACGCTGGCGATCGTCCGGGGCGAGGGCATCGCGACCATCGTCGTCGACAAGGATTTCCGGAGTCTGGCGAAAGTCGCCGACCGAATGGTGATCCTGTCAAAGGGCTGCGTGGTGTTTGATGGCACGCCCGCGGCATTGGCTGCGCAGCCAGACGTGCTGGAACGCCATCTCGGGGTTTGAGCGATCAGGCCACGACGACGGTCAACGCATCGTCATTGGCCGCAAGAATATTGTCGGAAAGCGGCTCCGGCCATTGCACCACCAGGCGGCCGAACAGCTCGTTGAGCTCTTCCCGTTCAATGGCGTCGTAAAAACAGGGCGTCGCGGCGCGCGCGATGAAGCTGTGCAGCAGGTGCGCGGCATCGTAGTCATAGACGATATCGCCGGGAACGCTTCCCGGCTTGCGCAGCAGGAAGGTTCGCAGGCTTGTCAGGCGTGCCTGCCCGCCGTCTGTTGCGGCAAAGGAGAGCACGGCTGTCCGATGCGCAATGCGCGGGCCGTCCTGCATGCGGTCATACATCGGCAGCGCATTGGCGCTGATGACATCGGCGAGATCGCGGAAATCGTTTGAGGCGTCTTCGGCATGCAGGGTATTACGGATCGCCATGACACCGGTGGGATCGAAGCCGCGTGCTTGCAGAAGCTCGCCCAGTGTCATGACGCAGCGCTTCTCAGCCCGAAAGCCTGGGCATTGGTGTTCAACACGCGCGACACCGCGCCGACCAGTTGCGCGGCAGCCTTGTCCTTGCTGAGGCCGGCCGTATCGACAATGGCGGATGCGCGGGAGTAAAGCGGTTCGCGGCTCAGCAGGATTGTGCGCAATTCCTGCATGGCGGAGCGGTCGTCGGCCATCGGGCGCAAGTCACCTTGGCGGCGGACGCGCGCCATATGTTCTTCGGGCTTGGCCTTGAGCCAGATTGTGTAGAACGACGACAATACCCGATCGAAGGTCACGGGTTCCGAGACGATGCCGCCGCCGGTCGCAAGGACGATGGGCTCCTTGCGTCCCAGCAGGCCGTTCAGCGCCGCCTGTTCCATGCGGCGAAAGCCCTCCTGTCCATAGAGGGCGATGATCTCGGCGACCGATAGTCCGTTGTGCTGCTCGATCTCCTTGTTGAGTTCGACGAAGCTCCAGCCGATCTTGTCCGCCAGCAATTTGCCGAGGGTCGATTTTCCGGCGCCGCGCAGCCCGATCAGGGCGATGCCGCTGAATGACATATAATTCTGGAACTGACCGTTCCCCCGTCCGGCGAGAACGTCCTTGGCCTGGGCGATCTGGTTCGGTGTCGCGTTACGAACGAGGTCGCGAATGATCGGCCATTCCGTTGTCGGTTCGTCCGCTGGAATCAGATCTTCGAGATGGGCGCCCATGGCGCCGGACACCCGGCGCAGCAGCACGATAGACACGTTGCCCTTGCCGCTTTCCAGTTGCGCGATGTAGCGCTCCGAAATCCCTGACACTTTTGCCAGCACCTTTCGCGACATGCCGCGCAGGCCGCGCATGGTGCGGACACGCTGACCGAGCTGTTCAAGAAAGGCGGTTTCGGGATCGGCCTGGTCGGTCATTTGACGTGCGTACTCGCAGAGGATTTCAGGAAAGATAATTCCGGATGCGATTGACAGCAACCGGAGTTGGTGACTTTATATGAATTATAATTCAAAAAAGACGATAGGGAGAGCACCGTGAGCAACGGTTGTGGAATCGCCCAAGGTGCAAACGCATCATGAGTGGGCCGTCCAGTTCTTACAATGCGGTGACCTGGCTTCTCGACCGGAACATCGATGAGGGGCGCGGCAGCAAGCTCGCCTTCACCGATACCGTGACCGAACTGACCTATGGCGACCTGCAGACAAAAAGCTGCCAACTGGCCAATTTGCTGAGGCGGCTCGGCGTCCGGCGTGAAGAACGCGTCGCGATGATCATGCTCGACACCGTCGACTTTCCGGTGGTGTTCCTTGGCGCGATCCGGGCCGGCATCGTCCCGGTGCCGCTCAATACCCTGTTGACCTCGGAGCAATACGCCTATGTGCTGGCCGATTGCCGGGCACGCGTGTTGTTCGTTTCCGCGGCGCTTTTGCCGGCAGTCGACGACATGCTTGGTCGTTTGCCGGATCTTGAGCATGTGATTGTGGTCGGTGGCGCTGGCAATGGCCGCAAGTGTCTGGCCGATGAAGTCAGGGATGAGAGCTCAAGCTTCACCACGGTCGCGACCCATGCGGACGAGCCTGCCTTCTGGTTGTACTCGTCCGGATCCACGGGCATGCCGAAAGGCGTTCGCCATCTGCACGCCAGTCTGGAAGCAACGGCGACCACCTATGGCAAGCAGGTTCTCGGCATTCGCGAGGACGATGTCGGACTGTCTGCGGCCAAATTGTTCTTCGCCTACGGCCTCGGCAACGCCCTGACATTTCCCATGTCGGTTGGCGCCACGACGGTGCTCAATCCGGAGCGACCCACGCCGGCCACCATGTTCGGCCTGATGCGCCGATATCAGCCGAGCATCTTTTTCGGGGTGCCGACATTGTTCGCGGCAATGTTGAACGATGAGGGATTCAAAACGGAAGTTCGCCTTCCGCGCCTGCGCATCTGCACCTCAGCAGGCGAGGCACTTCCGGAGTCGGTGGGGAACGGCTGGAAGAGCCGCTTCGGCGTCGATATTCTCGATGGTGTCGGCTCAACCGAGCTGCTGCATATCTTTCTCTCGAATGCTCCCGGCGACATCAAATACGGCACGTCCGGCCGGCCGGTGCCAGGCTATCGTGTGCGGCTCGTCGATGATGCGGGCCTCGATATCGCCGATGGAGAAATCGGCGAATTGCTCGTCGATGCGCCTTCTGCCGGCGAGGGATACTGGAACCAGCGCAGCAAGAGTCGTCGCACCTTCGAAGGTCATTGGACGCGCACCGGTGACAAATATGTCCGCGACGCCGACGGCCGCTATACGTTCTGCGGACGTGCCGATGACATGTTCAAGGTGTCCGGCATCTGGGTGTCCCCATTCGAGGTCGAGAGCGCGCTAATCGCACATCCCGCCGTATCCGAAGCGGCGGTCGTGCCGGAGGCCGACGCCGAGGGACTGTTGAAGCCGAAAGCCTTCGTGGTCCTCAAGCCGGATGCCGTGCTGGAGGGTCTGCGCGACTCCCTCAAGGATCACGTCAAGCAACGGATCGGTCCATGGAAATATCCACGCTGGATCGAGGTTGTCGATTCCCTTCCCAAAACAGCCACCGGAAAAATCCAGCGCTTCAAGTTGCGCGATGGAGCCGCGGCCTGAAACCGAGCGATGGATGACAAGATGAGTGCATTGCAATCCGCGGGACGGCTGACCATCGGTGCGTCCGAACTCGAATACCGCATGATCGGTCCGCAACCGGATGTGGCGCCGACCATCGTGCTGCTGCATGAAGGGCTGGGCTCGGTCGCGCTGTGGGGCGACTTCCCGGACAGGCTTCAGGCGGCGACCGGGGCCGGCGTCTTCGTCTATTCGCGCGCCGGCTACGGTGCATCGACGCCGGTCGCGCTGCCGCGGCCGCTGGACTACATGCATGTCGAAGCACTTGAGGTGCTGCCGCAGCTGCTCGATGCCATCGGCTTTCGCCGCGGCTTGCTGGTCGGTCATTCCGATGGCGGATCCATCGCCGCAATCTATGCCGGCGGCATTCAGGATCATCGCATCCGCGGCGTCTCGATGATCGCGCCGCATTTCGTCGTTGAGGATATTTCCGTAGCGTCCATCGCCGACATCAAGAGGGCGTATGAAGAGGACGACCTGAAAGCCAAGCTCGCGCGCTGGCATGATGACGTCGACAACGCGTTTTATGGCTGGAACGGCGCATGGCTCGACCCGCAGTTCCGCGACTGGGATATTTCCGACTATCTCGCTTATGTGCGCGTGCCCGTGCAGATTTTGCAGGGAGCCGACGATCAGTACGGCACCATGAAGCAGATCGAGATCGCCGAGACCGAATGCTATTGCCCGGTGGATGTCGAGATCATTCCGGGCGCTGCGCATTCGCCCCATCGCGAAGCCCCCGAGGCAACCTTGCGGGCCGTGGCGGATTTTGCCAATCGTCTGCTGCATTTTCACGGCGAGGGCGAATTACGCGCTGCGTAAGCGGGCACGATCGTGACTGTCACTCCTTCTCTCGCGATGCCGCGCTGGCCCTATCGGCTCGGCAAGCAGACGAAGGCTGATCACGACGCGCTGGCGCAGGCCAAGGAGCTGGTCCCGCTGCGCTATGCCCGGTTTGTCCCGGCGGATGATCCGGCGTTGCGCTACGGGCTCGCGCTCAACGATGCCAGCTTCTTCTGGGAGGCTCACGAAATTCTCGAGGCTGTTTGGAAGGTAGCGCCGCAAAGAGGGCGCGACCGGATTCTGCTTCGCGCCTGTATTCAGGTTGCCAATGCCAATCTGAAACTCAGTCTGCAGCGGCCGCGCGCGGCACATCGATTGCTACAGGACGCACTATCCGAACTCGATGAACTCGCCATGCGCCCGCCAGCGGGTATTGCCGGAAGCTTTTCCGAGCACTTTCCGGTCGCGATGCTGGCGTCTGCGCTCGCGCATCAACTGGCGATCGACGAGGCCGAGCGGGGTCCGGTCAAGATCACTGGAGCATGAAAGAAAATGCATAATTCTATCGAATTTTCCTAGACGCCCTCAATATCATGAATTATTGTGCATATAACCAAGGCGCACGGCGCATAAATCAAGACTGTCAAAGGGTGAAGCATGGCCGCAGAGCAACGCGTTCTCTCGAACGGCGCCAAATTTATCGACTTCCAAACCGATCCGTCGCGCTACCGCCACTGGAAGCTCAGTGTTGATAACGACGTGGCGACGCTCACCATGGATGTCGATGAGAATGGCGGTCTGTTCGAGGGCTATCAGCTCAAACTGAACTCCTACGATCTTGGCGTCGATATCGAACTGGCGGATGCCGTGCAGCGGCTTCGTTTTGAATATCCCGAGGTCAAGGTCGTGCTGCTGCGCTCCGGGAAGAACCGCGTGTTCTGCGCTGGCGCCAATATCCGCATGCTGGCCGGCGCTACCCATGCTCACAAGGTCAATTTTTGCAAATTCACCAATGAGACTCGCAACGGCTTTGAAGACTCGAGCGAAAATTCCGGCCAGCGCTTCATTTCGGTAATCAACGGCACCGCTGCGGGTGGTGGCTATGAACTGGCGCTGGCCACCGATCACATTATCATGGCGGACGATGGTTCGGCGGCGGTGGCGCTGCCGGAAGTGCCGTTGCTGGCGGTGCTGCCGGGCACTGGCGGTCTGACGCGCGTGGTCGACAAGCGCAAGGTGCGCCGCGATCACGCAGATTACTTCTGCACGATCGAGGAAGGCATCAAAGGCAAGCGCGCAGTGGCGTGGCGGCTGGTCGATGACATCATTCCGAACAGCAAGCTTGAAGCCAAGGTCGCGGAGCGGGCCAAAGAGTTTCTGGCGACGTCGAAACGTAGTGGCGCGGGCGAGGGTCTCAAGCTGGCACCGCTGAATCGCCGCTTCGATGACAGCGGTATTCGTTACGGTCTGGTCAATGTCGATATCAATCGCGCAGAGCGAATTGCTACTATCTCGATTAAAGCGCCTGACGCTGCGGCGCCGTCGGATGTCGAGGGCATGATGGCGCAGGGCGCTTCCTTCTGGCCGCTGCAGGTGGCGCGCGAGCTGGACGACGCCATTCTGCATCTGCGGATCAATGAACTTGAGACCGCCATGCTGGTGTTCAAGTCGCATGGCGAAGGCGCCAATGTGCTGGCTCATGACGCCTTCCTCGAAACGCACAAGGCGCATTGGCTGGTCAATGAGATACGGCAATACTGGAAGCGGGTGCTGAAGCGCATCGATGTGACCTCGCGCACGCTGGTGACGCTGGTCGAGCCGGGCTCGTGCTTTGTCGGAACGCTGGCCGAACTCGTCTTCGCTGCGGACCGCTCCTACATGCTGGTCGGCCAAAAGCAGGGCGACAACCGCGCGCCGCCAGCTATCGTGCTGAGCGCGATGAATTTCGGACCTTACCCGATGAGCCACGGGCTGACGCGGCTGCAGTCGCGCTTCCAGGCCGATGCGGAGGATGTCACCCGCGCGGAAGCGAGGATTGGTGAGCCGCTGGATGCGGAAACCGCCGAGCAGCTCGGGCTCGTCACCTTCGCGCTCGATGACATCGACTGGGATGACGAGGTGCGTGTGTTCTTCGAAGAACGCTGCAGCTTCTCACCCGATAGCCTCACGGGCATGGAAGCCAATCTGCGATTTGTCGGGCCGGAGACGATGGAATCGAAAATCTTCTCGCGGCTGACCGCCTGGCAGAACTGGATCTTCCAGCGGCCCAATGCGGTCGGTGAGAACGGCGCGCTTGGACGTTACGGCACCGGCCAGAAGGCGCAGTTCGACATGACGCGCGTGTAAGCCTCCGCAACTGGAACAGCGCGGCCATGTGTCACTCTTTGGGTAAATGCAAGTCGGTGGCTTGCCCAATTCGAACGATCAGAAATACAGCGGGAGATCCCAGTCATGAACATCATGAATGTCGACTACAGCACCAAGATTCCGAACAACGTGAATCTGGCCGAGGATCGCCAGGTGCTCAAGGCGCTGGAGGGATGGCATCCCGGCTATCTCGATTGGTGGAACGACATGGGGCCTGAAGGTTTTCAGGAATCCCTCGTCTATTTGCGCACCGCTATATCGGTCGATCCCAAAGGCTGGGCCAAGTTCGACTATGTGAAGATGCCTGAATATCGCTGGGGCGTGTTGCTGGCGCCGCAGGACACCGAGCGCAAGGTGAATTTCGGACGACACATGGGCGAACCCGCCTGGCAGGAAGTGCCCGGCGAATATCGCGCGATGCTCCGCCGTCTCGTGGTGATCCAGGGCGACACCGAGCCGGCCTCGGTCGAGCAGCAGCGTCATCTTGGCCAGACCGCGCCGTCGCTCTACGACTTGCGCAACCTGTTCCAGGTCAATGTGGAGGAGGGCCGCCATCTCTGGGCGATGGTCTATCTGCTGCAGAAATATTTCGGCCGCGATGGCCGCGAGGAGGCCGACGATCTTCTTCGTCGTCGCTCGGGCGACGCCGATGCGCCGCGCATGCTCGGTGCGTTCAATGAGGCCACGCCGGACTGGTTGTCCTTTTTCATGTTCACCTTCTTCACCGACCGCGACGGCAAGATGCAGTTGGAGAGTCTGGCGCAATCCGGCTTCGACCCGCTGTCGCGGACCTGCCGCTTCATGCTGACGGAGGAGGCGCATCATATGTTCGTCGGCGAGACCGGCGTCGGCCGCGTGCTGCAGCGAACCTGCGAAGCGATGAAGGCGGCGGGGATCGAGGATCCCAACGCTATCGAAAAAATTCGTGCGCTCGGCGTGATCGA
The DNA here is from genome assembly GCF_034044155.1 of Tardiphaga sp. 42S5. Classification (NCBI taxonomy): domain Bacteria; kingdom Pseudomonadati; phylum Pseudomonadota; class Alphaproteobacteria; order Hyphomicrobiales; family Nitrobacteraceae; genus Tardiphaga; species Tardiphaga sp. 42S5. The sequence goes on along the minus strand of NZ_CP139027.1, from coordinate 5,886,615 downwards.
CTTGCCGACCATGCAGAAGAAGATCAACCTGCACTATTCGCTGTCGCTCGATCTGTTCGGCTCGGAAGTCTCGACCAATGCCGCGAATTTCTACAATTCCGGACTGAAGGGAAGATTCCAGGAGACCAAGATCGAGGACGATCACCAGCTCACCAACGACATCTATCAGGTCCTGAAATTCGTCGATGGCGAAATCAAGCTGGTCGACGAGCCGGCGCTGACCGCGCTCAATATGCGCCTGCGCGACGACTACACCGCAGATTGTGCCAAGGGCGTCGAGCGCTGGAACAAGATCATCGAGAAGGCCGGCGTCAATTTCCGCTTCGATCTGCCTCACACCGCGTTCCATCGCCAGATCGGTGAATTCCGCGATGTGAACGCTTCGCCGAAGGGCATCATCATGAGCGATGCTGCGTGGGCGAAAGCCAGGAACGACTATCTGCCGTCCGTTGACGACGGTGATTTCATCGCGTCGTTGATGACGGCGGTCAGCGAGCCCGGCAAGTTCGCCAGCTGGATATCGGCACCCAAGGTCGGGATCGACAACAAGCCCGGCGATTTCGAATATGTGAAGATTGCGGCCTGAAACGAGCGCACACGGCGGAAGGACTTCCAGCTTCCTTCCGCCGCTGTCAGTCCTCGATGGCACGCGCGGGATTTGCCATGAACGCTCCTTTCAAACAGCATTTGATCGATCCGGAAATCTGCATCAGGTGTAACACCTGCGAGGAGAGCTGCCCGGTCGATGCGGTGACGCATGACGACAACAACTATGTCGTCAACGCAGAGATCTGCAATTACTGCATGGATTGCATTTCGCCATGCCCGACCGGCGCGATCGACAACTGGCGCGTCGTCGCGGCGCCGTATTCGCTCGACGAGCAGTTCTCCTGGAGCGACCTGCCGGCGCAGGAGGAGATCGCGGACAATAGTGCCGGCGCGGGCGCCATCGAGGCACTCGAGGATGAGATCGGCGCGTTGCTCGAAGAAGCACGCAAGGGGCTGGGCGGAAAGCCCGTCGCGCCGCTGTCATCGAGCAAGGCGTCGGTCAATCTTTATAACCGCGGCAAGCCCGCACTGGCCACAGTGACCGGCAATTTCCGGCTAACCCACGCGACGGCCGACTCCGACGTGCGCCATATCATCCTGGATTTCGGCGAGCAGCCGTTTCCCATCCTCGAAGGCCAGAGCATCGGCATCGTCGTACCGGGCCTGGGCGCGGACGGCAAGCCGCATCAGGTGCGGCTCTATTCGATCGCTAGTTCGCGCGATGGCGAGAAGCCGAATACCAACAATCTGGCGCTGACCGTGAAGCGTGAAGTCGGTGGGCTTTGCTCGAACTATCTCTGTGATCTGCCGCGTGGCGCAAAGGTCGAAGTCACCGGGCCATTCGGTGCCACCTTCCTGCTGCCGAACGATCCGTCGGCGAATGTTCTCATGGTCTGTACCGGCACAGGCTCTGCGCCATTCCGTGGCTTCACGGAGCGCCGCCGGCGCGCGATGCCCGGCGCGCCCGGGCGGCTGCTCCTGTTCTTCGGTGCGCGCCGTCCTGAGGAACTGCCCTATTTCGGTCCGCTGCAAAAGGTTCCGGAGGAGTTGCTGGGCAAGCACTTCTGCTACTCGCGCGTGCCTGGCGAACCACGGATCTATGTGCAGGATCGCATCCGCAGCGAAGCTGCTGCGATCACGTCGCTGCTGCGCGACGTGCAGACCCACGTCTATATCTGCGGGTTGAAAGGCATGGAAAGCGGCGTCGAAGAGGCTTTCGCCGATATTTGCCGCGCCGCGTCGATGGATTGGTCGGATCTGAAAGCGGCGATGCGCGGCGGTGGAAGATATCACGTCGAGACTTACTGATCGATGTTGCATCCGAACTGGCAACGACCGGTTCGACTGAAAAGCCCGAATAAGAACAGAGACGGCTACGTTATGGGGGAGAGAAGCGATGGTTCTGGACCGCGACAATGCGGCTGGCTCGGGCAGTCCATTTTTTCTGACGCCGTCGGTTGACGCAGAACAGCGATCCGACGGTACGATCCTTCTTCGATCCGACACAGGGCTGCGTCCCTATGCGCGTTGTGTCGGGGACTGGCTCGAACATTGGGCACAACGGGCGCCGGAGCAGATCTTTTTGGCGGAGCGGTCCAGTCCGGATTTGCCTTGGGTGACGCTGAGCTATGCTGAGACGCTTCGGCGGGTGCGCGGCGCGGCTAGCTGGATTCTTGCACAAGAGATGAGTGCGCAGCGGCCCCTCGCGGTGCTATCGGACAACGGCATCGAGCATGCGGTTCTCGCCCTGGCAGCGATGCATGTCGGTGTGCCCGTTGCTGCGATTTCGCCGGCCTATTCGCTGATGTCGCAGGACTTCGAAAAGCTGCGTGGCGCAATTCAGCTTCTCGATCCCGGTGCCATCTACGTCTCGGACTTGTATCGGTTCGGTCAGGCCCTCGCTGCGATCGCCCCGTTTCACACTGCTGCCATCATCGGTGGTGGCGCGACCGCCGGAAAGGCGTGGTCATATGCTGATGTGGTCACGACGCCGGTGAGCGCAGCCATCTATCGTGCCTTCGCGGCGATCGATGCCGACACGATCGCCAAATTCCTGTTCACGTCGGGATCGACCGGCGCGCCGAAGGCGGTCATCAATACCCAGCGCATGCTGACCTCGAGCCAGCAGGCCAAGGCACAGACCTGGCCGTTTCTCGAAGCGCCGCAGAGCGAACTCGTCCTTCTCGACTGGCTGCCCTGGAGCCATACGTTCGGGGGAAATCACAACTTCAATATGGTGCTTCGCAACGGCGGAACGCTTTATATCGATAGTGGCAAGCCCGCGCCCGGATTGTTCGCGAGGTCGATCGCCAATCTGCGCAGCATCATGCCGACGGTCTATTTCAACGTGCCGCGTGGCTTCGACATGCTTATTGCATCCCTGCGGAAGGACGATGGGTTGCGAGAGCGATTCTTCAGCGAGGTGAAGTTCGTCTTCTATGCCGGTGCGGCCCTGCCGCAGAGCACGTGGTCGGCGCTGGAGACACTTTCCATCGAGACAATCGGGCGTCCGTTGCCGATGGTTTCCGCCTGGGGATCGACGGAAACATCGCCACTCGCGACCGATTGTCATTTTCAGGCGCCGAGATCAGGCAATATAGGCGTGCCGATTCCCGGTACGGAGCTAAAGCTCGTGCCATCGGACGGCAAGTTCGAGGTGCGGGTGCGTGGGCCCAATGTGACGCCGGGCTACTGGAAGGCGCCGGACCTCACCGCGAAAGCTTTTGATGCAGACGGCTTCTATCTGATCGGCGATGCCGTTGCATTTGCAGATCCGGCTGATCCGGCGCAAGGCTTGCTGTTCGACGGGCGCATCGCCGAGGATTTCAAGCTGACATCAGGCACATGGGTCAACGTCGGAACGTTGCGCGTGGCGGGAATCTCCGCGTTGGCGCCGCTGGTTCAAGATATTGTCGTGGCCGGCCATGGCGGCGAGGATGTGCGATTCCTTCTCGTTCCCAATCTGGCTGCCTGTCGCGCGGTGTCCGGCCTGCCGGAATCAGCGAGCATCAATGCCGTGCTTGACTGTGAAAATGTGCGTTCGTCCATAGGGGAAGGGCTCGCAAGACTGAAGGCGGCAGGCGGGGGGTCTTCCACCCATGCAACTTGCGCGCTGTTGCTGGCAGAGCCGCTATCTGTCGATGGCGGCGAGATTACTGACAAGGGCTACGTCAACCAGCGCGCCGTTCTGGCGCGCCGTGCAGTCGACGTCGAAGATCTGAACAGAGGGGTCTCAGGTCGTCTGATAATCTGCGCGAGTGTCGAGCAATACACCCGTCATGCCTAGGACGTTCAGAATCCGAACGATGCTTCGGGATTAAAAATATTGCGTTGATGGAAGGCATCAGGTCGAGCGGCCACACGCAAGAATCTGCCGATGCGATCAACTGTCACAGGCGGTGTCATGCTGTCGTCACACCCCAGCGCGGCCGCCGTGGTCAAATATGGCGCTCTTCCCCAGAGCACATGGACCGGCGCGAGGGCATTCGCGCGCTCCACGAGGTCGCCTTTCCCTCCAGGAGGCGACCTCGTTTGTTTTCGATGAACGGCTCATGCGGAGTGTTCGCGGAACGTGTCTGATCCGCATGCGTGTTAAGTTGCACTGAGTTCTACTCCCGGTGCAGACCGAACTCCGGCATTCTTCTCACACAGTGAGATTTCACGCGACACACACGGCAACTCCCGGCGCTGCACGTCGTTGCATCATTCTGGTCTGTCAGGGCCGAGCGAAGAAACGTTGATGCGACGGATCGGAAAATTTGAAATCCTATTCCGCCGATCGCTCGAACTATGAAGTTTCTTCTCAGGCAAACTGAGTATGATGACCGCGATCCGCAATCGGATTGCGCGGTGCCGATGCTATCGTTCCGTCAAGCACATCGACTGGACAGAGCGAGCAATAGTAATGCGGACGATTGGTTTGATTGGTGGAATGAGCTGGGAAAGTACTGCTGTTTACTATCGCCGGCTGAATGAGCAAGTCCGCGCCGAACTCGGTGGGCTCCACTCCGCGGATATTCTGATGCGCTCGATCAACTTCGACGCGATTGTCAGCTTGCAGAAACAAGGGCGTTGGGACGAGGCCTGTCAGGTTCTCGCTGACATCGCGCGCGATCTGGAAGGAGGCGGTGCTGGTTGCATTCTGATCTGCACGAATACAATGCACAAGCTTGCCGACGAAGTGCAGCAAGCAGTGTCGATCCCGCTTCTTCACATTGCCGACGTTACCGGCGCTGCCGTGAAGGCTGCAGGGCTGCAGCGGCCGCTACTTCTGGCAACGCGCTACACGATGGAACAGGACTTCTATGTGACGCGATTGCGCGAGGGGTTCGGGCTAGATCCCGTTATTCCCGCTGAGGCCGATCGTGTGTTCATTCACGACATCATCTTCGATGAACTATGCCAGGGCGTTGTTCGCGAGGATTCGCGCCGTCTCTATCTCGATGCGATTGCACGGGGAAAAGAGCGTGGCGCTGACGGCGTAATTCTTGGTTGTACCGAGATCTGTCTCCTGGTCGGCCCCGAGCACATCGATCTTCCAGTCTTCGATTCAACGATTCTTCATGCGGATGCGGCGCTCGCCTTTTCCATGGCGAAGGAAGAACCGCGACCACGTGCTGCATGACATCGGCGTGATTGTTCTTTGGATTGGCATCGATCTTGCTGGTCTCCCTAACCTGGAAGGCAATGAGGCTTTCGTATGAGTGATATGCGTACTGCGCAACGTAAGATCTCGCCGGTCCTCGATCACGTGGTCATCAACGTGATGGGCCAGCTTGATGAGGCTGCTGCGCAATATATGCGCCTCGGCTTTCAGTTGACGGAGCGCGGTCACCATACGCTCGGCTCCAGTAATAACTTGGCAATCTTCGGCACGAACTATCTCGAATTGCTTGGCTACCTGCCGGGGCGCGAAACGATGCGTGCTGATCTCTGGGCGCATCCGCCGGGATTAAGCGGGCTTGTTTTCAAATCCGTCGATGCCGATCTGGTCTATGCGACGTTGAAGGACAATGCGGTTCCCGTCATGGAGCCAATGAGCTTTGCGCGGCCGGTCGAATTGCCGGGCGGCGCCCAAGACGCGCGTTTCAAGGTCATCCGCGTGGCGGGCGACGAAGTGCAAAACGGCCGCACGTTCTTCTGCCATCATGATACGCCGGAACTGGTGTGGCGCCCCGAATGGCAGACGCATGCCAATGGCGCCACTGAAATCGTCGAATTTGTCATCGCCTCGCAGCAGCCGGCACGAACTGCAGCGCTCTATGAACGCATGTTCGGCGCACCGCTCCTGACGCCGATGGGTGGCGGCTTTTCGTTCAGCGCCGGTGCGGCGACGATCTTCGTGCTCGATCCGGCAGCGGTCGCGGATCGCTATGCCGGTGCGGCGCTTGCCAGCGAGGATGGCACTGATCGCATGGTCGCGCTGGTGTTCAAGGTCGCGTTGCTCGACACGCCGCGCGCCGTATTCGATGCGGCCGGCGTTTCCTTCAAGCCCTATGCGGACGGCATCATCGTGTCGCATACCGACGCAGCCAACGTCGCTCTGGGGTTCACGGCGTGATGGTAGCGCTCCCTAATGATTTCACTCGGAGTTTTGCGCTCGACTATGACGGCGCGCGCGTGAAGTTTCGCAACGCTGCGAATGACGTCGGCGCCGCGTTGACCACCTACACCCATCCGGCGCTCAAGGGCCCGAATGGCCAGGATCTGTGCATCGATGTGGCGCGGCTCGGCGATCCGCGCGCAGCGTCGCAACTGGTGATCCTTAGCGGTACTCACGGCCTCGAAGGCCTCAGTGGTTCGGCGGCGCAGATCGGCTGGATGCAGAGCAATTTTGCACGCGCCCTTCCGCGTGGCGTGTCGATTCTCTTTGTTCACGCGATCAATCCCTACGGCTTTGCCTGGGGCACGCGGACCACCGAGAACAATGTCGATCTCAATCGCAATTTCATCGATTTTTCCACGCCCCGTCCGGGCAATCCGGGTTATGCGAAGCTTTATCCGCATCTCCTTCCGGAGGACTGGACGCCGGCAGCCCTGCAGATCTACGCCGACGCCGTGGAAGCCTTCAAGGACGCGCATGGCGATGACGGTCTGTTCGACACGCTGGCGCGCGGGCAGTACGACTTCCCGGATGGTTCCAACTATGGCGGCTCCGGGCGCGAGTGGTCCAATCTGACTCTGGAGACCATCATCGCCGATCATCTCGGCGCGGCCGAGCGTATCGGCTTCATCGATTGGCATACCGGCATCGGTGATTTCGGCGAGTCCTTCTTCCTGTGCTTCAACCCCGAAGGCGGCGCGCTTCATGCGGAAGCCGTGCGCTGGTGGGGGCGTGACCGCATCTTCGGCCAGAAGCCGAACAATTTTGCGCGGCCCAATTATCAGGGACTGGTGTTTCACGGCATGACCAGGTTCCTCGGCGTGCGACCGATGGTCGGCGCAGTGATCGAATTCGGTACGCGCGGTACCAAGGTTCGTCGCGCCTTGCAGCTCGATCTCTGGCTGAAGTTCAAGGCCGAGAAAGACAGCGAGCGCGTTCGCATGCTGCGCGCAGACCTGCACGATTGCTTCGTGCCCGTGTCGTCGCACTGGCGTGAAGAGACCACAGAACAAGCCATTTCCATCACTCAACAGGCGGTGGAGGGGCTGGCAAGCTGGTCCCTCTCTGCCGCAGCCTGAACCAACGGAGCGAGATAGATCATGCGAGCAGTTGTCCTTTACGAACACGGCGATAACGATAAGCTGCAATTCACGGCGGATTATCCGACGCCGAAGGCCGGCGAGGGCGACGTTGTTATCCGCGTGCGGGCATCGTCGATCAACTATCACGACGTTTTCACCCGCCGCGGTATGCCCGGCATCAAGGTGCCGCTGCCTGTCATCATTGGCCTCGACGTGGTCGGTGAGATCACCGAGCTTGGCGCGGGCGTTACTGGCTGGAACGTCGGTGATCGCGTGCTGATCGATCCGGTCAACCGCGTCGAAGGTGGCCTGATGGGCGAGACCCAGGACGGCGGACTCGCCGAATTCTGTCGCGCCAAGGCGCATCAGCTCGTCAAGATTCCGGAAGGTGTCAGCTTTGAGCAGGCGGCCGCGCTGCCGGTCGCCTATGGCACCGCAATCCGCATGATGAACACCATCGGCCAGATCAAGGCCGGCGAGAAGGTTCTGATTCTTGGCGCCAGTGGTGGCGTCGGCGTATGTTGCGTTCAGCTCGCCAAGCTAGCAGGTGCTTATGTGATCGCCTGCGCCGGCAGCGAGGAGAAGGGCAAGAGGCTCACGGAGCTCGGCGCGGACGAGATCATCCTCTACACCCAGTCCGATTTCATGAAGACGATCTATGAGCGCCACGGCAAGCCGCATCGTCGTCGCTTCGTCGAAGGTGGCGGTGTCGATGTGGTCGTCAATTTCACCGGCGGTGATACCTGGGTCAAATCGCTGCGCTGTCTGAAGCTCGGAGGCCGCATTCTGACTTGCGGTGCGACTGCCGGCTACTCGCCTACTGAAGATCTTCGCTTCATCTGGACCTTCGAACTGGAGATCAAGGGCTCCAACGGCTGGGAACGTGACGATATCACAAAACTGTTCGATCTCGTCACCGCCAAGAAGCTGCAGGTACTGATCGACAAGACCTATCCGCTGGAGGAAGCGAAGGAGGCTGTGCGCATCATTGAGGATCGTGCGGTATTCGGCAAAGTCGTGGTGACGCCGTGAGCAAGCCCGACGTCAAGACGCTGACGGCCCCTGAGATTCAGCAAATGCTGGATGTGTCGCCGTTCAACCTGTTCCTCGGCCTTGAGGTGATCAAGGCCGATCCGGTAACGCAGGAAGTGACGATGCGGTCGCCGATGCGGCCGGAATTCGAACGCCGCCCGGGCTCCAAGCAATGGCATGGCGGTGTCATTGCCTCGGTCATCGACACCGTCGGCGATTTCGCCGTCGGCATGATGGTCGGGCGCGGCCTTCCGACCGTGAACTTCCGGGTCGATTACCTGAAGCCGGCTGTCGATACCGCCTTGGTAGCCGTGTCGCGGGTGCGCCGTGCCGGCAAGAGCGTCGGCGTCGCCGACGTCGATGTGTTTGACGAGAAGGGGGCGCTGCTCGCCATCGGTCGCGGCACCTATTCGACGCTTTAAGCAAATAATAGCAGGAACGCGCGACGGGGCCGTCTCCTGTTTGCAACAAAGGAAGAACAATGAGCGGTTTTAGCAGACGTGATTTTCTGATGACGACAGCCGGCGCCGTTCTGGCGTCCGGCTTCGCCGGCTCTTCCAGTGCTGCAACGGCCACGCCGAAGCGCGGCGGCACGCTGGTCGGCACGTGGGGCGGATTTGAGCCGCAATCGCTGTTCGTTCCAGCGGGTGGCGGCTCCAGCCCGTATTTCACGTCGACCAAGGTGTTCGAGCGGCTGATCCGCCTGACCGCCGATCTCAAATTCGAACCGGTGCTGGCTCTCGGGATCGAACCGGCAGAGGATTTTCGCAGCTACACGATCAAGCTACGTCCGAACGTCATCTGGCATGATGGCAAGCCGCTGACCTCGGACGATCTGGTCTTCAATGCGATCCAGTATTGGAAGCCGATCTCCGCTGGCGTCACGCTCGATGCTCTGCTGACCGCGGAGGCCGTGGATCCGCTGACCGTGGTGCTGAAATTCAAAGTGCCGGTGCCAGAATTCTTCCTAAAGTCCGTGCTGGCCGGCAAGGCCGGCCTCGTCATTCCCAAGCATATCTATGACGGGTCGAACATCATTACCAATCCGATCAACAACACGCCGATCGGCACCGGTCCTTTCAAGGTCAAGGAGTGGGTGCGCGGCAGCCATGTCGAATATGCCCGCAATGACACCTATTGGAATGCTGGCAAGCCTTATCTCGACAAGCTGGTGATCCGCTGGTGGCGAGATCCGGCGTCGCGGTCGGCTGCGTTCGAGGCTGGCCAGCTTGATATAGGCACATTCAATCCGATTCCTGCGCCGGACATCGCGCGCCTGACGGCCACCAAGAAGTTCGTTGCCGAGACCAAGGGCTATTCGAATTCGGCGTGGATCACGAGTGTCGAGTTCAACCAGCGTCGCGAGATCTTCAAGAAGCGCGAGGTGCGTCAGGCCCTGCTTCATGCGATCGACCGCAGCTTCATCGCGGATACGGTTTTCTTCGGTCGCGCGCGTCCCTCGCTTGGTGCTCTCCACTTCTCGAATTCGATCTTCTTCACCAAGGACGTTCAGGATTATCCGTTCGACGTTAAAAAGGCGGCCGCGTTGCTCGATGCTGCCGGCTATCCGGTGAAGGCCGGTTCGCGCTTCAAGATGAGCCTGGTATCGGCCGGGTGGTTCGAGGAAAACGTCAAGATCGGTCAGTATCTGAAGCAGGCCTTCGAGGACGTCGACATCACCGTCGATCTGGCGATCCCCGATCGCGCGACCTCGCTGAAACGCATCTATACCGACTATGACTATGACGTCGCGGTGTCGAACAATTCAGCCAGCATCGAGCCGATCCCGCAGACAACGCAATACTACACCACCGACGGTATCGTGAGGGGGGCGGCCTTCCGCAACGCCACGGGCTATTCCAATCCGAAGATGGACGAAACCGTCAGCAAGATGGCGATCGAGACCGATGAGAAGAAGCGCGTATCGCTGGTGCACGAGTTCGACAAGCTCGCAGCGAGCGACGCGCCGGTCCTTCCGATGGTCGACCTTGAACCCGTGACGATCGCTCGTTCTGATGTCCGCGATCATTCGCTGACAGCGGACTTCATGGGCGAAAGCTGGGCCGAGGTCTGGCTGGACCGCTGAGAGCGGAGGCAAACGTGCGTCGCATCATCATCCGCAGGCTCGTGCAAATCATTCCGCTGATCTTCGCGGTCATTGTGATGAATTTTGTTCTGATCCATCTGGCGCCGGGGACTCTGTTCGACGTAATGACGTCCGAACAGCAGATCACCGACCCGAAGATGCTGGATCAGCTGCGTCACACCTACGGCGTCGATCAGCCGGTGTCGGTGCAGCTCGCCAAATATATCTGGTCGGTAATGCGGCTCGACCTCGGCTATTCGTACCGGCAGAACGCCCCGGTGTTTGATGTGATCATGCAGCAGCTTCCGGCGACGTTGATCCTGATGCTGGCGGCAATCGGAATTGCTTTGCTCGTTGGCGTCACGGCCGGCGTGCTGGCGTCGATCAAGGTCAACACAATCTGGGATAATCTGATCTCGCTCGGTGCGGTATTCTTCTTCGCTGCACCGAGCTTCTGGCTTGGCATTATGATGACGGTGATGTTTGCGGTGAAGCTCGGCTGGTTTCCGGTGGGCGGCATGCGCACCATCGGCGTCGACGAAAGTGCCTTCGGTGCCGTTCTGGATGTGATGCATCATCTCGTCCTTCCCGCAACGGCACTAGGACTGTTCTACGCTGCGACCTTCGCCCGCGTGATGCGAGCCTCAATGTTGGAGGTGGCCCGGCTGGATTTCGTGCGGACGGCGCGTGCCAAAGGCCTGTCGGGCGGTCGTGTGGTCCTGGCACATGTGATGCGCAACGCGATGTTGCCGATCGTCACGCTGCTCGGATTGCAGCTTGGCACCATGCTTGGCGGCAGCGTCGTTATCGAAGCGGTATTTAGCTGGCCCGGCATCGGCAGCCTGCTGTTCGACAGCGTGATGAGTCGCAATTTTCCCATGGTGCTCGGTGTGCTCGTCCTCGGTTCGCTGCTGGTCGCGGTCTGCAACGCGACCGTCGATCTATTGTATCTGCGGCTCGATCCCCGGATCAAGGCGAGGTAGATCATGCTGACATTGTTCATCGACTTCGCCCGGCGCTTCGCCCGCAACCGCGCGGCGCTGGTTGGTCTGTTTCTCGTCCTGGTCGTCGTCGGTGTTGCTATTGCCGCGCCATGGTGGTTCCCACGCAACCCGCTTCGTATTGTCGGGCGGCCGGAGATCTGGCCCTTCATGTCGTCGCGTTATCCGCTTGGCACGGATTCTCTGGGTCGTGACATTGCAGCGATGATTGCCCACGGCGCCCGCACCACGCTTCTGATCGGCCTCTGCGCCAGCCTGACCGCCACCATCATCGGCATCACTGTTGGCGCCACCGCGGCCTATGTCGGCGGTTGGGTCGACGAGCTGTTGATGCGTCTGACCGAATTGTTCCAGACCATCCCCAACCTGATCTTCGTGCTGACCATCGTATCGATCCTCGGGCAGAAGATCGAATATGTCACCATCGCCGTGGGTGTGGTGACCTGGACGCCGATCGCGCGGCTGACGCGTGCAGAGTTCATGTCGCTGCGCGACCGCGAATTTGTGCAGGCCTGCCGGGCCATGGGGATGGGCAGTCTGCGGATCATGTTCGGCGAGATACTGCCGAATGCACTGCCGCCGGTAATCGTGCTGTCATCACTGGTCGTTGCCGGAGCCGTTCTGTTCGAGTCCGCTGTGGCATTCCTCGGGCTCGGCGATCCCAATGTCACCAGTTGGGGACAGCTGATCGGGGACGGCCGGACGCTCATTCGCTCGTCCTGGTACATCTGTGCGGTGCCAGGTCTTGCGATCATGCTCACCGTGCTGGCGCTCAATCTCGTGGGCGATGGCCTCAACGATGCGCTTAACCCCAAGCTGCGAGATCGCTGACATGATCATGGGCATGGGCAACAAGGCCGGTCCAACGCCAATCCTCTCCATTGAGAACCTGCAGGTGTCGTTGTTCACGCGCCGTGGCGTGTTGCCTGCGGTCGATGGTCTGTCGCTGACAGTCTCGGCCGGCGAGACTCTGGCCATCGTCGGTGAATCCGGCTGTGGCAAGTCGTTGACGGCGCTGGCGATCATGCGGTTGTTGCCGAACCCGCCGGCAAAGATCGTCGGTGGCGCCGTCCGCTTCATGGGGCGTGATCTCGCTGCCTTGTCCGAGCGCGAGATGCAGCGGGTCCGCGGCAAGGACATCTCGATGATCTTCCAGGATCCGATGACGTCGCTGAACCCCGTGGTCGCGGTCGGGGATCAGCTGATCGAGGCAATCAGGCGCCACAATGAAGTGTCGCGTCACGAGGCAAGAGACCGCGCGGTCGAGTTGTTACGGCGGGTGCGTATCCCGGATGCGGAACGCCGCTTCAATGATTATCCGCACCAGATGTCTGGTGGCATGAGCCAGCGTGTCATGATCGCCATGGCGATTGCTTGTGGGCCAAAGCTCCTGATCGCCGACGAGCCGACCACTGCGCTCGACGTTACTATCCAGGCGCAGATCATCGAACTGATGAAGGAGTTGCAGTCCTCATCCGATATGGGTCTCATCATCATCACCCACGATCTCGGCGTGGTTGCCGAAGTCGCCGACCGGGTGGCCGTGATGTATGCCGGCCGCAAGGTCGAGGAAGCGCCTGTGGAGGCATTGTTCGAGCGGCCGCTGCATCGCTACACGCGGGGTTTGCTGGGGGCGACGCCGTCGGCACAGCGCCGACGTGGCAGTCGTCTCGTCGAAATTACGGGCAACGTGCCGGCGCTGTCCGATTTGCCGCAGGGCTGCGCCTTCCAGAACCGTTGTCCCGATGTATTCGATCGCTGCCGTGCCGAGCGACCACAGCTGGCGCCGTTGCTACCGCACCGTTCCGCCGCCTGTTTTGCTGCCGAGAAGGAGTTATCGCGCGATGCCGCTGCTATCGGTGCTTAGTCTCTGTGTCCAATACCAGAGCGCGCAGGGTGTCGTGCGGGCGGTCGACGATGTGAGTTTCGACCTCGAACCCGGAGAGACCGTAGGTCTGGTCGGGGAATCCGGCTGCGGCAAGTCCACGCTCGGCAAGGCGATCATGCGTCTGGTGCCGACGTCCGACGGACGCGTCTTCCTCGATGGTCACGATGTCACGCGGATGCAGGCCGGCGCGTTGAAGGCCTCGCGGAAGTCGATGCAGATGATCTTCCAGGATCCCTATGGCTCTCTCAATCCACGTCACGACGTCGGCACCATCGTCGGGCAACCGCTCAGCGTCGCCGGCTGGTCGCGCCGTGATATCAAGGATCGTGTCATTGAGCTGATGGGACAGGTGGGCCTGCCGGCCGATGCGATGCGGCGCTATCCGCATGAGTTCTCCGGCGGCCAGCGCCAGCGTCTCGGCATTGCGCGTGCACTTGCGCTCAAGCCCAAGGTCATTATCTGCGACGAGCCGGTATCTGCGCTGGACGTTTCGGTGCGCGCGCAGGTCATCAATCTGCTCGAGGACCTGCAGCAGGCAACGGGCGTGTCGTATCTGTTCATCTCGCACGATCTTTCGGTTGTCGAGCATATTTCGGACCGGCTGATCGTGATGTATCTCGGTCGGATCGTCGAAACAGGCCAAAGCGAGGACGTCTGGGATAGACCGGCGCATCCTTATACGGAGGCATTGCTTGCCGCCGCGCCGGTCGCCGATCCGCGCATTGCACGCAGCCGCACCCGCAGCGTGCTGCAGGGTGAGTTGCCCAGCCCGCTCAATCCGCCGCCAGGCTGCAGCTTCAATACGCGCTGCCCCTACGCTCAGGCGCTTTGCCGCGAGGAGCGACCGATGCTGCGCGATGTCTCCGATGGCCGCAAGGTGGCCTGTCACTACGATCTGCTTGAACAACCCGCGGCGCTGCCGCGTGTCGCGCGAGTGGCCAATTGAGTTCTCAGAAGTGGAGCATTGCCAATGCGGTGGAATAATCTCGGTGACCTGATCGATCGCAGCGGTGACCTTGATCGGGAGGCGGTCATCGATCTGATCGATCCCGCGCATCCCAGGCGCTACACGCACCGTCAGATCGACGAGATGGCAAACGGGGTCGCCCAGTATCTTGTCGATAGTGGTTACAAGCGCGGCACGCATGTCGCGATCCTGTCGTTTAACCGCGCCGAGTACATCATCTGCTATTTCGGCATCATGCGCGCCGGATGCATCGCTGTTCCGGTCAATATCAAGGCTGCGCGCGACACGGTCGATTTTGTGATGGACGATGCGAAGATCGCGCTGGCATTCGTCGACAATGCCAATCGGTCGATGGTGCGCGACGGCATTCCCATCATCAATTTCGACGACAGCGGCCCAAGCGGCTTTACTGCGACCATCCAGCCCACAGCGTTCACCGCCGTCGAGACGACGCGGGAAGAGATCGGGCAAATGCTCTACACCTCCGGCTCCACCGGCCGGCCCAAAGGCGTGCCGCTATCGCATTACGGACAACTCTGGGCGATCTCGACACGGACCAGCGGTGCGCTCAATCAGGATGATCGCTACATCATCGCGCAGCCGCTGTTTCACATGAATGGCCTGTTCGCCATCAAGACGATTTTCGCTCAGAATGCGTCTGTGGTGGTGCTGCCGTCGTTCGAGACCCGCAGTTATATTGAGGCCATCGCCAAGTACAAGGTGACCGCTGCCACGGCCGTTCCCACCATGTGGGCCCGTGTCATCAAGGAAACGGAACTGCTGGCGAAGAATGATATCACCTCGGTTCGTCGCCTGATGCTTGGATCGGCACCGATGACCATGGGTCTGTGGGACAGGATCAAGCAGGCCCTGCCCAACGTGGTGATGACGATGGGCTATGGTACCACGGAAGCCGGACCGGCTGTGTTTGGCCCGCATCCCGACAAGATACCGACGCCGCCGTTGGGCTTGGGCTATCCGATCCGTCTGGAGGATGTTCGGCTCGTCAACGGCACCGAGAATGAAGGCGTGTTGTTGATGCGAAATCCAGCAGTGCTGGATCACTATCACAATCTGCCGCAGCAGACCGCCAAGGTGCTGACCGACGGCTGGTACTACAGTGGCGACGTGATGCGCCGCGATGCCAACGGCTTCTATTTCTTCGTAGGCCGTGCCGATGACATGTTCGTCTGCTCCGGCGAAAACATCTATCCGGGCGAAGTCGAAAAGCTTCTGGAACGTCACCCGCAGGTCCAGCAGGCGGCGGTGGTGCCGTTGCCCGACGAGGAACGGAGCCAGGTGCCGGTCGCCTTTATCGTCACGCGCGCCCAGCCGATTCCGAGCTTCGATGATATCCGTCAGTTCGCCATCGCCAATGGTCCGGCATATCAGCACCCGCGCCGCGTTGAATTCGTCCACGAATTGCCGTGGGCGGGCACCAACAAGATCGATCGCAAGGCGCTGATCGACAGGGCGCGGAGCCTGGAAGCCAGTCACGGCTGGTCCGCATGAGCGGGCTGGCAGGAAAAATCGCGCTGGTCACTGGCGCGAGTCGGGGGATCGGTCAGGCTATCGCGCTTCGCCTGGCGAAGGACGGCGCAACCGTTGCGGTTCATTACAACGCCTCGGTCGATGCCGCGAACGCGACTGTGGCGGCCATCGCCGCTGCTGGGGGCGATGCCTTTGCCATCAAGGCCGATCTCTCGGAACGCGGTGGCGCAGCCGCCTTGGCCGCGGATTTTGATGCCGAACTGACCGAGCGCCATGGCAACCCTGCATTCGACATTCTCGTTAACAACGCCGGCGTCGGAAAACGCGCGGTCATCGAGGACATTTCCGAGGACGACTTCGATCTTCTGCTGCAGACCAATCTGAAATCGCCGTTCTTTCTGATCAAGGCACTGATGCCGCATCTGCGCGATGGTGGCCGTATCATCAATATCTCGTCGATGGGGACGCGTTCGGCCTATCCGACCATGGCCGCCTATGCGCCGGCCAAAGCGGGTCTGGAAGCGCTGGGCCGATTGCTGGCCGTTCAACTCGGTGGTCGACAGATCACGGTGAATTCCGTGATGCCCGGTGCGACCGCGACCGACATGAACATCGTCGCGCGCGATCCGGTAGCCAGTCGCGCAGTGGCTGAGACAGTCGCGCTCGGCCGGGTCGGGCAACCCGACGATATCGCAAGGGTCGTCGTTTTTCTCGCGTCGGACGAAGCGGGCTGGGTCACTGGCCAGCAGATCGATGCCAGCGGTGGCCAGCGACTGTAAGAGGCCACGCGTTCAATCAACGAGCCAATATCGCGACACACGGTGGCGAATTCATATTAGCGCTGCGTCAGCGGGGGCGTCGCTTTTGACGCCAGGCTGCTGCTCGAATGCGCAGCGATGATAATTGTTTATGCTCGCGAACTTCCAAATCTCGCAATAGCATTGCGTCACGATGGCAATGAACGGCAGAAATATTCTGCGTACACCTTTCATCGGAGGCAACTATGCTCGACGAGCTCGACCGCAAAATTCTCGCGGCACTCCAGGTAGACAGCAGCCTTTCAATGCAGGACCTGGCTGATCGCGTAGGTCTGAGTTCCACGCCGTGTTGGCGTCGCATTCAGAAGCTCGAAAGCTCTGGCTACATCAAGCGACGCGTCGCACTTCTCGATGCAGACAAGCTGAATTTGGGCGTCAGCGTTTTCATCGCCGTGCGAACGAACCAGCATAACGCGGAGTGGGTTCAGCGTTTCCGGAAGATCGTCGTCAGCTTCCCCGAGGTGGTTGATTTCTATCGCCTGAGCGGTGACGTGGACTATCTGATCCGGGCTGTGGTCTCGGATATCCGGGCCTACGATGATCTTTATCAGCGGCTGATCGCGAAGATTGATCTGCATGATGTGTCGTCGATGTTCACCATGGAGCAGATCAAGTCGACGACCGAATTGCCACTCATGAATGCTTTGGTGAAGCAGGGGCGGGGCGATACATCTTCGGCGGCGCATTCCCTGTCACATTGAGATGCCGCGGCTCCGAAGCTGCCGCATTGAGTGTAATCGTTCGTGTGCTGCGGGCAGCACCGTTCCACGATTTCCGGCTAGAGCGGTACGTGCCGGCCGATAGCATCTGCGTCTTCTACGGTTCGACGGGGGTCGGCAGAGGCATTATGTGCGCCAAACGAAAAAACCGCCGGTTAGGGCGGGGTTGCGGCGGTCGTCTCGATTTGGTCCATCATTCAAAGCCACAAGCGTACCGCCCCCGCAAAGGGGGCTGTTTCAAGTTCGTTTGAGTCCGGTGATACGTCTGCTTATGCCGGGCGATTGGAACAGGCAGGGAACAGAGCTCCGGATATTCCCGTATTGAACCGCGATTTCGCGTTCTGTTCTGCCGCGAGCTGCCTGATTGTCAGGTGCCTCGGTCGGGAGAACTTATTGATTTAACTGGGGAAAATGGTGCTGCCAGACAGGATTGAACTGTCGACCTCTCCATTACCAATGGAGTGCTCTACCACTGAGCTACGGCAGCATGCTGGGTGCAGGAATCAGCCTCGAGGGCGCCTACCAAGCGGGGCGATCCTTGCCACAAGGTCACGGGCGGCGCAAGCGCGGGTGGCACTTAGAATGCATCATTATAACAGGGGTGTGGTGGCCTGTTGCGGTTGCAGCCGCCTTGCGCTTCGCCATTGGCGAGTCGATCGGGTTCCCCATGGCCTCGATAACCGCCGGCAGAGCCTTCATTGGCCGGATCATCACCTCGAAGTCGATCATCTCGCCTGACGCGTTGAAGGCGGTTATGTATGGGTTACAGGATCCAATCGGGCGCATCTGTGCACGCCATTCGATCGACCATGACAGCCATGACCGATAAGCCGAGCAAACCCGCCAAGGAAAGTGCAACTGCCCGTCAGGACAGGCTGCGCCAGGCGCTGCGTGAAAATCTCAAGCGCCGGAAGGTGCAAATGCGCGGGCGCGCCAGTCAGGCCAGCGATGCCGTCGCAGTCGAGGCGTCATCGGACGCCGATAAGATACAGGACTTCTGTTCAAGACCCGTCGATCCCGATCGGGATTGATGGCACCCGTCCGCCGCGTGAGCATGCGAGTTTAAATGTCATCAGAATCCCAGGCATCATCCAGCGCCGAGCTGCCGGCCTACGCGCCGCGGGCGGCGCTGCCGCGTCACGATCAGACTTTTCCCGTGCTGACGGCGGCGGAGATCGAGCGGATGCGCCGCTTCGGTGAGATCCGGCACTACAAGGATGGCGATTGCCTGTTCGAGACCGGCAAGCCCGGTCCCGGCATGTTCGTGGTGTTGTCCGGACATGTGACGATCACCCAGCGCGACGGTTTTGGCCGTATCACGCCGGTGGCCGATCAGTGCACCGGACAGTTCGTCGCCGAGATCGCGCAACTGTCGGGCCGCGTCGCGCTGGTTGACGGTCATGCTGAAGGCGATGTCGAGACGCTGCTGATTCCGCCGGAACGGCTGCGCGCGCTGCTGATCGCGGAAGCGGATCTGGGCGAGCGCATCATGCGTGCGCTGATCCTGCGTCGGGTGAACCTCCTGCAGGGCAGCGCTGGCGGTCCGGCTTTCATCGGCGCGGCCAATTCCAGCGATGTCATTCGCCTGCAGGGTTTTCTCAGCCGCAACGGTTATCCGCATCATCTGCTCGACCCCGCAACGGACAAGGACGCCGCCGATCTGATCGCGCGCTATACGCCGTCGCCGGAGGATCTGCCGCTGGTGGTGGTGGCCGACGGCACGGTGCTGCGCAATCCGTCATTCTCCGAACTCGCCCGCGCGATGGGCATGATCAGCCATATCGCCAAGGGCAAGACCTATGACGTCGCCATCGTCGGCAGCGGACCCGCGGGCCTGTCCACTGCGGTGTATGGCGCGTCCGAAGGCTTGTCGATCGCGGTGTGCGATGCCAAGTCATTCGGAGGACAGGCCGGCGCCAGTGCGCGGATCGAGAACTATCTCGGTTTCCCCACCGGCATCTCCGGCATGGCACTGACGGCACGGGCCTTCAATCAGGCACAGAAATTCGGCGCCGATATCATGATCCCGGCCGCCGTGAAGTCGCTGGACTGTTCACGCAAGGACGGATTGTTCGCTCTTGAACTCGACGATGGCGATGTCATGCGTGCCAAGGCCATTGTGGTGGCATCGGGCGCACGCTATCGCCGGCCGGATATCGAGCGGCTCGCCGATTTCGAAGGTCGCGGCGTCTGGTACTGGGCATCTCCGATCGAGGCGCGGCTCTGCAGGGAGCAGGAAATCTACCTGGTCGGCGGTGGCAATTCGGCAGGTCAGGCGGCGGTGTTTCTCGCGAGCCAGGCCAACAAGGTGCATATGGTGATCCGCGGCGGAGGTCTCGGCGCCAGCATGTCGCGCTATCTGATCGAGCGCATCGAGGCGACACCGAATATCGAGCTGGTCTTCAACACCGAAGTCGTGGCGCTGGAGGGGACGCAGGAAGTGGGGCTCGAACGGATCTGTACCCGTAGTCGGCTGTCCGGCGAGGAGTCCTGCGCCGACATCCGCAATCTGTTCCTGTTTGTCGGCGCCGACCCCGCCACCGAATGGCTGGCGGATTGCGGCGTCACCCTTGATCGTCATGGCTTCATCATCACCGGCATTCCCGCCAATGGCCGCAGCGTGCAGGCGCTGGAGACGTCGGTGTCCGGTGTCTTTGCGGTCGGTGATGTGCGCTCGGGTTCGGTGAAGCGTGTCGGTGGCGCGATCGGCGAGGGCGCCCAAGTGGTGGCAGCGCTGCATGGTTTTCTCGGCGATACGGCCACGCCGACCCTTTGAGTTCATAACGGGAGATCATCATGCCCAAAGGTTGCACGCATATTTCCGGCATTCGCGATGTGACACCCAGCGCACTCGGCTGCGAGGAATGCCTGAAAACGGGCAGCATATGGCTACACTTGCGGATCTGCCGGACCTGCGGTCATGTCGGCTGTTGCGACGATTCCCCGAACAAGCACGCGACCAAGCATTTCCACACTACGAAGCATCCGATCATCGAAGGCTACGATCCGCCTGAAGGTTGGGGCTGGTGCTATGTCGATGAAGTGATGTTCGATTTGTCGGATCGAAAGACTCCGCACAACGGGCCGATCCCGCGCTACTACTGAGACAATCGTCCCGACACGGCTCTATTGATCGAACGCGAAAGTCTTGAACGAAACGGCGCCTTGCACGCAAATCTATATGATGACTATCAGCCAAAAACTATTGGCAAGTTCCCGCGCTGCACCCTAAGATTTGAAAAGTTCTAAAGCAGGGGTGCATCATGGTCCTAGGAATGAGCTTGGCAACGTTCACGTTGCTTCATGTGGTGGTCAGCCTGATCGGCATCGTCGCGGGCCTTGTCGCAATGGTCGGGTTGTTGAAGTCAAAGCCGATGCCCGGCTGGACCGGTCTGTTTCTGCTGACGACGATCCTGACCAGCGTGACTGGCTTCTTTTTCCCGGTCGAAAAATTGCTGCCGTCGCATGTCATCGGCATTATTTCGCTGGTGCTGCTGGCGGTCGCCTGTTTGGCGCTGTACGGCCAGAAGCTGGCGGGGCCATGGCGCTGGATTTACGTGCTGACTGCGATGATCTCGCTTTATCTCAATGTGTTCGTGCTGGTGATCCAGAGCTTCCTGAAGGTCCCGCCGCTTCATGCGCTGGCACCGAGTGTGCCGCCGAGTGAGCCGCCTTTTGCGATTGTTCAGGGCATCGTGCTGGTGTTCTTCGTCGTCACGACCTTCCTTGCGATCAGGAAGTTTCGCCCAATGCCCGGCGGCTTCGCCTGATCGCCGGGCGGCGATCTCCCGCCGATAGCCGCTAGGCTTTGCCTTTTCGGGCGGGCGATTCCCGGAGGATCGCCCGTATTTCGCCGAAGGTGCGCTTCACAAGCGCCTCGGGTCTTTCGCCTGCGTCCTGCGCCAGCCAGATCTCGCCGCCGATCCGCATCGCGCCCGTCGTGATCATGGCGACCAGCCGCGCCTGCAATTGCCCGGGTTTGTCTTTGGCGCGGTTGCCGAGCGCGGCGGCAATGGCGCGCTCCATCTTCTCGTATTTCACATGGTCACGCGCGCGCAGAGCGGGATTGCCGTGCTTCAATCGTGCGATGGCGATCGCCTCAGAGCTCTCGAGCTGCTGTGCCATCGAGAGCAAAGCATTTTCCGCGGCCAGCAGCATCGGCTCGTCCGCGGGCCTTGCGGTGATCGCGGCCACAAGGAAATCCGTGCTGGCATCCTGCCACGCCAGCACGAGGTCTTCCTTCGACGCGAAATAATGGAAGAAGCTGCGGCGCGAGATCTCTGCGGCAGCAGCGATGTCGTCCAGCGTCGTTTCCTCGAAACCGCGCTTGAGAAACAGCTCCATCGCGACCTTGGTCAGCCGCTCTCGCGTCTGCTGGCGCTTCCTTTCGCGCAGGCCGGTCGGCGGCGCAGCAGGTGCCGCAACCGATTTCGCGTCTGTTTTCATCGGCTTAGCCGGCATCTTGGCGGTCACAACAATCCTCGATCTGCACTTATTGCAAGTTTGCACTGAGTGCACATTTATGTCCGGCGGCCGCGCCGCAACGATTCTCGATCCTGGGGAGATATAAGCATGACGGACTGGAGCATCGACCATATTCCGCCCATGACCGGCAAACTGGCCGTGGTGACCGGGGCGACAGGCGGCCTCGGCTTCGAGACGGCAATGGCGCTTGCGGGAGCCGGCGCCGAAGTGGTGCTGACCGGCCGTAGCGACGCCAAGGGGAGCGCTGCGATCGAGCGCATCTGCGAGCGACATCCCGACGCGATCATCAGCTATGAGCACCTCAATCTCGCCAGTCTGGACGCCGTCGCTACTTTCGCACGCCGTTTCGATGCGATGTACGCGTCGCTTGATCTGCTGATTAATAATGCCGGCGTGATGGCGCTGCCGACGCGCCAGACCACCGCCGACGGCTTCGAGATGCAGCTCGGTACCAATTATCTCGGCCACTATGCGCTCACGGCGCGTCTGCTCCCGGTGCTTCGCCGCAACAAGGCGCCGCGTGTGGTCAATCTCAGCAGTCTTGCGCATCGTTCGGGCCTCATCGATTTCGACGATCTTCAGGGCGCGACATTCTACAAGCCGTGGAAAGCCTATCAGCAGTCGAAGCTCGCGATGCTGATCTTCGCGATCGAGTTGCAGCGGCGCAGCGATGCCGCGGGCTGGGGTCTGATGAGCAATGCCGCGCATCCCGGTTTCGCGCTCACCGATCTCATTCCGAACGGTCCCGGCAGCGGTGGCTTGATGGGGCTCGGAAGCCGGTTGCTGCGTCCGCTGAGCCATTCAGCCGCCGCCGGTGCCTTGCCGACATTGTTTGCAGCCACCTCACCCGATGCGAAGCCAGCTGGCTATTACGGCCCGAACGGCGTCTACGAAATGAAGGGGCCGCCGGCTCCCGCGAAGATCATGCCGCGAGCTCAGGATGCCGCCGTCGGCGCGCGGCTGTGGGAGGTCTCAGCTGCGCTCACCGGCATGTCGTTTGATCAGGTCGCAATTGCCGCCTGATTGCGTCGCGCGATCGACTGTCAGTCATCCAAAGGAAGTCTCATGAAAGTCATTCTGTTCGGTGCGACCGGCATGGTCGGGCAAGGCGCGCTGCGCGAATGCCTGCTCGATCCCGATGTCGAAGCCGTGCTCGTGGTCGGCCGCAGTCCTACCGGGCAATGCGATGCCAAGTTGCGTGAGATCACGCATACGGATTTTTTCGATCTGTCGGCCATCGCGCCCGACTTGACGGGCTATGGCGCCTGCCTGTTCTGCCTTGGCGTCTCGTCGCTGGGCATGAGCGAGCCGGACTATCGTCGGATCACCTACGACATCACCCTCGCGGTGGCGAACACGCTGGCGCGGCTCAATCCCGCGATGACCTTTATTTACGTCACCGGCCAGAGCACCGACAGCACCGAGCAGGGCAGCGTCATGTGGGCGCGGGTCAAGGGCAAGACCGAGAACGACCTGCTCAAGCTGCCGTTCAAGGCCGCCTATATGTTTCGCCCCGGTGGCATCCAGCCGCTGCATGGTGTGAGGTCCAAGACCGTCTGGGTGCAGGCGATCTATACCGCGACCGCGCCCCTCTGGGCGCTGCTGGTCCGGATCGCGCCAAAATACGTCACCACGACAGAGAAAGTCGGCCGCGCCATGATCCGGGTGGTTCGTAACGGTTATTCCAAGCCAATCCTGGAAACCCCGGATATCAATCAGGTCGGAGCGTAAACGGGCCGATTCGGCCCTTTTCCAGATTTGCTGCCGGCCTCATCGAAAAACCGCAAATTTCGACGCTTTTGCTTTAAAGAGGCCATCCGCCCTATAGTCGGGGCACAGCAATCAGCGGGAATCGGTATGGATCGCATTCGCATCGTCGGCGGCAGCAAACTCAATGGCACGATCCCGATTTCGGGCGCCAAAAACGCGGCGCTGCCATTGATGATCGCCGGTCTGCTGACTGACGAGACGCTGATTCTCGACAACGTGCCGCGTCTGGCCGACGTCGCGCAGTTGCAGCGCATTCTCGGCAATCACGGCGTGGACATCATGTCGGCCGGCAAGCGCCCGGGCGACCATGAATATCAGGGCCAGACCCTACATATCTCCGCCGCCAATATCATCGATACGACAGCGCCCTACGAGCTGGTGTCGAAGATGCGCGCCTCCTTCTGGGTGATCGCGCCGCTGCTGGCGCGCATGCATGAAGCCAAGGTGTCGCTGCCCGGTGGCTGCGCAATCGGCACCCGTCCAGTGGATCTGCTGATCATGGCGCTGGAGAAGCTCGGCGCCGAGCTGACTATCGACGGCGGCTACGTGATCGCCAAAGCCCCCGGCGGCCTGAAAGGCGCCGAGATCGACTTCGCCAAGGTCACCGTGTCCGGCACCCATGTCGCGCTGATGGCCGCGACGCTGGCCAAGGGCACGACCATTATCAACAACGCGGCGTGCGAGCCGGAAATCGTCGACGTCGCCGACTGCCTGAACAAGATGGGCGCGCGCATCTCCGGCGCTGGCACGACGACGATCACGATCGAGGGCGTGGCCAAGCTGAATGGCACGCGCCACACCGTGCTGCCGGATCGCATCGAGACTGGTACCTATGCCATGGCCGTGGCCATGACCGGCGGCGATGTGCAACTTTCAGGCGCACGGCCTGAATTGCTACAGTCGGCGCTCGACGTACTGGTCGAGGCCGGCGCGACGGTGACGCCGAACAACGACGGCATCCGCATCTCGCGCAACGGCGCGGGCATCAAGCCGGTGAACGTGTCGACGGCGCCATTCCCCGGCTTTCCGACCGATCTGCAGGCGCAACTCATGGCGCTGATGACGACAGCCACGGGCTCCTCGCATATCACCGAAACGATCTTCGAAAACCGCTTCATGCATGTGCAGGAGCTGGCACGCTTCGGCGCGCGAATTCATCTCGACGGCGAGACCGCGACCATCGACGGTACGGCCAAGCTGCGCGGCGCGCCCGTGATGGCGACCGATTTACGCGCCTCGGTCTCTTTGGTGATCGCCGGCCTCGTCGCGGAAGGCGAGACCATGGTCAACCGCATCTATCATCTCGACCGCGGCTTCGAACGGCTCGAGGAAAAGCTGTCCGCCTGCGGCGCCACCATCGAGCGCATCAGCGGATAGGTTCTCACATGAGGTCGTCGTGACGGGTCAACGCAAGCTGATTGCACTGGATGCCGACGACCTCGCGGTGATTTCCGCGCATGTTCAGGATGCGGCTGTCAATGTCGGCGACATTATCTGGCGGCAGGGCGAGAAGCGGCTCGTGGTCGGCATGAGCCGGCTCGACTGGGATCAGACGATTTCAGGGGAAGTCACGCCGCGCCGGCTAGTCTCGGCGCTGCGGTTCGACCGCGTGCTGGCCTGCAAGTCCCGCGATATCGATCTCGAAACGCCCGACATCGCGCTGGAACTGTTCGGCATCGAATTCCATGCCGCCGAGCCTCCTGGCGGTAGCGTCGTCCTGATCTTCGCCGGTGGGGGCGCACTCCGGCTGGACGTCGAGTGTCTCGAGGTCGAACTGGCCGATCTCGGCCCGGACGATCTGACCAGCGATGCCGGCACCGAGGCCTCCGGTCTGGACGCCTGATCCGCTATTCATCCTTTCCATGGCAGCACAGGGTTGACGGCCCTTTGCCGCCGCGCCATTGAGCAGGGGGCCTTGGCCGGCAAGGCCCCGCCGGAACACCAGAATGCCAATTCGTATCGATACCGCCAGCGCCGATTTCACCCAGCGCTTCAATGCCTTCCTGACCATGAAGCGTGAAGTCGCGGCCGATATCGAGGCTGCCACGCGCGCCATTGTCGATGACGTCGCCGCTCGCGGCGACGCAGCGCTGCTGGAGGCCACCCGCAAGTTCGACCGACTCGACCTCAAGGCCTCGGCTCTGCGCGTGACCCCTGCCGAGATCGATGCCGCCGTGGCCGCCTGCGACGCCGAGACCGTCGAGGCCCTGACATTCGCCCGCGACCGCATCGAGCTGTTTCACAAGCGCCAGCTCCCCAAGGACGATCGCTTCACCGATGCGCTGGGCGTCGAGCTCGGCTGGCGCTGGAGTGCCATCGAGGCTGTCGGTCTCTATGTGCCCGGCGGGACTGCGGCCTATCCATCGTCGGTGCTGATGAATGCCGTGCCGGCCTGGGTCGCAGGCGTCGAGCGCGTGGTGATGGTGGTGCCGTCGCCGGACGGCAAGCTCAACCCACTGGTGCTGGCCGCGGCGAAGCTCGGCGGCGTGTCCGAGATCTATCGCGTCGGTGGCGCGCAGGCCGTGGCCGCTTTGGCCTATGGCACCGCGACCATCGCGCCGGTGGCCAAGATCGTCGGTCCCGGCAATGCCTATGTGGCCGCTGCCAAGCGCCAAGTGTTCGGCAAGGTCGGCATCGACATGATCGCAGGTCCGTCGGAAGTGCTTGTTGTCGCCGACGACACCGCCAATGCCGACTGGATTGCCGCCGATCTGCTGGCGCAGGCGGAGCACGACGCCAATGCGCAGTCGATCCTGATCACCGACAGCGAGCGCCTTGCGGACGATGTTATCCTTGCCGTCGAGGCCCAGCTCACCACACTGCCGCGCGCCGAGATCGCGCGTGCGTCGTGGGAGAGTTTCGGCGCGGTCATTCTGGTCGATAAGCTCGATGACGCCGTGCCGCTCGCCAACGCCATCGCCGCCGAGCATCTCGAAATCATGACGGCCGATCCTGAGGCGTTCTCGCTCAAGATTCGCAATGCCGGCGCCATCTTCCTCGGCGGCCATACGCCGGAAGCGATCGGCGATTATGTCGGCGGCTCGAACCACGTGCTGCCGACCGCACGCTCGGCGCGGTTCTCGTCGGGTCTCGGCGTACTTGACTTCATGAAGCGAACATCGATCCTGAAGTGCGGGCCGGATCAGCTGCGGGCGCTGGGACCGGCTGCGATGACGCTGGGCAAGGCCGAAGGCCTCGATGCTCACGCACGTTCAGTCGGATTGCGCCTCAATTTGCGATGAGTAATGCCCCTCCACCAGAGGATGACAGCAACAACCGCATCGTCGCGGTGACGCTCGATGAGGAATCGATCGGCCGTTCCGGGCCGGATATCGAGCATGAGCGCGCGATCGCGATCTACGACCTGATCGAGCAGAATCTGTTCGCGCCGGAAGGCGCACACGTCGGCCCGTTTACGCTGCATATCGGCATCACCGGCAGCCGGCTGATGTTCGATATCCGCCGCGAGGACGGCACGCCAGTCGTCGCGCACCTTCTGTCGCTGGGGCCGTTCCGCCGCATTGTGAAGGACTACTTCATGATCTGCGACAGCTACTATCAGGCGATTCGCACCGCTACGCCCGACAAGATCGAGGCCATCGACATGGGCCGCCGCGGCATCCATGACGAAGGCTCGCGGACGCTGCAGGAACGATTGGCCGGCAAGGTGCGCGTCGATTTCGAAACGTCGCGGCGGCTTTTTACGTTGATCTCTGTCCTTCATTGGAAAGGCTAGTCGCTGATGGCCGCGCCGCCACGCGCGCGTACGCCGCAGGCGGTGTTGTTTGCCTGCGGCCAGAATAGCGTGCGCTCGCCGATGGCCGCCAGCCTGTTGCAGCAGATGTTTCCGCAGGCGCTGTATGTGAAATCTGCCGGGGTGAAGAAGGGCGAGCTCGATCCCTTCGCAGTGGCCGTGATGGCCGAACTCGGCCAGGACATCTCCAGACACAAGCCCATGACCTTCGAGGAACTCGAGGACTGGGAAGGGCTCAATTTCGATCTCATCATCACGCTGTCGCCGGAGGCGCATCACAAGGCGCTGGACCTGACGCGCACCGATGCCGCCGAGGTCGAATACTGGCCGACGGTGGATCCCACGGGAACCGAAGGTAACCGCGACCAGAAACTGGCGGCCTATCGCGAGGTCTGCGATGGACTGCTGCTGCGAATCCGCAAGCGTTTCGCCAAAGGCGGCGCGGCGAGCGGTTAAATAACCGCACCGCGGTTGTCGAAGCAGAGCCCTTCCGATAGGTTCCGGCCGCATTTCCAGGATCATCGCCCCGCATGCTCGGCCGTCCCAAATTCGTTCTCGCCTCCGGTTCGCCCCGCCGCCTCAGCCTGCTCAACCAGGCCGGCATTGAGCCCGATGCGCTGCGTCCCGCCGATGTCGACGAGACCCCGAAGCGGGGCGAGCTGCCGCGCGCCTGCGCCAATCGGCTGGCGCGCGCCAAGGCGGAAGCGGCGCTGAAGTCGGTCCAGCTCGACGACGAACTCCGCGGCGCGTTCATTCTTGCTGCCGATACCGTGGTGGCCGTCGGCCGCCGTATCCTGCCCAAGGCGGAATTGGTCGATGAAGCCTCGCAGTGTCTGCGGCTGCTGTCGGGCCGCAACCACCGTGTCTATACGGCGGTCTGCATCGTCACCCCCAAGGAAAGCTTTCGGCAGCGGCTGATCGAGACCAAGGTGCGCTTCAAGCGCCTCAATGAAGAAGACATCTCGACCTATATCGGCTCCGGCGAGTGGCGCGGCAAAGCCGGTGGTTATGCCGTGCAGGGCATTGCCGGCTCCTTCGTGGTCAAGATGGTCGGCTCCTACACCAATATCGTCGGCCTGCCGCTCTATGAGACCGTCTCTCTGCTGGGCGGCGAAGGTTTCCCGATCCGTTTCGGTTGGTTGAATGCAAGCTAAGGTGTCCAAATCCGGCGAAAAACCGTGCCCGATCTGCGGCAAGCCCGTGGTGGAGGCCTCCAAGCCGTTCTGCTCCGAGCGTTGCCGCGACGTCGATCTCAATCGCTGGCTGTCGGGTTCCTATGCGATTCCCGGCAAACCAACGGATGACGAGGACGCCGAATAGGCTTGACGGGCATTCGCGCTGTCCAAGCCGGTCCGAAGCGGTCATTTCCCATTGTTTTGACGGGAAAATCTTCGTTCACAGAAATGCCATCGGGCGGGTGGACAGGGCCGATTTGCCTGACTATAAACCGGCGCTCCCTGGACCTGATCCGGGGCGGCGCCCAGGTAGCTCAGTTGGTAGAGCATGCGACTGAAAATCGCAGTGTCGGTGGTTCGATCCCGCCCCTGGGCACCATTTGTTTGTCCCCCAGCTTCCTCCTCTGTCCGCTGATGTGCTAAAAGTGCTTGAATTCAAGCGCTTTCTAGTTCGCGGACATTCGCGAGCGTCCGCCGGCAGCCGGTGTTTTTGTTGGTATCGCTGTTGGTATTCCGTCGATCGGGTGTTGGTAGATTGACCGCGGGGACCAAATCGATGCCGCTTTCGGATGCCGCCTGCCGTGCCGCCAAATCCGCCACGAAGCCCTACAAAATCAGTGACGGAGGTGGGCTGCATTTGCTTGTTGAAAAGAACGGGTCGCGGCTTTGGCGGCAGGCGTATCGGTTCGACGGAAAGCAGAAGTTGATCGCGCTGGGCGCCTAGCCGGGGAAACGTTCGCCGTGATCCTTGGCCGCATGACAGATGCAGAAATCCGCATCAGCGGAAACAAGCGGAAACCGAAAATCGAGGACGCGGTTGCGCTCTACGAGGGCGGATTCGCGTACGAAGGCGCAATGATCGTCGCTACACTTGCTGACTTGGCAGAAGGTATGCACGATACAATCGTTGACGCTTTTAAGTTCCTTCAACGCCAAATGAAGGCAGGCCTTGCGACAGGGCAGGCGCTCGGCATGTACGAAGTCGGATTTGGCGACCGCGAAATCGCGAAAGATCTTGCGACAACGTTTACGCAGGTGACGAATTTTGCTGATTCCCGGCTTGGGTCCGGGCTAACGGTGAACTGACGCGAAGCCTAATAGCGCCATATCCGGCTTATTTTGGAACTGTACTTGATGAACTGCTGGCGTAAATCGCTAATCTGTGCCCGTTCCGTTGGCTAACGCCGCCGCGGATGTGAACATGTATGCGACAGCTGACGGCGTCGAGGCACAATGGCACCGGCAAGATTAGTCCTGCAAAGTCCATCCTGCCGACCCGATGTTTGAAGTGCTCCCCAAAACTAGGCCAGCGCGTGCCGGAATTTTCCGGGGTTAGGGCTCATATCGGCGGAGGCGCCGATGAGCCATTCAAGTCTCTCCGCCAACCCTCCATTTTCTGCTGTGCGTTGTCGAGGCTCAGGAACCAGTGCGTGTTCAAGCATTCGCTTCTGAACTTGCCGTTGAAAAATTCGAGGGCTGTTGTCGTTGATTGCGTTCGGTCAAGGAGGGATCAGCATAGGACCCGGGTTAAAGCCAGCAATGCAGAAGTGCGCATTTCTTCGCAGAGCAGCTTTTGCCGAGCATCCATTAGGCCACTTGAATCCGTCATCTCACGTTTATGTGTCCCGGCAGATCCACCCGCCAATTGAATTACGATCGTAATTTAATATTATAACCGTAATGGCATGAGGCCTTCTTTAGGGCGATAGCATGCCGCAAACAGCGCTTTGCGAGGATATATGAACGTCACCCCCGCCCCTTCACGCATTCCGCAAGAGACCGTGGATCTATCCTCGCTCGGGGTAGCAGCCGCAGCAGCGGCGATCCGTAACGGCGATATCACGTCGGAAGCCTACACTTCGACGCTTCTGCGGCGCGCCCGCGCGCTTGCCGAGCTCAATGCCTTCATTACCATCGACGAGGCTGCCGTACTGTCGGCCGCAAGGGATGCGGACAAAGCGCGTGCGGCCGGATCGACGGCGTTATTACTGGGCGTGCCTCTGGGGGTGAAGGACAGCTATTTGACGAAAGGGCTGCCTACCAGCTTGGGTCTCGGTAACCTGGCTCACTTCATTCCGCAGGAAGATGCCGACGCGGTCCGTGCAATCAAGGACGCGGGCGCTCTCGTCTTCGGCAAGAACAATCTGGTGGAGATGTCCTATGGGCTGACCGGCCACAATGAGCGCTACGGCCAAGTTAAGAACCCGCACGCCCGCGATCGCGTAACAGGCGGCTCCTCAAGCGGCTCTGCCGCATCCGTCTCCGCCGGGATCGTACCGGCTTCCTTGGGTGGGGATACGGTAGGCTCGATCCGGGTGCCAGCATCGTTTTGTGGCGTGGTGGGATTCAAGCCAACCACCGGGCGTTGGCCGCGCAACGGCGTTGCGCCGATTTCCCATACGCTAGACACGACGGGCACATTTGCCAGGAGCGTCGAGGACTGCATGTTGGTGGATCAGGCCGTGACTGGTGAACAGGCTCCGGAGTTCTCCAACAGTGGGCACGGCCTGAAAGGAACTCGACTGGCCTTCGCGCCTCGGCAGTTTCTGGATCTGGTGGACTCGGAAGTCGAGACCCGCTTCCGCGAGGTGGTTCGGCAGCTACGAGCTGCCGGTGCCGAAGTCGTTGAGGTCGACCTTGGCGAGGATTTCAATGCCCTCATCCAAACCGCGACGTGGGGCATATTCGCTCACGAGACGATGGGCGCAATTTCGGAATTCCTTCGGCGCCACGACATTCCGACCACGTTCGAAGCGATCTACGAGAGTCTCAAGCCCCAGCTTCGGCAGGCGTGGGGGCACATCGTCCTACCGGGCGGCGCGGGTGCCACCTCGGCAGAGGCCTATCAGACGGCACTCAGCGTGGGCCGGCCGGAAATCCAGCGCCGCTTGAACACCGCGTTTGTCTCTCATGGAGCGCTGGCCATTCTGCAGCCGACTACGCCCTGCACTGCGCCTTTGATCGAGGAGCAGGCCACCGTCCATATCGCGGGGCAGGAAGTCAGCTACCTCGCTTTGGCGAACCACACCGTGTCGGCGAGCAGCGTGGGACTGCCGGGTATCAGCCTTCCTGCGGGTCTGTCTCACGTGGGCCTTCCGATCGGCCTCGAGCTGGACGCCCCGTTAGGAAGCGACCGGGCGCTTTTGGACGTTGCGTGCCGGATCGAGGGCGTCTTGGGCGCCACGTCGAGAGCGATCTAACGCTGTGGTCCCCTTCGCATGGCGAAGGGGCCACAAACACGACAACCGATAAAGGATCAACGGATGACCAATGCACTGTACTCCACGCGAGCCATTACGGTCGAACACGTGACCATTAGCTCAAAAAAGCCGTTCGAGGAGGTTCAAGCCAAGCTGGCGACCTTGGCCCCCCGCATCGACGACGGAATCTTCACTCTCCTACGATACGGTGAAAGCTCGCGCGCGCTTCGAGAGTTGGAGGCAAGTCCGCCACTCACCATTTTCGGCCAGCGTGACCACGGGGCGCTGCTGGCGATTGCTGGGCAGACGAGCCGCTCAATCCAGTACGATATCGGAAATCCGCTCACCGCATCCAAGATGACCCGCCACCGGTTGTCGGCTGGGCTCTATGCGCCGATCCGCGTTCTGCTGCGCGAGGACGGCGGTGTTGGGTTTGAGTATGATCGACCAGCATCGATTTTTGGCCAGTTTGGCAACGATGAGGTCAATGCCGTGGCCCAGCAGCTTGATCGCGATCTCCAAGCCTTGTTGGAAGCGGCTGCAGCGTAAAGGCTGCGGACTATTAGAAGGGTCGAAAGAAGATGCGTTTCGAGAAAGGTCATAAGGCAGCGACGCGACGGCACATCGTCGATGTCGCGTCGAAGTGCGTGCGCCGAGACGGCATTTCCGCCGCCGGGATCGCCGGGATCATGGGCGAGGCCGGCTTGACCAAAGGGGCATTCTCTCCGCATTTCGAGTCCAAGGAAGCGCTCGTTCGCGAGGCGATAGCGAGCGCGCTCGGCGACCAGCAACTCCGCCTCGACGAAGATCAGCGGAAAGGGCTAGACCTTGAGGGAGCGATCCGGAGATACCTCAACCGCGCTCACCTCGACGACAAGGCGGCCGGTTGCCCTTCGGCGGCGTTGCTCCCAGAAATCGCCCGCCAGCCGCTATCCACTCGGCAAGACTACGAGAAAGCGCTGCAACGCTACGTGTCCACTCTCGCCGCATTGCTTCCTGACGCCGGATCTGCAGCGAGCCGCCGCCGCGCGACCGCCATCTTCGGCCTCATGGTAGGCACTCTCCAGCTCGCGCGGGCCGTGCCCGACACTCTCCAAGCGGAGCAGATCTTGGAGGGCGGCGTGGAGGCCGCGCTGCGCTTGGCAGGAACTATATCTTCCTCGATTAGTAGGGACGGAAACGGCTACTAGACATCGCTTGGAGTCACCGAGTTCATCTTACGGCCAATTGCATTCAGGTCCTTCTTCCTAAACTTGGGAGCAGGGCGACTATGCCGGACATTCTATCCCCGCTCATATGCGCAAGATCCCTCGAGCTTCGGACGACCCAATTGCCAAAGACAGGCTACATCGATGTGTTTGAGTGTTACGGATAGAAGCCATTCTCTTAAGCGCCACTGCCTGGCCACTTCGCAAATTCCATAACATTCGATCGACGAATGTCGCGTGTTGCAGCAAAGCTAGAATGTCAGCACTGAGCAAGAGGACTGCTCATGGTTTGTGTTGAATTGGTCAACTCGAACGTTCTCCTGCGATAAGCCTTTGAAGCAGTGCGTTTGGTCTTGAGCGATGAGAAGAAGCTCTCCATCGACGCATTGCTCGCCGCCACACCGCCATCAGTCGGACGTCCGCAACCAGTTGCGGTATCATGCTCGCGCTCACCGACCAGCCAACTACCCGGCGCGAGAACAGATCGATGACCGCCGCCACGCAAAGCCAGCCTTCACCCGTTGCCATAGCATCGTCGATACAGGATTTCGCGCAGGGCGATCGGTTCAGCCCAGCATGGAAGCCCGAGCGGGACACTTCCAATGCATCGCATATAGGGCTTCAAGGGGATCGAGGCTCGCTCCGCTGCCCCCCAGCCCCTTTGCGCCGATGCACCCGCCGCGCCAGCCCGATTCAGCGCGAGCGACGCGACGGGAAAGATCATCACCGGCACGGGGAAGTCCGCTGCTGACGCAGCGCGCCTTCCGGAAGGAAAAAGGCGCTCGCTCGGGGAAAGAACTTGGCTCGTGGTCCGCAGTCAAGCGCGCCGGATCGAACCATCTTGGGCTTTCAGCCCGCCCCAACCTTCCCCCGTGAGCGAGAGGAGAGCCGGTCCTAGCCATCGATCGCCGCGGCGAATGACCCTTCCCCCTGCCAATGGCTTTACGTCAGGTTGTGGCCCTATTAATACTCGCATTGAGCGTGGAAGCTTGGGGATCTACGGGGTGCACCTGCCTTATCGGGAAGACATTGACGGGCTTCGCGCTGTAGCGGTCATTCTTGTTGTTATCTTCCACGCATTTCCGGCCGCCTTGACCGGCGGGTACGTGGGCGTTGACGTGTTCTTCGTCATCAGTGGGTACGTGATCACCCGAAAATACTTCCCTCAAATGACGGAAGGCACCTTCAGTTTCGGGAAGTTCTACCAGGCGAGAGCTAGGAGGCTTTTGCCAGCGCTCTCAATAGTAATCGGAGCAACAGTTATCCTTGGCGGCTTCATCCTGCTGCCAATCAGATATGAGAATCTGGGCCTCCAAGGCATCGCCGGATCATTGTTCTTCCCGAATTTCTTGGCGTGGACGGAAGTCGGGTACTTCGATGCCGCGGCCGAAACGAAACCCCTTCTCCACCTATGGTCGTTAGGGATTGAAGAGCAATTCTACCTTCTCTGGCCGCTCCTACTGATCCTCTTTGCGAGAACCCAAAAGAGAGCGATCCCGTTTCTAACTGTGATCATAGTTGCGTCATTCATCTACTGCATCATTGACACACATCTCAACCAAGCGACGGCATATTACAACCCGCTCGCTCGCCTTTGGGAACTCGGAACCGGCGGACTTATCGCGGTCGCAATCCGGAGTCCTAAGCGTGGGAACATCGTTTCTTTTTTCGGCCTTGTACTCATCTTATGCAGCGCCGCCCTTCTCACCAAATCTAGCGAATTCCCCGGCTGGCGTGCTGCAGCCCCTGTCGTCGGATCCGCCCTGATCCTCGCTTACGGCGCGAGTTTCTTGGAGCGCCGGTTACTCGTAGAGATCGGAAAGATCAGCTACCCCGCTTACCTGTGGCACTGGCCCCTGATAACCTTTGCGACGATTTCAGGTCTTACATCTGCGTGGATCATGGGATCCATCGTCATCGCCAGTTTTGTTCTGGCTTGGCTAACTGCTGCACTAATAGAAACCCCAATTCGCTTCGGACGTCTCAGCCAGCGGGCGCCTGCTATCGCATCGTCGATGGCCGCTCTCGTCCTTTTGATGAGCGCCGCGGTATGGTTCAGCAGCGGCCTCCCACAGCGCTACCCTGCGGAGATTCGATCGGTAATCGATACAATGCGATATGACCCAGCCGCAGGCGCTCGCGCGCAGACGTGCTGGATTGCGAACACTGCGACAAGCGAGTTCGGCAGTGAGTGCAGTGCTGGGCAAACATTGATCTGGGGCGATTCGCACGCTGGTCGCCTTTACACCGGCTTTTCCGAAGATCGCGACGGACAGGTCGCTCAATTTACACGAGACGCATGCCTACCCTCATTCGGTACAAACTCGACGGTATGCGAAAGGAGCAACAACGATATTGTTAACAGGATCGCTGAGCTAAAGCCGAATAAGCTGATTATATTCGCCTTCTGGGCATATTTGGTAAACAGCGAAGAATTGAAACGCTCCCAGATGAGCAGTCTCGCGCGCGCTGTGGTCGAACTGCGAAAATCAGTGAAGCAAATCGTGATCCTCGGTCCCGCGCCGCATTGGTCACCCGACTTGCCCACACGGGTTTATGAGAACTGGAAATCCTCGGGCAGAATTCTGGATCGCATCCGACCAAGCAACGTGGACTATAAGAAATTGGACAGCGATCTCGCCGCCGTAGCGAGGAGCTCCGGTGCTCAGTTCATTTCAATATACAACGCCATGTGCAACGAGGCGGGATGCATCACACACGGAAGCTCGCCGAGAGGCGAATTGATCTCATGGGATTATGGCCACCTGACAAAAGCTGGAGCCAATTTTGTGGCTGACCTAATCCGAACCGAAACGCATACTTCACTTGAACGATCGGACCTGAAGTGAGGCACCATGCCGACCGAGATTGATCAAACACGCAGCTGGCAGCGATGCCAGTCTCCCTTCCTTCGTCGCCCGACGATTGATGGAGGAAAAACGTCACACTTCGGCCAGACTTGGCGGCGGCGATCATCGAACGGTTCGTGGGAGTACAACAAGAGGCCGAGTCAGATCAGCAATACGAGGACCGCCAATATTGAGTAGCGGTCACTGCGTCCAAGTCATTCCCTGCTGTTATTCCAGCCGTAGCATTGACCATGGCATAGGGACCTCCTCTCGACTAATCGGAGGATCCGACTCTATCGACTGACCATCCAGTGGGTGGGAATACCCATGTCGGCAGAAGGCGCAGTCAGATGGACAGCCGCTAGGTTGGCCTCCCCCCCTGAGAAGTGGTCCGGTTTGAGAGTTAGAGTTTCGGCTATTTTGGGCTTTGAAAGGAGCACGGAATGGCACGGAAACACTACACGGCAGAGCAGATCATCGGGATGTTGCGCGAAGCTGAGGTTCGGCTTTCACAGGGTGAGAAGACCGGTGCGATCTGCCGCAGCCTCGGGATATCGGAGCAGAGTTACTACCGCTGGCGTCGTGAGTATGGCGGTCTGAAGATGACCCAGGCAGCACGGCTGAAAGCGTTGGAGAAGGAGAACGCGCGGCTCAGGAAAGCGGTCTCCAATCTGACGCTGGACGCGCTGATCCTGAAGGAAGTCGTCGAGGGAAAGTACTGAGCCCTTCCCGACGTCGTGCTGGCGTAGCCCATGTCTGTGCGGCGCTCGGTGTGTCCGAGCGTCGTGCATGTCGTGTGACTGGCCAGCACCGCTCGACCCCGCGCCGGCGTTTGCAGCCACGATCCGATGAGAAGCGCCTGACGGCGGATATCGTCCGGCTGGCTTCGAACTATGGTCGCTATGGCTATCGCCGCATCACAGCCCTGCTTCGTCAGGAAGGCTGGACGGTAAATGCCAAGCGGGTGGAGCGCATCTGGCGTCGAGAGGGGCTGAAAGTGCCGCACCGACAGCCGAAACGTGGCCGTCTATGGCTGAACGATGGATCGTGTGTTCGACTGCGTCCACGCTATCGCGGTCACGTCTGGAGCTATGACTTCGTGGCTGACCGCACCCACGACGGCAAGGCCTTCCGCATGCTGACGGTGATCGATGAGTTCAGCCGTGAGTGCTTGGCGATCCACGTCCAGCGTCAGATCCGAAGCGACGACGTGCTGGCGGTGTTGACCGATCTGTTCGCTCGGCATGGTCCGCCGGCGCATATCCGGTCAGACAATGGCGCCGAATTTACCGCCATTACTGTTCGCGAATGGCTGGGCCGCATCGGCGTCAAGACGCTCTACATCGAGCCAGGATCACCTTGGGAGAATGGATACTGCGAGAGCTTCAACGGCAAGCTTCGCGACGAACTGCTCAACGGGGAAATCTTCTACACACTGAAGGAGGCTCAGATCCTGATCGAGAACTGGCGGCAGCACTACAACACGATCAGGCCGCACAGCTCACTCGGCTATGTACCGCCGACACCGCAAGCCATCTTGCCTCGTGCGGCCAGCATCCTCTACGCTCCACCACGCTCAGCCAATCTCGGCGACTACAACCGCCGGAGCGGACCTCCCTAATGGGGCAGGCCACCACTGCGAACTTAGTTTTGCAGTGTCGTCGATTGGCTTCATCGAGTCTTGGGCATCGACGGCTAGCCTAGCATTTGGGTGTCGCCGCAGATCGAAATAGCCTGGCCCGAGATCGTACGTCCGCGTGGGCTGGCCAGGAACAGGATCTGGTCGGCGATCTGTTCCGGTGTGACGTAGTCCTTGATTGACGTATAGGAGAACGCCGTTTTCTCCATCTCCGCAAAGGAGATGCCGCGCTGCTGCGCCTTGGCTTCCAGCACGCGGCGCTGGCGATCGCCGGCGACGAGGCCGGGCAGGATCGCGTTGACGCGGATGTTGTCGGGGCCGAGCTCGATGGAGAGCGATTTCGTGAAGCCGATGACGCCCCATTTCGCTGCGGCATAGGGCGAGCGCATCGCGAAGCCCACGCGGCCAGCCGCCGAGGACAGGTTGACGATGGAGCCATTGCTGCTCTGGCGTAGCAGCGGCACGGCGAGGCGCGTGCAGTTGAATTGCCCGGTCAGGCAGATGTTCAGGCAACGATCCCAGTCATCGGGGTGCATCTCTTCGACCTTGGCGGTCGGGCCTGCAATGCCGGCATTGTTGATGAGGACATCGAGGCCGCCGAGTTTGGCTGTTGCCTCATCGAACAGCCTTTGAACTGACGCGCGATCAGCAACGTCGCACTGTGTCTGTGTGATTGCGGGGGCACTCGCTGTGAGTGCGGCAAGGGCGGCTTGATCCACATCGCAGACATGAACGCGTGCGCCTTCGCCGGCAAAGGCGCGTGCGATGGCGAGGCCAATTCCGTTGGCGCCGGCAGTAACGATGACGCGCAAACCCTTGATGTTGAGATCCATGGTGGCTCCGGGGACTTTGTGAGAACTAGGCGGAGAGGCCGCCGCGCGACAGGATGAAATTGGCAGCGCTGGTGATATCGGCAGCGATCCCGACTTTGGCAGCTTCGGCATCACCGATCTCGATTGCCTTGCGAACGTCCGCATGAAACCGGATGGCTTCACCCTTGGCCAGGCGATCGGGATTGCCGCGCAGATCGAGATTGATGACGGGGCCAGCCTTGAGCCAGAGCGCTCGGATGATCTCGACCAGGATCGGCGATTGCGCGGCCTCGTAGACGGCAAAGTGAAACGTCTTGTTGAGTTCGACGGCGCGCGGCAGATCGGGTGCCTTCAATTCACTTTCCGCGCGCATCGCGGCTTCGGCGATCGCGATCGATGCAAGATTGCGGTCTCCACGTAGTCGCGCTGCCTCTGCTGCGGCATGACCCTCGATAGCGATACGCACCTTCGTCAGATCGCGAAACTGCGTGGCCGACATCACGGGCACGCGCACGGCACGGTTTGCCGCGACTTCCAATGCCTTGTCGGCGACGAGGCGGGATACCGCTTCGCGCACCGGCATAATCGACACGCCGAGCACCTCGGCGGCGGTGCGCAATGACAGCTTTTCTCCCGGTGCGAGTCTGCCCGAGATGAGCAGATCCGCCAGTTGCGCGTAAGCGCGCTCGCCAAGCGTCTGGCGGTCGAGCGGCTCCACAAGGGTCAGCGCAGTCGGCAGGTTCAACGCGGTCTCCGGGTATCGTCGCGAAATTACAGGGAGGGACTCGACAAAGTCCCTGTCTTTTGCAACTCTAACTGTGATCACAGATCACGGCAAGCGGACAAAGCCCTCTCAACAGAAGAGTGCGGCGCCTGCCGGAGGGGAAACAGCCGCGCCGCGCGGCCGTATCAGGGAGACGAATCTGATGTCGAACACCAATCAATTCACGCGCCGCAGTCTGCTGAAGACCGCGGGTGGTCTCGCACTTGCTTCCGGTCTCTCTGCGCCATCGGTTCTGAGCGCGCAGACCTCCGACGTCATCCGCATCGGCCATCTCACGCCGCGTACCGGCTTTCTCGGCCCGCTCGGCGAATATGGTGTGATGGCCATCGATCTCGCTGTTGAGGAGATCAATGCCGCTGGCGGCCTGATGGGGCGCAAGGTTGAACTGCTCAAGGAGGACTCGATCAATCCTCAGACGGCCTCGACCAAGGCGGAGCGCATGATCGAGCGCGACAAGGTCGCCTGTATCATCGGCGAAATTTCTTCGGCATCGTGTCTGACCATCGCGCAGGTCGCCACGCGCAACAAGACGCTGTTCATCAACACCGGCGGAAATTCCGATGCGCTACGCGGCAAGGACTGCCAGCGCTATATGTTCCACGTCGAGTCGCAGAACTCGATGTATGTAAAGACCGTCGGCCGCTCGTTCCTGCGCGATGGTCTCGTGAAGGGCAAGAAGTGGTACTCGCTCACGGCGGACTACGCTTTCGGCCATGACCTTCTAAGCGTGTCGAAGCGCTTCATGCAGGCCAATGGCGGTAATTTCGCGGGCGACGACCTGGTGCCCACCGACGCCACGGACTTTTCTGCCTATCTCCTCAAGATCCGCGAGGCCAAGCCTGATCTCGTGGTGATCAATCTTGCTGGCAACCAGATCACCAACTTCCTCAAGCAATATGCCGAATTCGGTCTGACTTTCCCGGTCGGCGGTTTCGGCTTCGATACGGCTCTGGCCTGGGCTGCAGGCAAGGGCAATTTCGTCGGCACCTGGCCTGTGGTCTGGCATCATTTGCTGGACACGCCCGGCAGCAAGGCCTTCGTCGCGGCCTTCACCAAGAAGTACAACAAGCCGCCGGAGAACCAGGCCTGGGGCGACTACATCGCCACCAAGATCGTGGCGCAGAGCATCAATGAGCTGAAATCGGCCGATTCGCCGAAGATCATCGAGCATTTCGAGAAGGGCGCGAAGTTCGATCTGCTGAAGACACGTCCCGGCTACTTCCGCGCATCGGATCATCAGCTGATGCACGAAATGTATGCGGTGACGGCGCTGCCTGCGGACAAGATCAAGAACCAGTGGGACATCTTCTCATCGAGCCCGGCCGTCCCGGGGCCGGATGAACCGCTCGAAGTCATTGCGTCCACCGCGGAAGAGAACGTCTGCAAATTCCCGAGTTAGCAACAATGTCGGCGTCTCGCCTTCGGGCGAGACGCCGACATTCTGCTCGCGAAGTTGCTTCGGTCTCGTCCTTCCGACCCCTGTCAGATGCGCATCAGCGCGCGACTGCGGAGCCCATATCATGTCCGCCATGTTGCTCACCCAGCAGATCCTCAACGGACTGCTTGATGGTGTCTATTATCTTCTGATTGCGCTCGGCCTGTCGCTGATCTTTTCGCTCGGCGGCATCGTGAATCTCGCGCATGGCGCGTTCTATGCGATCGGCGCCTATCTTACCCTTGTCATCTCGCCCTATCTCGGCTTCGGTGGTGCATTCGTCGTGGCCCCCGTTGTCGTTGCGCTGCTCGGTGTTGTCATCGAGCGGACGTTGTTCCGGCGCTTCTATCGGTCAGATCCCATTCTCTCGCTGCTGCTGACTTTCGGGCTCGCGATGGTCGCCGAGCAGGCCTTGCGCA
Organism: Tardiphaga sp. 42S5; assembly: GCF_034044155.1. NCBI lineage: Bacteria > Pseudomonadati > Pseudomonadota > Alphaproteobacteria > Hyphomicrobiales > Nitrobacteraceae > Tardiphaga > Tardiphaga sp. 42S5. Next base: position 5,845,850 of record NZ_CP139027.1, on the reverse strand, counting down.
TGATCTTCGGCGCGCCGCCTTTGTCCTATTCGATCCCGCCAGCGCTGCGAGGTCAGGTCGCGATCGGAAGCTTCATCTATTCGTTCTATCGCGTGGTGCTGCTCGGCATTGCCGTGGCCTGTGTGGTCGGGCTCTGGGTGCTGCTGCAGAAGACCTCATTCGGCCGTGTAGTCCGGGCCGGCGTGCAAAATCCGGACATGGTCGGAGCGCTCGGCATCTCGCTACAACCTTACATGTCGGTGGTGGCTGCGCTGGGTATTGGTCTGGCGGGACTCGCGGGCGTGTTGCTGGCGCCGATCTATTCGATCCATCCGGCGATGGGACAGGAGATCATCACGCCCGCCTTCGTGGTGGTCGTGATCGGTGGCCTCGGCTCGTTCTGGGGCGTGGTGATCGCTGCGCTGCTGGTCGGATTGGTCAAGGGCGTCATGGTCGGCATCGGCTATTCGGCGGCGTCCACGGCGGCGATCTATTTGTTGATGCTTCTGGTGCTGCTGTTCCGGCCGCGCGGCTTGTTCGGCGAACGCATCATGCGGTTCGAGTAAGGCGATGCCAATGTTGAATCGTCTTCCCGTTCCATTGCTAATCGCGGGCGTCGGCTTGCTCATCCTGCCGCCGATCTTGCTGGCGCTCGGATTGACCGTGACGTCGGCGACGGAGATCGTCGTCTTCGCACTGGCCTGCATGGCCCTGAATATCCTGGTGGGGCACACCGGTCTCGTCTCGTTCGGTCATGGCGCCTGGTTCGGCCTTGCGGCCTATGCTGCAGCGCTGATCCAGCGCAACTGGATGCCGAATTCATTCGTCGGGCCGACGCTGCTTGCGCTTGTCGTGGTGGTCATCACGGCGGCTGCCTTTGGCTACCTGATCCTGCGCCGCCGTGGCGTGTATTTCTCGCTGCTGACGCTAGCGCTCGCGGCCATGCTCTACAGCGTCTCGTTCCGCTGGACTGACGTCACCGGTGGCGAGAACGGCCTTGGCGGCATCACCCGGCCGATGCTGCTCGGCTTCGACCTCGATGCGGGTGCGACCTATTATTGGTTCGTGGCGCTGATCGCGTTTCTCGTGCTGATCCTGCTGTGGCGCTTCCACAATTCCACGGTCGGTTCGGTGCTGGTGGCGATCCGCGAGAACGAACAGCGCGCGCGCTTCCTCGGCTATCCCACCAATCGCTACAAGCTCGCCGCCTTCGTGCTGTCGGCTACCATCACCGGGCTGGCCGGCATTCTGCTGCTCTACAAGAACCGTATGACGTCGGCGGATCCCATTTCGGTGGCGTTCTCTGGCGAGCTTCTGGCCATGGTCGTGATCGGCGGCATGCGCAGTTTCCTCGGGCCGGCGCTCGGTGCGCTGTTTTTCATTCTGTTTCGTGAGTTTCTCGGCATCTATTCCGAGAACTGGTTGTTCTGGTTCGGTCTCGTTTTCGTTGGCTTCATCATCTTCTCGCCTACCGGCCTAATCGGTATGGGCGAGCGGCTGATCGCGCCATTCCGCAGGAAAGTGGAAGAAGACGCGGCAATGTCGGCGCGGCGCATCGAAGTGCTACCACTGCCGGAGTTTTTGCGACCGAAGTCGTCAGTCGACGGAGCGGTACTCGCTGCCAGCCATATCGTGAAAAATTTCGGTGGCATCAAGGCCGTGCAGGGCGTCGATATCGCCATCGCCGATCGCACGCTGCATGCGCTGATCGGCCCGAACGGTGCCGGCAAGACCACGGCGTTCAATTTGCTGTCGGGTATGTACAAGCCGGATCAGGGAAGCGTGTCGCTGATGGGCATGCCTATCGCCGGCCATACACCGGAAGATATTGCAAGGGCCGGCATTGGGCGTTCGTTCCAGATTACCAACCTGTTTCCCGCGCTCAGTGTTGGCGAAAATATCCGCCTCGCGGTGCAAGCACGGCATCCGCGGCGCTTCGATCCCGTGACCAACGCGCTATCGATTAGCGCAATCAACGCGGAGACCGATGCGGTGATCCGCTATCTCGGCCTCGCTGGAATCGAGAAGGCAGAGGCAGGCATGCTGTCTTACGGCGGCCAACGCCTGCTCGACATGGGCGTCGCGCTGGCCACGGCGCCGCGGGTGCTGCTGCTCGATGAACCGCTGGCCGGACTTGCTGCTGCCGAACGTGAACGTATCGGCGCGATTATCAAGCGCATCTCGACCGATTTGCCGGTTCTGCTGGTCGAGCATGACATCGATCGGGTGTTCCAGCTGGCCGACCACGTCACCGTTATGAATGAGGGGCGCGTATTGCTGGATGGCTCCGTCGAAGAGGCGCGGTCCAGCCCGAAGGTGCAGGAAGTCTATATCGGGTCGGGTACGACGGCTGTGGCTGCGCGCCCCCGCGAGACCGCGGCGGGGGCGAAGCCGCTGTTGACGGTGAAGAATGTCGATACGTTCTATGGCAAGAGCCATATTCTCAACGACGTCAATTTTACCCTGCACGAGAACGAGATCATCGCACTGCTCGGGCGCAATGGCGCGGGTAAATCGACCCTGCTCAAGTCGTTGATCGGGATCGCGCCGGCATCGAATGGCTCTATTCAACTGGCAGGCAGCGAGTTGATCGGCTTGTCGTCTGCGGAAGCTGCGCGGCTCGGCATCGGTTACGTACCGCAGGGGCGCGCCCTGTTCGCAGGCATGACCGTCGAGCAGAATCTCGAACTTGGTGGTCTCAAGCGACAGACTGGCAATGGCGTGCATTGGACCCGCGAGCGCATCTACGATTATTTCCCGCGTATTCGTGAGCGTCTCGACAGCCCCGCCGATTATCTGTCAGGCGGCGAGCAGCAGATGGTGGCCGTGGCGCGTGCACTGTCGGGCGACGTCCGCGTCTTGTTGCTGGATGAGCCATTCGAAGGATTGGCGCCCGCGGTCGTGGAGCAGTTGTTTGAAACCTTTGACCGACTCCGCAAGGAAATTGCCATCATCATCGTCGACCATAATCTCGATCTGGCTTTGGCTTTGTCCGATTCGACGGTGGCGCTGGAACGGGGCAAGGTCATTCATCAGGGGCCGTCGAAGGCCCTGCGTGACGATCTCGATCTGCGCCGCAAGGTGCTGTGGCTGTGAGAACATCAATGACACTGAACAATCGACATGTAGCGATCGTCGGCGTTGGCTTGATCGGACGCGCCTGGGCCGCGATTTTCGCGCGCGCTGGATGGACCGTGCGGCTGACAGATCCGCATCGCCCGACGCTGGATGCTGCGCCCGGGCTTATTCGCGATGAACTGCATGCGCTCGCCCGCCACGGACTTGCCAATGACCCCGACGGCGCCGCCGCGCGCATCTCGATAGCGGAAAGTCTGGCCCATGCGGTGAAGAACGTTTCCTTCGTACAGGAGAATGGCCCGGAGAACGTCGATCAGAAGATCGCCATCTTTTCCGAGCTGGATCGCTTTGCGCCTCCGGATGCACTGCTCGCATCATCCACCTCGGCAATCGTCGCCTCTCGCTTCACGGAAGCGCTTCCGGGGCGCGCGCGCTGCCTCGTCGGTCATCCCGTCAACCCGCCGCATCTGGTGCCGCTGGTCGAACTATGCGGCGCATCCTGGACCTCGCAGGAGACTATCGACCGCGCGCGTGAGATCTATCGCGAGATTGGGCAGGTCCCCGTGACCGTCAACCGCGAGATCAACGGTTTTATCCTCAATCGGCTGCAGGGCGCGCTGCTGGCGGAAGCGTTCCGTCTGGTCGGCGAAGGCTATGTCTCCGCGGAGGATCTCGATCACACCGTGAAGGACGGCCTCGGTCTGCGCTGGTCGTTTCTGGGCCCGCTGGAGACCATCGAGCTCAATGCGCCCGGCGGCATTCCGGATTACTGCGCGCGCTACACCGGTTTCTACAAAGAGCTGGCCGCTGCATCGGCAGGACCCGAGGTTTATCAAAGCCCGAATGTCGACCGGGTGATAGCGGCCTGGCCGCATCAGCCGTCGCCCGACCGGATTGCGGCGCTCACACAGCAACGAAACGAACGCCTCGCTGCGCTGGCGGCCCACAAGGCCGCGCAGGGCGGAAAATCCTGACTACACTATCTCTTAACAGCAAGACGGAGACTGACATGAGCCGCAAAGTCATCATCACCTGCGCCGTGACGGGCGCTATTCATACGCCCTCGATGTCCAAGGCATTGCCGGTGACGCCGCAGGAAATCGCCGACGCTGCCGTGGATGCGGCGGAAGCCGGCGCTGCCATCGTGCATCTGCATGCGCGCAACCCGAAGACCGGGCAACCCGATCAAAGTCCCGAAGCCTTTGCGCCGTTTCTGAAGATCATCAAGCAGCGCACCAATGCGGTGATCAATCTGACCACCGGCGGTGCGCCCACCATGACGGTGGATGAACGCGTACGGCCTGCCGCGGTCTACAAGCCGGAGGTGGCGTCGCTCAACATGGGCTCAATGAATTTCGGGTTCTTCGGGATGCTGAACCGCTTCAAGAAGTTCGAACATGATTGGGAATTGAAGCACCTGCAGAACAAGGACATCGTGTTCCGCAATACATTCCAGGACATTGAGTATGTGCTGAAGACGCTGGCGGAGACGGGCACGCGCTTCGAGTTCGAATGTTACGACACTGCGCATCTCTATAATCTGGCCTACTTCCTCGAACAGGGGCTGGTGAAGCCGCCGCTGTTCATCCAGACGGTGTTCGGTTTGCAGGGCGGTACAGGTGCACATCCCGAAGATGTGCTGCACATGAAGCGCACGGCGGATCGGTTGTTCGGCGACAAGTATGTCTGGTCGGTGCTCGGCGCCGGTCGCAATCAGCTGCCGATCGCGGCGATGGCCGCGGCCATGGGTGGCAATATCCGCGTCGGTCTGGAAGATTCGCTGTGGGCGGCGCCAGGTCGCATGGCCTCCTCGAATGCCGAGCAGGTCACGCTCGCGCGCAAGATCGTCGAAGGCTTGGGTCTTGAGATCGCGACCCCGGATGAAGCGCGCCAGATGCTTGATCTGAAGGGTGGAGACAAGCTGGAGGTCTAAGCTATCCCTGGAGGAGGCGGACAGTGCAAGAGATGTCCGCCTGCTCTGCTTTGGGGGAACCCTGCTGGCGAATGCCCGCTTCTGACACAAAGTCGACGTGATGCGTTACCGCTCCTGGCGCAAGGCGGACATTTGGCGCGCTGGACGTTGCGGGGATCGCATACTTTATCGTTCATGAATTTGGCATTTCTCAACCAAATCTCTCCGTATGATTCTGTTCACCATCCGCTTTAGGGAAGCGAAGAGCCGCATAAGAGATGCTGTGCCATGTTCGAAGATCAACTTCGACAAGGAGGCGTCAATGGCCCTTATCATTATGCCGTTTTTGGTGACCGCAGCGGCTGTCGGTATGTTTGTCCTGGCGACTGAGCGCACCGATGACAAACAATGCAGTTAGGCGCGCGGCTGGTCAGATTTAGAAACTTCCGGCTGATCGGAGAGCAGCTGAACAGCTTGCGAGATCAACAAGGCTACATCGCTTAGATCCAGGCGTTGGGCCCGGCCTCGCATGATGTGCAGATCGTTTTTCAACAGAATAAGTTGAGCGCGGCGAGAAACATCATGCATCTTGGGTTCCCTAGCGTGGGAACCGCCCAGCTTCATTATATGGAATGTGGAATAGCGCCGAATTACTGCACATGAATGTTCAATGCATCCCACATGACGTCAGATCTGTCATGCAACTCGCTCCGGTCTGATCACTCGCTTGTTATCTTTTGGGCGTAGTCGCTTCTGGATTTGGCCGAATTGATAAGGAACGTCGGGGGCGTTTGCCGGTATGTGAGTCCGCCCTTGTTCAAAGCGAAGGGGCGCAAACCAGAATCACGCTGGCTCAATTAATCAGATCCAACGCTGGCTTATCGCGAGATCCTTGGTGGCTGTGTCGAGCGGCGCACGACGAGCAGGGGCGCTGTGACGACATAAGGCGCATCGCCGCGGACGCCTTCGATCAGGTCGAGCAGGAGTTGGCCGGTCTGTTCACCCATCTCGCGGTGGCTGATGCGGATCGTGGACAGCGGCGGATCCACCAGATCCACCAGCGGCATGTCGTTGTGACCGATCACTGACAGATCTTCCGGACATCGCCGGCCCGTTTCGCGCAACGCTTCATAGATGCCGAGCGCGAGGAGATCGTTGGCTGCGACGATGGCGGTGGCCTCAGGCTGTCGTGCGAGCAGTCTGAGTGCGGCAGCGCGCCCTGCCTCGCGCGTGAATGCTTCAGCCTCTTCGATATCATTGTCGGCTGGCGCGAAACCGGCTTCGTGCATTGCCTCCAAGAAACCGCGGCGGCGAAGCGATCCGGTCGATAGCATTTGCGGGCCGGCGAGGTGGAGGATGTGGCGATGTCCAAGTTCGAGAAGATGCGCAACCGCGAGCCGCATGCCGGCTACATCGTCCGAGACCACCGAAGGCACACGCGCCTCAGCCTCCGCGCGATTGACAAGCACGACAGGGACTTTCCAACTCAGACAACGCTCGATCGAATTATCCTTGAGCGCGACATTCGCCAGCACGAGGCCATCCACGCGGCGCGCCACGAGCCGTTGAACGATGTCGTCGGTGCCCGTCCGTTGCGGTTGCGGGTCGGCGACAATCAGCGCGTAGCCGCGCGCCGATAGCACGTCTTCGAGGCCGCCGATGATCGGCGAGAAGACGGGGTTCGCGATGTCCGGGACGATGATGCCGACCATGTTCGAACGGCCGCTGCGCAGACTCGCGGCCACCGTGTCCGGGCGGTAACCCAGCCGCTCCGCTGCTTCCAGAATCCGGCGCACGACCGGCTCACCGATCCGTCCGCGGCGGGCAGGGTCGAGCGCGCGCGACACGGTGGAGGGGTGCACTCCCACCTCGCGCGCCACGTCTTTGATTGTCGTCATCCCTGCCACGATCTCCAAACTAGCTGGTGCGGTTGACTTGCGCAATCGATTGCACTACATGTGCAATCGATTGCGCAGCGTGGACAGCCAAAAATTCGCAATGTGAGGGAGTGTCGATGATCATCACGCGTCAGGAGGATGTGACCGACGTTGTGCTTGCCGCGATGAGCGGTGCGCCGAACGAGCGGTTGCGCACGGTCATGGCCGCTTTCGTTCGTCATCTGCACGAATTTGCCCGCGAGGTTCGGCTGACCGAGGCGGAATTCGAGTTTGCTATCGATTTCCTGAACCGCATCGGCCAGGCGACAAACGACGCCCATAACGAGGGCGTGTTGTTCAGCGATGCAGTCGGGCTCTCGACATTGGTCTGCCTGTTGAACAACGGCCAGGATGGCGCGAGCGAGACCGCCGCAGCGTTGCTCGGGCCGTTCTGGCGGGCGAACGCTCCGCGCGTGGAGAATGGTGCCTCGATCTTGCGTTCGCCGACGCCCGGTGCACCGCTGTTCGTCGATTGCCGCATCACCGACGCGCTGGGAGCGCCGCTCTCGGGTGTCAGCGTTGATGTCTGGCAGGCCTCGCCATCCGGAATGTACGAAAACCAGGACGCCGGTCAGGCTGACATGAATTTGCGCGGCGTGTTTGAGACCGATGCGAACGGCCGCTTCGCGTTCCGCTCGGTCAAGCCTGCTGGCTATCCGGTGCCGACCCATGGTCCGACCGGGGAGATGCTGGCCGCGCAGCGCCGGCATCCGTTCCGGCCGGCGCATCTGCATGTGCTTGCCTTCAAGCCAGGCTTCAAGACGCTGATCACGCAGATCTTTGTCGATGACGACGAACATCTGGAGAGCGACGTCGTATTCGGCGTGACGCGCGCGCTGATCGGCGATTTCCGCAAGGGCGAAGGCGCGCCGCCAGCGCCAGATGTCGCTGGCGAATGGTTCAGCCTCAACTACACATTCGTCATGGAGCCCGGCGAAGCCGTGCTCCCGCATCCTCCCATCAAGTGAGCTGTCGATGTCGGATATTCTCGCTAACAAGGTAGCCGTGGTGATCGGCGGTTCGGGCAGCATCGGCGCCGCAGCCGCGCAAGCTTTGGCAGCCGAAGGTGCCCGTGTCGTCGTGACCTGGCGCTCTGGCGAAGCAGCCGCCAACGCGTTGCTGGCCGGCCTTCCGGGCGAGGGCCATCTCGCCAGACGCGCGGTAATCGAAGATAGCGCAACGCTGACGGCGCTCGCCGGCGAAGTGGAGCGAGCGTTCGGTCGCTGCGATATTCTCGTCAATACCGCGGGCTACACCAAGCCGATCCCGATCGGCGATCTCGACGCGCTGACCGACGAGTTCATCGACGACATGTTCAAGGTGAACTGGCGCGGCCAGTTCGCGGCCATCCGCGCTTTCGCACCGCTGCTCAAGGCGAGCGGCGATGGGCTTATCGTCAACGTTTCCTCGATTGCGGGGCTGAATGGCGTCGGCTCCAATCTGGCTTACGCTGCGATCAAGGCGGGCATCGACACCATGACCAAGTCGCTCGCGCGGGCGTTGGCGCCGGCAGTGCGCGTGATGGCGGTGTCGCCGGGCGTGGTGGCCACTGACTTTGTGCCGGGCCGCGATGCGGCCGCGCTTGAAAAGGTCGCGGGGACCATTCCGCTCAAGCGTGTTGCGACGGCCGAGGATGTCGGCCGCGCAATCGCGGCCTGCGCCACCCACCTGACCTATTCCACCGGCTCGCTGATCGTCGTTGACGGCGGCCGAGCGTTGTAAGGAGAGATTGATGCGCCCGATGCTCGACAAGATCGTCATCACTTGCGCCGTCACCGGCAATCTGACGCGGCCGGACCAGACCCCGCATCTGCCAATCACGCCGGAAGAAATCGCCGACGCCTGTCTCGGTGCAGCTGAGGCCGGCGCGGCAGTCGCGCATATCCATGTGCGCGAGCCCGGCACCGGCGCGCCGTCAATGAAGCTCGAATATTATCAGGACGTCGTGGCGCGCATTCGCGCGCGCAATCGCAACCTGATCCTGAACATCACCACCGGTCCCGGCGGTCGCTTCGTGCCTTCGCAGGACGATCCCAAGGTCGCCGCCGCCGGTACTACGCTGATGAACCCGGAAGAACGCGTTGCCCATATCACGGCGCTGAAGCCTGACATCTGCACGCTCGATCTCAACACCATGAATTCCGGCGGGCAGGTGGTGATCAACACGCCCGGCAATGTGCGCCGCATGGCCAAGGTCATCCGCGAGGCCGGCGTGAAACCCGAGATCGAACTGTTCGATTCCGGCGATATCGCGCTGCTGCACGATCTCCTCGCCGACGGTACGCTCAGCGGCCCGGCGCTCACCTCCTTCGTGATGGGGGTGAAATACGGCTTCCAGCCGTCGCCGGAAACGGTGCTGTATGCGCGCGGTCTGCTGCCGCGAGATGCGCATTTCACGGCCATTGGCATTGGCCGGTCCACATTTCCCATGGTGGCGCAATCGGTCCTCGCCGGCGGCCATGCCCGCACCGGTCTGGAAGATGCGGTGATGCTCGGCCGCGGCGTCCTGGCGCCGTCGAACGCCGTGATGGTGGACAAGGCACGCCGCATCATCGAAGAACTCGGCGCGCAGATCGCGACGCCTGCTGAAGCACGCGCGCTGTTCGATTTGCCGGGCGCCGCATAACACAGCATTCGAGGACTGAAATGACTGCAGCCGCCAAGACTTCCTCCAGCGTCACCGCAACATGCCTGCGGGTCGCCGCCAAGGCTGATCGCATCGAGAATGTGGCGCTCGGCATCGAGCAACGCACACTCGCCTGCGCCAGGTCAGGCGATGCGCTGGTCGAGATAAGGGCCGCCGCGATCAATCCGTCGGACGCCAAGGCGACGCTCGGTCTGATGCCGCATGCGGTCTTCCCCCGCACGCCCGGCCGTGACTTCGCCGGAGTCGTGATCGATGGGCCGACCGACCTGATCGGCAAGGAAGTATTCGGCTCGTCCGGCCAACTCGGGATCGGCCGCGACGGCACCCATGCCACGCATCTGGTGGTGGAAGCGTCTGCGCTGGTCGAGAAGCCGATCAATATCAGCCTCGCGGAGGCGGCCGGCATCGGCGTGCCCTTTGTCACCGCGCAAGAAGGCTTTCGCCGCAGCGGCATGCCGAAGCCCGGCGAGACGGTGTTGATCCTCGGCCTGAACGGCAAGGTCGGTCAGGCGGCGACGCAGATCGCATCATGGCAGGGCGCTCGCGTGATCGGCGTCGTCCGCAAGGACGAGCTATATGCTGGCCATGCCCATGGCGAGGTGACCGTCATCGATTCCAGTCGCAATGATGTCGCCGCGACGGTGCGCGAAATTACCGGCGGCAAGGGCGCGGACATCGTCTACAATACTGTCGGCGAGCCCTATTACGACGCGGGCACGAAATCGCTCGCGCATCTCGGCCGCCAGATCTTTATTGCCTCCACCAAGGCCACCGTGCCGTTCGATATCTTCGCCTTCTATCGCGGCAAGCACACCTTCTTCGGTGTCGACTCGCTGTCGCTGTCATCGCCGGAAGCCGGCGAGATCCTGCGTGAATTGGTGCCGGGTTTCGCCAGCGGCGCGTTGAAGCCGTTTCCGATCAAGCCGGACGCGATCTACCCGTTGGAGCGCTCTGCAGAGGCCTATGTCGCCGTGCTCGGCTCCTCGCGCGATCGTCTTGTTTTTCAGCCTAACGGGTGAAGCCATGCATGTTGTCCGCCTGAACGATGCCCCGCGCTACGAAGCACCTGGCCACAATGACATGCGGATGTTCCGCCTGCAGGGCCGCGACGCCGGGCCGGGCGATGTGATGTGGCTCGGCATGAGCCAGATCCTGCCGGGCGGCGGCATTACGCCCTCGGCCTCGCCGGAGGAGAAGTTCTATGTCGTCCTCGAAGGCGAAGTAACCTTCGAGACGCCGGATGGCATCGCCACCCTCGGCATCTGGGATTCCTGCCGCATCGCGCCCAACGAGACGCGCGCGCTGCGCAACGAGACGAAACGACCGGCGGTGGTGTTGCTTGCAATGCCGCTGCCCAACACCGCCAGAGGCTGAAAGCCCGGCACTTGGTTCTTTAAGGGAGAAAATGATGGATCGCCGACACTTTATGATCGGCTCTGGCCTCGCCGCGACTGCGGCGCTGATGGGCAGCGGAGCCATTGCACAGACTTATCCGAACCAGCTCGTGCGTATTATCGTGCCGTTTTCGGGTGGCAGCCTCACCGACATCCTTGCCCGTTCGGTGGCCGAGAAGCTTGCTGCGAAGTGGAAGCAGCAGGTCATCGTCGAGAACAGGCCCGGCATCGCCGGTGTCAGCAGCGTCGCCAAAGGCCCGACCGATGGCTCGCAGATCATGCTGACCTCGAACGGCCACAGCGTGATCGGCGTGGTCAACAAGAACCTCAACTTCGATCCGATCAAGGATTTCGCTGCGATCAGCCGCGTCGGATCGACGCCGTCCATTCTGATCGTGCCGCCGGATGCGCCGTTCAAGACGCTGGCCGAACTGATCGCTGCGGCAAAGGCCAAGCCGGATTCGCTGAGCTACAGCTCTGCCGGCGTCGGTAGTTCCACCGGTATCGCCGCCGAACTGTTCAGGCATCTCACGCAGACCAAGATGGTGCTGATTCCGCATCGCGGACTGCCGGAATCCCAGATCAGCATCATGCGCGGCGACACCTCGGTTGCCTTCACTTTCTTCGGCGTCGGTGGCGACCTGATCCAGTCGGGAAAGTTGCGCGCACTGGCAGTCACCGGCAAGAGCCGCATGGCGCAACTGCCTGATGTACCAACCTTCGCCGAGGCAGGGCTCCCCGAATTCACCTACGATAGCTGGTTCGGCATGCTCGCCGCCGCGGCGGTGCCGAAGCCCATCGTCAGCCAGATCGCGCGCGATCTCGCCGAGGCGCTCAGCGATCCGGCCCTGATCAAGCAGTTCGCCGCGCAGGGCGCCGACATCGCCAGCTCGACGCCGGAAGCGTTCGAGGCCGAATTGCGCAGCGATGCGGAGCGTTATGGCAAGCTCATCGCGATGTCGACGGACGGGGCGGCCAAGTAGGAAGGCAGGCCTGCAGCACGCGACGCGTCTGCAGGCCCGTTAGCGCTACTTCGCGATATACGCGTCCGGCGTCGGGCAAGTCCGGTCCTTGTAGGGGATGAGCCAGGGCGCATAATTGGCCTTGGTGATGATCGCACCGGGGATCGTGATCTGCTTCGGCGCACTCTGGCCGCGAATGGCATTCAGGCCGACAGCGGTGGCGACGCAGCCGATCTTGAAGCCGTCGAACTCCGCGATTGCCAGCAGGCTGCCGGCCTTCACGGCTTCGACAGCCTCCGGCACGCCATTGATCGAGACTACCGCGACGTTCTTGCGGCCGGCTGCATTGAGCGCCTCGATCGCGCCGAGCGCGGACGCGTCGGCAGCGGCGATCACGCCGTCGATGGTGCTGAACTGCTGGATCAGGTTCTCCATCGTCTGCATGCCGAGCAGGCGCTGGAAGTTGGCGGGCTGCGAGGCCAGTACTTTGATATTCGGATAGTCCTTGGCCGCAGCGTCGAAGCCGCGCTTGCGCTCGTCGCCCGTGGTCGAGCCCTTGACGCCTTCGAGGATCACCACATTGCCCTTGCCGCCGAGGTGGTCGAACAGCGTCTTGGCAATGTCATAGCCGAGCTTGTAATCGTCCTGGCCGACAAAGGAGAGATAGGGGGCGTCGCCGCCGCGGTCATTGTAGTTGATGATCGGCAGGCCGGATTCGATCAGGCGCTTGATCGTCGGCAATTGCGCCTTGGCGTCGATTGGCATGAACAGCATCAGATTGGGCTTGGTCACGCCGACGTCTTCGAGCTGCGACATGCCTTCGGTGATATTGTTCGGCTTGGTCGGCGTGTAATATTTGACAGTCGCGCGCATTTTCTCCGCCATCTGCGCGACGCCGGCGCGCACACCCTCGAAATGCGGGTCCACCTGGTTCTTCGTGAAAGCTGCAATCACTTCGCCATCGGCGCGCGCCGCCGAATTGAACAGGGTGCCGCAAATGACGGCGGCAAGAACGCATCGGATAGATCTGGTGGTTCGCATGATGGCCCCTCTGGTTGTGAATGACGAGACTGTGGTGAACTGGTGATGCCGGGTCTATCCGCTCCCTGATCGGCGTCGGCTGATGACGAGATCCGCAATGATGGCGACCAGGACGACGGCGCCGTTGACGAAGGGATGCCAGGTCGCTGCAACATTCAGCAGATTGAGGCCGTTGACGATGATGGTGAGCAGGATGGCGCCAAGCACGGTGCCGACGATGTTGCCGTTGCCACCGAACAGGGATGTGCCGCCGACCAGAACTGCGGCGATAGCAGGAAGCAGCAACGGCTCGCCGATTCCGGGCTCGGCGGCATTGAGGCGTGCGAGATAGACGAGAGACGCGATGCCCGCCGTCAAGCCGCTGAGCACATAGAGCAGCAGCCGACGACGCTCGACCGGGACGCCGGACAGCAGCGCGGCGGTCTGGTTGGCGCCCATGAAATACGCCTCGCGGCCGAAGGTCGTGCGGTGCAGGAGGATGCTGCAGGCGAGACAGACCACAAGCGTGATCCAGATCGGCAGCGGAACGCCGAGGAAGAAGCCGGTGCCGAAATAGCGAAACGACATCGGCATGCCGTAGATCGTCTGCCCGGCCATGAACCAGTAGGCGATGCCCTGCGCCACCCACAGCATGCCGAAAGTCGCAAGGAAAGGCGGCAACTGCAGGCGGTTGATCATCAGCCCGTTAGCGTAACCGATCAGTGTGCCGGCGCCGATGGCGACCGCAACGCCGTACCACGGATTGCCGGTGGTCTTGATCGCGGCTGCGGCGAGGCAGGCCGACAGCGTCAGATTGGCGCCCACCGACAGATCGAGCCCACCGCCGATGATGACGAGTGTGAGGCCGGACGCGACGAGAAACAGCAGGCTCGCCTGCCGCAGCATGTTCAGCAGATTGCTCACCGACGCGAATCCCGGATCGACCGCGGTCAATGCGCCGGCGATCAGAACGATCAGCACGAACCGGCCGAGCAGGGCCGCAGCGTCGGGCGACAGGGACGATGGGCGGATATCGAGCGTTGCCGGGATCGTCATGCCGTACGTCTCACGAATTGCTTGCGCGCCTGGTCGATCAGCAACGCGAGGATGAGCAGGATGCCGATGCACACGACCTGCAGCGATGAGTCGATGGACAGAATGTTGAGTCCATTGCGCAGTACGGTGATGGCAAGCGCGCCGAGCACGGCACCGAACAACCAGCCCTGTCCTTTTTCGAAGGAGGTGCCGCCGAGCACGACTGCGGCGATCGCCTCGAACTCCATGCCGATGCCGACGGTCGGATGCGCTGAATTGGTGCGTCCGATCAGCAACACCGCCGAAAGGCCGATGATCGCGCTGCCGAGCACATAGACGGCGAGGTGGACGAGATTGGCGCGAATGCCGGCGAGACGCAGCGCGTCCTTGTTGCCGCCGATGGCGATCACGTAGTTGCCGAGCCGAGTGCGATAGAGCAGTAGCCACAGCGCGGCATAAAGGGCAGCCGCGATCGCGATCGGCGTCGGAATGAACCAAAGCTGGGAGCGATAGAAGGTTTCGATGGCAGGCGTGAAACCGCCGACCGGATCTCCATTGGTGAGCACCAGCGCAATCCCCTGCATCAGCCCCATGGTGCCGAGGGTGACGACAAAAGCAGGGAGCGACAGATAGGCGATCAGGATGCCGTTGAGGGCCCCGAAGGCAATGCTCACCGCCAGCGTCGCCGTACAAGCGGCGAGCACGCCCCATCCGGCAAGAAGCGCCTCGGCGACGATGACGCCGCTCAGCCCGAGCAGAGCTCCGGCTGACAGGTCGAGGCCCTCGGTCATAATGATGAGCGTCATCGGCAGGGCGAGCATCAGCAGTAGCGAGGTCTGCAAGCCGACATTGACGAGGTTGGTCTGGGACACGAATCTCGGATTGATGATCGTGAACAGCACCAGCATCAGGATCAGCAGGAGGCCGGCGCCGGGGATTGCGCTGAGGAACTGGCCCATGCCGGACCTGCGCTGCAGCTGGATCGTCACGCTCATTGATGCACCGCCAGTTCGAGGATGGCCCGCTCGGTTAGCTGGTCGCCGGCGAGATGCCCGACGATGCGATGGTCGCGCATGACATAGGCGCGGTCGCAGAGCTGAACGAGCTCCGGCAGTTCCGAGCTGATGACGACGACACCGGCCCCGCCATCGACCAGTTGATCGATCAGGCGATAGATCTCCGCCTTGGCGCCGACATCGACACCGCGCGTCGGTTCGTCCAGCAGAAACAGTTTGGCTCCCGCGGCCAGCCATTTGGCCAGCACGACCTTCTGCTGATTGCCGCCGCTGAGGGTGTGGACGCTCTGGCGCGTGCCATGGGCGGCAATGCCGAGCTGTGCGATCAGCCCGCGTGTGTCCCGCTCGGCTTTGGCCGGTGAGAACCAGCCGGAGGCGAAGCTGCGCCACAACGAGGCGACCGTCGCATTGTCGCGGACATCGAGTGGCAGCGCCAATCCCTCCCGTTTGCGATCTTCCGGGAGCAGGGCCATGCCCGCACGCACCCGTCTGTCCAGTGTGGCCGGCGTGCGCGATCCGAACAGAGCGATCTCGCCGCTGGCGATTGGATCCGCGCCGAACAAGGCGCGGACCACTTCGGTCCGGCCGGACCCAACGAGGCCGGCAAGCCCCACCACCTCGCCGGCGAGAATTTCGATGGAGATGTCCGACAGTTTGGCCGTGTTCACATCCCTGGCGAGCAGGACAGGCTCGCCGGGCGGGCGCGGCGTCCGTGCGAGTTGCGATCCCGATGGTCGCCCGATCATCGCGCCGACCATCTCGGCCTGGCTTTTCTGATCGCGCAGCACGCTGGTCACGACGGCGCCGTCGCGCAGGATGGTGATGCGATCGCCGAGCATCTGCACCTCCTTCATGCGGTGGGAGATGTAGACGATGGCGACGCGCTTTTCCGTCAATCGCGCGATGGTTTGAAACAGGCGATCTGATTCACGCTCGGAGATCGCCGCCGTCGGCTCGTCCATCACGAGCACCCGCGCGTTCTGCGAAAGCGCCTTGGCGATCTCCACCATCTGCTGCTGGGCTACGCCGAGATCGGCGGCGTATGCGTGGGTGTCGTAGTCGAGGCCGAGATCGTCGAGGATGGTGCGTGCGGCTGCATGCATGGCCGCGGAATCGACGAGGCCGAAGCGACTGAATGCGGCTTCGCGACCGAGAAAGATGTTCTGCGCGATGTCCAGATACGGGATCAGCGAGAATTCCTGGAAGATGACGGCGATACCAAGCGCGCTGGCATCGGCGGGGCGGGCGACGGCGACTCGCCGGCCCTCGATCTCGATATAGCCGCGATCGGCCGCATAGGCGCCATACAGCGTCTTGATCAGCGTCGACTTTCCCGCACCATTCTGGCCGAGGATGACATGGACCTCACCGGCATAGACGTCGAGCGATACGTTCTTGAGCGCATGCACGCCGGGAAAGGATTTGTCGATACCGACCAGACGCAGGAGCGGCGCATCGGCTTCGCTTCCGGTCGCCCGCGGCGCAGACCCCTTTGGGGCGTGCAGCGGGCGGTCCCCTTGCTCATTTTGATTTTCAGTGCCGTGCATCATTGTCGGCCTCGTTCGGCCCGATGACCCGGGGCCGGCGGGAGGTCACATCCGGTCTATTTTTGCACGGGAATGGCGGCGATCATGTCCAGCTCGACACGGGCGCCCTGGGTCGAGAGCTGGTTGATGCAGATGGTGGTGCTGGCCGGCGTCCAGTCGCCGAAATATTCCTTCATCACCTTCACCATACCGTCCTGGTCCCGGATGTCGGTCAGGTACTTCGTCACCTTGACGATGTCGGTCCAGGTCAGCCCTTCGTGATCCAGGATCGACTGGATCGTCTGCATGGCGCGGTGGGTCTGGTCCTCGATCGAATTCGGATGATCGTGCTCCTCCAGAACATGGGGATGTTTGTGATAGAGCGGCGAGGGTGTTGCTCCGGAAATGAAAAGCATGCCGCAGGGCACTTCGACCCGGATCGCTGGCGCATAAGGCATGTCCGGCTTCCGTTCCGGCATCGTCTGGATTTCCTTGACGTGCGGATTGGATGGCGAGGTCGCAAAGGCCGGCTTGGCTGTCATGATCATTTCCTCGATGGCGGGCGTTGATAACCTCGTGACCTTCTCGCGAGGGGCATCCGATCAACCCGTCACGAAGCGTGAGGTCAAACTATCTTTGAGTCAAGATAAAATATCTTTGCAGAAAGATAGATGAATTTGCATATATTCGGTGCCCCGTGCCTATATGCTGATCAGCATGACTACCGATTCGATTGATGAGATCATTGCCGGCTGGAGCCGGCGGCGGCCCGACCTCGACGCCGGTCACCTCGACGTCGTCGGCCGGATTGTCCGGCTGTCCGTGCATATGCGCAGCGCCATCGAGCCCGCACTCGAGGAGCAGGGCTTCAATTGGGAATTGTTCGACCTGCTCCTGACGATCTACCGCCGCGAGGCCGATAGCAGTATCGGTGTTCGACCGACTGACCTCTATGCGGAGTGCCTGCTGTCGTCGGGCGGGCTCACCGCGCGGCTGCGGCGTGCCGAGCAGGACGGCTTCATCGTCAGGCGCCAGGATCCTGAAGATGGCCGCGGCGCGCGGATCACGCTTACGGCCAAGGGGCGCAATTCCGTCGACAAGGCGATTGCCCAGCACTTCAAGCTGTCCCGGTCGGTCGACGAGGTGCTGACAGCCAACGAACGTCAAACGCTCACGCGGCTGCTGCGGAAACTTCTGATTTCGGTCGAGAAGCCAGATCTGTAACGGATCGCTTTGAACGCCCCGCTGTCAGCAAATTCGGATCAGTCGCCGACACTTTTCCATGCCACCGCCGCAGCGTGCGTCAGGTTTGGCTTAGCTTTGTCGGTGCCGTATTCTGACTTCTCTTTTGGTGGTGTCAGAAAGATCTGATGAACGTGTCCTGGTCGGCAGCTTGATCGCGGCGACAGAATCGCGCGCAAGCAAAACCGGCTTCAGTACGATCCGATCGTTTTGAACCGGCGTTCCCTTGATCATCGCAATAAGGATGTGAGACGCCTGCGTTCCCAGTTCCGCAGTCGGTGTACTGATGGTCGTCAGCGCCGGTGCTATCGCATCCATGAACAGCATGTCGTTCATGCCGACCAGCGAGATGTTGCCGGGACATGAAATGCCTTTGTTTCTCAGGTGTCGAAGGCAGCCTACGGCCAGCATGTCGTTGCCAGCCACAATCGCCGTAATATTGGGGTTCTCCGTCAGCAAACGCTCGCAAGCGAACTCGCCTTCCTCGACCGTAAAGGCCTCACCGAAGACGGCAGTGGGCGCAACTCCGTCTTGAGCCAGGGCTTTGCAAGCGCGCCGGAAGCCGCGATAGCGGTGGTAACCCGTCGACACATTTTGCGGGCCGCCGACATGAGCAATTTGCCTGTGCCCACACTCGGCGAGATGATGAACCGCCAGTTCCATTGCCTTCGCGTCGTCGACCCGGACGCTCGGAATGAATTCGCTTTCAGGATCGCGAAACACCGCGACGACCGGAATATTCGCCTCGACGCAGGCTGCGATGCCGGGATCGTTTCGCTCGAAGGTCGCGACGATCAGCCCCTCGACGCCTTGCTGGATGAAACGATCGATCAGCGCGGCCTGCCTGAGCGGATGGTTGTCGGTGTTGCCGACAATGGTGACGTATCCAATCTCGGCGAAACTGTCTTCGATCGCGCGGACAATCGGCGGATGCACGGGGTCACCCAGATTTGAAACGATGACGCCGACGGTGCGAGATCGCTGGGTCCGAAGCGCCGATGCCATGGCGTTGGCCCGATATCCCAGCTTCTTTGCGCAAGCTTCGACGCGCTCGATCATTTCTGGGGAGATCAGGTGGCGCTTCTCGGGATTGAGCCCGCGCGACACCGTTGACCAATGGACGCCAGCACACTTCGCGACATCAATGATTGTCTTACGCGACGACCGCTCCTGAAGCGCGGGTGACGTCTTCTTGGTGTTCTTGGTTTTTTTGGGCATCGCCATCCAGCCTGCTCGCGCGCGTCGTCGTATCCGCTAACGATCACGTGAGAATGCCTCATCTTGCACAAATTGACAAACGTGTGCAGAGTTTCTTGACAAACGTGTGCACGGGAATGATGGTAGCGAAAATCCGCTGCATGCCTTGGTGCAATGCAGCAGAAGCGCCCTAACGGCGTCGACGATCAGGGATGGAATGATGGAGAGCTTCGTCTATCAGGCGGCGCCCATGCGGGTCGTCTTCGGCTCGGGACGGCTGGCAGATCTGGCCGCCGAGCTCGACCGACTCGGCGTTAAGCGCGCACTCGTTCTGACGACAGACCAGCAGAAATCTCACGGCGAGCAGATTGCCGCCCTGATCGGTGACAGAGCGGCGGGCGTCTATGCCGGAGCGGTGATGCATACGCCGGTTGATGTGACCGAACTTGCGATGCAGCAGTTCAAGGCTCTGCAGGCCGACGGCATCGTCGCGGTGGGCGGTGGTTCGACCATCGGGCTAGGCAAGGCGATCGCGCTACGGACCGACCTGCCGCAAATCGTCGTACCGACCAGCTATGCCGGGTCCGAAATGACGCCGATCCTGGGTGAGACCCGCGAGGGACTGAAGACCACGCAATCGAGCCCGAAGATACTCCCCGAAACGGTCATCTACGACGTCGACCTGACACGCACCTTGCCGCCTGCATTTGCCGTGACATCGGGCGTCAATGCAATCGCTCATGCTGTCGAAGCGCTCTATGCGCGCGATGCCAATCCGGTCGTGTCGTTGATGGCGGAAGAGGGCATTCGCCTGTTCGCCGGCGCGCTGCCGAAGCTTGCGGCTGGGGAGGACAACGCGGCGGCACGCGATGATGCCCTGCGCGCTGCCTGGTTGTGCGGCGCCTGTCTCGGCTCCGTCGGCATGGGGCTGCACCACAAGCTCTGCCATACGCTGGGCGGCACGTTCAATTTGCCACATGCCGAAACCCACACGGTGATCCTGCCGCATGCGATGGCCTATAATGCTCCCGCCGTGCCGGTTGCGGCGGCTCGCGTCGCGCGCGCGCTTGGCGCCGGACAGGCCGCGCAGGGACTGTTCGATCTTACGCAGGGACTTGGCGCCAAAGTCGCGCTGCGCGATCTGGGAATGCCGAAGGACGGCATAGAACGTGCCGCCGACCTTGCCGTCAGCAATGCCTACTGGAACCCGCGGCCGCTGGAACGCGATGCCATCCGCGATCTGATCGCGCAGGCCTGGGCGGGCGAACCTCCGGTCGTAGCGGAGGCGTTGCGATGACGGCGACACGCACGCTCATCAAGTCCGCCACGATCCTGACAATGGACGACACGATCGGCGATCTCGCGCAAGCCGACCTGCTGGTTGATGGCGATCGCATCGTCGACATCCGGCCGGGCCTCGATGCCGGTGATGCGGAGATCGTCGATGGTCGTGGCCGCATCGTCATTCCGGGCCTTGTCAACGCGCATATGCATACGTGGCAGACCGCCTTGCGCGGCTTCTCCGCGAACTGGACGCTTCCTGAATATTTCCGCCGGATGCATGCGGGACTGGCCACGGTCTTTCGTCCCGAGGATATCCATATCGGCACGCTGATGGGCGCGCTGAACCAGATCAATTGCGGCACCACCACGCTGGTTGACTGGTGTCACAACAACCCAACGCCTGCGCATAGTGATAGCGCCGTCGCGGCGCTGAAAGAGAGCGGCATCCGTGCCGCCTTCTTTCACGGCTCGCCGAAACCGGAGGCGGCGCCGGGGCAGCCGCACTTCTCCGAGGTTCCGCATCCGCGCCATGAGGTCGAGCGCTTCCTGGCAGGGGCACTGTCTAACCGCAGCGACCGCGTCACCCTCGGGCTTGCGATTCTTGGTCCTCATTATTCGACCATGGATGTTGCCATCCATGATTTCGAATTGGCGCGTGAGTTCGATCTGATTGCCTCGATGCATCAGGGCGGAGGCCCGGCCAAGACGCCGGGTGGCTGGGCGAGGCTGATTGCGGCCGGTCTGGTCGGTCCCGGCATCAACATCGTGCACGGCAACGATCTTCCCGACGATCTGCTGCGTCAGCTTGTCGATCTCGGCGTGTCGTTCTCGGTTACGCCGGAAAATGAAATGAATCAGGGCCACGGCTACCCGATCACCGGGCGGCTGTTGAAACTGGGATCGCGGCCATCGCTTGGGGTCGATCTGGAATCGGTGCTGCCGGGCGACATGTTCAACGTGGGCCGCATCGCACTGTCGATGCAGCGCGCGCTGGACAATGCCGAGAGCCGGCAGGTCATGGGCGCCATTCCGGCTGCCACGACGATCACGACACGTGAGGCCTTGCGCTGGATCACCATCGAGGGCGCCCGCATGCTCGGGCGTGAAGACACCATCGGCTCGCTCACACCGGGCAAGAAGGCGGATCTGGTCGTCATCAATGCCACCGACCTTAACCTCTGGCCGGTCCATGACCCGGTTTCTACGGTTCTGATGCAGTCCAGCATCGCCAATATCGAGGCGGTCATGATCGACGGCATCTGGCGCAAGCGAGGCGGACGCCTGCTGGCCGAGAACCTCGACCACAAAAAGAATGAACTCGAGCGATCAGGCATGCGCATCGTCTCCGAGATCGAACGTCAGGAGAAAGCGGCATGACAACTCCGTCCAAAGATCAAGCACAGACCGTGGCCTGGATCGGTGTTGGCAAGATGGGCTTGCCGATTGCCGGGCGTATGGTAGAGGCCGGTATCCGCGTCACCGGCTACGACCCGGGCCAGCAGCGCATGGTGTTGGCACAGCAGCTTGGGCTTCAGGCGGCCAACTCGGCCGCAGACGCCGCTGCAAACCACTCCATCATCTTCACATCGCTGCCCGACGATGCGGCGTTGCGTGCGGTATTGCTCGGGCCTGACGGCCTGCTGAACAAGCTGGCACATGGTGCGGTTCTGATCGAAACCAGCACGGTCAGCGCCGAAATATCGGCGGAGGTCGGCGTCGCGGCGGACGCAACGGGTGTTGCCTATCTGCGCGCGCCGGTGTCCGGCAATGCAGCGATCGCGCATACCGGCGCGCTGACCTGCTTCGTGTCGGGGCCGCGCGACGCGTTCGATGCGGTTCAGCCGGTGCTGGCGACGTTCACACGCGCGCAAACCTATCTCGGCGTGGCTGAAGAGGCGCGATTTGCCAAGCTCGCGGTCAATCTAATGATCGCGGTGTCCGCGGGAATGATGGCCGAAAGCCTCGCGCTGGCGCGCAAGGGCGGAATCTCCTGGCCGGATATCCTCAAGGTCCTGGATGATAGTGCGGTCGCCTCGCCGATGGTCAAGTACAAGACGCCGCCGCTTGCCACGCGCAACTTCGAGTCCACTTTCTCGTGCCGGCAGATGGCCAAGGATCTCGACCTCATCATCGGGGCTGGCCATCACGTCGGCGTGCCACTGCAACTCGCAGCGCAGGTGCGGGAAATCTATGGATCACTTATCGCACAGGGCGATGGCGAATCCGACTTCATCGCCACCGTGCGTCACGTCGAGCGACTGTCGGGTCTTGGCGAGCCGAAGCTTGGGTGAGGAGAGGCCATGCGGAATTTCAACGAGAACACCATCACCGACGCCGTGCTGGATCGCATCACGGATGCCGGCCAGCCGCGGATCAGGCAGATCAGCGAGGCGCTGGTGCGCCATCTGCACGCCTTCATTCGCGAGGTGCGGCCAACCCAGAGGGAATGGGAGCAGGGCATCGAATTCCTGACGCGTACCGGTCACATGTGCGACGATAAGCGCCAGGAGTTCATCCTGCTTTCGGATACGCTCGGGGTGTCGATGCTGGTCGATGCGATCAATCATGGTGCCGAAAAAGGTGTGACGGACACGACCGTGCTCGGGCCGTTCTTCGTCCAGGCAGCCCCAGAGAAGAAGCTTGGCGAAGACATCTCCGGCGGCATGGAGGGCGATCCGATGATCGTGACGGGATCGGTCTCCACGCCGGACGGCAAGCCGATCGCAAATGCCACAATCGACGTCTGGCACTCTGACGACGACGGGTATTACGATGTTCAGCAGCTCGATAAGATCGGCGATCTGGCGATGCGCGCGCGGTTTCATGCCGATACCGAGGGCCGTTTCCGGTTCTGGTCGATCAAGCCAGCGGCCTATCCGATCCCGCATGACGGACCGGTCGGCGATATGCTTACGGCTCAGGGGCGTCATCCGTGGCGGCCTGCCCATGTTCACTTCATGATCTCGGCGCCTGGCTTCGAGCAACTGGTGACCCATGTATTCGTCGCTGGCGACAAGTATCTCGACTCCGACGTCGTCTTCGGTGTCAAAGATACGCTCATTCGCGAATTCGCCCGGAAAGATGCCGGCGAGGCCCCCGACGGGCGCATGCAGAACACGCCTTACTATCATTTGAATTACGATTTCGGTTTGAAGCCAGACGCCAATAGGGCGCATGCTGTCTAGCTAACAATGCGCATCACGGGCCGCAGAGCCTGAGCGCTGATATGGAAGGGGAGGATGCTATGGGAGCGCCAGTGAGCGCCGAGACGGCCGTGGTCCGTCTGAATGAGATCATTGGGGCGCGCGCGACGATCGCGCGCGGCGTGCTCGATGATCACGGCCGCAGCGAGGCCTATCATGCCAGCCGTCCGCCGGACGTCGTGGTGTTTCCGGAGACCACCCAGGAAGTCGCTGAGATCGTGAAGCTCTGCGGCGAACTCGGCATGCCGGTCGTTCCATTCGGCGCGGGCACCTCGCTCGAAGGCAATGCGGCATCGGTGGCTGGCGGCGTCTGTATCGATTTTGCGCGGATGAACCGCGTGCTCCAGGTGCATGACAAAGACCTCGATGTCGTCGTGCAGCCTGGCATCACGCGCAAGCAACTCAACGCGCATCTGCGCGACACCGGATTGTTCTTTCCGATCGATCCCGGCGCCGATGCATCGATCGGCGGCATGACTTCGACGCGCGCGTCAGGGACCATGGCCGTCCGCTACGGCACCATGAAGGACAATGTGCTGGCGCTCGAAGTCGTGCTGCCGGATGGACGGGTGATCCGCACCAGCCAGCGTGCGCGCAAGTCGTCAGCGGGTTACGATCTCACCCGGCTGTTCGTCGGCTCCGAAGGTACCCTCGGCGTGATCACCGAAATTACCCTGAAATTGCATCCATGGCCGCAGGCGATCTCGTCCGCTGTCTGCAGTTTTGGGCGGCTCGATCAAGCGATCGATGCTGCGATTGAAGTGATCCAGTCGGGCATTCCGGTCGCGCGGATGGAACTGCTGGATGAAGTCATGATGCGCGGCATCAATGGTTATTCCAAACTTGGCTATCGCGAGGCGCCGACGCTGTTCTTTGAATTCCACGGCACCGAGGCGAGTGTCGCGGAGCAGGCCGAACTGGCGGAGGCGATCGCCGCCGAACATGACGGCCAAGGCTTCCAATGGGCGCGTGCGGCGGAAGACCGGACGAAGCTGTGGCATGCCCGCGACAACACGCTCTATGCGGGTCTCGGCCTGAAGCCGGGCGCCAAGGCCATGATCACGGATGTCTGCGTGCCGATCTCGCGGTTGACGGAATGTCTCACCGAAACCCGCCGCGATATCGATGCCAATGGACTGATCGCCCCCGTGGTGGGCCATGTCGGCGACGGGAATTTCCATCTGCTGATCCTGATCGATCAGGACAATGCCGACGAGGTCGCGCGTGCCAAGGCGCTGCACGCGCGGTTGGTGGCGCGGGCGATCGCGATGGAGGGCACCTGCACCGGCGAACACGGCATCGGTACCGGCAAGATTGGATTCCTCCAGGACGAGCTCGGCGACGCCGTTGATATCATGCGTGGCATCAAAGCGTCGATCGATCCGAAAGGCATGATGAACCCCGGCAAGATCTTCTTGCCCAATGCACCGGTGCTGGCATGACGCAACTTGCGCAGTCCAAGGCTGCCGTGTCGATCGTTCAAGCGGCGCCGCCGCTGTTCGAACTGCGCGGCATCTCCAAGGAATTCCCGGGAGTGAAGGCGCTCGACGATGTGTCGTTCTCGGTCTGGCCAGGCGAGGTGCATATGCTGGTCGGTGAGAACGGAGCAGGCAAATCGAGTCTGATGAAAGTGCTGTGCGGGGCCTATCGCGCCGATAGCGGCTCGTTCCACTACAACGGCGAGACAGTCGAGATCGCGTCCCCAGCCGATGCGCAGAAGCTCGGCATCGCCGTCATCTTCCAGGAATTTTCTCTGGTCCCCTATCTCGACATCGCGCAGAACATCTTCCTCGGACGCGAGCCGACGGGACGTGTTCCCGGCACGATAGATCGCAAGAAAATTCTGGCTGATGCCAGGCGTGTGCTGGCTTCGATCGGATTCGACATCGATCCGTCGATCCGGATCGAGAAGCTGGGCGTCGCCCAGCAGCAGATGGTGGAGATTGCGAAGGCCATCAGCCAGAACGCGCGAATTCTCGTGATGGATGAGCCGACGGCGGCGTTGTCCGATCGCGAGACGGAATTGCTGTTTGCGCTGATCGCGCGGCTCAAGGCGGATGGCGTTGCCATCATCTACATCTCGCATCGCATGGCAGAAGTATTCTCGCTCGGTGACCGCATCACGGTGCTGCGCGATGGGCGTCGTATCGATGAAGTGAAACCCGGTGCCGTGTCATCGGACGATCTGGTCCGGATGATGGTCGGTCGCAGCGTCGATATGAGCTATCCACGGACCTTCGCTCAGGCCCCCGGCAAGGTCATGCTTGAGGTGAAGGGTCTCGCCTCTGCCTCGGGCATTGCGGGCATCGACCTGGTGGTGCGGCAAGGTGAGATCGTCGGGTTGTGCGGGCTGGTCGGCTCGGGGCGCACCGAAGTGGTGCGGGCCATTTTCGGGGCCGACCGGGCGACCGCGGGACAGATCCTGTTCGACGGTCAGGAGAAATCCGGTGGTCCGGACGAAGCTGCCAGACTGGGGCTCGCGCTGATTCCGGAAAGCCGCAAGGCCGAAGGTCTGGCTCTGATCCGCTCCGTCGGAGACAACCTGATCGTTTCCGCGCTACGCAAGATCTTTCCGCGTGGCTTCTTCGATCAGGGGAAATCCAGGCAGGTTGCCAATGATCTGATCCGGCAGTTGAGGATCGTGACCCCATCGGACAAGCAGGCCGTCGGTCTTCTGTCCGGCGGCAACCAGCAGAAAGTCGTCATCGGCAAATGGCTGGCCGCCGGTGCCAAGCTGTTCATCTTCGACGAACCGACACGGGGCATCGATGTCGGAGCCAAAGCCGAGATCTTCGCGCTCATCGACCGACTGGTCGCGGAGGGTGCCGCTGCGCTGATGATCTCGTCGGAGCAGGCAGAAATCTGCCACGTCTGTGATCGCGCCTATGTCATGTGCGACGGACGGATTGCGGGTGAACTGGCTCGCCACGAACTGAGTGAGGAAAACATCGTGAAGTTGGGGATGCATCATGCGTGAACAAGCGATGGTATTGAACACCAATCCGCTTCAGCGGATTCCCGGCGTTGCCGTCATGCTGGTGCTGCTGTGTGTTGTCTTCAGCCTGATGACGCCCGGCTTCCTGACGGTGCCGAATATTTCCAACGTGCTCGTCCAATCGACGATCCTGCTGATGCTGGCGCTGCCGATGACGCTGATCATCATGACCGAAGGTCTTGACCTGTCGATGGGCGCCGTCTTGACACTGACCTCGCTGATCGTCGCCATCGTTGCCTTGGCCACTGGCTCGTTGCTGCTCGGCCTGCTGGCGGCTCTGGCCGTCGGAATCGTGTTCGGGACGATCAACGGCTGGCTGGTGGCCGTTGTCGGTATTCCGCCCTTTGTCGCAACGCTGGGAACGCTTGGCATGGCGCAGGGACTCTCGCTGATCGTCAGCGATGGCCAGAGCGTCGTTGGCATGCCGGCCGCCGTTCGCGGCGTGTATTCCGGAACGCTCGGCGGGGTTCCGCTTCCGATCGTGTTGGGACTGGGAAGCTACCTTGCCTTCCATGGATTGCTCTACCACACGCGTTTCGGGACTTACATTTTCGCGCTCGGCGGCAACCGTGAAGCGCTGAAATTCGCCGGTATCTCGGCGCGTCGCTTGCTGATCCTCGTCTACGCGCTCGGCGGCGCCATGGTCGGTCTGGCCGGTCTTCTGATGACGGCGCGGATGAACTCCGGGCATCCGACCGCTGGCCTCGGTCTTGAGTTCGATGCCATTGCCGCGGTTGCCGTCGGCGGCACGTCGTTCGAACGCGGCAATGGTTGGCTGCTCGGCACCTTGCTCGGGGTGGTCACCGTGGGTGTGTTGCGCAACGGATTGAATCTGCTGGCGCTGCCGTCTTCGATCCAGGTGGCAAGCGTCGGCTTGCTGGTGATTGCAGCACTGTTCGTCGATGGATTGCGGAGCCGATCATGACCGATATCTCAAAGCCGATCACGGGCGGGCGAATGTTGCTTTCCGACGAGATGATCCAGGTGTTCTATCGCCTGCTCGCCGCGTTTCTGATCTGTGCGGCGCTGACCATCCTGACCAACTCGTTCTTCAGTCTCGGTAACATCCTCAACGTCTTGCGCCAGGCGAGTCTGCTGTTCTTCATTGCGTCGGGCCTGACGCTGGTGGTGCTGACAGGTGGCCTCGACCTTTCGATTGGTGCCAATGTCGCCATTTCCGCCTGTATTGCCGGAACGGTGATTCATCAGACGGGCTCGCCGACCTTGGGGGTACTGACAGGCATCGGCGTCGGTGGCGCGGTGGGGATGCTGAACGGCGTGATGGTCACGGCGCTTCGAATCCCATCTTTCATTGCGACCTACGGGATGCTGTGGGTGCTGCACGGCATCACTTACTGGTACATGGGCGGAGAGACCATGCACGGCTTCCCGGCTGGCTTTCGCCAGATCGGCAGTGGCTATTTTCTCGGTCTTCCAATCCCGGTCTATCTGTTGCTGGTTTTCCTCGCCATCGGAACCATTTTCGCGCAGCGCACCACGTGGGGACAAGAAATCTATGCCATCGGCGCCAACCCGGTCGCCGCGCGATTGTCGGGCATTCCCGTCGCTCGCCGACTCCTGCTGGTCTACACAGTGTCGGGCGCAATGGCGGGGCTCGCCTCGATCATCTTTCTTGCGCGACTGAACTCTGCCGAAGCCGACATCGGAGAAAGCCTGACACTGCCGGCGATCGCGGCGGTTTTGATCGGCGGCACCTCGCTGTTCGGCGGTCTCGGAACGGTGTTCGGCACGTTCGTCGGCGCACTCATTTTGACCCTGGTCCTCAATGGCATGAACCTGTTGTCGGTCAACGCGAGTTGGCAGCCATTGGTGACCGGCGTCATCGTCATTCTGGCAGTCTGGCTGGATATGAAAACACGGCGCCGTGCGGCGTAAGTGTTCGATCTTAAAAAAAACGGAGGGAACGACTATGAAGAAAGCCTATGGCGCGCTTGCTGCACTGCTTCTGACGACATCACTCTCATCCCACGCGTTCGCCGACGGCGAGACGATCGCGGTGTTTACAAAAAACCAGACCAATCCGTACTTCCAGACAGTACGAGTCGGGTCCGACGCAGCCGCCAAAGCGATGAAGGCAAAGACGCTGCATTACATCCCGACCAAGCCGGACAGCATTCCGGAGCAGCTCAGCCAGATTGAGGACGTGGTGGTGAAGAAGCCGTCGGCGATTGTCTTCATTCCGGTCGACTACAAGGCGATGGTCCCCGGTGTCGAGAAAATCAATGACGCAAAGATCCCGGTGGTCAACGTGACCGATCGTTCCGCCGGTGGCAAGTTTGTCGCCTTTGTCGGCGCCGATGACTACAGTCTGGGTCTGGAGACCGGGCGCTATCTGCTGAAGACGCTGGGCGGCAAGGGCAACTTTGTGATCATTGAGGGCGTCAAAGGATCCTTGACGAGCATCGACCGCGTCCGCGGCTTCAACGATGCCTTGAAGGAAAACCCGGGGGCCAAGCTGCTTGCGTCGCAGCCGGGCAACTATCAGCGGCTGCAGGCGCTTCAGGTCATGGAGAATCTCATGCAGTCGAATACTCAGATCGACGGTGTGTTGGCTGCCAATGATGCGATGGCGATCGGTGCGATCGAGGCGCTCGATGGTGCCAATCGCAAAGCCCAGGTCATCGGCGTCAATGGCACCAAGGAGGCAATCGACGCGATCAAGTCCGGGAAATTGCTGGCGAGCGGCGACTACAATGGCTTCATGCAGGGATGCCTCGGCATGATGATCGCCATTCGTTCGCTGCGTAACGAGCCGGTGATCACCGAGATCGTTCTCAAGCCCACGGTGATCGGCAAGGAGAACTATCAGCCCTACGACGTGCCGCTAGAATCGCGGACCTGCCCGAGTTGGGACGAGGCTGCTAAGCTCGGCACCAAGTAATATCTTCGACACTTCAGGCGGTCGTCGCAGGTCGGCGGCCGTCTTCTGTCTTTCAGGAGCTACGCATGCTGTTTGCCATCCATGCCGTCGATCATGCCGGGGCGCTCGACAAACGCTTGTCTCACTACGAGGCTCACAAGGCCTTTTTGTCCGACACCTCGGCCTATGACGTGACGATCGTCATGTCCGGTCCGCTGACAGCCGATGACGGCCAGACCATGATTGGCAGTCTGTTTCTCGTCGAGGCCGCCGACCGCGCGGCGGTCGAAAGATTTCATCACGCCGATCCGTTCTTTGCCGTCGGCATCTGGCAGACCGTCACGATTACCGGCTTCCTGCGCCGACAGGGATAAGCGCAACGCCCTCCGGGGCTTTCATGGCGGCCCGCATCCGGATAGCCTGTTGGTGAGACAGTCGTTCGGCGTTTGAACGCCGACAACGAAATCAGCCTGGGATCTGACAAGATCCCAGGCTGATTTTATGATGAGCTGAACCGTAACGATTAGCCGAACTGGTTCATCGTGTTGTGCGCGCCGCCCGCCTTCAGGGCCGCCTCACCGGCGAAGTATTCCTTGTGCTCGTCACCGATGTCCGAACCCGCCATGTTCTGATGCTTCGCGCAGGCGATGCCTTGACGGATTTCCGCGCGCTGGACGTTCTTGACGTAGCCCAGCATGCCCTGTTCGCCGAAATATTCCTTGGCGAGGTTGTCGGTGGACAGCGCAGCCGTGTGATAGGTCGGCAGCGTGATCAGGTGATGGAAGATGCCGGCACGCTTGGCCGAATCCGCCTGGAAGGTGCGGATCAGCTCGTCGGCTTCGACCGCCAGCGGCGTGCTGTCGTACTCCACCTTCATCAGCTCGGCCCGGTTGTACTTGCTGACATCCTTGCCGGCTTCCTTCATCGCGTCATAGACCTGCCAACGGAAGTTGAGCGTCCAGTTAAACGACGGCGAGTTGTTGTAGGCCAGCTTCGCATTCGGGATCACCTCACGAACGCGATCGACCATCTTGGCGATCTGCTCGATGTTCGGCTTCTCGGTTTCGATCCACAAAAGGTCGGCACCGTTCTGTAGCGAGGTGATGCAGTCGAGCACGCAGCGGTCCTGACCCGTGCCTTCGCGGAACTGGTACAGGTTGCTGGCCAGACGCTTCGGGCGCATCAGCTTTCCATTACGCGTAATGACGACGTCGCCGTTGCCGATCTTTGAAGCATCGATTTCTTCGCAATCAAGGAAGCTGTTGTACTGGTCGCCGAGGTCGCCCGGCTTGTGGCTGACGGCGATCTGCTGCGTGAGGCCAGCGCCGAGCGAGTCGGTGCGGGTGACGATGATGCCGTCTTCGACGCCCATTTCGAGGAAGGCGTGACGGCAGGCGCGGATCTTCGCGAGGAAGACCTCGTGCGGCACGGTGACCTTGCCGTCCTGATGGCCGCACTGCTTCTCGTCCGAGACCTGGTTCTCGATCTGCAGCGCACAGGCGCCGGCTTCGATCATCTTCTTGGCGAGCAGATAGGTCGCTTCCGCGTTGCCGAAGCCGGCATCGATATCGGCGATGACGGGAACGACGTGGGTCTGGAAGTTGTCGATCTTGTTGATCAGTTCTTCTTCCTTTGCCTTGTCGCCAGCCTTACGAGCGGCGTCGAGGCTGCGGAAGATGTCGTTGAGCTCGCGCGAGTCAGCCTGACGAAGGAAGGTGTAGAGCTCCTCGATCAGAGCCGGGACCGAAGTCTTCTCGTGCATCGACTGATCCGGCAGCGGGCCGAATTCCGAGCGCAGCGCCGCGATCATCCAGCCCGAGAGGTACAGGTAGGTGCGGTCGGTGGTGCCGAAATGCTTCTTGACCGAGATCAGCTTCTGCTGCGCGATAAAGCCGTGCCAGCAGCCGAGCGACTGGGTGTACTTGGTGGTGTCTGCATCATAGGCGGCCATGTCGGCACGCATCAGCGATGCCGTGTAGCGTGCAACGTCGAGACCGGTCTTGAAGCGGTTCTGCAGGCGCATGCGTGCGACCGCTTCGGCGGTCACGCCGTTCCAGGTGTCCTTGGTCTTGAGCAGCGCCGACGCCGCCTCGACTTCGCTCCGATAGGAGCCGGTGCCGAGGATGGTCTGGTTGCTGATCCCGCGTGGCTGGAAGTTCATTGTCTCGATCCCTTTGGCTGACGAAAACCTGTCCTTGGTTGTAATCGCGGGATCGCCAGCCGCTAGACGGAACGCAGATAACTTGTCATGCTTTACAAACTTAACGTGTAAGGCTGTAAAGTAGTTACAAGGTATTGGAGTGTGCGATGGCCGCCTCGGCAGGTCGTTCGGTGTTCATGGGGCCGCGAATCCGGCGGCTTCGGCGCGATCTGGGCCTGACCCAGGCCGATATGGCGGCCGATCTGGAAATTTCGGCCCCTTATGTCGCTTTGCTGGAGCGCAACCAGCGGCCGATGACGGCCGACATGCTGCTTCGGTTGGCGCGCACCTACACGATCGATCTCGCCGATCTGGCTGGCGATGGCGGTGCCGACAATACGGCGCGGATGCAGTCGATCCTGAAAGAGCCGATGTTCTCGGACATCGATATCCCCGCGCTCGAAATCAGCGATCTCGCGGTGAGCTATCCCGGCATGGCCGAGGCGTTCCTGCGCCTCTACACCGCCTATCGCGAGGAGCAGCTTGCGCTGGCGGATCGGCGCGCACCGGCGCTCACCGGTGGCGCGTCGTCTTCGGATAGCGAGGGCTATGATGCCAACGATCCCGTGGCCGAGGTCAGGCGGTTTCTGGCAGCTCGCCGCAACAATTTCGCTGTGATCGACGACGTGGCCGAACGTCTTGTGCAGGCGACGTCGGGGCCGAGCGGTTTCGTCGAGCGCCTCAAGACCCGGCATAAGCTGCAAGTGCGCTATCTACCGCCGGACGTCATGCTCGGCTCGGTCAGGCGACTGGATCTGCATCGCAAGCAATTGCTACTTGAGGATTCGCTCGATACCGCAAGCCTCCATTTCCAGTTGGCGCAGCAACTCGCCTATCTCGAAATGGAAAACGAGATCGGCACCGCGCTCGAAGACGGCCAGTTCACCACCAAGAGCGCTGAACTGCTGGCGCGCCGGGCGCTCGCGGGCTACGCCGCGGCTGCGCTCATCATGCCCTATGCAGCCTTCGCGCGTGCAGCGGAGACGCGGCGCTACGATCTTGAAGCGCTGGCGCGCCAATTCGGTGCCAGCTTCGAACAGACCGCGCATCGCATCACGACCTTGCAGCGGCCGGGCGCCGAAAAAGTCCCGTTCTTTCTCATCCGCGTCGATCCCGCCGGCAATATTTCCAAACTGCTCGACGGCGCAGGCTTTCCGTTCGCGAAGCACGGCGGTGCGTGCCCGCTGTGGTCGGTGCACGACGTTTTCAAAACGCCGCGCCAGATCGTCACGCAGTGGCTGGAATTGCCGGACGGTCAGCGCTTCTTTTCGATTGCCCGCACCGTTACCGCCGGCGGTGGCGCTTACGGCGCACAACGCGTCGAGCGCGCCATCGCGATCGGTTGCGCAGCCGAATATGCGGGCCAGTTGATCTATACGCGCGACGCGGCGGCGCCGCGCGCCGATGCGCCCACGCCGATCGGCGTCGCATGCCGTGTCTGTCACCGTCCGCGCTGCGCCGCGCGTTCGGCGCTTCCGATCGGGCGCGAGTTGTTGCCCGATGATTTCAGGACGCTGAACGTTCCGTTCGGCTTCTCGGCGGACTGAAACGGCTCAGGCCTGCTCGGCCGCAGCTTCCTCGGCATTGGGATCGCCGGGCGCCGTAGCCCACGCCAGTTCGACCAGCGTCACGATGCGCCGACCGGCGCCATCAAGCTGGCACACGATGAGGCCCTGCTCCTCGATATAGTTCAGCAGGCGCTGTGCACGGCGCAGCGAATGCGAGCCGTAGGCGCGGGCGATCGCGGCATTGCTCGGGCAGGGCCAGCCTTCCTTGGCGGCGCGGGCGATCATCATGAAGACACCCTGCATATCCTCCGGCAGAATCGAGGCGCGGACCGAGACGTCTTGCCAGCCGTCATCGTTGGTCATGTCGGAGCCGAGCCCGGCGCGGGCGCGTGTCAGCATGCGGCGGAAGTCGTCAAGGTCCGGCACGGCGGCACCGAGACCCTCGATGCGGCAGCGGACCACGAATTCCTGATAGAGCACGCCGACCACCCGGAAGCCTGCATCGGGCTCCGCCATCAGGGCCTGCAACACGCGGTCGACGCGCATGCGCCGCTCCGCCAGTTCCTCGGCGCTGATCGGCGTCTCCGCCACGTCCGGCCGAATTTCCAGCGCTGCGGATTTCGCCGCCATGAGCTGGCCAAGCAGATCCGGCGATGACGGTGCGCGGCGCTGCGGCCGGACCGGCTCCGGCGGGGGCGCTGCGAGAATCGTCGCGCGCACGTCGTCGAGTGTCGCTTCCGGCAGCGGCATCAGGCGTGGGGTCGCATTGCGCGGACTTGTTTCGGTGACACCGATGCGCAGGCCCAGCGGACGACGGGAGAGGGCGGGACCCAGCGCCATGAACTGGCCGCGCTCGAGGTCGCGGAAGGATTCGGCCTGCCGTCGCTCCATGCCGAGAAGATCGGCGGCGCGTGCCATATCGATATCGAGGAAGGTGCGGCCCATCAGGAAATTCGATGCTTCGGCCGCGACGTTCTTGGCGAGCTTCGCCAGTCGCTGTGTCGCGATGACGCCGGCAAGGCCGCGTTTGCGGCCACGGCACATCAGGTT
This sequence comes from Tardiphaga sp. 42S5, assembly GCF_034044155.1. Lineage (NCBI taxonomy): Bacteria > Pseudomonadati > Pseudomonadota > Alphaproteobacteria > Hyphomicrobiales > Nitrobacteraceae > Tardiphaga > Tardiphaga sp. 42S5. The sequence goes on along the minus strand of NZ_CP139027.1, from coordinate 5,811,784 downwards.
GGTCATGGCGCCGAGCGAGAGCTTGCGGGCTTCGTCGGACACCTCGCCGGCAACGGCCGGGGCGAACAGCTGTGCCTCGTCCACCACCACGAGCATCGGATACCAATGGTCGCGGGGCGCGTCGAACAGCCCGCCCAGAAAGGCGGCGGCGCGGCGCATTTGATTCTCGGCATCCAGCCCTTCGAGATTGAGCACGGTGGAGACGCGGTGCATGCGCGCGCGCTCGCCGGCGACCTGCAACCCGCGTTCGGTATGCGCCTCGGCATCGATCACCAGATGACCGAATCGCTCCGCCAGCGAGACGAAATCGCCTTCAGGGTCGATGATGGTTTGTTGCACCCATGGGGCGCTCTGTTCGAGCAGCCGGCGCAGCAGATGCGATTTTCCGGAACCCGAATTGCCCTGTACGAGCAGACGCGTCGCCAGCAGTTCCTCAAGGTCCAGAGCCGCCGGGGCGCCTGACGTCGTATGCCCCATCTCGATCGCAACGGTCATGTCTCGACTCAGGTCTCCTTGTAGAGAGGGCTTACCAACCCGGCCACAGCGCGTCGAGCGGCGCACGGCTATCATCCCGTGTTCCGCGCAACTCTCACCAAGTAAATCGCGACAGCGAATCGGCGATGTTCTGCACACGGCGGTGCCCGGTTTTGCCAATGGCAATCTCAGGCGGTTTCCTTGCATGATCGCGTTGTGTTCGACCCGCGGTGATAGAGCGTCAGCAAACAGAAAATCCCGCGTGACGTAACTGTGACGTCAGCAAGGCAGGGACATCGCTGGAATCTTCGGGCGCCGCAGTCACCAAACATTTGATTTGGAATTCTTCCAGTTTCAGGGGAGGTTGCTGCAACGGCGATATGCGCCACGACCCGGGGAAATGCGATGGCAAGCCTCACGATCAATGGACGAACCTACGAGATCGATGCAGAACCGGACACGCCATTGCTATGGGCGATCCGCGAAAATGCCGGGCTGACAGGGACAAAATACGGATGTGGCGTCGCCCAATGCGGCGCCTGCACCGTTCATGTCGATGGCCAGCAGGTCCGTTCCTGCAGCATGGCGCTCAGTGAGGCGATCGGAAAGCAGATCACGACGATCGAGGGCCTTGCGTCCGAGGGGGCCGTGCACAAGGTGCAGCAGGCCTGGATCGATCATGATGTGCCGCAATGTGGTTACTGCCAGAGCGGCATGATCATGGCAGTTGCAGCGCTGCTGGAGACAGTGCCGCAGCCGACCGATGAGGATATCGACCTCGCCATCACCAATATCTGCCGTTGCGGCACGTTCCAGCAGGTCCGTGAAGCGATTCACGCCGCTGCAAGCGCTTGAGGAAGATGGTCATGGGTCATGCTCCGCAACTCAATCGCCGTTCGTTTGTCCTGGGAACTGCTGCTATCGGCAGTGGCCTCGCGCTCGGTATTCCCTTTGGCGGGCCGACCGCAGTCTATGCGGCCGATGGTACGCCTGAGGTCAATGCCTGGGTGGTGATCCGGCCTGATGAGACCGTTGTCGTGCGTATCGCGCGGTCCGAGATGGGGCAGGGAACGCTCACGGGTCTGGCGCAATTGGTCGCTGAAGAACTTGAATGCGACTGGTCCAAGGTGACGACGGAATATCCTACGCCCGGGCAAAGTGTCGCACGCAAGCGCATCTGGGGGGACTTTTCCACCGGCGGCAGCCGCGGAGTTCGCACTTCGCATGAATACGTCCGCAAAGGCGGCGCGGCTGCGCGCCTGATGCTGATTCAGGCTGCTGCCAATGAGTGGGGCGCGCCCGTGTCGGAATGTGCCACCAGCAAGGGCGTCATCACCCATGTCCCGTCGGGGCGCACCATCACTTACGGCAAGGTCGCGGAAGCGGCCGCTAAGCTGCAGCCGCCGGCCGACGTCAAGCTGAAGGATCCCAAGGACTGGACCATCGCCGGCAAACCGCTGAAGCGGCTCGATACGGTCGAGAAAACCAACGGCAAGATGGTCTACGGCGCCGATATCAAGCTGCCGGGAATGCTGAATGCCGCGATCAAGGATTGCCCGGTGTTCGGCGGCACGCTGAAGAGCTTCGACGACAGCAAGATCCTGGGCATGAAAGGCGTCAAGAAGGTCGTGCGCGTCGGCGACAGCGCCGTCGCTGTGGTCGCTGATACGTGGTGGCACGCCAAGTCGGCGCTGGAAGCGATGCCGGTCGTCTGGGACGATGGCAAGAACGCCAGCGTGTCCAGCGAGTCCATCGGCAAGTGGCTGCAGGAAGGCCTGGACGCTGCGCAGCCCGCTTTTGTCGGCAACAAGGCTGGCGATGTCAAAGCAGCGTTTGCGGGTGCTGCGAAGACGGTGGAAGCGGTCTACGCCTATCCCTATCAGAACCACGCCACCATGGAGCCGATGAACGCGACGGTGCTCTATACGGCGGAGAAGTGCGAGGTCTGGACCGGGACGCAGAACGGCGAAGCCGTGTTTGCGGCCGCAGTCGAAGCGTCAGGCCTGCCGAGCGACAAATGCGAGGTCTACAAGATCATGCCGGGCGGCGGCTTCGGTCGACGCGGCATGACCGATTACGTCCGTCAGGCGGTGGCCATCGCCAAGCAGATGCCCGGCACGCCGATCAAGCTGATGTGGTCGCGCGAAGAAGACATGCTGCACGGCCGCTATCATCCGATTACGCAAAGCAAGCTGGTCGGCGCCTTCGATGCCGATAACAATCTGATCGGTTTGCACATGCGGATCTCAGGCCAGTCGATCCTGGCCAGTGTGCGTCCCGAGGGTATGCAGAACGGGATGGATCCCGTCACTTTCCAGGGTCTGAATGCCAGCGGTGAGGCAGCGATCGGTTACACCGTTCCGAATTTGCTGATCGACCATTCCATGCGCAATCCGCATGTGCCGCCGGGCTTCTGGCGCGGCGTCAACGTCAACCAGAATGCGATCTATCTTGAGAGCTTCATGGATGAGCTCGCGCATTCGGTCGGTCAGGATCCGCTCGAATTCCGCCGCAAGCTGATGACCAAGCATCCGAAGCATCTCGCGGTGCTCAATGCCGTCGCAGAGAGGATCGGCTGGACGACGCCGGCGCCGCAAGGCGTGTTCCGCGGCATCTGCCAGCACATGGGCTTCGGCAGCTATGTCGCGGCCGCGACGGAAATTTCGGTGACGGGCGGCAACAAGATCAAGATCCATCGCATCGTTGCCGCCACGGATCCCGGTTACGCGGTGAATCCCTGGCAGATCGATCGACAGATCGCCGGCTCGTTCGTCTATGGCCTCTCGGCACTGTTCTATGGCGAATGCACTGTGAAGGGTGGTCGCATCGAGCAGGAAAACTTCGACACCTATCAGTCGATGACCATGAAGGAGATGCCGAAGGTCGAGTCGATCCTGATGCCATCGGGCGGCTTCTGGGGCGGCGTCGGCGAACCGACGATCTGCGTGGCAGCGCCAGCCGTGCTGAATGCCTATTTTGCTGCGACCGGCAAACGGATCCGTTCCGTGCCGCTGAAGAACCACGACATCATCTTTGCGTAACCGACGCGTCGCCATGCTTGCTGCCCATCACTGGATTTCGCTCATGAAGACGTTGCGTACCTCACTTGCGATCGGGCTGATCGTCGCCTCGGCGGCGCCGGTCCGGGCGGCATCGGCGCCGCCGCCTGGCGCCGCGTCGTGCTCCGGCTGCCATGCGGCGACATCGCAGGCCATCCCGAACATCTATGGGCGCGATGCCGATGCGACGCGCTCTACATTGCTGGCCTTTCGCAATGGGTCGATGCCGGCCACAGTGATGACGCGGATCGCCAAGGGCTTCTCCGAAGACGAAATCGGGTCGATTGCGGCCTGGCTGGCAACGCAGAAATAGCATGACCCACAAAAATCATACCTCACGACGGGAATTTCTTCGCGCTGCCGCTGCCGCGACGGCATCCCTTGCGCTGGCATCGCCAAGCCTCGCGCAATCGCCTGCGCGGGTCGTTGTAATCGGCGGCGGCTTCGGCGGCGCCAGTTGCGCCCGCGCGCTTCGGCAGCTCGATCCGTCGCTGGATGTCACGCTGGTGACGGCCGATCGCCAATATGTCGCGTGCCCGTTCAGCAATGAGGTCATCGCCGGCGATCGCGCCATCGAGGCCCAGCAATTCACCTACGAGAAAATCGCGGCCGGTGGCATCAAGCTCGTTGCGCAAATGGCGCAGACGATCGACCCGCAGGCGCGCACGATCGGTCTCGCCGATGGATCGACGCTGCGCTACGACCGGTTGGTTCTGTCGCCCGGAATCGATCTGCGCTTCGACGCGCTTGCCGGCTATGACGAGGCTGCAGCGTCGCGCATGCCGCATGCCTGGAAGGCCGGTGAGCAGACGCTGCTGCTGCGACGCCAGTTGGAAGCGATGGACGATGGCGGCGTGGTTGCCATCGTCGTTCCCGCCAACCCCTTCAGGTGTCCTCCGGGCCCCTATGAGCGCGCGAGCCTGATCGCGCACTACCTCAAGACCCGAAAGCCGCGGTCGAAGCTCATCATTCTCGACTCGAAAGACGCTTTCTCGAAGCAGCGGCTGTTTCAGGCCGCGTGGCAGGAGCTGTATCCGGGACTGATCGAATGGGTCGCGCTATCGCAGGGCGGCAAGGTCACGTCGGTCGATCCGGCGACCAATACGCTGGTGACCGATTTCGCGACGCATCACGTTCAGGTGGCCAATGTCATTCCACCGCAGCGCGCCGGACGCATCGCGGAGATTGCCGGCGTCACCGATAAATCCGGCTGGTGCCCGATCAATCCCGTCAGCCTTGAATCAACCCAGGTGCCGAACATCCATGTGATCGGCGATGCCTGCATTGCCGGCGCCATGCCCAAATCCGCATTCTCGGCGAATGCGCAGGCGAAGACCTGTGCCGGCGCGATCGTGGCCTTGCTTGCGGGGGCGACGCCGACGTCTCCGAAGCTGATCAATACCTGTTACAGTCTGGTCGCGCCCGACTACGGCATTTCCATCGCGGGTGTCTACCAGCCCCGCAATGGCCTGTTTGCGGATATCGAAGGCGCCGGCGGTACGAGTCCGCTGGATGCGCCGCGTGATGTTCGGGCCCGCGAAGCGATCTATGCACGGTCCTGGTTCGAGACGATCGGAGCAGAGGTCTTTGGTTAGTCGTCGCCGCGCATCGATGCTGTTATCGGCGGGCGTGGCGACGCTGCTGCTGACTGCTCCGGTCCGTGCGAGTGAACTTGTCCCTTATGCGGTGGTTGGCGATGCGATTCCGCTGCCCCTGGCGGGCGCGGTTGGCGACGCGTCGGCGGGCAGGGCGATCGTCGTCAACCGCACATATACGTGTCTGCTCTGCCACAGCGGGCCATTTACCGAACAGAGATTCCAGGGCGATCTTGCGCCAAGCCTTGCCGGCGCCGGCAGCCGCTGGTCGGAAGGCCAGTTGCGGCTGCGGCTGGTGGATGCCTCCCGCCTCAATGCCGCGACCATCATGCCGTCCTATTATCGTGCAGATGGGTTACAGCGTGTCGGGGATGCATGGCTTGGCAAGCCGATCCTGTCGGCGCAACAAATCGAGGACGTCGTCGCTTACCTGACAACGCTGCAGAACCCATCATGACGAAAGCAATCCATGGCTGAGCTTGATCGATCGACACGCCGCCAGTTTCTGGCGACGGCCGGTGGCACTGCGCTCGGCGCGGTGTCACTCGTGCATATCCGCCCGGCCCATGCGACGCCGGAGACCATGAAGGTAGCCATCCGCGATGTCGTCAACGGCGCCGCTGTGCGCCCCGGCAAAGTGAAGCTCGACGTCCCGCCGCTGGTCGAGAATGGCAACACGGTGCCACTCACCGTCACGGTGACGAGCCCGATGAGTGATGCGGATCACGTGGTCAGTATCTACATTTTCAACGAGAAGAATCCGCAGCCCAATGTCGGCAACTTCTATATCTCCCGGCGCGCAGGCCGAGCGCAGATATCGACGCGCATCCGGCTCGCCGATACGCAGACACTGACGGCCATCGCGAAACTCTCCGATGGCTCATTCTGGTCGGCGACCGCCGATGTCGTCGTCACGCTCGCCGCATGTACCGAGGAGGCAACCTGATGGCATCCGCGCTGATCAACGTTCCGTCTACGGCCAGGCGTGGCGATATCATCGAGATCAAGACGCTGATGTCCCACATCATGGAGACGGGCTTTCGCCATACCGTGACCGGCGAAGCCATCCCGCGCAACATCATCACCAATTTCACCTGCCGTTATAATGGCGATGAAGTGTTCCGGGCCGATCTGTTTCCCGCGTTCTCCGCCAATCCCTTCATCTCCTTCTTTACGGTCGCCACCGAGAGCGGAAAATTCGAATTCCAGTGGATCGGCGATAACGGCTTCCAAGAAACCGCGTCGGCCAGCATCACGGTCACATGAATCGACTGCGCAATATCAGCCTGTCGTTGCTGGCAGCCGTCGCCTTCACGTCGCTCATCGAGGCGGCGGAGATCGCGCCGGGCGAGCGACGCTCCGGTGCCAGTTTCATGTCCGTCGAAACCCAGGCCATGCAGAACGACGCCACGGCCAATCCCGGCATGCTGGGGGTGCTGGATGGCGAGGCGCTATGGACCCGAAAGCCCGTTGCCGGCCGTGCTTGCGCGGATTGCCACGGTGATGCCAGCAGCATGCGCGGCGTCGCCGTGCGGTACCCGGCATTCGACGACAAGCTCAATCGCCCGGTCGATCTCGAACAGCGCGTCAATCTCTGCCGTGTCGATCATCAGCAGTTGCCGCCGCTCGCCGATGAAAGCCGCGATCTGCTGGCGCTGACCGCATTGATCGGCCGGCAATCCCGGGGGATGCCGATCGAGACGGGCGCCGATTCACGCCTGCAGGCGTTCATCGACAAAGGCCGCGATGCCTTCATGCGGCGTCAGGGTCAGTTGAATCTCGCATGCACGAACTGCCATGATGACAACTGGGACAAACGTCTCGCCGGCTCCGCGATCACGCAGGCGCATCCGACGGGCTATCCCGTCTATCGGCTGGAATGGCAGGGGCTTGGCTCTCTGAAGCGACGGCTGCGCAACTGCATGATCGGCGTGCGCGCTCAGCCTTATAGCGCCGATGCGCCTGAGATGGTCGAGCTTGAGCTCTATCTGATGTCGCGCGCGCGGGGCATGGCGAGCGAAACTCCCGCCGTCAGGCCGTGACGTATCGAATGTCTGTGCGCGTGCCCGCGGGCTCCAAGTCAGGTCGTTTCCTTCGGTATCTCGAATACATGGTGTGCACGGCGAGGCCCATCGCCGAATCCAGCAGGATCGCCGCGTAGCCGCCATGTACCGAGCCGATCGGATTGTAGTGGCGGAAACCGGGGACGCTGTGAAACACCACAACACCGGGGTCTGCGGTCGAGTCGAACGGCTCGACATTCTCCATGATCGGCGGTTGCGGCAACTCGCCGGAGAAGATCTTGCGTACGAAATCGAGCCCGGGCATCGAGGCCATCAGGCTGGTGGGCACGACGTCGTAACGGGGTGTGGGTGCGTCGGTCATGGATCATTCCCGGCAATTTTGATGATGATCATCATACAAAAGGTGGCGCCGTGTGTTATCTTCTCTGCGTCCAGAACGAAAATGGCCGGGGTGATCCCGGCCATGACGTCTTAATTCCGCAAAGTGAAACGAAGGCTACGACGCCTTCTTCGCGCGCATCAGATCCGCAAACCGCTTGAACAGGTAATGCGAATCCCGCGGGCCGGGTGAGGCTTCCGGGTGATACTGCACCGAGAATACCGGTTTTCCGTCGAGCTGGATGCCGCAATTGGATCCGTCGAACAGCGAGATGTGGGTCTGCGTTGCGCCCTTCGGCAGCGTCGCCTCATCCACCGCGAAGCCGTGGTTCATCGAGGTGATCTCCACCTTGCCGGTGGTCTCGTCCTTGACCGGATGATTGGCGCCGTGATGGCCCTGATGCATCTTCTTGGTCTTGGCGCCCACCGCAAGGCCGAGCATCTGGTGACCGAGGCAGATGCCAAATGTGGGAACGCCGGAATCGATCACCTGCTTGATGACAGGCACAGCATATTTGCCGGTCTCGGCCGGATCGCCGGGGCCATTCGACAGGAACACGCCGTCCGGCTTCAGCGCCATGATCTCTTCTGCCGAGGTCGTGGCCGGAACGACCGTAACCTTGCAGCCTTCGCCGGCGAGCAGGCGCAGGATGTTGCGCTTGATGCCGTAATCGATGGCGACGACGTTGAATTCAGGATTGGTCTGGCGGCCGAAGCCCTTTTCCCATTCCCAGGGAGTCTCGTCCCAAGTGAAGCGCTGGGCAGATGTCACCATCGGCACCAGGTCCATGCCTTCGAGGCCGGGCCATTCGCGTGCTTCTTCCTTCAGGCCATGCAGGTCGAATTGGCCGTCCTTCGCGTGCACAAGCACCGCATTGGGCATGCCCTTGTTGCGGATCAGCGCGGTCAAGGCGCGGGTGTCGATGCCGGAAATGCCGATGATGCCGCGCGCCTTCAGCCAGGCATCGAGATGCCGGGAAGAGCGGTAATTCGACGGGTCGGTGATCGCCGAGCGCAGGATCACGCCGCGGGCGCCTGGCGTCGCCGCCATGTTCACCGTCTCGATATCCTCGTCGTTGGTGCCGACATTGCCGATATGCGGGAAGGTGAAGGTGATCAGCTGCCCGGCATAGGATGGATCGGTGAGGATTTCCTCATAACCGGTCATCGCCGTGTTGAAGCAGACTTCGCCCACGGCCTGGCCTTCCGCGCCGAGGCCGAAGCCCTCCAGCACGGTGCCATCGGCGAGCACGAGGAGCGCGGTCGGTTTGTGGTCCGGCCAGGCTGAAGATGTTTCTGAGGGGGTCATGAGGGGACTACATAGTCCGCGCATCCGCCGCCGTCAAAGCCGGAACGGCCGGATTCACACGTCTGCGACGGTCAGCAGGACCGGCGCCCGGATCGGGAATGCCCAGCAGGGCACCGGATGGCTCTGGCGAAGGAAAAATGTCTCAATCGGGCAAAATTGTGTTATGCTGTTGTCGCATGAAACCGGTACGTCGACAGCGGCGAAACCTGCAGAATGAGACGTAGAATCAACCAATTATAAAACCGGGCGCTTGCCGGAGCTCACTTTCGCCGCTAGCAAGCTACAACTTCGCCGCATTTCCGGATATTTCAGTGAGATTGGATTACTTCGCCGCGATGGCCGCGCGCTCGGCCATTGCGCCAGCGCGATGGCGCAGGCCGCTTCTGACCTGGCTCGATGGGATCGAGAAGGGCTGGGCGATTCCTGCGCTGATTGTCGGTTTCGCTGCCGTCTGGTTGCTGTTTCTCGTCATCGCCTATCAGAGCGGCGATCTCCATGCCGATGCACTGGAAACCTGGACGCTCGGCCGCGAATTCGCCTGGGGGTATCCCAAACATCCGCCCTTGATGGGCTGGGTCGCTCGGCTGTGGACGTTGGTCTTCCCGCCCACCGACTGGTCGTTCCAGCTGCTGTCGATGACCAATGCCGCGGTGGCGCTGTGGGCCGTCGATCTGATTGCGCGCCGCTTTGTGCGTGGTGACTCGCGCGCCGTCGTGCTGCTGCTGCTGATGCTGCTGCCGGCCTATCAATTCCATGCCCAGCGCTTCAACGCGAATACCGTGCTTCTTCCGATCTGGCCGCTGGCGACTTATTGCTTCTTGCGCTCCTATGAGACGCGGGCCATCGGTTGGGCTGCTGCCGCCGGCGTCCTGTCTGCGCTGGCGATGCTCGGAAAATATTACTCGATCTTTCTGATCGGGAGTTTTGCCCTGGCCGCGGTCCTGCATCCGCAGCGGGCGGTCTATTTCAAGTCCTGGGCACCGTGGGTTTCGACACTGGCCGGGCTCATTGCCCTCGGACCACACCTTCATTGGCTTGCCGTCACGGGCGCCGCGCCATTCACCTATGCCATGGAGGCTCACGGCGGAAGCGACTTTGTTCAGTCGCTGCAGGAGGCGGGCATGTTCTTGCTCGGCCTCGCGGCGACGATGGCGCTGCCGGCGATTGTCTGGGTCTCGTCGGCCGAGCTGCGCCTGAAGTACTTTTCGGCCGATTTCCGCGCGATGGGTCCCGGTTTGCTGCTGCTGTTCCTGGTGTTCGTCGGCACCGTGCTGCTGCCGGTCGTGACTACCGTCACGCTTGGCACCGACATGCCTTCGCTATGGGCGCTTCAGGGGCTCTTCCTGCCTGCCGTTTTGATTGTCTGCGGCGCCCGGTTCACGCTCGAGCGCCTGTATGTGGTCAATATGATCGTGTTCGTCGCCGGCATTGCCATCATCGCAACCGTCGTGGTGGCGCCCATCCATGCGATCTATCGCAACAGCATCAATCCCAATGAGCGGACTTACTATCGGTTGGCCGCTCAAGAGCTGACCGACCGTTGGCACCAGATGACGGGCAGGCCGATGCCACGGATAAGCGGCGACGACGGGCTGGCATTCGCGACAGCCTTTTATAGCCCGGACCATCCCGTCTACAGCCGACCGTTCCAGTTCCAGTATACGTGGGGCGTGCCGCGCCCGAGGACGTTGCAGAAAGGCTGGGCCGCAATGTGTTTCGCGACGGACATCGACTGCGTGGCGTGGATGAGCCGCGTCGCGGCGCTCGAGCCGCAGCACGTCAGGTTCGATTTCGAGGTTCAGCCCCGGCTCTGGGGCCAGGCGGGTATCCCGGCCACCGTGTCGGCGCTGATGGTTCTGCCGCGCGCCGCCGGAGCCACCGCGCCCGGGCCGCTGTCCGAAGGCGTCGAGGATTTCAGCTCCAGCCACCGGCAGTAGTTCGGGCAATAGCGCCGGGCGGCACCCCCGAGAATCTGCGGGTGCAGTTGTGCATACCCCTTAAAACGCTTAGATCGGGGCCAACCAAGTTCCGGCGCTGCGATAGGCGGCCGCAAGAGGAGACGCAGATGCTGCGCGATGACATCAACAACGCCGTCAAGGACGCCATGCGGGCCAAGGACGAGCGCAAGCTTTCGACGCTTCGCATGGTCAATTCGACCATCAAGAATGCCGATATCGAGGCGCGGGGCCAGAGCAAGCCGCCGCTGTCGGACAGCGATCTGCTGAGCCTGCTGCAGAAGATGATCAAGCAGCGCCAGGAGTCGGTCGAACTCTACGACAAGGGCGGTCGCGCGGAACTCGCGACCCAGGAGCGCGAGGAGATCGCGATCATCTCCGCCTATCTGCCGCAGCAGATGTCGGAGGACGAGACCAGGTCCGCCATCGCAGCCGAGATTGCAGCGACGGGTGCTGCCGGCATGAAAGACATGGGCAAGGTGATCGCCGCGCTGAAAGCGAAATATGCCGGCCAGATGGACTTCGGCAAGGCCAGCGGTCTGGTCAAGGCCGCACTGAACGGCTGAGGCTTTCGGAGCCCCACAAGTTCAAACCTCTCCTCGCAATGCGAGGAGAGGTTTTTTCTTTGACTACGCCGCCGCCGTCGGCAGGCTATACGTCTTGAACTGATCGCGCAGCGCGGTCTTCAGGATCTTGCCAGTGGCCGTGTGCGGGATAGCATCGACGAACACCACGTCATCCGGCATCCACCACTTGGCGATCTTGCCATCCATGTATTTCAGGATGTCCTCGCGCGTGGCGGTCTGGTCCTGCTTGAGTTGGACGATCAGCAGCGGGCGTTCGTCCCACTTCGGATGATAGACGCCGATGACGGCGGCTTCCGCCACCTGCGGATGACCGACGGCAAGGTTTTCCAGATCGATCGACGAGATCCATTCGCCGCCGGACTTGATGACGTCCTTGGAGCGGTCGGTGATCCGCATATAGCCATGGGCGTCGATGGTCGCGACGTCGCCGGTGTCGAAATAGCCTTCATCGTCGAGGATCTCGTCCTCGACGCGGAAATAAGCGCGCGACACTGACGGGCCGCGCACCTTGAGACGGCCGAAGGTCTTGCCGTCCCAGGGCAGGTTCTTGCCGGCGTCGTTGGTGATCTTCATCTGGACGCCGAACGGCGGATAGCCCTGGGTCTGCAGGATATCCAGCCGCTCGTCGCCTTCGAGCTGGTCGAACGGCGGCTTCAACGCGGCCAGCGTGCCGATCGGGCTCATTTCGGTCATGCCCCAGGCATGACGTGCACCGATGCCCATATCGACGAACGCCTTGATCATCGAGCGCGGCATCGCCGATCCGCCGCATACCACCATGCGCAGGTCGGGCAGTTTCAGATTGTTCTGCGACATGTAGTTGAGCAGCATCAGCCATACCGTTGGCACGCCGGCGGTATGGGTGACCTTTTCGGTCGAGAGCAATTCGTAGATCGAGGCGCCGTCCATCTTGGCGCCAGGCAGTACGAGCTTGGTGCCCATCGAAGGCGCGGAAAACGCGATGCCCCAGCTATTGGCATGGAACAGCGGGACCACCGGCAGCATGGTGTCTGCGGCATTGGCACCGAGCGAGTCACCGGTATTGGCCATCAGCGCATGCATCACGTTGGAGCGGTGAGAATACAGCACGCCCTTCGGATCGCCTGTTGTTCCCGATGTGTAGCACATCGCCGCTGCGGTGTTTTCGTCAAACTCCTTCCATTTGAAGTTGCCGTCGACTTCCGCGATCCAGTCCTCATAGGCGACCGCGTTTTTCAGCGTGGTCTGCGGCATGTGCGCCTTGTCGGTGTAGACGATGTAGCGCTCGACGCTCGGCAACTGGTCGGCGAGTTTCTCGAGGATCGGGATGAAGGTCAGGTCGGTCATCACGATGCGATCTTGCGCATGGTTGATGATCCACGCGATTTGATCGGGGAATAGACGTGGATTGACGGTGTGGCAGATGGCGCCGATGCCCATGATGCCGTACCACGTTTCCAGGTGCCGCCACGTGTTCCACGCGATGGTGGCGACGCGGTCGCCCATCTTGATGCCCTCGCGGTCGAGACGCTGTGCGACCTTCAGGGCACGGGTACGAATTTCGGCGTAATTGGTACGGTGGATGGGACCTTCGACTGATCTGGTCACGACCTCGCGCTCGCCGTGGACCTGGGCCGCATGATCGATGATCCGATGACACAGCAAAGGCCAGTCTTGCATCAAGCCACGCATTTGATCGTTCCTCCGTCTTGTGATTGGCGTGCCGGCTCCCCGATCGTTGCCGGGGAACTTCGACCGTGTTCTTGCTTTAGGTCTTGGCATGAAGTTTAGCGCGGGGAAAGCCGCCCGGAAATGGACTTTTGGCCTATCCGGCTGCGACCAAAGGACAATTGGAGCGGTTCTGGCACTGCTGCTGATTGCCGTGCCGGCGCAGGCCTATCTGACGACATCGCGTGTGCCGCTGCCAAAGCCCCGCCCGGCAGAAGCGCCGGCGATCGAGCCGGCGCAAAAGCCCGGTGAGGAGCCTGCGAGATCGGAGCAACCCGCTGAGCCTGAGAAGCCTGCTGCGGAAGCGCGTCCGCCGGAGCCGCCGCCGCCTTCAGCCTGCCGCTTGGCGCTCACGGATGCCATCGCTGTTGCGCCGAGTATTCCCGACATCAACGGGCCGGGCGCCTGCGGCGGACCCGACATGGTGCGGCTGGAAGCGGTTGTGCTGCCGGACAAGACGCGCGTGCCGCTGAAGCCGGCCGGAACGATGCGCTGCGCCATGGCAACGGCGGTGGCCGAATGGATACGCGCCGACATGGCACCGCTCGCGACCAACCTCGGCACCAAGCTTCTTGAGCTCGATAATTTCGACTCCTTCGATTGCCGTGGTCGCAACCGTGTCGTCGGGGCGAAACTGTCAGAGCATGGCCGCGCCAATGCGCTGGATGTGCGCGGGCTGAAACTCGCCAATGGCCGCTCGATCGCACTGACCGAGCGCAACACGCCGCGCGAGCAGCGCGAGGCCGTGCTGCATTCGGTCTGTACGCGGTTCACCACCGTGCTGGGGCCGGGCTCCGACGGCTATCACGAGGATCATATCCATCTCGATATCGCCGAGCGCCGCGGCAATTACCGCATCTGCCAGTGGGATGTCTGGGATGAGTGGCCGCGCATTGCGCCGCTGATGCCGGCCGTGCGCCCGGACGAAGCACCGCCGCGCGAAGTGGCCGAGGGCAAACCGGGGGAGAAGACGCCGGTGGCGGCGAAGCCCGCAGAGCCTGTTGCGGCTCAGCCAGCCGCTGAGCCCGAAGCGGAAGCTGCTGAAGCGGAGCCTGCGCCGGAACAGCCCAAGCCGAAACCAAAGCCCAAGCCGAAGAAACGCCGCGCAGTGCCGCCATCGCCGTTCAGCTTTTTGCGGTGACGTTCTGATTGCGTATTTGTGGCCACGTCCGGGCGGGTGCGTTCTTTTCCCTCCCCCTTGCGGGGAGGGTAGCCGGCCGTAGGCCGGTCGGGTGGGGGTGCCACAGGTGACGGCGCTTGTAGCACCCCCCACCCCGGCCTCCGCTTCGTCGATGCTGCGCATCGCTTCGCTCGGCCGACTACAGCGGACGACTTCGTCCGCCAGACCCCGCAAGGGGGAGGGAGACCATCAGCCGCAGCGCGAAACATTTGCACTCAACAGAGAATCTATCCACCCGACAAAAAAAGCGCCGGATCACCGGCGCTTTTTCTAATCGGATAAAACCCTGTCAGCTCAGTACGGCGTTCCGCCGCCGCCCTGCAGAGCGAGCTTCGAGTTATACGGCGAGTCGCCGGCCTTCGGCTCAAGCACGACGACCACAGCGCCTGGCTTGACGCGGCTGTAGAGGTCGATGACGTCTTCGTTGGTCATGCGGATGCAGCCCGACGAGATCGATGCGCCGATATATTCCGGCTGGTTGGTGCCGTGGATGCGGAACAACGTGTCCTTGTTGCCTTGATAGAGATAGAGGGCGCGGGCACCGAGCGGATTGTCGACGCCGCCGGGCACCTGGGCCGGCAGGCCTTCGATGCGGGCGTGAATGTCCTTGGTCGGGGTCCACTTCGGCCATTCGGCCATGTTGCCGACGCGCGCGACGCCCGAGAAGGCCAGCGCTTCTTCGCCGACGGTCACGCCATAGCGGATCGCCTTGCCGCCGTCCTGGACGAAATAGAGATAGTGGTTGTCGGAATCGACCACGATCGAGCCCGGCGCTTCCTTGCGGTGGAAGTCGACGATGGCGCGGCGGAACGGCTCGGCGACGGCAACCTTGGCGTAACGTGCCTTGGCGAGCTGTGCCTTGTCATTCGGCTTGAGGCTGGCTTCCGGGGCGGCCTGGAATTGCGTTGCGGTCTGCATGCAGCCCGACAGCATCAGGCCGGCGGCGACAATCAATCCAAGCTTAATCTTGAGCGGCGACATGTCATTGTTCCAATTGCGTGAGGTCCGAATTCAGACAGGCTGGTGCAAGGAAACGCACCCAAAATAGCCTGCGAACGCCACGATTCCGTTAAAGCTACTATCGCTGAAATCCGCTGCAATTCCAGCGGTTAGATGCGCTGCGCATCATGCAGCGCACAACCTGTGTCATATTTGCCGCAGAATTTTCGACCCTCCGGCCAAATCCTTTGCAGAACCGCAACGCCTCGCGAAGCCGTGATGCGCGCGTGACAATTTTGTCAGATCGAGACCATGGAACGCGCGATCTTGCGGGAAAAATTCCCCGGGTTCGGGTGGGGTTGGCGCGCCGCACAAAGGCTGTCATGACGGCTGCATCCGCATCGGTCATGGTCGGTGGCCCCTGCCGATTCTGTCCGGATCGTCCGTATTGCAGTGTCCCGCCTTTTCAATGTCCCGGAGTTGCCATGCTCGCTGTCTTCACCCCTGCCGACCACGCCTTGAGAAAATCCGAGCCAACCGATCTCGAAGCGTTGCCGGACAATGCGGTGTGGATCGACATGGTGAAGCCGTCGCCAGCCGAAGACAAGGCGGTGGAGAAACTGGCGGGGGTGGAAATTCCGACCCGCGAAGACATGCAGGAGATCGAAATCTCCAGCCGTCTCTATATCGAGAACGGCGCCCGCTATATGACCGCGAGCTTGATGTGCGGCTCCGACACGGAGTCGCCGCGGATCACGGCGGTAACTTTCATCCTCACCCGGCAACGGCTGGTGACGGTGCGCTACGACACACCGCGTCCGTTCGCGTCCGTCGAACTGAAGCTTGGCCGCAACGCGCCGCCCGGCGCCAATGGTGAAACCATTCTGCTCGAACTGCTCGACGCGGTGATCGATCGGTGCGCCGACATTCTCGAACGCGTCGGCGCCGACGTCGATCAGGTCAGCCACGACATCTTCGAGCCGGATGAGTCGCTGCGGACCGGCCATGCCAAGCGTTATTCCGAAATTCTGATCACCATCGGTCGCAAGGGCGACCTGACCTCGAAAGTACGTGAAAGCCTCGTCTCGATCGGCCGCGTCGTCACCTTCATCACGGCGGAAGCCGAAGGCGTGAAGTGGTCGAAGGACATGCGCGCGCAGCTCAAGACCATGCAGCGCGACGTGGTGTCCCTGACCGATCACGCCTCCTATCTGTCGAACAAGATCACCTTCACGCTCGATGCGATGCTCGGTGTCGTCAATCTCGAACAGAACAACATCATCAAGCTGTTCTCGGTCATGGCCGTCGTGCTGATGCCGCCGACATTGATCGCCTCGGTCTATGGCATGAATTTCAAGGCGATGCCGGAACTGCAATGGGATGTCGGTTACCCCATGGCGCTGATCATGATGCTGTTCGCCGCGGTGCTGCCTTACATGTTCTTCAAGTGGAAGAAGTGGCTGTAGGGCACGTAGGGCGGCACTAACCTCTCATTTGTCATTCCGGGATGCGTCACGCCGGCGAAGCCGGTGGGGTGCAGGCCCGGAATCCATAAGTTCGATCGTGGTTATGGATTCCGGGTTCGCGCAAGGGCGCGCCCCGGAATGACAAATGAGGGATAGCAGCGCCCAAACATTTTTCCTGCATCTCTTGACAATATGCCTATAAGGATTATCCTCCGCTCATCCGGTTCGCGAGGGGCGCTTCATGAGGCGTCTTGAAGTGGGACAGGGATGCGGCGCCTGCGGGTGTGGGGTGACGTACCCCGCGCACTCGGGAGGCCTTGGGTCACCGTCCGACCCCACTACGGGGGTCTGCCACTCATGCTGGCTGGACGTGGCATTGGTGAACGGCGGGAAATCGTCGGGATCAGCGGAGCGCGGAGCTCTGCGCCTTTGCCCGGAAGAACGGTCCCGGGGACAGAAATCGCCGCGGTGGCGCGCCGGATGGCGTTGCGCGGTTGCAGCTTGCCGGCGCTCCGGCGGAGCGGATCGCGAAAATTACCACCATTTCGCGTCGTCAGGCGCGCTGCCACCCCTCATGTTTCAGGAGGGGACACCGCTTAGACAACCCCGAGCATGCGCTCGCGGGATCATAAAGGCGCGGGTGTCTGAATCTTTTTCCAACTATCAAAACGCATTCATGATGCGTGTTCGAAAAGCCCAATGATCATAGGCTTCGCGCGATTCCCGCCACAATTTATCCGGTAAAATTCGAGCGTTCCGCTGAACGGTTGCGCTAATGGTTGCTGTCATAACGCTGTCAGAAGCGATGAGGACAGCAATGGTTGACAAAACAGAAACATCGGGACGGAACGTCGTCGATCTCAGGTCCTATCAACAGGCGCGCATGGCCAACGGTCGGGCGCAGGCGATGTCTGCGCGTACCTGCCGGCATTGTGGTGCCGGGTTGATGGACGGCGAATCCGAAGACGATTGTTCCAGCGCGGGGATCAGCGCGGCTGCGCCGATGCCGCGGAAATTTTACGCGGACTAGAAAATCCCGCGCTTTTCGAGGAGCGCCAGAATGGCGCGGTCCTCAGCATGACTATTCCCCACCCGTTACCGCTGATCAGACGTGCTGGCCGCCATTGATGTGGATCTCGGCGCCGTTCACGTATGAACTCGTTTCCGTACACAGCACATAGATGATCTTGGCGACTTCGTCGGGCGTGCCGAGCCGATGCAGCGGGATCTGCTGATCGACGATGGTCTGCGTGCCCGGCGAGAGGATCGAGGTGTCGATCTCGCCCGGCGCGATGGCGTTGACGCGGATGCCGAGGCGGCCGAAATCCGACGCCATTTCGCGGGTCAGCGACGCCAGCGCCGCTTTCGATGTGGCATAGGCCGCACCGGCAAACGGATGCACGCGCGAGCCGGCGATCGAGGTGACATTCACCACTGAGCCCTTCGCAGCCTTCAACTGCTCGATCAGTCCGCGGGCCATCATGATCGGTGCGAAGAAGTTGACGTTGAAGACATGGCTCCAGGTCGCGACGTCAGTATCGATCGAGCCCATGCGCGCGCCACCTTCGGCCTTCGGCGAGATGGCGGCATTGTTCACCAGCGCATGCAGCGCGCCGCCGTTCAGCCGTTCCTTGATGTCGTCGATGGCGCGGACGGTGTCGTCATGGTCGGCGAGGTCGACCTGGATGTGATCTTCGGGGCCGGCATCCCATGGGCAGACTTCCGGAAACGGATGCCGCGAACAGGTCAGCACACGCCAGCCGGCGCTTGAAAAGCGCATCACGGTGGCATGACCGATGCCGCGGCTTGCGCCGGTGAGCAGCATGGTGCGCTTGGGCGCGTTCGATCCTGGATGGCTCACGGGTCTGGTTCTCGTCTCGTTGTCGGCGTTCACGGATACAGTCTCACCTTGGTCCAGGACGTATCTGGTGCCGCGGTGTCGCGGCGGAATTCGATGCGGTCGTGCAGGCGATACGGGCGGTCGTGCCAGAATTCGAACCGCTGTGGCGTGATGCGCCATCCGCTCCAGCCTGGCGGACGCGGAACGGCGCCGATCAGGTGCTTTGCGCCTTCCTTGGCGATGGCCTGTTCGAAGGCAAAGCGGCTTTCCAGCGGCTGCGACTGCTTGCTCGCCCAGGCGCCGATCTGGGCCTGTTTCGGGCGGGTCGAGAAATACTCGTCGGCCTCGGCATCGGTCACGCGGGTGACGGGACCGCGAATGCGGACCTGCCGGCGCAGCGACTTCCAGTGAAACAGTAGCGCTGCCTTGGGATTGGCGGCGAGCTCCTGACCCTTCTGGCTGGCGATGTGGCTGTAGAACACGAAGCCGTCGGTGTCGTAGCCCTTCATCAGCACCATGCGGACATCCGGCAGGCCGTCGGCGTCGACGGTGGCCAGCGCCATCGCGTTCGGATCGTTGGGCTCGGACGCCTTCGCCTCGGTAAACCACTCGGAAAACAGCGCAAATGGTTCCGCAGCGGCCGTAAAATCACCTGACGTTAACGGAGTTGAGTCTTTGATGGGGGAGGTCGTGTCGGTCATGTCCGGAGTTCCGCTTGCGTTGGCCTGTTGTAGAGAGCTCGCTGCTGCCCCTGCATAGGCAAGACCTATATAGGATACGGCAACGCATTGGCCTATCGGCCATCTGCCCGCTCGGTGCGGCTTTGACAGCAATTCTTATCGGCAGCACCCTCGGTGGTTGCAGTATGGGCCGAAACGAGTCCGCGCTGGCCAGGATGGAGGGCGGCGATGTCACCGGTTCGATTTCGCCGGCATCCGTCCAGGCCACCAATTACGAGCCCACCGAAGCCGATCTTGTCCTGACGCGCACTGCGGCCTCCGATGTCCTCACCAAGGGCAGCAAGGATTCCAGCCAACCGTGGGAAAACCCGTCGACCGGCGCGCGCGGATCGGTGACGCCTCTGTCCAGTGCCTATGTCGCGGAAGGTCGCACCTGCAGGGATTTTCTGGCCAGCTATGTCAACGGCACTAGCGAAAGCTGGATGCAAGGTGCGGCCTGTAAGGGTGACCGCGGCAGCTGGGACGTGCATACGCTGAAGCCGTGGAAACGGAGCTAGTTTTCACCGGCGGGCCGCTTGCGGCCGAGTTGCAAAAATGACACGAAGTCACCAGATGAAGAAGCAGGCGGGCCCTGGCCCGCAAACCCAACATGCGGGCCGATTGCCCGCCTTTTAGTTACCTGAAGGAGAGACGACGGATGCGCGACCCCTATGAGGTCTTGGGGGTGCAGCGGGGCGCCAGCGCTGCGGCGATCAAGAGTGCCTATCGCAAGCTCGCCAAGAAGCATCATCCCGACAGCAACAAGGACGATCCGAAAGCCGCCGACCGGTTTTCGGAATTGAATGCGGCCAACGAGATCATCGGCGACGAGGACAAGCGCAAGCAGTTCGACCGCGGCGAGATCGATGCCGAGGGTAAAGCACGTTTCCAGGGATTTCCGGGCGGCGGCCGCGCCGGCGCGTCGCAGCGCGGCTTCGAGCATGCTTTCCGCGGCGGTCCCGGTGCGCAGCAGGGCTTTCCCGGCGGTGCCGGTGGCGGTTTCGAGGATATCCTCAACAGCATGTTCGGCGGCGCCAGCCCGCGCGGCGCGCGTCCCGGTGCGCAGGGCTTTGAGTTCGACACCGGCGGCTATGCCGGCGGGATGCCCGATCTGGATCTGAACGTCGCCATGACGGTGACGCTGGAAGAATCTGTGAAGGGCGCCGAGAAGCGCGTACGTCTGCCATCCGGCAAGGAATTGAACGTCAAGATACCGGCCGGCGTCACGTCGGGCCAGCAGATCCGGCTCCGCGGGCAGGGTGAAAGCGCGCCAGGACATCGTCCCGGCGATCTGATGATCACCGTCACCATCGCTCCCCACGCTCACTTCAAGGTGGATGGCAACGACCTGCGCGTCGATCTGCCGATCACGCTGTACGAAGCCGTGCTGGGGGCCAAGGTGCGCGCGCCGACACTCACCGGTGCCGTGGAGCTTTCAATTCCGAAGAACACGTCGAGCGGACGGGTGTTTCGCCTGAAGGGCAAGGGCCTGCCGCTGGCCGGAGGCGCCGCGGGCGATCTCTACTTCACCACCAGGATTATGCTGCCCGACGGCAACGATGCCGAGCTGGAAGCCCTGATGGAAAAGTGGCGAGACGGGCATCCGTATCATCCGCGGAGTGATCTGGGGTGAGGCGAGCAGCGATCAGCTCGCTGTCCTCATCCCCCGATCTTCTCCGTCTGGTCATAGATCTGGCGCGCGACCTGGTTGAGCCGGTCCTTGTCGGTGGGGCCTGACACGACATAGCCGACGCCCTTGTCGGCCCAGAACATGGCGCCGTCCTTGTCCTGCGCGGCATAGCGCATCTGGGTGGCGTCGGCTTTCGCCGCACGCGAAGTGTAGAGCGTGTAGCGCTCGCCCGACGGGCTCTCATACATGAAGAAGGCCGCAGGCGCTTCGGGGCCGGGCAGCAAGCGTCCGCCGACCAGCTTCAATCCGGCCGCATCGAGTTCGGGCGCCTTGATCTCGTAGCCGACGCGCTTCGACAGCCACTGCTGCAGGTGTGCACGTTCATTGGCTGCGACTTCGACCGGATGACGGACTTCGACCACATAGGTCCGGTGCGCACCGAGCGCGTCCACCGTGAAACTCCGGAATATCGACGGCGTGGTCGCTGCGCCGCGTGCGACCCAGCCCGCGCTGCCACCTGCAACGAAGGCGACGAGCGTTGCGGCGACGGCGCCGTAGATCCAGCGCCGCGGCTGCTGAACCAGTCGCTCGATTTCCAGCCGCTGCGGCACGGCTTCGTCGGCAATCGCATCGTAGCGGGCATGCAGCAACTCGGCCATCGCGCGCCATGATGCGACGCGCTCGGCATCGTCAGGATGTGCCGCGAGCCAGGCCTCGACATCGGTGCGGCGCTCGGCCGGCAATTCATTATCGACGAAAGCGTGCAATTCGTCTTCGGTCACGGGAATGTTCGGTCCGGTCATTATCATCTTCCCTTTAAATCATTTGACCGCGCGCAGCGCCGGGCGCTCGCCGTCGAGATAGGCTTTGACATGGGCGCGGGCGCGGGCGAGGCGCGACATCACGGTGCCGATCGGCACGCCCTGAATGTCGGCGACTTCGCGGTAGCTCAGGCCCTCGAGCATCACGAGCAGCAGCACCGAGCGCTGCTCTTCGACGAGGGCGGCAAGGGCGCGCGAGATGTCGCGCCCTTCGGCTTCGGTCCCGCTGGCATCCGGATTGTTGTCGAACAGCTCGGTGAAGACTGGTTTGCGTGCCAGCGACCGGCGGCGGTTGCGGTTCAGATTGGTTAGGATCGTATAGAGCCAGCTTCTGAGATCGCCGCCGATGAACAACTTCTCTGAGCGCAGCGCGCGCACCAGCGTGTCCTGAACCAGGTCGTCTGCGATGTCGGTGTCACGCGCCAGCGCCCGCGCATAACGGCGCAGCGCCGGAATCATGCTCTCAACGCTCTCGCGAAAGGCGCTCATGGGGCTCGTGCCATCCGTTGCAATCCTGACGGTATCTTGGGCGGTCCGCAATTGCGCCGCATCTATCATAACACCTTGGCGGACCGTCTATTCCGGCGTTAAGCCCGGACGGTAAACAGCCACATAACCGGGCTTTTGGGCTGTACCGGACGCAAGTGCTGGTGTACCCCCAAGGCCAGATCGGCATGGACTGCCAAGTTATCAGCCAAGCAAATAGGATGTGATATGAGTGAAGTTTCAGGCCTGATGAAGGGCAAGCGCGGCGTTATTCTCGGCGTCGCCAACAACCGCTCCATCGCCTGGGGCATTGCCAAGGCGTGCCAGGCGCAGGGCGCCGAGATCGCGCTGACCTATCAGGGCGATGCGCTGAAGAAGCGCGTGGAGCCGCTGGCGGCGGAACTGGGCGCGCTCGTGCTTGGTCATTGCGACGTCACGGATGCCGCGACCATCGATGCGGTGTTCGACGAGCTCAAGGCGAAGTGGGGCAAGATCGACTTCGTCGTCCATGCCATTGCGTTTTCCGACAAGAACGAGCTCGAGGGCCGCTATGTCGACACCACGGCGGAGAACTTCAGCAAGAGCATGCTCATCTCCTGCTATTCGCTGACCGCGGTTGCGCAGCGCGCCGAGAAACTAATGACCGACGGTGGTTCGATCATCACGCTGACTTATTACGGCGCCGAGAAGTGGATGCCGAACTACAATGTGATGGGCGTCGCCAAGGCCGCGCTCGAAGCCAGCGTGCGCTATCTGGCGGCTGACCTGGGCGAGAAGGGCATCCGCGTCAATGCGATCTCCGCCGGCCCGATCAAGACGCTGGCCTTCGCAGGGATTGCCGACTCCCGCTACCTGCTGAAATACAACGAGGTCAATGCGCCGCTGCGCAAGAACGTCTCGATCGACGAAGTCGGCCAGAGCTCGATGTATTTCCTGTCTGACCTGTCCTCTGGCGTCACCGGCGAAGTGCATCACGTCGATGCTGGCTATCACGTGCTCGGCACCAAGGTGCCGGATGCGCCGGATATCTCGATGGGCGGCAAGGACTGATCGCTTAGTCCATGCCGAAACCAACCATCTATTATATTCGCCACGGTCAGACCGAATGGAATGCCGCCGGTCGCTTTCAGGGCTCGAAGGACATTCCGCTCAACGATCTCGGTCGTGAGCAGGCGGCGCATGCCGGTGGTGTCCTTAAAGATCTGCTGGCGCGCGACGGGCGCACCAACGGCGATGTCGCATTCGTCTCCAGTCCGCTCGGCCGCGCGCGCAACACCATGGAACTGGTGCGCGGCAGGCTCGATCTGCCGCATGACGACTACGGCCTCGACGATCGTCTGCGTGAGATCGGCTTCGGCCACTGGGAAGGCTTTACGCTGGCCGAGCAGGAAGCCGCACATCCCGAGATCTTTGCGGCGCGCTTGCGCGACAAATGGAGCCTGCCGGCGCCGGGCGGCGAGAGCTACGCTGAGGTGCAACTCCGGATGCGCGAATGGGTTGACGGCCTGACGGGCGATACCGTTGCCGTTGCCCATGGCGGTACGGCGCGGGCGCTAATGGTGGCGCTGGGCTTTGAGACGCCGGACGGAGTCAGTGAGCTGCCGATCCAGCAGGGCGCGGTCTACGTGTTCAACGCCGACGGGATGGACAAGTTTAGTTAAGCATTGCGGCTGACCGGGCGATTTGACCCCTCGGACGGCCCGCGTTACGACATCTGCTCAAGCAGCGAGCGCCCCATGTCCCACAACACCTTCGGCCACATGTTCCGCGTCACGACCTTTGGCGAGAGCCACGGGGTGGCGATCGGCTGCGTGGTCGATGGCTGTCCGCCGCTGATTCCGCTGGATGTTGCCGAGATCCAGGCCGATCTCGATCGCCGCCGTCCCGGCCAGTCGCGCTTTACCACGCAGCGGCAGGAAGCTGACGCGGTCAAAATTCTGTCCGGGGTCATGGCGCATCCGGAAACCGGCGTGCAGGTCACGACGGGGACGCCGATCGCGCTGCTGATCGAGAACACCGACCAGCGCTCGAAGGACTATTCGGACATCAAAGACAAGTTTCGGCCGGGTCACGCCGACTTCACCTATGAGGCCAAATACGGGTTGCGCGATTATCGCGGCGGCGGTCGCTCGTCGGCCCGCGAGACCGCAACGCGCGTCGCCGCTGGCGCCATTGCGCGCAAGATCGTACCGGGCATGACGGTGCGTGCGGCGCTGGTGCAGATGGGACCGCACAAGATCGACCGCGGCAATTGGGATTGGGACGAGGTCGCCCGCAATCCATTCTTCTGTCCGGACAAGGACAAGGCTGCCTTCTTCGAAAGCTATCTCGACGGCATCCGGAAATCCGGCTCGTCGATCGGCGCGGTGATCGAGGTGGTCGCCGACGGCGTGCCCGCAGGTTTGGGCGCGCCCATTTACGCCAAGCTCGATGGCGATCTGGCAGCGGCGCTGATGAGCATCAATGCGGTGAAGGGTGTCGAGATCGGCGACGGTTTCGGTGCTGCGGAATTGTCCGGCGAGGACAATGCCGACGAGATGCGCATGACCAATCACGGCCCGTCCTTCCTGTCGAACCATGCCGGCGGCATCCTCGGCGGCATTTCCACAGGCCAGCCGGTCGTGGCACGTTTTGCCGTGAAGCCGACTTCGTCGATCCTGTCGCCGCGCAAGACCGTCGATCGCAATGGCGCCGATACGGACATCCTGACCAAGGGCCGCCACGATCCCTGCGTCGGCATCCGCGCCGTGCCGGTGGCGGAAGCCATGGCCGCTTGTGTGCTCGCCGATCATTTCATTCGGCATCGCGGACAGGTCGGCTAGAGTAAGTGACTGACCGAAGCCCGCGTTCGCGCGAGTTTGAAAGTGCCAGCCGTGTTGCCCGACAAGCTCAGAGAGATCATCGACTGGCTCAGTGACGGTGCGCGATCCGCGCCGACGCCATCGCGCATGATGGCGGAATGTTGCGAACGGCTTGTCGCTGCGGGGCTGCCGCTATACCGCGTCGGCATCTTCATCCGCACCCTGCACCCGGAAATCTTCGGCCGCAATTTCATCTGGCGTCCGGAGACCGGGGTCGTCCTCAGCTCGGTTGATTTCGACATTCAGGAGGCGCCTGAATTCCTCAGCAGTCCGCTTGCGCTGGTCTTCCGTGAAGGTGTCGAGGTTCGCAGCCGACTTCATGAGCCATCAACCACACCCTTTCCTTTTTTCGACGACATGCGCGCCGAAGGCGTCACCGACTATATCGCGATCCCGCTCACCTTCGTCGACAACATGCTCCACGCATCAAGCTGGACCACGAAGCAGCCTGGCGGTTTTACGGACGAGCAGCTTGCTGCCTTGAAAGCGGTGTTGCCGACATTGGCGCGGTTGATCGAGGTCATCGGCATACGACGAGTGACAGTGACACTGCTCGATACCTATGTGGGCAATCGCGCTGGCGGACGTATTCTCGGTGGTCAGATCCGACGCGGCCACACCGAGACCATGCGCGCAGCGATCTGGTTGTCGGATCTGCGCGGCTTTACGGCGTTGTCGGACCGATTGCCGCCGGAAAGCGTCGTCGAGATTCTCAACCACTACTTCGATTGTCAGGTGCCTGCGATCCTCAAGCATGGCGGCGAAGTGCTTAAATTCATGGGCGATGGCCTGCTGGCCGTGTTTCCCATTGCCGAGGATGATGCGGATCGTTCGACGGTTTGCGGCCATGCGTTGGAGGCCGCGCGTGAAGCCAGCGCTGCCGTTGAAGCGCTGCGCTGGTCGGATGCGGCAGGTGCCGAAGAGCGCTTTCGCTTCGGTCTGGCACTGCATGTCGGCAAGGTACTTTACGGCAATATCGGTGGCGGCAACCGGCTCGACTTCACCTGTATCGGCCCGGCGGTGAACCTCGCCGCACGTCTGGAGAAGATCGCGGGCAGGCTGCATCGTACAGTGGTCGCGTCGACCGCTTTTGCTGGTGCGACAGACGCCGACTGGGCCGATCTCGGTGAATTTCCCATCGCTGGCTTCGCCAAGGCCGAGCAGGTCTATGGATTGGGCGATGAAACCGCGGTCGCCGGCTGAGGTCAGTCGCCGCGCAGATGGGATTGCTTGAGGGCCGCGGTCAGGATCATCAGGGTCACCCAAAGCCGCAGCATCGCGAAGCTGAAGATAAAGACGAAGAAGATCAGGTTTCGGATGAAGGTGTTCGTCGTTGGCGCCTGCCCGTAGATCGCAATCGCGTTGCGAACGAGACCCTGGACAAAACCGAGGCCGAAATAGGCGGCGGTCAGGACCAGAAGGCCCACGCCGAGCCACGCGCTTCGCCTGGCGAATTCACGGCAAGCCGCGAAGAAACGAACCCTGTTGTCATGGCGTTCGACGCCGACGATCATCAGCAAGATCAGCGTGGCGATGGAGGCATTCCAGATCTTTCCGGCCGCCGTCGGCTGATCGAACGCCATGCCATCGATGCCGCCCATGAAGTTCAGGTCCAGCGGCGAGATCCCGAGCGATACAGAGATCATGCTTGCTACAAGCATCAGCGCGCCGATACGCGCCAGAATGCGCAGCGATAGTCGGAATTCATCTTCGAACGTCATCGCTCCGAGATGGGTCTCGCCGTCGGCAAGCTCGATCGACCGCCGTGCGGTCACCAGAAACGCGAGAAGAACGGCAACCGTGGCGACGAAGATGGCCGGCAAGGCGATAACGCCACCGCTGAACGCGATCACGCGCATTCCCGCTGCCAGCGCGAGCCAAGGCAGGCATTCGATGAAGCGCAAAGGCCCGAACGACAATTCCGGCCGGGATACATATTGCTTGCGGAGTGCAATCGACATCTGGCGAGCTTGCCACATGCCGCCCAACCTCGGATTGAGCCGATCGTTAAATTTTTATCGTCTTGGTGACCAAGGCAGAAGCGCCACGTCCTATTCTTCCGGCTCGGTCGTGAACAGAAGCGGATAGCCCTTGGCGCGGCCGGCATCTGTCGCGCGGGCCGCCTTGGTCTCGGCGACGTCTCGGGTGAACACGGCGACGACGCAGACGCCGCGTTGATGCGCCGTCATCATTACCTTGGCGGCTTGATCCTCGGACATGCGAAATTCCGCCTTCAGCACCCGCACGACGAACTCCCGCGGCGTGAAGTCATCATTGACGAGGATAACCTTGTACAATTTCGGCCGCTCGACCTTCGGCTTGGTCTTAGTCTTGGTCTGCGGGGCGGTGACACTCTCGGGCATGCACACTCATCCGGACGATCGCGCTCTGTGGCGGCGACGCGACGATGATCACTCGGCCGGGCAATCCTTGAGGCGTTGCACGGCATCCTGGTCGCCGCGCTGCACGGCCATTGGTTTCAGTTTACAGGCTCCGGGGACGTCGCGAAACTGCGGGTTCTGCGATAGTTTGAGATCGACCAATGCGGCAAGTGCGTCAGGCTCGCCAAGTTCCGCAGCCTGAATTGCCTCATACAGAACGATATTGAGCGAGGAAATCTGAACCTGCGGATGGCTGGCCAGCAACCGCAGGGCCTTCAGTCGGGAGTCGTAATCCCAGACCCCGGCAGTGATCAGCAAGTCGATCCCCTTTGACACGTCGCGTGGCACCAGCTTTCCATCGAGATAAAGCTGGCCGAGCAGGCCACTCGCGCTCGCCTGATGGCGCTGGCTTTGCAAGATCGATAATGCGCGCTTCGGATCGGCCGGGCCGCCTTCGCCATCGAGCAGCATCTGCGCCAGTTCGGTATCCCCTCCCAGACGATCGCGCGCGGCCTCTTCAAATAGTTTGCGGGCGCGCACCGGATCGTTGAGACGGGTGGCTTCAGCCAGCGCCGCCTTGGCGCCAAACGAGCCGCCTTGGGCGAGACGTTCGAGTAAATCCCGGCCGAGGGTCTGCTCGTCCGGCTGCGGGGATCGCGCGAGAAGCCGGGCAAGCCTGATCTGCTGGTCCGTGCGGGTGACGTTCTCCGGCAGCGGCAACCGAAGCGCGCGCTCGGTCCAGTATCGTTCGGCCGAGGGGTCCCGCTTTACGATGCCGCCACGGCCATAGAGGATGGCGAGCCTGTTTACCGCTGACGGGTTGTCCAGTTCGGCTGCCTTGATCAGCGCGTGCTGTGCCTCGTCGCGCGCAATCAGTTGCGGGCGATCAAGATGATAGTCCCATGAATTGTGCGACTCATAGATTGCGTAATTTGCCTCGCTATCGTTCCGGGCTGCGGCCTCGCGCAACAGTGCGATCGCCTCGGTGCGCCGTTCATGCGGCAGCGATTGAGCGAAGGCCACCTTGTTGCGGACATCGTCCGGAGCTGCAGCGAATGCTTCGCTGCAGGCGGCTTGGCGCATCCGGTAACGCAGCTTCTCTTGTTGCTCGGGGAGGTATTCGGTGGCGTTCCGCAAAAGACGGCGGCATTCGTTGGCTGCGTTGGCGCCGAACGGCTGAATAGGTTCGTCCTGTTCGGCGGCCCCTGTCTTGCGCTGTTCGGCAGGTGCTGAAACGAACAAAGCGATCGCTGCGCCGATGCAAGTGAGCAGTACGGCCCACACGATTGTGTGCCGCGCTGCGGGCTGGCGGCCACCGTTCATCGGTGCATTCAAGGCGGCACTCATGTCGGCCATTCCGGTCGGCAATGGTGGATGTGGCGTTGGCGACATCCTGCGCTAGCTTTGTCGCGCGAACGTGCAAACCGTTCAAATCCGGGGGCAGGCGCCCGTTAACTCTGCCGCAGCGGCAGAGCCGCCATGACCGGATTGTGAACATGCCTGCAGGTTCCTGCTTTGCGGCTCGTCATTTGCATGTCACCATTCGATTCTCAACGGGAGGGCCGCTATGCGCTGGTGTGTCTCGATTGGAGCGGTACTCGTCGCGGGAGCGATGGCCGGCGGCGATGTCGCGAGCATGGCTGCGACAGGCCCGAAAGCGCAGTTTGCCCAGAGCAAGCAGGACCCCGTGGTCGATGTCGAACTGGTGCTGGCGGTCGACGTTTCCTATTCGATGGATATGGACGAACTGGCGATCCAGCGCGAAGGCTATGCCCAGGCCATCGTCTCCAAGGAATTCCTTACCGCGCTCAAGAGTGGCCCGACAGGCAAGATTGCAGTCACTTATTTCGAATGGGCGGCATCGTCGGACCAGAAGCTGATTATTCCCTGGCGTGTTATCGACGGTCCTGAATCTGCCGACGCGGTGGCATCCGAAATCATGAAGACGCCGATCCGCCGGGCATCGCGTACCTCGATCTCGGGCGCGATCTATTATGCCATGCCGCTGTTCGATGAAAATGCGCTGCACGGCCTGCGCCGCGTCATCGATATTTCGGGCGATGGGCCGAACAACAATGGGGGACCGGTGACGGTCGCACGCGACGAGGCGGTCGCGAAAGGCATTGTTATCAACGGCCTGCCGATCATGGCCAAGGAACTGTCCTATTCGACCATGGATATCGAAAATCTCGATCTCTATTACGAGGATTGCGTGATCGGCGGCGCGGGCTCCTTCGTGGTGCCGATCAAGGAGCGCGACAAGTTCAAGGAAGCGATCCGCACCAAACTGGTGTTGGAAGTCGCAGGATTGATGCCCGAGCCGCGCGCAATTCCTGTCGCCAACACGACGAAGGAGCCGCGCGTGAATTGCCTGATCGGCGAGAAGATCTGGCAGGATCGCTGGGGGCGTTAGTTCCCGTTAGCCATCGACCCGCGCAATCGCGTGGAAAAACGTGCCGGTGACATGGCCGCGCCGTCCGCCGCGCTCTGCCATGGGTTCGACCTGCGCGTTGCGGAGATCGACCAGCGGGTCGTCGCTGCCCGGATCAATCAGCGAGGCATAGTGGAATTCGTGGCCACGGATGAGCGATCCCTTTGGTCCGATAGGGCTGTCGGATAGCAATTGCGCCTCGCGATAGCCGAGATGCAAGCGCCGCTTGTGGAAACTCGTCGTGTGGCTGAGCAGCCCCGTCATCGCATGCCGGTTGCCGTCGGCATCCTCCAGGCCTTCACCGAGCACCATATAGCCGCCGCACTCGCCATGGACCAAACGTGTCTGTGCGAAGCGCACCAGCCCGTCGTGGAATTTTTGCGCCGAGGCAAGCGTTGCCACGTGAAGTTCGGGATAGCCGCCTGGCAACCAGCATGCATCACAATCATCCGGCGGAGCTTCATTGGCCAGCGGTGAGAAGCGGACGACCTCCGCGCCGGCATTGCGCCAGCCGTCGATCAGGTGCGGATAGATGAAGGTGAAGGCAGCATCAGCGGCCAATGCAATGCGCTGACCCGGCGGCGGTAAGGCCGGCGCGGCATTGCGGGCCGGCTGTCCGTCGATCGGCGCAGCCAGCGCGATGATGGTATCGAGATCGAGGTGCTTCTCCGCCATGTCGGCGAGTACGTCCATCCGCGTGGCAAGGTCGCCGTGTTCGCCAGCCTGGATCAGGCCGAGATGACGCTCTGGCAGCGCCAGTGCGGCATCCCGCGGAATGGCGCCGACGACGGGGATGCCGAGCGGCGCGATGGCGTCCGTGATAAGGCGGCGGTGGCGATCGCTGCCGACGCGGTTCAGGATCACGCCGGCGACGTGCACGTCAGGACGATGACCGGCAAAGCCGCGCACCATAGCGGCGGCGGATTGCGATTGCGCGGTCACGTCGAGCACCAGCAGCACCGGTAGATTGAAGCGCGCAGCGATACTGGCGCTGCTGCCGTCGCGATCAGCGACGCCAGGTACGCCGTCGAACAGGCCCATGACGCCTTCGACCACAAGCATGTCGGCTGCAGTTGTGGCATCGGCCATCAGCGCCTGCAGCAGGGGCGGCGGCATGGTCCAGCTGTCGAGATTGATGCAAGGCGCGCCAGTCGCGACCGCGTGAAAGGCAGGGTCGATATAATCGGGCCCGGCCTTGGCCGCGCGCAGTACCATGCCGCGCCGGGCTAGTGCCGCGAGCAGGCCGAGCGTGACCGTGGTCTTGCCCGCGCCGGATCGCGCTGCGGAGACCAGCAGGCCGGCGGTCATGATGGATGAACTTGCGACATCGCGGCGGATTACCGCGGCGACTGCGATGCCGCAAGGGCGAGGTTTAGGCCGACGCCTTTTCGCTCTTCGGCCAGTACTTGTCGCGCAGATGGCGCTTCACCAGCTTGCCGGTGGGGGTGCGTGGCAGTTCGGCCTCGAAATCGATGCTCTTCGGGCATTTGATCGGCGACAGGTGTTTGCGGCAGAACACGATCAGTTCGGCCTCCAGCGCCTTGCCGGCGCGGCTCATGTCGTGCGGCTGGACCACGGCCTTGACCTCTTCGCCCATCTCCTCGTTCGGCACGCCGAACACCGCGACGTCGGCGATATCCGGATGGGTGATGAGGACGTCTTCGGTCTCCTGCGGGTAGATGTTCACACCGCCGGAAATGATCATGTAGGACTTGCGGTCGGTGAGGTACAGGAAGCCTTCGTCATCGAGATAGCCGACATCGCCGAGGGTGGACCAGCCGCGCGCGTTATAGGCGCGCTTCGTCTTCTCGGGATCGTTGTGATAGCTGAACTGCGGCGTGTCGGCGAAATACACCGTGCCGATTTCGCCGGTCGGCGCTTCTTGGTCTTCTTCATTGACGATCTTGACGCTACCGACCACAGCCTTGCCGACGGTGCCGCGATGCGACAGCCACTGCTGCGAGTTCGAGACGGTGACGCCGTTGCCTTCGGAGCCGGCGTAATATTCGATCAGGATCGGTCCCCACCAGTCGATCATGCGCGCCTTGACGTCGACGGGGCAGGGGGCTGCGGCATGGATCGCGCCGTTCAATGAAGAGACATTGTATTTCAAACGGACTTCATCCGGCAGCTTCAGCATGCGCACGAACATGGTCGGCACCAGCTGCGACTGGGTGATCTTGTACTTTTCGACAAGCTTGAGGAATTCCTCGGCGTCGAAATGCTCCATGATCACCGACGTGCCGCCGAGCGTGATCGCCATCATGTTGAAGCGCAGCGGAGCTGCGTGATACAGCGGCGCCGGCGATAGATAGATCGAGTCCGATGTCATGCCGCACATGTTCGCGCAGAGCAGCTTCAGGAACGGATTCGGCACGTCGATCGGATTGTTCTCCGAGGCGCGCTTGATGCCCTTGGGGCGGCCCGTCGTGCCCGACGAATACAGCATGTCGTAGCCGGCAACCTCGTCGGCAATCGGCGTGGCGGGCTGAGTGGCGAGGGTGGTATTCCAGTCGCGGAAACCGGGGCGCGAACCGTCGACGATATAGAACATTGGCTCCGCGGCGTTGGTAATCAGCGGCGCAACCACATCGGCACATTTCTCGGAAGTGATGACGACCCGTGCACCGCAGTCTTTCACGATATAGGCGATTTCGTCCTGCGTGAGGTAGCGGCTGATCGCCGTGTAATAGAGCCCGGCGCGCTGTGCGGCCCAGCAGATCTCCATGAAGTCGAGGCGATTCTCCATCAAGAGCGCGATGTGATCGCCGGCCTTCAAGCCCAGCGAGCGGAACAACTGCGCGCCGCGGTTCGAGCGTTCGTCGAGTTCGCGATAGGTGAGCGCCTGGCCGGAGCCGGCCATGCGGTAGGCAATCTTGTCGGGATTGGTCTTCGCGTGAATCGACGGATGCGTCATGGGTGTTTCCTCTGGAGGCCGGCGGATTTTTCCGCTCGTGGTGTCTTTTCCCCTCGCCCCCGGACGCGGCGCAGCCGCGGCTGGTGGGAGAGGGTGGATCGAACCGCGGAGTGGTTCGAGACGGGAGAGGGGGCTCTTCGTACGGAAGCACGAGCCCTCTCCCGCCTTCGCTTCGCTCAGGCACCCTCTCCCACGTCGCGCTGCTACGCAGCGCTGGGGGAGAGGGGAAGAAAATTACAACCTCTCCACGATCGTCACATTCGCCATGCCGCCGCCTTCGCACATGGTCTGCAGCCCGTAGCGCTTGTTGCTCTGTTGAAGCGCATGCACCAGCGTGGTCATCAGCTTGGTGCCGGAGCCGCCGAGCGGATGGCCGAGCGCGATGGCGCCGCCATTGACGTTGAGGCGCTTTGGATCGGCGCCGGTGGCCTTCAGCCAGGCGGTCGGAATCGAGGCGAAGGCTTCGTTGACTTCGAACAGGTCGATGTCGTCGATTGTCATGCCGGCCTTTTCCAGCGCACGCTTGGTGGCGGGCAGCGGCGCTTCCAGCATGATCACGGGATCACCGCCCATCATGGTCATGTGGTGGATGCGCGCCAACGGCTTGACGCCGAGCTGCTTCAGGCCCTTCTCGTTGACGACCATCACGCCCGACGCGCCGTCGCAGATCTGGCTGGCGGATGCTGCGGTGAGCTTGCCGTTCTCGGCGATCAGCTTGACGCCCCTGATGCCGTCGAGTGTGGCGTCGAAGCGGATGCCCTCGTCGATGTGATGGGTGTCCGTGGTGCCATCGGCGCGGGTGATCTGCAGCGGGATGATTTCGTCCTTGAACCGGCCGGCTTCGGTTGCTGCGATGGCGCGCCGGTGGCTCTCGAAGGCGTATGTGTCGAGGTCATCCTTCGACAGTCCGTATTTCTCGGCGACCATCTCGGCGCCGGTGAACTGGCTGAACTGGATGTTGGGATAACGCGCTTCCATGCCCGGGCTCTTGTAGTGGCCCATGCCGGCCTTGGACGCGAGAATGCTTGGCGAGCCCATTGGCACGCGGGTCATGCTCTCGACGCCGGCGGCGATCACGATGTCCATAGAGCCAGCCATCACGGCCTGGGCGGCGAAATGCAGCGCCTGCTGCGATGAACCGCACTGGCGGTCGATGGAGGTGCCCGGCACGCTTTCCGGAAGCTTCGAGGCCAGCACCGCGTTGCGCGCGACGTTGACGGCCTGCTCGCCGCCCTGGCCGACGCAGCCCATGATGACATCTTCAACCGACGCGGGATCGGCGCCGGTGCGTTCAACCAGGGTGTTCAAAACCGAGGCTGCGAGGTCGGCCGGGTGCCAGCCGGCTAAACGCCCGCCCTTGCGGCCACCAGCGGTGCGTGCAGCGGCGACGATATAGGCCTCGGCCATGCGTGATCTCCCTTTTTTGCCTTGTTTGGCGGCGTTTTTCGTGGCGTTGAATGCGCGGGATTTAAGTGTCCGCGGAGAGTTTAGTCAATCAGTCAATTAATTCTTGAGTGCGGCCGATTGTTCGTATTATCTGCGCTCCGAATGGCACCGACTTTGAACCCCAGCACCTCTGTGAAAACCGCCGCTGCCCGTAATCCGACGGCCGACAAGCTGTTGCTCGCGGCGAGCGAGCTCATGATCGCCAGCAACTCCATCGAGGTGTCGCTGAGCGAGATTGCGCAGCAGTCCGGGGTCAATGCGGCGCTGGTGAAATATCATTTCGGCAATAAGGACGGCCTGCTGCTGGCGCTGCTTGCGCGCGACGCCGCCACCGAGATGACCAATCTGGAATATCTGCTGGCGCAGCCGATCTCGGCCACCGCAAAATTGCGGCTGCACATCGCCGGCATCATCAAGGCCTATTACCAGTTTCCCTACATGAACCGGCTGATCCACTACTTGCTGCATGAGAGCAGCAACGAGGCAGCCGATGAAGTCTCGAAGTTCTTCGTGGGGCCGCTGCTCGGCTTCCATCGCCGCCTGCTGGCGGAGGGACTTGAATCCGGCGAATTTCGCAAGGTCGATCCGGTGTTGTTCTACACCAGCCTGATCGGCGCCTGCGACAACCTGTTCTTCAGCCGCCATGCCATGTCGCGCGCCATCGGCGTCGGCCCGGTGACCGATGAAGTCTGCCGCGACTACGTCGCCCATATGGAAGCGATGCTGCTCGGCGGAATCCTCACAAACAAGAAGGCCGCCAAGGCCTGACATCACGAACTCAGAAGAAACGGCCCAAGGAAAACTGCCAAGAAAATTCAAAAACGTCGGGAAACGCCCAAGGAACTAAATTCAAGAACCAAAAATAAGAAACGCCCAAGGACCAGTTCCAAGAACAACAACCAAGAAAACGCCCAAGGACCACTTCTTCTTTTTCTTCTTCGTCGCGACCCAAGAATTCAAGAAACGATCAGAAACGCCCAAGGAAAGGCATTATCGATGCAGTTGAAAGACGTAGCCGTATTCATCACCGGCGGTGGCTCGGGACTGGGCGCCGCGACTGCGCGCGCGATGGCCGCCAAGGGCGCCAAGGTCGCCGTGTTCGATCGTGCGGCGGAGAATGCCGAGAAAGTCGCTGCCGAAGTGAAGGGCATCGCTACCGTCGGCGACGTCACCAGCGAAAATGACGTCAAGGCGGCGCTCGCCAAGGCAGCAGCTGCGCATGGCACCGCGCGCGTACTGATGAACTGCGCCGGTATCGGCGGTTCGCAGCGCATCGTCGGCAAGCAGGGCGTCTATCCGCTTGAGAAGTTCACCAATGTCATCATGGTGAACTTGATCGGTACCTTCAACTGCCTGCGCCTGTTCGCCGAGCAGCTCGCCACCGCCGAACCGATCGGCGAGGAGCGCGGCGTCATCATCAACACCGCCAGCGTCGCGGCCTATGAAGGCCAGATCGGCCAGATCGCCTACTCCGCCTCGAAGGGGGGCGTTGTCGGCCTCACGCTGCCGGCTGCCCGCGATCTCGCCTCCAGCAAGATCCGCGTCAATACGATTGCGCCGGGCCTGTTCCTGACGCCCCTTTTGATGGGCCTCAACGAGGAAGCCCGCGCCAGCCTCGGCGCCCAGGTCCCGCATCCAGCTCGCCTCGGCGACGCGTCGGAATACGGCAATCTCGCGGTCCACATCGTCGAGAACCCGATGCTGAACGGCGAAACCATCCGCCTCGACGGCGCCATCCGTATGGCTCCGCGGTAGTAGTTTTCCTTCCCCTCTCCCCCTGCGCGGCGTAGCCGCGCGCCGTGGGAGAGGGTGGATGCGCGCCGCAGGCGCGCAGATGGGAGAGGGGTAGCCACAGACTCCTTAGTCTGCGGCTACCCCTCTCCCGAGCGAGTTTGTTTCTACTGCAGTGCTGCCCTCTCCCACCTAGCGAAGCTTCGCTTCGCACGGGGGAGAGGGCGCAATAACGAGCGCTAAAGGTGCCGTAACGGGAGTAATAAGTGACCTCACCGCTGCTGATCGAACATGACGACGGCGTGGACCGGGTGACACTGAATCGTCCGGACAGTCTCAACGCGCTCGATCCTGCTCTGATCGACGCACTAAACGACTATTTCGAAAGCCTGCAGCGCAATCGCAAGACACGCGTGGTCGTCCTCAAGGGTGCCGGCGCCAATTTCTGCGCCGGGCTCGATCTCAAACACGCAATGGCCGTGCGCTCCGGGCAGAATGCGCCGCGCACCGTCACCGAGTCGCTCGATTCCCAGCGCCGCATCGCGGATATCGTGATGCTGATGCGCCGCTGTCCGCAGCCGATCATCGCGCTGGTGCAGGGTGCTGCCGCCGGCGGCGGTTTCGCGCTGGCGCTCGCCGCAGATATCCGCATCGCCGCCAAGTCGGCGCGCATGAACTGCGCCTTCATCAAGCTCGGCCTCGGCGGCTGCGACATCGGCTCAAGCTATTTCCTGCCGCGTCTCGTCGGTGTCTCCGTCGCCTCTGAACTGATCCTCACCGGCCGCTTCATCCATGCCGATCGCGCGCTGGCTGTTGGGTTGGTGTCGGAAGTTGTCGACGACGGTCAACTCGAAGCCGCCGCTGCGCCCTATGTCGATGCGATGATGACCGCGTCGCCGGTAGGGCTGCGGCTGTCGAAGGAATGCATCAACATGTCCGTCGATGCCGGCTCGATCGAGGCCGTCATCGCCATGGAAGATCGCAATCAGGTGCTGTGCAGCCGCTCGGAAGATTTCGAGGAAGGCATTCGCGCATTCATCGTGAAACGAAAGCCGGTTTACGTCACACGTTGAAGCGTGATCTCACGCACCGAATACAAGGTCCGACAAACGAGACCATGGTTCGACAAGAACGGTTTTGGGAGAAACCACATGAACGCCCAGGCTGCCGCGGTGCTGACAAAGCCCGCCTTCCGCAAGATCCACTGGATGGAGCGCGACATCGATGTCGAGCGCCGGCCGGACGGCGTCATCGTCATGAAGTCGCTGATACCGTTGATGCCCTATGAGACGCATCTGCCGGCGTCTCTGGCGAAGTGGGCCAAGGAGCGTCCCGATCACACCTGGCTGGCCCAGCGCGCCGGCGATGACCGGCAATGGCGTCGGCTCAGCTATGGCGAGGCGAAGCGGACCGCCGATGCGCTGACCCAGGCGCTACTCGACATGAAGCTCGCGGCCGATGGACCGGTTGCGATCCTTTCGGGCAATTCCATCGAGCATGCACTAATGACCATGGCGGCGATGCAGGCGCGGCATCCGGCAGCGCCGGTGTCGCCGGCCTATTCGCTGATGAGCCAGGATCACGCCAAGCTCAAATATCTGTTCGACCTGATCAAGCCTGTCGCGGTCATGGTGCAGGACGGGCCGACCTTCCAGAAGGCGTTGGATGCGCTCGATCTCACCGACATCAAGATCATCCATGTGGCGCGCCCGCCGGCGGGGATCGCCAGCACCGCCTATGCCGACATGGTCGCGACCATGGTTACGCCCACGGTCGACGCATCGCTCGCCCAGATCATGCCCGATACGGTAGGCAAGCTGCTGTTCACCTCGGGCTCCACCGGCATGCCCAAGGCGGTCATCAACACGCAGCGGATGATGACGGCGAATGCCGCGATGATGATGCAGACGCGCCCGCGCGATCCGAACGCGCAGCCGCCGGTCTATCTCGACTGGATGCCGTGGAATCACACCATGGGCGGCAACGCTTTGTTCAACCCGCTGCTGATCGATGGCGGAACGCTCTATATCGACGATGGCCGTCCAATGCCGGGCATGATCGACGAGACATTACGCAATCTGCGCGAAATCTCGCCGACCTATTACGCCAATGTTCCCGCCGGCTATGCTGCCATCGCCAGCGCGATGGAGAAGGACGATGCGCTGGCGCGCTCGTTCTTCAAGAACCTGAATCTGATGGCCTATGGCGGCGCGCGTCTCCCTGACGATCTCTATGATCGTATGCAGGCGCTGGCCGTGCGCGCCACCGGCGAGCGCATCGTGTTCTATACCGGTTGGGGCTGCACCGAGACCTCGCCGACCTCGACCGGCACCTATTGGGACACCGAGCGCGTCGGCCTGATCGGCCTGCCGTTCCCCGGCGTCGAACTCAAGATGGTGCCGGTGGATTCGAAATACGAATTGCGCTTGCGCGGCGTCAACGTGATGCCGGGCTACTATCGCCAGCCGGACCTCACCAAAGCGGCCTTCGACGAGGAAGGCTTCTACAAGATCGGCGACGCTGGCATTTTCGTCGACGACAATGACCCCGTGCAGGGCCTGATCTTCTCCGGCCGCGTGGTGGAGGACTTCAAGCTGACGACCGGCACCTTCGTGCATGTCGGCTCACTGCGCACCGATGTGATCGCTGCGGCGACGCCGGTGGTGCAGGACGCGCTGATCACGGGACAGGATCGCCCCTATATCGGCGTGCTCGCCTGGCCCAACCTGCCGGCCTGCCGCATCATGATCGGCGAGCCCGAGGCGACATTTGCCGATGTGGTGAAACATCCTGCGGTTCTTGCCTGTCTGAAGAAGGGGCTGCAGGCACATAATGCGTCGTGCGAAGGCGCCAGCAGCAGGCGCATTGCGCGCGCGATGTTCATGGTCGAGCCGGCGTCCATCGACGGCAACGAACTCACTGACAAGGGCTACATCAACCAGCGCGCTGGCCTCGAACGCCGCGCGGCACTGGTCGCCCAGCTTTACGCCGAGCACCCCGGCGAAGACGTCATCATCCTCAACTAGACTTTCCATCGATCAGAACAGAGTACACCGCCATGAACTTCGATTTCTCCGACGACCAGAAGCAGCTCCGCGACGAGGCCCGGCGTTTTCTCACCGAGAAGTGCCCGCCGAAAGCTGTGCGCGCCGTGATCGACGGCAAGGCGCCCTATGATCGCGAGCTCTGGAAGGGCTTGGCTGACATGGGCTTCCTCGGCGTCGCCATCCCGGAAGCCTTTGGCGGCTCGGGTGCCGGTCATCTCGAACTCTGCGTGATCGCCGAGGAAATGGGCCGCGCGCTGGCGCCGGTGCCGTTCTCGTCCACCGTGTATCTTGCCGCCGAAGCGCTGCTTCTGGCCGGCTCCGATGCGCAGAAGCAGAAGTGGCTGCCGGCGATTGCGCAGGGCAATGCCATCGGTACGCTGGCCCTGTTCGAAGGCTCTGGTAATCCGTCGCCAAAAGCGATCAAGCTCACCGCGGCCAACGGCGTACTGAACGGCACCAAGAAGCCGGTGGCCGATGGTGCCATCGCCGATTTCGCCATCGTCGCCGCACGTACCGGTTCGACCGGCCGCGACAGCGACATTGCACTGTATCTCGTGGATCTCACCAGCGAAGGTGTCGAGGCCAAGGCGCTGACCTCCATAGATCCGTCGCGCAACCAGGCCGAGATTACCTTCAAGAACGTCAAGGCCGAGCTGCTCGGCGTTGCCAATGAAGGCTGGAGCATTCTCTCGCAGGTGCTCGATCGTGCCGCCGTGCTGATCGGCTTCGAACAGGTCGGCGGTTCCGACCGTGCGCTGGAAATGGGCCGCGACTACGCGCTGGATCGTATCGCCTTCGGTCGCCAGATCGGTTCGTTCCAAGCGGTCAAGCACATGCTCGCTGACATGTATGTCTCGGCGACGCTGGCGCGCTCGAATTGCTATTACGGCGCATGGGCGCTTTCGACCAACGCTTCCGAACTGCCGGAAGCCGCCGCTGCAGCACGCATCAGCGCGACGCAGGCGTTCCAGCACTGCTCCAAGAACAACATCCAGGTTCATGGCGGCATGGGCTTCACCTGGGAGTTCGACTGCCACCTCTACTACCGCCGCTCCAACGCGGTGGCGGTCGGGCTCGGCTCACTGTCTTATTGGGAAGACCAGTTGATCGAGCGCATGCGCCAGAAGAATGCGGCGTAAGGATCAATCGAGATGAATTTCGATGACACCCCGCAGGAGGCCGCGTTTCGCGCCGAGGCGAAAGCCTGGATCGCGGCCAATGCGCCGAAGCAATATGAAGACGAGCTGAAAAAGGCCGCGCTCGGCCGCATTCAGCTCAAGAGTGCGAATATTCTGGAAGTCGCGAAAGCCTGGCAGAAGAAGAAGGCCGATGCCGGCTGGGCCGTACCGCACTGGCCGAAGGACTATGGCGGCCGCGGCGCATCGCCCATCGAGCGGGTGATCTGGCAGCAGGAAGAGGGCGTGTTCGGCAAGCTCGGCGCGCTCTTCATCATCGGCCACGGCATGTGCGGCCCGACCATGATGGCCTATGCCGCCGAGGAGCATAAACGGCAGTATCTGCCGCCGCTGGCGTCCGGCGAGAAGATCTGGTGCCAGTTGTTCTCCGAACCCGCCGGCGGATCCGACGTCGCGGGTCTCCGCACCCGCGCGGAAAAGGACGGTGACGACTGGGTCATCAACGGTCAGAAGATCTGGACCTCCGGCGCGCACTACT
Source organism: Tardiphaga sp. 42S5 (assembly GCF_034044155.1). NCBI lineage: Bacteria > Pseudomonadati > Pseudomonadota > Alphaproteobacteria > Hyphomicrobiales > Nitrobacteraceae > Tardiphaga > Tardiphaga sp. 42S5. The sequence goes on along the minus strand of NZ_CP139027.1, from coordinate 5,771,127 downwards.
CGGATTACGGCATCCTGATCACCCGCACCGACCCGACTGTGCCGAAGCACAAGGGTCTCACCATGTTCTTCCTGGACATGAAGAGCCCGGGCGTGGAGGTAAAGCCGATCAAGCAGGCCAACGGTCAGGCCGAGTTCAACGAGGTGTATTTCACCGACGTCCGGATTCCCGATGCGCAGCGCCTCGGCGCTGTGGGCGACGGCTGGAACGTGTCGCTGACCACGCTGATGAACGAACGCATGGCGATCGGCGCCAATGTCGCCACCGGCTTCCCGGAACTGTTTGAGTTCTGCAACAGCCTGATGCTCGACGCCGGTCCGGCCATCGACGATCCCGCGGTGCGCTCCAGGCTCGCCCACTGGGCGGTGCGCGCCAGCGGCCTCCGTTACACCAGCTTCCGCGCCATCTCGGCGCTGTCGCGCGGCGAACGGCCGGGCCCGGAAAACTCCATCGGCAAACTCGTCGCCGGCGCGATGCTGCAAGATGTCGCGACCTATGCGCTCGATCTGCAGGGGGCGACCGGCGTGCTGAACGGGCCGGAGGATGCGGAGGTCGCCGGCAAGTTCCAGGCGATGCTGCTGCGCTCGCCTGCGACGCGCGTCGAGGGCGGCACCGACGAGATTCTGCGCAACATCATCGCGGAACGTGTGCTCGGCCTGCCGGGCGACATCCGCGTCGACAAGGACGTGCCATTCAACAAGATCCCGACCAAGGGACGATAACTGGCGGCCAGGGTGGCTCGCTGCCCTGGTCGCAGTTTTCTTTTTCGTAGAGGACGACTGCCATGAATTTCGATGACACGCCGCAGGAAGCCGAATTCCGCGCTGTCGCGCGCAAGTGGATCGATGCGAACGCACCGAAGGAGCTGGAAGCTGAGCTGACCAAGCCGTCGGCCAAGCGCGCCTCTGAGAAGCGTGACGCGATGCTCGATGTCGCCAAGGCGTGGCAGAAGAAGAAGGCCGATGCCGGCTGGGCCTGTCTGCATTGGCCGAAGGAATATGGCGGCCGCGGCTCGACGCCGATCGAGCGCGTGATCTGGCAGCAGGAAGAGGGCGTCTATGACAAGCTCGCGCGGCCCTTCGCCATCGGGCAGGGCATGTGCGGCCCAACCGTGATGGCCTATGCCTCCGAAGACCAGAAGCGCAAATATCTGCCGCCGCTGGCGTCCGGCGAGAAGGTCTGGTGTCAGCTGTTCTCCGAACCCGCCGGCGGTTCCGACGTCGCAGGTCTGCGCACCCGCGCGGAGAAGGATGGCGACGACTGGATCGTCAACGGCCAGAAGATCTGGACCTCCGGCGCGCACTATTCTGACTACGGCATTCTCATTACCCGCACCGATCCGAATGTGCCCAAGCACAAGGGTCTCACCATGTTCTTCCTCGACATGAAGAGCGAAGGCGTCGAGGTAAAGCCGATCAAGCAGGCCAATGGTATGCAGGAATTCAACGAGGTGTTCTTCACCAATGTAAGGATCCCGGATAGCCAGCGGCTCGGCGCCGTCGGTGACGGCTGGAACGTGTCGCTGACCACGCTGATGAATGAGCGTATGTCGATCGGCTCCCGCGTCGCCACGGGTTTCCCGGAGCTGTTCGAGTTCTGCAGCAACCTGATGCTGGAAGACGGTCTCGCCATCGACGATCCCAATGTGCGCTCCAAGCTCGCAAGCTGGGCGGTGAAGAATTCCGGCCTGAAATACACCAGCTACCGCTCGATCTCGGCGCTGTCGAAGGGCGAGCGTCCGGGTCCGGAAAACTCCATCGGCAAGCTGGTCTCGGGCATGATGATGCAGGACATCGCGATGTTCGCGGCCGACCTGCAGGGCGCTTCCGGCGCGCTGGTCGGAGCCGATGCGGAAGCAGCCGGCGAATTCCAGGCGACCATTCTGGGCTCGCCGTCCATGCGTATCGCCGGCGGCACCGACGAGATCCTGCGCAACATCATCGCCGAGCGCGTGCTGGGTCTGCCCGGTGATATCCGCGTCGACAAGGACGTGCCGTTCAACAAGGTCCCGACCAAGGGACGGTGATATCTCTGCCCTCATCCTGAGGAGCGTGCCACTTGGCACGCGTCTCGAAGGATGGCAACAAACTCAAGAGCCAAGCCAGCTCATGGTTCGAGACGGCGCCAATTGGCGCCTCCTCACCATGAGGGACCGAGCCAGGATGTTTCCATGACTGACGCCATCTCCACTCTCGAAACCCTTCTGGCGTCACGCTACTCCTGTCGCGCCTACAAGACCGAGCAGGTGCCGCGCGCCATCATCGACCGCATTCTCAATGCCGCGCAGAAGACCGCGTCGTGGTGCAACAGCCAGCCGTGGCAGGTCACGATCACGTCGGGTGAAGCCACCAAGAAGTTTCGCGACGTGCTCTATCCTGTCGCGGCCGCGGGCACGCCGAATTCGGGCGACTTCCCGTTTCCGCGCGAATATCGCGGGGTCTATCTGGACCGCCGTCGCGAAAGCGGCTTCCAGCTTTACAACACACTGGGTATCGCGCGCGGCGACAAGACGGCCTATGCCGAGCAGGCGTTGCAGAACTTCAACTTCTTCGGCGCGCCGCATGTGGCGATCATCACGTCGGATGAAGCGCTCGGGGTCTATGGCGCAGTGGACTGCGGCGGCTATGTAAACAATTTCATGCTGGCTGCGCAGGCGCTCGGCCTCGCGACCGTGCCGCAGGCGGCGCTGGCGTTTCACTCGGCCGTGGTGCGCCAGCATTTCGGCATGAGCGACGACCGCCGCGTCGTTTGCGGCATTTCGTTCGGCTATCCGGACCGCGAGCACAAGGTCAACAGCTACCGAACGAACCGCGCGCAGTTAGGCGATGTGGCGACGTTTGTGGAGTGACTCTGCTCACTTCCCTCTCCCCCAGCGTAGCGAAGCTGCGCGCCGTGGGAGAGGGTGGATCGAACGCGAAGCGGTCGAGACGGGAGAGGGGCTGCCACGAGCTCCGAGCTTGGCTACCCCTCTCCCGCCGTCGCTTCGCTCAGGTACCCTCTCCCGCAAGGGGAGAGGGGAAGAAAAGTGCCACGGGCTTAACGTTTAAAACCGCGGTGCCCGTTTCTCCGCGAACGCCTTCGTGCCTTCCTTGATCTCATCGCCCCGCATGCTGTCCCGCGCGCGCTGATCGGCGGCAGCCTCGTCCAGTTCACCGCGGGCGAATTCGTTGATCGCCTGCTTCATGCCGCGCATGGCGATCGGGGCGTTGCCGGCCAGAATCATGGCGAGCTTGTCGACTTCCTCGTCCAGCGCCTCGGTCGGCACCATGGCGGTGAGGTAGCCGATCCGCAGCAGTTCGCTGGCTTCCAGCTTCTGCGCGGTGAGAAACAATCGCTTGGCGTTGTCGACCCCGAGCCGGCTCACATAGCGTTTGATGCCGCCCTTGTAATAATGCAGCCCGAGCCGGGCGGCCGGCATGAACATCTCGCAGGTGTCGACGCCGATGCGGAAGTCGCAGGCCAGTGCCAGGTCGGTGGAGCCGCCATAGACGCCGCCATTGAGCCGGCAGATCGTCGGGAGCGCCAGGTCCTCCAGCCGGTTTGCCACGGACTCAAAGGCCGATCCGGACGAACCTTCGGCCACGGGCTTGGGCGCGCTGGCAGCCCGTTCGGAGATCGCATTGAGATCGAAGCCGGCGCTGAAAGCGCGGCCGGTGCCGGTGAGCACTAGCACCCGGACGGCGCGATTCGCCTCTACGCGATCGAACAGCTGTACCAAGGTGTCCAGGTCGAGCTGGGACAGCCGGTTCAGCTTCTGGGGGCGGTTCAGGCGGATGGTGGCGCGGGGGCCGTCGATGGTCAGAATGGGGGGCGAGGACTGGTCAGATGCGGTTTCCGTCGTTTCCGACATGTTGTTCTCCTTTGGGATGCGAGCGACGGTGCCCGCACCGGCGGATCGCGTCAATCTGCGCACGACTCCGTGATTTTTGCGGGTCGCAACACGGGCTATTTTAACCAGATGGGCTATATTGCGGCTGCAAAGGCCCGGTCATTCGCGCTTCATAGTCGCGGAGGACGGTGCGGCCGTTCCTGGAAACCCGGTTTGCTCCCATGGATATGTCCTATCTCCATCACTTTGGCAGCGCCGCCGCCACGATCTTCGTGGTCGCGACCGCCACGATGCGGACGATGATTCCGCTGCGGGTGTTTGGCATCATGGCCAATGTCCTGCTAATCGCGATCTCGATCCCGACCCACAACTATCCGACCATGGCATTGCATGCGGTACTGCTGCCGCTCAACATCTACCGCCTGCGCCAGATGCTGCAATTGGTCCAGGATGTGAAAAAGTCGGTGAACTCGGACCTGTCGATGGAATGGCTGAAGCCGTTCATGACCAAGCGTCCCTGTAAGGCCGGTGAGGTGTTGTTTTACAAGGACGAGAAGGCCGAAGACATGTTCTACATCGTCAGTGGCCGTTATCGTCTCGTCGAATCCGGGATCGAATTGCCGGTCGGCGCCATTGTCGGTGAACTCGGCATGCTGTCGCCCTTGAACGAACGCACCCAGACGCTGGAATGTATCGAGCCCGGCATGGTGCTCAGCGTCAGCTACAGCCAGGTCGAAGAGCTCTACGTGCAGAATCCGGAATTCGGTTTCTTCTTCCTGCGTCTCGCCAGCGCGCGATTGTTCGAGAATATCGACAAGCTGGAAGCGCGTCTGATGAAGCAGGACGCGCCCGCATTGCCCATGGCGCCGCAGCACGCATAAGCATCAGGACGTCCCGTGGCAGGTTTCATCAACGTCATCCGCTCCACGCTCGCCGAGCTGGCGAACAGGAGCGAACCTGCAGCGCCGGTTTTGCCGGTGGGGCTGCCGGCTGCGGTGCGTCCTGTGGCGGAAGATGGCGTGGCCCTGTTGATCAACTATCAGAGCGCAGTCTACGCGCAGCTCTACAGCGACCGGCTGCGTCGCTTTGTCGGACGGCGCAACGTCAGCGACGAACTGTTTAGCGAGATTGCGCGGCTGCTCACGATGCGCATGAGCTATCACGATCCGATCCGCATCGCGCAGCTCAAGCTGCAGGAACCCGTGACGCCCGGCCGGCCGCCCGTCGTCGACAGGCGGCGTTTTCGCCTCGACGAGTTGGTGTCGGCATTGCCGGAGATCGTCGGCGATCCCCTGATGTGGGCGCTCGAGCGCATCTATTGTGCGCATCGCACGGTGCCGATCCGTTTCAGCAAGGCGAGCATCTGGGGCATCAAGCGCCTTGAGTTCGAATCCTGGCTGCGACGTTGGCGCCTGTTGTCGACGCGTTATGAAACCGAGCGCGTCTGGGTCGAACGCTGGCTGCACATGATTGATCGGGCACTGACCAAGCAGCCGGACGCGGCAATGGCCATCGTGCAGACGGCAACCATGATCGAAGGTTACGGCACGGGCTATCGGCAGGGCATGGCCGCCTGGCATCAGATCATCGACGGACTAGCCAAGCCGGCTTTCGATGGGACGCTGGTTATCACCGACTTGGCGGACGCGATCACGCGTGCTCGTGCGGTGCCGCGCGATCCGAAAGGTGACCAATTACGCAAGGCGATCGGCGAGCTCCGGGCGCATGCCGTTCTGAACTAGCGAGAAAGTGGAGCGTGCGCAGTGTTTTCCCGTCCAGGCTGGCTCTGCAGGAAGCGGTGGGTTTTCGGTTCCGCGGCGTGCATTCCCGGTTTCGGAGTGTCATAAATAGGGCGAGTGATCGGGCCGGCTAAGCGGGCCAGCCTGTCGTGACCGGTGAGAGGGACGTCAGCTTGTTGTTTCCTGCAATGTCGTCGTCGATTGCTCTGGGCGGGCTCGTCGGGTGGATGCTCGTCCTCACCGTCAAGCACGTGATCGCTGATTTCCTGCTGCAAAACGCCTGGATGGCGATAGGCAAGGATCAACGGACCGGATGGGCGCTGCCGCTGCTGGCGCATTGCGCGATCCATGGCGTGCTGACGACGCTGTTCATTGCCGTTGTACAACCCAAGCTCTGGTTCCTGGGACTGGTCGACTTCGCAATCCACATCACCATCGATCGGCTCAAGGGCATCTGCGTATCGCATTTCGGTGTGACGCAGGGCCATCGCTGGTTCTGGTGGCTGATCGGCATCGATCAGGCGCTGCATCACCTGACCGACTTCTTCCTGGCCATCTTCATCGTCGCCAACAGCTGATGCGCGTTTGAACGCATCGAGTTCCAATGTGGCGGTAGCAGGGCACGGCTGCCACATTTCAAACTGTTACTCAAGAGTCGCACGCGGCCATTAAGGCTGTTGGTTAACCCTGCGTTAGGAAATTCAACCGCATCCTCATTAACGAGGAGAAACCCCATGCGGTCCAGCCGTCAAGCTTTTGAGAACGATTTTTGCCCCGTCGAGGAAGATCTGCTCGGTGCAATGTATCGTGCAAATGAAAATGGCCTGCCCCATCTCGTGGCCAGCGTTTCATCCGATGTCCGCGCGATGCTGGCTCTGTTTTGCTATCGCCGCAGTCATCTCCACGCTTTGGCAATCTCGATCGCATCGAGCTGCAGCGAGCGCGAACTGATCGAATTCGGTGGCCGCGTTGGTTCCACGCTCTACGCGCTGTCGCACGACACCGCTGTGGCGCGTCCTTCGGTGTCGGCCTATCACAACCGCAAGGCCATCACGCTGTCGACCAAGCCGCTCTCGACACTGGCGCCGATGGATGATGATCTCGACGACGAGCTGGATGACAAGGAGCTCGCTTACACCGTCACGGCGTGAGCTGACATCAACTACTCTGCGGCTGCCAAAATTGGCAGCCCGTGCCGGCGTCGCGCCATAGCGCATTCGGGATCGCCGGGCATGCAGGTTCGGCACACGTCCGGCCTCACAGCATAAATCCCGCAGGCCGTTGCCTCTCCAACCTTTCCGGTCAGCGCGCTGCAGCGGTCTCCGTCGCAGCGCATTCCCGATTCGCGGGCGTTGACATATTTGGCCGGGATCAGATCGAGATCGGCATCGTCCTCGATGGTGAAACGCGGCCAGTTGCTGGAATACGAACAGCACGCACCACAGGCCTGGCACGGGCTGGCTTCGCTGATCGTGGTGGCATCGCTTATCATGCCGCGGTTTATCCCGATCGGACCGGTTTCGCCAGCCGTGCAGATGCAGGCTCGGCTGTTTCAGGTATCCTGTGGCCGCTCCCAGCTCAGCGTCTTGCGCCATTTGCTGCGCAGCGTTTCGCGCCGTTCCGGATACTTCTCATCGAGGAAATGTGCCTCGATCGCGCGGTCGGTTCGAAAACTGCGGAAATCCTTGCGAAGCTCGCACCACGCCGCCAGCAGCCGCACGGCTTCCAGATAGCCCACCGCGATCGGCCAGACGATGCGCTCGCTGTCGCGACCGGCTTCGTCCCGGTAAAGCAGCCGGACCTTCTTGCCCGCATGAATATGCGCGCGCATCTGCACCATATCCATACTGTCGGCGGTGCCGCGGAAATGCGGCCGCGCGCGGCTCGCGGGTTCCAGCACGAAGGGGCGCAAGCGCTCGGGCACGGTGTCCGCGATCTTCGCAATGAGATCCTGTGCCGCCTTGGCCAATGCCGGATCGGCGTGCCCCATCACCCATTGCGCGCCGAGCACGGCGGCTTCGATCTCGTCGGGTGTCAGCATCAGCGGCGGCATGTCGAAGCCGCGTTCGAGGATATAGCCCATGCCGGCTTCGCCGCGGATCGGGACGCGTTGCGCCATCAGTGTCGCGATGTCGCGATAGATCGTCCGCTTGGACGTCTCCAGTTCGGCTGCAATGGCATCCGCCGTCAGCGGCTTCCGCGTGCGCCGAAGCACCTGGATGATCTGAAACAGGCGGTCGGCGCGTCTCATGGTCGTCCCTCTATCTTTGTTGGCAGATGTCGATGCTGACAGCATGTTGGCAGCAGGGGGCAGTCATACAGGGTCCAGGTTCAAACGAACGAAGGATTCTGCAATGACCGCTTTCGATAGCCTCGCCGTCTTTTCCCATGATGACCGGCTCTGGCGCATCCGGGCATGGCTGCTGGAACGCGCCATTCTCGCCCTGTCGGGAGACCTCCGCTGGGCCTTGATCGGGCTCGGCTGGCGCATGGTCTCCACCGCGGCGGTCCAGGCGCGCGCTTGGGTCGCCGGCGTCATCCGGCGTGACGGCTGCTGACACCACGGTGGCAGCAGCAACTGCCTAATCTCTTGTCCTTATCACTTGGAGAAACCACATGATCGTCCTTCACGGCGCAGGTGCAGGCTTTGGCCTGCCGGAAATCAGCCCTTTCGTCACCAAGACGGAAGTCCAGCTCAAGATGGCCGGCTTGCCCTATGAGAAGCAACCGGCACGGCCGCAGGATTCGCCGAAGGGGCAGATGCCCTATATCGATGACGGGGCTGAGTGCATTGCCGACTCCACCTTTATCCGCGCCTATATCGAACGCAAATATGACGTCGATTTCGATAGGGGTCTCGATCTCGCCCAGCGCGCTCAGGCCTGGGCGATCGAGCGGATGATCGAGCATCACCTCTATTGGTCGCTGGTCGGCGTGCGCTGGGTCGATGCCGATAATTTCGCCAAGGGACCGTCGCATTTCTTCGACGGCATTCCCGAAGCGCAGCGCGACGAGATTCGTGCATCCGCGCGCAAATCCGTCATTCAGAACCATCTGGCGAATGGCCTCGGCCGGCATCCTGCCGACGAGGCGCTGCAACTCGCGGATCGTTCGCTGATGGCGCTGTCGGTGCTGCTGGCCGGGAAGTCTCACTTGATGAGCAACCGCCCGGCGGGTGTCGATGCGACCGCATTCGGCGTTCTGGCCGGGATCATGTCGCCGTTGTTTCCGTCACCCCTGCAGCATCAGTTGCACCGCTACGGCAACCTCGTCACCTACGTGGATCGGATGATGGCAGAGTATTATCCCGAGCACGTCTGGCAGTGCAGCGTCGCTGCCTGAGGCTGTGTCGCCTTCAATGCGGCGACGCTGCCCCCTTCAGCGTCGCCAGTTCTGCTTCCAACTCCGCAATCCGCGCATCGCGCGCTGCCAGTACTGCTGCAACATCGGCGGCATCGAACTTCTGCGGGATATGCTGCGGGCAATTGGTGTCCCAGGCGGCGATCGTGAACAGGATCACCTGTTCCGGCTTGGCACGATAACCCTGTGGCATCAGCGAGGCCAGCAGCGCCGGATCGTCCTCGACCACCCGCGCGATGCCCCAGAGCTTGACGCGTCGGCGATGTGCATAATCCATCATGAAGATGTTGGCCTTGGGATTCTCGGCGAGATTGCCCTGGGTGATGTATTGCCGATTGCCGCTATAATCCGCGAAGGCCAGCGTCTGTTTGTCGAGGACCTTCACGAACCCCTTCGGTCCGCCGCGATGTTGCATATAAGGCTGGCCGTCAGCGCTGGCGGTAGCCAGAAAGAAGCTGTTCGCCTCGGCGAGAAACGCTGCGAGATTGTCGTCGATCTCGGTGCGCCAGCCGCCATTTTCCTCGACATGCGCATAGCCGGAACGCGACCCCTTGCGGGTCTGGATCGCCTTGACGGTCGGCGTGAAGGCAATGTCGCTGGAATAGGTGTGGATGTCTGACATGACTTACTCCCTGATTGGAGCTCGGAACGGGATACGTCCCCATTAGCCCCAAGGTGGCTCTTTCCTCGCACAAGAACAATCATCGGAATTGACACTTCATTATTGCTGGATATGAAATGGTTCGATGGATCGCATCGAAGCCATGACCGTCTTCGTCGCCGTGGCGGACCTGCAGGGGTTCGCGCCCGCGGCCCGCAAGCTCGGACTCTCTGCGTCGGCGGTCACCCGCATGGTGGCGGCGCTGGAGGAGCGCCTTGGCGCCCGCCTGCTGCAGCGGACCACGCGCTCGGTGATGCTGACCGATGTCGGCGTGCGCTATCTGCAACGAGCGCGCCAGATTCTCGCGGATATCGAGGAAGCCGAGGGCTCCGCGCAGGCCGAACGCGCCAGGCCGACCGGGCGTCTGGTCGTCTCGGCGCCAGTCGGCTTCGGGCGGCTGCATGTGACGCCGCTGATCTCGGCCTATCTGCAGCGCTATCCCGATGTCTCGGGTGAATTGCGGCTGACCGATCGCATGGTCAGTCTGGTCGAGGACGGAATCGATGTTGCCGTCCGGATCGGTCATCTCCCCGATTCGAGTCTGGTGGCGCGCCACGTCGGCAGCATGCCGCGCATCGTCGTTGCGTCGCCGGATTATCTGGTGCGGCGCGGCCAGCCGGAGACGCCGGACGATATCGCGAAGCACGATACGATCCAGTTCGGTGTCATTGCATCAGCGCCGGAATGGCGCTTCGTGCAGGATGGCGATGACATTCGCATCACGCATGCGCCGCGCTTTACCACCGATGTCGCCGATGCTGCCATCTGGCATGCCGAGCATGGTGGCGGCCTGACCCGCGTGCTGGCCTATCAGGCGGCAGACGCGCTGGTGGCCGGCCGCCTCAAACGTGTGCTCACGCAGTTCGAGCCGCCGGCGGTGCCGATCCACATCGTCTATCCGACCTCGCGCTTGCTGTCGGCGAAAGTGCGCGTCTTCATCGATCTCGCCGCCGATACCTGCCAGTGGGATTTCGGCAAGCGATAGTCATCGCTACGACTTTGGCGGTGCCACGCTGAATGTGCCATTGGCCCGGGCGCACGGCTCGCCGTCTGCCGTGATTAGTGCCTGCGCAAAGCAGAGACGCTTGCCGGTCTTGATGACCTCGGTGTCGATCTGCAGCCATTGTCCGACCTGTGCCGAGCCGAGAAAATCGGCGGAGAGATTGACGGTGAGCAGCCGTGTGCCGCCGCCGAGCACATGGCCGCAACTCAGGCCCATAGCATTGTCGGCCAGCGCCGTGATCAGCCCGCCATGCGCCATGCCGCGCGAATTGGTATGCGCTTCGGCGATGCGGAGACCGAGGATGACATTGGTCTCTGTCACCTTTGAATAGATCGGTTCCCACGGTGCGGTGAGGGGGCTCTTGCGATAGTGTGGCGCGAAGCCGTGGGGGATAGCGGTGTCGGTCATGGCGCATCCATCTGGATTGTGTGCGCCATAGAAGCGAAAGCACAAGCAAAGGACAGACCAACAAAGTTTGAAACGGCTTTATCCGGCCGTTTAAAACAAGGTGCGTCCACGATCCTAATACGGCAGCCCGACGTAATTCTCCGCCAGTGATGCCGTCGCTGCGTCCGAATGCACGACGTAATCGAGCTCGGCCTGCTGCAGTTTGGTGCCGAAACCGTCATTGTCGGGGAAGCGATGCATCATCGATGTCATCCACCAAGAAAAGCGCACGGCCTTCCACACGCGCTTCAGCGCGATGGCCGAATAGAAGTCGAGACCGCTCAAGGATTTCTCGTCATAGAATTCGCGCAGCGCAATCGACAGGTAATGGACGTCGGAGGCCGCGAGGTTGAGACCCTTTGCGCCGGTCGGCGGCACGATGTGGGCGGCGTCGCCGGCGAGGAACAGCCTGCCGAAACGCATCGGTTCCGCGACAAAACTACGCAGCGGCGCGATACTCTTCTCCAGCGATGGGCCGGTGATGAGGCTTTCGGCGGCCTCCGTGTCGAGGCGACGGCGCAACTCGTCCCAGAACATGTCGTCGGTCCAGTTCTCGACTTTTTCGTCGAGGGAGCACTGGACGTAATATCGGCTGCGCGTCATCGAGCGCATCGAGCACAGCGCGAAGCCGCGTTGGTGATTGGTGTAGATCAGCTCATGCGACACTGGCGGCGTATCCGAGAGCAGGCCGAGCCAGCCGAACGGATAGACGCGCTCGAAGGTCTGTACGGCGGAGGCCGGAACGCTCTGGCGCGAGACGCCGTGGAACCCATCACAGCCGGCGATGAAATCGCAGGCGATCTCGTGGCTTACGCCGTCCTTGACGTAGCGGACGCGGGGGCTTGTGCCGTCGAAATCATGCAGCGAGACATTGTCGGCGTCATAGACCGTGGTCAGCCCTGCCTTGTCGCGGGCATCCATCAGGTCGCGGGTGACCTCCGTCTGGCCGTAGACGGTAACGACCTTACCGCCGGATGCCTTCTTCAGGTCGAGGCGGTGGCGAATTCCGCCGAACAGAAGTTCGATCCCGTCATGGATCAGGCCTTCGTGATGCAGGCGCTCGGTAATCCCCAGCTTTTCCAGCAGGCCAACGGTGCCCTGTTCGAGCACGCCGGCGCGGATGCGGGCGAGGACATAGTCGCGATCCTTGCGCTCGAGAATGACGTTATCGATCCCATAGGCATGCAATAGTTGCCCTAGCAACATTCCAGCCGGACCAGCTCCAATGATGGCAACTTTCGTTCGCAACGCTTGCTCCCGCGGTTGATATAGGCTCTGTCGTCCGACTGAGTTGACAAGTCAAGCGGGGTCGCGACACTGGCTCCGCAACGCGTGCGATCGCACCGCTTGCAAGGATGATTATAACATATAACAATATTCGCAAAGGGCCATTCAAGGTCCGGTGAACAGGTTCGAGAGAACACGTCCAAACGGGCGTAGAGGGAGAGACGTCGATGAAAAGGGCAATCTTTGCATTGCTGGCGGCTGGCTGTCTGACGACTGCAGTGAGCCCGGCGCAGGCGCAAGACAAAACCGTCAATATGAAAGTATCGCTGTGGGTGCCGCCGGCGCATCCACTGGTGCCGGCCACGCAGGCCTGGGCGGCCGATATCGAGAAAGCCTCGGGCGGCAGCATCAAGATGTCGGTATTCCCTTCGGAACAGCTAGGCAAGGCGTTCGACCATTACGACATGGCGCGCGATGGTATCGCCGATATTACCTATGTGAATCCCGGCTATCAGCCCGGCCGTTTCCCCATCGTGGCCGCGGGTCAGCTGCCCTTCGTGTTCTCGGACGGCAAGAAGGGCACCCTCGCGCTCAACGAGTGGTATCAGAAATACGCCAAGACCGAGATGAAGGATACCAAGCTGTGCTTCGCTTTCATCCACGATCCCGGATCGATCCACGGCAAGAAGAAGATCGTCGTGCCGTCAGACCTCAACGGCGTGAAGGTCCGCCCGGCGCAGAGCACCATCGGCGAAATGGTCAAGCTGTTCGGCGGCACCAATGTGCAGGCCTCGGCGCCGGAATCGCGCGATGCGATCGAACGCGGCGTTGCCGACGAGATCGCGTTCCCGTGGGGCTCGATCTTCCTGTTCGGCATCGACAAGGTGGTGAAGTATCACATCGACGTGCCGCTCTATTCGACGGTGTTCACCTACAACATCAACCTCGCCAAGTATAATTCCATGTCCGCGGCACAGAAGAAGATCATCGACGATCACTGCACGCCGGAATGGGCCTCCAAGGTCACCGATCCCTGGGTCGACTTCGAAGCCAATGGCCGCACCAAGATGAAGGCGCTTCCGGATCACGAAGTCTACAAGCTAACGCCCGAGCAGCTCGCCGAGTGGAAGAAGGGCGTTCAACCGCTCAACGCCGCCTGGGCTGCGGCCGTGAAGAAGGCCGGCGGCGACGCCGATGCCATCGACGCCGACCTCAAGGCGATGCTGAAGAAGCACGACGCGGGGCTGTAGCTTTCCGCCGAGTCCGTTGATGGCACGGACCTCTCACCACGTCATGGCCGGGCTTGACCCGGCCATCCACTTTCCTTCGCACCCAGAAGATGAATGCCCGGGTCATCTAGTGAAGTTCGCTTCGCGCTGCCCGGGCATGACGATCGAGAGGGCGGAGGCTGGCTTCTCCTCTTGAGCATTGTGACATCGACGATGACCGCCACGTCCGAAATCTCCCAATCCAGCGCCCTCGGCATTCCGCCGGATCCGCCCCGCAAGAACGTGATGGATCGCTTCATCGATTCCATCGAGTGGATCGCCGCGTTCTTCGTCGGCATCGTTGCACTGAACACCTTCGTCGCGGTGTTCATGCGAAAATTCTTTGCGGTCACGATCCCCGATTATTACAATATCGGCCAGTTCATGCTTGGCGTGCTGATCTTCTGGGGCATCGCAGCGACGTCCTATCGCGGCTCGCACATCACCGTCGATCTGGTCTGGGCCAATGCCACGCCAAAGTATCAGCGCTGGATCGACGTGTTCGCAACCTTGGTGCTGCTGTTCGTCGTGACCGTGCAGACCTACACGCTGTTCGACAAGGTCGTAGACACTTATTCGAGCCACATCGTCACCATGGATCTGCAACTGCCGGTCTGGCCGTTCTTCCTCCTGTCATGGATCGGCGACGTTTCGGCGGTGCTGTTGATCGCGATCCGCACTTACAGGCTGATCTTCCATCCGGAAGAGATGCATGAACCCGAAATCAAGACGGCAGAGTAAGTCGCATGGACCTCAGTAACGAAGCGGTTGCCGTCATCGGCTTTGTCAGCCTGTTCGTGTTGATGCTGTTGCGCGTGCCGGTGGGTATGGCAATGGGGCTCGTGGGCATCACGGGCTTCGGCTATCTCACTGGTTTTGCGCCAGCGCTGAAACTGGTCGGCCAGACTACCATGCGGACGGTGACGGACTATTCCTTTGGCGTGATCCCGATGTTCCTCCTGATGGGCGCCTTCGTCTCGGTGTCGGGTATCAGCCGTGAACTGTTTCGCGCGGCCAACACCTTTGTTGGCCACTGGAAGGGCGGATTGGGCATCGCAACCATCGCCGCCTGCGGCGGCTTCGCCGCGATCTCCGGCTCGTCGGTGGCGACGGCTGCGACATTCTCCGCCGTTGCCTATCCGGAAATGCGGCGCTTCAATTATCCGCAGAGCTTCGCCACGGGTGTCATCGCCGTGGGCGGCACGCTTGGTGCGATGCTGCCGCCGTCCACGGTGCTGGCGGTTTACGGCATCATTACCCAGCAGGACATCGGCAAGCTGTTCATCGCCGGCATCGTGCCGGGCCTGCTTGCTATCGTTATGCACATGATCACCATTGCGATCATCGGCGTGGTCAAGCCGGGCTTCTTGCCGGCTGGCCCGAAAGCCTCGTGGCGCGAGCGCGCGGCGGCGATCCGCGACGTCTGGTCGCCGTTGCTGCTGTTCATCTTCGTGATCGGCGGCCTCTATGGCGGCTTCTTCATTCCGACCGAAGCCGGTGCAGTCGGCGCGGTCGGTGCCTTTATCATCGGCGTGTTGCGCGGCAAACTGAACAAGGACGGCATCCTGCAGTCACTACTGCAAGCGACGCGGACCGCGGCCGCCGTGTTCACCGTGCTCATCGGTGCGCTGTGCTTTGGCTATTTTCTCACCATTACCCAGACCCCGCAGCACGTCACCGAGTTCCTCACCGGCCTCGGCATCGGCCCCTACGGCGTGCTGGCGCTGATCCTCCTGATGTATCTGGTGCTGGGCTGCCTGATGGATGCCATGGCCATGGTGATCCTCACCGTGCCGATCGTGTTTCCGGTGATTATGGCGCTTGGTTTCGATCCGATCTGGTTCGGCATCGTCATCGTCATGACCGTCGAGCTCGGCCTGATTCATCCGCCGGTCGGCATGAACGTGTTCGTCATCAAGAGTGTGATCAAGGACGTCAGCATGTCGACGATATTCAAAGGCGTGCTGCCATTCGTGGTTACCGACCTGATCCGTCTCGTGCTGCTGATCCTGTTCCCGCTGATTGCCACCTGGCTGCCGATGCGGATGATTGGATGACATCATGACGACACCGCAGCTTGCGACGAAGTATGTCTTCAGCCTGTCGATCAAGGTCGGCACGCCGATCGTGGCCGGCGATCTCGGATATGGCATCCGCCGGGTCATCCCGGTCCTTGGCGGCACTGTGCAGGGCGAGGGCATCAAGGGTACGATCCATTCGGGCGGCGCCGATTTTCAGATTATCCGTCCGGATGGCTTCACCGAGCTGGAAGCGAAATACACGTTCGAACTCGATGACGGCGCTGTTGTCTATATCGAGAATATCGGCGTCCGCTTTGGCCCGAAGGAGGCGCTTGATCGCATCGCTCGGGGCGAGACCGTCGATCCCGCTCTGATCTATTTCCGCTCGGTGCCGAAATTCGAGACAGGGCATCCCAAGTATCGCTGGCTAATGCAGAACCTGTTCATCGGCGTCGGCGCACGACATCCCGACCGTGTCGAGCTTGCGGTGCATCAGGTGCTGTGACAGCGCTGTGGCAATTCCATGAACGCGGGCGGCGGCGTCCTGACGCGTAGTTTCGCATACGCAACATGATCTTTGTGTAGTTAACTTCCGATCGACCGGCAAAAAGCCGGCCAACATAGGGAGGCGACGATGCTGAGAGCGTATCTGCTTGGGACTGCCATTTCGCTTGTCATGGTTGTTTCGTTGATGGCGCAGGACTGGACCAAATCGAAATGGGGGCCGAACGACGAAATCGGTGCCGCCAACTACATGAAGCCCGATCTGGTGAAGTCGGCCGCGCAACTGGTGAAGACCGGGAAGACATATGCGCTCGGCATTCCGGTGGGCGCGGACACGCCGGCCTATCCGCCCCGCGGTTTCAAGATCACCGTGGTGCAGCCCGGTCAGGCTGGCAATCCCGGGCTCGGTCCCAATCACGCGACCTATAATGACGACATGCTCAACGGCTGGGTCGGCGTCGGCAGCCAGATGGACGGGCTCGGCCATCTCGGCGTCAATCACATCTACTATAACGGCAACAAAATTGCAGACTTCGGTGACCCTACTGGCCTGAAGAAACTCGGCATCGACAAGGTGCCGCCGCTGGTCACCCGTGGTGTGCTGCTGGATATGGCGGCTTACTACAAGACTGATGTGGTCAAGGAAGGCACGGCTTTCAACGTCAAGGAAATCGAGGAAGTCGCCAAGGCGCAGGGCGTCGAGATCAGGCAAGGCGATGTCGTGCTGTTCCACACGGGATGGCTCAGCCTGCTCGGCAAGGACGATAAACGCTACAATGCCGGCGAGCCCGGCCTTGGCGCCGAGGGCGCCAAGTATCTGACCAGCAAGGGTGTCGTGGCGGTCGGCGCCGATACCTGGGGCGTCGAGGTGCTGCCGTTCGAAACCGGCAATGTATTTGAAATCCACCAGATACTGCTGGCGATGAACGGGACCTACATCCTCGAAAACATGGACACGTCCGAACTGGCCAGGGACAAAGGCTACGAGTTCCTGTTCGTGCTCGGTCAGCCCCGCTTCAAGGGTGGTGTACAGAGCATGATCAACCCGGTGGCGATCCGCTAGCCGTCGTAGGGGAGGCGATCCGGTCTGCTCTGCCCTGCGGGTCAGGCGAGGCCGGATCGCTGTCGCACCGGAATACCTGACTTTATGCAGGACGAGATCAGCCTATTGCACCGCAAGATTGACTCATGCGCTATTCGTTATAAGATATAATTATTCTAGCTAGGACCTAATCGCGCTCATGAACCAAGCCGTCGCCGCTACCGCTGCCATGCTCCAGATCGAAACCCAAGGCCGCGTGCTGATCGTGGGCCTGAACCGTCCTGCCAAGCGCAACGCGCTGAACGATGGACTGATCCTGGACATCGAGCGTTGCTTCGCGTCGCTGCCCGAGGAAATCGGTGCCGTCGTCGTCCACGGCATCGGCGGGCATTTTTCCGCGGGTCTCGATCTGTCCGAACTCACCGAGCGCGACGCGACAGCCGGCTTGATGCATTCGCGGATGTGGCACCGGGTGTTCGATATCATCCAGCATTGCCGCGTCCCAGTGATCGCCGCACTACAGGGCGCAGTGATCGGCGGCGGCCTT
Organism: Tardiphaga sp. 42S5; assembly: GCF_034044155.1. Taxonomy (NCBI): domain Bacteria; kingdom Pseudomonadati; phylum Pseudomonadota; class Alphaproteobacteria; order Hyphomicrobiales; family Nitrobacteraceae; genus Tardiphaga; species Tardiphaga sp. 42S5. The sequence goes on along the minus strand of NZ_CP139027.1, from coordinate 5,753,479 downwards.
GAACTGGCTTGCTCCGCGCATATTCGCGTTGCCGATCCCTCGGCCTATTACGCACTGCCGGAAGGCAGCCGCGGCATCTTCGTTGGCGGCGGCGGTTCGATGCGCCTGCCGCGTCTGATCGGCGTGCACCGGATGGCCGATATGATGCTCACGGGCCGCGTCTACAAGGCGGAGGAGGGCATGGCGCTCGGCTTCGCGCAGTATCTGACGGAAGCCGGCGGCGCCTTACCCAAGGCCATAGAGCTTGCCGAGCGTGTCGCGCAGAACGCACCGTTGACAAATTTTGCCGTGCTGCAGGCCTTGCCGCTGATCGCCGAAGCCAGTCCGCAGACAGGCCTGATGCTCGAAGCGCTGATGGCCTCGGTGGCGCAGAGCGATCAGGAGGCGAAAAATCGCATCAGGGATTTTCTGGAGCGCAAGGCCGGCAAGGTGAAGCCCGGCTAATCTGGCAAGACGGCAACGAACAAAAATAAAAGCAACAATCGGGACGAATACACAGGGCGGAAACAATGTCTGCAAGTGCCGACAAAATCGATCAGACAAAGCGAGCGATAACCGCGCATCCGCTGCGGCCGATTTCCTATGGCGATCCCGCGGTCACCATCGAGCGCCACGACGACGGCACCATCTATCTGCGTCCGACCAATGCCATCGGCGACTATCCGGACCGTGTCACCGACTATCTGCATCACTGGGCCAGGGAAGCGCCGGATCGCGTCTTCATGGCTGAGCGCGCGGAAGGCGGCGGCTGGCGTGAAGTCACTTACGCGCAGATGCTGGATGCGGTGCGCCACATCGCCTCGGCGCTGCTGTCGCGCGAGCTGTCCGCCGACAAGCCCATTGTCATTCTCTCGGGCAATTCCGTCGATCACGCACTGATCGCTTTCGGCGCGCTCTATGCCGGCATTCCCTACGCTCCGGTGTCGCCGGCCTATTCGCTGGTGTCGAAGGACTACGGCAAGCTCGGCTATCTCATGAAGCTGCTGACGCCGGGGCTGGTCTTCGTCGATGACGCCAATGCGTTTACGAACGCCATTCACTTCAATGTGCCCGAAGGCACTGAAGTCGTCGTAAGTACCGGCTCCCTGCCGGACCGGCCCGTGACCAAGCTCTCCGATCTGCTCGTGACGCCGGACGCCGCTAATCTTGACGCTGCGAACGCAGCCATCGGTCCCGATACCATCGCGAAGTTTTTGCTGACCTCAGGCTCCACCGGCAATCCGAAGGCTGTGATCAACACCCAGCGCATGATGTGCGCCAACCAGATCATGCTGCGCGATACACTGGCCTTCCTGAAGGACGAGCCGCCGGTGATCATCGACTGGCTGCCATGGAATCACACCTTTGGCGGTAATCATAATATCGGGCTGACGCTGTTCAATGGCGGTTCGATGTATCTCGACGACGGCAAGCCGACGCCCGCGGGTATCGAACAGACAATTCGTAATCTCCGCGAGATCTCGCCGACGGTCTATTTCAACGTCCCCAAAGGGTATGAATCGTTGTTGCCGTATTTGCGTGAAGATGCTGCGTTGCGCGAAAAATTCTTCGCGCGGCTGCACGCAATGTTCTTTTCCGGCGCAGCGCTGTCGGCCTATGTCTGGGACAGCCTCGATGAGCTGTCGGTGCAGACAACGGGTGTGCGTGTGCCCATGCTCACCGGCCTCGGCGCTACCGAGACATCCCCTTTCTTCATGTGCGTCAACCCGGTGACCAGTCGCTCAGGCCATGTCGGCCTTCCGGTGCCCGGCAACGACGCCAAGCTGGTGCCGAACAATGGCAAGATGGAAGTCCGCGCCAAGGGGCCGAACATCACACCGGGCTATTGGCGCGAGCCGGAACTGACCGCGAAGGCGTTCGACGAGGAAGGCTATTACATCTTCGGCGATGCGCTGAAGGCCGTCGATCCCGATGATCTCTCCGCCGGTTTTGATTTCGACGGCCGCATCTCCGAGGATTTCAAGCTCGGCAGCGGCACCTGGGTCAGTGTTGGCCCGCTGCGCGCGCGCTTCGTCGGCACCTGCGCGCCGCTGGTGCGCGATGTCGTCATCGCCGGCATCAACCGCGACGAACTCGCAGCTCTCGTTATTCTCGATCTCGATGGCTGCCGTGTGATCAATCCCGATCTTCCTGTGGGCGACCTCGCTGCGGCAGCCAATGATCCGATCGTCCGCGACGCGTTCCGTGAGCGCCTCGCACGTTTCATGGCTGGCGCGACGGGGTCCTCCACGCGGATTGCCAAGGTGGTGCTGCTCGACACACCACTGTCCATCGATCGCGGCGAGGTCACGGACAAGGGCTCGGTCAATCAGCGCGCGGTGCTGGAGCATCGCGCCAGGTTGATCGACGATATCTATGGGAATCCGGAAGTCGCGAAAGTGATCGCGATCTAGTTGAAAGCCGCCAATGAACGGCAGAGAAATCGAACAGGGGAGGACATCATGCAATTGAAGAACCAGGCCGCTATCGTCACGGGTGGCGCTTCCGGTCTCGGCGCTGCGACCGCCCGCAGGCTCGCCGCGCAGGGCGCGAAAGTCGCGCTGCTCGATCTCAACATCGCCCTCGCCGAAGCCGTCGCCAAGGAAATCGGCGGTGTTGCCATTTCCTGCGACGTGTCCGACGCCGCCTCCGCTGAAGCCGCGGTCGCCGCCGCCGCCAATGCGCACGGCCCGGCGCGTGTGCTGGTGAACTGCGCTGGCATCGGCGTCGCCAAGCGCGTGATCGGCCGCGATGGTCCGATGGCGCTCGGCGATTTCGACAAGGTCATTCGCGTCAACCTGATTGGCTCGTTCAATATGATCCGCCTGGCAACGGACCCGATGTCCAAGCTGGAGCCGCTGGAGACCGGCGAGCGCGGCGTGGTGATCTCGACAGCCTCGGTGGCGGCCTATGACGGCCAGATCGGCCAGTCCGCCTATTCGGCGTCCAAGGGCGGCATCGTCGGCATGACGCTGCCCATTGCCCGCGAGATGGCCCAGTTCGGCATCCGCGTGCTGACCATCGCGCCGGGCCTGTTCATGACGCCGCTTTTGGCGGGCCTGCCGCAGGAGGCGCAGGACAGTCTCGCCGCAGCGATCCCGTTCCCACGCCGGCTCGGCCATGCCGACGAATTCGCGTCTCTCGCACTGCACATGATCGATAATCCGTATCTGAACGGCGAGGTGGTCCGGCTCGACGCCTCGCTGCGCATGGCGCCACGTTAAGCCTGCGGCAAAGCATCAGTGCGCCAGCCCTTTACCGGTAAGGGCGCACTGACCTAAAGAAGGGGCTGATAAGCCAGCCGAACTTTGATTTAGCTGACGACATAAAAAATGACCTTAGGGAGAGACCCATGACCAAGCATCACTTGGCGATCGCGGCTGTTGCCGCCTCGCTGGCACTCGCCGCACCGGCTTTTGCGCAGACGTCCGACATCACCATCGGCATCACCACGTCGACCACGGGTCCCGCGGCCGCGCTGGGCATTCCCGAACGCAATGCGCTCGAATTCGTGCCGAAGGAAATCGGCGGCGTGCCGCTCAAGATCATCGTGCTCGACGATGGCGGCGATCCGACCACCGCGACCACCAATGCCCGCCGTTTCATGACCGAATCCAAGGCCGACATCATCATGGGCTCGGCGGTGACGCCAACCAGCATTGCGGTGTCCAATGTGGCCAACGAAGCCGGGATCCCGCATTTCGCCCTGTCGCCGCTGCCGATCACGCCGGAACGCGCCAAGTGGTCGGTGGCCATGCCCCAGCCCGTGCCGATCGTCGGCAAGGTGATGTACGACCACATGAAGTCCAAGGGCATCAAGACCATCGGCTATATCGGCTATTCCGATAGCTATGGCGATCTGTGGTTCAACGATCTCAAGACCCAGGCAGTGCCGATGGGCATCAACATCGCGGCGGAAGAGCGTTTTGCCCGTCCGGATACGTCGGTCACCGGTCAGGTGCTGAAACTGATCGCGGCCAATCCGGACGCGATCCTGGTTGGCGCCTCGGGCACCGCGGCAGCGCTTCCGCAGACCGAACTGCGCGACAAGGGCTACAAGGGCCTGATCTATCAGACCCACGGCGCCGCCTCGATGGACTTTATCCGCATCGCCGGCAAGGCTGCCGAGGGCGTGCTGATGGCCTCCGGCCCGGTGATGTATCCGGAAGGCCAGGCCGACACCGCGCTGACCAAGAAGCCCGGCATGACGCTCAACACCGCCTATGAGGCCAAATATGGCCCGAACAGCCGCAGCCAGTTCGCGGGCCACTCCTATGACGCCTTCGAGGTGCTTAAGCGGGTGATCCCGACGGCGCTGAAGACCGCAAAGCCGGGCACCCCCGAGTTCCGCGAGGCGATCCGGCAGGCGTTGCTCACAGAGCGTGAGATTGCCGCCACCCAGGGCGTCTACAACTTCACGGAAAAGGATCGGTATGGTCTGGATGAGCGTTCGCGCATCTTGCTGACGGTGAAAGACGGCAAATACGTTCTCGCCCAGTAATGCAGATCTGACGGAGGGCAGGGGCGCGAAGCGCCTTTGCTTCGCCGGCATTTTTCGATAACAAGGCCGGCCCTCGCCAGAGGGTCGGCTTTTTGCTGCGCGCGAGGCTTCGCGCGGTCACAACCAGCGCCACGTCTGCCGGTATCGCTGCCGCTTTCGGCGCTCTCCGCTTCCACACGAGAAAGATAAGACATGTCTAAGCTTCATCTGGCGATCGCGGCCGTTGCCGTCTCGCTGGCGATTGCCACCCCTGCCGAACCCCAGACCGCCGACATCACCGTCGGCATCAGCATTTCCACCACGGGCCCTGCGGCGGCGCTGGGCGTGCCCGAGCGCAATGCACTTGAATTCGTGCCCAAGGACATCGGCGGCGTGCCGTTGAAGCTGATTGTGCTCGACGACGGCGGCGATCCGTCCATCGCCACCACCAATGCGCGCCGTTTCGTGTCGGAATCCAAGGCCGACATCATGGTCGGCTCGTCGATCGTACCGTCCTCGGTCGCCATGTCGGCGGTCGCCAATGAAGCCGGTGTGCCGCATTTCAGCCTATCGCCGATGCCGTTTACGCCAGCGCGTGTGAAGTGGTCGGTGGACATGCCGCAGCCAGTCGAGATCGTCGGCAAGGTCATGTACGATCACATGAAGGCACATGGGGTGAAGACCATCGGCTATGTCGGTTACTCAGACAGCTATGGCGACCTGTGGTTCAATGACCTCAAGGCCCAGACATCAGTGATGGGCATGACCATCGTCGATGACGAGCGTTTCGCACGTCCGGATACGTCGATCACCGGTCAGGCGCTGAAGCTGATTGCTGCCAATCCCGATGCGATCCTGATCGGCGCCGCCGGTACTGGCGCCGGCATGCCGCAGTCCGAGCTGCGTGACCGCGGCTACAAGGGACTGATCTATCAGACCCACGGCGCCGCCTCATCAGACTTCATCCGCATCGCCGGCAAGTCCGCCGAAGGCGTGCTGATGGCTGCGGGCCCGGTGATGTATCCGGAAGGCCAGCCGGACTCGGCGCTGACCAAGAAGCCCGGCCTCGAACTCAATGCGGCCTACGAGGCCAAATATGGCGCCAATAGCCGCAGCCAGTTCGCCGGTCATGCCTATGATGTGTTCGAAGTGCTGAAGCGCGTCGTGCCCGTGGCGTTGAAGACCGCCAAGCCCGGCACGCCGGAATTCCGCGAAGCCATCCGCCAGGCGCTGATGAGCGAAAAGGAAATCGCCGCGACGCAGGGCGTCTACAACTACACCGAAAAGGACCGCAACGGCGTCGACGATCGCTCGCGGATCCTGCTGACGGTGAAAGATGGCAAATACGTTCCGGCCAAGTAAACCGGAGCACAGTTCAAACAAAAGCCGGCTGTCGCGAGGCAGCCGGCTTTTGTTGGTGCGTAACGAGCTGTCAGTCCAGCGGACGCCATTTTCGTACATCTGCATCGGATGGCTGGAGTGCTGCACCATCCTTGTAGACCATGTCGGTCATCACGCCCTTGCCGTCCTTGACCCCGGTGTGTCCGACATAGAGGCCGAGCGTCGCCTGATGATCGATGCCGCGGAAGGCGATCGGTCCGGCGGGGGTGTCGAATGTCAGGTCGGCGAATGCCGTGATCAGCTTCTCGGACTCTGTGGACCCGGCTTTCACGATGCCTGCAGCCAGCGCCTTGCCGGTCACATAGCCGACCAGCGACGCCATTCGCGGATAGTCCTTGTACTTGGCCTGGTAGTCTTTCACGAAGGTCTCATGTGCGGGCGTTTTGATCAGGTACCAGGGATAACCTGTGACGATCCAGTTCTTGGGTGCGTCGTCTTTCAGTGGATCGAGATATTCGGGCTCGCCGGTCAGCAGGCTGACCACGTCCCGCTTCTCGAATATGCCGCGCGTATTGCCTTCGCGGACGAACTTGGCGAGATCCGGCCCGAACAGTACGTTGAAGATCGCATCAGGCTTGGCATCGTCGAGCGCTTGCGCAACTGCACCAGCCTCGATCTTGCCGAGCGGCGGCGCCAGATCGGCGACGAATTCAACGTCGGGCTGCTGCTGTTTCAGCAGGGTCTTGAAGGTCGCGACGGCAGACTGGCCGTATTCGTAATTGGGATAGACCATTGCCCAGCGCTTCTTCTTGAGCTTCACCGCGTCCGGAACCAGCGCGGCGGCGTGCGTGTAGGTCGAAGGCCGCAGTCGGTAAGTATAGCGGTTGCCATTTTCCCAGATCAGCTTGTCGGTGAGCGGTGCCGAGGCAAGGAAGAACATCTTGCGCTGCTTGGCGAAGTCGGCGACGGCAAGGCCGACATGGCTGAGGATGGTGCCGGTCAGGATATCGACATTCTCACGCAGGATCAGTTCGTCAGCCGCCCGCACAGCCTCATTGGGATTGGCGCCATCGTCGCGATAAACCATTTCCAGCTTCTTGCCGAGCACGCCGCCGGCGGCATTGGCTTCTGCGATCGCAAGGTCGAGACCGTTGCGATAGGGCTGCGTATTGGCGACCATCGCCTTGTAGCTGTTGAGGTCGCCGATCTTGATCGTATCGCCTGCCTGCGTAGCCGTGGATGCTGATCCCAGCAACAGGAGCGTCAGTAACGTTTTTACCCGAAAGGCCATTTCTGTCTCCTTGTGTTGATCTGGAAGAGTGGGGCGGGTATCCGCCGCGCGGTACGGCGTCGATTCAGGCGATGGCGGCTATCGCAACATCCTTGCGCTCGGCTTCGATCATGCGCTCGACCATTTGACGCACGCGGATCGGTGCGCCATCGATGGCGATCCGTAGCGGGCGCCGCGTACGCGGTTCGCGCTCGTTCTGGTGGATCGCTTCGAGGATGTCCTTGTCCTCCTGGAATGCGATGCGGAATTGGTCCGACAGACGCTTGTTGGCGTCGTCGTCGGCCTTGAAGTTTTTCACGTGTAGCCAGTGGTCGATACAGTTGTTCTCATCGACTGGCGTGATGAAGTGGCATGCGAAGATCTGGATGCAGTCGTCGCGCTTGCCTTCGGGCGCGCCCGTGCCGGTGGCGGCACTGCCGAAGTCGATCACCGCGATGCTTGGCGCGTGATAGTGGTAATAGTGCCAGCGATCGACATGGCCGGTGAAGCTGCCGAATTTCTGGAACAGCGGGATGGCCGGTGCATCGATGATCCAGCGCCAGGTGACGAGATAATCGTCGCCGCGCTTCTCCGTTTCGACCGGCACTTCCTCGCCGGCTGAATTACCCAGCGTTGAGAGGTGCACGAAGCTGACATGGGCAGGGTCGCACAGATTGTCGGCGAGATTGAGATAGTTGCAGCTGATGTGCAGTGCATCGCCTTCCACCGCACTCCATTCAGGGTCGGTAAACTGTGGCAGGTCATAGATTGTTGCGGGATCTGCCAGCGTCGCATCGCCCATCCAGATCCAGATCAGGCCCATTTTCTCGAAGACAGGGAAGCTACGCACCTGAGCGTTAGCGGGGATGTTGTTCTGGCCAGGGATACGCACGCAGCGGCCGGTCGTGCCATCAAAGGTGAGGCCATGATAGCCGCACTCCAGCATGGAGCCCCTGATCCGCCCCATCGACAGCGGTGCCAGTCGATGCGGGCAGGCGTCTTCCAATGCGTGGATATTGCCGTCTTCGCCGCGATATAGCGCGACGAGTTCACCGAGGATACGTCGCTGCACCGGCTTGTCGGTGACGTCGCGCGACCATGTCGCGGGATACCAGGTGTCGCGGACATGGGAGGCTGGCTGCTGCTGGTCTCGTTCGATCATCGCCATTACTCCGGTAAGGGAAGAACGTTGTCCGATTTATTGAAGTAAATACTTAACGAATATAGATCCGATCTAAATCAGACGTCCAGCTTAAGATTTATTCGAAGCTGCGCAGGCTTGTGGCAGCTGTTGCGGCGGCGCATAGAATGTGCCGATGAGAGCAAGGGAATCGCTTTAAATGGCTGAAAAACGTGCCGTGGCCGCGCGAACCGCCACGCGCGGCGCACCAACGACGACGGCCCGGTCAGTCAGTCAGCCGGACGATGGGATGCCAGGGCGCAAGGCAGCCGTGCCCAAACGCGCGCCACGGGGGCGGCCGAAACTCGTTGATGGCGGGATCATTCGCAAGAATATCCTGGACGCCGCGATCCGGATTTTCGCCGAACGCGGACTCAGTGGGGCGCGCATCGCGACGATCTCGAAGCTCGCGAAATCCAACGACCGGATGATCTATTACTACTTCGGCAGCAAGGAGAAGCTGTATATCGCGGTGCTGGAAACACTGTACGTCAACATGACGGATGCGGAGCGCGAACTGGCGCTCGATCTGACTGATCCGATGGATGCGCTACGCCGGCTCGCGGTTTTCACCATGCGACACTATATCGAACATCCCGAGATGATCACGGTACTCAACAACGAGAACCTGCATCGCGGCCGGTACGTCTCGAAAGCCAAGAGCCTTAAGCGGCTTTCATCGCCGGCACTGGAAATGGTCGAGAAGATCGTCAGCCGCGGTATCTCCGAGCGTGTGTTCCGCGCCGATGTCGAGCCGCTGCAGCTCTACATCGCGATCATGTCGCTGAATTATTTCTACGTCTCTAATCGCTGGACGCTGACGGCGTTTCTCGGCCGCGACCTGATGGACGCCGGCGAGCTCTCGCGCTGGCAGGACTGGGTCTGGAAGATGCTAGAGCGGTCCGTCGCACGCTAGAAGGCGCGCGCATCCCGACTAGATCGCGCTCTCGCCTTCGTGCTGGAAACCCAGATAGCTCGCCACCACGCGCTGGTTGCTGGCGATATCGCTGGCGGCGCCATCCAGGATGAACTCGCCGAGCTCCATCACATAAGCGCGGTCGGCGATCTTCAGTGCCGCCTGCGCATTCTGCTCGACCAGCAGCACTGAGACGCCGGCAGCCTTCAGCTCGCTGACGATGCGGAAAATGTCGGCGACGATGATCGGGGCGAGGCCGAGGCTTGGTTCGTCGAGCATCAGCAGCTTCGGTGCGCCCATCAGTGCGCGGCCCATGGCCAGCATCTGCTGTTCGCCGCCCGACAATGTGCCGGCGAGCTGCTTGCGGCGCTCCTTCAGGCGCGGAAACAAATTGTAGACGTGCTCGAACGAGCGGGCGGCGGTGGCCTTGTCGATGCGGAAGGCGCCGAGAAGCAGATTGTCTTCCACATTCATCGTGGCGAACAATTCGCGATGTTCGGGCACGAGGCTGAGGCCGGCAGCGACGCGGTCCTCGATGTCGATCTTGGAGACGTCTTGCCCTGCGAATGTCACACCGCCTTTCAGCGGCAGGATGCCCATCACCGCATTGAGTAGCGTGGTCTTGCCGGCGCCGTTGGCGCCAATGATCGTGACGATCTCGTCGGCGCGAACCTCGAGATTGACCGCACGCACAGCCTCGACCTTGCCATAGGCGACATGCGCATCAGAGACTTGTAGCAACGCGCTCATGCGACCGCTCCCAGATAGGCCTTGATGACGTCGGGATTGGTCTTGATGTCAGCCGGTGTGCCCTCGGCGATCTTGGTGCCGAAATCGAGTACCACGATGCGATTGGCGAGATTCATGACGAAGCCCATGTCGTGTTCGACCAGCAGCACCGACATGCCGCCATCGCGCAGCTGCCGCAGCAGCGATGCCAGTTGCTGCTTCTCCATGTGGCGCAGACCGGCGGCGGGCTCATCCAGCAGCAGCAGCATCGGATCGACGCACAGCGCCCGGGCGATCTCGACGATGCGCTGCTGGCCGAGTGACAGGGATCCTGCGAGCTGGTTCATCTGGTCACCGAGGCCGACGCGTTCGATCTGCTTGGCAGCTTCCGCGAGCAGCTTCGCTTCGTCGGCGCGGTCAAGCCTCAGCATGCTGGCGATGGCGCCCGAACGTCCGCGCAGATGCGCACCGAGGGCGACGTTTTCCAGCACGGTCATGTCGGGCACAAGCTTCACATGCTGGAAGGTACGGGCAATGCCGAGCTTGACGATCTCCTGCGGCGGCGCGCCGGACACACTCTTGCCGAGTACGGCGACCTTGCCGGCGGTCGCGGCCAGTACGCCGGTGATGAGATTGAAGGTCGTACTCTTGCCGGCGCCGTTGGGGCCGATCAAAGCGACGATCTCGCGTGCCTGCACATTGAACGACACGTCGTTGACGGCGACCACACCGCCAAACTGCTTGCGCGCCTTGTCGACCTGCAGCAAGACGCCGGTATCCGGACGGTGGTCGTTGCGGGCGGGCAGTGCATCGGCTGGCGCGGGGCGCTTGCGGCTGTCGCCGGCCGGCAGCCACGCGGTCAGCCACGGCCACATGCCAGTTGGCGCGAGTTGCAGCAGCGCGACGAGCAGGATGCCGAACACGATGGTTTCGAGCTGGCCTCCGCCGCCGCCGAAGATCAGCGGCAGATAGCTCTGCAGGACTTCCTTGAGGATCACGACCACGGCGGCACCGAGCACACCGCCCCAGACATAGCCGGCGCCGCCGACCACCGCGATGAACAGATATTCGATGCCGAGATGCGGTCCGAACGGCGTCGGATTCGCAGCGCGCTGGAAGTGCGCATAGAGCCAGCCGGACAGGCCGGCGAGAACTGCTGCGTAGATGAAGACCAGGAGCTTCGCGCGCGCCGTCTGCACGCCGAAGGCTTCGGCTGCGATATGGCCACGGCGCAGCGCGCGGATGGCACGGCCGGTCCGCGAGTCTAGAAGGTTCATGGACAGCAGCGCGCATATGATGACTGCGATCCAGATCGGGAAATAGATCGAGCCGGGATCCAGCATCTTCCACGTGCCGATCGACAGTGGCGGGATGCCCGAAATGCCATCGTTACGGCCGAGGAATTCCAGCTTGCTGAACAGATAGAACAGGCTGATGCCCCAGGCGATGGTGCCGAGCGGAAGATAGTGGCCCGACAGACGCATGGTGATGATGCCGAGCAGCACCGCGGCGAGGCCCGAGACGATCAGTGACATCGGCAGCGTCAGCCACGGCGACATTCCATAGGCGGTAGTGAGATAGGCCGTTGTATAGGCGCCGAAACCGCAGAACGCCGCCTGGCCGAATGACGTCAGGCCGCCGACGCCGGTGAGCAGCACGAGGCCCATGGCGACGAGCGCGGCGAGGCCGATATTGTCGAGCAGCACGATCCAGAATGGCGGCACGCCCGGCACGAACGGGATCGCAGCCATCACCAGCGCGAAGACGAGAATGGGAAGGAGACGCTGTTGCATGGCGCTTAATCCTTCTCTTCTTCGACTTCGGGTGCGGCGAGCGAGCGCAGCACCAGAACCGGAAGGATCAGCGTGAAGACGATGACTTCTTTGTAGTTGCTCGCATAGAAGGACGAGAACGCCTCGACACAGCCGACCAGGATCGCGGCGGCAGCCGTCAGCGGATAGCTGACGAGGCCGCCGATGATCGCGGCAACGAAGCCCTTCAGGCCGATCAGGAAGCCGGTGTCGTAATAGAGCGTGGTGATCGGCACTATCAGAATGCCTGAGATGGCGCCGATGACCGAGGCCAGCAGGAATGCGATCTGACCCGACAGTGAGGTGCGGATGCCGGCGAGGCGAGCACCGAGGCGGTTTACCGCCGTGGCGCGCAGCGCTTTGCCATAAAGCGTGTAGCCGAAGAACAGCCACAACCCGACGATCAGAGCGATGGTGATGCCATAGACGGCGATGCTCTGGCCGGTGAAGCGCAGCGCGCCGATGGTGATGGCGTCAGACGAGATCGCAGGGCCGCGCTGGCCTTCGGCGCCGAAGAAGACGAGGCCGAAGCCCTGTAGCGCGAGGTGGCAGCCCACCGAGGCGATCAGCAGTACCAGAACCGATGTGTGGGCGATCGGCTGGAACGCGATGCGATAGAGATAAAGGCCGATGGCGGCGACGATCAGCAGCGACAGCGCGATGTTGAGGGCGATATTCCCCGGCCGTCCACCCAGCACCCACATCACGCCCCAGATCGCCAGCGGGAACACGATATTGACCGCAATCGAGCGCAGTACGCGCCTGGCATGGAGCGCCTTGCGGAAGGTGAAGAGATCGAAGGCAAAGGCCACGACGCCCATGGCGACGGCGAGCTTGATGGTGCCCGGCATCTGGCCGGCCGAGAGGCTGGCATAGGTCAGCGCACCAAAAGTGATGAATTCGCCCTGGGGGATCAGGATGATGCGTGTAACCGCAAAGACCAGCACCAGGGCCAGCCCGAGCAGCGCATAAATCGCGCCATTGGTGATGCCGTCCTGCAAAAGGAACAGCAAAATCGTCGTATTCAAAGCCGCGCGCTCCCCCACACTGTCTGGCGCGCCGGATACCACAGGCGCGGGACGATCAACAATGGCGGTTGAAACCCGCCGTCTATTTGATATACTTCATAACGATTATTGAACATAATCTCAAGGCCCGTCGCGCGTCGACCGGGTGTTTCATTCAAGCCGCCGGGTATCGCGGAAAGCGAGCGATGACTGTTTCAAAGATGACGTCCCAGGATCAAGCCAAGCAGGTTGCGCCCGTCGGGTTCGACGAGGAGGGCGGTGCGCTGCAGCTCGGCGAACTGTCCGAACTGCTGGGCTATTCGCTGAAACGTGCGCAGTTGAAGGTGTTTGAAGACTTCCTGCGCTGCATGGCGCCGCTGCAGCTGACGCCGGCGCAGTTCTCGGTGCTGCTGCTGCTGGACAAGAACCCGGGCCGCAACCAGACCGAAATCGCCAATACGCTCGGCATTCTCCGTCCGAATTTCGTTTCGCTGCTTGACGCTCTGGAGAGCCGCGACTTGCTGACGCGGATGCGCTCGCCGAGCGACCGCCGCTCCCATGTGCTGATGCTCACCGATAAGGGGCGTGCCACGCTGGCCCGTGCCAAGAAGCTGGTGGCGACCCGGCATGAAGCGCGGCTGATCGAGGTGCTGGGGCCGGCCGAGCACAAGGCGCTGCTGGGCATGATGGCGAAGATTGCTCGGGAGTTCTAATTGTCATTCCGGGGTGCGATCTCGGCGTAGCCGAGAGTGCGAGCCCGGAATCTCGACATGTTCATCACTCCTGGATTCCCCGCTACTCCAAGTTGAGTGGCTGAGGTTCGCGAGCGCCAAGTGGTGCCCGCGCCCGGAATGACAGTGTGTGGTTAGTCCACTAAAATTACCCTGACATCATTCACGTTGGTCAGCGTCGGCCCGGTCTGCAGCAGATCGCCTGTCGCGGTGAAGAACGTCGTCGCGTCGTTATTCGCCAGCGTTGCTTTCGCATCGAGCTTCTGCGCGCGCATTGCCTCGAACGTACGTGCATCGATGACCGCGCCGGCGGGATCGCTGGCGCTGCCGGCGCCGCCATCGGCGCCGTCGGTGTCACCGGCGAGCGCGACGATGCCGGTGGTATCCTTGAAAGCATCCGCGAGCGCCAGCGCGTATTCCTGGTTCGGGCCGCCGCGGCCGTTGCCCGTGACGGTCACAGTGAGTTCGCCGCCGGAGAGGATCGCGAGCTTTTTGCCGTCTGCCTTGGCCTTAAGCGCCAGCTTCGCATGGTCAGCGGCAATCTCGCGCGCTTCGCCTTCGAGATCGGCACCGAGATCGATGATCTCATAGCCGGCATCACTGGCCACCTTGATTGCGGCATCGAGTGACTCGCGCGGACGTGCGATCAGCTCAAAACGCGCACGTGCGAATGCGACGTCGTTCGGCTTCACGCTTTCATTGGCCTCTTCGCTGAGCGCCGCGCGCACGGCATCGTCGATGGTGAGATTGAACTTCGCGATGATCGCACGGGCATCGGCCAATGTGGTCGTATCCGGCACCGTCGGTCCCGATGCGATCACGGCGGGATCGTCATGCGGCACGTCGGAAATCGCCAGCGACACGATCTCGGCCTTCTGCCCGGCACGGGCGAGGCGGCCGCCCTTGATACGCGACAGATGCTTGCGCACGGTGTTGATCTCGCCGATCACCGCACCGGAGCGAAGTAGCGCGCGGTTGAGCTGCTGCTTCTGCTGGAAGGTGATGCCCGCCACTGGCGCGGTCCAGTTGGCGGAGCCGCCGCCAGATATCAGCACCAGCAGAAGATCGTCAGCGGTGGCTTCGGCGGCCAACTTCAAAGAATCGTCGGCGCCCTTGAGCCCCGCCTCGTCAGGCACGGGATGGCCGGCCTCGACCACGCGGATGCGCCGTGTCGGCACCCCATGGCCATGGCGCGTGGTGGCGATGCCGGTGAGGCGCGCGGGATCGAGCTTTAGCGTGTCGAGATAATGCGCCTCGGCGGCAGCCGCCATGGCGGCAGCGCCCTTGCCGGCGGCGAGGCAGATGATACGGCCCTTCGGCGGCGCCGGCAGGTGGGCGCTGAGGATGACATCGGGATGGGCCGCAGCAACTGCGGCATCGAAAATTGCGCGGAGCAGGGGGCGTTTATCGGTCATGCCTGGGGTTATGCCGCTCATTGGCGGAGGCGGCAAGCGCTTCCCCTCGCCCCCGGACGCGGCGCAGCCGCGACTGGTGGGAGAGGGTGGATCGAACCGCGGAGCGGTTCGAGACGGGAGAGGGGGGCTTCGCTTAAGAAGCAAGGAGCTCTCTCCCGCCTTCGCTTCGCTCAGGCACCCTCTCCCGCGGCGCACAGCTTCGCTGCGCTGGGGGAGAGGGGAAGTAAGAGCTAACCGCCCTTGCCACTTTCGCCGAGTTCACCGGTCAGCACGTCGCCGAATAGCTTCCAGTTCTCGCCCTCGAACCGCATCAGCTGCATCTGCTCAATGGGCGAAAAGTCGGTTGGCGAGGTGTTGACCTTGACGCCCGGCAGCAGCGTCGACTGCTGGACGTCTTTCAGGTTCGCCGCCTGCTTCATCACATTGGCGCGGGTGAGATCGTCGCCACACTGCTTGAGCAGGATCGCCATGGTCTCGGCGATGTTGTAACCGGACATCAGCGAGCTGTCCGACGGATTGCCGTCCGGCACATACTTGGCCAAGAACTCACGGTAGGCCCTGATGCCCGGGTCGTCCTTCCACTGCGGGTCGGTGGCGTCCTTGGAATAATGTGCCGACAACAGGCCCTGCGCGTTCTCGAAGCCAGCCGGACGCAGTACCTGGCCGATGGAGACGCTGACGCCCGGCACGATCATGGTCGGCTTCCAGCCGAGTTCGGCGATCTTCTTGATTGTCTGCGCGGCAAACTTCGGCGTCGCGAAGATGATGACAACGTCGGGATTGACCGACTTCATCTTGACGATGTGGGAATCCACGGTCGGCTCGGTGAGCTCATAGCTCTCCTCGATGACGATGGACGAGGCCTTGTCGCCAAGGCCGTCCTTGACGCCCTTGAGATAATCCTTACCGAAGTCGTCATTCTGAAAGAGCACGCCGATCTTCGCGCCGGCCTTTTCCTTAAGCAGGTACTTGGCGTAGATGCGGCCTTCGCTCTGGTAGCTGGGCAGCCAGCCCATGGTCCAGGGGAAGTTCTTCGGATCGGCCCATTTGGTTGCGCCGGTGGCGAGGAACAGCTGCGGCACTTTCTTGGCGTTGAGATATTTCTGGATCGCCGTATTGGACGGCGTGCCGAGCGCCGAGAACATCAAGAGCACTTCGTCGGACTCGACCAGTTTGCGGGTCTGCTCAACAGCCTTCGGCGGCGAATAGGCATCGTCATAGCTGATGTAGTTGATCTTGCGGCCGTTGATGCCGCCCTGATCGTTGATCATCTTGAAATAGCCTGCCTGCGCCTTGCCCACCGCGCCATAGGCCGAAGCGGGACCGCTATAGGGCACGATATTGCCGAGCTTGATTTCGGTGTCGCTGGCGCCGGTGTCGTATTTCTTCTGGGCCAGGACGTGGGTCGAGGAAATGGCGAGCAACATGGTGGCGGCCGAGAGCGACAATAGCCGCGCGGACGTGGCAGACATTTGAGTTCCTTCCCTTGCTTGCAAGGCGAGATTTTCTTGTTCTGCAGGCTCTTTTGCGCCTGCGAGATAGTCATACCGCGATTGCACAATGGCTCAAATGGAAAGCGACCAAAACGCAATAAGGCCCGCGCTGTTTTTGACGCGGGCCTTACGTATTTTCCGTTATGTGGAATGAGGGCGATCAGCCGCCTACATCAGCGCTAATGACCTCGCCGAACAGCTCCCATTTATCGCCTTTGAAACGCATCAGCTGAAGCTGGCTGATCGGCGCAAAGTCGGTCGAAGATGTGTTGATCTTGATGCCGGGTAGCAGCACCTCGGTTCGGAAGTCCTTCAGGCTGGCCGCCTGCTTCATGACGTTTTCGCGGGTCAGGTTGTCACCGCACTTCTTGAGAACCTCAACCAGCGTCTGGGCGACCCCGTAACCGGTGACGATCAATCCATCGAGCTTGTTGCCTTCCGGAAAATCCTTATCGAGGAAGGCGAGAAATTCCTTCATGCCGGGGTCGTTGTTCCACTGGGTATCCGCGACGTCCTTCAGATACGCAGCGGAAATAATGTCCTGCGAGTTTTCGAAGCCGGCCGGCTTCATCACGCTGCCGATCGAGTTGGACACGTTGTTGAGGAAGTGCATCGGTTTCCAGCCGATCTCGGCGGCCTTCTTGATAGCCTGTGCCGCAAATTTCGGCGTCGTGATGTTGACGAACACGTCGGCGTTCAACGACTTTAGCTTGACGATGTGATTGTCGATGGTCGGCTCGGAGGTCTCGTAGCTCTCCTCCACCACGATCATCGAAGCGGCCTTTGCGCCAAGGCCGTCCTTCAGACCTTTGAGGTAGTCCTTGCCGTAATCATCGTTCTGGTAAAGGACGGCAATCTTCGCGCCGGGCTTTTCCTTCAGAAGATATTTCGCATAGATCTGCGTCTCGCTCTGGTAGTTGGGCTGCCAGCCCATGGTCCAGGGGAAGTCCTTCGGGTCGTTCCACTTCGTGGCGCCGGTGGCCACGAACAGTTGCGGCACCTTCTTGCTGTTCATGTATTTCTGGATCGCCGAGTTCGGCGGTGTGCCGAGCGAGTTGAACACCAGCAGAACTTCGTCCGATTCCACCAGCTTGCGCGCCTGCTCGACGGTTTTTGGCGGCGAATAGGCATCGTCATAACTGATGAAGTTGATCTTGCGGCCGTTGATGCCGCCAGCAGCATTGATCTTCTTGAAGTAGGCTTCCTCGGTTTTTCCGATCACGCCATAGGCGGAGGCGGGTCCGCTATAGGGCATGATGTTGCCGATCTTGATTTCGGTATCTGAGGCGCCGGTGTCATATTTTTTCTGGGCGAGCGCGCCGGTGGCAGATGCGGCGAGCAAAGCCAAGCCAGCCAAAGAAGCAGCCGGAAGTGCGGCCAGGCGCAGACGAATTACGGGCATTTCTGATCTCCCTGATCAATTGTGATGTGTCACGTTTCTTGACAAGGAGCTCTGCGGCTCCTGAGAGCATTCAACACCCGCCTGCATTTCGCAGCAAGAAAAAGCCCCCGCGACGATGTCGCGGGGGCGGTATAATTCGTGTTCGCTGATGCAGCAGAACTGCTGCCGCAACTGAGCTATTGCGTCGCGACGTCGGCGCTGAAGATCTCGCCGAAGCGCTCCCACTTGTCGCCCTTGAAGCGCTGCATCTGCAATTGCGAGATAGGCGCGAAATCGGTGGGCGAGGTATTGATGGTGATGCCCGGCAGCAGCGTGTCGGGGGTAAAGTCCTTCAGGCTGGCGGCTTGTTTCATGACATTCGCCCGAGTCAGGTCGTCGCCGCACATCTGCAGCACCTTGACCAGCGTCTGCGCAGCACCATAGCCATAGACCGTGCTCGAATCCGCCTTGTTGGCGTCCGGCATGTATTTGTCGAGGAACGCGTTCCACTTCTTCATGCCCGGATCGTCCCTCCACTGGGAGTCGGTGCCGTCCTTGGTGTAGGAGGCCGACAGCACGCCTTGCGCATTGTCGAAGCCGGCGGGCTGCATCACCGCTCCCACGGAGACGCTGACATTGGCGAGGATCTGCAACGGCTTCCAGCCAAGCTCGGCGGTCTTCTTGATAGTCTGTGCCGCGAATTTTGGCGTCGTGAAGATCATTAGCACGTCGGGGTTCGCAGCTTTCAGCTTCACTACATGAGTGTCAATGGTCGGCTCGGCGATCTCGTAGCTGTCCTCGATGGTGATCATCGATGCTGCCTTGTCGCCGAGGCCGTCCTTGAAGCCCTTCAGATAGTCCTTGCCGAAATCGTCGTTCTGGTAAAGCACGCCGATTTTCGCGTTCGGCTTCTCCTTCAGAAGATACTTCGCATAGATCTGCGCTTCGCTCTGATAGGAGGGCTGCCAGCCGATCGTCCACGGGAAGTTCTTCGGATCGTTCCACTTGGTGGCGCCGGTGGCAACGAAAAGCTGCGGCACTTTCTTGCCGTTCAGATATTTCTGGATCGCGGTGTTCGAGGGCGTACCCAGTGGATTGAACACCACCAGCACCTCGTCGGATTCGACCAGCCTTCGCACCTGCTCCACGGCTTTCGGCGGCGAATAGGCGTCGTCGTAACTGATGAAATTGATCTTGCGTCCGTTGATGCCGCCCTGTGTGTTGATCATATTGAAATAGGCGGTCTCGGTTTTGCCGATCGTTCCATAGGCAGATGCGGGGCCGCTGTAAGGAATGATGTTGCCGATCTTGATTTCCGTATCGGTGGCGCCGGTGTCGTATTTCTTCTGCGCGAGCGCGCCGGATACACTGGCGGCCAGAAGCGCCATAGCAGCAGGCAGTGCTGCAAGGCGCATGGATCGTGCGAGCATCATGGATCTCCGTGATCATTTCTTCCCAGGTCTTTGGTGGAGTTCTGCGACTCCTGTCCGCATTGAATACCCCTGATGCGCCGGTCACAAGAATAAGCCCCTGCGACCAAATCGCAGGGGCTCCGTTATTCTAGTGGTGCAGTGCAAAGTGCTGCGGTACTAGTCCGGCGAAGTCGTGTCGGCATTGATCACGTCGCCGAACAGCTCCCACTTGTCGCCCTTGAAGCGCATCATCCGCAACTGCGCGATCGGTGCATAGTCGGTGGCCGAGGTGGATATGGTGATGCCCGGCAGCAGCGTGTCTGGCGCGAAGTCTTTCAGGCTTGCCGCCTGCTTCATGACATTCTCGCGGGACAGGTTGTCGCCGCACATCTCCAGCACCTTCACCAGCGTCTGCGCGGCGCCATAACCATAGACGAGGCTGTTGTCGGTGCGGTCGGCACCCGGCATGTATTTGTCGATGAAAGCCGACCATTTCTTCATGCCCGGGTCGTCCTTCCACTGAGAGTCAGCGCCGTCCTTGCGGTAGTCGGCCGACAGCACGCCTTGCGCATTGTCGAAGCCGGCGGGCTGCATCACTGCGCCGACGGAGACGCTGACATTGGTGACGAGCTGTAGCGGCTTCCAGCCGAGTTCACCGATCTTCCTGATGCCCTGGGCTGCGAATTTCGGCGTCACGAAATGGACGACGACATCGGGATTGAGCGACTTCACCTTCACGATGTGGGAATCGATGGTCGGCTCGGAAATCTCATAGCTCTCTTCGGTGACCAGCATCGTGGCAGCCTTGGCACCCAGCGCTTCTTTGAACGCCTTCTGGTAGTCCTTGCCGAAATCGTCGTTCTGATAGATCACCGCCACCTTGGCGTCGGGCTTCTCCTTCATCAGATACTTCGCATAGATCTGTGCTTCCACCGCGTAGCTTGGCTGCCAGCCCATCGTCCACGGGAAGTGTTTCGGATCGTTCCACTTGCTGGCGCCGGTGGCGACGAAGAGTTGTGGCACCTTCTTGGCATTCATGTATTTCTGGAACGCGGTATTCGACGGCGTGCCGAGGGAATTGAAGATGAACAGTGCCTCGTCGCTTTCGACCAGCTTGCGGGCCTGCTCGACCGCCTTGGGCGGCGAATAGGCGTCGTCGTAGCTGATGAAATTGATCTTGCGGCCGTTGATGCCGCCCTGGTCGTTGACCATCTTGAAATAGGCGGTTTCAGTCTTGCCGATCAGTCCGTAGGACGAGGCAGGGCCGCTATACGGCATAATGTTGCCGATCGTGATTTCGGTGTCAGTGGCGCCGGTGTCGTATTTCTTCTGGGCCAGCGCGCTGCCGCTGGCTGCGGCGCTGAAGGCCGCGGCAACCGACAAAGCCAGTGCGCGCGATCGGATCGAAGGCATTTCAGAACTCCCTGATTTTTATTCGTCTTGTTTTGCGGGCCTTTGCGGCTCCGGCCGGATTGAACACCGTTCGCGTGTATGCGGCAACAAAAAGCCCCTCGCGATGACACCGCGAAGGGCTGCTTTATTGGGCAATGGATATGCCGTCCCCCGGTATAATTCAGCGGCTGATCTCGCCCGAGATCACAGGGCCAAATAACTCCCATTTGTCGCCCTTGAAGCGCATCATCTGCAACTGTTCGATCGGGTAGAAATCAGTCGCGGACGTGTTGAGCTTGACGCCCGGCAGCATCGTGTCCGGCGCGAAGTCCTTCAGGCTGGCGGCCTGCTTCATCACATTGGCGCGGGTGAGATCGTCGCCGGCCTGCTTCAGCACCTGAACCATGGTCTGAGCTGCGCCGTAGCCATAGACCACGGAGATGTCGTTGCGGCGGGCGTCCGGCGCGTATTTTGCGAGGAAGGCGTAGAAACGTTGCATGCCGGGGTCATTGTCCCATTGCGGGTCGGAGCCGTCCTTGGCGTAATAGGCCGACAGGATGCCTTGGGCGATGTCCTGTCCGGCCGGCTTCAGCACGGAGCTGATCGAGGCGCTGGCATAGCCCTGGATGTAGAGCGGCTTCCAGCCGAGTTCGGAGACCTTGCGGATACTCTGGACCGCCGACTTCGGTGTCGTGACGCTGATGAAGGTATCGGCGCCGGAGGCTTTCAGATTGATGATGTGGCTATCGATGGTCGGCTCGGTGACCTCATAGCTTTCGGCGGCGATCAGCATGCCCCCAGCTTTGTCGCCGAGATCCTCTTTCAGGCCCTTCAGCACGTCCTTGCCGAGGTCGTCGTTCTGATAGAGCACCGCGATCTTCGCGTCGGGCTTTTCGTTCAGCAGATATTTCGCATAGATGCGGCCCTCGCTCTCATAGGGCGGCTGCCACGCCATCGTCCACGGGAAAGCCTTGTGATTGCCGAAATAGGTTGCGCCGGCGGCGACGAACAGTTGCGGCACTTTCTTGATGTTGAGATATTTTTGGATCGCCGCATTGGACGGTGTGCCTAGTGGGTTAAACACCACGAGCACCTCGTCCGATTCCACCAGCTTGCGGGCCTGCTCGACGGCCTTGGCCGGATTGTAGGCATCGTCATAGCTGATGAAATTGATCTTGCGGCCGTTGATGCCGCCCTGATCGTTGATCATCCGGAAATAAGCGGCCTCGATGATGCCCGCGATGCCATAGGCCGAAGCCGGCCCGCTATAGGGCATGATGTTGCCGATCTTGATCTCGGTGTCGGATGCGCCGGGATCGTATCGCTTCTGCGCGAGGGCATGGCCGGCGCAGGCGATGCTCAGTGCGGCGGCAAGCGAGATTGTTCGTGGTCGAAAGGCAGGCATCCCGGGTTGGTCCTCGTACAGCAGTCGCGAGGCGTTAATGGCATGTGCATCAACAAAAATCCCCGGCGATGT
Source organism: Tardiphaga sp. 42S5 (assembly GCF_034044155.1). Taxonomy (NCBI): domain Bacteria; kingdom Pseudomonadati; phylum Pseudomonadota; class Alphaproteobacteria; order Hyphomicrobiales; family Nitrobacteraceae; genus Tardiphaga; species Tardiphaga sp. 42S5. Next base: position 5,731,465 of record NZ_CP139027.1, on the reverse strand, counting down.
GAGCGCGAGGGGCACTTTCTGTGTGGCGGAAAGATGGTGGCGGTTCCTTCGCCCCGATTGCGGAAGAAGTCGGTGCGCTGCTGATACACTCATACCAACTCGCACAAAAAAAGCGGCCACCGAAGTGACCGCTTGTCTTGCCTCAATTGCGGATCGAACTAACCGCCCGATCCGCCGATCACTGCGCGGACGGTATCGTCCGGGCCGAAGTCTTCCGCGCCATCCACGTAGAGAAGAGCGCTGAGCTTCGAACGCGCGCGGTTGACGCGGCTCTTGATGGTGCCGACGGCGCAGCCGCAGATCGTGGCCGCGTCCTCATAGGAGAAGCCCGATGCGCCGACGAGAATAAGCGCTTCGCGCTGATCCTGCGGAAGCTTCTCAAGCGCCGCGCGAAACTCCTCAAATTCCAGATGGGCGTTTTGTGCCGGCTGGGTCTTCAGAGTCTTGGCATAGCTACCGTCCGCATCCTCAACTTCCCGTCGCCGCTTGCGATAGTCCGACCGGAACAGGTTGCGCAGAATGGTGAACAACCACGCAGGGAGATTCGAGCCGACCTGGAAGGAGTCGATATTGGCGAGAGCGCGCAACAGCGTTTCCTGAACGAGGTCATCGGCCCTGTCACCGTTGCCGGAGAGCGAGATCGCGAAGGCGCGCAGGCTAGGCACCGACGCCAGAATGTCGTCGCGGAGTGAGTCTGTGAGAGGCATTATTCCCCTCCTTCATTTTTGCCGGGATCGCCAGCGATCTGGGCTTGAGCCTCAGCCCCGTCCAGCTTGCGGATCAGCTCCGCAAATCGGTCTGGCACGCCCTGTCGCACGACATCGTCGTACATAGCGCGCAACTGATGCCCGATCCGTGACTGGATTTCGGCGTTTAATCCGCCCTTTGGCTTCACATCTTTCATGACCCGTTCCACATTCCCCAGAAGACATGTCCCTGGAATTTGAGAAATTTTCTTGATTTTTGAAGCCTTTGCGGCGTCTGTCGGCGATCTAATGCGGAGCGTGGCCGAAAGTTCCGACCCGATGGAACTTTTGTCTGGCTGGGGCGTAAACAAGCACAACGAGGGAGCCGGATTGTATCCGAATACCCCTTCGACTTTGACGTAGAGTCGTCTTTGACCAGACAGGATGGAGTGGGGATGTCCCGATCACAGCTCGTAGCTGAACACTTGCCGCTGTTGCGGCGCTATGCCCGCGCCCTCACAGGTAACCAGGCCTCAGGCGATGCCTATGTAGGCGCCATGCTGGAAGCGTTGCTGCAGGACCAGTCGTTGCTCGACGAGCAACACGGAGCCCGTGCCGGCTTGTTTCGCCTGTTCACCCAGATTTGGAACTCTGTCGCCTTGAACGACAATCCGGACGTCGCGCCGCTGCAGGCCGCGTCCGAGAAGCGCATTTCCAACATCACCCCGCTGCCACGACAGGCCTTCCTGTTGCTGTCGCTCGAAGGCTTCTCGGAAGAGGAAGTCGCCTTCGTACTCGATGCTGATGTGGCGGAAGTGCGTACACTGGCCGATACGGCCGGCCGAGAAATGGCCGCCGAAATCGCCACCGACGTTCTCATCATCGAGGACGAGACCTTCATCGCGATGGATCTCGAAAGCCTCGTGAAGAATCTCGGTCATAACGTCATCGGCGTTGCACGCACTCATGCAGATGCGGTTGCGCTCGCAAAGAACAAGAAGCCCGGCCTGATCCTCGCCGATATCCAGCTCGCCGATGGCAGCTCGGGTCTTGATGCGGTGAACGAGTTGCTGCGTATCTTCGAAGTGCCGGTAGTCTTCATCACCGCCTATCCGGAGCGTTTCCTGACTGGCGAACGTCCGGAGCCGGCCTTCCTGATCTCGAAGCCGTTCCAGCCCGCGATGGTCTCGGCCGTCGCCAGCCAGGCGCTGTTCTTCCAGCGCAACTCAAAGAACAAGACAGCCAAGGCATCCTGATTTCAAGGCGCCCTAACTTCGGGCGTCCTGATCTCGCTGGTATTGATTGACATCGAAGCGGCTAGGCCATGTGCCCGGCCGCTTTCGTTTGGCCAGAAGCCATCCAGAGCGCGCCGGATGATACCTGCTCAATAAGTCCTCTTCGCTTGCGCAAACTATCAGCGGGCAGAAGGAGGGGGCTGACAGTATTGTGTTGATGCAGCGATCAATGCCGATATCATCCCTCGATAAGCGGCAAATTGCCACGTCCCGCAGGGCTCATAGGCTTTGACGGGGTGGCGGGGCTGCGTGACCCTTCTGGTCGAACCGGTGCGCATGAACTCAACTGCCGACGCTGAACCTCATATCTATCAATCCACAGTGACACGCCCCGTTGCGGTCGATGTCAGCAAGGTGTCGCTCACTTTCGATACGGCCGACGGCAAGGTCGAAGCGCTATCCAATGTCGATCTGCAAATCAGTGGCGGGGAGTTCGTCTCCTTCATCGGTCCCTCCGGCTGCGGCAAGACCACGCTGCTGCGTGTGATCGCGGATCTGCAGCAGCCAAGCTCTGGGAGCGTCACTGTCAATGGCATGAGCGCGGAGCAGGCGCGGCTCGGGCGCAATTACGGTTATGTATTTCAGGCGCCGGCGCTGTTTCCCTGGCGCAGCATCGAGGCCAATCTCAAGCTGCCGCTGGAGCTGATGGGCTTTTCGCCGACCGAACAAAAGCAGCGCGCCGCGCGCTACCTCGACCTCGTCAATCTCACCGGCTTCGAGCGGAAATTTCCCTGGCAGCTCTCCGGCGGCATGCAGCAGCGGGTTTCCATCGCACGGGCGCTGTCGTTCGATCCCGAATTGCTGCTGATGGACGAGCCGTTCGGAGCACTGGATGAGATCGTGCGCGATCATCTCAACGAACAGCTCCTGCAGCTCTGGGCCAAGACCCGCAAGACCGTGTTGTTCGTGACGCATTCGATTCCCGAAGCGGTGTTTCTTTCCACCAAGATCGTGGTGATGTCGCCGCGGCCGGGCCGTATCACTGATATCATCGACTGCAATTTCCGGCGCGACCGCACGCTGGAAATTCGCGAGACGCCGGAATTCATGGCGATCGCGCAGCGCGTGCGCACCGGGCTGCGCGCCGGACATTCCTATGACGAGTAGCACGGTGGATACGATGCCGGTCGCGCGTGCGGCATGGCGCACGCATCCGCTGGTCAAGGGTAGCGCGCCGGTGGTGACCATTGTCGCGGTGCTGATCGTCGTCTGGTACATCGGCGCCGTGCTGATGAACCTGTCGCTTGTGCGCGGCGGCTTCGAGCGCGAGGAAGCGCCTTACACGACGATGGAATTGCTGGAAGGCACCATGAGCGCGGAACGGCCGCTGCTGCCGGCGCCGCATCAGGTGGTCGGTGCTTTCATCGACGGCGTGTTCGGCTATGCGCCGACGGCGCCGCGTAGCCTCGTCTATCATTCCATGGTGACGCTGTCGGCGACGCTGCTCGGCTTCGCGCTGGGCGCGCTGCTCGGCATCGTGCTGGCGCTCGCCATCGTGCACAGCCGCGTGCTGGAGCGTAGCCTGATGCCGTGGATCATCTGCTCGCAGATGGTGCCCATATTGGCGCTGGCGCCGATCTTCATTGTGGTGCTCGGTGCCGTCGGCCTACAGGGCCTGCTGCCGAAATCGATCATCTCGGCCTATCTGAGCTTCTTTCCCATCACCATCGGCATGGTGAAAGGCTTTACCTCGCCCGATCCGATGCAGATGGACCTGATGCGCACATGGTCGGCGACATCTAGACAGGTGCTGTCGAAACTGCGCTGGCCATCGGCCGTGCCGTATCTCTTTGCCAGCCTCAAGGTCGCCATCACCATCTCGCTGATCGGCGCCATCGTCGCTGAACTGCCGACCGGTGCCGAGGCCGGCATCGGCGCGCGCTTGCTGGCCGGCTCGTACTACGGCCAGACCATCCAGATCTGGTCGGCGCTGGTTGCCGCAGCCGTTTTGGCTTCTGGTTTGATCGCCATCGTCAGCTATGCCGAACGCAAGGTGGCGCAGCGGATGGGGGCGCGTGCATGAATCGTCGCCAGATCCGCCTGGGCTTCATCATGTCGGCGGTGTGCGTGCTGATCACACTGATGCTGCCATTGCCGCTCTCGGGTGTGCCTGTCGCCGCGCTGATGGCGCGCCCGCTGACGTTTCTGCTGACCGGCGTCATTGTGCTTGTGTTCGCTTTCGCTGCCGGCTTCCGTGGCCTGCCTGCCATCGTGATCGGGCTTGTCGGCGCAGGCATCACTGCGGATATGACACTGATGCTGCTCCGCGATCCCTTGATCGTCGGCGATGCGGCATCAGGCTTCTGGATGGTGGTGATCGGCGTCTGGCTGGCGTCGTGGATCTGCGTTGTTGCGCTGGCCGGGCTGAGGCCGCGCAGCAGTGTATTCCGCAAGGCTATCGATCTGGCCATCCCGCTGCTGTTCGGTGCGGCCGTGTTCTATCTCTGGGAAGTTGTGGTGCGCGGGGCGGGCGTGCCGCCGGTGCTGCTGCCGTCGCCGAGCGCTGCCGCTACGAAATTCATGGCGTCGCTGCCGATATTGGGCGCGGATTTCGTGCAGACCTTCATCCGTGGTGTGCTGATCGGCTATGCCATCGGCTGTGGCGCCGGGCTTCTAGTGGCGATCCTCGCGCATCGCTTTGAATTTCTCGGCCGCGGGCTGCTACCCTTGGGTAACTTCTTCTCGGCACTGCCACTGGTTGGCGTCGCGCCGATCATGGTCATGTGGTTCGGCTTCGACTGGCCGTCGAAGGCCGCGGTCGTGGCGCTGGTGACATTCTTCCCGATGCTGGTGAATGCGTTGGCCGGTCTGCAAGCTGCCGGCGATATCGAGCGTGACCTGATGCGCTCTTACGGCGCGAGCTATGCCCAGACTCTCATCAAGTTGTATCTTCCCGCTGCTCTACCTTTCATCTTCAATGCACTGAAGATCAATGCCACACTGGCCCTGATCGGTGCCATCGTCGCGGAATTCTTCGGCACGCCGACGCAAGGCATCGGCTTTCGAATTTCCACCGAAGCCGGGCGCATGGCGCTCGATATGGTGTGGGCGGAGATCGCGCTGGCCGCGATCGCGGGAATGGCATTTTATGGACTTGTTGCGCTCGCCGAGCGCGTGACGACGTTTTGGCATCCATCGATGCGGACCTAGTTCGGCAGGTTCGCCAATTCTGGAGTTGAGCATGAAGAAGATCATGGCATTCGGCGCAGCGATGGCTCTCTCGCTCGGCTCCGCGCAAGCGGCGGACAAGGTCACCATCCAGCTCAAATGGGTCGCACAGGCCCAGTTCGCCGGCTACTTCGTCGCCAAGGAGAAGGGCTTCTACAAGGACGCCGGGCTCGACGTGACGATCAAGCCGGGCGGTCCCGATGTCGCCCCACCGCAAGTGATCGCGGGCGGCGGTGCCGATGTGGTGGTGGACTGGATGCCGTCGGCGCTGGCCTCGCGCGAGAAGGGCGTGCCGCTGGTGAATATTTCGCAGACCTTCAAGAAGTCCGGGCTCGAACTCACCTGCCGCGCCGAGACCGGCATCAAGAAGCCGACCGATCTGAAGGGCAAGGTCACCGGCGTCTGGTATGGCGGCAACGAATATCCGTTCCTGTCCTGGATGTCGAAGCTGGGCTACAAGACCGATGGCTCCCCGACGGGCGTCAAGATCATCAAGCAGGGCTTCAATGTCGATCCGCTGCTGCAGAAGCAGGCCGATTGCGTGTCGACCATGGCCTATAACGAATACTGGCAGGTGATCGACGGCGGCTACAAGCCGAGCCAGCTCACCGTGTTCAAATATGAGGACGAAGGCGTCGCGACGCTGGAAGACGGTCTCTGGGTGCTCGACAAGAACCTCAAGGACCCCGCCTTCGTCGCCAAGATGGCGAAGTTCGTAAAGGCGTCGATGAAGGGCTGGGACTATGCCAAGGCCAATCCCGACGAAGCCGTGAAGATCATCCTGGCTGGCGACTCCACGGGCGCCAAGACTGCCAAAGACCAGAAGCGCATGATGACCGAGGTCAGCAAGTTGCTCGGCGATGCCAATGGCAAGCTCGACGTCAAGGACTATGATCGCACGGTCGCGACGCTGATGTCTGGCGGTTCGGATCCCGTGATAACCAAGAAGCCGGAAGGTGCCTACAGCTTCGCAGTCTATGACGCGATGAAGTAATCGCGGGTATCAGCGGCGCGCAAATAACGGCTGCGCGCCGATTGACTTGGCGAGGTGATCGCCAAAGGCTTCACTGATCGGCGGCAGCGTGCGGCCGGCTTTCTTGATGATGGTGATGGCCCGCGAGAAATCCGCGACGTCGATCTGCCGCGAGCGCAGGTCCGGCTCCGCGCCGATCTCGCGAGCGGAGCCGGGCAGGATGGTGATGCCCAGGCCGGCGCGGACCATGGCGATAGCCGTCATCATATAGGTCGCTTCGCAGGTCGGCTGCGCGATGTGTCCCGCGATCAGGAAGGCGCTGTCGACGACCGCGCGGACGCTGGTCGCGGGATCCATCAGCACCAGCGGATATTTCATCAGATCCTCGATGGTGACCTTGCGGATGCCGCCGATCGGGTGCTTCGCCGGAAACACCACATGCATGCGGTCGCGCACTTCGAGCAGCACGTCCACGTCGTGACCGGTGACGCTGCCGCCCATGATGCCGAGATCGACCTCTTCTGAGCGGACGAGGTCAAGGACGCGGTTGGCGATCACGTCCTTCAGGACGAAAGATGCGCCGGGCTGCAACTCGCGAAACGACTTGATGGCCTCGGGCAGGGCACCTGCGGCGACCGAGGGAAGCGCCGCGATCCGGACGACGCCCCGGCGCTTGGCCGCGATATCGCGAGTATCCACGACGACGGCATCGAGATCGCGGATCATGCGCTGAAACACCGGCAGCAGTTCGCGGCCGACCCGCGTTAGTTCGACGGAGCGGGTGTTGCGATCGAACAGTTTCACCTCGAGGGTTTCTTCGAGGCGCCTGATCTGAACCGTCAGCGTCGGCTGCGCCAGATGCAGCAACTCCGCGGCGCGGGTGAAGCTGCCGGCTTGGGCGACGACGACGAAAGACCGGATCTGCCGGAGATTCACATCCATAGAGAATTTCTATCAATGGGATAGAATTAATTCAATTGAATAGAGGGAAGCTTCTGGCTTCAATGCCCGAAAGCGACATGCGCGTGATCGCCTGCTCGGGCCTGTGGCGTGTCCGTCAAAAAGCGATCGGGAGATGGGCATGCGGCGATCGCGTTATTCGCGATGTGACTGCAGGCAAGTTTGATCCAGGGAGAACTGCTCGTGCGCACCATCAGGATCGGATCTGGTGCGGGCTATTCGGGTGACCGGATCGAACCGGCAATCGAACTCGCCGAAAGCGGCGACCTCGATTATCTCGTCTTCGAGTGCCTTGCCGAACGCACCATCGCGCTGGCCCAACAGGACCGCTTGAAGGATCCGCAGGGCGGCTTCGATCCGCTGCTCGCCGACCGCATGAAGGCGGTGCTCCCGATCTGTCGAAAGAATGGCGTCAAGATCGTCACCAATATGGGCGCGGCGAATCCCGTCGCGGCGGCGCAGGCGACGCGTGACATCGCCAGGGCGCTCGGTCTGCCCGGTCTTAAGGTTGCGGCAGTAACGGGCGACGATGTGCTGGAACAGGCGCGCGCGTCCGATGTCGCGCTGGACGAAGGTGGCTCCGTGAAAGCGCTGGGCAACCGCGTGATCTCGGCCAATGCCTATACCGGCGCAGCGCCTATCGCCGAAGCGCTCGCCGGTGGCGCTGATGTCGTCATCACCGGCCGTGCGGCCGATCCGGCGCTGTTTCTCGGGCCGCTGGTGCATGAATTCGGCTGGGCGATGGATGACTGGGACCTGCTTGGCAAAGGCACCATGGTCGGCCATCTCCTGGAATGTGCTGGCCAGATCACCGGCGGCTATTTCGCCGATCCCGGCGTGAAGGATGTGCAGGGCCTCGCGCGGCTTGGCTTTCCCATCGGCGAGGTGCGTGAGGACGGCGATCTCGTCGTCACCAAGGTCGCGGGCTCGGGCGGCCAGATCACGCGCGCGACGGTGACCGAACAACTGCTCTACGAAATTCATGATCCGACCCGCTATTACCAGCCGGATGTGGTTGCCGATTTTTCGCAGGTGCGTGTCGAGGAGGTCGGACCGGATCGCATCCATGTCACAGGTGGAAGCGGAGCGCCGAAGACGGGCTTGCTGAAAACATCCGTCGGCTATCTCGACAGCTATATCGGCGAGGGCGAGATCTCCTATGCAGGTGCCAATGCCGTGGCGCGCGGGCGTCTGGCGCTTGAGATTGTGCGCGAACGCCTTGCGATCACCGGCGTGAAGATGACGGAGAGCCGGTTCGACCTGATCGGTGTCAATGCGCTGCATGGTGACGCCCTGGCCGAAGGCCGTGACCCCTATGAAGTCCGCATCCGCGTCGCGGGGCGCACAGACTCGCTCGCAGAGGCCGTGAAGATCGGCAATGAGGTCGAGACGCTCTACACCAACGGGCCTGCCGGTGGCGGCGGGGCCTGGAAATCGGCGCGCGAAATCGTCGGCGTCGCTTCGGCTTTACTGCCCGAAACTGTCGTGACGTCATCAGTCACATTCATGGAGGCCTGACCATGAAACTCCGTGAGATCGCGCATTCACGCAGCGGCGACAAGGGCGACAGGTCCAACATTTCTGTCATCGCTTTCGATATGGGGGACTTCGCGTTTCTGGCCGAGCATGTGACCGCCGATTGCGTCGCGGACCATTTCGGCGACACCATCACCGGCACCGTCACGCGCTATGAATTGCCGGCGCTCGGCGCGCTGAACTTCGTGCTGACGGGCGCGCTCGGTGGCGGTGTTGTGCGATCGCTCGCGCTGGATACGCACGGGAAGTCATTCAGCTCTGCGCTGCTTGAATTCGAGCTGCCGGACAAAGGAGCGTCATCCGGCTCACCATGATCTTCGTCACAGCAGGGCGACGATACTTTCATACCAAAAAACCAAAAACGGGAGGACTATTGATGAAGCGACGTACATTCCTGGCTGGCCTCGGTGCAACTGGCGTCAGCGCTGCAGTTTTTTCGCCGGCGATCGTTCGTGCTGCTGCGGATACTCCACTGAAGTTCGGTGTGCTGTCCGACATGACAGGCCTGTTCGCTGACAACGGCGGGCAGGGCTCGGTGGCGGCAGCGCAGCTCGCGATCGACGAATGCGGTGGCAAGGTACTCGGTAAGACGATCGAGCTGATCCAGGCCGACCATCTCAACAAGCCCGATGTCGGCGGCAATATTGCGCGCCAGTGGTATGATCAGGAAGGCGTTGACGTCATTCTCGACGTGCCGGTGTCGTCTGTTTGCATCGCCGTGCAGACCTTCGCCAAGGACCGCAACAAGATGTTCATCACGTCGGCCGGCGGTTCGGCGGATCTCAGCGGCAAGTTCTGCTCGCCGAACTTCATTCAGTGGACCTACAATACTTACGCGCTGGCCAATGTCGCCGGCAAGGCGATGCTTCAGCGCGGTGGCGACACATGGTTCTTCGTTGTTGCGGATTATGCCTTTGGTCAGGCGCTCGAGCGTGACGTAACGGAAGTTGCCGTGAAGGGCGGCGGCAAGGCGCTTGGCCGTGCGCCGCATCCAATCAACACGGCGGATTTCTCCTCGCAGCTTCTGACGGCCAAGTCGTCGGGCGCCAAGGTCATCGCCATCGCCAATGCCGGCAGCGACACGCAGAATGCCATCAAGCAGGCAGAAGAGTTCGGTTTGATGGGCGGCGATCAGAAGATGATTGCGCTCTTGATCGACGTGAATGACATCCGAAGCGTCGGATTGAAGAGCGCGCAAGGCCTGCTGGTGACGTCCGGCTTCTACTGGAATATGGACGACCGCACGCGTGCATTTTCCAAGCGTTACGCTGCCAAGATGGGCAAGCCGCCGAGCATGATGCAGGCCGGTGTCTATTCCTCGACGCTGAACTACATCAAGTCGGTGGAGGCCGCGAATACCAAGGATCCTGCCGCTGTGGTCAAGGATCTGCAGGGGCGCACCTTTGACGATGCCTTTCTGCGCAACGGCAAGCTGCGTCCGGACAATCTGATGGTCCACGACATGTATCTCGCCGAGGTCAAGAAGCCTTCCGAGGTCACCGATAGCTATGACGTGTTCAGAATCCTCGCCACGGTGAAGGGCGAAGACGCGTTCTCGCCGCTCTCGGCGAGTGCATGCCCAATGGTGATGAGCAAGAAGTAAGCCGAACAGATAACTCTATGAACCGAGCGTCGCGGGCAGAGAAATACCTTCACCCGCGATTCTTTCGAAGGGTGAGAGAGCCTTACCTATTCCTCAAAAGAATGCGGGGTGCAGCTGGCATCACCACAGCTCCACCCCGCGTCGCCGGTCAATTGGGGCAGGGGACGACCGGCTTCCGGGAAGACGCGCGAGGGTGAAAAGCGTTCCCGCGGGCGTCAAATTATTTAACACACGGTTAAGTGATCGCCGTTCTTGAACCCTAGAGCCTTGACGCACGTTCCTATTATGAGCGCCACGCAACGACGCGGCGCAGGGCAGGCGAGGCTCACATGTCAAAGGTATCCAGCTTGGTCTTGGGAATGGTCGCCGGAGCGACCATGTTCGGCGCCATCCAGTATGCTTCCGGCAATGATCTGCGGGGCACGCTGACCGATTCAGACAAGGCTGCGTCCAGCGGCGTCAACCGGGCTGCCAAGGGCGACCGGGCATCACTAATTACCACACAGAACGAGCAGAGCCAGACTCTCTCGTTCCGCGTTCAGGGGCTGTCGGATACGTCCGTCCTTCTGCGGATGGGCGTCGCGCCCGTGGTGGCTCCAACCAAGAATGAAGCCGTCAATATCCGGCCCCTCCCCATGAATGCCAAACCGCAGCGTGCGGCGGTGGGCTGCGAACCGCCTGTGAGTGTGCTCAGCGAGATGGCAAAGATGCTGCAGCCGGGTCGCTGTGTGACCTGATCTTCACGCTGACAATTTAAATCAATCGTCGGCGACCTCATCGGGGTCGCCGGTTTCATTCGTACCATCATCTGCCGCAGTGCTGCTGCGATTGGCCATATAGCCAAGTGCGACGCCGACCAGCGCTAGCAGCGGAATAACCTTCTTGAGGCCGAGCGTGCGCGCGATCTGAATGCCGGTCGCCACCAGCATCGGATCGATCAGCGGCGCATTCGCAGCAGCTCTGGCCGCTGCGCGCGCCGCGGCTGCTGCGTGCTCGCGGGCCTGCTTCTGCTTGGTCGCATAGATCTGTGCGAAGATCGCCGCGATGACCAAAAAGATGCCGGCGATGGTGAGGCAGGCCTCAATGACGCCGTAGCGCTGCATCACCGCGATGAAAGCCGCAATACACAGGAAGCAGAGCGCCACGAACCCAGCAAAGCCCGCCAGTGCCATGAGCGATGTCATGCGCAAGCTGTTGCCTGTGCTGTTCTTTAGATCGTCGATGATACCCTTCAGCATGGAAGCCCCCGAACCCGAACTCTAAAATACAAAGAAAACTGACGGCACCCTCGGGCGCCGCCAGTCATCACATTCCAATCCTGCGCATATGAATCAGCGGCGCCAAGCCATCCCGATCAGCACGCCGAGGCCGAGCGCCAGGCCGACTGCAGCCAATGGGCGCTGGGTGATGCTGTCTTCCAGCGTTTCCTCCAGTGAATAGGCTGCGTCATGCGCAGCATCGTAGGCCGCGCTGCCGCGCTCCCGCATGTCGGACATCATGTCTTCGGCGTCCGCACGGGCTTGCTTGACGCCGCGGCGGGCTTGTTTAGTAGCTTGGCCGGTAAAGGCATTAAGCGCGTCGGTGATCTGTTCGGTCAGGGCTGCAACATCGTTTTTCACGGCGGTGAGATCCTTCTGAAGGCGGCTATAGGTTGCTTTGTCGGTCAGTTTCTTGAGTTCATCCAGGCCATCGATATCCGCCATGCGAAGCTCCCCTGATACTGAAAATCCAATGCAGAAACGCCCGGTTAGACCGTAGGTTCCATCAGTAGAGCTGGATTAATCCGGCGGCAACTGCGGCGAATTGATCGGCATCAAATGCTCTTTCAGGATCAGCCCGACGATCAGGATCGGCGCCGCCAGGAAGCCGCCCATCGGGCCCCAAAGCCAGGTCCAGAACGCCAGCCCGATGAACACCGCCAGCGCGTTGAGTTGCAATTTGCGTCCAATGATCGTGGGCGTGATGAAGTGGCCTTCCATGAAGGTGAGGCCGACGAACAGCAGCGGCGCGATCATGCCCGCTGCAATCGTTTCCGACGAAATGATGCCCACCGCGACCAGGATGACGAACATGGCTACGGGGCCGATGATCGGGAAGAAGTTGAGCGTGGCTGCCAGCGCGCCGAGTCCGGCCGGGTTGGGCATGCCGGTGGCCGCGCAGATCACGCCGGTGGCAATGCCGACTCCGAAATTGATCATAGTGACCATCAACAGATATTCGCCAAGGCTGGTCTCTATCGCATTGAGAATGCGCAGGGTCCGCAGCCGCCATTCGTGATCGGCGAAGTTCATCACCAGCGCGCGGCGCAGGTCTTTCCAGCTTGCGATGAACAGCACCAGCGTGGCGAAGAACAGCAGGAATTCGGTGAAGGTTGGCGACAGGAATTCGACGGTTGGCTGCACCCAGTCGATCTTGGGCAATTCGAACTTTGTTGTCGCAAGCGTTTCGGCGCTGCTGAACATGCTCTGTATCTGGTGCCAGAGCGCCAGCGGTCGGTCAAAGACATGCAGCTTGTTCTTGAGCAGCGAACCTAGTTCGGGGAGCCGCGTCGTCCATTCCATCAGCGGGGATGAAATAAGCCCCACGATGAAGGCGAGCCCGGCGCAGACCAAGATAACGATCAGGACTGCCGAGACTGATCGCGGAATGCGACGCTTTTCGAGAAAGCTGGCTGCAGGCGACAACATGGTGCCAATGATGAAGGCTGTCACGATTGGCAGGAAGAATGCCTTGGCGACATAGAGCACTGTAATCACGGTGATCACCAGCAGCGATACCAGCGTGAAAGCAACCACCTCGGCACGGCGGAACACCGGCGGCTGCTCGATCTTGCTCTCGGGCACCGGCGTGCCGGCGGGCTTTTCGGGGAGAGCGCGTACTTCACTCATGAGCTGTCCCGACATGCCGCCACTTGTTCGCGCAGACCGCGTTCGCGCGTCAGATCGCCGACATGCGATCGGGCTCTACAACACGACCATACCGCAAAAGTTCCGTCGCAATTTCGTGATGGTTCCTTGGTTGACAAATCATTCGACGAAAGCCCGCGGGGTGGGAACCGTGAGGCTTCGACGCAGTTGGTTGCGGTCATCACGACGATGACGCGTCGCCAAACGGGGCAGTCACATGTCACAGGCATCATCTGGAAACCGCAAGCTGTCGCTGCGTCTCACAAGTGCGCTCGTTGTTGCAGCCGCTCTGATCGTTGCTCCGCCGTTCATCTCCAGCGCATCGGCGCAGGTGATGAACTATGCACCGGCTGCGCAAAGTGCGTTTCCACCGGACGACGATGTGATGGCTGCACCGCGGGTGCGGGAAAATATGGATGCCGCTCTCCCCGAGCGCCTGCGCCGCGCTGAAGTCAACTATATGACCCGCGAAGCGCCGGGCACAGTGATCATCGATACTGGCAATACCCAGCTTTATTATGTGCTCGGCAACAACCGCGCGATCCGCTACGGCGTCGGTGTTGGCCGCGAAGGATTCACCTGGTCCGGAACGCAGACTGTCACGCGCAAGGCGGAATGGCCGGATTGGCATCCGCCGCAGGAAATGATTGCGCGCCAGCCCTATCTGCCGCGCTTCATGGCTGGCGGCCCCGGCAACCCGCTCGGTGCCCGCGCGATGTATCTCGGCTCCAGCGCCTATCGCATCCATGGCACCAATGATCCGTCAACCATCGGCAAGTTCGTGTCGTCGGGTTGTATCCGCCTGACCAATGAAGATGTGCAGGACCTTTTCAGTCGCGTCAGCGTTGGGACCAGGGTTGTGGTGCTGCCGAAGTCGGTTGCCCCACACTATGAGGCGCGCACGGCTCCGGCGCCGCGCAGCGTCACATCGATCTCGGTTCGCCCTGCCGGCGTGCAGCAGGCTCCGGGCCGTCAGGCGATGAACCTTTCCGCTTCGTCGCTCTACTGAGAGTCGATCATTCTGCTTTGATGCCGCGTTGGAGGCCCCATGACCCGATTTCCAGGACAACGGATGGCCCTTGGCGCGGTCGCGGCGATTGTCATGCTCGGTGCCGCCCCAGCGCAGGCACAGGATTTCTTCTCGGCATTGTTCGGCGGGATAGCACGTGGTCGTGGCCCGGATATCTCGCTGCCGTTCGTCAATGAAGGTCCGCCGGCGCAGGAGCAGCGCCCTCGCGCAGCAAGCGGCGGGCGTCAGGCTTTTTGCGTGCGCACGTGCGATGGGCGTTACTTCCCGATTTCAGCCACCGACAGTCAGAGCCGTGCGGCGTCGTGCAATAATTTCTGTCCGGCGAGCGATACCAAGGTTGTTTACGGCAGCAGTATCGACACGGCTGCGACCGAGAGCGGCAAGCCCTATTCCGAGCTGCCGAATGCATTCAAGTACCGCACCGAACTGGTGGCCGGTTGCACCTGTAACGGTAAGGACCAGATCGGTCTGGCGCCGGTGAAACTCGAGAACGATCCAACACTGCGCAAGGGTGATATCGTCGCCGGTGCCGATGGGCTGATGGTCACTGGCCGCGGCGCTGACAAGCGCGGCGCGTCGCTGCAGATGTCGCCAGTCTCGCCATCGGTGCAGGCGAAGTATGAGCGCATGCCGGTCGTGGCGCGGGAATAATCCGCGCCACGTCATAGATTGCGCTTAAGCCGCGCGGATCTTGCCGAGGAAGTCCGTCACCTGAGTGCCGAGTTGGCGTGTCTGCGTCGCCAGGGTCTCTGATGCCACCTTCACATCCTGAGCGGCTGCACCGGCGGCGTCGGCATCAGCACTGACTCCGCTGATATTGTCGGACACGTTGCGGGTGCCATCGGCCGCCTGTTGGGTGCTGCGGGTAATTTCCTGCGTCGCTGCGCCCTGTTCTTCGACTGCAGCCGCAATCGCGGTGGCAACTTCATTCACTTCGCCGATAATGCCGCCGATCGACTTGATGGCTTCGATGGCCTCATTGGCGACCTTCTGGATATCCGCGATCTGTTCGGAAATATCCTCGGTCGCCTTGGCCGTCTGGCTGGCCAGCGACTTCACTTCGGACGCAACGACCGCAAAGCCCCGTCCGGCTTCGCCGGCGCGCGCAGCTTCGATGGTGGCATTGAGTGCTAGCAGGTTGGTCTGCGAGGCGATGTCGTTGATCAGCCCGACGACTTCGCCGATCCGGTTCGCTGTCTGGGCGAGGCCCTGAACGGTATTGTCGGTCTGCTGTGCCTGGCTGACGGCGCGGCTGGCGATGCCGGCCGCATGCGATGCCTGACGGCTGATGTCGTTGATCGAGGCACTCAGCTCCTCCGCCGCAGCGGCAACGTTCTGCACATTCGCTGAGGCTTCGCCGGAGGCGCGCGCGGCATCTTGCACGCGGGCATTGGTCTGGCTGGACACAGTGGCCATGCCGTCAGATGTCGTATTCATTTGGTCAGAGGCGCTGCCAAGGGCGCCCAGCGTGTCGCGCATCTGGATCTCGAACATGCCGATATACTGCTCGACGGCCTGCTGGCGCTGGCTCGCATTGGCATTGCGATGGCGTTCTTGCGCCTCGATCTCGGCTTTTTCCATCGCCTGCTTTTTGAAGGTCTCCAGCGCACCGGCCAGCCCGCCGATTTCATCCTGGCGATCGGCATAGCCGGCATCGACGGTGAGATCGCCGCCCGCCACTTTCAGCATCGCGTCGCGGATGGTGAGCAGCGGCGTGGTGACACGGCGCGTGATAGTGACTATGGCGCCAACGACGAGCATGATGGCGGCCCCCAGTAGCACCAGTTGCAGGATCAATGAGCCTTGCGCAGCAGACCACTGCACAAGGCTGTGGTTCTTGGCCTCGTCCAGCGCGCGTTCGGCTACGACCACGGCTGTGCTCATCTTGTCGACGGTGAGCGGTGTCCAGGCCGTCGCCGGCATTTCGGGCTTCTCGCCGGTTGCGACAGCTTGAATCAGGCGGTCGCGCAGTGCCAAGTATTGAGGATCGAAATAGGATGCTTTCGCTGCGGCAAGGGCCGTGATGAGACCTTGCGGCAGTTCAGTTCCCGACGATGCGATGTCCAGCGCATTCCATCCAGTTTCGATGCCGCCCGTCAGCTTCACATAGCTTCGCTGCAGCTCCGGCGAGATCTTGTTGACCGCGAGCGCGTTCGACACAATGACGGAGGCGTCGCCCGATGTGTTGCGCATCAGCCAGGCCATCTGCTTGATCGACAGCAACTGATCGATCACCGGATCGTTGTGGGTTACGGCGGCGGTGAGGGCTGACGAGACTTTTTCGAGCATGGCCAGAACGGAATCGACATTGTCCTGGAATTCCTTGGCAAGGCCGGCGCGGCGCGAGGCCTTCGGCTTGCTCATCTGGTCCCAGGATTCTGTCTGCAGCGCGATCAAGGCCTGCATCAGCCGGTTAAACTCGGGCACCAGCGTTGCCTTGCCGGGGAAGTCGGCGGTGACCAGCAATTCTCCTGCTGCTTTCATTGCTGGCATTTCAGCGCCGCGGATACGGCGCAGATAGGCCTCGGTATCGGGCTGGATCACGACATCGACGTTCAACGTGCGGAACGTCGTGGACCGGTCGGTGCGCAGATTGTGCATTGCCTTGAACACATGGCCGGATGCCTCGGCGATCGTCGACATGCGCCCCGCGACGTTGAGGCGCCCATATGATTCCCATGCGCTGAGAACAAGGAATGTGACGACACAGACCGCCATGATGGCAATCACGGACTTGAGCAATGCGGAAACGGTCAATCGATGAAGCACAATGAATCCCCCAAAAAATATTTCGATATTTAAGGCTGCAATTGGTAAATATTCACGTGCGTGCTCGTTTTGATAAATTCGTTTCTAATATCGCCACTTAAGGTAGAAGATTGTCGTGCCCGGCGACGCTTCAAAGAAAAAAGCCCCGACGATGCCGGGGCTTTTGATGCTTGTCAGCGCTCGATGACGTGACTGATCAGGCCCTGCCTAGGCAGCCCGTATCTTGCCGAGGAAGTCCGTCACCTGTGCGCCAAGCTGGCGCGTCTGCGTGGCCAGCGTTTCCGAAGCTACCTTCACATCCTGCGCGGCAGCGCCAGCTGCGTCCGCATCGGCGCTGACGCCGGCGATATTGTCCGACACATTGCGGGTGCCATCGGCAGCCTGCTGCGTGCTCCGGGTGATCTCTTGTGTCGCGGCGCCCTGTTCTTCGACGGCCGCGGCGATGGCAGTTGCTACTTCATTGACTTCGCCGATGATGCCGCCGATCGATTTGATCGCCTCGATCGCCTCATTGGCGACCTTCTGGATATCTGCGATCTGCTCGGAAATATCGTCGGTTGCCTTGGCGGTCTGGCTGGCCAGCGACTTCACTTCCGATGCGACGACCGCAAAGCCACGTCCGGCCTCGCCAGCGCGCGCGGCTTCGATAGTGGCGTTGAGCGCCAGCAGGTTGGTCTGCGAGGCGATATCGTTGATCAACCCGACCACCTCGCCGATCCGGTTGGCGGTCTTGGCGAGGCCTTGGACGGTGCCGTCGGTTTCCTGCGCCTGATTGACGGCGCGACTGGCGATACCCGCGGCATGCGCAGCCTGCCGGCTGATATCGTTGATCGACGAGCTCAGCTGTTCAGCGGCGGAGGCGACATTCTGCACGTTCAGGGAGGCTTCGCCGGAGGCTTTTGCTGCGACCTGCACGCGGGCATTGGTCTGGCTGGACACGACCGCCATGCCATCCGATGTGGCGTTCATCTGATCGGACGCGTTGCCGAGCGCGTTGAGCGCATCGCGCATCTGGACCTCGAAGGTCCCGATGTGCTGTTCAATGGCCTGCTGCCGCTGGGTCGCGTCGGCGTTGCGATTGCGCTCCTGCTGTTCGATCTGTGCTTTCTCCTTGGCCTGTTGCTTGAAGGTCTCCAGAGCGCCGGCGAGCGCGCCGATTTCGTCCTTCCGTTCGGAATAGCCGGCATCGACGACGAGATCGCCTGCGGCGACTTTCATCATCGCATCGCGGATGGTGTGCAGCGGGGTGATGACGCGGCGGGTGACGGCAACCATGCTGCCGAATGCTACGCCGAGCGCGGCAGCGAGCAGCGCCAGTTGCAGGATCAACGCGTGCTGCGCGGCAGTCCACCGCATCAAGGTGTGGCTTTTTGCTTCATTCAGCGCTCGTTCGGCGACTGTAACCGCACTGGCCATGCGATCAACGGTGATTGGAGTCCATTCGCTTGCAGTAATTTCGGGCTTTTCGCCGCTCGCCAATGCATTCATGACACGGTCACGGAGAGCCATATATTGCGGGTCGAAGTAAGCCACCTTCGCCGCAGCTATGGTTGCAGCCAGGTTGGGCGGCAGCTGCATTCCAGACGCAGACAATTCCAGCGCATTCCAGGCGACATCGATGCCGCCAACAAACTTGGTGTAGGCGAGCTTATTCTCAGGTGTAGCGCGCCCGACAGCGAGGCCGTTCGCGACGAGGAGGGATCCTTCGCCGGCGGTGTTGCGCAACAGCCAGGCTGCCTGTTTGATCGACAGTAATTGATCGATCATGGGATCGTTGTGGTTCACCGCAGCGGCGAGCTGGGCCGACACTTTCTCCAGTGTTTCAAGCAGCGCCTGCGTGGTCTCCATATACTCCTTGCCGAGGGCTGCGCGGCGCGACGCCTTCGGCTTGCTCATCGCGTCCCAGGACTCGGTTTGCAGAGCGGTCAGCTTGTCGACCAGCTGGACCAGCGTCGGGTGCAGCATCTTTTGATCGGCGAATTCGATGGTGGCAATGAGGTCAGCCGCTGCTCGCATCGCCGGCATCTCGGAATCGCGAATGGAGCGGAGATATTTTTCTCCGTCCGGCTGAATGACTGTCTCGTTGTTCAGGTTCCGGTTCGTCGATGCACGGTCGGTGCGCAGATTATGCATCGCCTTGAAGGCATTCGCGGAGGCGTCCGCAATTACCGAGATGCGGCTGGCTGAACGTAGCCGCCCGTAGGAGTCCCAAGCTGTTGTTGCCAGAACGGCGACCACGCAGAGCGCCATGGCGACGATGACAGATTGAAGCAATGCGGAAACGGTCAATCGATTGAACATCATGAATCCCCCAAATATTTGATTTAGTAAGGCTTCAAATGGTAAATATTTCCGATTGCACCCGTACCGTGAAACAGGCTTGAATACGGCTACTTTAAGTAGTTGGAGCGTAAGCGTTCTTACGGCACGGCAAAGGATGAGGCCCGGCGATTGACCGGAGCTTTTTCATCTGCCGCTCTCTGCGCGGTTTCGGCCGCTCTGCTCAGGGGGCCGGATTTTACGGGACCATCGGTGACCGGAGAGCCCAGCTTGGGTGCCTGGTTCGGTGAGGTAAATACTTACTTCTGCCTTTGGAGGCACGGATTCTTCCAAAGTACATCTCTTCGTACCGGCTCCGCAGGGTTCTTTTGTTCCGATCCGGGAACCCAATGCTCTCGCCCACGTTGGATCACTGTTGAGCAGCTATGGCGATGGCCGGGGCTGCTATTCATTTATATTGAGTCTGGGGGGATACGCACATGCTCGTCGGCGTCTTGATCACTTTTCTCGTCGTTATTCTCATTCTGTACTTGATCAATCTGTTGCCGATCGACGGCCGCGCGAAGCAGATTTGCCGCGTTGTCGTGATCATTCTCGGTGTGATCTCGCTGCTGAAATACATCGCGGTTTTCTAGCGAGATGAACTAACAAAAAGCCCCGGTGGTTTGCCGGGGCTTTTTTGCTTGCAGCCGATGCGATCGATACTCTCTCATTCGTCATGGCCGGGCTTGTCCCGGCCATAACGACAGAGACAGAGAGTGTATCAAGCCAGCGCCTTCGCTTCGCGGCGGCGCGCGGTGAGGATGTACTCAGTGTAGCCGTTCGGCTGCGTGCGTCCCTCGAAGATCAGATCGCAGGCAGCCTTGAAGGCGACGCCGTCGAACGAGGGCGCCATGTTCTGGTACAGCGCGTCGCCCTTGTTCTGTTCGTCGACCACGACGGCCATGCGTTTCAGCGACTCCATCACCTGATCCTTGGTGATGACGCCCTGATGCAGCCAGTTGGCGAGGTGCTGCGCGGAGATGCGCAAGGTCGCGCGGTCTTCCATAAGGCCGACGCCGTGGATGTCCGGCACCTTTGAGCAGCCGACGCCCTGGTCGATCCAGCGCACAACATAGCCGAGGATTCCCTGGCAGTTGTTGTCGATCTCCTGCTTCACATCATCCGGCGCCCAGTTCGACTGCGACACCGGAATGGTGAGGATGTCGGTGAGCTTGCCGCGGGGACCGCCCTTGGCGAGATCCTTCTGGCGCGTGGCGACATCGATCTGATGATAGTGCAATGCGTGCAGCGTCGCGGCGGTGGGTGAGGGCACCCATGCGGTGGTGGCGCCGGCCTGCGGATGGCCGAGCTTCTGCGTGAGCATGTCCGCCATCTTGTCGGGCGCGGCCCACATGCCCTTGCCGATCTGGGCATGGCCCGGCAGGCCATCGATCAGGCCGACATCCACGTTCCACTCTTCATAAGCCTTGATCCACGGCGTCGCCTTCATGTCGTTCTTGCGGATCATCGGACCCGCTTCCATCGAC
Organism: Tardiphaga sp. 42S5; assembly: GCF_034044155.1. Classification (NCBI taxonomy): domain Bacteria; kingdom Pseudomonadati; phylum Pseudomonadota; class Alphaproteobacteria; order Hyphomicrobiales; family Nitrobacteraceae; genus Tardiphaga; species Tardiphaga sp. 42S5. The sequence continues at coordinate 5,710,730 of NZ_CP139027.1, read as the reverse complement.
GTGTGGATCTCGTCGCCGGTGCGGTCGAGGAAGCCTGTGTTGATGAACATGATGCGCTTGGATGCATTCTGGATACAGGCCTTGAGGTTCACCGTGGTGCGGCGTTCCTCATCCATGATGCCGACCTTCATGGTGTTCTCGGGCAGCGACAGCAGTTTCTCAACGTGCGCAAAGATTTCGCAGGTCAGCGCCACTTCATCGGGGCCGTGCATCTTCGGCTTGACGATATAGATCGAGCCGGTGCGGCTGTTGCGGATCGGACCCTTGCTCTTGAGGTCGTGGATTGCGATCAGGCCGGCAACGGCGGCATCGAGCAGGCCTTCCGGAATTTCCTCGCCGGCGCTGTCGAGCACCGCATCCGTAAACATGTGATGGCCGACATTGCGCATCAGCATCAGGCTGCGGCCATGCAGGGTCAGGTTCTTGCCGTCGATCGTCTTGTAGACACGGTCTTCATTGAGTGCGCGCTTCAGCGTCTTGCCGCCCTTTTCGAAATCGGCCGAGAGCGTCCCGTTCATCAGGCCGAGCGTGTTGCGATAGACCAGCACCTTGTCGTCGGCGTCGACGGTGGCGACGCTGTCTTCCATGTCGAGAATGGTCGAGACGGCCGACTCCATGATCATGTCGGCAACACCAGCGGAGTCGTCCTTGCCAATGGTGTTGGTTCGATCGATCTTCACTTCGATATGCAGGCCGTTATTGACCAGCAGGATCGAGGTCGGGGTGGCGAGCTCGCCGAGATAGCCAGCGAGCTGGGACTCGTTCTTCAGTGCGGTCAGGTTGCCGCTCTTGAGCTTGGCCGAGAGCTGGCCCGCAATGATGCTGTAGGCCGTGACATCGGTGTGGCTGCCGGTGGCGAGCGGCGCGGCCTGATCGAGGAAGGCTTTTGCCTTAGCGATGACTTTGTCGCCGCGTGCTTTGTTGTAGCCTTTGCCACCTTCAGACGGATCATGCGGGATTGCGTCGGTGCCGTAGAAGGCATCATAGAGGCTGCCCCAGCGCGCATTCGCGGCATTCAGCGCATAGCGCGCATTGGTGAGCGGCACCACGAGCTGCGGGCCGCAGATCTGGCCGATCTCGATATCGACATTGGCAGTCTCGACCTGCTTGGTCGCGGGCTCCGGGAGGAGGTAGCCGATTTCCTTGAGGAACGCCGTATAGGCGTTCATGTCGAAGGCGCCCTTGTTGGCCAGATGCCAGGCATCGATCTTGGCCTGCAGCGTATCGCGCACCTTGAGCAGTTCGCGGTTCTTCGGGCCTAGGTCCTTGATGAGAGCGGCGACGCCGGCCCAGAACGCATCCGGCTGGATGCCGGTCCCGGGGGCGGCTTCCTTGGCGATGAAGTCGAACAGGACGGGGGCGATCTGCAGTCCGTGGGCGTCGATGCGTTTCATGGTGTCTTTCTCGCGAGAAGCGGCAATTCTGCTCTAATTTCAGGGAGTATAAGCATAAACGGCGCCAAACCGCGGCGCCCATGGGACCTTTTAACGCCAAACGCTACCCGGTGAGAAGTCCCCTAAAGGGATCAGTGGCCGGGCGGCCGGGCCGGGGCCTGCGCGTGATCCGGCGAGATCCGCTCCAGCGCCACCTTGATCACGATGGTGAGCAGTGCCACGGCCGTCAGCACTGTTGCCGCTGCGAAGGCGCCGGCGACATTGTAGTCCTGATACAGAAGTTCGATCTGCAACGGCAACGTCGTGGTCTGGCCGCGGATGTTGCCGGAGACGACGGACACGGCGCCAAATTCGCCCATCACGCGGGCATTGCACAGGATCGCGCCATAGAGCACGGCCCAGCGCACATTCGGCAGCGTGACCCGCATGAAGGTCGCAAAGCCGGAGGCGCCGAGCGTCACTGCTGCTTCCTCTTCATCGGTGCCCTGCACCTGCATGAGCGGGATCAATTCGCGCGCCACGAACGGCGCGGTCACGAACATGCTGGCGAGCACGATCGCCGGCAGTGCGAACATCACCTTGATGCCCATGGCTTCGATCAGGGGGCCGAACAGGCCCTGCGAGCCATAGACGAAGATATAGGCGACTCCGGCGACGATCGGCGAGATAGAATAGGGCAGTTCGATCAGCGAAATGAGGAGCGTGCGGCCTGGGAAGACGAACTTGGTCACCGTCCACGCCGCGGCGAGGCCGAACACGATGTTGATCGGCACAGCAATCAGCGCGGTGGTGACTGTCAACAGAATGGCATGCTGCGTGCCGGGCTCGGCGAGGCTGTTGAAAAACGTGCCGATGCCTTGCGACAGCGCTGAACTGAAGATCAAAGCCAGCGGTGCGATCAGGAACAGCAATGTGAGGATCGCGACGATGCCAAGTACCACGCGGCGCGTCACCGGGCCGGCACCGACGGGCGTCACCATCCATTCGGTATGGGCGCGTTCACTCGTCGGATGCGACATCACACATCTCCCCGGCCGAGATAACGCAGGTTCCAGGCCTGCACCGCGTTGGTGACAATCAGCATGGCGAAAGCCATCGCCAGCATTACCACGGCAATCGCGGCGGCAGCCTGGTAGTTGTATTCCTCAAGCCGAATATAGGTCAGCAGGGCAACGATCTCGGTCTTCATCGGCTGGTTTCCGGCGATGAAAATCACCGCGCCGAATTCGCCGAGGCTGCGTGCGAAGGACAGCGAGCAGCCGGCGAGGAAGGCCGGAAAGATCGCCGGGAAGATTACGCGCCAGAGAATCTGCAGATCATTGGCGCCGAGCGAGCGGCCGGCTTCCTCGACATCGGAGCCGAGATCCTCGATCACCGGCTGCACTGTGCGCACCACAAAGGGAATGCTGGTAAAGGCCATCGCGATGGCGATGCCGAGCGGTGCGTAGGCGACCTGGATGCCAAGTGCATCGAGCGGTGCGCCGAACCAGCCTTTCTTGGAAAACAGCGCCGTCAGCGCGAGGCCGGCCACGGCGGTCGGCAGTGCGAAGGGCACGTCGACCAGCGCGTCGAGAATGCGCTTGCCGGGAAATTGATAGCGCGCCAGCACCCAGGCGAGCAGCAGGCCGTAGATGGCGTTGAATGCGGTGGCCGCCAGCGCCATCGTCACGGTGACGCGGATGGCCGACAGTGTCCGCGGCGACGACAGGATGCCCCACAATTGCGCAAGTCCGACGTCCGAGGCTTTCAGGATCAGCGCGCAGAGCGGCAGCAGCACGATCGCTCCGAGATAGAGGAGCGTAATGCCGAGCGAGAGCCCGAAACCTGGAATGACGCTACGTCGCAAGGGAAGGTCCGTGTGTGAAGCCGTTGGGCCTCTCTTAGACGATTTGCGCGGAAAGGGAATGCGGCGAGGTCGTCTAATGTAGGCGCCCGTCCTCTCCCATGATCATGGCCGGGCAAAGCGCGAAGCGCCGCTTCGCTAGATGTTCCCGGCCATCCACGTCTTTAGTCCATTTGCAGCCAAGACGTGGATGCCCGGGTCAAGCCCGGGCATGACGGAATTTGTGGTTCACTTCCCGCCGAACAGCGTGTCCAGCTTCGCGCCGGGATTGAGGTGTTCGGCATTCAGCTTGTCCCAGCCGCCGAATTCGTCCTCGACGCGGTACAGCTTCACTTCCGGGAATTTGTCTTTGTATTTTGCCATCACGCTCTTGTCGGTGACGCGGTTATAGCCCTTGGCCTCGATGTCCTGCCCTTCCGGCGAATACAGGAATTCAAGATAGGCGGTCGCGAGGGCCTTCGTGCCGTGCTTGTCGGCATATTTGTCGACGATGGTCACCGGGAATTCGGCGAGCACGCTGGTCGGCGGCACCACCACTTCATACTTGTCCTTGCCGCCGGCATCTTTGCCCGCGAGGTCGCGGATCGACGAGGTCTCGGCCTCGAAGGTGATCAGCACATCGCCGGTACCGCGCTCGACGAAGGTCGTGGTGGCGGCGCGGCCGCCTGTGTCGAACACCGGGACATTGGCGAACAGCTTCTTGATGAAGTCATCAGCCTTGTCAGCACCATACTTGTTCTTCGCGAAGGCATATGCGGCCAGATAGGTGTAGCGCGCATTGCCTGAGGTCTTCGGATTCGGGAAAATCACCTGCACGCCCGGCTTCACCAGATCGTCCCAGTCCTTGATGCCTTTCGGATTGCCCGCACGCACGAGGAAGGCCGGCAGTGAGTAATAAGGCGAAGAATTGTTCGGCAGCCGCTTGGCCCAGTCGGCCGGAATGAGCTTGCCGCGATCATACAGTACCTGCACATCGGTGACCTGGTTGAAGGTCACCACATCGGCCTCGAGGCCTTCGAGGATCGAGCGCGCCTGGCGCGACGAGCCGTTATGCGACTGGTTGATGGTAACGTCCTGGCCGGTTTTGGCCTTCCACTGCTTGGCGAAAGCAACGTTGATCTCGGCATAGAGCTCGCGCGAGATGTCATAGGAGACATTGAGCAGCGTGTTCGGCGTCTGCGCCTGGGCGGGTGCAGTCGCGAGAATGCCGAGTCCGGCGGCGAGAGCGATAATGAAGCGGTTCACGTGTAGTCCCCTGTGAGTGAGAGCGATCGGATGGCCGGGAGCGGCGGCTGCGGCGTTTTGCCCGGCAAACGGTCCGGAATTTGCTGCGCAACGGGGGGCGGGCACGGGTGCGATTTCGCGCAACTCCTGCATCGGCCGACCGTTATTGAGAAGAAGCATCTACGACGCTTGGTGTTTGAGGACAAAAATTCTATAGTTAGAACGCCTCGAAGAAGATAAAATCTTCTCTTTGCGCCTCGTTATCGAGAGATATATAGAATATAATTCCAGTCAACCCCCGAATTTCGGGGCAGCGGAGTATGTATGCGGTTTCTGCCTGTCTTCCTCGATTTGCAGACCGGGCCGGTCATTCTTGTCGGCCAGGGCGAACTCGTGCGCGCCAAGCTGAGGCTGCTGCTGGCGGCCGGTGCGCGGATTCGCTGGTACGCAACGGACGGCAATCGTGACACGTCCGGGCTCGATGCCGATGGCGTGGCGCGCATTGAACATGTCGAGGGCGATCCGGTGACCGCCGATTTTTCGGGGATCACCGCGGTGCTCTGCGCCGGCGCCGGTGAACTCGGCCATGCGGTGGCTGCGCGCGCCAAAGCGAGCGGCGTGCCCGTCAATGTGATGGATGAGCTGGCGCACTCCACTTTCATCTTTCCGGCCATCGTCGATCGCGGCGATGTGGTCGTCGCCGTCGGAACCGGCGGTGCGTCGCCGGTGGTGGCGCGGCGTGTACGCGAAAAGATTGAGGCGATGCTGCCTGCGCGGATCGGCGATCTCGCGGGCTTCATCGGGCGCTGGCGCAAACCGATCAACGACAAGATCGCCGAGGCTCCGTTGCGTCGCAGGTTCTGGGAGCGCATCGTCGATGGTCCGATCGGCGCGTTGGTGCTGGCGGGGCGCGGTACCGAGGCCGAGAAGGCGCTGACGGAAATCGCCGATCTCTCGATCTATGCGGGTGCAGCACAGGCCGGCGTTGTCGAAGGTCACGTCACGTTGGTGGGAGCAGGACCGGGCGATCCGGATCTCCTGACCATCAAGGCGTTGCGCGCGCTGCAGGACGCCGACGTTGTATTTTACGACGAACTGGTGTCCCCCGAAGTCCTCGACCGCATCCGCCGGGATGCATCGCGCATTCCCGTGGGTCGCCGGGTTGGCAAGCCCGGTATCGGTCAGGATGCGATCCACAAATTGCTGATCGAAGCCGCGAAAGCCGGGCAACGCGCCGTGCGCTTGAAGGGCGGCGATCCCTTCATTTTCGGGCGCGGTGGCGAGGAGATCGAAGCGCTGCGCGAAGCGGGTGTTGCTTACTCAGTTATTCCCGGCATCACCGCAGGCCTTGGCGCTGCAGCTATGTTCGAGGCGCCGCTGACCTATCGCCGCGAAGCGCTGCGCATCACCTTCCTGACGGCTCACAAGGAAAAGGACGCCGACAAGGTCGACTGGTCGACGCTCACCGACGAGAAGATGACCGTCGTTGTTTATATGGGTATGACCGCTGCCCCCACGATCCGCGCTGGATTGCTCGCTGCCGGGCGCTCGCCACAAACGCCGGTTGGCGTGTTTGCGCGCGTGACGCGTCCGGACGCGCAAGCGGCGGTGGGTATGCTCGACGATCTCCCGGCGCTGGTCGACCAGATCGATGGCGGTCCGGCGGTTCTCATCATTGGCGATGTCGTGGCGCATTCCGCGCCGTGGCGGGCCGCTCAGATCAACAAGCTCGTTTCAGATTTATTGGTGGCTGCCGAATGACCTCTCCGCTGCAACAGAAAATCAAGATCACCGGCCCGTCGGTGGTGACTGCCAACCGTACCTGGGACGGCGTGGTGATTTATCGCGATGCCCATAAAGGCTGGACCACCGACCTCGCAGAGGCTGCCATCGTGCGCACTGCCGATGATGCGCGTGCGCTGCTTGCTGAATCCACAGCCGATGACGTTGGCGCCATCGGTCCCTATATCGCGCCGGTCGCCGTGAACGACAACGGCACCGTCGAGCCCGGCAATCTCCGTGAACAGATTCGCCGCAAGGGCGTCACCATTGACCTTCCGGCTTCGGCTTAAGGCACCTGAATTATGTATGCTTATGATGAAATCGATCGCACGCTGATCAACGAGCGTGTCTCGGAATTCCGCGATCAGGTGAAGCGCCGCCTCGCAGGTGAACTCACCGAAGACGAGTTCAAGATGCTGCGGTTGATGAACGGCGTTTATCTTCAGCTTCACGCCTATATGTTCCGCGTCGCCATTCCCTATGGCACGCTGTCATCGCCGCAACTGCGCAAGATGGCGCATGTGGCGCGACGCTATGACCGCGGCTATGGCCACTTCACCACACGGCAGAACATCCAGTTCAATTGGATCAAGCTCGCCGATCTGCCGGATGCGCTGGAAGATCTCGCTTCGGTCGGCATCCATGCGATGCAGACATCGGGCAATTGCACGCGCAATGTCACCACCGATCAATGGGCAGGTGTCGCGCCGGGCGAGGTCGAGGATCCACGCATCTGGGCGGAATTGCTGCGGCAGTATTCGACCATGCATCCGGAATTCTCGTTCCTGCCACGCAAGTTCAAGATTGCGATCACTGCGTCGGCCCATGATCGCGCGGCGATCAAGGTGCATGACATCGGTCTGCGAATTCACAAGAACGAGGCCGGCGAAACTGGCTTCGAAGTGCTGGTCGGCGGTGGCCTCGGTCGCACGCCATTCATCGGCAAGGTGATCAAGCCGTTCGTGCACGGCCGCGACATTCTGAGCTACGTCGAGTCCATCCTGCGCGTCTACAACCAGTATGGCCGCCGCGACAATATCTACAAGGCGCGCATCAAGATTCTGGTTCATGAGCTGGGCATCGAGAAATTCGCCGCCGAAGTTGAGGATGAGTGGCTGGCGACGCGCGAGAGTGCGCTGACGCTGGACAACGAGGTTGTCGAGGATATCCGCTCGCGCTTCAGCTATCCGCACTATCAGAAGCTCTCCGACACGCCGGACGAGTTGGCGGCCGCGTCGGCCGATCCGCATTTTGCGCGCTGGCTCAAGAACTCGGTCGCGCCGCATCAGCGGACCGGCTACGCCATCGTGACATTGTCGTTGAAGCCGGTGGGCGGCCCGCCCGGCGATGCCACGGCCGACCAGATGGATGCGGTTGCCGATCTTGCCGACAAATACTCGTTCGGCGAAATCCGCGTGGGCCATGAGCAAAATCTAGCGCTGCCGAGCGTGGCCAGGCGTGATCTGCCCGCACTGTGGCGGCAGCTCGACAAGCTCGGCCTCGCCACGCCGAACGTCAATCTGGTCACCGACATCATCGCATGCCCTGGCCTGGACTACTGCTCGCTGGCTAATACGCGTTCGATCCCGATCGCGCAGGAACTAACGCGGCGTTTCGCCAATAACGATCTCGCGGAGCTGATCGGTCGGCTGCATATCAACATCTCCGGCTGCATCAATGCCTGCGGCCATCACCATGTCGGCCATATCGGTATTCTCGGCGTCGAGAAGAACGGCGAGGAATTCTTCCAGATCACAATCGGTGGCCGTGCCGACGAGCATGCCGTGGTCGGCACCCTGATCGGACCGGCGGTGCCTTTTGCCGAGGTAGCCGACGTCATCGAGGATATCGTCGAAGCCTATTTGGCACTGCGTGCCCGGCCGGACGAATTGTTTGTCCAGACTGTCGAACGCCTCGGCGTCGAGCCGTTCAAGGAGCGCGTTTATGCCACTCGTTAAGCAAGGCAAGATCGTTGCCGACGGCTATATTCACGTGGCCGACGATGCGGAGATTCCGGTCGACGGAGCGGCGTTGGTTCCGGCTGCGCGTTTTCTCGCCGATCCGGAGGCGCTGCTGAAGCGCAGCAGCCCGACCGGTGTGATCTGGCCGAATAACCGCGATCCGGAAGAGCTGGTGCCTTATCTCGACAGGCTCGCGGTGGTCGCGCTGGTCTTCCCGTCGTTCCGCGACGGCCGAGCCTACAGCCAGGCGCGCCTGCTGCGTGAACGCTACAAATACAAGGGCGAATTAAGGGCAACCGGCCAAGTGTTACGCGATCAGTTCGTCATCATGCTGCGCGCCGGTTTTGATTCATTCGAAGTGAAGAAGGATGCCGATGCGGAAGCGTTCGCGGCTACGGTGAAACGCTACACGGTGTTCTATCAGCCGACCGGCGATGGTCGCATCACGGCGCTGCATCAGCGCATGCAGTTGCGTCATGCGGAGAACGCGCGCTAATTCGCCGCATGTCGACGGCTTTCGCAGCGTTGGTTGATGACAAATGACCAGCGCGCGATACGGTCTCCATACGAAGGCATATTCATAGCACATTGCTGCCGTCATGCCGCCAACATTGGAATCTGGTTTCGTTGACTTAGCGGTGCTTCTTCAAGATTTTGCCCCCACCTCATGACGATCGTGTTGTGAGGTTGGATGGAGATCAAAATGGTCCGTCGTATTCTTCCCGTCATTGCGGGTCTCTTAATTGCAACATCGGCGCACGCGGCAGACATTTCGCTGCTCAACGTGTCGTATGACCCGACGCGCGAGCTGTATGTCGATTTCAACAAATCGTTCGCTGCTGCGTATCAGAAGGAAACCGGCAAGAGCGTCGAGATCAAGCAGTCGCATGGCGGCTCGGGGGCGCAGGCCCGCTCTGTGATCGATGGTCTGCAAGCCGATGTGGTCACCCTCGCGCTCGCTTACGACATCGACGCAATCGCCAATAAGGGCCTGCTGGCGAAGGACTGGCAGAAGCGCCTGGCGCTGAATTCATCACCCTATACGTCGACCATCGTGTTCTTGGTGCGCAAGGGTAACCCCAAGGCCATTAAGGACTGGGACGATCTGATCAAGAGCGGCGTCAGCGTCATCACGCCAAATCCGAAGACTTCTGGCGGCGCGCGCTGGAACTATCTCGGCGCTTGGGGCTATGCTCTGAAGAAATATGGATCGCAGGACAAGGCAAAGGAATTCGTCGGTAACATCTTCAAGAACGTTCCGGTTCTCGATACCGGCGCGCGTGGCTCGACCATCACCTTCGTCCAGCGCGGTGTCGGCGATGTCTTGCTGGCCTGGGAAAACGAGGCGTATCTGGCAATCCAGGAATTCGGCAAGGACAAGTTCGAGATCGTCGCGCCGTCGCTTTCAATTCTCGCCGAGCCGCCGGTCGCCGTCGTTGATACCGTCACTGATAAAAAGGGTACTAAAGCCGCTGCCGAGGCCTATCTGAAATACTGGTACACCAAGGAAGGTCAGGAGATCGCCGCGCGCAATTTCTATCGTCCGCGTGATGCCGATACTGCCAAAAAGTACGAGGCTTCCTTCGCCAAGGTTGATCTGTTTACGATCGACGACGTGTTCGGAGGTTGGACCAAGGCGCAGAGCGAGCACTTTACCGACGGCGGCGTGTTCGACAAGATCTACAAGAACTGATCGTTCGCAGCGAAACATCCAGACCGGTATGCCGGTCTGGGGCTTTTACCAAAGCAAGGGGACATTGTGAGCGCGGCACCTAAACGAAGTTCGTTGCCGGGGTTCGGCCTGAGCATGGGCCTGACCCTGACATGGCTGTCGCTTTTGATTCTGATCCCGTTGGCCGGGTTGTTCGTCAAGACAGCCGATCTCAGCCTCTCGCAGTTCATCGATACCGTCACCAGCAACCGCACCCTACACGCGCTCAGGATTTCGTTCGGATTGGCCTTCGCGGCTGCGCTGGTCAATCTGGTCGCTGGCCTGATTATCGTCTGGGCCCTGGTGCGTTACCGGTTTCCCGGTCGCCGGCTGTTTGATGCCATTGTCGATATCCCGTTCGCCCTGCCCACTGCAGTGGCAGGCATCGCGCTGACGACGTTGTTTGCGCAGAACGGATGGCTCGGCGCGCCGCTGGCGTCGCTCGGCATCAAGGTGGCGTTTACGCCGCTCGGAATTTTCCTGGCGATGGTCTTCATTGGCATTCCGTTCGTGGTGCGGACGGTGCAGCCGGTGCTGATCGACCTCGATGTCGAGATCGAAGAGGCCGCGGCCTGTCTCGGTGCCTCCCGCTGGCAAACCATCACCCGCGTCATCATTCCCAGCCTCACGCCGGCCATTCTCACCGGCTTCGCGCTGGCGTTCGCCCGAGCCGTTGGCGAATATGGCTCCGTGATCTTCATCGCCGGCAACCTTCCAAATGTGTCGGAGATTGCGCCGCTCTTGATCGTCATCCGGCTGTCGGAATTCCGCTACGCCGATGCGACAGCGATCGCGGTGGTCATGCTGGTCTTCTCATTCCTGATCATCTTCGTGCTCAATCGGCTGCAGCGCTGGGCGCAGACACGCGCGCTGGCCGTGAGTTGACCTGACATGACCATTACAATTATCAATTCGCCAGTCACCGTGGAGCGCGCCCAGTCAGTGGCACGACATGATCCGCATACCGAACCATGGCTCGTGCGCGGCATCATTATCGGTGTCGCAGTGATGTTCCTGACAGTGTTCGTGGTCCTGCCGCTGATTTTGGTATTCTCGGAGGCATTGTCCAAGGGCGTTGGGTTCTATCTGTCGGCCTTGGCAGATTCCGAGGCGCTCTCGGCCATCTGGCTGACGCTGATCACAGCAGTGATCTCGGTCAGCCTCAATCTGGTATTCGGCGTTGCCGCCGCTTGGGCGGTGGCCAAATTCGAATTCAGGGGCAAGACCTTGCTGGTCACCCTGATCGATCTGCCGTTCTCGGTCAGCCCCGTTATCTCCGGTCTGGTATTCGTGCTGCTGTTTGGTGCCCAGGGTTTCTTTGGGCCATGGCTGATGTCGCATGGCATCAACATTCTATTTGCCGTGCCAGCGATCGTGCTGGCGACAACCTTCGTCACCTTCCCATTCGTCGCCCGGGAGCTGATACCGCTAATGCAGGAACAGGGGTCGCAGGAGGAAGAGGCTGCGATTTCGCTGGGAGCGAGTGGTTGGCGTACCTTCATTGTGGTGACGCTCCCTAACATCAAATGGGGTCTGCTCTACGGCGTACTGTTGTGTAATGCACGGGCGATGGGTGAGTTTGGCGCAGTTTCGGTGGTGTCGGGCCATATTCGCGGCGAGACCAACACCATGCCGCTGCTGGTGGAAATCCTGTATAATGAATATCAACTGGTGGCGTCGTTCGCGATCGCGTCATTGCTGGCTCTGCTGGCGCTCTTGACGCTGATCGCAAAGACCATCCTCGAAGGCCAGATTGAAGAAGGACAGCTGCCCCGTGACGATTGAAGTTCGGAATATCGTAAAGCAGTACGGTGCCTTCAAGGCGCTGGATAATGTCGACCTCAGGGTTGCTGATGGTGAGTTGCTCGCGCTGCTCGGACCGTCCGGTTCAGGCAAGACGTCGTTGCTGCGAATTATCGCAGGGCTCGATTGGCCGGATTCCGGAGAAGTCTCGTTCGATGGCGAAAACGCGCTGGCGCGGGGCGCTGGTGAGCGCCACGTCGGTTTCGTGTTCCAGCACTATGCGTTGTTCCGCCATATGAGCGTGTTCGAGAATGTGGCCTTCGGCCTGCGCGTGCAGCCGCGCGCCGTGCGCAAGAGCGAAGCGCAGATCCGCGCGCGGGTGAAGGAGCTTCTCGATCTCGTGCAGCTCGACTGGCTCGCCAATCGCTATCCCAGCCAGCTCTCCGGCGGCCAGCGGCAGCGTATTGCGCTGGCGCGTGCGCTCGCCATCGAGCCGCGCATTCTGCTGCTCGACGAGCCGTTCGGTGCGCTCGATGCCAAGGTCCGCAAGGAGTTGCGGCAGTGGCTGCGCACGTTGCACGAGGAAATCCACGTCACCTCGATCTTCGTCACGCATGACCAGGAGGAGGCGCTCGAAGTCGCCAATCGCGTCGTGGTGATGGACAAGGGCAAGATCGAACAGATCGGCACGCCTGGCGACGTTTACGATAACCCGGCGACGGCTTTCGTGCACTCATTCATAGGTGAATCGATCGTGCTCCCGGTCGATGTAAGCGACGGCCAGGTGAAGCTCGGCCATCGCCCGCTCAACATCGATGCGGGCAGCGCAAGCGGACCGTCGAAATTGTTTGTTCGTCGTCACGACATGCAGATCGGGCCGCTTGGCGAGGGAGCCCTCGAAGGCACCGTGCGCCGCGTCCGCACCTTCGGCCCGATCCAGCGCGCCGACATCGCGTTGTCTGGCGATGATACGCTGGTGGAGATCGATGCCCCGCGCGACCGTCCGCTCACCACGGGCGATGCGATCAGCCTGCAGCCGCGGCGCTACCGGATCTTTGCCGGGCAGGAGTGACTGGCGCTTTCTAAAAATCCCCTGCGTTCACCTTTCAGCCACGGTTGGTGTGCAACAACGGCCCCTTGATTTGGGGGATTGCCGATGAAGCGGGTGGCTCTGGCCAGTCTAGGATTTCTGTTGCTGGCAGGGTGCGCGGGGACCGTCGATACCGTGCCGGACCAGCCCACCATGTATCTCAGCATGGCCAATGGTGGCGCCAAGCTCGATCCGGTGGCCGCAGCCTCGATGATCTCACTGTACCGGCAGAACAATGGCCTCGGTCCGGTAGTGGTCGATCCCGCATTGATGGCGCTGGCGGAAGACCAGTCCACCGCGATGGCGAAACGGAACAAGCTCGATCACGATGTGAAGGCGCCGCTAGCCAAGCGTCTGAATGCCGGCGGTTATCCGGCGAGCTTGGCCGTCGAGAACGTCTCTGCGGGCTACCATACGATGGCGGAGGCCTTCTCGGGCTGGCGGGACTCGCCGCCCCACCGAGCCAATATGCTGAAGTCTGGTGTCACAAAACTGGGCATCGCGGCGATCTATGCTCCCAACACCAAATACAAGGTGTTCTGGACCATGATCCTGGCGTCGACGGATTCCAAATAAGCCTTTCCAGATAGCCGAAGCGTGATGGTGCTCTGCACCATCCGAGATTGACGTCGCCGCAAGGGGACGCCACGGTACGGTTCCCGTCGCCGACAGGATCGAGTGGTCCCATGGATATGTCCGATCAGCCTCAATCCAACGCTGCCAGCAAACCCGCCGAAGCCAAGCGCGTCCTGGTGCTGCAAGGGGGCGGCGCGCTCGGCTCCTATCAGGCTGGCGCCTATGAGGCGCTGTGTCATCACGATTTCGAGCCGGAATGGGTGGCAGGCATCTCCATTGGTGCCATCAACGCGGCGATTATCGCGGGCAACGAGCGCGACAAGCGGATTGGCAAGCTCAAGGAATTCTGGGAGATGGCGGCATCGCCGGTCCCCTGGAGCCCGATGCTGACGGATGATCGCGCGCGCTCTTATTTCTACGAGGCAGGCGCCGCCGTCATTGCTACATTCGGTGTGCCAGGCTTTTTCGTGCCGCGGATTCCGCCAGCACCGCTGTGGCCGCCCGGCAGTCCGCAGTCGCAGAGCTTTTACGACACCGCGCCGCTGAAGGCGACGCTGGAACGGCTGGTCGACTTTGATCGCCTCAACGATTGCAAGACCCGGCTGAGCGTCGGCGCCGTGAGTGTGACCACCGGCAACTTCACTTATTTCGACAACACGCTCTTCAAGAAAGATCGCAAAAGGATCGAGCCCGAGCACATCATGGCCTCCGGTGCGTTGCCGCCGGGGTTTCCCTCGATCGTCATCGATGGCGAGCATTTCTGGGATGGCGGCATCGCCTCAAACACACCGCTGGATTTCGTACTGGATGACGTCACCAGCGATCTGTTGATCTTCCAGGTCGATCTGTTCAGCGCGCGCGGGCCATTGCCGCAGTCGATCCTGGAAGCGCAGGAACGCGAAAAGGACATTCGCTATTCCAGCCGCACCCGCATGAATACCGACAAGAACAAGAAGATCCACAACATCCGCAAGGCGCTGCGTGATCTGATTGGTAAATTGCCGGCAGAACTGAAGCAGGATCCTGGAGTGGCGCTGCTGTCGGAAGCCGCGAAGGAAAATACCGTCACGGTGGTGCATCTGATCTATACGAGCAAGAATTACGAGTCGTCGTCGAAGGACTACAATTTCTCGCGCATCGGGATGGTGGAGCACTGGGGTGCCGGTGAGCGCGATGTATTCCTCTCGATGCGCCACAAGGACTGGTTCGAGCGACCGCAATCCGATGAATCGATGGTGACGCATGCGCTCACCGCCGACGATTACAATGACCTCCCGCAGCATTTGACGTCCAACAGGAGCAAGTAATGGCTAATCTCACAGGCAAGACCGCCGTCGTCACCGGTTCGACCAGCGGCATCGGCCTCGCTTATGCGCGCGCTTTCGCAAGCGCTGGCGCCAATATCGTCATCAACGGCATGGGCGTGCCTGCTGACATCGAGAAGGAACGCGCGGCGATCGAGAGCGATTTCAAGGTCAAGGCGATCCATTCGCCAGCGGACATGACCAAGCCGGCCGAAATTGCCGAAATGGTCGCGCTCGGCGAGAAGACCTATGGATCGGTCGATATTCTCGTCAACAATGCGGGTATCCAGTTTGTGTCTCCGATCGAGGAATTCCCGATCGAGAAGTGGGATGCGATCATCGCCATCAATCTCTCTTCGGCCTTCCATGGCATCCGCGCCGCCGTGCCCGGCATGAAGAAGCGCGGCTGGGGTCGCATCATCAACACCGCCTCGGCGCATTCGCTGGTCGCCTCGCCATTCAAGTCGGCCTATGTCTCTGCCAAGCACGGCATCGCCGGCCTGACCAAGACCGTGGCGCTGGAAGTGGCCACTCACAAAATCACCTGTAATTGTATTTCGCCTGGCTATGTCTGGACGCCGCTGGTCGAGAAACAGATCCCCGACACCATGAAGGCGCGCGGACTAACCAAAGAGCAGGTCATCAACGACGTCCTGCTCGAAGCGCAGCCGACGAAGGAATTCGTGACCTCCGAACAGGTCGCGGCCCTGGCGCTATTCCTGTGCGGTGACGATGCCGCGCAGATCACTGGAACAAACCTGTCGATCGATGGCGGCTGGACGGCTGAATAAGTTTGCTTCCTGACCTCCTCCTGCCTTGCAGGGGGAGGTTGCTAGGCGCCTTGCTTTCCGAAGGCGAGCACGTGCAGTCCAAGCCGCTGTCGCACGATCCAGAACAGTAGAATAGTCTCGAATGTGAGCGCGATCGACGTTGCCGCGGCGGCGCCATGGCCGCCGAATTTCGGCACCAGCACGAGACACAGCACCAGGTTCATCACGAAAGCCGACGCGTAGGCCACGGCGCAAATGTGCTGGTGGCCGAGCATGTTGAGCAGGCGCTCCACCGGACCGATTGCGGCCCGCACCACGAGGCCGACGGCTGCGATGAACATGATATCGTAACCGCCCGTGAATTGCGGACCGAAAAGCCATAGCAGCGGCTTGCCCAGAGCGAGCAGGACCAGCGTCGCCGCGAGCGACGGCCAGAACGTCCACTTGATCGCGTGGGTGACGTAAGCGGCAAGTCGATCCTTGTCGCCGGCCGCGTGATATTCGGTGAAGCGATGCGCCGTTGTCGCCGACATCGCGTAATGAATGAACGACACCAGCGCCAGGGTTTTTACGACGGCGAAATACACACCGACTTCGTCAGATGAGACGAACTGTTGCAGCACCAGCACGTCCGTGTAGGACAGCAGCAGATAGAAGCTCTCGACCAGCAGGATCGGTAGCGATATCGCAAGCCAGCCACGATAGTCATAGGCCTTCGGGCCGGGCTCGATATGGGTGTGAAGCCGGCGGTTGAGCACGATCATCTGGCCGATCATCGCGACCCAGACGGCTGCGACACTGGCTAGCATCGCGATAGTCGCACCAAGCTTGAAGCCGAGGGCGAAGGCGCCGGCGGTGAAGCCGATGATGAGCGCCTGGCGGATGATGAACTGCGGCATCAGGCCAAGGCGCATCCAGTCATGGGAGCGCGCGATACCATCCTGCGTGTTGGCAACGACGAAGGCCGGCAGTGTCAGGCAGCCGAGATAGAGCGGCACCACCGTGTTGGCGTCGATCCACGGCGAGATGAGTTTGACGAGGCCAGCGAGCAGCAGCGAGACCATCACCGAGACGATACCGGTCATCCAGCGGCTGCCGGAGAGAAAGCCGCGCAGCCGCGCGTGGTCGCCGCTGGCGCGATATTCCGGGATGATCTTCTGGGCTGAGGCGGCGATGCCGAAATCCATCATCGAGCCGAGCAGCAGCACCCAGGTCCAGACATAGACGTAGATGCCGTAATCCGACGTGCCCATCCAGCGCGCCAGCAGGATCTGCGAGAAATAAGCGAGGCCGGCCGAGATGACGCGGATGAGGAAGATGGTGCCGGCGAGGCGGCGCGTCAGCGAGGCTTCGCCTGAGCCGGTGAACAGCGCGCGCAGCCTGGCCTTGAGGCCGGTGGGCGCGGTTGCGGGTGCGGAGTTTGCGTCCATCACGGCCACGACAAGGTCCTCAGCCGCAGGCGTGCGGCAGCGGTCTGGCGTAGCAAGCAGTCGTTAACATCCGGTTGGGCGAAGATATACAGGTTGCGCGCAACAGGTCACGCGCCAGCGGTATCAGGGCAGGTTGACGTTGAATTCATAGGCGCGGTCGCTGCCGACCAGCGTCAGTTTCAGGGCCGCGCCATCGGTCGTGGCGCCGGGCGGCACGCCGTCGAGTTCGAAGCTGAAGCGCTTCACGCCCGGCGGGCTCTTGGCCTCGAGTTTGGGGATTGGCAGCGCCCATTCCGGCGTCGGGCCCTCGACGAACAGGTTGGGTTCGCTGCCTTCGGGCGCCACGACGTCAACGAACACATTCTTGCCCTCGCGCTTGAGGTCGCGCACCGTCAGCGGACTGGTGTCGCCCATGGTTGCCGGCTTAGGCACGGTATCGAGCGCCGCGGTCAGCGCGCCGTCTTCAGTGCTGGCCACGCTGGTAAAAGCGAGTTCGGCATTGGCGTCGACCGGAATGCATAGCTTGTCGCAGACCGCGTAATTGATCGCCGCACGGAGAATCACCGGCTTGCCGGGGTCTTTGGCGATCACCCGCATCGGTAGCACCACCTGTTTCACATAGCCTAGCGACAGGCCACCAGCTCCATCCTCGAATTTTTTCGGCGCCGGCCACAGGATGGTGACGGTATCCAGGTTCTCCGATTTGGAAAAATCGAAGCGGGGCGGTACCCCGGAATCACCGGGATTCCGCCAATAGGTGTGCCAGCCGGGCTGCAGCTGGATCGCGATGCCTCCCAGCATTACCGGCCCGCTACGCGAGCCTGCCACAAGCCTGATCTGCGAATGACTGTCTATCTGCCAAGGTGAGGTGTCCTCCGCCTGCGCGCTGCAGGTGAGGAGCAGGCCCGCGGCGCAGACAGCGACAATGTGGTGCGGAACAGATGCGGTCATCGGGCGTCCTTACAGGGTGGGCCTGTCATAAAGCCAAACCTGTCTTAAGCTATTGAACTGCTTGTGATCCGGTTTTCGTATGCGTTGCGGAAGGCTGATTGACAGAACCCAGACCCAATATCAGGATAGGCAACGAAATGAGAGCGGTTTGCTGATGGAACCCACTCGCAAGCGCCCCCGGAAAAGCCGCGTGAAATCCAGCGCTGGCGACACTGGCAACTACCTCGACGGGCAGTTGCTGATCGCCATGCCTGTGATGGAAGACGAGCGCTTCGCCCGTTCGGTGATTTACGTCTGCGCGCATTCGTCGGAAGGTGCCATGGGCATCATCGTCAATCGGCCTGCGGGGAGCATCGATTTTCCCGAATTGCTGGTTCAACTGGACATCATTGAAAAGTCCGACAGCATCAAGCTCCCGGAAAGCGCCGAAAGCATGAAAGTGCTGAAGGGCGGTCCGGTCGAGACCGGCCGAGGTTTCGTGCTGCATTCCAGCGATTTCTTCATCAAGGACGCGACATTGCCGATCGACGATGGTGTCTGCCTCACCGCGACCGTGGATATCCTGCGCGCCATCGCCAATGGCGGTGGACCCAAGCACGCGATTCTCGCGCTGGGCTATGCCGGCTGGGCGCCGGGCCAGCTGGAAGACGAAATCCAGGGCAACGGCTGGCTGCATTGCGCAGCTGATGAGGATCTCATCTTCGGCGGTGATGTTGAGGAGAAGTATCTTCGCGCGCTGCAGAAGATCGGGATCGCCCCGGGGATGTTGTCGGCCGAGGCCGGCCACGCGTAAGCGCTAGTGCGACTCGCAGCAAGCCTAACCGCGGCTCACTTTAGCTCGCCGCTTCCAATCGCTCTTCCGTCAGCATGCGCATCGCCGCATCCGCATCCATCGGCTCGCCGAAGGCAAAGCCCTGGGCGTATTCGCAGCCGAGCTGATACATCTCCACCGCATCCGAATCTGTCTCGACGCCTTCAGCGACGACGTCCATGCCGAGATCGTGGGCCATCGCGATGATGGACTTGAGGATCACCGGGCGGGTGCCGCGCGATGTGGTGCGGACGAAGGACTGGTCGATCTTCAGCGTGTCGAACGGGAAGCGCTGCAGATAGGATAGCGATGAGTGGCCGGTACCGAAATCGTCGAGCGAAAGGCCCGTACCGAGTTCGCGGATCCGGTGCAGCATCTGCGCTGCATGTTCCGGATTTTCCATCACCAGCGATTCCGTGAGTTCGAGCTTCAGCGTGCCACGCGCGACTGACGAGCGTGACAGCACCGTGCGGATGTCATGCAGGAGGTCGTGGCGCAGCAGCTGCCGCGAGGACACGTTGACGCTGGCGAAGATCGGTTCGCGCGAGCGCATCGCGCGCTGCCAGATCGCGAGCTGGCGTGCCGTCTGGTCCATCACGAACATGCCGAGATCGATGATGAGGCCGATCTCTTCCGCGATCGCGATGAATTCCGACGGCGACATCCGGCCGAGCTTGGGATGGTCCCAACGCGCCAGCGCCTCGAAACCGGCGATGGAGCGATCTTCCAGCCGTACGATGGGCTGATACAGGATGGTGATTTCCTGGCGCTCGATGGCGCGGCGCAGTTCGGATTCGAGCGTCAGGCGATCCGTTTTGCGGGCGCGCATCGCCGGTTTGTAGACGTCGATCCGGTCGCCTCCGATCCGCTTCGAATGATACATCGCGAGCTCGGCGTCCTTGATGAGCTCGTCGGTCAGGGGCACAGCTGGATCAGAAAGCGCCAGGCCTATCGATGCCGTCAGGAAAATTTCGCGGTCGTTGAAGGCAATCGGAGCGCGGATGGTCTTGCGGATGGTTTCGGCGAAGGCGGTGATCTTGGCCGCATCTTGTTCGGACATCAGGATCAGGCCGAACTGATCGCCGGCGAGGCGGGCCAGCGTGTCCTGCGGCTTGAGGATGCGGGTGAGGCGGCGGGCCAGCGTCAGAAGGATCGAGTCGCCGACGGCGATGCCAACGGAATCGTTGACCTGTTTGAAGCGATCGAGATCGATCACCATGATGGTCGGCCGCATGGTCGGCACAGTCTTGGAGAAATTCGCGACGGCGTTGAGGCGGTCGATGAACAGCTTGCGGTTCGGCAGACCGGTGAGATTGTCGTGCACCGAGTCGTGCAGCATGCGTTCTTCGGCGTTCTTGATCTCGGTGACGTCGGTGAGGGTGCCGACCACGCGTGACACTTCGCCGTCGGAGCCAACCACCGGACGCGCCTTCAGCGCAAACCACATGAAGTGACCGTCGGGGGTGCGCAGGCGGAAGTCCTGCACGAGGCGGCCGCGACGCTGGTCGAGCACGCTGTCCAGCGCCGCCCGGAAGCGATCCTGATCGAGTGGGTGGAGCACTTCGAGCCAGCTTGCGGCAGGGCCTTCCAGCGTGCCGCGCTTGAGGCCAAGCAGCGCTTCGGTCTCGGGCGAGGTGAACACTTTGTCGGCAGAGACGTCCCAGTCCCAGATCAGGTCGCCGGAGCCGGTCAGTGCCAGCGCGCGGCGCTCGACGTCCGACACGATGCCATTGGTGGCGCCGCCGCCCGCGAAAGCGTGCTGCATGACCGTGAAGCCGATCAGCATCACGATCAGCACGAGGCCGCCGAGCAGCGCAGGCCCGACGATGTCATTGGTGACACTGCCGGCGACGGTCATGCCGGCGGCAACAACCCACACCACAAGCAGGAACCAGGTCGGGATCAGCAACACCGCGCGGTCGAAGCCATGGGTGGAGAGATAGACGATCAGTGCGAAGCCGGCGAAGGCGATCAGCACCAGCGAGATGCGCGCGATGCCCGAGGCGACGGCAGGATCGAACAGCGCCAGACCTACGAGAGAGCCAAGGAAAGCCAGCCAGCCCAGCGTGATGTGCGAGTAGCGCACATGCCATCGACTAAGATTGAGATAGGCAAACAGGAACACCAGCAGCGTCGCCGCCAGTATCGCTTCGCCCGAGGCGCGCCAGACGCGCTCGGCGCCCTGGGACATGTCGAGCACCTTGCCCCAGAAGCCGAAGTCGACGCCGATATAGACCAGCACGGCCCAGGCCAGCGCCGCGGCGGCCGGGAACATGATGCTGCCCTTCACGACGAACAGGATCGTCAGCACCAGCGCCAGTAGGCCGGAGATGCCGATGACGATGCCTTGGTACAGTGTGAAGGAGTTGACCTTGTCCTTGTAGGCTTCCGGCTCCCACAGATAGAGCTGCGGCAGCTTGTTGGTGCGCAGTTCGGCGACGAAGGTGATGACAGCGCCGGGGTCGAGGGTGACGCGGAAGATATCTGCGGTGGCACTATCCTGACGTTCCGGGCGATCCCCGGTTGACGGGGTGATGGTCGCAATGCGCGAGAGGCCAAGATCGGGCCACAAGAGGCCGGACGACACGATGCGATAATGCGGCGCGACGATCAGACGATCGAGCTGATCGTCGGTGTTGTTGGCGAGCGCGAACACCACCCAGTTCTGACCGGCTTCGCGGCCACGCACCTCGATGCGGCGAACGATGCCGTCGGTGCCGGGTGCGGTGGAGACCTGGATGCGGTCGGTGTCGCTATGCTGATATTCGAGGATGCCGGTGAGATCGATCGCAGGCGCGTCACCGCGGACGCTGACAGCGTCAACAGCCTGTGCCGGTGCTGCGGCAACAACAATCATCAGGCCGAGCGCGAGCGGCGCGAGCCACCTGATCAAACGCAATGTCATTCTCCGCGATCAACAAAACATCGACCCTGCGTCACGCAGAAGCAGGGCCATTTCCCGACGCGCGATAAATGACATGAAAGCGAGATAAATCAAAGGGTTTCCGGCTGTTCTCCAGCCCTAAACGACCAACACAATTTTGCCAATATGTGCGCTGGTTTCCATGCGTTTGTGTGCGTCTGCAGCCTTTTCCAGCGGGAAAGTGCTGTCCATCAGGGGCTTAACCTTGCCGGCCTTGAGCAGCGGCAGGACATTGGCCTCGATCGCCCTGACCATGGCGGCCTTGTCGGCATTGGTGCGGGGCCGCAGGGTCGAGCCGGTATAGTGCAGCCGCTTCACCATGATCTTGGCGGCGTTGATGGTGGCTTTCGGGCCGTTCAGCACCGCAATCTGCACAATGCGCCCATCGACGGCGGCGGCATCGAAGTTTTTCTCCACATAATCCGCGCCCACCATATCGAGGATCAGCTCGACGCCGGTCTTGGTGATTTCCTTGACGCGTTCGACGAAGTCCTCGGTCTTGTAGTTGATGGCGTGATCGGCGCCGAGCTTGAGGCAGGCATCGACCTTGTCTTGGGAGCCGACGGTGACGATCACCTTGGAACCTAGCGCCTTGGCGAGCTGGATCGCCATGGTGCCGATGCCGGAAGAGCCGCCATGGATCAGCACGGTCTCGCCGGGCTGCAATCCGCCACGCTCAAACACGTTATGCCAGACGGTCATCAGGGTTTCGGCGGTGGCGCCGGCCTCGGTCATCGAGAAGCCTTCGGGGACCGTCATCGCCTGCGCATCCTGTGCGATGCAATATTGCGCGTAGCCGCCGCCGGCGACCAGCGACATCACCTTGTCACCGAGCTTGTGTTTGGTGGCGCCTTCGCCGAGGGCGACGACTTCACCTGAGATTTCGAGGCCGGGCAGATCGCTGGCGCCAGGGGGCGGCGGATAGGCGCCGGAGCGTTGCGCGACGTCCGGACGGTTCACACCGGCGGCAGCGACCTTGACCAGGATTTCGCCGGGACCGGGCTTCGGAACGGGGCGCGTCTCGGGAATCAGCACCTCGGGGCCACCCGGTTTGCTGATACCAACGACGGTCATTTGCGTGGGCAGCTTTTCCATGATTTGTCCTTGCGGCGTACGGGATGTCGGTTGGCCATCTGATTAAACAGCCGGATCAATGCTGGCAACATCCGGTGCATATTCGAATTTGAGACGGGGAGGGCCCCAAATGGCGATCGACGACGACGACAAACCGAAGAAGAAGGTCAGCCATGAGGTCGGGCAGGACCTCTCGCTGCTATCGGTCGAGGAACTCGCCGAGCGGATCGCGCTGCTCAATGGCGAGATCGCGCGGCTGCAATCGAGCATGACCTTGAAGCGCGCGACGCGCGATGCGGCGGATCGCTTTTTCAAATCGTGACGGGCTATTGAACGGTGCTCTCCCGGCTCTCTGCCGTCATTGCGAGGTGAAGGAAAGCTGTCCTGCAGCTTTCCTCTTAGCGAAGCAACGCGGCAATCCAGAAGGCATACGCGAAGAAAACTGGATTGCTTCGCTCGGCTCGCAATGACGGACGAGAGGCCTGTGCAATACCGCCGACGCTTCCTCAGTCGCGATCCCGACATTGTCTCATTCCGATACAGCTTGCGAGGCGTCGCATGGCAAACGGATCGTGAAGAAAGCCCGCGTATTTACGCGCAATTAAGCTTTCTCGCATATTACTTAAATTGTCCTTGTTTGGACACCGAGTGGCTCCTGTCCACTCTGTTTGACGCCTCCCTGTTATCAACTTTAAAGCCGCCGGAAACGGCGGCTCTTTTTTGGTACTCATGTCTTCTTTTGGGGCGTCCGCGATCGTTAAATCGCGTTGGAAACCATAAATACTTCTTTAATTTTACGCCGCTGGACTCTCACGCACGCACGCGTAATGATTTGTTCATCATAAGCTCGCCGTTCAGAGCTGGCTGCGAAACCATTTGCGTGAGGCGTTAACTATGTCGGATCGTTTGCACAGCGAACCCGCTCTCGTTCAGTTTAGCGAGCGGCTGACCAATTCTGCTGCCTTCGGCGCCTTGTTTCGCGAGGGGATGGATCTGGTCGAAGAGACCGCGGCCTATCTCGACGGCGTCGGCCGTAGCGAGGCCAAGGCACTGGATCGCTCCGTCAGCCTGACTTACGCCACCGAAAGCATGCGCCTCACCACCCGCCTCATGCAGCTTGCCTCATGGTTGCTGCTGCACCGTGCGGTGAAGGAAGGCGAGATGACGTTGACCCAGGCCAATCGTGAAAAGACCAAGGTCAAGCTCAGCGCCGCCGATCCGAGTCCGGAAGAAATGCTGCTCAAGCTGCCCGAGCAGCTGCAGATCCTGATCACGCGTTCGATGGTGCTGCAGACCAAGGTTCGTCGCCTCGATATCTCGATCCATGCCGCGACCACCACGCATGCGCCGATCGGCAATCCGCTGGTGCCGCAGCTCAATCGCCTGAAGGCTGCGTTCGAACGCTGATCGCGCGTCCCTCACATTCCTGAACACTGTTCCTCGCTCGCCGCTCATGCGCTAAACATGAGCTAGGCGCAGCGGGGGCATTTGCGATGGCAGACGATATCAGGGCATTGACCGGGGTGCGCGGCGTCGCAGCCGCTGTCATCGTCGTGTATCATTTCGGTGACGTGCAGCTCGCAACCGGCGGCACGGGCTCATTCTTCCGCATTCCCTACGGCTATTTGCTCGTCGACCTGTTCTTCATGCTGTCAGGCTATGTGATGGCGCTGACCTATCGCGACGCGTTCCTGCATCTCACCGGCAAGGCCTTTGCGCATTTCATGCTGAAGCGGGTCGCGCGGCTGTACCCGGCCTATTTCATTATCGGACTGTTCTATGTGGCCAAGATCGCAGCCGGTCTGTCCGGCGAGAAGCTGGAGATGTATTCGGCCTGGGACTGGACCGGCAACCTGCTGATGATGACCGGCTGGGGTCTCTACATTTTCCCGATCATCGGCGTAGCCTGGGCGGCGAGCGCCGAAATGGGCTCCTATCTGCTGCTGCCGATCCTGATGCCCTTCACTCAGCGCGGCAGTAAGTGGATCGCGGGTCTCGCCGTGATCGTGGCGTTGCTCGGCATCTATGCTGTCAGCATCAGCGGCCGCGGGTCGGGCGGGCCGCTCGATGTCGTCAACGGTAATTCGCTCTATCCACTGCTGCGCGCGGTGGCGGGCTTCACGCTCGGCCTTGCAATCTTTCGCTTTGGGGATGTGGTCGATCGACTGTCGCCGGGCGTGCAGGACATTTTAGTGGTCGCGCTGCCGCTCGCCATCATCGCGGTCGGTCTTGCTGATGCCAGCGATCGTTTGATGTATCTGCTGTACATCCCGTTGGTCGCGGTGCTCTCGCGTGATGGCCGGATGGCACAACTGCTGTTCGGCAACGCGCTGGTCTACCGGCTCGGCATCATCTCGTACTCGATCTATCTGATCCATCCATTGTTCGTCAGTTTCGCTATCAGGACCTGGCGGCATTTAGGCCAGACCGAGGCTGTCTATATCGCCGCATCGCTGGTCTGTTTCGCCATCATCTGGGCGCTGGCGGAAGTGAGCTATCGCTTCGTCGAAATGCCCGGGCGCAACTGGGTTACGCAGCGGTTTATCCCGCGGAGAAGCGATGCGCCCGTGAAGGCGTAAGCCAGCCGGAGATGCTGTGAGCGGTGCGGCGCGATGCCGCAGACACTGGCGGTCCATTCTTTCAGATATCACCGCCAAACTGTCCGCAAATGTGAGCGATGCCACTGCACGAAGGGCTTCATCTTCCGCAAAGTACTGCTGCCATAGGGTTTCCCGACAGGAAGCCAGAGCGTTGGTCCGAGAGCAATGCGAGTTTTGAAGACAGGACGCGCTGGCTATCTTCGCATTGCTGCGGTGACTCCATGTCGCACGGGGCAATCGCAGCGATGTGGCATTGAAGCGCGGCCACACGAAAACTCCGCGCCGATCCAAGTAGGAATCTGATGTCTTTGTCTCCCCGTCTGTTCGGTCTCATTGGTATGTTGGCGTGTCCGGCCGTTGCAGTGGCGGCTGATCCAGTGGTGATGCTGCCATCGGTGCCCTTCGTGCCCTCGGCTTCCGGTGGCTGGACCGTGACCGTCGGGATCGGCGGCGAGATGCAGCCATCCTATGAAGGCGCCGGGAGTTCTGAACTTGCGCCAAAGCCGATCATCTCGATTCGCCGTGCCGGCACGCCGGCCCGCTTCAAGAGCATGCGCGACAATGCAAGCTTCGCCCTGATCGACGTGGGCGGCTTTCGCGCCGGTCCCGTTGGCAACTATAAAGCAGCGCGTAAGGCCGCCGATCACAGCGAGCTGCGTGGCCTGAGGGACGTCGATTTCGCGGTCGAACTCGGTGGTTTCGCCGAATACTACGCCTTCGACTGGCTTCGCCTGCGCTCCGAACTGCGCCGCGGTCTCGGTGGTCACGAAGGTATCGTCGCGGATTTCTCGGCTGACGTGATTGTGCCGATCAACGAGCGGATGACCTTTGCTGCCGGCCCACGCTACCGGGTGACGGATGCGAAATATGCGGAGACTTACTTCAGCGTCAACAATATCGAGGCGCTTGCGTCAGGTTTGCCGGTTTACGACGCCAAGGGCGGTTCGAGTTCGGTCGGTGCGGGCGCGCAATTGCGCTACAAGCTCGATCCGCAATGGGAAGTGCGCGGCTATGTCGAATATGACAAGCTGCTCGGCAGCATCGCCGACAGTCCGCTGGTGAAATTCCGTGGGTCGACCAATCAGGTCACCTACGGCGTCGGCGTGGCCTATTCGTTTGACGTCGGCGTGCGATAGCACAGCGCGGCCAATACGGCACACGCTAGCTCACGCTTCTAGCGCTCCCCGATCAGATAGTACGACAACATCGTATCCAGCTCCTGTTCCAGCTCGCCATTGGCGAAGGCATCCGGACGGAATGCGATCGCCGCATCGAGTGCTGAGCCGACCATTCTCGGAATGAAGAAGCTGCCGGCCTCGCGATTGAAGCCAGGGCGTAGCTCGTCGGCATGGCTGTCAAACATGCCACGCAAGAGGCCTTGCCGCTGCGGAAAGCGGTCGAATGGCCACTGAACAGGGGGACGGCCGGAGGCGGTCTCCATCAAGACTCTCAGCAGCGGCAGGATGCGTGCGTGCTGGCTGATTGCTGTGTTCAGGCCGGAACGGACGAACCCGCGCAGATCCAACCCTTCGAATTCTGAAATGGTCTGCCAGATATTTTCGGACATTTGGGCTTCCGTCCGGCCATGGAGGGCCCCGAACAGCGCGTCCCGGTTTGGAAAATATTGATAGAGCGATCCGATGCTGACCCCGGCGCGCTCCGCAATCCGGTTCGTGGTGGCCCGGTCGTATCCTTCATCGACGAGCACGATGGCAGCGGCGTCCAGAATGATTCCCACGGTCGCAACGGAGCGCGCCTGACGCGGCTTCTTGCGGTGGTGCCCGGTATTGGTCGGCATGGTCTCGTTGCGCCCCCGCGCAAGGTGATGTGGCGCACCTTATTGGGAGGGCAACGGAGGCGGTTTTAAGGTACCGCCGTGGCAATGTCGGCCAGTAACGAAAAACGCCCCTGCTGGCTGCAGAGGCGTTTTGAAAGGCAATCGGATAAGCCTGAAAGGCCGATCTTCCTTGTGAAGATCAATCTTCCTTCTTGAGGAAGCCCGAGAACTTCTTCTGGAAGCGCGACACGCGGCCACCGCGGTCGAGAAGCTGGGTGGTGCCACCGGTCCAGGCTGGGTGCGACCTCGGATCGATGTCGAGGTTCAGCTTGTCGCCTTCCTTGCCCCAGGTGGAACGGGTCTGATACTCCGTACCATCGGTCATAACGACCGTAATGTTATGATAATCCGGGTGAATTTCGGCTTTCATGACGGTTCCTTCGGCGCGCCGGCGCCTGAATCTCTGTGATTTCGATGGCGGATTTGGCCGCTCTATATCGCAGGAACGTGCGGGAGACAAGGACTCCCGTCGTGGATCATTGCCCATGCAATTGACCTAGGTCATTTGCCTCGGGGCCCGCTCCGGCCTATCTCAGGGCAACGACAAGAACGGTTATAAATCATGAGTGCAGTCGAACGGCTTGAGATCCCCCGCGCGGCCAAGCCGACGCTTCCGCAGCCCGATCCGGTGCTTCCGGAGCCGTCGCTGGCGGATACCGTTGTGGAGCCCCAGGTACCACCCAGCCGAGCCAAATTGCGGCCGCTCTTGGCGTTGGCGCCCTATGTGGCGCGGTATCGCGGCCGGGCCCTGCTGGCGCTGGTGTCGTTGACCGTTGCGGCTGTGACCACGCTCGTCGTCCCTGTGGCGGCACGGCGGATGATCGACTTCGGCTTCAGCCCCGAAGGCATCGCGATGATCAACAACTATTTCAGCGTCATGATCGCTGTGGTGGTCGTGCTCGCGCTGGCCAGCGCGGCCCGTTACTACCTCGTCATGACTATCGGCGAGCGCATCGTCGCCGATCTGCGCCGCGATGTGTTCCAGCATCTCACCGCGCTGTCGCCGTCCTTCTTCGATACGTCACGCTCCGGCGAACTGGTGTCACGGCTCACGGCCGATACTACGCAGATCAAGTCAGCGGTCGGCGCGTCCGTATCCATCGCGTTGCGCAACCTCGTGCTGTTTCTCGGCGCGGCAGCCATGATGGTGGTCTCAAGCCCCAAGCTCTCCGGCTTCGTTCTTGCGGCGATCCCGCTGATCGTGATCCCGCTGGTGGCCTTCGGCCGCTGGGTGCGCCGTCTGTCGCGCAACGCGCAGGATACGCTGGCGGAAGCCTCGGCCTATGCCGGCGAACTCGTTGGCTCGATCCGTACCGTGCAGGCCTATACCAACGAGCAGTTGGCGAATGCGCGCTTCGGCAAGGAGGTCGAGCAGGCCTATGACGCTGCGCGCGGCTCCACGCGCGCGCGCGCTGTGCTGACCGCGGTTATCATCTTCATTGTGTTCTCCAGTGTCGTGGGCATTCTCTGGGTCGGCTCGCACGATGTTCTGACGGGCTCGTTGACGCCGGGTCGGCTCGGCCAGTTCGTGCTGTATGCGGCTTTTGCCGCGTCCAGCCTCGGCCAGCTCAGCGAAGTCTGGGGCGAGATTTCGGCGGCGTCGGGCGCGGCGGAACGACTGTTCGAAATTCTGAACGTGAAGTCCGCCGTGGTGGCCCCGGCATCGCCGCGGGCATTGCCGCAGCCCGCACGCGGCGACGTCGTGTTCGACAACGTCTCCTTTGCCTATCCGACGCGTCCGGAGATCCTGTCCGCGGCCGGTGTGTCATTGTCGGTGAAAGCCGGCGAGAAGGTCGCCATCGTTGGCCCGTCCGGCGCCGGCAAGAGCACGCTGTTTCATCTGCTGCTGCGCTTCTACGATCCCAAGGGAGGCGCCATCTCGGTTGATGGCGTGCCGATCCGCGACGCCGATCCGCGTGAGCTCCGCAAGCGTATCGCGCTGGTGCCGCAGGACTCTGTGGTTTTCGCAACAACTGCCCGCGAGAATATCCGCTTCGGTCGTCCCGATGCGACGGACGCTGAAGTCGAGCACGCGGCATCACTGGCGCATGCCACCGAATTCATCCGCCGCCTGCCTGACGGATTCGAGGCGCAACTCGGCGAACGGGGCGTCACGCTCTCGGGCGGCCAGCGTCAGCGCATCGCCATCGCGCGCGCCATCCTGCGCGACGCACCGTTGCTGCTGCTCGATGAAGCAACGTCTGCACTCGATGCCGAATCCGAGACGCTGGTGCAGACTGCTCTGGAAGAGCTGATGAAGCACCGCACCACGCTGGTTATCGCCCATCGCCTCGCCACCGTGCTGTCCTGCGATCGCATCCTCGTCATGGATCATGGCCGCATCGTCGAGCAGGGCACGCACGCCTCACTGGTTGCGGCGAACGGGCTTTATGCACGATTGGCGCGGCTGCAGTTCGGGGTGTGAGTGTCGACGATGGGGAGCTTGCTACGGCTTCCATTCCATCAGGTCGACGGCACGGCCTGACGTGTTCACCTCGTCGCCGATTTTGACAAAGCCGTTACGCATATAGAATTTGATTGCGCGGATATTGTCGGCATTGACCTTCAGCGTCACGCCGGTGGGCGATAGTCGTTTGGTTTCATCGACCAGCGTGCGGCTGACATCGGATCCCCATTGAGCGGGGCTGACCACCAACTGATCGAGATAACCCGTGCCGTCGATGGTGACGAAGCCGACCAGTGCGCCGTTCTGCTCCGCAACCACGATCTGCGCTACGGGTACCAGTTCGGTGCGCCATCGGTTGCGCCACCAGTCCACGCGGGCGTCGAAATTAATCGACGGATAGGCCTGCCGCCATGTCTCCAGCCACAAGGTAATGGACGCGTCTTCATCGCTCTCGCGATAGGGACGCAATTCGAATGCCTTAGGCATGCCCTTAGCGCTCGGTAAGCTTGAGTTCGATGCGGCGGTTGCGCTTGTACGCTTCTTCGGTCTGCGCCGTATCCAGCGGCTGGTTTTCGGCGAAGCCGGCGGCGACGAGGCGCTGTGCGGGCACGCCGAGCGAGATCAGATACTGCACCACCGAGATTGCACGCGCCGATGACAGTTCCCAGTTCGATTTGAACAGCGGGCTGTTGAGGATCGGCCGCGAGTCGGTATGGCCGTCGACGCGCATCACCCAGGCGATCTCGGATGGAATTTGCTTGTCGAGTTCGATCAGGGCACTGGCGACCTTGTCCAGTTCGGCACGGCCTTCGGGAAGCAAAGCCGCTTGGCCGACATCGAAGAATACTTCGGACTGGAACACGAAGCGATCGCCAACAACGCGAATGTCAGGGCGGTTGCCGAGAATGGCGCGCAGGCGTCCGAAGAATTCGGAGCGATAGCGCGACAGCTCCTGAACGCGCTGCGCAAGTGCGACGTTGAGGCGCTGGCCGAGATCCACGATGCGTCCCTGCGATTCCTTGTCTCGTTTCTCGGACGCTTCCAGCGCTTCTTCGAGTGCCGCGAGCTGGCGGCGCAGCGCCGAGATTTGCTGGTTCAGCACCTCGACCTGCGCCAGCGCGCGGGCCGAAAGCTGCTTCTCGGAATCCAGCGCCTTGTTGAGCTCGGTGTTGCGGCCTGCGGCATCGGAGCCCGCACCGGCGAGGCCGTCATACAGGCCCTTGATCCGGTCGCGCTCAGATTCCGCAGCGGACAGCCCGGCGCGCATCTGAGATAGCTGTTCGTCGAGATTGAGTTTGCCGAGCTTCTCCAGCGACAGCAGATCGTTCAGCTGAGCCAGTTTGGCGGTGAGTTGCTCCAGCGCCTTGTCCTTGCCGGTGACTTCTTGCGACAGATAGAATTGCACGACGAGGAAGATCGACAGCAGGAAGACGATTGCGAGCACCAGCGTCGACAGCGCATCGACGAAGCCCGGCCAGTAATTGAATTCGGAAGAGCCGCGGCGATTGCGTGCCAATGCCATGGATCAGTTCTTCTCAGGTTGGCGAGCGATGTGTTCCAGCAGCTTCTTGATCTCGCGGCTCTGCTCGCCCTGGCCATCGGCCCATTCGCGGATCATCTCCTGCTCGCTGCGCATATGCGCCACAAGGCTCTGGATCGCATCGGCGAGATTGGCCATGGCGGTCGTGGTGCCGCGGTTGTTGTTGCCGTCCTCGATGGAGCGACGCAGGCGCTCGATGGCATCCTGCAACTCGGCCGGGGTGCCAGATGAGATAACGGGGGCCGTCTCGCCGGAATATTCCTTCACAGTGGAGGCGAGCCAGTCTTCCAGATCTGTATAGAACCGATTCTGCGCCTGGCTGGATTGCAGGTCGAGGAAGCCGAGGATCAGCGAGCCGGCGAGGCCGAACAGCGATGACGAGAACGAGATGCCCATGCCGGCGAGCGGCGCGGCGAGGCCTTCCTTCAGCGTGTCGAACAGCGAGCCGGCATCGCCGCCGACCTTGAGGCCTTCGATCACCTTGCCGACGGAGCCAACGGTCTCGATCAGGCCCCAGAAGGTGCCGAGCAGCCCGAGAAATACGAGGAGGCCGGTCATATAGCGCGAGATGTCGCGGGATTCGTCGAGGCGCGTCGCGATCGAATCGAGCAGATGCCGCATGGTCTGCTGCGAAATGGTCATACGGCCGGTACGCTCGCCGCCGAGGATCGCAGCCATCGGCGCCAGCAGGGTCGGGCGTCGGTCCAGCGCTAGGCCAGGATCGGAAATCCGAAAGCTGTTGACCCACGAGACTTCCGGATAGAGCCGGATGACCTGTCGGAACGACAGGATAATGCCGATCGCCAATACCGCGCCGATCAGCGCGTTGAGCCCGGGATTGGCAAAGAAAGCGAGAACTATCTGCTTGTAGAGCACGGTCATGATCAGACCGCAGAGCACCAGAAACACCAGCATTCGGACCAGGAAGATCCGGGGCGATGAGAGCTTGGTCAGTTCGATTTCCATCGCGGAGCGGGAGGAGGAGCCAGGCGCCATGTGCTGATCATCTGCATGCGAGGAAAGGTTCGACGCGCAATATGGCACAGCCCCGCGACAAAAAAAGATCGGATACCGCCGGAATCAGCGATGTCACCGGGAACTTCCAGTTGAGACCCGGCGCGATCTGCCGCGTATTTAGAAAAGACCTTTTTGTTGAGCCGTTTGTGGAGAGGGAGTGGCGCTGGAGCGGCACGCGCTACGCGCGCATGGCGAATGACTGGCTCGACAATCGATCGCCATCGCGACGAGATCGAACGCATCCTGCGTCCGGTCTATGGACGCAATACCGCATATGGATGCGGCGCTGGCGCTGGTTCTTTCTGCGAACGCAGGCTTGTTTGTCTATGCGGATGGAAGCGAATGGGGGCGTGAGCCACTATCGAATGGCCGCCGTTAACTAAACGTGAGCTGGTTCCATCCGATTCACGTTCGCGTGAGCCTCGAAAGCCTTTGTGAGTTCAATACGATAGGCCGTGTGGCAATGCGCCGCCTCGATATGTATTGCGCCGCAGCACCGCGGTTTTTATTCTAGGCTATCAAAGAAGTTCGATAAATCCGGCTACGCGCATGAAGACCACAGAGGTCCGGCGTATCCGTTGATGCATGTTCGAATTCGCAACCTGGGATATCAAAGTAAATGACGATGTTGAACGCACGCTCTGCAGGCTTCGCGCTTCTGCTGGCGGGACTAGCGCCCGTGCTCGCAGGATGCAACGAACCCAAGGATGCGGTGGCGTCAGCGCCGCCGCAGGTGAGTGAGCCTGAAGTCAGCATCATTTCCGTCACGCAACAGCGACGTGCACTGGTTCGCGAATTGCCTGGACGTATCGCGCCGACGCGCGTTGCCGATGTGCGCTCGCGTGTGTCGGGCATTATCATCGAGCGCGCGTTTCATCAGGGCACCGAGGTGAAGGCGGGTGACACGTTGTATCGCATCGATCCGAAGCCGTTCGAGGTGGAGTTGCAGTCCGCAAAGGCGTCGCTTCATAAGGCGGAAGCTGCCTATGACCTCGCGTCGATGCAGGCCAAGCGCGTGTCGGGTCTTGCACTGCAGAAAGCAGTCTCCGAAGCGGAAGCCGAGAAAGCAGTCGGTGCGCAGCGTCAGGCTGAAGCCGAGATTGCATCCAAGAAAGCCGACGTCGCGCGTGCGCGCCTCAATCTGGACTATGCAACCATCCGCGCGCCGATCGACGGCATTGTCGGAGCCGCTCTGGTGACCGAAGGTGCCCTGCTTGCGCAGAACGACAATACGAATCTCGCCACCATTCAGCAGCTCGATCCGATCTATGCCGATTTCACGCAGTCGGTGTCCGAACTGAATAACTTGCGCCGCTCGTTTGAGACCGGCGATCTCGAGCGGATCGCGCCTGGCGCGGCCAAGGTGAGACTGATGCTTGACGACGGCACGCTCTATTCGCTGCCGGGCAAGCTGCTGTTCTCCGAAGCCAAGGTCGACACCTTCACGGGCCAGGTGACGCTGCGCGGCGAATTTCCGAACCCGAAGCGTGAGCTGTTACCGGGCATGTATGTCCGCGTGCAGATTGAGCAGGGTATCGACACCGACGCCATTGCCGTTCCGCAGCAGGCAGTCCAGCGCAATGGCGGTGGCGGCGCCGAAGTGTTCGTCGTCAAGGATGACGGCCATGTCGCGGTCCAGATGGTACGAACGGGTGCTGTGCAGGACGGTCAGTGGTTCGTGACTGAAGGCCTGAAGGGCGGCGAGCGTGTTGTCGTCGAGGGCTTCCAGAAATTTGCTGCAGGCGACAAGGTCAAGGCGACCGCCTGGACTGATGCGAATGCCACTGCGGGCCTTCCGCCTGAGGGGCAGAAAACCACTCAAGCGCGTCCCTGAGTAAATCGACATGGCTAGTTTTTTCATCGACAGGCCGATTTTTGCCTGGGTCGTCGCGCTTTTCATTTGTCTTTTCGGCGCCATCGCGATTCCGCAGCTGCCGATTGCGCAGTATCCGATCATCGCGCCGCCATCGATTTCGATCTCGACCAGCTATCCGGGCGCGTCGCCAGAGAATCTCTACAACAGCGTGACGCGGCTGATTGAAGAGGAACTCAACGGCGCTGCGGGCATCCTGAACTTCGAATCGACGAGCGATTCGCTGGGTGCCGTCGAAATCATCGCAAACTTCCAGCCCGGCACCGATACCAGCCAGGCGTCGGTCGAAGTGCAGAACCGCCTGAAGCGCGTGGAAGCGCGTCTGCCGCGTGCCGTGATCCAGCAGGGCATCCTGGTCGAGGAAGCCTCTGCGGCGGTGCTGAACATCATCACGCTGCGCTCCACCGATAACAGCCTCGATGAAGTCGGCCTCGGCGACTTCATGATCCGTAACATCCTCGGTGAAATTCGTCGTATTCCGGGCGTCGGCCGTGCCTCGCTGTATTCCACCGAGCGCTCGCTGCGGGTCTGGGTCGATCCCGCCAAACTCGTTGGCTACAATCTGACCTCCGACGACGTGAACAAGGCCATCACGGCGCAGAACGCCCAGGTTGCCTCCGGCAGCGTCGGTGCCGAGCCGTCGACAGCGACCACCAAGACGTCGTCGTTGGTGCTCGTCAAAGGCCAGCTCTCCACGCCGGAAGAATTCGGCGCCATTGTGCTACGCGCCAATTCCGATGGCTCGACCGTGCGGCTGCGCGACGTCGCCCGTATCGAGATCGGCGGCCTCAGCTACCAATTCACCACGCGCCTGAACGGCCAGCCGACGGCAGGCCTGTCGGTGTTGATGTCCCCGAAGGGCAACGCGCTGGCGACGGCGTCCGCCATCGAAGCCAAGATGAAGGAGCTGTCGAACTTCTTCCCTGCTAACATCGCTTACGACATTCCGTACAATGTCACGCCGGTGGTGAAAGCATCGATCATGAAGGTGGTGATGACGCTGATCGAGGCGGTTGTCCTCGTCTTCATCGTGATGTTCATCTTCCTGCAGAATTTCCGCTACACGCTGATCCCGACCATCGTCGTGCCCATCGCGCTGCTCGGCACCTGCACGATGCTGTTGTTGGTCGGCTATTCGATCAACATGCTGACCATGTTCGGCATGGTGCTGGCTGTCGGCATCCTCGTCGACGATGCCATCGTCGTGGTCGAGAACGTCGAGCGCATCATGAGCGAGGAGGGGCTTCCGCCGAAGGAAGCCACCAAGAAGGCGATGGGCCAGATCTCCGGCGCCATCATCGGTGTCACGCTGGTGATGATCGGCGTGTTCGTGCCGATGGCGTTCTTCCCCGGCTCGGTGGGCATCATCTACCGCCAGTTCTCGGTCACCATGGTCGCCTCGATCGCGTTCTCCGCGCTGCTGGCGCTGTCGCTGACGCCGGCGCTTTGCGCAACCTTCCTGAAGCCGATCAAGGAAGGACACGGCCATGCCAAGAAGGGCGTGTTCGGCTGGTTCAATCGCAAGCTCGATGCCACCCGCGATGGCTATTCAAGGACAGTGGGCTGGTCGATCCAGCGCACCGGACGCTTGCTGATCGTCTACGTCGCGTTGCTGGTGGGACTGACCTGGGGCTTCATGCGGATGCCCGGCGGCTTTCTGCCTATCGACGATCAGGGTTTCATCACCACTGACGTGCAGACGCCGTCGGACTCCTCGTTCGCCCGCACTGAAAGTGCCATCGAAAAGGTCGAGGAATATCTGAAGAAGCGTTCCGGTATCGAGAGCGTCGTGTTCCTCACCGGCTTCAGCTTCCTCGGGCAGGGCATGAACACCGCGCAGGCCTTTATCACCCTGAAGGACTGGGCTGAACGCCCGCCCGGCGATTCCGCCGCGGCGCTTGTCAACGATATCAATCGGGAATTGTCGTCGATCCGCGACGCCAAGATCTCCGCTTTGCAACCGCCGCCGATCGATAACCTCGGCAACTCTTCAGGCTTCAGCTTCCGCCTCCAGGACCGCGGCCAGAAGGGGTTCGTCGCGCTTAATGCTGCATCCGACAAGCTGATTGCTGACGCCAATGCCAGCCCGGTGTTGCAGAAGGTGTTCGTCGAAGGCCTGCCGCCGGCGCCATTGGTCAATCTGATGATCGACCGCGAAAAGGCCGGCGCCTTCGGCGTCACCTTCGAGGACATCAACAGTACAATCTCCACTAATCTCGGTTCGAACTACATCAACGACTTTCCCAACCGGGGCCGCATGCAGCGCGTCGTAGTGCAGTCCGAGGCCGCCAACCGGATGAATGCGGCCGACATCCTGAACTACAACGTCAAGAACAGTCGCGGACAGCTGGTGCCGTTCTCGTCCTTTGCCACTGTGGAATGGGCGAAGGGTCCGACCCAGATCGCTGGCTTCAACTTCTATCCGGCGGTGCGAATCTCCGGCGAGGCACGGCCCGGTTTCACCTCGGGTGATGCGATCAAGGAGATGGAGCGTCTGGCTGGCCTGTTGCCGCGCGGTTTCGGCTTCGAATGGACCGGCCAGTCGCTGCAGGAGAAGCTATCGGGCTCGCAGGCGCCGTTCCTGCTCGCGCTGTCGGCGCTGGTGGTGTTCCTGGTGCTCGCAGCGCTTTATGAGAGCTGGACGATCCCGGTAGCCGTGCTGATGACGGTGCCGCTCGGCATCGTTGGCGCCGTGCTGGCGGCGAATTTGCGAGGCCTGCCGAATGACGTGTATTTCACGGTGGGTCTGATTACGATCATCGGTCTCGCGGCCAAGAACGCGATTCTGATTATCGAATTCGCCAAGGACCTGCGCGCGCAGGGCAAGTCACTCGTGGATGCCACGATGGAAGCGTGCTTCCTGCGCTTCCGCCCGATTGTGATGACCGGTCTCGCCTTTATCTGCGGTGTGTTGCCAATGGTCGTTGCATCGGGCGCCGGCGGTGCCAGCCAGCAGGCGCTTGGTACGTCGGTGACCGGCGGCATGATCGCGGTGGTGATCCTAGCGCTGCTGATGGTGCCGGTGTTCTTCGTGTCGGTGCAGCGGCTGTTCTCGCCGGACAAGGCGCCGAAGACGGAAGAGGCAAAGTCAGGCGAAGAGCCCGCGGTTTCGCCCTCGCATTCTTAAAGAATCGAGGGCGAGCTACACTCGTCATTCCGGGGCGCAGGACAGCGGCGAAGCCGCTGGCAGGCGAACCCGGAATCCCGATGTGTTCAGCCATGTCGAGATTCCGGGTTCGCGCGCGCAGGTGCGCCCGCGCACCGGAATGACAGCGCTGTTGTTTACTTTGTCAGCGGCCGCAGGATCTTCGTGAGAGCGCCGTGGACGAACTCGTTGCCGGCAACGACGTTGCCGGTCGTCAGCACATCACCGCCATTGATATCGCCAACAGTACCGCCGGCTTCCTTGATCAGGATCAGGCCGGCAGCGATGTCCCAAGGCTGCAGGTTGCGCTCCCAATAGCCATCGAGGCGACCGGCTGCGACGAAGGCCAGATCGAGCGAAGCCGCGCCGAAGCGGCGCAGGCCGGCGACCTTCGGCTGCAACGCGGCCATTTCGTTGCGTGACAATTCGAAGTCGCCGCGGCCGATATGCGGCAGGCCGCAGGCGATGACGCATTCGTTGAGCTGCTTGCGGCCGGCGACGCGCAGGCGGGTGTCGTTGAGGAACGCGCCCGAGCCCTTCTCGGCCATATAGAGTTCGTCATTGGCCGGATTGTAGATCAGGCCGGCAATCACCTGACCTTCGCGCGCCAGACCGATCGAGACTGCGAATTGCGGGATGCCGTGCAGGAAGTTGGTGGTGCCATCGAGCGGGTCGACGATCCAGGTATGGCTCTTGTCGGTACCGTCACGGTTGCCACCCTCCTCACCGAGGAAGCCATAGCCCGGGCGGGCCTTGTTGAGGTCCATATAGAGCATCTCTTCGGCCCGCTTGTCGGCGAGGCTGACGAAATTTGCGGGGCCCTTCATGGAGACCTGCAGGTTCTCGATCTCGCCGAGGTCGCGCTTCAGGCTACGGCCGGCGCGGCGCGCGGCTTTCACCATCACGTTCATAAGGGCTGAATTGATCATGCGTTCGTCTCACGACGACCTGACGGCAGGTCTGATTGGGGGTTGCTGAGGCGATGGGTGCCCTGCGGGCGGCATCTCGTCAAGGCAAGATCGCTACAGGGGTCATTTCTGGGTCGTGCCCAGCCACTTCTTGGCGGCTTCCTGGGCCTTGGTCTTTTCCTCGGGGGTAGCCTGGGCCAGAAGCTCGTCGAGCATCAGGTCCCCCTTTCCGGCGGTTTTGGCGACGATGTGCCATTTCAGACCTTCCAGCCGGTCATCTGTATTGGTGCGGAGCGCCAGTACCCGGGCGAGGCGGTTCTGGGCGATCGGGCTGTTCTGTTTGGAGGCCTTGCGGAGCAGGGCGATGGCCGCAGCCTCGTTCTTGGGGGTTCCCGTGCCGTTATAGAGCGCAATGGCATATTCGACCTCGGCGTCGACATTGTCGGCCAGGGATGCCGCCTGGAGCAGGCGGACCGCCTTGTCGATGCTTTTCTCGACGCCGGTGCCTTCCTTGTAGAATGTCGCCAGCGCGTATTGCGCTTCGGGGTTACCGGCGTCGGCCGCGACGCGGAGCAATTCGGCCGAACGCTTGACGTCCTGCGGCAGCGTCTGTCCATCGAGATAGAGCAGCGCCAGATTGTAGGCAGCCTTCGGATTGCCGAGCTTGGCGGAGGATGCCAGCAGTTTCACGGCCTCGTCGCGTTTGCCGACATTGCCGCGATCCGACAGTCGCAGCATCGCCAGCGCGAACATGGCCTCGCGGTCGCCGCGCTCCGACGCGCGCTGATACCATTCTGCAGCTTTCGCATAGTCGCGTTTTACCCCCAGTGCATTGGCGTAGAGTTCGCCAAGCATGGTCATCGCCTTCGGGTCGTTGTTCTCCTGCGCGCGTTTGCTCGCGAGGTCGAAAGCGGTCTTGTACTGACCGCGTTGATAGGCGCCATAGACCAGGTCGGCATTGGGGTCGGTTGGTGGAGCTTCTGCAGGCTGCGCGGGCTTTTCAGCAGGCGGCGTGGGAGCTTTCTTCGCTGCTGTCGGCGCTTTCGCCGGTGCCGGCGCCTTTTTTGGCGCTGCCTTGCTTGCAGCCGGTGGCGGCGTCTGCACGCCCGGCGGCGTCAGCGAAATCTGCGCGGCCGCAGCGGCCGCCCAGGTCAGGCAGCCGGCAATTACAGTGAGGGAACGCAGAACTTTCATTCCGGCGTTATTCCTGTGCGACTTTGGACTGCCCCGAGACGAGCGTCGCATATCCCTGCTGGATTGCCTTCTCTGCGTCCATCAAGGCTGCAGCAGCGCCGCGCGCGTCGTTCCAGATGACGTCGCCGACCAGCACGAAGTCAGCGCCGGCAGCTGCGAATTCCCTGGCCTCATCGAGCGTTGTGGCAAAGCCTACGCAGGGCGGTTCGAACAATTCGGCCCACCACTGAAGGCGCTCGACAATGGCGTCAGCCGATGGGCGCTGGCCGTTCGGGTCGGGCTCGCCGAACAGCACGTAATCGGCGCCGGCTTCGCCCGCTGCCATCGCATTATGGCGCGTCGACAATCCGCCGCAGCCTGCAATGCGATCAGGCTTCAGCGAGGGCAGTGCATCCTGCAGGGGAGCGAGACCGGGCAGATGCGCGCCATCGGCGCCGCCGCGTGCGACGAGCTCGACATTGCCTTCGACCAGCATCGCGGCGCCGTTGGTCTGGATGACAGGCGCCAGCGCCTTGATGCGCGTGATCATGGTGCGCTGGTCGGTCGTCGCCAGTCGCACCAGGACGGCAGCGACATCTGCTTTCTCAAGAAGAGCAGGCAGGTTCGCGGCCAGCGCTGATGGATCCTCGACGACGGGAGTCGCGAGATAGAGGCGCGGCATCGGCGGTGGCGGGACGGGTTTGGAAGCCAAGATTATAGCGCCTTCTGTTCTTGATCAGTCGTCCACTCGCCCTTGCTGGCGAGTGAATTCATGTGTGCACGATGGGTGAAGGCCTGCTGACCGGCGGGCACATTGTTGGCTTTGCCGGACCATGCCTTTTGCGGCGCTGCCTGAAGCGCGCGGCCATAGGAGAATGTCAGTGGCCAGGGCAGGCTGCCGATCCTGTTCATGGCGTCGAGATGCGCGGTCGCATCTTCGTCAGATTGGCCGCCGGAGAGGAATGCGATGCCGGGCACGGATGCGGGCACGCAGTTCTTCAGCATGCGCACGGTCTTCTCGGCCACTTCAGCCACACCAGCCTGCGTCTTCGACTTCTTGCCAGAGACGGCCATGTTCGGCTTCAGGATCATGCCTTCCAGTGCGACCCGCTGGACCCGCAATTCCTGGAACGTCTTGTTGAGCACGCGTTGCGTCACCTCGACGCAGCGGTCGATGTCGTGATCGCCGTCCATCAGCACTTCGGGCTCGACGATCGGGACGATCTGTGCGGCCTGGCATAGCGCTGCATAGCGGGCGAGCGCGTGCGCGTTGACGGAGATTGCGGTCATCGAGGGAATCCCGGCACCGATATCGATTACCGCGCGCCACTTTGCGAAGCGCGCGCCGCGCGCGTAATATTGGGCAAGACGCTCGGCCAGCTTGTCGAGGCCCGCTGTGACGAGCTCACCGGGACAGTTCGGCAAGGCCTGCGTGCCCTCATCGACCTTGATGCCGGGAATGGCGCCGGCTTCCTCGATAAGCCGCACCAGCGGCGTGCCATCCTTGGCGTTTTGCCAGATGGTCTCGTCGTAGAGGATCACGCCGGAAATGTAGCTGCTCATGGCCTCGCGCGAACGAAACAGCATTTCACGATAATCGCGGCGGTTGTCCTCGGTCGACTCGACGCTGATCGCATCGAAGCGCTTCTTGATCGTGCCTGACGATTCATCTGCGGCAAGCAAGCCCTTGCCCGGCGCGGTCATGGCGCGGGCGATTTTGTTGAGTTCGGCGAGATTCATGGGCATGTCCTGAGCGGGCTAGTCCTGCAGGTCAATCTAGACCGTTCTCGGGCAAAATCCGAGCATCTGGCCGGCCAATGAGCCCGTCCGCATCCGATTCCGGCAAAAATTCAGCCTGCCATAGGCTGTATGGCAGGCTGAAACACAGTCAATTGGCAGTTTGGGCTCAGGCGATCTTCGCGTTTAGCTCGCCCGATGCGTAACGCTTGGCCATTTCGGCCGTGGTCAGCACCTTTTTGATCTTGCTGGCCTGGCCGGCGGTATTGAATTCCTGCAGGCGCTGCTTGCAGAGCTTCACCATCGCTTCCATCGCCGGTTTCAGATATTTGCGCGGGTCGAATTCGCTGGGGTTCTCGCTCAGCACCTTGCGGATCTGGCCGGTCATGGCCATCCGGTTGTCGGTGTCGATGTTGATCTTGCGGACGCCATGCTTGATGCCGCGCTGGATTTCCGACACCGGGACGCCCCAGGTCGGCTTCATCTGGCCGCCGAACTTGTTGATGATGTCCTGCAGGTCCTGCGGGACCGAGGATGAGCCGTGCATCACCAGATGGGTGTTCGGCAGCTTGCGGTGGATTTCCTCGATCACGTTCATGGCGAGGATATCGCCGTCCGGCTTGCGGGTGAATTTGTAGGCGCCATGCGAAGTGCCCATGGCAATCGCCAGCGCGTCGACCTGCGTCTCCTTGACGAACTTCACAGCCTCGTCGGGATTGGTCAGCAACTGGTCGTGGCTGAGCTGGCCCTCGGCGCCGTGGCCGTCTTCGGCTTCGCCCATGCCGCTCTCCAGCGAGCCGAGCACGCCGAGTTCGCCTTCCACTGAAATGCCGCCGAGATGCGCCATATCAGTGACGGTCTTGGTCACGCCGACATTGTAGTCCCAGTCCGCCGCCGTCTTGCCGTCCGCTTTCAGCGAACCATCCATCATCACCGAGGTGAATCCGGCCTGGATTGCGGTCATGCAGGTTGCAGCTTCATTGCCGTGATCGAGATGCACGCAGACGGGAATGTGCGGATAGATTTCGGTGACTGCGTCCATCATGTGCTTGAGCATGATGTCGTTGGCATAGGAGCGGGCGCCGCGCGAGGCCTGGATGATGACCGGTGCATCGACACCCGATGCGGCTTCCATGATCGCCAGCGCCTGTTCCATATTGTTGATATTGAAGGCCGGCACTCCGTAATCGTGTTCTGCCGCGTGATCGAGCAGTTGACGCAACGTAATACGGGCCATGCAGGAAGCTCCTTGTAAATTGGGACAGGCGCAAACGCCGCGCCGAGGGATATATGGCTCTTAGCGCGAGGAGACGGCGAATCCAAGACGCCATCAGTCGCGCATACAGCCAACGTTAATCGCCACGATGGCCCAGCGTTCCAGCTAATGGAATTCCCAACGCGTTAGTATTTCCGAACGTCAGTGCTCGCTGGCGTCTAGCAAAGCGATCTGCTGCTCTACGGCTGCAAGCCGCTCTTCGAAATCACCGGCTGCTGAACGCATCATGACCAGCATCGCAGCGCCATCGCGACGTTGTTTGCGCACTAACGTCTCGACGCGCTCCAGACGGCTGTCGACTTGCTCGAAACGTTTATCGGCCGCCCCGCGAAACGCAGCGACATCACCCTGAATTTTCTTCAGGATCTCGAACGTTGCTGTTTGCACATTCTCGCTCATGGAAAGAACGTACCATAAACATTGCGGCGCCCACAAGTATTGCGGGCAAAAATTTACCTCTGCTACTTCTTCAATACTTCCACACCCGGCAGC
Source organism: Tardiphaga sp. 42S5 (assembly GCF_034044155.1). NCBI lineage: Bacteria > Pseudomonadati > Pseudomonadota > Alphaproteobacteria > Hyphomicrobiales > Nitrobacteraceae > Tardiphaga > Tardiphaga sp. 42S5. The sequence goes on along the minus strand of NZ_CP139027.1, from coordinate 5,668,138 downwards.
GGCTTGCCTTCCATCCATTCGAGGAAAGCGCCGCCGGCGGTCGAGATGTAGGAGAAGTCATCGGCGACGCCGGCGTGATTGAGCGCAGCCACCGTATCGCCGCCGCCGGCTACTGAAATCAGCTTTTTCGCCTTGGTGCGCGCTGCGGCGTATTTGGCGCCGGCAACCGTGCCGCGGTCGAACGGTGTCATTTCAAATGCGCCGACCGGGCCATTCCAGACCAGCGTGGCGGCATCGTCGATCGCTGCGTTGATGCGTTCGATCGACTGCGGACCAACGTCGAGGATCATGCCCTCATCGGGGATCGCATCGAGGCCGTAGGCGTGAGACGGTGTGTTGGCGGCGAAGTGGAATGCGACGATGGCGTCCACCGGCAGGATGATGGCACAGCCCGACGCTTCAGCTTTGTCGATGATCCGCAGCGCGGTGGCGGCAAGGTCTTTCTCGCACAGCGACTTGCCGACCTTGACACCCTGCGCATGCAGGAAGGTATTGGCCATGCCGCCACCGATCACGAGCGCATCGACCTTGGTGACGAGATTTTCGAGGAGATCGATCTTCGACGAGACCTTGGCGCCGCCGACGATGGCGATCACCGGCTTGGTCGGTGCGTCCAGCGCCTTGCCGAGCGCGTCCAACTCGGCCTGCATGGTGCGGCCGGCATAAGCGGGCAGCTTGTGGCCGAGACCTTCGGTGGAGGCGTGGGCGCGATGCGCCGCCGAGAATGCGTCATTGACCCAGATGTCGCCGAGCTTGGCGAGTTCGGCGACGAAAGCCGGATCGTTCTTCTCCTCAGCGGAATGGAAGCGCGTATTCTCAAGGCAGAGAATGTCGCCGTCCTTCATGGCGCCAACGGCCTTGGCTGCGACGTCGCCGACGCAGTCGTCGGCAAAGGCGACCGGCTTCTTGATTACATCGGCAAGTGCTGCAGCAACGGGCTTCAGCGAGTTCTTGTCGTCGCGGCCCTTGGGGCGGCCGAAATGCGCGAGCAGGATGACCTTGCCGCCCTTGTCGGAAATTTCCGTGATGGTCGACGCGATGCGTTCAAGCCGCGTTGCGTCGGTAACCTTGTCACCATCCATGGGCACGTTGAGATCGACGCGCACGAGAACGCGTTTGCCCTTCATATCGACGTCGTCGAGGGTGCGGAAAGAATTGGTCATGATGTTGTGTCCCAAACGCAGATCAGCGCACAGCGGCGCGCCTCGAAGCGGGGACCGCTATAGTCGTTGGCTCCCGGACGCGGCGTTTTGCGCTGCGCCCGGGATAAGCTCTTGCCTTAGAGCAGCTTGCCCATCGCAACGGCGGTATCGGCCATGCGGTTGGAGAAGCCCCACTCGTTGTCGTACCAGGAGAGCACGCGCACAAGCGTGCCGTTCTGCACCTTGGTCTGGTCGAAGGCGAAGGTCGACGAATGCGGATCGTGATTGAAGTCGATCGACACGTTCGGGTGCGAAGTGGTGCCGAGCACGCCCTTCAGCTCGCCGGCGGCAGCCTTCTTGATCGCTTCGTTGATCTCTTCTTTGGTGGTGCTCTTCTTGGCGATGATCTTGAGATCGACCACGGAGACGTTCGGGGTCGGCACGCGGATCGAGACGCCATCGAGCTTGCCGGCCAGTTCGGGCATCACGAGGCCGATGGCCTTCGCAGCGCCGGTCGAGGTCGGAATCATCGACATCGCAGCGGCGCGACCGCGATAGAGATCGCTATGCAGCGTGTCCAGCGTCGGCTGGTCGCCGGTGTAAGCGTGGATCGTGGTCATGAAGCCGGTTTCGATACCGACGGTCTCGTTCAGCACCTTGGCGACAGGTGCCAGACAGTTGGTGGTGCACGAACCGTTAGAAACGACCAGATGCTCCTTGGTCAGGGTCTTGTGGTTGACGCCGTAGACGATCGTGGCATCAGCACCATCGGACGGAGCCGAAACCAGCACGCGCTTGGCGCCTGCGGTCAGATGCGACGTCGCCTTCGCCTTGGCGCTGAAGATGCCGGTGCATTCGAGCGCGATATCGATGCCGAGATCCTTCCACGGCAGCGTGTTCGGATCGCGCACCGCAGTGACTTTGATCTTGTTGCCGTTGCCAAGCTGGATGCTGTCGCCGTCGACGGTGACGTCGCCGGGGAAGCGGCCATGCACGCTGTCGAAGCGCAACAGGTGGGCGTTGGTTTCAACCGGACCCAGATCGTTGATGGCGACGACTTCGATGTCGGTGCGCTTGGACTCGTAGATCGCCCGCAGGACGTTGCGGCCGATGCGGCCAAAACCGTTGATCGAAACCCGGACTGCCATTCAACTTCTCCCTTTTATTAGGCTCAAACCTCGCGTGAGGGCCTTCATATAGTGACGTGTGACGGGCGTTTCATGCCCTGAATGGAACGCTGGTGCAATGTGTCAAATTTACCAGCGTTCCGATAGAGTTAAGCCGCGTTGTGTTTGCTGGTTGCGGCCTCGACCACGGCCTCGGCCGTGATGCCGAACAGCTTGTAAAGCTCCTTGGCCGGCGCGCTCGAGCCGAAGCCCTTCATGCCGATGAAGGTGCCGTCGTGTCCGATCACGGCATCCCAGCCGAACCGGACCGCGGCTTCGACGGCGATCTTGATCGGCGCGTCGCCAATGATCGCTTTCTGGCGCTCTTCAGGCTGCTCCAGCAGTAGTTCGAGCGAGGGGACCGATACGACCCGCGTCGCGATGCCCTTGTCGGCCAGTTGCTTCTGCGCAGCGACTGCGATCTCGACTTCCGAACCCGAGGCGAAGATCGACACGGCGGCTTTGCCCTTGGCCGCGATCAACTCATAGCCGCCAGCGGCGCAGAGATTGTCGTCGTGATGGGTGGTGCGCACCGGCGTCAGGTTCTGGCGCGACAGGGCCAGCATGGTTGGGCCGTTGGTCTTCTCCATGGCGAGCTGCCAGCATTCGGCAGTCTCGACCGTGTCCGCGGGGCGGAACACGCGCATGTTCGGCATCGCGCGCATCGCGGCCAGATGCTCCACCGGCTGGTGGGTCGGGCCGTCTTCGCCGAGGCCGATCGAGTCGTGGGTCATGATGTAGATGACCGGGATCTGCGCCAGCGCCGAGATGCGCATCGCCGGTCGCGCATAGTCGGTGAAGCACATGAAGGTCGCGCCGGCCGGGATGAAGCCGCCATGCAGCGCGATGCCGTTCATGGCTGCGGCCATGCCCATTTCGCGAATGCCGTAGTGAATGTAGCGACCCTTGAATTCGCCGGGCTTCACTTCGATGGCGCCCTTGGTGCGGGTGTTATTCGATGGCGTGAGATCGGCCGAACCGATCACCATTTCCGGCACGACCTGCACCAGCGCTTCGAGCGCGAGTTCGCTCGCCTTGCGGGTCGCGACGGTCTGCGGCTCGGCAATCAGCTTCTTCTTCAGCGTGAGGATCGCGTCCGCCATGGCTGTCGGTCGAACGTGATCGTTGCGGCGGGTGAATTCGCTGCGCTTGTCGTCCGGAAGGGCATCAAAACGCTTTTGCCAGTCCGCGTGCGCCGATGCGCCCTGCTTGCCGACGTTGCGCCAGGCATGCAGGATATCATCGGGCACCTCGAACGGGCCGTAATTCCAGTCCAGTGCCTTCTTGGCGCCTGCGAGTTCTTCCGCGCCGAGCGGTTCGCCGTGGGCCTTCGAGGTACCGGCGCGGGTTGGTGCGCCAAAGCCAATCTTGGTCTTGCAGGCGATCATCGACGGACGGTCGGACGCCTGCGCCTGCTTGATAGCGGCAGCGATGGCGACCTGGTCGTGGCCATCGACATGCACGGCATTCCAGCCATGGGCCTTGAAGCGTGCGACCTGATCGACGCTGTCGGCAAGCGACAGCGGACCGTCGATGGAAATGCCGTTGTCATCATAGAGGAAGATCAGCTTCGACAGCTTGAGATGACCGGCCATGGCCAGAGCTTCGTGGCTGACACCTTCCATCAGGTCACCGTCGGAGCACAGCACGTAAGTGTAGTGATCGACGATATCGCCGTATTCGGCGGCCAGCATGCGCTCGGCAAGCGCGAAGCCAACGGAGGTGGCGATGCCCTGACCGAGCGGACCCGTGGTGGTCTCGACGCCTGAGGTGTGGAAATTCTCGGGATGACCCGGAGTTTTGGAATGCAACTGGCGGAAGTTCTTCAGCTGGTCGAGCGTCATCTCCTTGTTGCCCGTCAGATAGAGCAGGGCATAGAGCAGCATCGAGCCGTGACCGGCCGAGAGGATGAAGCGATCGCGATCCGGCCACTTCGGATCGGCTGCGTCAAATTTGAGGAACTGTGTGAACAGCACGGTTGCGACGTCGGCGGCGCCCATCGGCAGCCCAGGGTGACCGGATTTGGCCTTTTCCACGCCGTCCATGGCGAGGGCACGAATCGCGTTGGCCATTTTCGAGTGATCAACCTGCGCCATGTCGGTTTCCGTCTAAATTGAAGGGAATGGAATATTCTGCGTCCGCAAGAGGGGCGGTCTGCAGCGAGATGTTGGGATCGCTTAGGAGAAACTGGTGGATAGCATCTGGGTTCCTGGGAGTCCAAGGTCTCCCGGACAGTTCTGGTCTGTGGATATCTACCGGCGGTTTTTGTCGGCTTTGCGGTGCATAGCTTTTAAGCTTTGTTGCGTCCGGCTCGCTTGCAACCTAAATTTCAGGGCCTAAAGGCTTGCGGAGCCGTGGTTTTTGAGCTCCGGTCGCATCACACCCAAGGTCCGCGTAACCCAGTATGATCGAACGACCCGCCCATCTCACAGCCTCCGATCCCGCCAATGGCGGTGCGGCCGAGATCGACTCTGCCACGCGGCGGTTGATGGCAGCGCTGGATGCTCTGGAAAGTGCGGTCGAGCGCCGTCGTGAGGCGGATCGCGACGAGGATGAGCTGGCCACCCGCATTCAGGCGCTTGGCGCCGATCGGTCCCGGCTGGCGGATGAGCTTGATGGCACGCTGGTGAAATCGCGCCGGCTGGAGCGCGCCAATCGCGACATCGCCGACAAGCTCGACACCGCCATCGGTACCATCCGCGCGGTGCTGGCGACTGACAACGCGCATGAGTAAAGCGAGATGAGCCACGTCAACGTTACAATCAATGGCCGGCAATACCGCATGGCCTGCGAGGAGGGGCAAGAAACTCGCCTGCTGCGGCTGGCGGAAAGTCTTGAATCCCGCGTCGAAAACCTGCGCGGCAAATTCGGTGAGATCGGCGATGCGCGGCTGACGGTGATGGCGGCGCTGACCATTGCCGACGAACTGGTCGATGCCAATCAGCAGATCCGTGCTCTGCAGGAAGAACTCGCCGCATTGCGCGATGTGCGCGTTGTCGCCGCAGATCGCGCGCGGGCGACGCAGACGGCGGTTGCCGCGGCCCTGAATGCTGCGGCAGAGCGGATCGAGAAGACCACCCAGGTGCTCAACCGCACCATCGGCGGCGGCGTTGCTATTGGATAATGCAGGCTTTGATGCCAAGCGGGCACTGGCGCATCCGTCTCATAACCCCTACATTGCTCAGGCGAGGCTGCGTCGCGCGTCAGGAGCCATATATCCCCGGGGCCTTATCGATCCTTCAGGGAACTGTCCCTGACCAGGTCCGTGGACCTGGTCACATGGTGCCCACCTACTTTCGTAGGTGCTCCGGGATCGAGTGCTTCAACGGCCATCGTGGCTTCGCACTTTCACTTTCTTGATGGCTGCGGCCCTTTGCGTGGCGTTTGCCGTGCAATCTAGCTCGCTCGCCAAAGATGATCACGAAGACCGGTCCTGCGCTTCCGCAGGCTCTGCGGACAGCATATCGTATGGCATGTCCGACACGCCGCCTACTCCGACAAAGATTGAGCTCCGCATCGCCGCGCTGGCACGCCGCACGGCGCTGAGCGAGGCCGAACGGTCGGCAGCAGCGCAGGCGATCGCAGCGCGGGGTCTGCCTTTCCCGGTCAGGGCCGGTAGCATCGTCGCCGGCTATTCTCCCATCCGCAGCGAGATCGATCCGATCCCGCTGATGCAGCATCTCGCCGCCCAGGGTGCGCGACTGGCGCTGCCGGTGATCATCGCCCGTGATGAGCCCCTGATGTTCCGGCTCTGGAGCCCGAGCGATGCGCTGGTGCGCGGCTCGCTTGGCATTCCGGAACCGGCACTGGAAGCGCCGCCACTGATCCCTGATATCTTGCTGGTGCCACTCGCGGCATTTGACCGCGCCGGCCACCGAATTGGCTATGGCGCGGGGCATTACGATCGCACCTTCGCGCAACTGCACGCTATCAAGCCATTTATCGCCGTGGGCGTGGCCTTCGACACCCAGGAAATCGAGGCCATTCCCATGCAACCGCACGACGTGGCGCTAGATTATGTGCTAACCGAGACCCGGACGATCGATTTTCGGAGCATCTGACTTGCGTATTCTCTTCATCGGCGACGTGGTCGGCAAAACCGGCCGCGTGGTGATCCTCGAAAAACTGCCGGGCCTGATCCGCGACTGGAAACTCGATCTTGTCATCATCAATGGCGAGAACGCCGCTGGCGGCTTCGGTATCACCGAGACGATCTATAATGATCTTATCGACGCCGGCGCCGATGCGGTGACCCTCGGCAATCACGCCTGGAATCAGAAAGAGGCGCTGGTGTTCATCGAACGCGCGCCGCGTCTGATCCGTCCATTGAACTTCCCGCGCCACACCCCGGGCCGTGGTGCTGCGCTGATCGACACCAAGAACGGTGCGCGTGCGCTGGTGATCAATGCCATGGGCCGCGTCTTCATGGAGCCGCTCAACGATCCGTTCAGCGCTGTCGGCAAGGAGATCGATGCCTGTCCGCTGGTGGAAGCCGCGGACGCCATCGTGGTGGATTTCCATGGCGAAGCCTCGAGCGAAAAGCAGGGCATGGGTTACTTCTGCGATGGCCGCGTGAGCCTCGTCGTCGGCACGCATACGCATGTGCCGACCGCCGATCATCAAATACTGTCCGGCGGCACGGCTTACATGACCGATGCCGGCATGACCGGCGACTATGATTCCGTGATCGGCATGCAGAAGGAAGAGCCTGTCAGGCGCTTCACGACCGGCATTCCCTCCGGCCGTTTCGAGCCCGCCTTCGGCCCGGCAACCTTGTCGGGCGTTGCGGTCGAAACCGATGACAAGACCGGCCTCGCGTCACGCATCGCGCCTGTGCGGCTCGGTGGCCGGCTGTCGCAGGCGGTGCCTGAGTTCTGGCTGACCTAGTTCGGCCTACTGCTCCGTCTGCTTGCGCAAATCCGCGACATCGCTTGCCGTGATCTGCGATCCCTTGCTGCCGAAGCGCGCGGTCACGTAATTCGCGACAGCCGCGATCTCCGTATCTGAATGGCTCTTGCCGAAAGCTGGCATCGACAGCGCGCCTTGCGGCGTATGCCGCTTGGTGCCGGAGATCACGATCTGCGCCACGTTCGTCGCGCCGGGATCGTTAACGGCCCACGCGCCAGTCAGCGTGGCCATGGGCGAGAGTGCGCTCTCGCCTGTCCAGCCATGGCAGCTCACGCAGGCGCCCTGGAAGACCGTCTTGCCAAGCGCGTTCGCCGTCATGCCGTCCCTGTGCGAGGGCGGTGCGGGTGGCGCGAGTTTCGCGGGCAGATCAGGTGAGGGCACCGCCGGCACCGTGCGCAGGAATGCGACCATCGCCTTGATATCCGTCGGCGCCATCTTGCTGAAACTGTGGTCCACCGCTTCGCCCATCGGCCCCGACGCGGTGCCGTGACCCTTGGCATGCCCGATCGACAGATAGGAAACGACATCGTCGTCGCTCCAGCTGCCAAGGCCTGTCGTCTTGTCCGAGGTGATATTGAAGGCCCGCCATCCGGCGGTCAGGGCGCCAGCAAATTTCTTGCGGTTGTCGAGCGCGAAGCCGAGATTGCGCGGGGTATGGCATTCGCCGCAATGCGCCAGCGCCTCGACGAGATAGGCGCCCCTGTTCCATTCCGGGCTTTGCGACCTATCGGGTTCGAAGCGCGTATCGGGATTGAACAATGCCGACCAGAACGTCATTGCCCAGCGCTGATTGAACGGAAAGGCAAGCGTATTCTCAGGCGGCGCTGCGCGCACCGGTGCGAGGCTGAACAGATAGGCCTTGACCGCGAGCGTGTCCGCATCGGTCATGTAAGTGTAGGACGTATAGGGCATCGCGGGATAGAGCCGGGCGCCGTCGTGGCGCTTGCCGCTTCGAACGGCGTCGAGAAACTGCTGATCGGTGTAGTTGCCGATGCCTGTCTCTTTGTCCGGTGTGATGTTGGTCGAGTAAAGCGTGCCGAACGGCAGCTTGAATGCGAAGCCGCCGGCATATTCCTTGCCCCCGGGCGCAGTGTGGCAGACCATGCAATCCGCCGCACGCGCAAGATATTCGCCGCGCTCGATCAGGCTGGCGTTGGCCATGTTGGCGGGAACGCCCGTGGGATTGGGACCCTTGTAATCGGCCAGCGCCACCTTCGGGCCGCCCGAGAAGGCCATCGGTCCGGGACCGCGAACATAGAGCGCGGCGCCGGCTGCAGCCACGACACCGATCACAATGACGCTGCCGAGAATGCGACGTGCGGCGGGCGTCATGACTTCTTCCTTTCGGCGATCGCATCGCGGTCGATCGGCATCCTCCGCAGCGCAACGCCAGTCGCAGCATAAATTGCATTGCGCAGTGCCGGCGGTCCGCCGATCACGCCGCACTCGCCTATGCCGCCGGGCGCTTCGCCGCTCTTGATGAGGTGGACATTGATTTTCGGCATCTGGTCGATCCGAAGCATGCGGTAGTCATGGAAATTGGACTGCTGCACGCGCCCCTTCTCGATGGTGATGTCGCCATATAGCGCGGCGGTGAGGCCGAACACGATGCCGCCTTCGATCTGCGCCACGATGGTGTCGGGATTGACAGCGATGCCGGTGTCGACCGCCACGTTGACCTGACGCAGACGGATCTCGCCCTGAGAATCCACCTCCGCTTCGACCACAGTCGCGATCGAAGTATCGAAGGTGGGCTGGATGCTCACGCCGCGTCCGACGCGCGCTGGCAGCGGCTGACCCCAGTTGGCCTTCTCCGCCGCGAGATTGAGGGCCGCCAGCATCCGTGGTGCCTTGCCGAGCAATTCACGCCGGAACACGACGGGATCCTTGCCGGCCTTGCGAGCGAGCTCATCCATGAAGCTCTCGATCGCGAACACGTTATTGTTCGGGCCGACGCCGCGCCAGAAGCCGGTCGGCACCGCCGGTGGTTCGACACGGACATATTCACACTGGAAATGCGGGAAGTCGTAGGGCTGGTCCGCGGCACTATCGATGGCGTCGATGTCAATGCCCTTCTGGAACGCAGGCGGCAGCCAACGCGCGATCACGGCCGAGCCTGCGATCTTGTACTTGAAGCCGACCACTTTGCCGTTGGACAGTGTCGCCGAAATGTTGTCGCGATAGACGGGGCGATAAATGTCGTGCTGGATGTCCTCTTCGCGGGTCCACACCACCTTGACCGGTCCATTGACCTGTTTGGCGATGCGCACCGCCGCCACGACCATGTCGGGCTCAAGCCTGCGGCCGAAGCCGCCGCCAATCATGTGCTGATTTACTGTGACCTTGTCGATCGGCAGGCCCGCGGCCTTGGCGGCTTCGGATTGCACCCGCGACATGATCTGCGTGCCCGTCCAGACCTCGCAGGAATCACCCTTGAAGTGCACCGTGCAATTCAAGGGCTCCATGGTCGCGTGCGCAAGGAACGGCATCTCGTAGGACGCGTCGATCCGTTCGCCGGTCGCGAGACCCTTGGCGATGTCGCCGACGGATTTGGCGATTACGCCGTCCGTCTCGCTGGCCGTGCGCAAATGCGCCCAGATGTCCTTCGAACTGATCTTCGCGTTGGGCCCTTCGTCCCAGGTGATGTCGAGTGCTTCGAGCCCAGACTTGGCGGCCCACATGTGGTCGCCGACCACGGCCACGAGGTCGTCGAGCACCACGATCTGCCGCACGCCCGGAATCTTCTTCGCCGCGCGGTCATCGACCTTGGCGAGTTTGCCGCCGAACACCGGGCATTGTGCCAGCGTCGCGAATGTCATGCCCGGTATCATTGCGTCGATACCGTAGATCGTTTTGCCGTTGACCTTGTCCGGTGTATCGAAGCGCTTCAGCGGCTTGCCGATCACCGAGAAGTCTTTCGGGTCCTTGAGCGCGACGTCCTTCGGCGGCGTGAGTTTGCCGGCGGCGTCGCACAACTCGCCATAAGACAGTTTGCGCCCGCTGGCCGTATGCATCACTTGCCCGTTCGACGCCGTGCAGCTCGCAGGTTCGACCTGCCACTGTTCAGCTGCGGCTTGCACCAGCATCGCACGCGCGGTTGCGCCGGCATTGCGTAGAGGTTTCCAGAATGCACGCACCGAAGTCGATCCGCCGGTCGCCTGGATGATGAAAATTGGATTGCCGTAGAGCTTGTCGCTGGGCGGCGCATGTTCCAGCGTGATCTGCGCATAGTCGGCGTCGAGCTCTTCGGCGAGGATCATGGCGATGGCGGTATAGATGCCTTGCCCCATCTCGACTTGCGGCATCACCAGCGTCGTCTTGCCGGTAGTGTCGATGCGGATGAAGGCGTTGGGGGCGAATTTGCCCTCCGTCGTATCGGGAGGCTGCGTCGGCTCATTGGCCGCGCGGACCGGAAGCTGGAAGGCGAACATAAAGCCGCCCGCAAAGGCGCCAGCGAGCAGATTGCGCCGTGACAGGCCAGAAGGCTTGTTTGCAGGACTGGCCGCGACAAGCATGTTGTCTGCAAGTTTCATGACCGACTCCTAGGTTTGCCGTTCGGAGGCAGCATGCTTGATGGCTTCACGCACCCGGACATAGGTGCCGCAGCGACAGATATTTCCGGCCATGGCGGCATCGATGTCAGAATCGTCGGGGGTCGGCGTAGAAGCGAGGAGCGCCGCCGCCGACATGATCTGCCCGGACTGGCAGTAGCCGCATTGAATGACTTCGAGATCGAGCCAGGCCTTCTGCACCTTGGCGCCGACCGGTGTCGCGCCAACGCCTTCGATCGTTGTGATGGCGCGTCCGCTCACCGCACTGACCGGCAGCAGACAGGAGCGCACGGCCTTGCCGTCGATATGCACGGTGCATGCTCCGCATAGCGCAACGCCGCAGCCGAATTTTGTGCCGGTCATGCCGAGAATATCGCGCAGCACCCAGAGCAGAGGCATGTCGTCTGGTGCGTCGAAGGACTTCTGCTCGCCGTTGATATTGAGATTTGCCACAGTGAGACCCCCGTTTGCTCGACTCGATGATGCAATGGCGAATGGTTCGTCATCGATCAACGACGGTACTATAGGCGTACGGTCATCATTTCAAAAGCAGCAATAAGATGCAGCAGGACTATACATTGGTTTGTATGTCGCGCGAGCGTGTCTGTCGGATAAATCGCGGTAAAATCTGCGCGACGTCATCCGACGCCCTCTTCGTGGGCGTCGGATGACTTTTATTCAAAAAAATATTGCGGTTGCGTTAGGCTCGGCCTGCCCGAAAAACGGCACGCGATCTGCCGACTGTGGGGCTAGTACCGCTCCGGCACATACATTTCGGCTCGCACCGGCGTGCGGTGATAGTCGGGATTGCGCACGCGTGCAGGCAGGACCACGGGCGGATGCTCGACCTCCTGATAGGGAAGCTGTTCGAGCAGATGCGCGATGCAGTTCAGGCGCGCCTTCTTCTTGTCGACGGCCTGCACCACATGCCATGGGGCTTCCGGAATATGCGTATGCTCGAGCATCGCTTCCTTGGCCTTGGTGTATTGCTCCCAGCGGGTGCGGGCCTCGACATCCATCGGGCTGAGCTTCCATTGTTTGAGCGGGTCGGCGATACGCATCGAGAAGCGCAAGTGCTGCGCTTCGTCGGTGATCGAGAACCAGTATTTGATCAGGATAATGCCCGAGCGCACCAGCATGCGTTCGAATTCTGGCACCGAGCGGAAGAATTCCTCCACGTCATCCTCGGTGCAGAAACCCATCACGCGCTCGACGCCGGCGCGGTTGTACCAGCTACGATCGAACAGTACGATCTCGCCGCCGGCGGGGAGATGCGAGACGTAACGCTGGAAGTACCATTGGGTGCGTTCGCGCTCATTCGGCGCGGGGAGTGCGGCAACGCGGCAGACGCGCGGATTGAGCCGCTGGGTGATCCGCTTGATGACGCCACCCTTGCCAGCGGAATCGCGACCCTCGAAGATCACCACGACCTTGAGCTTGTTCTGCTGCACCCAGCTCTGTAACTTCACCAATTCGCCCTGCAGGCGGAACAGTTCCTTGAAATAGAGGCGTCGCTCGATGGTCTCCGCCGGGCTGTGGTCGGACATTTCGTTGGTCAGGGCGTCGAGACGATCGTCATCGATCTCGAGCTCGAGTTCTTCGTCGAAGCCGTCCAGCATCTCTGCACGAATGCGGTCGTGGATTGCTTGCGCGTCGTCGAGGGAATGTTCGGTCATGGCAGCTCCGCTTGTATCGAATGGGTTCATGGTTATGGACCGATGCAAATGTCAGCGGTGTGACACGGCCCCCCAGGCCCGGGGCGAATGGGCAAATGGCCCCAATGGGTCTCGCCGCCGCTGTCCATGCAAGACGGGGTACCGCAAGCCGAAATTCAACTACGCGTGATTGGCGCTACCTTGAGAGCCAAGCGTGCGCATCTGAGGTCGCGGGGCTCGTTGACCAAGGAAAAATGTGATGAATAAATTCATTCTGTTGGGCGCCGCTTTACTGATCGCCGGCACTGCGAGCTGGACCGCGCAGGCCAAAGACGGGCATAGCGCTGCCAGCAAGCATCGACGGATCATGTCCTCTCACGCGCGGTATGAGGGAAGCGCCCCCGTAACGGTCTATCGCGGATTTGGTGCCGGCCCCGGTTCATATGGATACAGCGCGCCATATGGATATGGCGGCGGTTCATACGGCGGAGATGACAATGCGGAAGGCCGAACGAGCGGCGGCTAGGACGCCTTGGCAGTTTCGGCTGCTAGCCCACTCGCAGACGGAATATGCGGCGCTGCGCCAGGTCTCGGGTAGCAGCGCAGCGCCGTTTACAAACCCAAATCATAATTTGTACGCCGTGCGGAAGCCGCCCCAATGGCGTCCCTGTATGCGCACAGGCACGTCGATCTCGCGCATCATCACGGTCTGGCCGTTGCCCATGTCGCGGGCATAGCTCTGGATCAGATAGGAACGGGTGTTGCGACCGGCGGCCAATCCAGCCGGATCGTTGAAGATGCGGCGGTTGCGGCAGTTGGCAGTGTTCCAGCTCGCATCGCCCGGGCGCTGCGGCTTCGAATAGATGCTGTTATGCACCGGTAGATAGCCGTTGCGGTCGATCATGGCGCAGAACGCCATGCGGCTGTCCTTGGCCAGAAACGCGTCCTGGAATTCGGGCAGTGCGCGGTCGGCCCAGCCGAGAATCTTTGTCCGGTACTGTACCGGATTGGAGCCGGGGATCTCGACGTAGTTGTCGTCGAACATGTCGTCGATGCTGATGGCGCCGGATGCGATACCGTCGGCAAAGATCTTGTTGAGCGCGGCGCCGGCATCAATGGCGCGGGTGACGAATTCGGTGTTCTCGTCATGGATCGCCCAAAGCCGGTCTTCGATCCGGCTGATGAGAGCCCCGTCGGGCGTGACGAACAGTGCCTGTGCGCCGGCGGGGGAATGTTCGGCAATGCGCAGGCGGCAGGGGCCGACCTCGCTGAGTTCAGCAGCAACGATGTAGTGCAACGGAAGCCGGTTCGCGTCCGGTCCGCCGATGAGAATGCCGTCCATCGAGATTTCATAGACCGGCGCGCTGATCTGGCCGCCGCGCGCCTGAAAAGCGACATTGAGGTGACATGGCAGCTTTTCGCGCCGTCGCTCGTCTTCGCGCTCGCTCTGTTTGAGCAGCACCGCGCAACGCGACTTCAGCCGTGAGGCAAACATCGTCACAGCCTGGCCAGCCTGCGCGACGTGCTCGCCATGGGCAGCCGCTTCCTTCGCAGCGCTATCGATTTCCGCGGCACTGTTCCCAACCGAGACGATGAACTGCGAGGCGGTGGCGGCGTTATGCGACATCTCGCTGGTCGTTGCGTTCTGTTCGGCGACCGCGCCGTTGACATTGGCAAAAACCGGGCGGATCGCGTCGATGGCGGTGGAGATGCGATGCACCGCATCGACCGAACTCGCTGCGTCGCGCTGCAGGGTGTCGATCTTCTTCCTGATCTCTTCGGTGGCGTTCTGCGTCTGTACCGCCAGCGCCTTGACCTCGGTGGCGACGACCGAGAAGCCGCGGCCTGCAGCGCCTGCGCGTGCTGCCTCGATGGTCGCGTTCAGTGCCAGCATCGTTGTCTGGCGGGCGATCTGCGCGATCAGCTCCAGCACATTGCTGATCGCGGCCGAGGAGTCGCGCAGCCGGTCCACATTGGCGCTGGCTTCATGGGCGGCGGCGCCGGCCTCGTCCGCAAGCCGGCTGGCATCGCGCACCTGGGCGCCGATGCCCTCGGCCGAATGGGTGAATTTATCGGCAGCCTGCGCAAAGGTGGTGGCCGTGGATTGCGCGGCGCTGCTGCGGTCGGCCAGCACGTCGGTGCGGGCGCGGATGGCGGAGAGGGTCGTAGCGGTCGATTCGGCGCCGCCGGCGACGGATGTCGCGGCACGCTCGAGCTGGCGGATAAGCGCGCCCAGCTCGAGTTCCAGCAACTCAAGGATGTCCCGAGCGGTATCTGGTTCAGGATGCTGCGGTGCCACAGAAGGTGCTGTGTTTTCAGCAATCATCACCACTTCAGCCGCTTCCGGCTGTCGCTTGCGGAACAGTCCAAACGCCATCGGTGACCCCAATGAATACAATCTATGCGGGTAACCTTGCACCTCGGCGTGAAGTGATGGTTAAGGTCGGTCGCGGTATTGCGAAGATCTGCCGGATTCGGCTGCAAATTTTTGATTTTGCCGATTTCGCGGCCTATAACCCCGCGCCGCAGCCCTAAATACCCTGACGCTTCAAGAGAGACCGCATGGCCGGACATTCCCAATTCAAGAACATCATGCACCGCAAGGGCCGGCAGGATGCCCAGAAGTCCAAGCTGTTCAGCAAGCTGGCGCGCGAAATCACCGTCGCTGCCAAGATGGGGACGCCCGACCCGTCGATGAATGCCCGGCTGCGCTCCGCCGTGATCGCCGCCCGGCAGGAGAACATGCCGCGCGACAACATCGAGCGCGCCATCAAGAAGGCGATCGGCAGCGACGGCGAGAACTACGATGAAATCCGCTACGAGGGCTACGGCCCCGGCGGCGTCGCCGTCATCGTCGAGGCGCTGACCGACAACCGCAATCGCGCCGCCTCCGACATCCGTTCTTACTTCACCAAATCCGGCGGCAATTTGGGCGAAACCGGCTCAGTTTCCTTCATGTTCGACCATGTCGGCGTGATCGAATATGACGCCGACAAGGCCTCTGCCGACGACATGCTGGAAGCTGCCATCGAGGCCGGTGCGGATGACGTGGTGTCGGGCGAGGGCGGCCACGAGGTCTACGCGTCGCAGGAGACGTTCCGCGAGGTTGCCAAGGGACTGGAAGGCAAGTTCGGCGAAGCCCGCAAGGCCGCGGTGATCTGGAAGCCGCAGAACACGCTCTCGGTCGATGACGAGACCGGCGAGAAGCTGATCAAGCTGATGGACCTGTTGAACGAGCATGACGACGTGCAGAACGTCTATGCCAACTTCGAGGTGTCGGACGCGCTGATGGCCAAGATGGGCGGCTGAGCAGGGGCTCGGCTTCCCTCTCTTTCCTTTGGGACGGCTCCGCGTTTCTATTTCGTTCCCTGCCGTCCGGCGTTATCCCTGTGGGATGACAAACCCTCCGATTCGCCCTCCTGTCCGTATCATCGGCATCGATCCGGGCCTGCGCCGCACCGGCTGGGGCGTGATCGAAATCGACGGCAACCGGCTGACCTATATCGGCTGCGGTTCGGTGGAACCGCCGGACAATCTGCCGCTGGCGAGCCGGCTGCTCGGCATTCATGAAGGGCTCGCCAAGGTGCTCGGCGACTTCCAGCCCGCCGAAGCTGCGGTCGAGCAGACCTTCGTCAACAAGGACGGCGTCGCCACGCTGAAGCTCGGCCAGGCGCGCGGTATCGCCATGATGACGCCGGCGATGTTCGGTATTGCCGTCGCCGAATACGCGCCCAATCAGGTCAAGAAGACCGTGGTCGGTGCGGGCCACGCCGACAAGAACCAGATCCAGGTGATGCTGAAGATCCTGCTGCCGAAGGCCGAGCCGAAATCGGCCGATGCGGCCGACGCGCTGGCCATCGCCATTACCCATGCGCATCATCGACAGAGCACGGCACTTCGTCTGAAAGTCGTCGGCGCGTGATCGGCAAGCTCAAAGGCCTGATCGACAGCTATGGCGAGGACTATGTGATCCTCGATGTACAGGGCGTCGGTTATCAGGTGCATTGTTCCGCTCGCATGCTGCAGGCACTGCCGCAGGCGGGCGAAGCTGCGGTGCTCGCCATCGAAACCTATGTCCGCGAAGACCAGATCAAGCTGTTCGGATTCCGCAGCGATATGGAGCGCGAATGGTTTCGCCTGCTGCAGACCGTGCAGGGTGTCGGCGCCAAGGTCGCACTCGCCGTGCTTAGCACGCTGCCGCCGGCCGACCTCGCCAATGCCATCGCGCTGCGCGACAAGACGGCCGTGGCGCGCACGCCGGGCGTCGGCCCTAAAGTGGCCGAGCGCATCGTCAGCGAATTAAAGGACAAGGCGCCGGCCTTTGCGTCCGTCGATCCGGTGGTCGCGCAACTCGCCGGCGCGATGGACGACAACCGCGCACCAGGCGCCGTCAGGGATGCGATCTCCGCGCTGGTCAATCTCGGCTATGGCCAGCCACAGGCGGCGGCCGCCGTCGCAGCCGTGTCGCGCAGCGCAGGCGAGGGTGCGGAAACGGCGCAACTCATCAAGCTCGGGCTGAAGGAATTGGCGAAGTGAGCCTTGCCAGAATCGCCCGTGTGATCGGCATTGTCGCGATCTTCTGTATTGTCGGTTCGCTATCCGTGGCTGCGCTCGTATCATTACTCGTCGTCGGTCTGGGTGCTTCGATCCTGCAATTGATCTTCTCTGTCGCCGATCTCGATGGTTTCAGATCGCTTGTCTCGATTGCGCTGTGGTTGCTGGCATTCGTTGCTGCATTGGCCGCGCTGCTGCCGTCGCTCGGTGCCGGCGTCGTCTTTGCGCTGTCCGCCGTCTATGCCGGGCAAAACACGATCTGGATGGCGTGGCTCGCTGCGGCCGTCGGCATTGCCGGCTTCATCGGTTTTGGAATGTTCGTTCAGCCCTCGGAATCGTCGGCGGTGATTTTGCCCGGCGTTCGATCGCTCACGCAAGCGCTGTCGCTCTCGATATTGCTCGCGGGTATTGCCGTGATTCCAGCCAGCCTGTGCTGGTGGTTCGCGCGGCCGTTGCACCGTGGTAACGTCGCATCATGAATACGCCACCCGATCGCATGATTACACCTGAGCGCCGCTCTGACGATGTCGGTGACACCACGCTGCGCCCGCAGTCGCTGTCCGATTTCGTCGGCCAGGCACAGGCGCGCGCGAATCTGCAGATCTTCATCGATGCAGCTCGTAAGCGCGGTGAGGCACTGGATCACACATTGTTTGTGGGCCCGCCCGGCCTCGGCAAGACCACGCTGGCGCAGATCGTGGCGCGCGAGCTCGGCGTCGGATTTCGTGCGACATCCGGTCCCGTCATCGCCAAGGCCGGCGATCTCGCGGCATTGCTGACCAATCTGGAAGAGCGCGATGTGCTGTTCATCGACGAGATCCACCGTCTCAGCCCTGCAGTAGAGGAAGTGCTCTATCCCGCGATGGAGGACTTCCAGCTCGATCTCATCATCGGCGAAGGCCCTGCGGCACGCTCGGTGAAAATCGAACTGTCGAAATTCACGCTGGTCGGCGCGACCACCCGTGCGGGTCTGCTGACGAATCCGCTGCGTGATCGTTTC
This sequence comes from Tardiphaga sp. 42S5, assembly GCF_034044155.1. Taxonomy (NCBI): domain Bacteria; kingdom Pseudomonadati; phylum Pseudomonadota; class Alphaproteobacteria; order Hyphomicrobiales; family Nitrobacteraceae; genus Tardiphaga; species Tardiphaga sp. 42S5. The sequence goes on along the minus strand of NZ_CP139027.1, from coordinate 5,650,162 downwards.
GGCATTCCGCTGCGGCTGAATTTCTACACGATCGACGAGCTCGAAAAGATCGTCACCCGCGGCGCCCGCGTGCTGGACATCGGTATGACCCCTGAAGGCTCTAACGAGATTGCGCGCCGCGCCCGCGGCACGCCGCGCATCGCCGGGCGTCTGTTGCGCCGTGTGCGTGACTTTGCCTCCGCTGCGGATGCGTCAGCGATCGATCGCAAAATCGCCGACCACGCGCTGTCCGCATTGGAAGTTGACAGTGCGGGTCTTGATGCGATGGATCGCCGCTATCTCACCACCATCGCGATGAACTATGCCGGTGGTCCCGTTGGTGTCGAGACCATGGCGGCCGCGCTATCCGAGCCGCGTGATGCCATCGAGGACATCATCGAGCCCTATCTGATCCAGTGCGGCTATCTGCAGCGCACCCCGCGTGGGCGTCTGCTCACCTCGCATGCGTTCAAACATCTGGGACTCCAGGAGCCGAAACGTGATGCGAGCCAGATCGGATTGTTTGGCGAGGAGGAGTAGCGCGATGACCGAAAAGATTATCGGCGTGGTAGCCGCGCTGATCCGTGACGATTGCGGGCGCATGCTGGTGGTGCGAAAGCGTGGCACCGAGGCCTTCATGCAGCCGGGTGGCAAACGCGATGCTGGCGAAGACGATCTGGCCGCGCTGGAGCGCGAGATCAGCGAGGAGCTCGGCTGCCGGATGGTGCCGGGCTCTGCGCAAGCGCTCGGGCAGTTCAACAGCGTCGCCGCCAATGAGCCGGGATGGCAGGTGCAGGCCAGTGTCTATGCGGTGAAGGTGGATGGCGCGATCGCGCCGCAGGCCGAGATTGCGGAAGCGCTCTGGATCGATCCAATTGCGCCTCAGGCCATCGTCCTCGCACCATTGACGCGCGATCACGTATTGCCACTCGCAGCTCACGGCTTTTCGTTATGACGGATTCTACCACCTTCCATCTCGACGGCGCCATCGCCGACAGCCTGCATCGCATGCAGGTGCGGGTTTATTACGAGGACGCCGATTTGGCGGGGAGCTTGTAATTGCCTTTCGGGGACAGACCTTAACGCGCTGATTCTAAAGACCGGACTAATGCAAATCTTTCGCTTGGTTTAGGCAATCCTCAGGCAACTCAGTTGCTGACCGCAGACCGGGATAGACCCGAAGTATCATACAGCCGCCTTCACAGCACTCCACGATCAAATTGTAGCACGGATTCCGAATCGATACCTATCTCCGCGGGCGGGCGGCCCGTGATCGCGAAGCCGAGACCGTAACCGCGGAGCGCGTTGCCGATTTCCTAGGGGTTGCCGATCGACAGCTTGACGCCGACGTTCGGGTAGAGCTTCGAAAATTCGGAGATCGTGAATGGTGCAGAATATTTCGAGGTGTTGACAGCGCCGATCGAGATCCGGCCGGCGATCTTGCCCATCATCATTTCCAGCGAGTTGCAGTCCGCGATCGCGGCCTGGATACGCTCGGAGAGCGACTAGCACCTCGCGCCCGGCGTCGGTCAGTATGCCGTCGCTGCGGCGCTGAAATCAGCGGCAGGCCTTCCAATGTCAGCAGATTGCGCATTTGCGGCGTGACCGCGGCGGGCTGTGTCAGATGCAGTTTTTAGCCGCAGCCGGGACCGAGCGCGGTGAACGACGGTCAACGCGCAACTGGCGAAGGGTCCATTCCCCCAGAAGCCGTCTTAACATCGTCGCCACCCTTTATAAGGGAAACTTTGCCGCGACCAAAGATAAGAATATTTCACTAATTCTGCAAACTGGGATGTTGTTGGTGCGCGGACGGCCGAACGGCACGACGCTTTGAAAATGGCCCCGCAGAGGGCAGCGATGAGGGAACGGCTATGGATGAACGCGTGACATTGCGTTCGCATCTCGATCGCGCGGGGGCGAAGACGCCGAACCGGCTTGCGATCGCCGCCGTGATCGAGGGAATCGCCGCTGCATCCATCGACCTTGCCGACGTCATTGCCGACGGCCCGCTGGCCGGCATTACGGGTCGTCTCAGCGGCGTGAATTCCGACGGCGACGCGCAGAAGGACATCGATCTTGTCGCGGACAGGATGATGCGCCGCGCGCTGCTCGTGACCCCCGTCGCCGCCATTCTGTCGGAAGAGGCAGAATTGCCCGAAATCCTCGATGTCGCCGCGCCGCTCTGTGTCGCGATCGATCCGCTGGATGGCTCCGCCAATCTTGAGAACAACATCTCGGTCGGCACCATCTTCTCGATCCGTCCGCGCGGTAACGATGTGGTTTCCACCTTCTTCGAGCCCGGCACAGCCCAATGCGCCGCGGGCTTCGTGGTCTACGGTCCCCAGACCACGTTGGTGCTGGCGCACAACGGGCGCGTCGACATCTTCATTCTCGACCGCCGCGCGCGTGAATTCCTGCTTGTCGCACAAGGCGTCAGGATTGCGCCCAATACGCCGGAATTCGCCATCAACGCGTCGAACCGGCGGCACTGGCACGGTCCGGTACGGACCTATATCGACGAATGCCTGGCCGGCATTGGCGGCAACGGCGGTGCTGATTTCAACATGCGCTGGATCGGCTCGCTGGTCGCCGAGTCACTTCGCATTCTCGTCCGTGGCGGCGTGTTCCTTTATCCGGCCGACGCGCGCCCTGGATACCGCGAAGGGCGCCTACGCCTTTTATACGAAGCACATCCGATGGCGTTGGTCATGGAATGGGCCGGAGGCTCCGCGACCACCGGCCGTCGCCGCATCCTCGAACTCTCGGCGCGAACGCCGCACCAGCGCGTGCCGTTGATTATGGGCTCGATGCGCGGCGTTCGCGACGTCGCCGCCATTCACGAAGGGATCGAGCCGATGTTCGACAATAGCGACGCGCCGCTGTTTGCGCGGCGCGGCCTGTTTCGCTGAGCCGGAGATAGAGCAAAAATGTCGCGCAGCTATCCCATCATATCGATCACGGGTTCGTCGGGCGCCGGCACCACCTCGGTGAAAAAGACGTTCGAGAACATTTTCCGTCGCGAGAAAGTCGCGGCCGCCTATATCGAGGGCGATGCGTTTCATCGCTACAACCGCGTCGAAATGCGCACGAAGATGCTGGAGGAAGGCGAGAAGGGCAACAAGCACTTCAGTCACTTCAGCCCGGAAACCAACCTGTTCGAGGAGCTGGAGAAAGTCTTCCGCGACTACGGCGAATCCGGCACCGGCACCGCCCGTCATTACGTGCACGACGAGGACGAAGCCAAATTATACGGGGCGGCACCGGGGACCTTTACCGAATGGGGGCCGCTGCCGGACAAGTCCGACCTGCTATTTTACGAAGGCCTGCATGGCGCTGTGGTGACCGACAAGGTCAATATCGCCCAGCATGCTGACCTCAAGGTTGGCGTCGTTCCCGTCATCAATCTGGAGTGGATCCAGAAGCTGCATCGCGACCGCAAGGATCGCGGTTACACGCAGGAAGCCGTCACCGACACCATCCTGCGACGGATGCCGGACTATGTGAACTACATCTGCCCGCAATTCGCCGAGACCGACATCAATTTCCAGCGCGTGCCGACGGTCGACACCTCGAACCCTTTCATCGCGCGGTGGATTCCGACGCCGGATGAATCGATGGTGGTGATCCGGTTGAAGAATCCGCGCGGCATCGATTTTCCCTATCTGCTGTCGATGATCCCCAACAGCTTCATGTCGCGTGCCAACTCGATCGTGATCCACGGCTCGAAGCTGGATCTGGCGATGCAGCTCATCCTCACCCCGCTGATCCTGCAATTGATGGAACGCAAAAGGCGCACGGTATGAATATTCAGAGTCCCGCTCCCCAAATGGATCAAGCGACCGTTCCGCACGCGGATATGGCGAATGCGATTCGCTTTCTCGCGATCGACGCGGTGGAAAAGGCGAAGTCGGGCCATCCCGGCATGCCGATGGGTATGGCCGACGCAGCGACAGTGCTGTTCTCACGCTTCCTCAAATTCGATGCCGCCGATCCGTCCTGGCCAGACCGCGACCGCTTCATCTTGTCCGCCGGCCACGGCTCGATGTTGCTCTACGCGCTGCTGCATCTGACCGGATCGGCGGAGGTGACGCTCGATCAGTTACAGTCGTTCCGGCAATGGGGCTCGAAGACACCCGGCCATCCCGAATACGGTCACACCGCGGGCGTCGAGACGACCACCGGCCCGCTCGGCCAGGGTTTAGCCACGGCGGTCGGCATGGCCTTGGCCGAGCGCTTGATGAATGCGCGCTTCGGCGACGGTCTCGTCGATCACTACACTTACGTGATCGCCGGCGATGGCTGCTTGATGGAGGGCCTCAGCCACGAGGCGATCTCGCTGGCGGGACATCTGCGGCTCAATCGTCTGATCGTGCTGTTCGACGATAACCAGATATCGATCGACGGCGCGACCTCGCTGTCGTGTTCGGACGATCAGCTTGCGCGCTTCGCTGCATCGGGATGGTCGGCCAGCCGCGTCAACGGCCATGATCCCGAGGCCGTGGCCGCGGCCATTGCACGGGCGCGCGACAACGACCGCCCGTCGCTGATAGCGTGCCGCACGGTGATCGGCTTCGGCGCGCCAAATCGGCAAGGCAGTGAGAAGGCGCATGGCGCGCCGCTGGGCGCGGACGAGATCGCGAAGACGCGCGACGCGCTGCACTGGCCACACGCACCGTTCCACGTTCCCGACGCGGTGGCGCGACAATGGCGCGCGGTCGGCGCGCGCGGACAGACGGCGCATGCGGAATGGGCGGGGCGCGTTGCGCGTCTGGACAGCGCTGTGCGGGACTACTTTCAGGACGCGCTGAAGGGCCGGCTTTCCGGCGGATACGACGATACGCTGGCCAAGATTCGCGCCCATTTCTTGCTGGAGCGACCGAAGATCGCCACCCGGCAGGCCTCGCAACTCGTCATCGATGTCATTGCCGATGTCCTGCCGAATCTGCTCGGCGGATCGGCTGACCTCACCCATTCGAACCTCACTCGCGCCAGGATGCAGGCGCCGATCCAGCACGATGCCTTCGACGGCAGCTACGTTCATTACGGTGTGCGCGAGCACGCCATGGCGGCAGCGATGAACGGCGTCGCTTTGCATGGCGGCTTCATTCCCTATGGCGGCACCTTCCTGTGCTTTGCCGATTACAGCCGTCCCGCGATCCGGCTGGCCGCGTTGATGGGCATCCGCGTCATTCACGTGATGACGCATGACTCGATCGGGCTTGGCGAGGATGGTCCGACCCATCAGCCGGTCGAACACCTGGCTTCCCTGCGCGCGATTCCGAATTTGCTGGTGTTCCGCCCCGGCGACGCGGTCGAGACCGCCGAGGCCTGGGATTGCGCGTTGCGGACGCCGCATACTCCGTCGGTGCTCTGCCTGTCGCGCCAGGCGCTGCCTGTGTTCCGCGATGGCATCGTTTCCACCAATCGGGTCGCGCGCGGTGCCTATGTCGTCATCGAGCCGGAAGGTGGCCGCGACGTCACCCTGATCGCGACCGGCTCCGAAGTGTCGATTGCGATTGTTGCGGCAAAGCTGCTTGCCGATGACGGCATTCGCGCCGCGGTGGTATCGGCGCCGTGTTTCGATTTGTTCCGGCAACAGCCCGGCGACTATCGGGCCGCAATTCTCGGCAGCGCTCCGCGCGTCGGTGTCGAGGCCGCGATCGAGGGCGATTGGGCGCGCTGGCTCGGCGATGGCGGTGAGTTCGTTGGCATGATCGGATTCGGGGCCTCGGCGCCTGCGGACGATCTGTATCGCGAATTCGGTATCACCGCCGCGGCGGTCGCAACGGCGGCGATGCGCTGCATTGCCCGCTCGCGCATCGCTGCCGCCGAATGAGTTGTTCGGGACAAGACAACGAAATGGAGGACCTATGGCACGCATTACACTGAGGCAACTGCTCGATCACGCCGCCGAACATGGCTACGGCGTGCCGGCCTTCAATATCAACAACATGGAGCAGGGTCTGGCGATCATGGAGGCCGCCGCCGAGGTTGACGCGCCGGTCATCATCCAGGCTTCGCGCGGCGCGCGCTCCTACGCCAACGACATCATGCTGGCGAGGATGATCGATGCGCTGGAAGAGATGCATCCGCAGATCCCGCTGTGCCTGCACCAGGACCACGGCAACGAAGAGTCCACCTGCGCCACCGCGCTACAGTACGGCTTCACGTCGGTCATGATGGACGGTTCGCTGAAGGCCGACGCCAAGACTGCCGCTGACTACGATTACAACGTCGACATCACGCGTCGCGTGGTCGATATCGCGCACTGGATCGGCGCCTCCGTCGAAGGCGAGCTCGGCGTACTCGGTTCATTGGAGCATGGCGGCGGCGAGCAGGAGGACGGCCACGGCGTCGAGGGCAAGGTCAGTCGTGACCAGTTGCTCACCGATCCGGATCAAGCCGTCGATTTCGTCCGCGCCACCAAGGTTGATGCGCTGGCGATCGCGATGGGGACTTCACACGGCGCCTACAAATTCTCGCGCAAACCGGACGGCGACATTCTCGCCATGACGGTCGTCGAAGAAATTCACCGCCGGCTGCCGAATACGCATCTGGTGATGCACGGATCGTCATCGGTGCCGCAGCCTCTGCAGGACATCTTCAATCAATTCGGCGGCGAGATGCCGCAGACTTGGGGCGTGCCGGTTGAGGAAATCGTGCGCGGCATCAAACACGGCGTCCGCAAGGTCAATATCGACACTGACTGCCGCCTCGCAATGACCTCCGCCTTCCGGAAGGTTGCCGCGCAAACCAGAGGCGAATTCGATCCACGAAAATTCCTGAAACCGGCGATGGACGCGATGCGCGATCTCTGCCGCGAACGCTTCGAACAATTCGGCACCGCGGGGCACGCCGCACAGATCAAGGTGATTCCGCTGGCCGAAATGGCGAAGCGTTATCGCAGTGGCGCGCTCGACCCGAAGATCGGCAACATCGCGCAAGCTGCCGAGTGAACAGACCTTATTCCATCCGGTGACGCCGGATCCAAACGAGGAGGCCAACATGAATGAGCATGCTTCGATCACGATCCGCGGCAAGGATCGCTACAAGTCCGGCGTCATGGAATACAAGAAGATGGGCTATTGGGAGCCCGATTATGTACCCAAGGACACCGACATCATCGCATTGTTCCGGGTGACGCCGCAGGATGGCGTCGATCCGATCGAGGCTTCGGCAGCAGTGGCCGGCGAATCCTCGACCGCGACCTGGACCGTGGTGTGGACCGACCGCCTCACGGCTGCGGAAAAATACCGCGCCAAGTGTTTTCGAGTCGATCCGGTGCCGAATTCGCCCGGCCAGTACTTTGCCTATATCGCCTACGATCTCGACCTGTTCGAGAACGGCTCGATCGCCAATCTGTCGGCCTCGATCATTGGCAATGTGTTCGGCTTCAAGCCGCTGAAGGCTCTGCGGTTGGAAGACATGCGGCTTCCGGTCGCCTATGTGAAGACGTTCCAGGGCCCGGCCACCGGCATCGTAGTCGAGCGAGAGCGTATGGATAAGTTCGGCCGCCCACTACTTGGCGCGACTGTGAAGCCGAAGTTGGGTCTGTCCGGTCGTAACTACGGCCGCGTCGTCTATGAGGCGCTGAAGGGCGGGCTCGACTTCACAAAGGACGACGAGAACATCAACTCGCAGCCCTTCATGCATTGGCGCGAGCGTTTTCTCTATTGCATGGAGGCGGTTAACAAGGCGCAGGCGGCGTCCGGTGAGATCAAGGGCACCTATCTCAACGTCACCGCCGGCACCATGGAGGACATGTACGAACGCGCCGAATTCGCCAAGCAGCTCGGCTCCGTCATCATCATGATCGACCTCGTGATCGGCTACACTGCGATTCAGTCGATGGCGAAATGGGCGCGCAAGAACGACATGATCCTGCATCTGCACCGCGCGGGGCATTCGACCTATACGCGGCAGCGCAATCATGGCGTCTCGTTCCGCGTCATTGCCAAATGGATGCGGCTCGCCGGCGTCGATCATATCCATGCCGGGACGGTCGTCGGCAAGCTCGAAGGCGATCCGGCAACGACGCGCGGCTATTACGACATCTGCCGCGAAGACTACAATCCGATGCGGCTCGAACACGGCGTGTTCTTCGAGCAGAACTGGGCCAGCCTCAACAAGATGATGCCGGTCGCATCGGGCGGCATCCATGCCGGCCAGATGCATCAGTTGCTCGATCACCTTGGCGAAGACGTCATCCTGCAGTTCGGTGGCGGCACCATCGGCCATCCGATGGGTATCCAGGCCGGCGCCACCGCCAACCGTGTCGCGTTGGAAGCGATGATCCTCGCTCGCAACGAAGGTCGCGACTACCTGCATGAAGGCGAGGAGATTCTTGCCAAGGCGGCGATGACCTGCACACCGCTGAAGGCGGCGCTGGAGACATGGAAGAACGTCACCTTCAACTACGAATCCACTGACATGCCCGACTACGCCCCCACCGCCAGCGTCTCGCTGTAAGGAGCACGATCATGCGCATTACCCAGGGCTGCTTCTCGTTCCTGCCCGATCTCACTGATGAGCAGATTTCAAAGCAGGTGCAGTATTGCCTCGCCAATGGCTGGGCCGTGAACATCGAATTCACCGACGATCCGCATCCTCGCAACAATTTCTGGGAAATGTGGGGGCTGCCGATGTTCGATCTGCGCGATGCCGCCGGCGTGCTGATGGAATTGACCGAATGCCGCAAGGTGTATGGCGATCGCTACATCCGGCTGTCGGCGTTCGACTCGAGCCATGGTTGGGAATCGGTGCGGCTCTCCTTTATCGTCAATCGTCCGAAGGAAGAGCCAGGTTTCCGGCTCGAGCGGCATGAGGTGGAAGGCCGCAACATCCGCTATACGACCAAATCCTATGCCGTCGATCGACCCGAAGGCCAGCGCTACGGTGGGTCGTGAGCACGCTGACGGTGGTCGATAGCGCCGGGGACGCACCGCCGGCGACGCAGGTCGATCTGCGCCGTGAGTTCGACGAGGTCGGCATCGGCGAGGTGCTCGATCAGCTCGATCGCGAATTGATCGGGCTGAAGCCGGTGAAAACGCGGATTCGCGAGATCGCTTCGCTGCTGCTGATCGAGCGCATCCGCAAGCGCATGGACCTGGCGTCGGGCAACCCGACGCTGCATATGTCGTTCACCGGCAATCCCGGCACCGGCAAGACGACGGTGGCGCTGCGCATCGCCAGCATCCTGCATAAACTGGGTTTCGTGCGGCGAGGGCAGGTGGTGTCGGTGACGCGCGACGAATTGGTCGGGCAATATATCGGCCATACCGCGCCGAAGACGAAGGAGATCCTGAAGAAGGCGATGGGCGGCGTGTTGTTCATTGACGAGGCCTATTACCTGCATCGGCCTGATAACGAGCGCGATTACGGCCAGGAGGCGATCGAGATCCTGCTGCAAGTGATGGAATCCCAGCGCGAGGATCTGGTGGTGATCCTCGCCGGCTACGGCGACCGCATGGACAAGTTCTTCGGCAGCAATCCCGGCTTCCGCTCGCGCATCGCCCACCACATCGATTTCCCCGACTATGCCGACGACGAATTGCTCGCCATTTCCGAATTGATGCTTGGGGATATGAACTACAAATTCAGCGCTGATGCGCGTGCGGCGTTCGTTCGCTACATCGCGCTGCGCAAGGCCCAGCCGCTATTCTCCAACGCCCGTTCGATCCGCAACGCGCTCGATCGCATGCGGTTGCGTCAGGCCAATCGGCTTGTCGCCGATCTCGACCGCGTACTGAGCGTCGATGACATCATGTCACTAGAGGCTTCGGATGTGCTCGCGAGCCGGGTGTTCTCGAACGGTTCTGGCGGGTAATGGCGCCCGACCGAACACGCTGCCGACTAGGTCTATTTTTGTGACCCTCGGTCTCCCTAGCAGTGCGGCTCAAACGAAACACCAACAGATTGCTGCGCCAATATCTTCCGCGTGGCACTGATTTGTCCTGCATAGCCAGACTAAGCTCAGCGCAACCACGGGATCGGATCAGCCTTGCCCAACATTGGCGGCCGCTAGGTCTGAACCGTCGATGCAGCGATCTCGTTCAGTACTTCGGTCAATCGGTCTACGGCCCAATCCACCTGTGACTCGTCGATAATCAAGGGGGGCGCAAAGCGTATCGTGTTCCGGTGAGTATCTTTGGTCAGTACGCCCGCCTGAAGCAAGCGGCTGATCACCGTGCCTGCACTAGCCATGCTGCGGTGTAACTCGACCCCCGCAAACAAACCGCGACCGCGCACCTCGCGGATGATCGGATTTTTAATCGCAGAGAGCCGATTGAGGAGATGCGCGCCGACAGTCGCGGCACGTTCAATCAATCGCTCGTCGATCAGTGTGTCGAGGGCGGCTAATCCAACCGCCGATGCAATCGGGTTGCCTCCGAACGTGCTGCCGTGGTCACCCGGAGTGAAAACCTGCATGACCTCGCGACGGGCGAGGAAAAGCGAAACCGGCAACATCCCGCCGCCGAGCGCCTTGCCGAGCATCAGACCGTCGGGCGTTACCCCTTCATGCTGACACGCGAGCAGACGTCCGGTGCGTCCCAGACCGCTCTGTATCTCGTCGCAAAGCAGCAGCACGTTGTTCGCCTTGCAAATGCGCGCGACCTCAGCGAGATATCCAGGGGGCGGCACATTGATCCCGCCTTCGCCTTGAATTGGTTCGACCAGAAAGGCCGCGGTGTCGGGGGTAATGGCTGCGGCGAGCGCCGAGGCATCGCCGAACGGTACGCACGTGAAGCCGGGCGGGAACGGCCCGAAGCCGTCGCGATATTGGGTTTGCGAAGAAAAGCCGATGATCGAAATGGTACGGCCGTGGAAATTTCCCTCCGCGGCAATGATTCCGGCCCGGTCAGTCGGCACACCCTTGACCTTGTAGGCCCATTTACGTGCCGCCTTGAGCGCCGTCTCGACGGCTTCCGCGCCGCTGTTCATCGGCAACGCGGCGTCCATACCGGTAAGCGCACAAGCCTTCGCGAGGAAAGGCCCCAACCGATCACTGAAATAAGCGCGCGAGATCGTATCCAGGCGCTGTGCCTGTTCTGTCAGGGCGTTGACGAGGCGCGGATGGCAATGGCCGAAGCTCGCCGCCGAATATGCGCCCATCATGTCGATGTAGCGTCTGCCAGCCTCGTCCCACACGTAGACTCCAGCCCCGCGGACGATCGTGACCGGCAACGGTGCATAGTTTCCTGCGCCAAAGCGGGATTCAAGAGCGGCGAAATCGGTCATGACAAGCGCTCCTGCCGCGTTCCTCCCCCGCGCCGGCTCGGCATGCCATCCCGACCGTTGGTGAAGGCGCACAACCACAACTACATCGTGAGACCGCCGCTCATTGCGCGCGCTCTCCCGACCCGGCGCGCGTAAGGCGATGCGCACCTCAATTGTCATGTAGGAAGACCGACGAAAAAAAACAGATGCGAGGGCTCACGACAGACACCGCCACCTTTCTCGTTCTGCTATAATCCGTTCATGACGATCGGGATTACCGGGCCCGAACGGAAGACGCCAGGGCGAAACGCCGTGGTCGGGGTGGTTGTGACTGCCATCTTCTCCGGAATTTGCCTGATCCTTTTCGCGATTGTCGGCGAGTTCCTGGTCGACTGGATGTGGTTCTCCGCGGTCGGCTATTCGCAGGTTTTTTGGACCTCGATTGGCGCCAAAGTCGCAGTCTTTTCCGTCGTCTTTGCGGCAACTGCCGTCATCGTGTGGGCGAACGCGCGGTTGGCACTTTTTCTTGCCCGACGGCGGCGAGGCGGGCTTCCCGTCGGCTTCGACTGGAAGCTCGCGGCCGCTGCGGTGTCGCCCGATCCGTTCGAATTCATACGCGATCGGTTGCCATGGCCCCGCGCCATCGCTGGCGGCGCCGGACTCCTCGCTCTGCTTGTCGCATGGGGGGAGGTCGGCAACTGGAGCATCATTCTGCAGTTCCTCTATCACGTGCCATATGGTGCGAATGATCCGCTGTATGACAAAGATATTGGATTTTATCTGTTTTCTCTGCCCGCCTATGTCGCCATCAGGAATTGGGCATTGCTAACGCTGTTCATGAGCGCGCTTTTTGCCGCAGTGATCTATTGGCTGCATGGACAGATTGAATACCGGGGCCAGCGGTGGTCGATATCGCCGACAGCGGTTGCTCACGGCTCGGCGCTGCTCGGCTTGCTCTTTGCGGTGAAGGCATGGTCCTACGGGCTCGACCGCTATTTGTTGCTCTACGGAGACAATGGCGTAGTGGTTGGCGCGAGCTACACCGATGTCCAGGTGCAGCTACCCGTTCTCGGGTTGCTGATCGGGCTTTCGATCGTCGCGGCATGCGCCGCGTGGGCGAACTTGTGGGTGCGTACCTACTGGCTCCCAACCGCCGCGATGTTGCTCGTCTTCGGAGGCGCTTTCCTGCTGTCCGGCGTGATACCGATGCTGTTTCAGCGGTTCTACGTGAAACCGAACGAACTGGAACTGGAGCGGCCCTATATCGAACGCAGCATTCGCCTGACCAGGGAAGCCTATAATCTCAACCGGATCGCCGCCAAGCCCTTTCCTGCCGAACAGGACCTTACCTTCGCGACACTCGAGGCTAACAAGGCGACCATCGAGAACATCAGATTGTGGGACGGGCAGCCGCTGGCGGATACCTACGCCCAGCTGCAGGAGATACGCACCTATTACAAATTAAGCGACCTGGATGTAGACCGCTACTGGCTTCGCGGCACCTACCAGAGCGTGATCCTGTCGGCGCGCGAGCTCAGATCCTCACTGCTGCCGCCGAACGCCCAGACATGGGTCAACCTCCACCTGCTGTTCACCCACGGCAATGGAGCGGTGATGAGCCCGGTAATGCACAAGAGCGCTGAAGGACTTCCGCTGCTTTACCTGCGGGATATTCCTCCTGTTGCGGACGGTGGTCCCGAAATCCGCGAACCGCGCATTTATTATGGACAAGAGGAGAGCAACTACGTTGTCGTCAGGACCACCACGCCGGAGTTCGACTATCCGAAGGGAAGTGAAAACGTATACGCGGTCTACGACGGTGCCGGTGGCATACCGCTGACGGGGATGGTGCGAAAAATCATCTTCGCTCACCACTTTAACGACATGAACCTGCTACTCTCCAGCTATATCACTGACGACAGCCGGATCATGATCCGGCGCAATATCGGGGAACGGCTACGCATGATCGCCCCGTTCCTCACCCTCGACCACGATCCCTATCTGGTCGTCAGCGAGGGGCGGATGTTCTGGATCCACGACGCCTATACAACCAGCGACTATTTCCCCTCTGCGCAGCCTGCGCCCGGCCGCAATCTGAACTACATCCGCAATTCCGTGAAGGCCGTCGTCGACGCCTATAACGGCAGCGTCGACTTTTATCTGATGGACCAGGCGGACCCGATCGCGGCCACCTACCAGCGAATCTTTCCGGGGCTATTCAAGCCGTTTGCGGCAATGCCGTCCGATCTGCAAAAGCACATTCGCTATCCCGAGGACCTCTTCCTGATTCAGGCGCAGCTTTACCAGACCTATCACATGGCATCTGCCGACGTTTTCTATAACCGGGAGGACCTTTGGCAGTTTCCGCGCCAGCCGGCCGGCGACGGCGTCGCGCCGATGGTCCCTTACTACATCGTGATGCGGCTGCCTGGAGAAACCCAGGCCGAGTTCTTTATCATGATCCCCATGGTGCCAAGCCGACGCGACAACATGATCGCATGGCTGGCAGCGCGCTGCGACGCTCCCGACTATGGAAAATTGATTGTCTACGAATTTCCCAAGGAGAAGCTCGTCTACGGACCGTTCCAGATTGAGGCGCGCATTCATCAGAACACGGAGATCTCGCAGCAAATATCGTTGTGGAACCAGATGGGTTCGCGGGTGATCCGCGGAAACCTGCTGGTGATCCCGATCGAGAATTCGATCCTGTACGTATCGCCGCTGTACCTGCGCGCGGTCCACGGGCACTTGCCGGAGCTCAAGCGTGTGATCGCCGCCTATGGCGAGCATGTCGTCATGAAAGAGACGCTTGCCGAGGCCTTGTCCGCGCTCTTCATCGAAACTAACGCGTCGCCGACATCGCTGAGTGCTGCAACGGAAATGCCACGTGCGAGCCCTGCGGAAAACAGGGCGCAGGAGGCGCTCGATCGCTACAACGAGGCAATGAAGCTGTTGAGGTCTGGGGATTGGGCAGGCTTCGGCACGCAGATCGACGCGATGCGCGGTCTTTTGGAGAAAATGAGCCGGGAATCGGCCGGACACTGACCAACGCTGGCTAATTGCCATTCGACAAAGAGATGCGCGTCCCGGCAACCAAGATTCCAGGTGCATCCCAAGCAAGGTTCAAGCCCAAAGCGATTGGCACTTGCTGGGGAAGGTGCCTCTGTGCAAGACGGTTACTCTCCGAAGTGTGATAAGAGGAATCTCCCCGTGACAGCCTCTCTTGATGGCGAAATTCGCGACGGTCGTCATCATATGCGGGTCCGCGTTTATTTCGAAGATACTGACGCCGGCCAGATTGTTTATCACGCAAACTTTCTGCGTTTCATGGAACGCGGCAGAACGAATTACTTGCGTTTGCTCGGAACCAGTCAACAAGAGCTGCTGAAAGAAGCGCGAGAGGATGCGCCCGGCTTTGCCTTCGTTGTTCGTTCGATGAAAATTGATTTTCTAAAACCGGCAGTCCTGGACGATCTGCTTGACGTCGTCACGGTTCCACAAGAGGTGAGGGGCGCCTCGATCATGCTGGGTCAGGAAGTGCGCCGCGGCGATGAGTTGCTGCTTGAGGCCAAGGTCAAGGTGGCCTTTGTCTCCGGCGGCCGCGCCAAGCCGATTCCGAAGGCGCTGCGGATCGCCATGAAGGCCGATCAGATTTAGCAATCGCCCCATAGGTGAAACGGCATCGACTCCGCATGCGGCAAGGCTACAATCCTGGCATATCGCAAAGCCGAGGGTCCCATGTCGCGTCCACCGTTCCCGCCCTTCACCCGAGAGACCGCCGCCCAGAAGGCCCGCATGGCCGAGGACGCCTGGAATTCACGCGATCCGGTGAAAGTGTCGCTCGCCTATACCGAGGACTCGACCTGGCGCAACCGCGGCGAGTTCTTTCAGGGGCGCCCGGCGATCGTCGAATTCCTCACCCGCAAGTGGGCCAAGGAGCATGAATATCGGTTGATCAAGGATCTGTGGGCGTTCGACGGCAATCACATTGCCGTGCGCTTTCAATATGAGTGGCACGATGACGCCGGCAACTGGCATCGTTCCTACGGCAACGAGCAATGGGAATTTGACGAGGCCGGCCTGATGCGCCGCCGCGAGGCAAGTATCAACGATGTTGCCATTGCAGAGAAGGATCGCCGTTTTCTGTGGCCAGCACCAGGGCCGCGTCCGGCCGATGTGCCGGGTCTCGGCACTGATCCGTTCTGATTAGGTCCAGCAGGACCTCATCCATACGGATCAGAGCGAGCCGCTATCGACCACGAATTCGACGCGCTCCGCGACGAAACGTGAATGCGTGGCGCTCAGCGGCGTGCCGTCGGCATCCACATCGATGGAATCGACAATCAAAATCGGACGCCCGAGTGCGACACCAAGCCGTGTCGCATCGGTGGCGTCGATGATCCCCGCGGTGACCCTCGTCGAGGCGCGGCGATAGTCCTTGATGCCGTAATGCGCCAGTGCCTTTGTCATCGAGCGCACGCGCTCATAGACCTTGCCGAAATCGGGAAAGCGTTCGGCCGACAGCCAGTTGGTGCCGACGCAGATCGGCGTCTTGTCAGCGAGGCGCAGCGCCTCGATGCGGATCAGCGGAGCGCCGGCTTTGAGGCCAAGCTGCTTGGCGAGATCACGTGTTGCCACATCATCCCAGGCTCCGATCAATTGCGCTTGCGGCTCGCGTCCGCCGGCACCGGCAATTTCCGAGAAGCGCGTGCGTGACCGCAGGGGATATGCAAGCTTTGGCGATTCCACATAGGTGCCGCTGCCACGCTCGGCGCGCACCAGGCCACGTTCGGCCAGAGTTGCGAGGGCGCGGCGTACGGTGTGGCGGTTGACGCGGTAGATGTCAGCCAGTTCGGTCTCGCCGGGCAGCTTTTCGCCAGCGTCATAGCGGCCATCGGCAATGCCGCGTTCGATGCCGTCGGCGACATGTCGCCACAATGCAACGCCTGTTGGCTTGTCCTGAATGGTCACAAAATCGGTCCCGGAATGATGTCGACCACGCATTAGCGAAAAATCGTGCCGCTGTCACGAAACGGTCATTGCCCCCGCCTATAAAGTTGTCTAGTAAATCATACAACTTGTTGAGCGACGGCGACATGACTTCATCCTCCCTGAACCACCAGCAGGCCCGGCGCCGTGAGGCGATGGGGGTGCTTGGACACTCCGCCACGGCGGATATCGCTGGATATCTCGATGCGGTGGCCGTTCCCGCCCATGAACATCTGCGTCAGCCGGAAAACGGGCTGGTGATGTTGCGCGGCCGGATCGGCGGAGATGGCGCGCCGTTCAATCTCGGCGAGGCAACCGTGTCGCGTGCCGCTGTACGGCTGGCTAGCGGTGAGATCGGCTTCGGCTACACGCTGGGCCGTGACGGCACGAAGGCGCACCTGATCGCACTCTGCGACGCACTCATCCAAACCAGTGAATTTTCAGATGCTCTCGAAACCAAGGTGCTTACGCCGCTGCGTGCGCGCGTCGTCGCCGATAGCAAGCGCAAGGCTGCGGAGACCGCAGCGACCAAAGTCGATTTCTACACACTCGTGCGCGGGGAGGGCTGATCATGACGACAGTTGCGGAAATGCCGGCCGGTTTCGCGGATAAGGTCCTCGCAGCGCAATCGACCTTTCGTTCGGTGATGGATGCGATGGCGCGTCCGGGTACCGTGCAGCGCATTCAGGCTGTTTCGGGCGTGCCCGCGCCGATGATGCGCGGCGCGGCCGCCATCGCGCTGACGCTGTTCGATCAGGACACGCCGGTGTGGCTCGATGCCAAGCTGGCGGCGACCATGGATGTCGCCAGGTGGATCAAGTTTCATACGAGTGCGCCCGTGATTGCCGATCCTGCGATATGTGCCTTTGCCGTGGTGGCTGATACTGCCGCGCTGCCGGCGTTCGGCAGCTTTGCTTTCGGCTCTGCCGAATATCCGGATCGCTCCACCACCATTGTCCTGCAGGTGGCGAGCCTGACCGAAGGTCCGGCCTATGAACTGCGGGGTCCCGGTATCGACGGCGCCACCATCCTGCGCGCCGCGATCGGCGTGCCGGATCTGCTGGATCGTCTTGCGCTGAATGCCTCGCTGTTTCCCCGCGGCATCGATCTCGTGCTGGTCTCCGGCGAATCCATCGTCGCGCTGCCGCGCACCACGCGCCTTGTCGCGAAGGAGGGCTGAGCATGTATGTCGCCGTCAAGGGTGGCGAACGCGCCATCGAGAATGCGCATCGTCTGCTGGCTCATGAACGCCGCGGCGATCGCGACGTGCCGGAAGTATCGCTGGCACAGATCTCCAATCAGCTCGGTCTCGCCGTCGATCGCGTGATGACCGAAGGCTCGCTCTATGACCGCGAGCTCGCGGCGCTGGCCATCAAGCAGGCACGCGGCGACATGATCGAGGCGATCTTCCTGCTGCGCGCCTTCCGCGCGACGCTGCCGCGGTTCGGCTCGAGTGAGCCCGTCGATACGTCGCAGATGCAGGTGCGTCGCCGCGTGTCCTCGACCTTCAAGGACATGCCGGGCGGCCAGGTGCTTGGCCCGACCTTCGACTATACGCATCGTCTGCTCGATCCGGTATTGACCGGCGAGTCCTCGCCCGATCAGCCCGTCATGACCGATGCAGAGCCGGGCGTGATGCCGCGCGTAACGGACATTCTCGGCCGCGATGGCCTGATCGAAACGTCGCCTGCGGAAGATCCCGAGAAGCCGGTCGGCGATCTCACTCGCGATGCGCTGAGCTTCCCGGCAGATCGCGATCTGCGGCTGCAGAATCTGGCGCGGGCCGATGAAGGGTTTCTTCTGTCGCTTGGTTACTCGTCGCAGCGCGGCTATGGCCGCAACCATCCTTTCGCCGGTGAAATCCGCCTCGGCGAGGTCGAGGTTGAATTCATGGCCGAGGATGTTGGCTTCGCGGTGCCGCTGGGGTCGATCACGCTGACCGAGTGTCAGATGGTCAATCAGTTCAAGGGCTCGGATACCGAGGCGCCTTGCTTTACCCGCGGTTACGGTCTCGCCTTCGGCCAGTCTGAGCGCAAGGTGATGTCGATGGCGCTGGTCGATCGCACGCTACGTGCACGCGAACTCGGCGAGGACATCAAGGCGCCGGCACAGGACGAGGAATTCGTCATGTCGCATTCCGACAATGTGCAGGCGACCGGCTTCGTCGAGCATCTGAAGCTGCCGCATTATGTCGACTTCCAGTCCGAGCTCGGCTTGCTCCGCAAGCTGCGCAAGGAATTCGCCGATGCCAACGAGACGCCCGTTGCTCTTCAGGAGGCCGCGGAATGAACGCGCCGACATATAACTTCGCCTATCTGGACGAGCAGACCAAGCGGATGATCCGCCGCGCCATTCTCAAGGCGATCGCGATCCCCGGCTATCAGGTGCCGTTCGCCAGCAGGGAAATGCCGATGCCCTATGGCTGGGGCACCGGCGGCGTGCAGGTCACGGCGGCGATTCTCGGCCCCGTCGACAAGCTCAAGGTGATCGACCAGGGCTCCGACGACACCACCAACGCGATCTCGATCCGCAAGTTCTTCGAGAAAACTGCCGGCGTCGCGGTGACCACGAGCACAGGCGATGCGACGGTGATCCAGACACGGCATCGCATTCCCGAAGCGACGCTACAGGCGCATCAGGTGCTGGTCTATCAGGTGCCGATCCCCGAGCCGCTGCGCTTCCTCGAGCCACGCGAGACAGAGACGCGGCGTATGCATGCACTCGCCGAATACGGCTTGATGCATGTAAAGCTGTATGAAGACATCGCGCGCTTCGGCCATATCGCCACGTCCTATGCCTATCCGGTGAAGGTTAATGCGCGTTATGTGATGGACCCGTCGCCGACGCCGAAATTCGACAATCCGAAGATGGACAACTGCGCAGCCCTGCAGCTGTTCGGCGCCGGCCGCGAGAAGCGAATCTATGCGATCCCGCCTTACACATCGGTGGTGTCGCTGGATTTCGAGGATCATCCATTCGAGCCCTACAAGCACAAGGCCTGTTGTGCACTGTGCAACGCCGAGGATAGCTATCTCGACGAGATCGTCATCGACAACAAGGGCAGCCGGATGTTCGTCTGCTCTGACACCGATTATTGCGAAACGCGGCAATCACAGGGGCATCGCGGCAGCGAGAATGCTGCGCCCTATGCGGAGAGCGCAAATGCTTGATGTGACAGCGAATTCAACTCAACACGCTGCGCCGGTGCCGGCCAGCGACGAGCCATTGCTAGTTGCGGCAAACCTGGGAAAATCTTATGGCCGTCTTGCGGCATGTCGCGACGTGACGTTCGAACTCTATTCCGGCGAAGTGCTGGCCATCGTCGGCGAGTCCGGGTCCGGCAAATCGACACTGCTGCAGATTCTCTCCGCCCAGTTAGCGCCGACCACCGGCAGCGTCTCCTACCGGATGCGCGACGGCGTGACCCGCGATCTCGCGGCGATGGGCGAAGCCGAGCGCCGGTTCCTGTTTCGCACCGACTGGGGCTTTGTGCATCAGGACCCGGCGATGGGGCTGCGCATGGCGGTCTCGGCCGGCGCCAATGTCGGCGAGCGGTTGATGGCTGTGGGCCAGAACCACTACGGCAAGATTCGTGACACGGCGACCTCGTGGCTCGAACGGGTGGAAATTTCGCCCGAGCGAATCGACGATGCGCCGCGGACCTATTCCGGCGGCATGCGGCAGCGGCTGCAGATCGCGCGCAACCTCGTCACCGAACCGCGTCTCGTCTTCATGGACGAACCGACCGGCGGTCTCGACGTGTCGGTGCAAGCGCGTTTGCTGGACATGATGCGTACGCTGGTCAGCGAGCTTGGCCTTAGCGCGATCGTTGTGACGCATGATCTCGCAGTGGCGCGGTTGCTGTCGCATCGCGTGATGGTGATGCAGGGTGGACGCGTAATCGAGACGGGGCTCACCGATCAGGTGCTCGACGATCCCCGCGAGCCCTATACGCAACTGCTCGTTTCCTCGATCCTGCCGGCGTGAGGTCAACATGATTCCGATGATCGATATCCGCAACGCCGAAAAGACCTTCGTGATGCATCTGCAGGACGGCATCCGCCTGCCTGTGGTACGCAACGTCTCGTTCCATGTCGCGCCCGGCGAATGCGTGGTGCTGTCCGGTCCCTCGGGGGCGGGCAAGTCGTCGATTCTGAAGATGATCTTCGGCAATTATCGTTGCGACGGCGGCACCATCGGCGTGCGCCACAACGGTGACGTCATCGATATCGCCACCGCCGAGCCGCGCGAGATCCTGGGTGTGCGCCGCGACACCATCGGGTATGTCAGCCAGTTCCTGCGCGCGGTGCCGCGTGTCGCCGCCATCGATGTCGTGGCCGAGCCGCTGCTCGCTGCCGGCGTAACGCGCGAGGAGGCGCGTGCGCGTGCGGGGGCGTTACTTAAACGTCTCAACATTCCCGAGCGGCTGTGGAAGCTGCCGCCCTCGACCTTCTCCGGCGGTGAGCAGCAGCGCGTCAATATCGCGCGCGGCTTTATCTCCGATCTGCCGATCCTGTTGCTGGACGAACCGACTGCGTCGCTCGATGCCGCCAACCGAGCCGTGGTCGTTGAACTGGTCGCCGAGAAAAAACGTGCCGGCGTCGCCATGGTTGCCATTGTGCATGACGACGAAGTACGGCACTTGATCGCCGACCGGCTGGTGGACGTCGCATCCTTCGCCGCTGCTGCTGCCTGAGAAAGAGAACCATGACCGCATCATCGACCGAAACCGTCATCGGCAACGCCCGGATCGTTCTCGCCGACCGCGTCATCGACAAGGGCTGGATTGCCTTCGCTGGTGGACGCATCGCCGAATTCGGCGAGGGTGATGCGCCACGTGGTAGCGACGATGCGCGCGGCGATCTGATTATGCCCGGCCTGATCGAATTGCACACCGATCATCTCGAAGCCCATTTCATGCCGCGGCCGAAGGTGTTCTGGGATCCCATCGCTGCCGTCGTTTCCTACGACGGCCAGCTTGCTACGTCGGGCATCACCACGGTGCTCGACTCGGTGCGGGTCGGGTGTGAGGACTCAAGCCAGGGCATCGACAGCTATGCCGGCGTGCTGGTGGATTCCATTGCTTCTGCCGGCGAAGCCAGGCTCCTGCGGGTCGATCACTTCCTGCACCTGCGCTGTGAGATTCCGATGCCAACCGTGGTCGAGGAAGCGAAGGCGCTATTGGCGAAGCCGAACGTTCGGCTGATGTCGCTGATGGACCACACGCCCGGCCAGCGCCAGTTCCGCGACGAGGAGAAGCTGCGTACCTATTATCGCGGCAAGGGCGGCAAGTCCGATGCCGAGCTCGATGTGATGTTCGCGCAACGCCTGGCTTGCCAGCAGCAATATGCGGCAGGCAATATGCGGGCGATCGTGGCGCTGGCTCACGGGCGCAATATTCCGCTGGCGAGCCATGACGACACTACGGAAGACAACGTGACCGAAGCCGTTGGAGACAAGGTCTCGGTGGCCGAATTCCCGACGACGCTGGAAGCGGCCCAAGGACTGCACAAGGCTGGCATCGGCATCCTGATGGGGGCGCCGAATGTCGTCCGCAACGGTTCGCATTCCGGCAATATCGCGGCGATCGATCTCGCCCGCGAAGGCATGCTGGATATTCTGTCGTCGGACTATGTGCCGTCGAGCCTTCTGATGGGAGCCCTGCAGCTCTCGAGCAAGGTGCCATCCATCGATCTCGCGAGCGCGATCCGCACCGTGACCAAGCGGCCCGCAGAAGCAGTCGGGCTCATGGACCGCGGTGAGATCGCGGTCGGCAAGCGCGCCGACGTGATCCGCGTCCATGTGGCGCATGAAGTGCCGGTGGTGCGCAATGTCTGGCGCGAAGGACATCGCGTGGCATGACCGACACTGCGGCGATATCCGAAGCGCAGGCAGGTCGGATCGGCCCCGGCCGGTTGGTGCTGGTGGTCGGCCCGTCGGGTGCCGGCAAGGATACGCTGATCGGTCTGGCGCAGGCAGCCTGCGCGGATGACGACAATGTGGTGTTCACGCGCCGCGTGGTGACGCGCGAGGCGTCGGAATTCGAGAATAATGCGCAGGTCACGCCGGAGGCGTTCCGTCAGGCACAGGCCAGCGGCGCTTTCGCCGTCCACTGGGAAGCGCATGGTCTTTCTTATGCACTTCCGCGCTCGATCGATGATGCGCTTCGCGCCGGCCGCAATGTCGTTGCCAATATCTCACGAACGGTTATCCCGGCGCTACGTGCCGCTTATGAAGATGTCGTCGTAGTGTCGATCACGGCGCCGCCGGACGTGCTTGCGGCGCGACTTGCGGCGCGGGGACGCTCAACCGATGGCCCGATCGGCGATCGGCTCAAGCGCAGCGTCGAGACATCAGGTGCCGACGTCACGATCAACAATATCGGTGTCGCGGAAGATCATGCGGATGACCTGATACGGGTCATCAGGGGTCAATAGATACGGCAGAGGGGAGTGCGGCCATGTCGGTGATCGAAACCATCGAGCAGCTCGAGGAGATCTACGGCCGTCTCGATGACATCGGCGAAGCATCCACCGCCAAGGTCGCGGACTGTGTAACGGCGCAATATCGCCGGCTGATCGAGGTCTCGCCCTTCGCCGCTCTGGCGACCACCGGCCCGGAGGGGCTGGATTGCTCACCGCGCGGCGACCTGCCGGGCTTCGTCCGCATCCATGATGAGAAGACCCTGATGATGCCCGACCGCCGCGGCAACAACCGCGTCGACAGCCTGCGCAACATCGTGCGTGATCCGCGGATCGCGCTGATGTTCCTGATTCCGGGCTCGGGCACGACGCTGCGCATCAACGGAGAGGCATATCTGTCGGCGGATCCCGCATTGCTTGAATCCTTTGCGGTGACAGAGAAGGCTCCCCGCACGGTGATCGTGATGACGGTCGGGGAGATCTATTTCCAATGCGCCCGCGCCATCGTGCGGTCCGATCTCTGGAACCCTGATAAACGCGTCGATCCGAAGACCCTGCCGACGCCCGGCGAGATCCTGGCGGAGATGAGCGAGCGCCGGGTCGGCGGTCCGGAATACGATCGGCAATGGCCGGAAAGGGCGCGCCAGACCATGTGGTGAGGGGGCGAATCTGGGGGTGATTTTTGCAGTGCGCTTCTGTCGCCTGCCGCGACTCCGTAGGCCCCTTAATCTAAGTATTTTGCGCTTGCGAGGGTCCTGAAACCCTGCCGTACAAGTCGAATCGGGGTTTGATGGTCAAAAAACATCATTTTTCCCGGCAAAATCTGTGAAAATTTCATTGAGCACGGGTTTTTTCCCGTAATTCCTCATAGTGTCTGTCTCACCGAATCACGGCAAACCAAAAGGTGCAAAATGGCAGACCAAATGACGAAGTCGCAGCTCATCGAGAAAATCGCTGAGACCACTGAGCTCTCGAAGAAGGACGTCAAGGGCGTTATCGAGACCATGGCGACCCTCGGCTATAAAGAGCTGAAGAAGAGCGGCGTGTTCCTCGTTCCCGGCTTCGCCAAGTTCGTCGTCATCAAGAAGCCCGCCACCAAGGCACGCAAGGGCACCAACCCCTTCACCGGCGAAGCAATGACCTTCAAGGCCAAGCCGGCCCGCAAGATCGTGCGCGCCCGCCCGGTCAAGGCTGCGAAGGACGCGGTCTAAGCGGACCTCCGGCGCGGTCGCCTATGAGGTGACCGCAGCCGACGTGAATTGAGGACGGCGCGGCATTCCCCAGGGGATGCCGCGCTGTTTTCGTTTGGGGGAGTGCCTGATCTCTCCCCGCCTGCGGGGAGAAGGCAGTCAGCGCGGCTCTAATCGTTCACGCGCTTCTTGTAGGCGACCGCGTCCATATCCCTGATATCGACGCTGAGGCTTTTGGTATGCGGCAGCAGCAAAACCATTGCCGCGCGCAACGCCTCGCTCACGGCGACTTTCTGCTCGGGTGTGCGGCCCTCGAGCATGGAGACCGACAGGTGGCAGAAGCCTTCGGCCCGGCCGGCCATCAGGTGATGCGCATACGGGATCGCGCGCACCTTGATGTCGGCGGCCTTCATTACCCCGGTGGCGGCGCCGGCATTGTGCAACGCCTGCATCAGGCTGGCGACGTCGAGCGCGTCGCCATGGCCGTCGGTGGAATGTTCGATGACGATATGGGGCATGGAGGCATTTCCAGTTGGATCAAAGAAGCAGCGGCTTTACCGAGTCGGCGGCATCGCGCAGCAGCGGCAGGAAGCGGTCGATCATTTCGCCGGTGGAGATGCGGTCGACATGGGCGCCCATATTGATGGCGGCGACGATGGCGCCATCGTAGCGCCGCACCGGCACCGAGATCGAGCGGAAGCCCGGTTCGGCCTCGCGGTCGACCAGCGAATAGC
The DNA here is from genome assembly GCF_034044155.1 of Tardiphaga sp. 42S5. Classification (NCBI taxonomy): domain Bacteria; kingdom Pseudomonadati; phylum Pseudomonadota; class Alphaproteobacteria; order Hyphomicrobiales; family Nitrobacteraceae; genus Tardiphaga; species Tardiphaga sp. 42S5. Next base: position 5,625,631 of record NZ_CP139027.1, on the reverse strand, counting down.
CTTTCTCGCGGTCGGTGATGATGGTGGCCTTCAGCAGTTCCTTGTCGATGACCGTGAACGGCGTCATTGCCACGAGGTCCATGGCATCCAGCGTCGCGGTGAGGTCGTCGTTGGAATACTTGCCGAGCATGGCGCGGCCCACCGATGAACAGAAGGCGGGCAGCCGGTAGCCAAGATCGATGCCGGCGGAGAACACGCGCGCGGGGCTGGCGCGGGCGACGAAGATCACCTCGTGGCCCTCAAGCACCGCGAGCGACGAAATCTCCTGCGCGTCGCTGGAGATGCTGTCGAGCACCGGCTGCAGGATGGTGACGACCTGATTGGACGTCATGTAAGAACCAGCCAGCGCCAGGACGCGCGGCGATAGCGCGAATAGCTTGCCGTCGCTGGTCACATAGCCTTTGCGTTCCAAGGTAAACAGGATGCGGCGCGCAGTGGCACGCGGCAGATCGGCGGCCTTGGCGACGTCGCTCAGCGTCATCGGGCGCGATTGCGTGCCGAACAGTTCGAACACCCGCAACCCCCGATCGAGGCTCTCGATGAAGTCGGTATTGCCGCGTTCGTCGTCGGGGCGCTTGATCTTGGGCATAAGCCGTGGGTCCGCCCTATTTGCCTGCTTCGAATTTTTTCAGATCGAATGACAGGTCGGCGGCCTGTTCTGGTGTCGGCGACAGTGCCGCGGTGATCAGGCGACGCGCGATCATCTGGTCGCCCGGCCGGTTGATACTGTCGACGGCGGTGAGCTTGCCGTCGCGATAATAAAACACCGAGAACTTGCCATCATCCATCGACCCGCGGATCACCGCGCTGTCGGTCGGCGCGGAGAGGCCGACGATCTGCAGCTTGGCGTCATATTGATCCGACCAGAAACGCGGCACCGCGTCATAGGCTTCCGGCTTGCCGGCGATCATCGCACCCACAGCCTTGCCCTGATCGGTGGCGTTCTGCACGGCTTCCAGCCGCACGCGGCGGCCGGCGAAGCCGTTGTGGTGATTGCTGACGTCGCCGGCCGCATAGATGTTCGGCGCGCTGGTCAGGCCATGTTCATCGACATCGATGCCATTGGTGCAGGTGATATCGGCCTGCGCGGCCAACTCGTCATTGGCGATGCCGCCAATGCCCGCGACGATCAGGTCGGCGCGCACCCGCAGGCCGCTGGAGCAGACGACCTCATGCGCGGCGCTGTTGCCTTCGATGGCAACGACAGATTCGTTGAAGCGGATGTCGAGGCCATGGGAACGATGGCTATCCAGAAGGAATTGCGAGATCAGCGGCGATACTGCGCGCTCCAACAGGCGCGACTGCGCCTCGATCAGCGTCACCTTCTTGCCGGCCTTGGCAGCAGTCGACGCCACTTCGAGGCCGATGAAGCCGCCGCCGACGATGACGACATCGTTGGCTGCTTCGAGCCGGGGCTTGAGATGCAGCGCGTCATCGAGTGTGCGCAGATAGACGATGCCGTCGCGCTCATGGCCGGGCACGCTGAGCCGTCGCGCCCGTGAGCCGGTGGCGATGACGAGTTGATCGAAGGGCAGGCTGTCGCCGCCGTCCAGTGCGATCCGGCCGGCTGCACGATCGAGCCCGATGGCGCGATGGCCGAGCACCAGTTCGATGCCCTGGGTCTTGAAATAGTCCTCGCCGCGGAGGAAAAGACTGTTGTGCGCGACGTCGCCGGACAGAAATGCCTTGGACAGCGGCGGTCGCTGATAGGGCAGATGGATTTCATCGGCGACGATGCGGATCGGCGCCTGATAGCCCTTCTCGCGCGCGCTGATGCCGGCCTGGACGCCCGCATAAGAGGCGCCGATGATCACGAGGCCGCTCACGAGCGCACTCCCTGGGTCCGATCCACACGCGAATTCAAAGTCTTCGACATCATCAACTCCCGAATTGCGTCCGTATATTGAACAAGTGTTCGTTCTGCGCAAGGTGATGCTTTAGGCGTGAATTGCTGCGTTTGCTCACTAAGGCGTCAAATCATGCTGCAAAATTCTGCTTGCCTGGAATTAGTCTAACGATAATATTCGCACATTCGTTCGTCTATTGAACATTGTTGATGGAGCGGCGAGATGCATCTGGGTGCGAAATGTCTGATTGCAGGAGCCATTGCAATTGGCGCCTCCGTCTTGCCGGCGGTGGCGCAGCAATCTGACCCGAACGCGCCCCAGGTCGTCCTGACGGGCGGCAAGATCCTCACCCTCGACGGCCAATCGACGATCGCGCAAGCGCTGGCCATCCGCGACGGCAAGATCCTCGCGGTCGGCAGTGAGGTCGCGATCAAGCCGCTGGCCGGTCCGCAGACCCGGGTCATCGATCTCGCCGGCAAGTCGGTTGTCCCCGGCCTGATCGACACCCACGCGCATTTCAAGGCGGCCGGGCTCGGCGACTATGTGGTCAATCTCGGCGGCGCCAAGGACGTGGCCGGCGCGCTCGATCTCATTCGGGCGTTCGTTGCGAAGAAGCAGCCCGGCGCGTGGATCACGACCGGCGGCTGGCATCCGCCGTCGCAGTTGGCGGAAAAGCGCTACCTGACCCGCCAGGAACTCGACAGCGTGTCCCCCAACAATCCGGTCTATCTGCGGACCGTCGGTCATTTTTCGATGGCCAATTCGCTGGCGTTGCAGAAGGCGGGCATCAGCAAGAGCACGCCGGATCCAGCCGGCGGCGCGTTCGAGCGGGACGCGAGCGGCGACATCAATGGCGTGCTCGTCGAGACGGCGATCCCGCTGGTTGAGAACATCGTGCCGCCCTACACCGAAGACGAGGAGTTGCGGCAATATCGTCTCGCCCAGGCCGCGCTCAACCGCCTCGGTATCACCAGCGTCGTCGAGGGGGCGACAAGCGCGCGCGACACGCAGATTCTGCAGAAGCTCGCTCTGGCCGGCGATGCGACGGTGCGGGTCGGAACCATGTTTCGACCGGAGCCGCCCGCAGATTCGGCCGGGTGGGACGCCATCATGAGCGGCAACGGCGCCACGTCGGGTTTCGGCGACGATTGGTTGAAGCTCGGCGGCATCAAGATCTTCTACGACGGCGGCATGACCCTGAAGACGGCCATGATGCGCGACGCCTATCCGGACTCGCATGACGATTATCATGGAATCGCGCAGGTTACGCCCGAACGGCTGAAGCAGCTGGTATCGATCGCCAACCTTCGCGGCTGGCGGGTCGGCGTTCACGTCGTTGGCGACCTCGGCGTCGATCAGGTGCTGGATGCGTTCGAAGCCGCCGACAAGGAAAAGTCGATCAAGGATCGCCGCTTCGTTTTGATCCATGCCAGCCTGATCCGCCCCGAACAGATGGAGCGGGCACGCCGCGTCGGGGCGCGGATCGATTTCCAGAACGCCTTCATGTGGGACAAGGCGGCGACGGTCGCGCGTTTCCTCGGCAGGCCGACCGCGGATCGTGCGGTCCCGACGCGCACTTTAATCGAGAAAATGGGACTGGAGAATCTCGGCGCCGGCACCGATTTCCCGGTCAATCCGCTGAACCCGTTCCTCACGATGTATATCATGGTGACGCGGAAGGACCCGGCCGGCCAGGTCTACGGCGCATCCGAAGCGATCGGGCGCGAACAGGCGCTTCGCCTCTATACTAGCGCGGCATCGCGCTACATGTTTGAGGAAACGCGGAAGGGGACGCTGGAGGCCGGCAAGCTGGCCGACCTCGTGGTGCTCTCCGCCGACTTCATGACGGTGCCGGACGACCAGATCAAGGACATCACCGCCGATATGACGATGGTCGGCGGCAAGATTGTATTTCAGCGATAAGCGGCGCATCGCCAGAGTTATAAAGGACATTTTGCCATGATGAGCCAAGAGCAGAACGACCTGATCACCCGTATCGGGCCCAAGGCGCCCGCGGGCAAGCTGATGCGTCAGTACTGGCAGCCGGCGGCGCTGGTCGATGAGCTCGAAGGGGATCGTCCGATCCGTCCGGTCAAATTGCTCGGCGAAGATTTTGTCCTGTTCCGCGACGAGCAGGGCCGCTACGGCCTTTTGGATCGCGACTGCCCGCATCGCGGCGCAGATCTGGCGTTCGGCCGTCTCGAAGGCGGCGGTGTGCGCTGCGCGTTTCACGGCTGGCTGTTCGACGTCGAGGGCAAGTGCCTGGAGACACCTGCCGAGCCGAAGACCTCCAAGCTCTGCGCCGGCATCAAGCAGCGCGCATATCCCGTGGTCGAGAAGGGCGGCATCCTCTGGGCCTATCTGGGCGAGGGCGAGCCGCCGGCATTCCCCGAGCTCGACTGTTTCGCCGCACCCGGCCAATACACCTTCGCCTTCAAGGGCCTGTTCGAATGCAACTGGCTGCAAGCGCTGGAAGTCGGCATCGATCCCGCCCACGCGTCGTTCCTGCACCGCTTCTTCGAGGACGAGGACGTCAAGGCATCTTATGGCAAGCAGTTCCGCGGCGCCTCCGCGGGCACCGAACTGCCGATGACCAAGATCCTGCGCGAATATGATCGCCCGATCATCAATGTGGAATCGACCGAATACGGCCTGCGCCTGATTGCGCTGCGCGAGCTCGACGAGGAGCGTACCCATGTGCGCGTCACCAACCAGCTATTCCCGCATGGCTTCGTCATCCCCATGAGCACGGAGATGACGATCACCCAGTGGCACGTGCCGGTCGATGACGAGAACTGCTACTGGTATGCGATCTTCACCAGCTACACGACGCCGGTCGACAAGAAGAAGATGACCGACCAGCGGCTCGAACTTTACGAGCTGCCGAACTACACCTCGCGCAAGAACAAGACCAACGACTACGGCTTCAATCCGCACGAGCAGAAGCACGAGACCTATACGGGCATGGGCGCCGACATCAACGTCCACGACCAGTGGGCGGTGGAGTCGATGGGCAAGATCCAGGATCGTACCCGCGAGCATCTCGGCTCCAGCGACAAGGCGATCATCGCCTATCGCAAGCTGCTGCGTGCGGAGATCGAGAAAGTTGCCGGCGGCCAGAGGCCGATGATGTCGCTCGATGCGGACACCGCGCGCAGCATTCAGGGCCCGGGCACCATGGACGGCATCGGGCCGACCAAGGGCTGGGAAACCTATTGGATGGAAGTCGACGTCGCCCGTCGCCGTGGTGCGCCATGGATGGCAGCTGCTCCGGCCGATCAGACCGAGCCGGGGTCCAATGTCATCCACCTGCCGGCGGCAGAGTGAAGATCGATCAGAACAGCCGCGGGAGAGTGCGTTGAGTTTCGTTGAACGTCACGGTTTGTGGTCCGCGGAGCAAAAAGAAGCAGCCGTCCGGCTGCGCAGCATGGTCGAAGAGCATAAGCTCGAAGTGATCCGGCTGTCGTTTCCGGATCAGCACGGCATCCTGCGCGGCAAGACGCTGATCGCCAGCGAGGCATTGCGCTGTCTTGAAAGCGGCTGCTCGATCACCACGACCATGTTCGCCAAGGACACGTCGCACAAGACGGTGTTTCCGGTGTTCACCGCCGGTGGCGGCTTCGGGATTCCCGAAATGCAGGGCGCGGCCGACGTGTTGATGATCCCGGATCCGACCACGTTCCGAATCCTGCCATGGGCGCCGGAAACCGGCTGGGTGCTGTGCGACGTGCATTTCGCCGATGGCCGCCCGGTGCCGTTCGCGACGCGCAATCTCTACAAGAAGGTGCTCGGCGATCTCGGCAGCCGTGGTTACGATTTCGTCGCCGGTCTCGAAGTTGAATTTCATATCTTCAATGTCGAGAACAACCGCATGAAGCCGGAGGATGCCGGCCAGCCCGGCAATCCGCCGGAAGTCAGCCTGCTCTCGCACGGCTACAACTATCTCACCGAGCAGCGCTACGACCAGATGGAGCCGGTGCTCGAAATCATCCGGCGCGACGTGATTGCGCTCGGTCTGCCGCTGCGGTCTGTCGAAGTCGAATACGGCCCGAGCCAGTGCGAATTCACCTTTGCGCCGACTGTCGGCCTGACACCGGCCGACAGCATGGTGCTGTTCCGCTCGGCCGTGAAACAGATCGCGCATCGCCACGGCTACCACGCCACCTTCATGTGCCGGCCGAAGATTCCGAACGTCGTGTCGTCTGGCTGGCATTTGCATCAGTCGATCGTATCGCGTGCAAACGGCGCAAATGCGTTCATGCCGACCGAGGGCACGCAGCCGCTGTCATCGTTCGGGCAGGGCTATCTCGCGGGGCTCCTTACGCATGCGCGTGCGGCGACCGTGTTCACGACACCGACCATCAACGGCTACAAGCGCTATCGCTCCTATTCGCTGGCGCCGGATCGGGCGATCTGGGGCCGCGACAATCGTGGCGCGATGCTGCGCGTCCTCGGCGGTGCCGGCGATTCCGCGACGCGTATCGAAAATCGCGTCGGCGAACCCGCCGCCAATCCCTATCTCTATATGTCGTCGCAGATCCTGTCGGGTCTCGACGGCGTCGATCGCAAGCTCGATCCGGGGCCATCAGCCGACACGCCTTACGAGACCAATGCCGATCTGTTGCCAAAGTCGCTGCGCGAGGCGACCTTCGCGCTCAAGGAAGATCCTTTCTTCCGCGAGAAGATGGGCGCGACCATGGTTGACTATTATACGCATATCAAGAATGCCGAGATCGATCGCTTCCAGGCGGAAGTCTCCGACTGGGAGCAGCGCGAATATTTCGAGATGTTTTGACGCGTCATTTCGGCGCGCTGATGCCGGATCAAACGGGCCATCTCGGCACGTTTATTGAATACAGGTTTGCCGAATAGTTTTCTTAACTTTCCAACGGGGACAACCGCAAATGAACAGACGCAGCCAATCCATTCTTGCACTGGCCGTTCTCGGCCTGATGACCGGCACGGCCTCCGCCGACACCATCAAGATCGGCGTGATCGGCACCATGTCGGGTCCTTACGCGCTGTTTGGCAAGAACTTCAAGATGGGCATCGACGCCTGGGTCGCCGAGCATGGCACCAAAGCAGGCAAGCATGATGTCGAATTCATCTATCGCGATGAAGAGAGCCCGAATCCCGCCAAGTCGAAGGCGCTGGCGCAGGAGCTGCTGGTCAAGGACAAGGTGCAATATCTCGCTGGCGTCTATTTCACGCCGAACGCGATGGCCATCGCGCCGTTGCTGGAAGAATCCAAGACGCCGCTGATCGTGATGAATGCGGCGACCTCGTCGATCGTCGAGAAGAGCCCCTATATCGTCCGCACCTCGTTCACAATGTGGCAGAACACCGTGCCTGCCGCGAAAATTGCGTTGAAGAACGGCGCCAAGAAAGTGGCCATCGCGGTCAGCGATTACGGTCCGGGTGTGGATGCTGAAGCGGCATTCAAGAAGACGTTCGAAGGTGAGGGCGGCGCGGTGGTCGAAGCGGTTCGCATTCCGCTCGCCACCACCGACTTCAGCCCGATCATGCAGCGCATCAAGGATTCCGGCGCGGACACCATCTTCACCTTCCTGCCATCCGGCCCGCCGACGCTGGGTTTCGTCAAGGCCTATATCGACAACGGGTTGAAGGCAGGCGGCGTCAAGCTGATGTCGACCGGTGACGTCGTCACCGAGCCGGATCTGCCGAATATCGGCGATGCCGGCATCGGTATCCTCTCGACCTATCACTATTCGGTGTCGCACGACTCCAAGGAAAACGCGGCCTTCCTTGCCACCATCAAGAAGGGCGGCGGCAACCTCGACGAAGTCACCATGACGTCGGTCGCAGCCTATGACGGCGCGCGCCTGATCTACAAGATGATCGAGGCCACTGACGGCAAGCGCGATGCCGCCAAGGCGGTCGATGCCGTCAAGGACATGAAGTGGGTCTCGCCGCGCGGTCCGGTGTCGATCGATCCCACCACGCGTCATATTCGCCAGAACGTCTATCTGCGCAGTGTGGAGAAGGTGGACGGCAAGCTGATCAACAAGGAAAGCCAGACCTTCGCCGATCAGCCGGACTGGGCACTGAGCACGAAGTAGGCAATGCCGGGGATTCCGCCTCGTTGCGGAATCCCCCTCTTTCTGCGACATCGTCGCGCGACATGAGATTTCCCTCGACATGACCAGCCGCGCGCGCTCGCTTCGACTGATCAATGCCCGCATCTATCGCTCTGCCTGGGATGAAACCCCCGCGGACAGCATCGTCGTCAGCGATGGCAAGGTGGTTTGGATTGGTGCAGCAGATGTTGCGCCAGCTGCCGACGAGACGATCGATCTCGCGGGCGCCACCGTCATTCCCGGCCTCACCGACGCGCATATTCATCTGTTCGCCATCGCCCATGCGCGACTGCAGGTGCCGGTGACGCCGCGCGATGCGCCCACGATATCCGATGTGCTTGATTTGCTGGTTGCGCGCGCGCGCGCCATTCCAAGTGATAAATGGGTCTACGGTGCGGGCTTCGATGAGAACGGACTGGCCGAGCATCGGCTGCCGACACGGGTCGAGATCGATGCCGTCATTCCCGATCATCCGGTGCTGATCCGCCGCTTCTGCGGTCATGTTGCCGTCGTCAACAGTGCCGCGCTGCGACTGCTGGGCATCGACGATGCCACTGCCGACCCGGAAGGCGGGACGTTCGGGCGCTCCGAGGATGGCCGACTGGACGGCAGCGCCAAAGAAAGCGCAGCCGAACTGATATTCCGTGCTGCGCCGCCGATGGATCGCAATGAACTCACCACGGCTCTGCGCGCGACAATTGCCGATAGCGCCAGGTTAGGTCTTGTTGCTGTCGTAGAAGCCGCGGTCGGATTCACCGTCGGCTTCGATGATGAATTCGCTATCTGGAACGAGATCCGCGAAAATGGCGATGTGCTGCCAATGCGGCTCGGCTTCATGAACCAGCTCGACCCGGCTGAAGCGGCGGCGCGTGGGCTGGTGCCGACGCAAGACGCCGACTGGCAGTCGATGACGCTGAAATATTTCGCCGATGGCATTGTCGGCGCGAGAACTTCGGCGGTGAGCGAGGATTTCTTCGATACGCCGTCCCGCGGCATGTTCATGCGCGATACAACCGAACTGCAGCGCGTGATCGCCGAGGCCCATGCGGACGGCTGGCAGGTTGCCGTTCATTGTACCGGCGATCGCGGTATCGACTGTATCATCGAAGCCTATGAGACGGCGCAGGCGGCACATCCCCGAGCCGATGTCCGGCACCGCATTGAACATTACTTCGTGCCGCCCGCCGGTGGGCTGGCGCGGATGAAGGCATTGGGCGCGCTCGTCGTCACCCAGCCAAGTTTTCTCACCCGGATGCGGCGCTCGATTGCCGGCGCCTTCGGTCCGCGCGCCGATCGTTGCTATCCGGGCCGTTCGGTGATCGACGCGGGTGTCACTTACATCGCAAGCTCAGATGCGCCGACCGGGTCGTGGTCGCCGTGGGATGGCATCGCCGATGCGGTGAGCCGCGCCTCGGACAGCGGTGCGCCGATCGGGCAGGGGGAAGCCATCAGCGTCCGCGAAGCCATTCACAGCTATACGGTCGGTGGCGCTATCGCGATGAGGCAGGAAGACTGGCGCGGCACGCTGATGCCGGGCATGGCGGCCGATCTGATCGCCCTTGATCGCGATCCCTTCGCCGCCGACTGCCTCCCTCTGAAAGAGACGAAGGTGTTACTCACCATGGTGCGCGGCGCTGTCGTCCATGACGCGATGCCGCAGTTTCCGGAATGGCGCTCGGGCGCTGCTTCGGCATAGGATCAATCATGCGTACCGTCTTCAGCATCATGACCGACGCCGTCGCCTACGGGATGGTGCTGTTCATCATTTCCATCGGCCTGTCCATCATGATGGGGCTGATGCGCGTCGTGAACCTCGCCCATGGCGCTTTCGCCATGATTGGCGGCTATCTGGCCTCCTATGCGATCCGCGACCTGCATGTGCATTACAGCGTCGCGATCCTGATGGCGGTGGTCGGCACCATCATTGTTTCGATCCCGTTCGAGATTCTGCTGTACCGCCGGATCTACCGGAAGTCCGATCCGCTGATTCAGGTGCTGATGACCATCGGCATCACGTTCTTCATCATCGGCATCGTCAATTTCATCTTCGGCCCGTCGTTGAAATCGATTCCACTGCCGCAGACCCTCAGTGGTCCGCTCGATATCGGTTTCCGCATGCTGCCAACCCATCGCATCTTTGTCATCGCCTGCGGTGTGGTTACGGCTCTGGCGCTGTGGCTTCTGATCGAGAAGACGGAGTTCGGAATCAAGCTGCGCGCCTCGGTCGATCATAGTGGTATGGCGGACGCCTTGGGCATCCGCACGGAAATCATCTATGCGGTGACCTTCGCGCTGGCGATCGGGCTCGGCGCATTCGGTGGCGTGGTCGGCGCGGAGATCCTGCCGATCGAACCGTTCTATGCACTGCGTTATATGGTGACGTTCCTTGTCGTCGTCTCTGTCGGCGGCGCAGGCTCGATCCTTGGCGCTCTGTCGGCGTCGCTCCTGCTCGGCCTCGCCGACACCACCGGCAAATATCTCGCGCCGGAGTTCGGCGACTTCTTCTTCTATCTGTCGGTGATCTTCGTCGTGTTCCTGTTTCCGCATGGCCTATTTGGCAGGTCGCACGCATGAGCGAGATCGTCGCGACCCATGTTCCGCACAAGCGCAGCATTCCCTTCGGTCAGGAGGCGGCAGGTGCGCTGAGTATCATCGTGCTCGGTGCCATCGGCTACTTTCTGTATCCGGACGATCTGGCGTTCCTGACGCGGCTGATCGGCATCGCATTCCTGGTGCTGTCGCTCGATCTGGTCACAGGTTATTGCGGCGTCGCCACTCTCGGCCATGCCGCGCAATTCGGCGTCGGCGCCTATGCCGCCGGCATTGCTTGCGTGCGTGGCATCACCGATCCCATTGCGTTGCTGGCGATCGGTGTATTCGCGGGAACGGTCATGGGGCTGATCTCCGGTGCGCTGATCACGCGGTTTCGCGGGCTCCCACAACTGGTGCTGTCGATTGCCGTGGGGCAATTGGTCGCCGCACTTGCCAACAAGCTGTCGTGGCTGACGGGCGGCAGCGACGGCCTGTCAGGCATCACACCGGGCAAGGTGTTCGGCATCTTCAATTTCGACATGTACAGCCGCACGGCATTTTTGTTCTCGCTGGGCGTGCTGGTCATTGTGTTCGTGCTGCTGCAGCGTTTCGTGCGCTCGCCGTTTGGTCTGATGTGCCGTGGCATCAAGGATGACGATCTGCGCGCCAAGATGATCGGCGTCTCGATCTATCCGCGCCTTGTCGTGATGTATGGCGTCGCTGGTGCCGTTGCCGGGATCGGTGGAGCGCTGACGGCGATTAGCACCGGCGTCGTCGGTCTCGATAGCGTCAGCTTCGAACGCTCGGCCGAAGTTCTGGTGATGCTGGTGCTTGGCGGTGCAGGGCATCTGTGGGGCGCGCTGGCGGGGACGATCATCTTCATGATCTTCGAGCATATCGTGGCCGCCGCCAATCCGTTCCACTGGATGACGCTGGTCGGCCTGCTGCTGATCCTGATTGTGGTGTTCGCGCCGCGCGGGCTGATCGAACCGGTGCTGTCGCTGGCCTCCCGCTTCAAGCGCAAGGGAGAGGCGGCATGACCAATCTCCTCGAAGCCCGCGGCGTGTCGTGCTCGTTCGGCGGTCTGCACGTGACGCGCGACGTCAATTTCAAATTGACTGCCGGCGACCGCGTCGCGCTGATCGGCCCGAACGGTGCTGGCAAGACCACGCTGGTCAATCTGATCACCGGCGACATCGCGCCGAGTGAAGGCCAGTTCTTCATGGGCGGCGATGAGATCACCGGTCTCAGCATTCCGGATCGCGTGCGTCGCGGTCTGGTGCGCACGTTCCAGACCACGCGGCTGTTTGCCAATCTCACCGTCGCCGACAATGTCGCGCTGGCGATCATGCAGCGCAAGCGAATCACGCGCAGGTTTTTCTCGAGCTCGACGGAGCTGCCGGAAGTGCGTGCCGAGTGGAGCGAGATTCTCAGCCATCTAGGTCTCGACAGGCTGGCCTATCGCAAGGTGGTCGAGCTCGCTTACGGCCAGCAGCGCCTGATCGAGCTAGCTATCGGCCTTGCGCTGCATCCGAAGGTGCTCCTGCTCGACGAGCCCGCCGCGGGCGTGCCGCATGACGAGGCGCCCAAAATCCTCGAGGCGATCAATCGGCTGCCACCTGATATCGCCGTGTTGATGATCGAGCACGACATGGATCTGGTGTTCAAGTTTGCCACGCGCGTACTGGTGCTGGCGGCCGGGCGGTTGATCTTCGAGGGATCGCCCGATGAGGTCACCGCCGATCACGAAGTGCGCCGCGCGTATTTGGGGAGCTATGCCGATGCCCGCCGCGCCACTTGATATCCAGAACCTGAGCGCCGGCTACGGCCCGACGCGGATCATCGAGGGCATTTCGTTCTCGGTGAAAGCAGGTGATCGTCTCGCCGTGCTCGGCCGCAACGGTATGGGCAAGACTACACTGCTGGCGACGCTGATGGGCCTGACGACGCGTCACGGCGGCGAGATCAGGATCGGCGACCAGGACGTCACGGCCAAGCGGACCTCGGCGCGCGCCGATCTTGGTATCGGCTATGTGCCGCAGACCCGCGACATTTTCGCCTCGCTGACGGTGGAGGAGAATCTGCGCACCGGGCTGAAGGGGCGGCCGGCGTCGGCGCTCGATGAAGCCTATGCGATGTTTCCGCGGCTACGCGAACGCCGCGGCAATTACGGCAAGCAGCTGTCAGGCGGTGAGCAGCAGATGCTGTCGATGGCCCGGACACTGCTGGGCAAGCCGTCGATCCTGTTGCTGGACGAGCCGCTGGAAGGCCTCGCGCCCGTGATCTGCGACGAGTTGATGGCATTGTTGGCGAAGCTGGCCGCCACCAGTGAAGTCACCATCATTCTGGTCGAGCAGCAGATCGAGCGCGCGCTGGATTTCGCGAGCAGCGTCATGGTGATGGAGCGTGGCCGCACCAGCTGGAGCGGGGCGCCGGATGTGCTGACCGCCGACCGCGCGCTGGTCGATCGGCTGGTCGGTGTCGGCATTCACTAGATTCCGGAATGGCGCGCCGGCTGGCGCGTCAAGCCCGAAAGATCGTGATCCCCAATACCAGCAGCACGATGCAGATCACGAGGAAGATATAAAAAAGTACGCGTGCGACATCCGCCGTGGCGGCGGAAATGCCGGTAAAGCCGAACAGGCCGGCGGCGACGGAAATCAGGAAGAAGATCAGCGCCCATTTCAGAAGGCTCATCGGGGAACTCCGGTTGCAGCAGTTCCGGAACGCCCCGCTGCGAGATTTGGTTCCGGCTCGCAACCAAAGCTGCCATACGTACCTAGCTCGCTAATGCGGCACCGGCCCGGGGAGATGCGTAACAGCCTACTAATTGGGCAACGCAAAGGTATTGATTAGCATTTTAAACCCGCCCTTAACCAAAACATCCCTAATGAATGGATAGTAGACCTGCTCCCCGCAGTGGATTTGTGGTTCGGGGGACAAAGGGTTCAGTATGCGTGTCGCGGTCGGTCATGGGTGGTTGCGCTGGGTGAGCACCGTTACGGCGCAGGGATGTGCGGTGCCAGCGCCCCGTAGTAAAGTCTGACGCGCATGTTCACCAAACGCGCCATCGTTACGAATACGGAAGCCGCCGATGGCGCGGCGGGAGACAGCCCGCTGCTCAGGGTTTGGCGCAATCGTAGCCTGTTCGGCGCGGTGTTTCTCGGCGTGATGATCCTGACAGTCATTGCGCTGGTTGTGCTGCCCGTGCGCTATCTCGCCACAGGTTCGGTGATCGTCGCCGAGCAGGAGCCCAGCAACAGCAACGCCTCGGCCGCCTGGGCGCAGAAGATCGGCGATCCCGCCGACGTCGAGAGCCAGCTCTTGATCGCGCGCTCGCCGCGGGTGATGCGGCTCGCCATGCAGCAGCCGGGCGTCACGGAAGCCGCGATTGAAGAGTGTCAGAGCAGGAGCAGCAGCTCCACCTGCGAAAAGATGAAGACCGATACGGCGGCGCTGATCGACTATGTGTCGGGAAATTTCGCGATCGGTGCTGTCGGACGTTCGCGCGTCATCAATATCTCCTACACTTCGTCGATCCCCGAAGTCGCGCAGAAGATGGCGAATGCGCTGACCAATGCGTTTCTCGACGAGCAGCGGACATCGGGGGCTAGCAGCCGCGAGGTTGCCGCGTCCTATCTTTGGAAGGAAGCCAAGCAGCTGGATGCAGAGTTGCGGGATGCCGATGCCAAGATCCAGGCATTTCGCCGCAACAAAGGCCTGATGCGCGGATCGCTGGCGCCGATCAGCTCGGAGCGGCTGAGCAGCATCAGCCAGCAGCTGTCGACCGCCGAGACCGCGCGTGCCGACGCGCTCGCGCGCCTGCAGGAAATCAAGACCAATCAGGCGCGCGCTGCCGACTCGCCGTCTGTGCTGTCGAACCGTTCGATCGCCGATCTCAAGCAGCAGCTCACGGTCGTCACCGCCCAGCTCGCCAGCCAGGCCAATGTGCTGGGGCCGCGGCATCCGTCGCTGCGTGCGCTGGAGCAGGAGCAGTCCGCGATCAAGGAGCGCATGGCCACGGAAGTGGCCAGCATTGCCGCCAGCGCGCAGAAGGCGTTCGACGCCAATGATGCCCTCGTGAACGCGCTTAAAAAGCAGATGGATGCCGTGAAGGCTGAAGTCGGCTCGGCGACATCGGACGAAGCCTCGATCGAGAGCATGGTGCGCAGCACCGAGATCAAGCGCCAGCAATATGCCGATCTCTACAAGCGCGCCAGCGAACTCGAAACCGAGCGGCGCGTGCTGATTGGCAATACACGACTGGTCAGCCTTGCCGAACTGCCGACCAAGCCGTTTTTCCCGAAGAAAATTCCGTTCCTGGCCGCTGGCGGCACGCTCGGCCTGCTGCTCGCATTCGTCGCAGCTTTCTTCGGCGATCGCGTCAATCTTGCGGGTCTGTCCCGGCTGCGGACGGCAACTATTCGCCCGGTGCGTGCAGCCGCGCCTGCCGCCGCTGCGTCTGCCGCCGTAGCTGCACCTGTCGCAGTCGCTGCGCCGGTCGCTCCGGCCCCTGTTCAGGCGACTGCCCCCGTGACGCCGCGTCCCGGACCGCCACTGCCGACGTCGTCATCGGAATTGGCCGTCGTCACCGGCGCGCCCGTTCTGGCACGATTGCCGACCGTCAAGCGCGATCCATCGGAATCGCCGATCGGTGCGATCCTCACGGCGCAGTCCGGCGCCTCGCTGGCGCGTGCGCTGCCGCTCGCGCTGCAGGATCCGCACTATCAGGATGCAGTCCGCGATTTGGCGACGGGCCTGCTCGCGTCGAACGACGCCAGGGTACGCCGCAAGATTCTGGTCGCGTCGCCGACGACGGCCGAGGGCAAAACGTTTCTGACCCTGACCCTGGCGCAATATCTCGCAACGGCTGGCCGCAGCGTGCTGGTGATCGAATGCGATTTCGGCGCGCCGAAGTTCGAAACAGCCCTGGGCTTGCGCAGCAGCATGGGGCTGCAGGGAATTCTGCGCGGCGACATCACGCCGCGCGAAGCGGTGGTCCGCACCGCGACTCCCAATCTCGACGTCATTCCTGCCGGGCCGTTCTCGGCATCCGCCGAATTGCTGATGCGTAAACCGCTCGGCGATCTCCTGCTCTGGAGCCAGATCTACGACGTTGTCCTGATCGACGCGCCGTCGCCGGGCATCCAGACGGATCTGGGCGTGCTGGCCAGACAGGTCGATGGCGTGCTGCTCTGCATGCGTTCCGGCCGCTCGTCGATCGGGCAGGCAGTGGCGACATCCAGCGCGATCCGTGTCGCGGGCGGCAGCGTCTTCGGCATTGCCGTCACGATGATGCCGGACGCCAATACGCCGAGTGGCACAGACCGGGTTTCGAATAATGCCTATGCCGGAGCGACGTGATGCCCGCTCCCAGCGTTCTGTTCGTCTGCCATACGGGCTCGATCTCCGGCGCTGAGCTCGTTCTGATCGATCTTGTTCAGCCATGGGCGGGCGAGGCGGCCTTCCTGTTCGAGGATGGCCCGCTGCATCAGGCGCTTGCAGCCAAGGGCCTGAAGGTGCGTGTGTCGCGCTGGGGCGAGGGGCTCTCGGATGTCAGGCGCGACAGCTCAATCCTGAAAGCCTTTCCGCTGATTGGTCGGCTCGGGGCCATTATTGCCGAATTGACGCGCGAGGCACGCCGTCATGACGTTGTCTATGCGAATTCGCAGAAGGCCTTTGTGTTATCGGCCGTCGCCGCCACGCTGGCGCGGCGTCCGCTGATCTGGCACCTGCACGATATCATCAGCAGTGAGCATTTCGGCGCCACGCAGCGCCGCGTGCAGGTGGCGCTGGCGAATTATTGTACGGCAAAGGTGGTCGTTCCTTCGCAAGCTGCTGCAGATGCCTTCATTGCCCAAGGCGGCCGCAAGGAGCTGGTCGCGATCGTGCCTAACGGTCTTGATGTGCCGCCGGACGCCAGCACGCCGCTCGAGATCCGGCGCGAGTTGAAATTGCCCGAAGGACCGCTCGTCGGCGTCTTCAGCCGCCTCGCGGCCTGGAAGGGGCAGCATATCGTGTTGCAGGCTCTCGCAAAGACGCCGGGCGTCAGCTGTATTATTGCAGGAGCTGCGCTGTTTGGCGAAGAGCCTTATGCCGAGAAGCTCAACCGGATGGTGGCGGATCTCGGTCTTGGCGATCGCGTGCATTTCCTCGGCCAGCGCGGCGACGTGCCGAGGCTGATGCGCGCCGTCGATGCGATGATCCATCCGTCGATTGATCCCGAGCCCTTCGGTCGCACGCTCGTCGAAGCCATGCTCGCCGATGTGCCTGTGATTGCGACGGATGCCGGTGCGGCGTCTGATATTCTCGAAGCCGGCAAGGCCGGGACGCTGGTGCCGCCAGGGGACGCCGATGCGCTGGCCGCCGCTATTACCAAGGTCATGTCGCGCCCGCCTGAACTGGCGGGCCAGTTGCAATATGCCGAAGCGCGGGCTCGGTCGCATTACAGCGTCGATCAGATGCTGCAGACGGTTTCAAACCTGATCGGGCGAGCGGCCGCGGGAGCGCCCGTGTGACCACGCATCGCTGCTCAGTTTGCAATTTGAGTTCTCGGACGGTCCCTGATCGGACCGCAGCGGCGCGCTTATGAGCGGCGCCCGGCACTCGACGCGGAAATTTACAGCCATTCTCATCAGCGGTGCGCTGACCAGCAAGCTGCTGGGCTTCGGCCGCGAGATTCTGATGGCGCAAGTGCTCGGCGCCTCGCTGGTCGCCGACGGCTTTCGTGGCGCGATCACGGCGGTGATGCTGCCGCTGGCTTTCCTGCAGAACGAAACTGTACCCGCCGTGATGATCCCGATGCATCGGGATGCGTTGAAGGATGGCAACGGACCTCAGCGCCTCGGTGCCATGACGGTGGCAATCACCGGCATCGCCATGATTTTGATGGTTGGACTACAGGCGCTCGGCGAGCGGGCTGTGGATGCGCTGGTCGGTGGCTTTTCGGCGGAGGGGCGTAGCCTCACTCTCGACTTCATTCGCATCATGGCGCTGGGCATGCCGGCCTCGGCGATGATCAACGTACTGGCTGCGGGTGAAATCGCACTCGGCCGGACACGCCTGACGAATATCCGCGCCAGCATCCTGAACATCGCCGTGCTGATGGGCATCGCACTGGTCGCTGTGTCCGGCAACTTCCATACGCTGGCCTGGTCGTTCTCGGCTGCCTTCAACGCGCTTGGCGCCTGGGGGCTCTACACGATGTGGCGCGAAGGGGTGCTCAGCTTCAAGGGCCTGTCGCTGTCATCGGTACTGGCATCGGGCCGCGAATTCTTCCGTCGGCTGCGACCGCTGCTCGCGCTACCGGTCGCCGAACAGGCCAATGTCTGGATCGAACGCCTGCTGGCATCGCGGGTCGGGACCGGTGCGGTGGCCTCGCTGGATTATGCGCGGACATTGACCGAAAGCGCGCTGCTGCTGATCAGTCAGCCAGTCGGGCTGGCAGTGTTGTCCAGCCACCCGCCGAAGGATGTCGGCGCGCAGATCGAAGGGATCGCGCGACCTATTCTCGCACTGGCGGTGCCGGCGTCGGTCTTTCTCGCGATGTTCGCGCCGGAGATCGTGCGACTGGTGTTTCTGCGTGGCGCTTTCAACGAGCAGGCATTGTTTCTGACCAGCGAAGCTTTGCGCGGTATTGCACTTGGCCTATGGGCCGCGACGCTTGGCTGGATCCTGATCCGCATTCTCAATGGCGCAGGCCGGAACTTTGCGGCCGCTGCCATCATCGTCAGTGCCTATCTGGTTAATATCGTAGTTAACCTTCTCACCTCATACCTGCCCACGGCGCACGAATGGGGCACCTTGTTGCTTGGACTGGGTGAAGCCGCCCGTGGTATCGTTCTTCTGGCTGGCGTCATGATCGTCCTGGGGTCCCGGCGCAAGCTGCTCTACCTGATGTTTCTCGCGTGTTTCCCGGCAGCGCTGATGGCACTCTTCAGCTGGCAAATTCATGAGGTTCTGACGGGGCCGTGGCAGCGGCTTTTCGCCGGTGGCTTTGCCTATCTGGTCTGCCTTGCGCTGTCTGTCGCGATGCTGATGCCGGGCGTTTACATTGCGGCATTTGCGCGCGTCCGGGGGCGCTTGTGATTTTGATATGTGTTTTTGTATTAGAGAGTGCCTTGATCGTCTGAGGACTTTTCGATGAAGCACCTGTTATCCAGCGCCGCCCGACGCATGGCGTCTTCCGAAGCGCTGGTTCGCCCGATCAGCATGGCTGCCGATATGTTCATGGGCACGCGTGGCTGCCTGATGACCTTTCATCGCGGCGCCTCCGCTCGGGCCTGGGAAAAACTGCCGAACCGCGACTTCTATCTCGATACGAATTTTCTCGATCAGTTCCTGTCGCATCTGAAGCAGCGGGGCTGGGATGTCGTGACGATGGAAGAAGCGATCCAGCGCTCGAAGGCTGGAAAGTCCAACGATCGCTTCGTCAACTTCTCCGTCGACGATTGCTATCGCGATACCTATGAGGGGATCGTGCCGCTGTTTCGCCGTCACAATGTGCCGGTGACGCTGTTTGTCACGACGGGCATTCCTGACGGTACGCTTCCGCTGTGGGCCGCAGGTCTGGAAGATGCGCTGCTCAACAACGACCGCGTCATCCTTGAGGATGGCGCGATTGACGTGCCGACGTCTGATGCCAAGCGTGCGGCATTCTATCGTATTGCAGATCGTTGGGACGGTCCGCAGGCGTCAGCCTCTTACAAGAAGTTTTGCGAGCTCAATGGTGTCGACATCGACGCGATGCACTGGAAGCATGCGATCACCTGGGAGATGCTCGAAGAGTTGCGCGACGATCCGTTGGTGGAGATCGGCGGCCACACCGTGACGCATGCCCGTATTTCGTCGTTGTCGCCGGATGGTGCACGCTTCGAACTCAAGGGTAGCCGTGACCGGTTGGTCGAGCGCCTTGGTATTCCCGCCAGGCATTTCGCATTTCCCTATGGACGTTCGGGCGATTGCGGTCCGCGCGATTTCGCGATCGCGCGCGATGCCGGTTATGCGAGTGCAGCGACGACCCGCAAGGGCCTCGTACGCAACGGCCAGGATGCCTACAACTTGCCACGCTGCACGATCAACGGCGCGGATCGCAGTCTCGCGACCATGGAGCTCCATCTGTCTGGCCTGACGGGTGTGGCCGCGAGGATGACGGGGCGTGTCTAGCAGTCGTCGTCTCAAGGTTCTTTCCATCGCCCATTCCGCTGTCAGCCGCGATGCGGGGCGTCTGCGATACTATCCACTCGTCGGACGCGATGACGTCGACATGCATCTCGTCGTCCCGGCTACCTGGTACCAGTTCGGCCGTACGATCATTGCAGATCCGTCCGACGATCCCGGCATGACCGTGCATGTGATGCCGATCCGCCTGCCGCGCGCCGGCCCGATGAGCTGGTATCTGCATTTCTATCCGGGCTTGCGGCGTCTCATCCGCGAGGTCGATCCCGATGTGATCCATCTCTGGGAAGAGCCGTGGAGCGTCGTCGCGATGCAGGCGCGTATCCTCAAGGGCCGGGCCGCGATGGTCCTGGAAGTCGATCAGAACATCCTGAAGCGCTTGCCACCGCCATTCGAGTTCATCCGCAAGGACGTGTTGCGGAACACGGATCATATCCTCTCGCGCAGTCCGGAGGCGACAGCAGTCGTCCGCGCGCGCGGTTATACCGGGCCGACGTCGCCGATTGGCTATGGCGTCGATCTCGCGACCTTCAATCAGACCGGCGCGCGCCAGGCGCCGATTGCGCCCGGGCGGGGACTACGCATCGGCTATGTCGGGCGTCTCGTCGAGGAGAAGGGTCTCGACGACGCGCTCGACGCAATGAAACGCGCCACGGCGGATGTGACATTGGCGATCATGGGCGAAGGTCCGCATGAGCCTGCGTTGAAGCTGCGCGTCAACGAACTAGGACTGACCGACCGCGTCACATTCCGGGGCTGGGGCAAACCGGCCGATGTCGCGTCATTCCTGAGCGGTCTCGATGCAATGATCCTGCTGACGCGCACCACCAGCGCCGTGCGTGAGCAGTTCGGCCGGGTGATCGTCGAGGCGCAGGCTTGCGGCGTGCCGGTGATCGGATCGACGGGCGGCGCTATTCCCGATGTTGTCGGCAAGGGCGGCTGGATCATTCCCGAACGGGATCCCGATGCACTGGCGACACTGCTGGATCGGCTTACTGCCGACCCGCAGCAGTTGCTGGACCGCGGCGCGGCCGCGCGCGACAACGTGCTGACGCGTTTCACTTACGAGGTGGTGGCGAATGCGCTGGTGTCGGCCTGCCAGCAGGCCGCCGATGCAAAGCGGGGGGGCTGATCGGCCGCGCCCTTGAAGCAGGCGCTTGCGATCAGGCGCCGACCGCCATGGCGCCCGGCGCAAATTCGTTCTTCGAAGCCTGCACCTGCTCCAGCAGCTCGATGTAGCGCGAACCGACATAGTCCCAGCCGTAATTCAGTGCCGTGGCATGCGCTCCTTCGCACAGCCGGGCCAGTGTCGCCGGATCGGAGAAGGCCATCGCGATCTTCTCGGCGATATCTGCGCCGTCCATCTTGATCTGATAGCCGTTTACGCCATCGACGAGATAATCTTCGATGCCGCCAACCGGCGTTGCAAAAACCGGCGTCGAGCAGGCCATGGCTTCCATGCAGACCAGCGAGAAAGTTTCATAGGCAGTTGGCAGTACAAAGGCGTCGGCCGCAGCGTAGAGGGCCGGCATATCGGTACGCGATCCCGTAAAGACCAGCCGATCGGCAGAGGTTGTCGCCAGTTTGCGGTAGGGCATGGGATTATCCGAGCCCACCACAAGCATCCAGACGTCCGGGCCGAGGCGTTCGAGCGCGCCGATGGCATGCGCCAGACCCTTGCGGCGGAATTCATGGCCGGCGAACAGAAGCAGCTTTGCGTCCACCGGGATGCCGAATTCCTGACGGATCCTGAGGCCGGCCGCGGTGTCGCGGGCGAAGCGATTGAGGTCGATGCCGTTGGGGATCACGCGGATGCGCGACGCTGGCACCTTGTAGATCTGTTGCAGTTCGGTTGCGACGCGCGGCGAGACCGCGACATACATGCGATAGCGCAGGCCGCCGATCATCCAGCGATCACGCAGGGCCACCCACAGATGCATGGGATTCAGCATCCATGACCAGGAGCCAGCGTTGCGCTTTTCGGCGAGGCTCTGCGCATTGACCGCGTGCACGACCAGTACGTCGCCCGTCAGGCTGTCACCGTGACTGATGATGACGGCCTTGGGATGATGATAGGCGGCGCGCGTCGCCAGCAATGTGAAGGTGGGAACGACAAAGGCGCGACCAAGATAGCGCAGGATGCCGCGGGTCTTGATGTGCGAAAGCCAAGCACCGACGCGCTCGATGCGCGTACCTGGCGTTGCCTTTTCGCCGACGGCGCTGGCGAGAACTGTGTTGGCGATTTTAGCGCGACTGAATGCGCATGCGAGTTCGCTGGCCACGCTTTCAACGCCGCCGACCGAACTCAATTCCTGGACGATCTGGACGATCTCGATGGTCATGGGCCGACACTATGAAAACGGGTGAACGCCAATACCGTAGGTGCGCTGATAAGTCGCAATTTCATCAATATCCTGCTTTCGCAGGCTTTTGTCACCAGCACAACGTCTAAGATTTCACCTTCGCGATAAGGCATATCGGCGGAAACACTCGGACACAGTCGAGCAGATGCAGCCTTGCCGCGCCAAGTAGTATTCCGCTCCACCTGGAGTCGGTAATTGGCGCCGTCGCATGCGTCTTATGGGTGCGATCCTACGTCGACGACGATCTCGTAGGCACCTTTCACCAGCGCTTCGGGCCGAATGGTGAACGGCGTCTTGAAGGGACATCTGAAACAGAGCGCGGAAATGGATGTTGTGACCCCGATTCAATATCGAGTCATGCTTAACGCGCGCTGTTCCAAATTGATCACGCAGGTTTCAAAGAGACACAGCACTGATCGAGCGTGGGACAGTTACGGCCAGGCCGCATAGGACGGACCGTGCTGACTTGAATCGAGCCGCGCGCGACGCCGATAGGCGCCTGGCGACGCATTCTGATACTTGCGGAAGAAGCGATTGAAATAGCCGGGATCGCGGAAGCCGAGGCCATAGCCGATCTGCTCGACCGGCAGATCGAGCTGCCGCAACCGCATGCAGGCTTCGTGGATCAGGCGCTGATGCACGATGGCGCGCGGGCTGTAACCTTTCTCGCGCTTGCAATGCGCGTGCAGCTTGTCGTCAGTGACGCCGAGTGCAGCCGCATACCGTGCGATGGGCCAGCCGTCGCGATAATGCAGTTCGACCATCTGCAGGAAATTGCCGACGAGGCGCGGGCCGTCGCCGCGCTGTGCAGCATCGTCGGGGGCTTCCTCCGAAATCACCGATCGCCAGATGTGCAGGCACAGTAACAACACATGCGTCGATGTCATCGTCGCGCTGCCGCGGCCCGGCGTATTCAATTCACGCACCAGCGTGCTGCAGGATTCCGTGATGGCCGCAAAAGTCGTCGCGAGTTGCGCGCCTTCGCGCAGGACCAGCCGGTCGATGGTTCGCCGCAGATGCAGCGCCTCGGCACTGCCGGCGACGGTGCGGGTGAGGACATCGTCCGACACTGAAATCAGATAGCCTTGCGCGCCGGCTTCGACCTCCAACGTGCCTTCGTGATCGCCGGGAAGCCACAACAGGCCGGGGGACTGAATGGCAACCGTGGCGCCGCGCATCGTGGCGGTGCCGCGTCGGGTTTCGATCACCAGCAGATGCGAGCGCCTAGCAACCGACTGCCGGATGATCCAGCTGCGCGGCGCCAGTCCGGGTGCGAATCTTTCCGCATGCAGCGCCGGAAGCGGCTTCTCCGCGAAGCCGGTGGGACCCGAAACGATGTGCGCGGTCTCAAGCACTGGGACAATCCGTCGCGTGAAATAGCTCGCCTACACGGATCAATACAATCTTTCCCCGGATGCGTCCAATTCCCAGCCCCAAACGCTGGACTAGTCTCCGGCCATCGAACGCCACAAGGCGTCGGTGAAAAGAATTCGGGGAGGATATCATGGTGTCAGCAGTCAAGCGCCTTGCGGCGGGACTACTCGCAGTTACCGGTGCGGCGGCCGTCGGATGGGGCGGCGGAGCCGAGGCCCAGACGTCGGTCAAGATCGGTTATGCCATCTCGCGCACCGGCCCCGCCGCCGGCGGCGCCGCGGTAACGACGATTCCCAACTACGAGCTGTGGGTGAAGGAAGTGAACGCCGCCGGCGGGCTCAAGCTCGGCGACAAGCGCGTCCCAATCGAGGTCGTCCAGTATGACGACCGGTCGAGCGCCGAGGAAGCCGCCAAGGCGCTGGAGCGCCTGATCACACAGGACAAGGTCGATTTTATCCTGCCGCCCTGGGGCACCGGTCTGAATCTCGCGGTCGGACCGATCCTGAACAAGGCCGGCTACCCGCACATCGCCTCGACGGCCGTGACCGACCGTGCGCCCGAACTGGCGAAGCGCTGGCCCAACAGTTTCTGGCTGCTCGGCACCAGCGCCGATGCCGCCAAGACGCTGGTTGAGCTGCTGGTGAAGCTCCGCACCGAAGGCAAGATTGGCGATACGGTGGCAATGGCCAGCATCGCCGACGGCTTCGGCATCGATCTCTCTGGTGCGGCACGTCCTGCGCTGACGGCGGCCAAATTCAAGTTGGCGTATGACAAGACCTATCCGGTCGGCACACAGGATCTCAGCCCGATCATCAATGAGGTGAAGGCGCTGAACCCCGACGTGTTCATCGCCTTCAGCTATCCGCCGGACACGATCGCCATCACCGAACAGTCACGCATCTCCGGATTCAATCCGAAGATCTTCTACACCGGTGTCGGCACGGCCTTCCCGCTGTTCAAGCAGAAATTCGGCGCCAACGCGGAAGGCGTGATGGGCATCGGCGGCTGGAATGGCGACAGCCCGGCCATCAAGGACTATCTGGCGCGGCACAAGGCGTCGGCGGCGAATGGCGCGGAGCCGGATCGCTGGGCCAGCGCGGTCACCTATGCCGGTCTGCAGATGCTGCAGCAGGCGATCGAGCGGGTTGGCAAGGTCGATCGCGCTGCGGTCATCAAGGATCTGCAGAGTGGCACCTTCGATACCGTGATCGGCAAGGTGAAGCTCGAGAACAACATGCCGACCAAATACTGGTGGGTCGGGCAGTGGCAGGACGGCGAGTTCTACGGCGTCGGCCCGTCGGGTAACGAGGGTGCGCGTGCGCCGGTCGTGCCGAAGCCGGCATGGAAGGCGCAGTGATCGCGTCCCTCCTGTATCTGGTCTGACAGAATGACAAACGCGGTTCTCACCGGCCTCGTGCTGGGCGGCATGTATGCGCTGATCGCCATGGGGCTCACCCTGCAATATGGCGTGGCGCGGATCATGAACCTGTCCTATGGCGAGTTCCTAATCGGCGCGGCCTTTGCGTCCTATTGGCTGTTCACCGGCTGGGCGCTCAATCCGCTCGCAGGACTGGCGTTTGTCATTCCGATCAGTTTCGGCATCAGCTATCTGCTGTACCGGGTGTTGCTCACGCCGCTGGTGCGCCGCGCGCGCACCCGCGATGCGCTCGAAGTCGACAGCATTCTCGCCACCTTCGGCATGATGTTCATCGTGCAAGGCATCATGCTGACCATGTTTGGCGGCGCCTACTTTAGTTACTCGTTCCTCGCTGTGCCGGTGACAGTCGTCGGCGAGGTGCTGGCACTCAATCGCCTGATTGCCTTCGGGCTTGCGGTCGTCGTCGGCCTTGCGCTCTATCTGACGCTGACCCGCACACGGATCGGGACGTCCATCCGCGCCGTAGCCGTCGATCCCATCGCGGCGCAGCTCGTCGCCATCGATGTCACCAGGACATCGGCACTGGCCTTTGCGCTCGGCGGCGCGCTGGTGGCGTCTGCCGGCGTGCTGATCAGCATGTTTCTGACCTTCAGCGCCACCTCTGGCGTGGTGTTCACCATGAAGGCGCTGATCGTGGTCGTGATGGGCGGCGTCGGCAATCTGCTGGGCTGTCTCGTCGCCGGGCTGGCGCTGGGATTGAGCGAAGCGCTGGTGGCGACCTTCATCGATCCCGGCCTAACGCTTGCGGTGAATTTCGCGCTGTTCCTCGGTGTGCTGCTGGTGAAGCCGGCCGGTATTTTCGGGAGGGCGCAGCGATGAGCCGTACCCAAATCACGACCGGCGCGATCTGTCTCGCAGCCGTGGTTGCGCTCGCATTCGTCCCGATGATTGTCGATGCCTATCACCTCGCGCTCGCGATCAGTCTCCTGCAATTCACGGTACTGGCGACGGCATGGGGCATGTTCTCCGGCCCGACGCGCTATGTGTCGCTGGCGACCACAGCCTTCTTCGGTGTTGGCGCCTATACGGTCGCGGTGCTGGGCGAGCAACTGCCGTGGTCGCTGGTGCTGCTGATCGCGGCCGCGATCGGGGCTGTCATGGCCGTCATTGTTGGCCTGTCGACGCTGCGGCTGAGCGGTGTGCATTTCGTCATCTTCACTTTCGGCCTCGCCGAGCTCGTGCGCCAGATCGTGGTCTGGTACGAGGTCAACAAGACCCGCGTGCTCGGCCGTTACGTCTTTGTCGATATCACCCAGAACGACATTTACTGGCAGCTGCTGGCGCTTGCCGTCATCGTGTTCGGTGCCGGCTGGCTGATTGCCCGCTCGCGCTTCGGCTTCGCGCTGCGGATCATCGGTGAAGACGAGGCCGTAGCACGACACTGCGGCATCAATGTCACCATCGCCAAGGTCGCGCTGTTCACCATCACCGCGACCTTCATGACGCTGGTCGGTGCGATCATGGCGCCGCGCTTCACCTATATCGAGCCATCGATCGCCTTCAACGCCACCATCTCCTTCGAAGTGGTGATCATGGCACTGCTTGGCGGCGCCCACCGTCTGTGGGGGCCGGCGCTCGGCGCCATTCCGCTGACGTTGCTGTTCGACTTTCTGTCGGCGCGCTTTCCCAGTACGTCGACCTTGATCATGGGCGTGGTCTTCCTCCTGATCGTCTATGCGCTGCCATCAGGCGTGGTCGGCCTCTGGGAGAGGTTGAAAACCTGGCGACCCACGGCCTCAAAAATGCGGGGAGCGCAGGCATGACCCCCAGTGCAACGCCAGTCCTGCGCATCGAAGGCCTGACCCGCGCGTTCGGCGGTCTCATCGCTGTCAACGGCATCGACCTGACGGTGCATGCCGGCGAGATCGTCGGGCTGCTCGGTCCCAACGGGTCTGGCAAGACGACGGCGCTCAACCTGATCTCCGGCGTGCTGTCGCCGAATGCTGGCGTGATTGCCTTCGCCGGCCACGACATCGCGGGCTGGCCGACCCATCGCATCGCGCGTCTCGGTCTGGCACGCACCTTCCAATTGGTCCGCGTGCTCGACGGCATGACCTGCGGGGAGAATGTGGAGGCCGGCCTGGCCTTTCATCATGCGCCGCTTGCGCGCGACGCGATGGCGGCAGCTGCGGCCGGCCTGCTCGCGCGGGTCGGTCTCGCCGGATTTGGCGGACGGCGCGCATCGGAGCTTACTTATATCGACCGCAAGCGGCTCGAACTGGCACGCGCGCTGGCACTGCAGCCGCGCGTGCTGCTGCTCGATGAATGGCTCGCCGGTCTGAACCCGTCCGAATTGCTGATCGGGATCGAGCTAATCAGATCGCTCAAACAGGAGGGGCTGTCGATCCTGCTGGTCGAGCATGTGATGGATGCGATCCGTTCGCTCTGCGATCGCTGCGTGGTCATGAGCAGCGGCCGCAAGATTGCAGAAGGGCCTGTAGCTGCTGTGCTGAGCGACCCCGCGGTGATCGAAGCCTATCTGGGAGTGCCGGCGGATGCTTGAGGTCTCCAACATCAGCGTCACCTATGGCCAGCATCACGCGCTGAGCGATGCGGCGCTCCATGTGGAGCGCGGCGAGATCATCGTCATTCTCGGCGCCAATGGCGCCGGCAAGTCGTCGTTGCTCAAGGCCATTGCCGGTTTGCTGCCGTCACCAGCCAAGATCGTCAAACTCGCCGGTCGTGATCTGTCCCGTCTGCCGCCTCATGAGATCGTGGAAGCCGGACTCGCGCTGGTACCGGAAGGGCGCGGCGTGTTCGGAGAGTTGACCGTGGCCGAAAATCTGTTGCTCGGCGCCAATCCAAGGCGTGCGCGGGCGGTCGAGGCAACGCAGCGTGCCAAGGTGATGACGCTGTTTCCTCGACTCGGCGAACGCCTGGCGCAGACGGTGCGCACCATGAGCGGCGGCGAGCAGCAGATGGTGGCAATCGGCCGCGCGCTGATGTCGAACCCGGACATTCTTCTGCTCGACGAGCCGTCGCTCGGTCTGTCGCCACTGCTGGTCCGCGAATTGTTCGCCGCCTTGCGCAAAGTGCGTGAGACGGGTGTCGGGCTGTTGCTGGTCGAGCAGAACGCGCGCGAGAGTCTCGCCATCGCGGATCGCGGCTATCTGATCGAGAACGGCAAGATCACCGGCAGCGGCACCGCTGCAGCCCTTCAATCCGACGACGCCGTGCGCCGCGCCTATCTTGGTGGGCTCGCCAGCGGCGCTGCCTGAGCATTTCAAAAACAGTCAACGGAGGACGTCGCCATGAACCAGATCAATCTGCTGCTCGAGAACCAGGATGTGCAGGCCATCGACGGCGCGACATTCGATCGTCTCAATCCGATGACCGGCGATATCGCCTCGCGCGCCGCGGCGGCCCAAATCGCCGATGCCAAGCGCGCTGCCGATGCCGCCGCTGCTGCTTTCCCTGCGTGGTCGGCGACCGGCCCGGGCGCACGCCGCGCCGTCCTGCTGAAGGCGGCCGATATCCTTGCCAGCAAGGCGCCTGATTTCATTGCCTTGATGGCGTCGGAAACCGGCGCGACTGCCGGCTGGGCCGGCTTCAATGTTCATCTCGCCTCCAACATGCTGCGCGAAGCGGCATCGATGACGACGCAGATTTCCGGGGAGGTGATCCCGTCCGACAAGCCCGGCTGCATCTCGATGGCGATCCGCCAGCCCGCAGGCGTGGTGCTCAGCATCGCGCCGTGGAATGCGCCGGTCATTCTGGGCGTACGGGCTGTGGCGTTGCCGCTGGCCTGCGGCAACACTGTCATTCTCAAGGCATCGGAAATCTGCCCGGGTACACATCGGTTGATCGGCGAGTGCCTGCGCGAGGCCGGTCTGCCGCCTGGCGTACTTAATGTGATCACTAACGCGCCGGAAGATGCGCCCGCGCTGATCGATGCACTGATCTCGCATCCCGCCGTGCGCCGGATCAACTTTACCGGTTCGACCCGCGTCGGCCGCATCATCGCAGAGACCGCCGCCAAATATCTCAAGCCAGTGCTACTCGAACTCGGCGGCAAGGCGCCGCTGGTGGTGCTCGACGATGCTGATCTCGATGCAGCAGTGGCGGCCGCGGCCTTTGGAGCATTCATGAACCAGGGGCAGATCTGCATGTCCACCGAGCGGCTTGTTGTCGATCAGAAGATCGCCGACACCTTCGTGGCTAAGCTCGCGGCCAAGGCGGGTAGCCTAGTCGCCGGCGATCCGCGCAAGGGCGATACACCGCTCGGTTCACTGATCGGCAAGGATGCTGCGGATCGCATGCAGGCGCTGATCAAGGACGCCGTGGGCAAGGGTGCCCGTGTTGTGGCGGGTGGCAGCGTCGATGGCACGCTGATGTCGGCTACAGTGCTCGATCACGTCACCTCGGCGATGCGGATCTACAATGAGGAGTCATTCGGGTCGATCGTGAGTGTCGTGCGCGTCGATGGCGTGGACGAAGCCGTGCGCGTTGCCAACGATACCGAATACGGACTATCGGCGGCGGTGTTCGGCCGCGATATCGCCCGGGCGCTGGAAGTCGCCAAGCGGATCGAGTCCGGCATTTGCCACATTAACGGCGCGACCGTGCATGACGAGGCGCAGATGCCGTTCGGCGGGGTGAAGGCGTCGGGCTACGGTCGGTTCGGCGGCAAGGCCGGCATTGCCGAATTCACCGAACTGCGCTGGATCACCATCGAGACCGGCCCGCAGCACTATCCGATCTGATCGTGTCCGTTACACGCGGCCGTCAGAAGCTGACGGCAGCGTAGGCCTTGCTGATATCTGCGGCCGCGTGCTGCAGATGCTCGCGCAACCTGATCTGGCTGGCTTTCGGCGTGCGGAATGCCGGCGTCACGAAAGAGATTGCGGCGATCACGCCACCGGAATCGCGGACGGGAACGGAGACGGCATAAACATGCGGTGTGATTTCCGCGCGCGACTCCGACCATCCCTGCTCGCGGATCACGGCGAGCTCGCGCACCAGCAGCCTGCGATGTGGTGCGAAGCCGGGATCGCGCCGAACGGCGTCGTCGAGGATTGTCTCGCATTCAGCTTCGGGCATGTGCGCGAGCAGCATTTTCGGTCCGGCGCCACGGTGCAGCGGCAACGCCGTTCCGACCTCGAAGGTCAGGCGAATGCGTGACGATGACTCGGCGCGCTCGATGCACACGGCGCGATCGGCCGAGCGGCGCAGCAAGATGATGGTTTCGCCGACTTCCTGAGAGACGCGCTTCATGAAGGGGCGCGCAATGGAGGCAAGGTCGGTGCCGGCGCGGGCCGCCTGCGCAAGGCCGATCACGCGCGGCGCGAGCACGAACGAGCCGCGGCCATCTTCGTCGATGAGGTCGGCTTCGCGCAAGATGCCAATGTACCGATAGGTCGACGACAGTGGCACCCCGATCTGTTCAGACAGGCTTTCTGCGGAATGCCGCGGACGATCGGTGGAGAAGGCCAGCAACGCGCGAAGTATCTTTCGAGAACTGCCATCTGCAGCAGCAGGACGGTCCGTCTGGTCGACGCGTTTCGACGCAGTTGCGGCTCTCTTGATGGCCAACGGAACCTCCATTCGGTAATGCTTGCCAATGGAAACGGCAGCATGTGGATATCATTTGCGCACCAACAAACATTGCCGTGCGCGTACCTTCTTATAAGATAAGATAGTGTTCTCAGCAATTGAGAAGTAGCAAATCAGCCCATGAAGCTTCCGCCGCTGGACTATATTTGCCCTGCTACGCTGCCCGAGGCGATTGCCGCGCTCGCGGTTCATGGCGGCAATGCCAAGGTGATCGCGGGTGGGCAGAGCCTGATGCCGATGCTTGCTTTCCGGCTGGCGGCGCCAAGCGTGCTGGTCGATATCGGACGGCTGCCAGCTCTCAAAAGTATCAGTATTTCCGCTGAGGGCATCGACTTTGGCGCCCTCGTGACCTGGCGGGATATCGAGCGTGATGCGCGGCTCGCACAGGCGCATCCGCTACTGGCGGCTGCCATCGCCCATGTCGCGCATTACCAGGTCCGTAACCGCGGCACCGTCGGGGGGAGCATGGCCCATGCCGATCCGGCGGCCGAAATGCCGGGCATTGCGGTGACCTGCGATGCGATGCTGACGATCGTCGGACCGACCGGGACGCGCATCGTGCGCGCAGATGAATTCATCACCGGCGGCCTCAGCACGGTTCTGGGGGCCGACGAAATCTTGACCAGCATACGCCTGCCGCTCTGGAAGAAGGCGCGGCGCTGGGCCTTCGAGGAATTTGCTCGCCGCCGCGGAGATTTTGCGCTGGCGGGTGTTGCCGCATTCTACGACATCGACGCGCAGGGCCTGGCGTATAATGCGCATATCGGGGTGATCGGCGTTGCCGATCGTCCGATGCGGCTGCCCGGTGTCGAGGCGATCATCGATGGCCGCCGGATCGATGCCGACGTGATTTTGCAGGCTGCGGCTGTCGCACGGGATGCGCTCGATCCCGCCGATGATATCCACGCGGAAGCCGCCTATCGCCGCGATCTTCTCGGCGTGTTGCTGGAGCGGGCGCTGGCGCGCGCAGCCAATATCACTCTGCCGGAGGCCGCATGACGTCGGCCCGTCCCGTCCATTTCACCGTCAACGGTGCCGCGGCGACCGTCACGGTCGAACCTCGCACCACGCTGGCGGATGCGCTGCGCAACGAGCTCCGCCTGACCGGCACGCATCTGGGCTGCGAGCACGGTGTCTGCGGTGCCTGCACGGTCATCGTCGATGGTGCCGCGGTGCGCGGCTGCCTGATGCTGGCGGCGCAGGCAGAAGGACGCGAGATAACCACCGTCGAGGGTCTTGGCAGCGCCGCGCATCTCAGTGCGTTGCAGCTTGCGTTCCGCAAGCATCACGCTTTGCAATGCGGGTTCTGCACCGCCGGCATCCTCACGACGGCCCATGCATTGCTGACCGAAGAGCCGCATGCGGACGAGGACCGCATCCGCGAGGTGATTTCCGGAAACCTATGTCGCTGCACCGGTTATCTGCCGATCATCGCGGCGATCATGGAAGCCCGTATTGCCTATGGCGACGTGCAATGCGAGGCGGCGCAATGAGCGATGTGGCCAAACTCCTGGTCGGCAGCGCGGTCGAGCGCATGGAGGATGCGCGCTTCCTGTCGGGATCCGGCTATTTCGCTGATGATCTTGCCGTCGAGGGGATGCTGCATGCCGCGATCCTGCGCAGCCCGATCGCGCATGCGCGGATCATGGCGATCGATGCATCGGCTGCGCTGGCGATGCCGGGCATTCACGCCGTACTTACGGCGCAGGATATCGGCGACACCATCCCCATCATCCCGCTTCGCCTGGCGCCGTTGCCCGAATTCGAGCCGTTCCGTCAGCCTGTCATCGCCAGCGACAAGGTGCGCTATGTCGGTGAGCCCATCGCTGTCGTGGTCGCCGACAGCCGCGCTTTGGCCGAGGACGCGCTGGAGAGGATCGGCATCGAATTTGAAGCGCTGTCCGCAGTCACTGAGCGCGGCGCAAGTGAAACCCCGCTGTTCGACTTCGCCGAAGATAACGTCGCGCTACGCTACGATGCCGGGTTTGGCGATGCCGATGCGGCCTTCGCGTCCGCGGACTATGTGCGCACGGAGCGCTTCAGCGTGCAGCGCCATACGGCGCTGCCCATGGAGACGCGGGGGCTCCTGGCAGAATGGAATTCATCGGCGGGTCGACTCGTCGTCACAGGCGCGACAAAGGTCACGTTCTATAACCGCCGCGCGCTGGCGCAAATGCTGGGCCTTCGCGAGGATGATATCGACCTGATCGAGATCGATGTGGGCGGCGGCTTCGGCGTACGCGGCGAATTCTATCCCGAGGACTTCCTGATCCCCTTCGCTGCCCGCAAACTGGCACGTCCGGTCAAATGGATCGAGGATCGCCGCGAGCATCTGATGGCGATCAATCACTCCCGCGATGTCGCCTGCGAATTGTCGCTCGCCTGCCGCGGTGACGGATTGATGCTGGGTCTGCGCGGCTGGGTGTTCGCTGATATGGGGGCCTATATCCGCACCAATGGCGGCGTGGTGCCGGCCAAGGCGGCGCAGTTTCTGCCTGGTCCTTATCGCATCCCCCATGTCAGCGTGTCGGTGGAAGCCTTCATGACCAGCAAAACGCCGGTCGGCACCTATCGCGGGCCGGGCCGCTTCGAGGCGAATTTCTTTCGCGAGCGGCTGATCGACATGGCCGCGACCGATCTCGGCATCGACATCGCCGAATTCCGGCGCAAGAACCTGATCACCGAACAGGAATTGCCTTATCCGATCGATGGGCTCGTACCCTATGAAGGGCCGACATCCTACGACACCGGCGACTATGTCGAGGTGTTCGAGCGCGCCTTGAAGGAGATCGGCTGGCACGAGAAACGTCATTTGCAGGGAAAACTGATCGATGGCGTACGTCATGGCATCGGGCTCGGCTGTTTCGTCGAAAGCGGCGGCGCCGGCCCGAAGGAGAACGCTGCGCTCACCCTTGAAAAGGACGGCTCGCTGACGGTTGCCGTGGGCTCGTCCGTGCTGGGGCAGGGTCTGGAGACAGTGCTCGGCCAGATCGTATCGGATACGCTGTCGATCCCGTTCGAGCGCATCCGCGTGTTGCACGGCTCGACCACACTGCTCGATGAGGGCTTCGGCACCTATCATTCGCGTGCGGTGGTGATGGGCGGCTCGGCCGTGCTCGACGCCGCCACCCGGCTGCGCGAGAAGATCCTGCAGCAGGCGTCCAATCACCTGGGCAGGCCGAACAGCGAATTGAAGATCGTGAATGCGAACGTCGTCGCCGATAACGGCGCGTCGGTGTCGTTTGCGGCGCTCGCAGCCGGGCGCGAATTGCAGGCAGACGGCACGTTCGCCAACGATGTGCGAACCTACAGCTACGGCACCCATGCGGCGCATGTCACCGTCGATCCGCGCACGGGCGCGGTGAAAGTTCTCGATTACATCGCGGTCGAAGATGTCGGTCGCGCCATCAATCCGGCCATCGTGCACGGACAGGCGATCGGCGCGATCGTGCAGGGACTGGGTGGCGTTTTCCTCGATCATCTGATCTATGACGATCAGGGACAGCTTTTGAACGCCTCTCTGGCCGATTATCTGGTGCCGACCGCGAGCGACTTTCCGGTCCTGCGCGCGGTGACGCTGGAGCTGCGGCCGTCGCCGAGCAATCCGCTGGGCGCCAAGGGCGCGGGCGAGGGCGGTATCGTTGCTGTGGCCGCAGCGACGGCCAATGCGGTGGCGGCAGCGCTGGCGCCGCTCAATGTCGAGATTCATCACCTGCCGCTGACGCCACCGCGTCTGTGGCGCCTCATCAAGAATGCGCGCGAGCGCACGACCAATGCCGCATAGGGACTGATTGTGCCGATCGATATCCATGCCCATTATGTGCCGCCGCAGTTGCTGTCCGCCATCGATGGCCGCGGCGCCTACTGCGGCGTCAGGCTGCTGCCATCAGGGAATGGCAAGCCGCCGGCCCTCGGCTTCGATTATGGTTTCAGGGTTCGGCCGTTCTTCCCGCAACTGGTCGAGTCGGTCGAACAACGCCGTGCCAGCCTCGACCGCCAGGGCCTCGACCGGCAGCTCGTCGCCACATGGCCTGATATCTACGGCTACGGTCTGGCGAAAGATGCCTGCGCGCATTGGCACCGCATGCTCAACGATACGCTGGGCGAGTGGTGCCATACGAACAATGACCGCTTTTCCTTTGTCGCGTCGGTACCTTTAGCCGACGCCGCCGATGCCGCGGCTGAACTCGATCGCGCCGTTGGCCTTGGCGCTGTTGCGGTCATGGTCCCGGCCAATGTTGAAGGCGTCAATATCGGCGAGAAGCCGCTCGATCCGTTCTGGGCCAAGGCGGAAGCGCTGGGACTGCCAGTCATCCTGCATCCCGTTCTGGTGGATGCTGCGCCGCGTGCCGCGAAATTCGCGCTGACGCAGATTGCGCAATATACGTTCGATACCACGCTCGGCATCGGCTCGATCATCTTCTCAGGTGTGCTCGATCGCTTCCCGGCGCTCTCGATCGTCCTCAGCCATGGCGGCGGCACATTTCCTTATCTGCTGGGTCGCTTCGATGTGATGCATGCGCGGATGGACCGCGCGGGACAGGGCGATGTCGCGCAATGCGATCCGTCGGTCTACGCCTCGCGCATCGGCTATGACAGCATCGTGCATGCGCCGAAAGCGTTGCGTTTTCTCGCCGATACCGCGGGTATCGAACGTGTCGCGCTCGGTACTGACGAGTCCTTCCCGCCGGCGGATCGCGATCCTCTCACCAGCGTCAAGGCTGCGGGCTTTTCCGCTGCCGATATAGAACTGATTACTGAAACTAATCCGAGGCGTCTGTTTCCACGTTTGCCCTGAGCTGCGGTGCGTTCTGCCGTATCATCTTCATGCGAGATAAAGAGGACCGATCATGCTGAAACGTCTGCTTGTTGCCGCCGGTGTTGCGATGTCGATGCTGGGCCTTGCGAACGCCCAGGAGATGAAGACGGTCAAGGTCGGGACGACCAATCTGTCGTCGGATATCGGTCTGTTCCTCGCCGAGAAGCGCGGCTACTTCAAGGAAGAGGGTGTCAAGGTTGAACTGATACCGTTCGACTCCGGCGCCAAGATGGTGGCGCCGCTCGGCGCAGGCGATCTCGACGCATCGGCAGGCGCGGCCTCCGCCGGGCTCTATAATGCTGTCAATCGCGGCCTGAAGCTGAAGATGGTAGCCGACAAGGGCACCAATATCGCGGGCTATAGCTACAAGGCGCTGATGGTGCGCAAGGATCTGATCGAGTCAGGTGCGTTCAAGTCGCTTGCGGATCTCAAGGGCAAGAAGGTCGCGATCATTGCCAATGGGGCGGCCGATGAGTCCGTCATCAATCAGGCGCTGAAAAAGGCCGGGCTGAAGGACGAGGATATCGAAAAGGTCTTCCTGCCATTCCCGCAGCATCTCACCGCCTTCGCCAACAAGGCGATCGACGCAGCGATCTCGGCCGAGCCGGGCGTGACGGCGATGGTGCGCAATGGCGTTGCTGTGCGCTTCACCGGCCTCGACGATTTTTATCCGGTGCAGCAGACAGCCATGCTGTTGATCAACGGCAAGTTCGCCGAGGACCGCAAAACAGTGACTGCGTTTCTCAAGGCCTATCTGCGCGGCGTGCGCGCCTATGCCGCGACCCTCAAGGACGGCAAGATCGCGGGGCCCGGCGCCGAGGACATGATCAAGGACATCGCCGAGATGACGGGGATCAAGGATATGGCACTGCTGCATCAGATGGTGCCGGTGTTCATCGATCCCGACGGTCAGATCAATCTTCCCAGCGTCGAGACCGATCTTGCTTATTTCAAGTCGCGCGGGCTGGTCACCAGCGACATCGAGGCAGCCAAGGTCGTCGACATGTCCTATGTCGATGCACTGAAGCCAGTCCTGGGGCCGTTCGCACGGCCCAAGTGAAACGGTGAAGAGAAGTGTGGCGATGACGGTGCAGATGTCGACAGCAGCAATCGGGGATAGCGGGCCGGTGCCCGCGCCGAAGATCAGCCTGCGCGACGTCACCAAGCGGCACGATACACAACTGGCGCTGGACCGGATCACGCTCGATATCCCGGCCAGCACCTTCTTCGTGGTGGTTGGCCCGAGCGGCTGCGGCAAGACCACGTTGTTGCGCATGCTTGCCGGGCTGGATGCACCGTCGGAGGGCCGGATCGACATCGCCAATCCGCAGCCCGGTCATCCGCAGAACGCCATGGTGTTCCAGGGGGACTCATTGTTTCCCTGGATGACCGTCTGGGACAACGCGGCCTATGGCCTGACGATGCGCAATGTTCCGAAGGTGCGGATCGATGAGGTGGTTGGGCATTATCTGAACAAGACCGGCATGTATGGCGCGCGGACGCTCTATCCGCATCAGCTGTCCGGCGGCATGCGCCAGCGCGTCTCCATCGCGCGCGCCTTTGCCAACGATCCCGACATTCTCTTGATGGACGAGCCGTTTTCGGCGCTCGACGAACAGAACAAGACATTGCTGCATGAAGAGCTGCTGCGGATCTGGGAGGAGACCCGCAAGACCGTGGTCTTCATCACCCACAGTGTCGATGAAGCCGTGACGCTGGGCGATCGCATCATGGTGATGACGGCTGGCCCCGGCCGCATCAAGACCATCGTGTCGGTCGACCTGCCGCGGCCGCGCAATGTCGTAGAACTCCGGCACACACCGGCCTATGGCGAGCTGGTCTATGATATCTGGGCGCAGCTGCGTGAAGAGGTCGATCGCGCGCGCAGCCGCGAGCCGGGGAGCAAGGCATGAGTTCGGTTCGCACCCGTTCACTGTGGAGCGACCGCGCCATCAGCATCCTGTCGCCGCTGGTGCTGCTGGGCCTATGGGAAATCTGCGCGCGCACCGGCATCGTGGATGTCAGGTTCTTTCCGGCGCCCTCTAACATCATTGGGCACCTGTTCGAACTCGCTTCCTCCGGCGCACTGTGGCGTCATGTGGGAGCCAGCCTCTATCGCCTCGCTGCCGGTTTTATCGTTGGCTGCGTGCCGGCCATCGTGATCGGGCTTGCCATCGGGCTCTATCGCCCCGTGCGGGCCGCCTTCGATCCGCTGATCTCGGCGACCTATCCAATTCCGAAGAGCTCCCTGCTGCCGCTGATCCTGCTGATCTTCGGTCTCGGTGAAAGCTCGAAGATCGCCATGGTCGCGATCGGCGTGTTCTATCCGGTGGTGATCAATACAGCCGCGGGCGTGCGTCAGATTGCGCCGATCTTCCTCGACGTCGGCCGCAACTTTGGCGCCAGTCGCTTCAACATGTTTCGTACCGTGGCGCTGCCCGGCGCATTGCCGCTGATCATGACCGGCATCAAGCTCGGCGCCGGCATGGGGCTGGTGCTGATCGCCATCGCCGAGATGGTCGGCGCCAAACAGGGGCTGGGTTACATGATCTGGAATGCGTGGGAGTTGTTCGATGTCCAGACCATGTATGTCGGCCTGTTTGTCATTGCGATTATCGGCTTCGTGATGAATGCCGGCTTCGACGCGCTGGAGCGCGCCATCGTGCCGTGGCGGAAGGGCTAGAGCGTCTTCAACTGCTCGCTCACGGCCAGCAACTGCCGCCGAATATTGGATGCCGCAGTCACTTCCCAGAACGCGCCGCGCGTCGCCGGGCCGATGGCATAGAAGCCGGGCTGAACGTGGCCGGTGCTGTCACGCAGCTCGCAGGTTGGGGCGACATCGAGGCCGAGGCCGTTGAAGCCGGTCCGCGCTTGCCCGGTTGCGAGCAGCGACTTGATGAGCGGATCGCCCAGGCGATCATAGTGCTCTTCCGGGCCGGTACAGTTCAGAATCCAGTTGGTGGCGAGGTTGATCGTCTCGCCGTGTCCGCGCTTGCGGATGGTCACGTCATGTTCCGACGGTGTCGCAACTGCACTGGTGATGCGACCCGCGATCACATCGAGCTGCTTGTCTTGCTGCAACTGCTCCAGCAGTTCGGCGACGTCGGGCGCCAGCCGATGCCGATGCACCATCCAGATCGCGCGCAGATGCCGCGCGAAGCGGGCACGTTCGGTTTCGGAGGCGTTCCTGTAGAGTTCACCGATGGACAATCGAAACGTATCGACCATCGTCTGCCATGGAATGCCCGCGGCAACCTTGCGGCGGGTGTCCCTGAGCAATGCCGCCAGAAGCCCACGCGCGGTGGGCACCGGGAATGAGTTCATCGGATCGGGATCGGTCTGCGCCGGGACGTCGATCAGCGGCAGCAATCCGCGCCGCGAGACCATCGTGATGGGCGCGCGCATGCCGCGATGAAAGAGATCGATCACCATATCAACCGCGGTGGCACCGGTGCCGATGACCAGCACGCGATCGTCCTTGCCTATCGGATCGAGCGCGCCCGGCGCCCAGACATTGGTGATCGAGCGCGGCGATGCCTCGATGCCGGGAAATGGCGACGGCGGCTGGTTGCCAAGACAGAGGAACACCAGATCGGCGTCGATGATCGCACCCGATGCCGTCGCAACGCGATAACCATCGCCCTGTCGCGTCACACTCAGAGCCACATCCTGCCGCGGCGTTACGCGTCCGCTGCCCGTCAATTCGTTGAACTTCGTGGAGATGTAGTCGCCATAGACCCGGCGAGGCACGAAGGAGGTTGAATAGTCCGGCCAGTCCGCCTGGCCGGTTTCCGTCAACCATTCGACGAAGCCGTTATCTTCGGCGCCGAGTCCGCCCATCTTTGAGGCTGGGACGTTGATACGGTGCCACTTGGCTTTCGCGGAATAGGCAAGCCCGCGCCCGAACGCGCCATCGCGATCCAGCACGGTGATCGGCCCGATCTGCGGCAGCCTGGCCAGAATGATGCCGGCGAATGCGCCGGCCACGCCGCCGCCGATAACGGCAACGCGCAGAGAATGGGGAGAGGCTGATGTCATGCTGCCAAACGATGCGAGGGAGGGGGTCGAGAGATCAGCTCGGCGGTGCGTAAGCGGCGGGATCGACCGATGCCGGGCGGCCATCGAGTGCGAGTCGGCCGATCCGCGCGGGCGTCTCGGCGATCACCTTGCCGCGGCGCACGACCGCGAGCCGTGTCGCCTTCAGCCGGATCGCCTCGATCGGATCGCGCGCCTGCAGCAGCACGAGGTCGCCATTGCAGCCGACATCGAGGCCGTAGCCGTCGAGGCCCATGATCTTGGCCGGGTTGGTAGTGACGGTGTCGAAACAGAATCGCATTGCATCGCGGCTGGTCATCTGTCCGACATGCAGGCCCATATGTGCGACTTCCAGCATGTCCGCCGAGCTCAGCGAGTACCACGGGTCCATGCAGCAGTCCTGGCCGAAAGCCACGTTAATGCCGTAGGGCCGCATCTCCGGCACGCGGGTCTGGCCGCGGCGCTTGGGGTAACTGTCGTGGCGCCCCTGCAGCACGATGTTGATCAGCGGGTTGGCAATCGCAGCGACGCCGGCCTCCGCGATCAGCGGCAGCAGCTTCGAGACGTAGTAGTTGTCCATCGAATGCATCGAGGTCAGATGCGAGCCGGCAACGCGGCCCTGCAGTCCGAGACGCTGGGTCTCATAGGCGAGGGTCTCGATATGGCGCGAGAGCGGGTCGTCGCTTTCGTCGCAATGCATGTCGACGCGCAGTCCGCGCGCGGCGGCGATCTCGCAGAGTGCCTTCACCGACGCGGCGCCATCGGCCATGGTGCGCTCGAAATGTGGAATGCCGCCGACGATGCTGACCCCCTTGTCGAGCGCACGCGCAAGATTTTGCGCAGCCGTGGGCGAGCGGAAATAGCCGTCCTGCGGAAACGCCACCAGTTCGAGATCGAGATAGGGCGCGACCTGCTTCTTGACGTCGAGCAGCGCATCGACAGCCAGCAGCCGGTCGTCGCAGATATCCACATGGGTGCGCACCGCGAGCAGGCCCTGTGCCACCGCGAGATCGCAATAGCGCAGCGCCCGTTCGACCAGGGCCTCATAGGTCAGCAGCGGCTTCAATTCGCCCCACAGCGCGATGCCCTCGAGCAGGGTACCCGACACATTCAGCCGCGGCAGGCCGAGCGATAGCGTCGCATCCATGTGAAAGTGGATGTCGACGAATGGCGGCGAGACCAGGTGCCCGGCGGCATCGATCGCACGTCCGGCCTCTCCCGCCAGATTGGGCTGCACCGCGACGATACGGCCCGATTCAATGGCGATATCCTGGCCCGTGCGGCCGTCGGGAAGCGTGGCGTTGCGAATGAGGAGGTCGAACGGCATGAAACCCTTGCTGCTGCAGGTGTGGTCGCCGAATTATCGGCGTTGCGCTGCAGCAATGCAAGACGGTCCACGCGGGCGGCATCCGCCGGTCCGCGCGGACTGATTTGACCTGTATCAGTGAAACGATTGTTGTGCGGCGCGGAGCAGATCGATCGGGCTCCATGGCTTGGCCATGAACAGTGTGCCGTCGGGCAGCCGACGCACGCGAGGCGCACCTGAGGTCACGATCACATGCATATCGGGGAATCGTTGCTTGGCGAGATAAGCGAGCTCGATGCCGTCCATCATGCCTGCGAGTTCCACGTCCGTGAAGACCATCGCAACATTGTCGCCGGATTCCTCCAGTACCAGCACGGCGGCCTCCGCGCTTTCGCATTCGATGACGTTCATCTCGCTCTCTTCGAGCAGCAGGCTGACCAGTGTGCGTTGTGCTTCGTCGTTCTCGACCACCAGCGCTGTCGACCTGTGTGCATAACCCATGGGGGAGCCTCCGTGGTTTGGTTGCGACAGGAGGGCAATGCGTGAGTTCATCAGGGGTTCAGATAAAAGTGAGTTCCCGTGAGCAACAATGTTACTCATGAATATGCGCCGGCGCAGGATGATGTGCCGGCAGAAACGCAGTTAACCCACTACGAAATTTGAAGTCGCAATCTGTTGCATCATCTGCGGCAGCAGATAGGGCGCGCCATCGTCGGTACGTGCAACGACAACGTCGATATCGAACACACGGCGGATCACATCGCTGGTGATCGTTTCCGCAGGCGTTCCTTCGGCTGCAACGGCGCCGTTGCGCATTACGATGATGCGATCCGCAAACCGAACTGCGAGATTGAGATCGTGCAGCACTGCGATCACGGCCGTGCCGTTGCGTGCACGCTGCCGCGAAATTTCGACGAGTTCGATCTGGTGACGCAGATCGAGCGATGATGTCGGCTCGTCGAGCAGCAGGATGCCTGGACCATGGGCAGCTTCGCCGCAGGCGAGCTGTACGAGGATGCGCGCGAAATGCGCGCGCTGTTGCTCGCCGCCGGAGAGCGTCGGCAATTCGCGATGACGGAAGTCGCCAAGGCCCACTTCATCGATGGCGGCATTGACGAGCGATTGCGTGGAAGTCAGCGGCAGGTTGCCCCGACCCATCTGCACGACTTCCTCGACCGTGAATGGGAAGCTCACACTGACATGTTGCGACAGCATCGTGCGCCGCATCGCCAGTTCGGCGGGTGACCAGGCGTGGAGGTCGCGGCCTTTCAGCGTGATGGCGCCGCGCGACGCACGCAGATCGGCCGAGAGCAGGCGCAGCAGCGTCGACTTGCCGGCGCCGTTGGGGCCGACGATGGCGACCATCTCGCCGCTGGTAATGGTGAGATCGACATGATTGAGCAGCGTGGCCTGGCCGATCTTCAACGAGATGCCGGATGCGGTGAGGACGGGTGTGTCGGCCATTGACGTCACAGCCCCACCATTCCGCGCTGACGCAGCAGGATCAGCAGGAATATCGGCGCG
This sequence comes from Tardiphaga sp. 42S5, assembly GCF_034044155.1. NCBI lineage: Bacteria > Pseudomonadati > Pseudomonadota > Alphaproteobacteria > Hyphomicrobiales > Nitrobacteraceae > Tardiphaga > Tardiphaga sp. 42S5. The sequence goes on along the minus strand of NZ_CP139027.1, from coordinate 5,583,565 downwards.
CCCACGGCGGCAGTCAGGATGCCGATCGGCATCTCGGCCGGCGCCACGATGGTGCGGGCCAGCGTATCGGCTCCAACCAGCAGGCTCGCGCCGAGACCGACTGAGGCCGGCAGCAACAGCCGATGACCCGGTCCGATCATCAACCGCAGCAGATGTGGCACGACGATGCCGACAAAGCCGATCACGCCGCAGACCGAAACCGCTGCGCCGGTCATGACGGAGACCAGCACGATGCAGATGCGCTTGAGACGCTCGACATCGACGCCGGAATGGAAGGCCTCGGACTCGCCGAGGATCAGCACGTCGAGGCCGCGGCTGGTGAACAGCATCCCGATCAGGCCCAGCGCCAGCATGGGCGCAATCGTCGCCGCCTTGCTCCAGGTCGCGCCACTGAGCGAGCCGAGCAGCCAGAACGTGATGTCGCGGAGCTGACGGTCGTCGGCAATGAACACCAGAAGCCCGATACCCGCATTGGCGATGGCTGCGATGGCGATGCCGGCGAGAAGAAACAGCGCAATCGACGTACGCCCGCTGCGGCTGGAAATCCGATACAGAATGATCGTTGTCAGCAGCGAGCCGATGAAAGCCGCCAGCGGCAACAGAAACGGCTGCAGAAAAGCAACATAATGCGCAAAGCGGCTGTCGCTGACGACGATGGCGCCCGCTGCAGCAAACGCTCCGCCGCTGGAGACGCCGACCAGCGCCGGATCGGCGAGGGGATTGCGAAACAGGCCCTGCATGATCGCGCCGGCGGCGCCCAGCATGCCGCCGATCATGGCGGCGATGGCAATGCGCGGAATCCGGATCGACCATAGGATCAGCTGATCGCGCGCGGCAAATGGATTGGCGGGATCGGCGGCGGCGAGGCCAAGTGCTGCGAGCAGGCGGGACAGTGGGATGCCGGCGGCGCCAACCGTGGCGGCAAGCAGCACCGTCAGCAGGAGTGCTGCGAACAGTCCGCACAGGACGATGATGGTTGCAGGGCGGCGCACCCGGCCCTTCGTTCTGACAAACGCAGTCAGCTTGGCGTCGGCAGCGCTCATCTTATTGGCGGCAGTTGACGGCGAGCGAGACGGGCTTGAACGTTGCAGCCTCGGACGACAGCGCCGGGTCGAGCTTGACGGCGAGGTCGCGTGCGGCGGCGGCCGTGCGCGGACCGAAGCCGAGCAGATAGAGGCCGTCCATGGCGACCAGGCTCCTGGTCTTCGCGGCCGGCGTCAGTGCGAATGCCGGGCTGGCAAACACGGTGTCGGCCTGCAGCGTATCCTTGCCGCGCTCCATCGAGAGCACGGTATCCGGCTTGGCTGCGGCGATCGCTTCATCGCTCATGATCTTGTAGCCGTCGAAGCTGTCCGCGACATTGATGCCGCCGGCCAGCTTGATGATTTCATTGGCTGCCGTCTTCTGGCCAGCGACCATGGTGCGGCCATCGAGGAAGGACATCACGAACATCACCCGTGGCGGGGTCTTCACCTTGGCGCGCAATTCACGCAGCGCGGCAAGATCGCCGGCCACGGCATTGGCAAGACATTCGCCGCGTGCCTCGACGCCCGCGACCTTGGCGATCAACCGGATCTTCTCCACCATGCCGGCTTCGGTGAACGTATCCGGCACCATGATCAACGGAATCTTGGCGGCGTCGATGACGTCGATGGTTTCCTTCGGGCCGGAGCCCGCGATGGCCAGCACCAGCTGCGGATTCAGCCCCAGTACGCCTTCCGCAGAGAGTTGGCGCATGTAACCGACATTGGGTTTGTCGGCCATGGCCTTCGGTGGATACAGGCTGGTCGTATCGACGGCGACGATGCGGTCGTCAGCGCCGAGCGCATAAAGAATTTCGGTCACCGCGCCGCCGATCGAGACGATGCGGGTCGGATGGCCGATTGTGACGTCGCGTCCGCGTGCGTCGCGCACAACAGCGTCTTCGGCTGAGGCCGCGGCAGAGAATGCCAGCGTGCTGGCAAGCGCTACACATTGCAGCGCATATGCGATGCGATGACGTCGAACAGGGAGGCAGGCGGTCATTTGGTGAGGATCAGCTTGTTCTGGAACGTCAGGCGCAGGCGATAGGTCTCGTCGCCATGCGTAATCAGCAACTCACGCTGATCCGCGAACAGGTCCTTGCTGTCCATCCGATCGCCATTTACGACCACATTGCGTCCGGCTGAGGATTTGGCGTGAGCGGCAGCACTGCCGTCGTGAGAACCCGTATCCATAGCGCCGATCTGCCCCGTACGTGAAAGTGCTGTGGCCGTTATAGGTTTTGTCGCGCCTCATCGCCAAGCACTGCAGTCTACAATCAATATAAACAGGACGCGGGTTGCTTGACCCCCCTGTCAATGAACCGTAATCGAAAATGGCAACTTGGTGGCAGGGGTCCCCGAGTCGCATTCGAGAGCCAGCAAGCTCCCTGCCTCGCGCAGCGCCAGCCAGCCACGATCCGTTGAAAAATTGTGCTTGGGGATAGAGTTATGGCTTTCGGGGGCAGGACTGCGCGCGCCTTGTTGTTGGGCGCGTCAATCATATCAATGGGGGCACTGGTCGCCCACGGCGCCTTGGCACAGGCCGCCGCGCAGGCAGGCGATGTGCAGCCGCAAAAGCCGAAACCCGCCAAGAAGAAGCGTGCAGCCGCGCAGCCGGCAGTCGTGCCAGCGCAGGTAGCTAACGCCAATGCGCAGGCCGGCCGCAGCGGCCAGTCGCTCGATGAAATCACGGTGACGGCTTCGAAGACCCAGGAGCGCGCCATCGATGCGCTGGCTCCGGTCAGCGTCGTGACGCAGGAGCAGATTCAGCTGCAGCAGCCGAACCGGCTGAGCCAGCTTTTCTACAATGTTCCTGGTGTCTGGATGCAGGATCGTGGCGATGATCCGTCCACGGCGATCAATATCCGCGGCTTGCAGGATTTCGGCCGTGTCGCCGTTGTCGTTGACGGCGCCCGCCAGAACTATCAGCGCTCCGGTCACAATGCGAATGGCTCATTCTTTCTGGATCCCGAACTGATCGGCGGCATCGATATCACCCGCGGCCCGACTGCCAATATTTACGGCTCCGGTGCCATCGGCGGCGTGGCCTCGTTCCGCACCAAGGATATCAATGACGTGTTGCGTCCAGGCGAGCGTTGGGGCGTCGATATGAGCGGCTCCTACGGCTCTAACAATGCCCGCGGCATGGGTTCGGTGTTCGGCGGCGTGCGTGTCGATCCGTCCGTCGACGTGTTTGGCGGCGCAGTCTACAGGACACAAGGCAACTACAAGGACGGCGACGGCACCGAGATTGGCAACACCGGAAACGAAATCGCGGCCGGTCTGATGAAGGTCACCGTGCGTCCAGCCGATGGCCATGAAGTCAAGTTCAGCGGCCTGTTCCAGGATTATAGCTACAGCATAGGTCAGATGAACCGCGGGCCGACGGTAACCCGTGCGCAGCAGGCGCTGTACCAAGGATCGTCGATCTACGGGTCGAATGCCAAGAATTACACGGGTTCGGTGACGTGGAAATATTCGAAGCCGGACGACAACCTGTTCGACTGGAACATGTCGCTTTACGGCAATCGCGTCGACAACGACCAGACCAAGACCTACCACTATTCGACGTCCGGCGCTGCGCTCTGCGGATCAGGGAGCGCAGGCAACAACATCTCGGGCTGTGTCGGCGACCAGCGCGGTTACCTGCTCGATACGTTCGGGGTCGATGTCAACAACACGTCGCGCTTCGATGTCGGCAACTGGCGCAATGCTGTGACCTATGGTTTCGACGTGTTCAAGGACACGGTGAAGACCTTCGATTCACGCGGCAACTCGAACATCACGACCCCGAGCGGCGACCGTACGGTCGGCGGCGGTTTCGTCCAGATGAAGAGCAACTATTCCACATGGCTCGAGGTCATCGGCGCGCTGCGCTATGACTACTATGAGCTGAATTCCGCCGGTACTGTGCTCGGTGCCAACAACACGTCGTCGAGCGGCGACCGGCTGTCGCCGAAGATCACCGTCGGTGTTACGCCGGTCGCCGGCTTTACGCCCTATGTGAGCTACGCAGAAGGCTACCGCGCCCCGTCGATCACCGAAACCCTGATCGCCGGCGCACATGCCACCGGTGGTGGCCCAGTGTTCTTTACCTGCGCCGACGGTACCGCCGGCCTGTTCTGCTTCCTGCCCAATCCAAATCTCCGGGCAGAAGTCGGCAAGAACAAGGAAGTCGGCATAAACCTGAAATATAACGACGTCTTCACATCGGGCGACAGCTTCCGCGCCAAGTTCAACTTCTTCCGCAACGATGTGGACGACTATATCGACCTCGTTGCGTCTGCTCCCGAGTTGACCGCGTTCGGGCGCTTCAGCCGCAACTATCAGTACCAAAACATTGCCAATGTGAAGATCGAAGGCTTCGAGGCGGAGACTGCCTATGATGCCGGCATCTGGTTCGTTGGCGTCGGTGCGACTGTGCAGAGCGGCAAAAACACCCAGACTAATGTCGGCCTTGCCACAATCCAGCCGCGCAAGGTCACGACCACCGGCGGCGTCCGCCTGCTCGACCGCAAGCTGACGATCTCGGCGCAGTGGGCATCGGTCGCGGCCAATACGGATATCCCCGCCGGCTATTCGCCGTCGACCGCCTATGATCTGGTCAATCTCTATGTGGCCTATCAGCCGACGCAGGACATCACGTTGAATTTCGGGGTCGACAACATCTTGAACCAATACTACCGGCCCTATGCCATTCCCGGCTCGTCCAGCGATGGCACAACGCAGAACGACGCGTTGTGGACTGCCCCCGGTCCGGGCATCGTTTACAAGGGTGGCATCAAGGTGCATTTCGGCGGCGCATAATCGCCATCTGCATCCACCAGCCTCCAAGGAATCGCGCTCATGTCCGGGCGCGATTTCGGTTATGATAGGTTCTCGACGTCACGAAAGGAAAGACATCCATGTTCATCGCCATGAACCGCTTTCAGGTCAAAACCGGATCCGAAGCTGCTTTCGAAAATATCTGGGCGACCCGCGAATCCTATCTCTCGGAATTGCCGGGCTTCATCGAGTTCAGCCTGCTGAAGGGGCCGGTGGCCGAGGATCACACGCTATATTCGTCGCATACGGTCTGGGCCAGCAAGTCGGACTTCGAGGGCTGGACCAAGTCCGAACAGTTCCGCAAGGCGCATGCCCGCGCGGACAACAAATCGGAAGGCGCCAGCCTCTATCTCGGGCACCCCAAGTTCGAGGGTTTCGAAGTGATCCAGTCCGAGCGCCGCAAGAGCGCTGCGGCCTGATTGCTGCTTCCGCACCCAACACCAATGATCGATCACGGAGCCATCTCATGCTGAAGACGGATCTCGCCGCGCTGAAGACCCATATGGCGGAGAACCCCGGCGCCGTGATCGAGACCGTTGCGCGCGAGCGCAATGTCACGCCGCGTGCAGTGCTGGAAGCGCTGCCCGAGGGGATGGTGACCATCGGCGGCGGCGCCGATGCGTTCGTCACGGCGATGACTGATATCGCCGAATGGGGCGAGGTGACGCTGATCGTACATACCGAGGATGGCATCTTCGAGACCACGGCACCGCTGTCGCCGGGTGCCATTGGCCACGGCTACTACAATCTGACACAGCCGAAGGGCCTGCATGGCCATCTGCGTCATGAGCGCTGCGGCGGCGTGGCCTTTGTCGAGCGGCCCTTCATGGGCAAGTCGTCGGCTTTCGTCGCATTCCTCAATGTCGATGGCGGCGTGATGTTCAAGGTCTTCGTGGGCCGCGATGAGACCCGTGCGCTGAAGCAGGATCAGCTTGAGCGTTTCCGCGCGCTGGCTGGAAAGCTCGCTGCTTAAGGCGTCTACCCTTCCTCACTGTCCTTCATCTGCGCCACCAGCATCTCGGCGACCAGTCGCGTTGATGGCGATGCCATGCGCGCGGCCGACTGCACCAGCGTCACCTGTGTTGACTCCAGTCTGCGGTCGCGCGGCGGGATCGCGACAAGTGTGCCGGCATTGATCGCTGCCGTCGCCGAGACCATCGGCAGGAACGTCGCAAGATCGGTGCGGGCAGCGACGGTCTGGGTGAAGGCCAGCGAATTGGTCTCGCTGCACATTTCCAGCCGCACACTGGCCTGTGCGCAAGACTTGTCGAGTTCCTGACGAATGCCGAATGATGGATCCGGAAGGATCACGCGCAACCCTGCGAGATCCTTCATCGCGTATGAGTTCTGGCTGGCCAGTGGGTGCGTGGGCGCGACGATCAGGCAGACCGGTTGTCGCATGCGTCCGAGTTCGATCAGGTCGCGTCGCGGCGCGCGGCCGAAAATCAGGCCGAGATCGACCTCGTTCTGGCTGACCATCTCGACCACATCGCGAGCGCCCACGGCTGTGACAGATAGCGCGATCCCCGGATATTGCTGTGACAGGTCGACGAAAGAGTTGGGCAGGAAGCTCGACAGCATGCCTTCGACGGTGGCGATCTTCACCTGGCCACGGCGCAGCGACGCGAATTCCTCGACCTGGCTGCGCAGCCCGTCGAGCTGGCTGCGGTTCTCGACTGCATAGCGATAGAGCACGTGGCCGGCATCGGTTAGGTTCATGCCGCGTGCGCCACGCTCGAACAGCTTGACCGCTAGCTCCTCCTCCAGCCCCTGCACCTGCCGGCTGATGGCGGAGGGGGCGATGCGGAGCGCTGCGGCGGCCTGTTTGATCGATCCGGACTCGGTAACGACGCGAAAATAGCGAATGGCGGTGGATTCGATCATCGTCAGTCCCTCGCGGCTGGCTGCCCAGCGCGATGGCAGGACCTGACTAGCGTTCTGATTTTCAGACCTCTCACATCGAAATTCAATGCTTTTATTCGAAATCTAAATTTGACAGAGTTTTGATCAGGTCACGGTCCCGTCATCGATGGAGAATTTGGATGTTTCATCCCCGGCTTGCTGTCTCGGCCTTTTCCGCATCTCTCCTGCTGGCTGTGGCCGGTTTGGGAGCGACCTCTTCAATAGCTTCGGCGCAGGATGTCCTCCGCTTCGGCGCGCCGCTGCCGATCACCGGGCCGCTGGCGCCGGAAGCCGTGAAGCAGCAGCAGGGCTATGACCTCTGGGCCGAACAGGCCAACAAGGCCGGCGGCATCGATGTCGGCGGCAAGAAGTACAAGGTCGAGATCGTCTATTCCGACTACCAGTCCAATACGCCGCGCTCGGTGCAGACCACCGAACAGATGATCACCCAGGACAAGGTGAACTTCATGTTCGGCCCGTTCGGCTCGGGCGCCGCCAAGGCCGCCAGCACGATCGCCGAGAAGTACAAGGTGCCGATGCTGGCCGCGACGGCGTCGTCGTCCCAGGTCTATGACCAGAACTACAAATATCTGTTCGGCACTTTCACGCCCAACGACACGCTGACCACGCCGCTGACGCAGCTCGTCAAGGCCAAGGCCGCCGACGTCAAGAAGGTCGCGATCCTTGCACGTAACGATCTTTTCCCGCTGGCCATCGCGCAGGAAATGGAGAAGTCCGCCAAGGCCAACGGTCTCGAAGTCGTCTATTTCGAGAAATACGCCATCAACACGCTCGATCACTCCGCAACCCTGTCGCAGATCAAGTCGCTGAATCCGCAATGGGTGTTCGTCACCGGCTACACCAACGATCTCCTGCTGATCCGCAAGCAGATGGTCGATCAGCAGATGAAAGCCAGCATCGTGACCATGATCGCCGGTCCGGCCTATCAGGAATTCATCGAATCCGCCGGGCAGAGCGCCGAGAACATCTCCAGTGCCTCGTGGTGGCATCCGGCCGAACAGTACAACGGCAAGGACATTTTCGGCACCACCGCCAACTTCGTGAAGCTGTTCAAGGACAAGTACAAGCTCGAGCCGGACTATGCCCATGCCTCGGCTGCGGTCTGCGGTGCGCTGTTCCAGATGGCCATCGAAAAGGCCGGCTCGCTGGATCGCGACAAGGTGCGCGACGAACTCGCCAAGATGGACGTCGTGACCTTCTGGGGCCCGGTCAAGTTCGGTGCCAATGGCCAGATCAACTCGCTCGAACCTCCGGTCTTCCAGATCCAGGCCGGCAAGCCCGTGGTCCTGTTCCCCGATGCGATCAAGCAGGGCGAGTTCAAGCTTGGCGTGAACTGAGCCAGGTTTGAATAGCAAAGCGACCGGCGGGGAATCCACATGCTGGCCATTCAGGTCCTGATCAATGCACTCGTGCTCGGGTGTCTCTATGCCTGTATCGCGATCGGTTTCTCGCTGGTCTGGGGCGTGCTCAACGTCATCAACCTGATCCACGGCTCCTTCATCGTGCTTGGCGCCTATCTGGCCTGGGGCGCGTATAATTCGCTCGGGCTGTCGCCTTGGTATGCGCTCCTGATCGCCGCGCCGGCCTTTTTCGTGTTCGGCTATCTGCTGCAGCGGCTGCTGCTCAACCGTGTCATCACCGCGCCGGTGCTGGTGACGCTGACGCTGACTTTCGGGCTCGATCTGATCCTCAACAATGCGATGATCTATTACTTCAAGGCCGATTACCGGAAGCTGATCCTCAATCCGCCCACGGGATCGATCTCGATCTTCGACGTCGTCGTCCCCGTCGACCGCCTGATTGCGACCGGCTCGGCGCTGGCGTTGACATTCCTGCTCTATCTGCTGCTGCGCCGCTCCAAGGTCGGCCGCGCCATCGTGGCGGTCCGGCTTGACCGCGATGCCGCGGTGCTGATGGGCGTCGACGTCAAATCGATCTACGCTATCGCTTTCGGTCTTGGTGCTGCGCTCGCTGGCTGCGCCGGTGTGCTGATGGCGCTGATCTTCCCGATCTCGCCGCTGACCTCGTCGGCCTATCTCGGCAAGGCCTTCGTGGTCTGTGTGCTCGGCGGCCTCGGCAGCGTTTCCGGGGCACTCGCAGGCGGCTTGTTGCTGGCGCTCGTCGAAGGCGTCGGCTCGGTCTATCTCGGCCCGGCCCATGCGGTGACGCTGTCTTTCGTCCTGCTCATCATCTTCCTTGTCGTCAGGCCGCAGGGCCTGCTCGGCCGAAAGGGTTTTGAATGACCCGGACCAATATCGCGCTTCTCGTCCTCATCGCCTGCGTGGCTACGCTGCCGCTGTTCGGCGATGCCTATGCGCTGCGCTTGGGCACCATGGCCTGCATGTATGCGATCTTCGCGTTGTCATGGAACATCGTTGGCGGCTTCGCCGGTTACCCGTCTTTTGCGACGGCCGCCTTCTTCGGGCTCGGTGCCTACACCACCGGCATTCTCATGAATAAGGGCGTGCCGCTGCCCCTGTCGTTGCTGGGGTCGCTGGTGCTCTGTCTCGTGCTGGCCGCGGCGCTCGGCGCGGTGCTGCTTCGCCTCCGCGGGCATTACTTCGCGATTGCCAGCCTCTCGCTGGTCGAAGTGTTCCGCGAACTCGTCAACAACGCCACCGACCTCACCGGCGGCGGCATGGGCCTGAATATCCCGCTGGTGTCCGGCTCCAGCGTGCTGTCCGACGCGACGTTCTTCTTTTATGCCATGTGGGGATTGCTGCTGATCACCGCGCTCGTCGTCATTGCAGTTTCGATGTCGAAGCTCGGTTTCGGTCTCAACTGCATCCGGCAGAACGAGACGGCCTCGAACATGGTCGGTCTCAATTCGACGCTCTACAAGGCCATCGCCTTCGGCCTGTCGGCCTGTTTCGTCGGCGCTGCCGGCGGTCTCTATGCGGCCTGGGTGCATTACATCGATCCGTCCGACGTGTTCGACATCTTGTATTCGGTGAAGCCGATCGTGATGGCGCTGATGGGTGGCCTTGGCTCGCCGCTCGGCGTGGTTTGCGGCGCCTTCGTCTATCTCGGCCTCGAGGAAGTGGTCTGGCGCAATTACATCCAGATCCATTCGGGCGTGCTGGGCGTCCTCATCATCCTGCTGCTGCTGTTCCTGCCGCACGGGTTGGTCTCGCTCCATGCCGGCAAGATCTGGCGCGGGCTGACCGGACGAAAGGCAAAGCATGTCTGAGATCCGTCACGAAATCCTGCATCTCAGCAATGTCTCGCGAAACTTCAGCGGGCTGAAGGCGCTGAGCGATGTTTCGCTGTCGGTCAACAAGGGCGAGGTGGTCGGTCTGATCGGCCCGAACGGCGCCGGCAAGACCACGCTGGTCAACACCATCTGTGGTGTTACGCCTGCATCGTCCGGTGTCGTCACCTTCGATGGCCGCGACATCACGCGGATCAAGACATATCAATCGGCGCGGCTCGGCCTGTCGCGCACCTTCCAGATCGTGCAGCCCTTTGCGGAATTTTCGGCGCTCGACAATGTCGCTGCCGCCGCGCTGTTCTCGCAGCCGGGCGAGAGCCTGAAATCGGCGCGCGAGGCCGCCCGCGCGCATCTCGCATTCGTTGGTCTGGATGCCCAGGCCGATCAATCCGCAGCGACATTGACACTGGCCATGCGCAAGCGGCTCGAACTCGCCAAGGCGCTGGCGATGAAACCGAAGCTGCTGTTCCTCGACGAGGTCAACGCCGGCCTCAACAGCGCCGAAGTCGAGCGCGCGACCAAGCTCATTCACCAGCTCGCGGCCGATGGCATCACCATCGTGATGATCGAACATCTGATGAAGGTCGTGCTCAATGTCTGCACCCGCATCGCGGTGTTGCATAACGGCCGGCTGATTGCTGACGGTGCGCCGCGCGACATCATCAAGGATCCCGCCGTCGTCGATGCCTATCTGGGCCAGCAATATGCACAACGGAACGCCGCCCGTGGCTGATCATACGATGCTCGAACTGAATGGGGTCTGCGCCGGTTACGGTGAAATCCAGGTGCTGTGGGGCATCGACATGGTGGTACGCTCCGGCGAGATCACCGCGCTGATCGGTTCCAACGGCGCCGGCAAGACCACGCTGATGCGCGCACTGTCCGGGCTGATCCCGCTGACATCAGGCAAATATGTCTCCGAAGGCGTCGATCTCTCCAAGGCAACGGCTGCGCAGATGCTGGCGCATGGCATTGTGCACGTGCCGGAAGGCCGCCGCCTGTTTGGCGCCATGAGCATCGAGGACAATCTCCTGATGGGCGCCTATTCGCGCAGCGTTGGCCGTACCGAGCTCAATCGCGATCTCGATCGCGTTTACACGACCTTTCCGAAGCTGCGTGAGCGCCGCAACCAGGCGGCGGCGACATTGTCCGGCGGCGAACAGCAGATGTGCGCCATCGGCCGCGGGCTGATGAGCGCGCCGCGCCTCTTGATGATCGACGAACTCTCGCTCGGCCTGTCGCCATTGCTGGTGGAGCAACTGGTCGCGGCGCTGCGCCAGTTGAACTCCGAAGGCATGTCGATCCTGCTGGTGGAGCAGGACGTCACCACGGCGCTCGATCTCTGCCATCACGCCTACATCATGGATATGGGCCGCATCGTGCGCACCGGGCAGGGCGCCGAATTGCTGGCCGATCCAATCATCCGCGACGCCTATCTCGGCGTCCTCGAAGACTGACTTTGATTTCATCCAAAGAGGCAAACATGATCGAGACCGTCGAAGCCCCCAATAGCGGCTACCGTTACATGCCGGGCGTGTTCCAGTATTCCTGCGGCGTCGGCGCGCTGCCCGGCTTCGCGCTGGAGCGCGTGCGCTTCTCCAAAGTCGTTCCGCTGAAGGAAGGCTTCGCCAGGGTTGCCGAGATCATCAAGGCCGCCGGCCGGCCGCTGACCGCCTTTGCGGCCTGCGAATTGCGCTCGCCGGCGCCGTTCACGGAGCAGGGGTTCATCGACTTCAACGAGATCTACATCAAGACCCTCGAAGACTGGGGCATCATGAAGGATCGCGTGAATCCCATCGCGCGCAGCAATGTGTGTCCGAAGATCGATCCGCCGTCGGAGCCCGGCTTCCACGCTTTCTCTTTCACGACCGTCGCGCCGAATGCGCCGGCATCCTTCGTCATCGCCGGCAGCGGCGAGGCCGCGGAAGGCAAGGGCGACTATCGCGACAACACCGTGCGTCTCGGCGACATCAGCCCGTCGGGCATGCTGGAAAAAGCCAAGTTCGTGCTCGACGAGATGGAGCGCCGCATGAGCGCATTCTCCGGCACCTGGGACCAGACCACCGGCGCACAGCTCTACACCGTGCGCGACGTCTATCCGCTCTTGGAAAGCGAACTCGGTCGTCGCGGTGTGTTCCGCAACGGCCTGACCTGGCACTTCAACCGCCCGCCGGTCGTCGATCTCGAATACGAGATGGATTGCCGCCGCGTGCATGTTGAGCGCGTGGCGGAGGTTTAACCGCTTCAATGATGACTGACGCGCAGATCCTGTGAGGTCTGTCGCAGTCGCCGGGTGAGTTCGCGCGCCAGGTTGCCCAGCAGCCTGGTGGCGAGCACCGGATTTTTCTTCAGGATCAGGTCGAAGCCGTCGCGCGGGAATTCGTAACAGATCACCGCGTCGTCGGCGACGATGGTCGCCGAGCGTGGTACCGATTCCACCAGCGCCATTTCTCCGACCGTCGTGCCGCGGCCAAGTCCGGCGATGCGGCGTCGCTCGTGATGTCCGTCGGTACGCAGCAGCACGCTGACGCTACCTTTCAGGATCAGCCACATGCGGTCGCCGGCGTCGCCCTCGCGGCAGATCGTATCGCCGCACGCGAATTCGCGTCTGGTCATCACTGCGGTCAGTTCGGCCATCTCGTTCGCCGATACACCATCGAGAAAGTCGATCTGCTCGAGCGTGAGTTCATTCGCTTGCCCCTGCCTCGTAGCTGAGCGGTCGAGCATGGTCTGCTCCATCCACTCCAGTGCGGAATCGAGATCCTGCGTCATGGACGGCGATGCGGGATCGTGCCCGATCCCGTTGCCGATGATGGCGGCATGGACGGGCCGGACATTGCAGTAGATCAGTCGCCGTTTCTTTTCAGTCGCCTTCTGGCGCAGGGTTCGCAATGCGTTGATGCCGGAGATGTCGAGGTCGGAGATGGCGCCCATGTCGAGCAGGATCATATCCGTGCTGTTGAACAAGTCCTTGACGCGGAGCGAGAGGTCGTCGGCATTGCCGAAGAACAGCGCGCCTTCGAGCTGCAGGATGGCGCGCTGCTGCCCGGTCTGCTGCAGGATCGCGAGATCGTCGGCCGAGCGAATGCGCTTGGAGAACAGCGTGTCGCCGAGATGAGCGCGGCGTACCAGTGGCCGGCTCATATTGATGACGAAGATGATGCAGGACAGGATGATGCCGACGATCACTCCGGAAACCACCGAGCTGAACACGGTCACGGCCATCACCGCGAGTACAACGATCAGATTATAAACGGCGTGCCGGCGAACCTGCGGCTCGCTTTTGTGTCTGACATCGGCCAGCAGTTGCAGATTCCAGCGATCGAACAGCACGATGCCGATCACCAGCAACAGGCCGGCAAACACCGCGCGCGGAATCTGCGCCAGCACTGACGACAGCGCGAATGTGATGACGAGCAGGCTGATCGCGACGCAGATGCCGGTCCAGCGCGTGCGGCCGCCCATGCGATAGCCGAGCAGGATCACCGATGGAATCGCAGATCCGCCAATGCCGCCGCCCAGCGCTGCCGCCGCATTGGCTATGCCTTGTGCGGCGAGGTCGCGCACCGGGTGGATATGCGTGTCGTCGAGCTGCTGCGCCACGCGGAACGCCAGCATGGTCTCCACCGTGCCGATGATCGCCAGCACCAGCGATACCAGCACGACATGCGGAAGGACGGCGGTCAGTTCCGGCGTGATCGAACCGTCGAACACGGCGCCGAGCGGCATGGCCGGCGGGAAGCTGACATGGATCTCACCGATGATGGGCCCGAGATCGAGACCAGTCGGGACGCTGATCAGATAGTAGAGCGCGGTGCCGGCGACGAAGCCTGCAAGCGATCCCGGTATCTTCCGCAGCCCGTCCGGCAGTCGCAGCCAAACTGCTATGGCCGGATAGTTCAGGACGAACAGCGCCAAAGCCACGACGTAAACCAGCATCGCGGGCTTGTTCGGCCACAGCGTATGCGCGGCAAAGAACGGCTTGAACGGGGAAATCACGATCAGCATGCCGACGCCATTGAGCAGGCCGGTGAGTACCGGGTGCGGCGCGAATTTGATGGCGCGTGTCAGGCCGAGCAGTCCGAACAGGACCTGCCACAGCCCGGCCAGAAACAAACACAGCATGATCGCGGTCACGATCATCGCGGGCTGGCTCGCAAGCGTGGCGTCATTGACCAGCGTCGTGGTCAGGCCGGCCTGAACCAGGGCCATGCTGACGCGGCTTGTCGTCACGATATAGGACGAGGTGGCGACCACGGCCGCGACCAGGCCGACGATGGCGCCGCCATACAGGCCGGCTGCAGCGCCGGCTGCGACATAGTCGGGGCCGAGCGGCGCAAACACCAGCAGTCCGCAAGCAAGGCAGAGCGGCAGGCAGACGAGGCTTGAGATCAGACCGGCGCTGATTTCCGATCGCCAGTCGACGAGCGGCTCGGCGGGAGGCGAAGCTTTGAGCACGGGCTGGCCTTCATCACAGGGGGTACCGGCCACGCCTTCATGGATGATCGTTGTTGCCAGTTTTTGCCATTATTGTGAACGGAACTGATCCGCAAGCCAAGATCGGGGTCCGCCCGCCGATTTCCCGCGCTACACGCCGGCGACGATCGTCTTGCGATACAGCGCGCTGTAGCTGGCGGCCGAGATATTCCAGCTGAACGATTTCGACATCGCGCTGCGGCGCATCGAGTTCAGGCGGTCCTTCGATCCGTAGGTCGCAAACGCCCGCAGGATCCCGCCCAAAAATGACTCGGTGGATGGCTGCGTGAACAGGAAGCCGGTCTCGCCATCGACGATGGTTTCGGCGAGACCGCCGGTCTGGTGGCCGATCGGCAGCGAGCCGAAGCGCTGCGCATACATCTGGCTCAGTCCGCACGGCTCGAAGCGCGACGGCATCAGCGTGAAGTCGCTGCCGGCGAAGATGCGCCGTGCCTCGCGGTCGTTGAAGCCGATGGCGACGCCGATCGCATCCGGACGGCGGCGATGCGCATCCATCAGCGCGTTTTCGAGTTCGGTCTCGCCGCGGCCGGTGACGACGATCTGTCCGCCGGCGGACACGATGGCGTCGGCCGCCGACAATACGAGGTCGACGCCCTTCTGATGCACGAGGCGGGCGACCAAACCAAAAATGGGCCCGCGGGAGAGCGCGAGCCCAAATTGTTGACGTACCCCGTCGGCATTGGCGCGTTTGGCTTCCCAGTCGCCCGCGCCGAACGGTCTCATGAGCTCCGCGCAGACGCGCGGATCCCAGCTTTCATCGATGCCGTTCAGAATGCCGGTGAGGCGCGACTCGTTGGAGCGCTTGGTCAGCAGGCCTTCCAGCCCGCAACCGAGTTCCGGCGTGGTGATCTCGCGCGCGTAAGTCTCACTCACGGTGGTGAGGTGGGAAGAGTAGATCAGCCCACCCTTGAGAAAGGAGAGCTTGTCGTAGAATTCGAGCCCGTCGATATGGAACGACTCCGCCGGTGCACCGATCCGGCGCAGCGAAGACTTCGGAAACAGGCCCTGATAAGCGAGATTGTGGATCGTCAGGATGGTCGGGATCTTCACCCCGCTCCAGGCGAGATAGGCCGGCACCAAGGCCGCCTGCCAGTCATTGGCGTGGACCAGATCGGCCGACCAGTTCTTGTCGAGTTTGCCCGAGGCGAGCAACGCGGCTGCGGACGCGAAGCGTGCGAAGCGGATGTCGTTGTCCGGCCAGTCGCGGCCGCAGGCATCGCCATAGGGATTGCCGGGACGATCGTAGAGCTGCGGGCACAGCAGGATATAGATCGGCAGCCCGTCCTTGGTCGCGGCGAGGCCAACCGAGCAGGCGGGCATTTCCGCCAGTGCCGGGCATTCGCCGACGATCTCGATGTCAGGAAACTGCGTGACGACGTCGCGGTAGCCGGGAAGGATGATGCGAACGTCGGTCCAGATGCGCAAGGCTCGGGGGAGGGCGGCGGAGACGGCTGCGAGGCCACCCACCCGGATGAAGTCGTCAATCTCTGGAGTGACGAACAGTACCCTCAAGAAATGCCCTCGTGCCCGCCGCGACTACAAGGATACGAAACTGGTCCAGCGTCTTTGGGTACTTACGGAACCGAAGGGCAATGGAACTCAGTTTTGTTACTTGCGCTGCAAAATATCTGTCTCTGCACTGCAGTATATCACATCACTTAATACGGCATTGCAAAAGAGAAATGTGAGTTCGCTAAATTATCTCTGAAATCAGTGACTGGGTGACGACGGGACGATCAGCCGCAGGAAGCTCATGACGCAGCCGAGCGCGGCAAAGCCGGCGCCGAGCGCCAGCGCCCAGGTCGCGCCGCCATGGCCGAACAGGCCGAAGCAGAAGGCGGCGAGCGCCGCGCCCATGCTCTGGCCGGTCAGCCGGGCGGTGGCCACGATACCGCTGGCGCCGCCGCTGCGGCCGGCCGGCGCGCTCGACATGATCGCCTTCATGTTCGGGGCCTGAAAGAAGCCGAAGCCGGCGCCGCAGATCACCATCCGCCAAACGATATTGGCGACGCTCGGATCGGGCGGCAGGGTGGCCAGCAGCACCATGCCGATGCCGAGCAGGGCCATGCCGATACCGCCAAGAAGCCCGGCGGGATAGTGGTCCGACAACCGGCCGGCGATCGGCGCCATGATGCCGACGACCAGCGGCCAGGGCGTCAGGAAGAAGCCGGTCTCGACTGCCGAACGATGCAGAACTTCTTCGAAATAGAACGGCAGCGACACAAAGGCGAGGCCCTGGACGGAGAAGGAGCAAACCGCCGTTGCGGCTGACAAGGCAAACAAGGGCCTACGGAACAGGTCGATCGGCAGCATCGGTGCAGGGTGATCGGCCTGCCGGCGGAGCAGCAGCCAGCCGAACAGCAGGCCGGCAACCAGTTCAGCGACGACGATGGATGGCGCCGTGTGATGGGCGGCGCTGTCGATGCCGAGGATCAGCAGGCCGAGACAGAGCGAGGTCAGCAGGGCACCGAGAAAATCGAAACGATGGGTGGCGCGCGTGGTCTTTGGCAGTGTCTTGAGGCTGATAATAATGGCGGCGAGGCCGAAAGGCAGGTTGATCGCGAACAGCCAGGGCCAGGTTGCAACCGACAGGATGCCTGAGGCGATGGTAGGGCCGAGGGTGAAGGCCGTCGCGACGACGAGGGCATTATGACCGAGCCCGCGGCCGAAATGGCTTGGGGGATAAACCACACGGACCAGCGCGGCATTGACGCTCATGGCGCCGGCGGCGCCGAGGCCCTGCAGCACCCGCGCGAACAGTAAAGTGTCCAGCGACCATGCGAATGCGCAGGCGACCGACGCGATCGTGAACAGGATCAGCCCGCCGAGATAGATGCGCTGATGGCCGACGATCTCGCCGAGTGCGCCGAACGGCAGCAGCGTGGCGACCATGGCGATCTGGTAGACATTGACCACCCAGATCACATCCGCTGGCGTGGCATGCAGGTCGGTGGCGATGGAGGGCAGCGCGATATTGGCGATGGCGGTATCGAGCGAGGCCATGGCAAGGGCGGTAAAGATGGCAAGCCGCGCCCAGCGTTGCTGGCTCGGCGTCAGCCCTTCCGTCGGCTGGGGAGCCTGTGCCGCGATACCGTCTGCCATAGCTGGGAATTCCTGGGGGCGGCCGAACTGGCCGCCGATCCGCGCTATCTAGGATAGTTCGCTTTGCCCCTACAGGCGTGTAACTGCATGAGGCATATGCACATCTTTATTCCCAACGGAAAATCCGCTTTCGGCTGATCACATCGCCGTCAGACCGGCTTGGTCTTGAACCAGGTCCCGGACGCCACCGCCGTGACGATGATGGTGCCGTAGACGACCAAGGCAAATGTCAGGCAGGCAAACAGCCAGGTCAGCGATCCCGTCAGCCGCAGCGCCAGCCAGCCGCCGCCGATCGAAATCAGCAGGCGCAGCACGCCGGCCAGGAGGGGATAGAGCATCTTGCCGGCGCCCTGGGAGGCGAAATAGAGCGACAGGCCGAGGCCGAAGAAGCCATAAGCGGGGCCGACAATGCGCAGATAGGCGCTGCCGGTCTCGATCATCTGCGGATCCGAGCCGAACAGGCCGAGCCACGCGGCCGGCCAGATTGCGGCCGCCAGGCCGACGGTTTCGGTGATCACGAACACCATGCCGCCGCCGATCAGCGCCGCCCGCAGCGCGCGCTGCTCCTGTCCCGCACCGATATTGGTGCCCACCAGCGCTACCAGCGGGCCGCCAAAGCCGAAGGCCAGCGGCACCATCAGATATTCCAGCCGGACGCCGGTGCCGAAGCCCGCCACGGCGTCGCCGCCAGCGAAGCCGCCGACCAGAGCGGTGGTCAGCAGCACCGTGAAACTCGTCTGCAGGGAGATCACCGCCGCGATGGCGCCGACGCGCAGGATGTCGGCTGAGAGATCCCAGCGCAGCCGCGCCAGCCTGAAATGGACGATGCAGCGGCCCGAGAGGATGTAGCCGGCGAGCACCGCGCCCACCGTGAAGGTCGACAGCACCACGGCCCAGCCACCGCCGGCGATGCCGAGTGCGGGGATCGGACCCCAGCCGAAGATCAGCAGCGGCGATAACGGAATCAACAGGACCACGCCGATACAGATCGACAGCGACGGCACCAGCATGTTGCCGGTGCCGCGAATGATGCTTGCAAAGCCGTTCATCAGCCAGACCAGCACGCTGCCGCCGAACACCACGTTGGAATACTGCATGGCGGCGTCGAGTGCGCCGCCGCTGACGCCCATCGCGCCATAGATCGCACGGCCGAAGATCAGGAAAATTGCCGAGCCGATCAGGCCGAGCAGGATATTGATGAGCGTGGCATGCATCACCAGTGCTTCGGCATCGTCGGTGCGCCGCGCGCCGAGCGCGCGCGCGATAGCCGAGGAAATGCCGCCGCCCATGGCGCCGGCCGACAGCATCTGCATCATCATGAAGCCGGGAAACACCACCGCCATGCCGGTCAGCGCGTCGGAGCCGAGATGCGAGACCCACCAGGTTTCGATCAGGCCGGTGGAGGCCTGCGCCAGCATCACCAGCAGATTGGGCCAGGCCAGCTTGACCAGCGTGGAAGCGATCGGCGCCTGCAGCAGCATCCGCGTCCGCGGGTTCATCTCCGGGATCGGCGCGGTTGTCGCGGCCACGATGGCCTGCGGCGTTTCGAGTTTCATAATGATCCGTCCTTCTGCGGGCGCGGTTTGGTGAGCCGCCGTTGCACGCGCGCGCTGGCGGCGGGGCCGGGGGCATTGGCGTGGGTGGCTTCGGTGATTGGTTTGCCGGTACGGCGGTCGACAAGGATGGGATCGGCGGACTCGCCGGTCTCCTTGTCGATCAGGACGACGCTCTCTCCCTCAGGCGCGAAATGGCGGTTACCCCAGCTCTGTATCGACCATAGGACGGAGCGGAAATCCCGGCCGCGCGGGGTCACGATATATTCGTAGCGCGGCGGCTTTTCGCAATATTGCCGCTTCTCCAGCAGTCCGGCCTCGACCAGGACCGCCAGCCGGCGGGTCAGCATGTTGGGCGCGATATTGAGGTTCTTCTGGAACTGGTCGAACCGCGTCATGCCGTAGATGGCATCGCGCATGATCAGAATGCTCCACCACTCGCCGACGCGCTCCAGGCTGCGGGCGATTGGGCATTCCAGTTTCTCGAAACTCTTGCGCTGCATGGCGGGAGGAACATAGGAGAGCGGATATCATGATGCAAGTCACTAGGCGGTGACCCTCCACTGTCATTCCCTGGGGAACCAATTGGTTTGCCTCCGGGCGTGCCGGTGGCTGCCCCGCGCTCGTCATTCCGGGGCAGACCGAGCGCGGAGCGCTCGGGGTGAACCCGGAATCCCGATATGTTCATCAACTCTCTCCTGTGGGTGGAGAGAGGTGATGAACTCATCGAGGTTCCCCGCTACACCAACTGGTGTGCCGGGGAATGACGTGTTTGGTGGCCCTTACCCCACCATCCGTTCGCGCCCGACCCAGAAGCTCGCGCGCAGCGCCTTCTTGTCGATTTTGCCGACGCCGGTCATCGGCAGTTCATTGACGAATTTGATGTGCTTCGGCGCATGGGCCGAACCCTTGCGGGTCTTCACCAGATTGATCAGCTCATCCGCATTCGGCTTCGCGCCGCCGCGGGCGACCACGATGGCGGTGACGGCTTCGCCCCATTTGTCGTCGGGAACGCCGACCACGGCGCACATCGCCACATCCGCGTGGGTGGTGAGCACATCCTCAATCTCACGCGGGAAGATGTTGAAGCCGCCGGAGACGATCATGTCCTTCTTGCGGTCGAGGATGAACATGTAGCCGCGCTCGTCTTTGCGGGCGATATCGCCGGTATGCAGCCAGCCGTTCTTGAGCGTCTCTGCGGTCTGCTCCGGCCGCTTCCAGTATTCCTTCATCACATGCGGCGCACGGACGCAGATTTCGCCGGCCTCGCCGGGCGAGACCTCCTGATCGTCATCGTCGAGAATGCGGACGTCGCAGACTGCGATGGGGAATCCGCAGGACAGGAACAGTTCGGGATTCCTCGGATCGTGATCGGCTTTACGCAGCACCGACACCGGATAGCATTCGGTCTGCCCGTAAAGCTGCGAGAACACCGGCCCGATTCGCTCGATGCCTTCGACCAGCCGGCTCGGCGACATCGGCGACGCGCCGTAAAGCACGAGGTCAAGGGAGGAGAGGTCAACCTTTGGCAGGGTCGGATGATCGAGCAGCACATAGATCATGGTCGGCACGAACAGCGTGAAATTGATCCGCTCGCGTTCGATGGTGTTGAGCACTGCCTCGGGATCGAAGCCCTTCAGCATATGCACCGTGCCGCCGCGCATCAGCGTCGGCAGCACCTTGGTGCCGGCGACATGGCTGATCGGCGCCACCGTGAGATAGCTCGGCGTATCCGGAATTTCGAAGTCGGACAGGATGGCGCTGGCAAAGCCCGACACTTCGCGATGTCGGCGCAGCGCGCCCTTGGATTTTCCGGTGGTGCCGCCGGTGTAGTTCAACACGGCGATGTCATCGACCTGCGCAAAGTCCCGCGCGGTGGCACTGCCACCCGAGCCGACGACCTTCAACAGATCGATGCCGTAATCGGCACGGCCCAGCGTGAACACGTGCTGCAGGCCTTGCGCGCGCGATGCCAGTTCGCCGCCGCGCTGCAGGAAATTGTCGGCGTCAATGATCAGGATCGTTGCCTCGGCGTCCTCGATCTGGTCGATCTGATCCTGCATCGAGCCCAGCGGGTGCAGCCAGGAAATGGCGAAGCGCGACAGTTGCGCAGCGACCCCGGCGCACCAGGTGTCGGCGCGATTGGCGGTCAGCAGCGCCACCTTGGTGCCGGGCTGTGCGCCGAGGTTCATGAACACATTCTGCAGCCGCGCGATCAGATCCGTGGTGCCGCGATAGGTGATCGAGCCACCCGGCCAGCTGAAGGCGATGCGATCCGGATAGCGCGCCAGCGCCCGCAAGGTCTGCGCGCCGACGGTCGGAAACGCGTTGAGCACGTCCGTCATGAAGTCCTCCCAGTATGTCCTCGGCTTCTGTGGGCCGATGGTTGTGGCAAGGCTAACAATGAATGCCGGGCATGCAAACACAAACCCGTATGGGCATTGCAGCATTCGCGATGAACTTGTGGCGGCTTTCGTCGTTTGCCTGTGCTAGAAGCGGCCGAACCATTGAGCCGCGTCACAGGAGAATTTCATGCGCAAGTTTTTGACCGTGCTGGCAGCACTGGCGACCCTCAGCCTGACCAATTGCGGTTACAACGCGATCCAGACCAATGACGAGCAGGTCAAGTCGGCCTGGTCGGAGGTGGTCAACCAGTATCAGCGCCGCGCGGACCTCGTGCCGAATCTCGTGAATTCCGTGAAGGGCTTTGCGCAACAGGAGAAAGACGTTCTTCTGGGCGTCACAAATGCACGCGCCAAGGTCGGCTCGGTGCAGGCGACGCCTGACGTGGTCAACGATCCCGCTGCGCTGCAGAAATTCCAGGCCGCGCAAGGCGAACTCTCCAGCGCGCTGTCGCGCTTGCTCGTGGTCACCGAGAACTATCCGCAGCTCAAGTCGGACGCGCTGTTCAAGGATCTGATGTCGCAGCTCGAAGGCACCGAGAATCGCATCACCGTGGCGCGCAACCGCTACATCAAGTCGGTGCAGGATTATAACGTCGGCGTGCGCACCTTCCCGAACAATCTGACGGCCATGATGTTCGGCTACAAGGAGAAGGCGAATTTCTCCGTCGCCAATGAGAGCGAGATCTCGACGGCGCCGAAGGTCGACTTCAATCCGACGCCGGCCCCCGCGAAATAGGCCGGTGCCGATCGGGCCGATCCGATGAAGGCGATCAAAGCCTGTCTGTTGTCCTTGCTGATGTGTTGGAGCGCCGTCGCTCTGGCCGATGTGGCCGTGCCGGCTCTGACGGGGCGCGTGGTCGATCAGACCGCGACGCTGAGCCAGAGCGAGCAGGCATCGCTCGACAGCACGCTGCGCGATTTCGAATCGCGCAAAGGCAGTCAGATTGAAGTGCTGATCGTGCCCACGACGGCGCCGGAATCGATCGAACAATATTCCATCCGCGTCGCCGAAGCCTGGAAGATCGGCCGCAAGAAAGTCGATGACGGCGCGATCCTGCTGGTGGCGAAGAACGACCGCAAGCTGCGCATCGAGGTCGGCTATGGTCTCGAAGGCGCGCTGACCGACGTCACCACCAAGCGTATCATCGACGAGATCATCACGCCGCGCTTCAAGGCCGGCGACTTTGCGGGTGGCATCACGGCCGGCGTCAACCAGATCATCAAGGTGATCGACGGCGAGCCGCTGCCGGCGCCGGATGAATGGAAGGGCAATTCGAATGCCCTCGATCAGATCATGGAATATGCGCCGTTCCTGCTGTTCGGCGTTCTGATCTTCGGCAGCATCCTGCGCAACATTTTCGGCCGGCTGTTCGGCTCGCTGGCGACCGGCGGGCTCGTCACCGCGGTGGTCTGGCTTGTCGCCGGCAGCCTGCTGTTTGGCGGCATTCTCGGCGCGGTCGCGTTTTTCTTTACGCTGATCAGCGAGGCCCTCATGTCGGGCGGCGGTGGCGGCGGACGCCGCGGCGGTGGCTATATCGGGGGCGGCGGCGGCTCCTGGTCGTCGGGGAGTTCATCGAGCAGCGGCGGCTTCAGTGGTGGCGGCGGCAGTTTCGGCGGCGGCGGCGCTTCGGGGAGTTGGTGATGAGCCTCAAACGCATAGGCAAGCATCTGCTCGGCAATCGCTCACGCGTCCGCAAGGCGTTCCCGGCGCAATCGCTCGCAAGGATCGAACAGGCCATCAAGGTCTCCGAGGCCAGCCATGCCGGACAGATCCGCTTTGTCGTCGAAGGCGCGCTCGACGGTGCGCCGCTGTTCCGCAATCAGTCCGCCCGCGCGCGCGCCATCGATGTGTTCGCGCAACTGCGTGTCTGGGATACGGCGCATAACAACGGCGTGCTGATCTATCTGCTGCTCGCCGATCGCGATGTCGAGATCGTGGTCGATCGCGGCATCGATGCCCGCGTCGGCAAAGCCGGTTGGGAAGCGATCTGCCAAATGATGGAAGCCGAGTTCCGCGCCGGCCGTTTCGAGCGCGGCGTGATCAAGGGCATCGACGCGGTGACGCAGCATCTGGCGACGCATTTCCCGCGGGACGACGCGTCTGTGAATGAGCTGCCCGATGCGCCGGTGGTGCTGTAGCCGTTACGCCCTCTCAGCCGTCATGCGCGGGCTTGTCCCGCGTATCCACGCCTTGGCAACAAAACGAATAAAGACGTGGATGGCCGGGACAGGCCCGGCCATGACGGAGTTTTGTGTCAGAGCGCCAGTTACGCCTTCACACTCTCCCGCGCATTCACCCCCTCGAACCACGCCGCGATCTTCGCATTGCCCCGGTCCCATGGCTGCTTCACCTTGTCGGCAAAATCGAGCCAGCAGAACAACACGATGTCGGCCATGGTGAACCGCTCGCCGCAGATGAAGGTCTTGCCGCCCATCTGTCCGTCGAGCCAGCGCAGCCGGTCGATGGCGATTGTCTTCAGGCCCGGCGCGCCTTCGGGGACGCAGACGATGCGCGTCTCGAAGCGCTTCAATCCCTCGGCGAAGCGATAGCCATTGGCGATGTGCTGGCAGATGTTGAGATCGACGCGCTGGCGCCACATCCGTGCCTCCGCGCGCTGCTCGGGCGTGGTGCCGATCAGCGGCGGCATCGGATGCGTCTCCTCGACATATTCGCAGATCGCCACGGTTTCGGACACATAGGCGCCATCGTCCAGTTCGAGCGTCGGCATCTGGCCATGCGGATTGCGCGCCAGATGCGCAGGCTCGCGGTTCTCGCCACCAGCAAGATCGACGGTCTGGACGGGGAGGCTGATGCCCTTCTCGGCCAAGAACATGCGCACCACGCGCGGATTCGGCCCGATGGAATCGTAGAGCTTCATGGCATTTCCCCGATTGTTCTGTTTGCAGCTGTTGTGCGGGGCAGGCGGGTACGCGTCAAGCGACGGTTCCGCCGCCGGATAAGAGGTGAAATTTTCGTAAGCACGGCGGGCGGTAAGGATTTGGCAAGCAATGAAAGTTACCAAAGTGTTCATCTATTCCGGAGAATTTGATCGTGAGCGAGCACAAGGCCGATTCCACCCCAGACGTCAGCGGCGATCACGTCGACACCGGCGCCGCGGCGGCGGCCGGTTCCCACGATGCTGACATTCACGTGGATTCGCCGAAGCTCGCACCGGAGCAGGGCGAGGAGCGCCCCGCCCAGATGCCAAAGCGGGAAGCGCCGAAGCTCGGAGCGCCCGGCCGGATCACCATCATGGCTCCCTCCCGCGACAGCGGCCCGCATGAGGGCGCGTCCCGTGAGAATGCGTCGCGCGAGCGCTCCTGGGAAGACTTCGTCAATTCCGAGCCGAAGATTGAGTCGGCAGAGAAGGCTGGCCGTAGCCGGATGATGGCTATTGCCGCCATGATCGCGCTGGGCATCACTGTCGGCGCAGTTGGCGGTTCGGTCGCGATGTCGGGCCTCGGCAAGCTGTTTGCCGCCGACGACACCAAGTCGACCAACCAGGCGCTGGAAGACCATATCGCCCGCCTCGACGGTGAACTCTCGGCGCTCAAGGCCGAGGTTGACCGCAACGCCAAGCAGTCCATTGCGGCGCGCGCGAAGTCTGCCGAGCGTCTCGACAAGCTCGAGAAGGCGCAGGCTGAACCGGCCGCGAAACTCGCCAAGCTGAGCGAGACCGTCGAAAAGCTGCGCACCACGCCGCCGCCTGCAGCTGCGGCCGCGCCGGCCCCTGCACAGGTTGCCTCGGCGCCGGCCAAGGAAGTCACGGGTTCGATCAACGCCCCGGTGCCGACCCCCGCACCGAAGCCCGAAGTTGCGCGCCTGCCCATGGTCGAAGGCTGGCGCATCATCGACATCGCAGGCGGCGGCGCCACCATCGAGGGCCGTGCCGGAATCTTCGAAGTCTATGCCGGAGATCCCGTTCCCGGTCTTGGTCGTATCGATGCGATCCGCAAGCAGGACGGCCGCTGGACGGTGGTCACCTCCAAGGGCCTGATCGTCGCTCGCTGATCCACTCTTCCTGTGATGACTGCCTTCGGGCCGCTGCTGGTGCAGCGGCCTTTGTTTTGGGCTAGCCTCCCGACGTGACGTTTGGGATTGCACCGTGCGACTTCGCTTGAGCCTCATTGCCGTGCTGCTCGGCCTCGTAGCTCCTGTCGCAGTCGCGCAGGCTAACGAGGGCAACGGTCTCGCCGTCACCGATCCCGGTGTGTTGCGGGCACTTGAGACACGCGGATTCGGCCTTGCGCAGCTGCTCGATCCCGCGCGGACAACGCCGATCCCCAGCGACGCGCTGTTTGCTCTGCCTGCGATGACGCCGGTCCGCGCCGCGCTGGATGACGCCTTTGCGCGCTATCTCGCCGATCATCAAAAGCGTCAGCCGCGCGTGAGGATCGGAGTCGGCCCCGGCCATGACGTGCAACTGTTCGACCAGGCGATGCTGACATCGCCCGATGCGCGCTTCGCGCTCGCCGGAATCGTCAGTCGTATGGACCGGGCTTATGTCACTCCGGATACCTGCGGTGAGATCAGGCTGATCTATCGCCTCACGCGCACGGCCGCTGGCATAGCGCCGCCGCGCCTGCCGATGACGCTCAATCTTGTACTTCGTGCGAAGGACCCGCACGATGCGTCGGTGACATGCGCGGATCTCGCCGGGCGCTGGCTCGACTCTGCGGCGTTCACCGAAACTGGCGCTGCACGCGCGGATCGTCTGCTGAAACCGGATGGCCCGCTTGCGACAATCACAGCCGCGCAGATTGATCGCATCGAGACCAATCTGCAGATCGCGCATCGACCGAAGTCCGATACGCAGGAATTCCGCACCGACTATTTGCAGAAGGTGTTTCGCTTCGATGCCAGCGCGAAGCAGTTTCGCGAGGCACCCATGGAGAACCAGATCGACCGTGACCGGTTGCTGGCTGACGCGGCGCTCGGTAACGCGTTTCGAGACTGGCTGCTCGCGCCGAACAATCTGCGCAGCTTCGATCGCGGCACGGTTTTGATCCCCGAGAAATTCCTCGCGATCTCGTCGCTGTCGTCGACACCGGTCGGCTTTGCACCGTCGGCCCTGCAGCCGGAATTCGGGTTGATAGACAGCAAAGGGAGGGGTGTGTTCAGCGAGCGTGACGTCGTCGCCGCGCTGGAGCGGGCGGTGGCGCAGGGCGGCGCGCTCGAGAACATCCGCTCGCCCGCTGGCTTCGCGCGCCGGCTGAACGACATTACCTGCGGTGGCTGTCACCAGATCCGCGGCATCGGTGGCTTCCATTTTCCTGGTGCGGATACTCTGGCAGAGCAATCGCAGGGAACGGTTCCAGCATCGCCGCATTTCATCGGTGACCAGCCCCGCCGTCGCGATATCGTCATGGCGATACGCGATGGAAAGGCGCCGGATTTTTCGCGCGGTTTTTCGGATCGCCCGCAGATGCGTGGTAACAATGAACTAGCGGGATCGCCTCTCCTCGATGGCTGGGGCGCGACATGTTATCGACCGAAGCAGAACGGCGTCGCGGACGAGAGCTTCGCGTCCTGGACCTGTGCCGAAGGTCTCGCCTGTCAGCAGGTTGGCGCGGATGCATCGTCTGCGATTGGCATGTGTTTCGTGAAATGAAATGAGGGCGCGATGAACGAGACCGACAAAGAGATCAAGGAACGGGATATCGCGATCGCCGAGAACGAGAGCAAGCAGCAGACGACAAGCAGTATCCGCGTCAGCGTCTGGGCGATCGGTGTGGCGGTTCTGCTCGGGCTCGGCTTCTTCGGATGGCTGCTGGCGCGCTAGCGTTTCCCTCGCCCCGCAGTGCGAAGCATAGCTTCGCTAGGCGGGGAGAGGGTGGATCGAACGCACGAAGGGCGTTCGAGACGGGTGAGGGGGCGGCTTGTGAAATATTGGCTCCCCCTCACCCGAATTGCTCCGCTCCGCTCGCAATTCGACCTCTCCCCGCAAGCGGGGAGAGGTAAGATCAATCAGCCCGGCATCAGCACGGTGTTCACGACGTGGATCACGCCGTTCGACTGGTTGACGTTCGGGATCGTCACGGTGGAGGCGCCACCCTTGGCATCGACGATCATGACCTTGCCACCCGAACGCTTGACGGTGAGTTGTTCGCCTTCAACAGTCGTCAGCTTCTTGCCATCGGTGAGGTCGGCCGCCGAGAGCCGTCCGGGCACCACATGATAGGTGAGGATCTTGGTGAGGGTCATCTTGTTCTCGGGCTGCACCAGCGTATTGACCGTGCCCTTCGGCAGTTTGCCGAATGCGGCATTGGTCGGCGCGAAGACGGTAAACGGGCCGGGGCTGGCCAGCGTATCGACGAGGCCGGCCGCCTTCACGGCGGCGACCAGCGTGGTGTGATCCTTCGAATTCACCGCGTTCTCGACGATGTTCTTCGACGGATACATTGCGGCGCCGCCTACCATGACGGTGTTCTCGCCCTTCATCATCTTGGCAGCAGCAGGCTCAAGGAAGCTCGCCGAAATCATCAGCGTGCTGAAGGCGGCAAATGACAGCAATGCAATGCGCTTCTTGGACATGGTCGTCTCCCGGTTGATAGTGGCGTCGCCGGCGGGGAATCCGCAGACGTCGTGATCTCGTGGCCGCACGACATGGCGAGTGCCTGTTGCGCTAACGAGATCAGCTACGCATCTTGGGAGAGGCGGTTTCAGATCGGCCCGTGACCACTTCGTGATCACGGGCCACATCGCAATTTGAAACTCTTTCGCACGGGCTGCGTAACCCGCGGCTTGCGCGACTATGCTACCGTGCCGGAAGCTCGCAACCGCGCGATATCGGCATCATCGAAGCCTGCGGCGCGCAGGATCTCGTCGCTGTGCTGGCCGATGGACGGCGGCAGATGCGGCTTGCGCTTGGTCTCACCGCCAATCCAGATCGGGCTGTTGATGGTGAGGATGTCGGTTCCCTCGAACGGGATCAGCACGTCATTGTCCTTCATCTGCTGATCGTTCGGAATATCGTCGAGGATGCCGACGAAGCCGAACACGAGGCCGTTGCCGTCAAGCCGCTCGCGCCAGTCGGCGAGGTCGCGGGTCGCGAACACCTCGTCCAGGATCTTGATCAGTTCGACCGAGCGCGCATGGCGATCGGGTTTGGTTGCGAAGCGCGGATCGTCGCGCAGGTCCTCGCGGCCGAGGCATTTGGTGAAAGCCGGCCACTGCCGCTCCTCGGCGAGCAGCGACAGCATGATCCAGCGGCCGTCGCGGCACCTGTAGTGATTGGTGACGGCGTTGAGCGCTTCCTCGCGCGAGCGGCGCTTCTCGAACTTGGCGCCCACCAGCTTGGCCTGCGCCAGCACGCTCGACGACCACACGCCGTTGGCCATCAGGTTGGATTTCACCTGGCAGCCCTTGCCGGTCTTCTCGCGCTTGTAAAGTGCGGTGACGATGGCGCCATAGAGCGCCATGGCGCAGGGGTGATCGCCCATGCCGGCGATCGAACGCGCAGGCGTGGTGTCCTCGTCGGCGCGCACGAGATCCATCATGCCGGAGCGTGCCCACCAAGCGGTAGAGTCGAAGCCGGGCTTGTCGGCTTCCGCGCCCTTGTCGCCATAGCCGGTGAAGCAGGCATAGATCAGCCGCTCGTTCAGCGGTGCGATATCCTCATAGGCGATCTTCAGGCGCTTGCGCACCGGCGGCGGGAAATTGGTGATGAAGACATCTGCCTCGGCGATCAATTTGTAGAGCACCGCCTGGCCTTCCGGCTTCGCTAGATCGAGCGCGAGGCTCTTCTTGTTCCGGCTCTCCATCATCCACGCATAGTTGTGCTCGCTCTTGGGATAACCGGGCAGGTTGGGCAGGTTGCGATAGGGATCGCCAGCACCGGGCGGTTCGATCTTGATGACGTCGGCGCCGAAGTCGGACAGCACTGTGGCTGCGGCGGGCGCGGCGATGAAACTCGCGCAGTCCAGCACCTTCAGCCCCTTGAACAGACCGTCTTCCATGCGTCACTCCCGTCGCTTTTGTTCTGCGTGTTGTTCTTGCCGTCTGCCGGAATTTAATTCCATCTGGAATCCGGTGGCGCATTTGACCCATCTTCGACGGGTGATGCAACGGGCTCAGCTAACCCTCCCCTGGAGGGGGAGGGTCGCTGCGTGCATAGCGCGCAGCGGGGTGGGTGAAGCAGCAAGCTCCGTCGTTGTGGCTTCACCCCACCCCGTCTCGCAACACGCGTTGCGTGCTGCTCACCGACCCTCCCCCTCCAGGGGAGGGTAAGAAGGATCAGTTTTGATCTGTCATCAATGCTGCATTGCCACCCGCGGCAGCTGTGTTGATCGTGACCGTCTGTTCAGTGGCGAAGCGGGCGAGGTAGTGCGGACCGCCGGCTTTCGGCCCGGTGCCGGACAGGCCGAAGCCGCCGAAGGGTTGCACGCCCACCACCGCGCCGATCATATTGCGGTTCACATAAACATTGCCGACCGGCAGGCGGGCTATCACGCGCTCAACCATATCGTCGATCCGCGAATGCACGCCCAGCGTGAGCCCGTAGCCGGTGTCGGCAATATCCTGCAACACCTTGTCGAAGCCGGCCGTGCGATAGCGCACCACATGCAGGATCGGGCCGAACACTTCCTCGGTGAGTTGCCGCGCGCTCTTGAGTTCGAAGATATGCGGCGCGACGAAGTTGCCCGCAGGTGCTGTGCCCGCAAGATGCACGCGTGCCTCGATCGTCTTGCGCGCGATATGCGCATCCAGCTTTTGCTTTGCCTCGGCGTCGATCACCGGACCGATATGCGTCGCCGGGTCGGCGGGATCGCCGAGCTTCAATTCGCGCGCGCTGCCAACGATCATCTCGATCATGCGGTCGGCGACATCGTCCTGCACCAGCAGCAGCCGCAACGCGGAGCAGCGCTGCCCGGCCGACCGGAACGCTGACATCACCACATCGTCGGCGACCTGTTCGGGCAGCGCGGTGGCATCGACGATCATCGCATTGATGCCGCCGGTCTCGGCGATGAGTGGCACGATCGGGCCATCCTTGGCGGCGAGGGTGCGGTTGATCGATCGGGCCACCTCGGTCGAGCCGGTGAACACCACACCGGCAATGGCGGGATGCGCGACGAGCGCCGCACCGATGCGGCCGTCGCCCTGGATCAGATGCAATGCTGATGTGGGCACACCGGCTTCGTGAAGCAGGCGCACGGCCTGCGCCGCGATGCGTGGCGTTTGTTCGGCCGGCTTGGCGACGACCGTATTGCCCGCCATCAGCGCGCCGCTCACCTGGCCGAGAAAGATCGCCAGCGGAAAATTCCACGGCGAGATGGCGACGAAGACGCCGCGGCCGCGCAGGCTCAACACGTTGCTCTCGCCGGTGGGCCCGGGCATTGTCTGGCCAGTGCCGAATTGCTCGCGGCCCTGCGCGGCGTAATAGCGGCAGAAGTCGATGGCCTCGCGGACTTCCGACAGCGCGTCATCGAGCGTCTTGCCGCCTTCCTGTTGCAGCAATGCGATGAAGGACGCGCGGCGCTGTTCCAGAAGGTCGGCGGCGTTGTCGAGGATCGCCGCGCGTTCATGTGCTGGGGTGTGGCTCCACGATGCAAAGCCGGCGCGTGCTGCCGTCACAGCAGCACCTGCCTGCTCGGCAGTGGCATCGACCACCTTATCCATGTCAGGCTTGCTGGCCGCAATCTCGGCCAGCAATTTGTTCAACGCAGCGCGTTCGCCGAATTCGATGCCGTGCGAATTGGTGCGCTCGGGTCGATAGAGATCGCCAGGCAGCGAGATCTTCGCGTGTCGCGCGCCGTCGGGCGCGCCAATAATTGCGGCAGGCCGCTTCAGCAGCGTCGTGACCGGCACGGTGTCATCTGCGGCAATCGCCACGAAAGATGAGTTCGCGCCGTTCTCCAGCAGCCGCCGCACCAGATAGGCCAGCAGATCGCGATGACTGCCGACCGGCGCATAGGTACGCCAGCGGATCGCGGGATGGTCCTTGCCGAGTTGATCGTAAAGCGCGTCGCCCATGCCGTGCAGGCGCTGGAATTCGTAGCCGCCGCTGGTGCCAGCCAGTTCGAGGATGGTCGCGACGGTGAGCGCGTTGTGCGTGGCGAATTGCGGAAAGATGCGCGGCCGCAAAGCGAGCAGCTTCTGCGCGCAGGCGATGTAGTTGAGATCGGTCATCGCCTTGCGGGTGAACACCGGATAGCCAATGAGCCCGCGTTCCTGGGCACGCTTGATCTCGGTGTCCCAATAGGCGCCTTTCACGAGGCGCACCATCATCTTGCGATCGTGACGGCGCGCCAGCGCGTCGATGTGATCGATCACCGCTTCGGCGCGCTTCTGATAGGCCTGGATAGCAAGCCCGAATCCGTCCCATCCCGCCAGCGACGGATCGGCAAAGGCCGCATCGATCACATCGAGCGACAATTCGAGCCGGTCGGCTTCTTCGGCATCGATGGTGAAATTGAGGTCATAGCTCTTCGCTTGCTGCGCCAGCGCGATCAGGCGCGGCACCAGTTCGCGCATCACGCGCTGATGGCTCACCGCCTCATAGCGCGGATGCAGCGCCGAGAGTTTGACCGAGATACCCGGCCGGTCGGGCAGCGGGTTGTTGCCGGCGGCGTGGCCGATGGCTGATATAGCCGAGGCATAGGAGTCGAAATAGCGCTTCGCGTCGTCGGCAGTGCGGGCGCCTTCGCCGAGCATGTCGAAGGAGTAGCGCGCCGGACGTTCGGACGGCGTGCGGGCGCGGGCCAGCGCCGCATCGATGGTCTCGCCGAGCACGAAATGGCTGCCCATCAGCCGCATCGCCTGCCGCGTCGCGGTGCGCACCGCGGGCAGGCCGATCCGCTTGGCCAGCCGGCCTAGCGTGCCCGTCGGCGTCTCGCCGGGCTGGATCGCCCGCTGCGAGATGCCGAGCGCCCAGGCAGAGGCGTTGACCAGGAAGGCGCTGGATCTGGTCTCGTGATGAATGAAGTCACCCTGACCGAGCTTGTCCTCGATGAAGGCGTCGGCGGTCCGCGCGTCCGGCACTCGCAGCAGCGCCTCGGCCAGCACCATCAGCGCGAGGCCCTCCTTGGTGGACAGCGCATATTCCCGCAGCATGTCCTCGACGCCGCCGAAGCGGTCGTCTTTGGCGCGGATCGCGTCGATCAGGCGCGTTGCCGTTGCGTCGATCCGCGCGTCCTGGGCGGGCGTCATGGCTGCGTCGGCCAGAAGCCCGGCGGCGATGGCCCCATCATCCGGTGCATAGGGAGCGGTGAAGGGAGGCATGAAATCGGGCGGCATGGGCGTTTCCTTGAATATCTTGCAAGCCTAATCCCGGTCTTTCCGGAGCTCGATAGGAGATATCGCGATTTTACCTTAGATATTCCGGAAATAGCCGTGCTATACCTCCGATATGAGCGATATCGACAAAATCGACCGGAAAATCCTCGCCGTCCTGCAGGCTGACGGCCGAATCGCCAATGTTGAGCTCGCCGAGAAGGTCGGCCTGTCTCCGACCTCGATTGGCGAGCGGCTGAAGCGGCTGCAACGCGAAGGCTATATCGAGGGCTATGGCGCGCGGC
The DNA here is from genome assembly GCF_034044155.1 of Tardiphaga sp. 42S5. NCBI lineage: Bacteria > Pseudomonadati > Pseudomonadota > Alphaproteobacteria > Hyphomicrobiales > Nitrobacteraceae > Tardiphaga > Tardiphaga sp. 42S5. The sequence continues at coordinate 5,550,507 of NZ_CP139027.1, read as the reverse complement.
TGAATCCGCAGATGCTCGGCCTTGGCCTGCTGGTGTTCGTCGAGGTGCTGCTCGACAAGACCACGCCGGATGTGTTCGAACGCTTCGCCCGCGCGGTGCGGCTCGCGCCGGAAGTGCTGGAGTGCCACATGGTGGCCGGCGGTTTCGATTATCTGGTGAAGGCGCGCGTTGCCGACATGAGCGCCTATCGCCGTTTTCTCGGCGAGAGCCTGCTGGCACTGCCCGGCGTGCGCGAGAGCCGCACTTACGCGGTCATGGAAGAAGTGAAGCGCGACGCACCGCTGCCGGTGGGATAGCGAGCCGGGAGAACGCCGCCGTTGCCTTGCCGTTGTCTTGGCAGCGTGGAGACCCTGCGTTAGGTTTTCGCGCGTTTCTCTCGGAGCAAATCATGCGGGCAGGCTACTTCAATCTTCGTGTCGCCGATTTTCGTATTCTAATGGCGGCAGCTGTCATCGCAGTGACTGGCCTGTTCTCGATGTCTCATGCGCGCGCGATCGAAATGTCCCGCGAGGTCAGTGATCTCTACACGTCGGTGTCGATCTACCCGCCATCCGCCGGTTCCATGACCATCTGTTATGGCTTCGTCTGCCGGCGTCGCCACGCCTTCGATTTCACGCCTGCCGACAGGGCCGCGCTCACCAAACTTCTCGCCGCGGGCAAGGCGTCGGCCGCGGCGGAACGCGCTGCCGTGCAGAAGGCCGTGGTGTGGTGGGACCGCCGCGTCGGCCCGGTGCTCGGTACCGACAAGCGGATCGCCAATGCGGATTTCCGCTATTTCGACGACAAGCATAATTTCGATTGCTGGGACACGACGCGCAACGTCACCAGCCTGCTGCTGATCATCCAGGACTGGGGTTTGCTGAAGCATCACACGGTGGGCAATCCGCGCTATCGCGGCAATGCGCTGGTGCTGCAGACGCCGCACAATACTGCCGTGCTGCTGGACCGCGCGACTGGCACCGAATGGGTCGTCGACATGTGGACGCGCGGCTATGCGCAGCTCCCGGACGTCAAGCCGGCCGATCAGTGGGTCAAGGAAAACTGAAGCAGGGAATGGAGCGCCGTCGCGTCGCTGAGGCCTGCGTCACGTCAACTGGCGGCTCTAAGGAGCGGACCTTCGAAAGATCCCAGCTCGGACTTTTGGAGTTAGGCTAGAGCGCACACCGCGGATCGAATTAGCGCAATCCTGCGTGAAACTGATTGCGTTGCAGGAGAGGTGCCCCTTTGGAGGAAACCGCTCGTGCCGAATGCGCTCTACATTGTTGAGGCGTGATCTGGAAAACTTGCCTGACGAAAGCCTGGTGAAGCAGCCGGATCACACTGGTATCAAACCAGATGTATCAGACCTTGAGGTTCTCAGCCGAGGTCTTGCCGCGGTTGGCAACTTCCTCGAATTCAACGGTCTGTCCTTCGTTCAGTGTCGAAAGGCCAGCCTTCTCAACTGCCGAAATATGAACGAACACGTCCTTGCCGCCATTCGCCGGCTGGATGAATCCATAACCCTTCGTCGGGTTGAACCACTTCACAGTGCCTTTAGTCATCACGTCGTCTCCGCGGGATCAAAATCGATAACGAATTGCCGGTCCCCGCAAACCGGCATATCCGACATGCGCACGTTACCCGCGGATTGCCAAGCTTGATAGCTCAAACGGCGTGCAGAAATCGTCCAAACCGACCGTTATCTGTCCAATTTGCCGGGATTCGTCGCTATTCAGGATGTTTCCGACGCGGCGGAAGGTCGCAAAAGTCGAGTGCCGGGTTCGGTCGCAATACGACCATGCGTTGTCGCCTGCATGCGAGTGATATCGCTGCAATGCAAAACCCCGGCCGAGGCGGCCGGGGTTCGCAGCCCTCATGCGAGGATTAGTAGCAGACGTTAACCGTACGCCAGCGCAGGCCGTAGGGCGTCATCACGCGGCGGCTCACATAGCATCCACCGCCGCCACCGACATAGCCAATGCCGAAAGTAGGGCCGTAGAAGCCGCCGCCATGGAAGTGGTGGTGATGGCCATGCCAGCCCCAGCCATGGGCCGATGCGGTGGACGGCGTCAGCGCCATCGCGCCGAGGGAAGCTGCAGCAACGAATGCGAGTGCGAGTTTGCGAAACATGGTCGTTCTCCTTCAGTGATGCGCGGAGCGCTGGTTGCGGGATCTGTCTGTTCGATCCATCGCAAATTCGTCGCATCGATTTCGGAGCGGGTTCGAAGAAATTCTGTAGGAATTTTCTGAATGCCTGTTCAGGCAGGCGAAGCGTGTGCGCCCTGCAGGAACAGCGTTAAAGCGCGGAAACCATGTCGCTGGTAACGAGAGATGAAAGTACCCTGGCGTCTGTGATCGTGCGTACATTCATCGGCGCGGCACGGCCGCGGATCGCGACGTCCTGTTGTGGCAGCGCGTCACCCGCGAGGCCTGCAGTGGTGCTTACTTCCTCGGAGATGATGACTTCGCAAGCGAGGCTCTTGGTCATGTCCTGCAGGCGTGCCGCGACGTTGACGGCGTCGCCGAGCGCAGTGAACACCAGGTGGTCGCGATAGCCGATATCGCCCACGATGACTTCGCCGCCATGAATGCCGATGCCGAAGCGCAGCGGCTGCGGCAGGTCATGGGCGAGCGCACGATTGAGCTCATCGATATTCTCGGCGATCAGTTGTGCGGCGTGCAGGGCCTGACGGCATGCCGTCTGCGGATCGCAGGCGAGGCCGAACAGCGCCAGCTCGCCGTCGCCGATGAACTGGTTGGGCTGGCCGCCGCTTGCGATCACAGCTTGCGAGACGGCGTCGAGAAAGCGGTTGACGATGAATACGGTGTCGTAAGGCAGCCGCTTCTCGGCGAGCATGGTCGAGCCGCGCATGTCGACGAACATGCAGACGAGATAACGCTCCTGGCCGATCCGCGCCGGCTGCGATGCATGCGCATTCGCGCTGGTCACCTGCGGCGCGAACAGTTGAACGAAGGCCACATCAGTTGTCGGACGCAACTGGCAGGCAAGGCGAACCGCGGGATCGGCACCGGTGCCAATGCGGCTCAGAATAAAGGCTTCGCGTGCTGACGGTGCCGGCAGCTTATCGATGTCGCTGGTGATACGAATGCGGCAGGTCGAACAGCGCGCGCGTCCGCCGCAGACGCTGGCATGCGGAACGCGATGGCGCAGACTGGCTTCGAGGACACTGAGTCCCGTGGGGACGCGAATTTTGCGGCCATCGCCATAGGTGAGATTGATCATTCCTGCGCGCTGCTCCACCACCTGCCGGATGCCGCGTGCCGCCAGCACAATGGCGAGCAGTGCGGCATAGCCGATCAGGAGCCGATCTGTGAGATCGCCCAGGGCCTGTTGTTGCGGCTCGGTGCCGAGCCGTGTCTCGTTGAGATTTGCCGCCTGCCATTGCGGCGATCCCAGCTTTGCCTCGACCTCACGCTTGCCCTGAAAGATGCCAAGCAGCGCCAGTGTCGGAATTAGAACCGCTGCTGCGAGCAGGTAGGGCGCGACGCGTTTGAAATAAACTTTCAGCCGCAGCCAGAAATACAGCCCGATGCAGCCGTGCAGCCAGGAGACCATAACGACGAGATACATCGACCACGTTCTCCACGGCGATGTAATCCAGCTGTAGAACACCTGCGGATAGCTGCGGTCGATATCGAATAGGTTCTGGCCGAGCCTGACGGCGACAACATGGGCGACGATGAGTGCCGGGATGCTGAGGCCGAGCACGAGTTGCAGTGGCTCGATGGCCCGCCAGCGAAATTGCCGGCGCTCGTACAGCGCCCAGATGCCGAGTGCGCCATGGATCGTGACGGCCGAATAAAAGATCTCGGCGACCGGGAAGGACTGCCAGAAGCCGGCATGGATGATGACGCCGGCCTGCAACGCGTCGAGCGAGATATTGCCAAGCGCGTGATTGAGGAAATGGCTGAGCAGATAGGTGAACAGCACCAGTCCGCAGACCAGCCTGACCTGGCGCAGCCCGATGCCGCGCCACCACGCGGTGGCGGGGGCCGTCCGGGGCAGGTTGCTGGCGGGATTGAGCGAGGCGTCCATGGCGAAACCCTACGGCGAGACGCGCTCCGATGCCATCCGGAGCGGCCTCCGGACAGACCTTATCCAGCAGTAAAGTCAACAAGTTGACAGCATGGCGAAGTCCGCCGAAAAGCTCGGCGATGACGTCTTTCCCCGACCCTTACCTCGATCGGAATGTCTCCCGCCGCGCCTTTTGGGTGATCGGTGCATTGCTGGTCGCGCTGACTGCGATGCGGCTGGTCTATGCCGGGCTGTTCGATCTGCGCACCGATGAGGCCTATTACTGGACCTGGTCGAAGGAAAACGTGCTGTCGTTCCTCGATCATCCGCCGATGATCTCATGGTTCATCCGTGCGGGCACGCTGATCTTTGGCGACACCAATTTCGGCGCGCGTTTCGCCGGTATCGTGGCGATGGCGGTGACGCAATTGCTGCTGGCCGACATCGTTCGCCGCGTCACGCAGGATCTGCGTGCGGTGCTGCTGGCGGTGCTGATGTCGGAAGCGGCGCTGTATTACGGATTGCTGATGGCCAAGGTGGCGCCGGATGTGGCGCTGATCCCGTTCACCATGGCGATGCTGTGGTCGCTGCTGCGGCTGGCCGAAAGCCATGACGGGCGCTGGTGGCTCGTGGCCGGCGTCTTCGGCGGTCTCGCGCTGCTGTCGAAACTCACGGTGGTGATGTTCGTGCCGGGCATTCTCGCTTTCATGCTGGTGCCGGAATGGCGCGGGCGCTGGCTGCGCAGTCCGTATCCATGGCTCGCCGTGCTGATCGCGCTGGCGATCTCGTCGCCGGTTCTAGCCTGGAATTTCGGCCACGACTGGGCATCGTTCAGGTTCCAGTTCATCCGCGCTACCACGAATAACGAGGTCTCGCTGCGGACGCTCGGCGATTTTCTCGGCCTGCAGTTCGGTCAGGTCGGCTTCATCCTGATGCCGGTCATTCTCTCTGCCGTGGTCGTCAGTGCATGGCGTGGCTATCGCCGCCGCGAGCCGGTCGCGATCCTGCTTGCCACCTGCGTATTGGTGCCGTTCTTTTACTTTGCATGGAAGTCGCTGACGCTGCGTGTCGGCGATACCTGGCCGATGTTCCTGTGGCCCGCCGGCATCGCCGCCGCCGCGATCAACCTGACGAAGCTCGCGGGCGACGGCTGGTCGCAGCGCATGGTGCGTGCCTCCTATGGCTGGAGCATCGCCGCCATCGCCACCGGCATTCCGCTGGTGGTGCTGGTGTTCCTGTATTGCGTAGCCGCACCGTGGAATCTGATCGGCAAGAACGATCCGCTTGGCGGCGAGGGCGGCTATCAGGTGCTGGCCGACCGCGCATTGGCGGAGATGAAGGCTACCGGCGCCACGTGGATCGCGACGACCGACTACCGCACCTATGCGATGCTGCGCTGGCATCTCAAGGACAGGGTGCCGGTGGTGCAGGTCAACGAGCGCGCCAGATTTATCGGTTTTCGCGATCCCGGCATGGACAGAATTAAGGGGCACACCGGACTTTACATCGCGCAGACCGCGGACAATCAGCGCCCGCTGCTGGCGACGACCAGCGCAGTGCTGACGCCTGTTGCCGAAGTCGATACCATCTGGCGCGGCACGGCCATGAAGCACTATGCGATCGACAAGCTCACCGGCTGGACGCCTGACCTGACGCCGAAGCCTGATACGCCGTTCTATCGCTGGCCGGCGCTGGCCGAAATGTCTGTGCCGTCACGCATTCAGCTGGCGGCGCGCTGAGGACTTTCTCCCGGTTGACGAGGCAGAAGCAGGCCGCGATTGGTGCATGCGACGTCCAGATCGACACCAAATATGTCTTTCAATTCAACCTTGCCGGCATCCGTTACTTTAAAGGCGCGAGTCGCGCCCGTTCGCGCAACCCATCCGAGTTCCAGAAACCGCCGTTGAAGCTCGGCGCCGACCAATCCACCCACATGATAGCGCCGCTCGCTCCAGTCCAGACAAGCCCGGCAGAAGATGCGCTTGCTGCGGCGGTCGGTTTCAAGGTTGGCTCCGAAGTCGCAGAGGAAGCGGTGGCCTGGATCGGTAAGGGCTCCGCCATCTGCACTCAAATGCATGTAATCTCGTGCGATCAGCGCGTCCGCGACCGCAACGCCCAACCGTCCGGCCATATGATCGTAGCAACTGCGCGCAAGGCACAACGCTTCATCGCGCGCAGAACGCGGTCGATGCCTCGGTGGCATTTCCAGGGCCGCGACGGCGATCATGCTTTCCAGCATCTGGGCCACGAGCGGCGATGTGATTTGATAGTAACGAAACCGCCCGCTCGGTGTTACCGATATCAATCGCGCGTTGAGCAGCTGAGCCAAATGTTCGCTCGCGGTGGGGCGGGATATCCGCGCCTGAAACGCCAGCTCGGTTGCCGTGAGCGCCTGACCTCCCATAAGTGCCGCAAGCATGGTCGCGCGCGCAGTATCGCCAACCAGCGCTGCGACTTCGACCATGTTTGCGGAGGCGACCATATCCCAGCGTAGCGGCTCGCCGGATAATCCGCCACTCCCGTCGGTTCGGCCGGCGCCGAACCAATTGGCCCATCCGGAGCTGCCGCCCGTGCGATCCTGTCCCGGGAACTAGCTGCACCGGGAGACAATACATGGAAGCGCAATTCATCCGCGTCGAACCGTTCTCATCCTATTTCGAGGCACGGAAGGTTCCTGTCGCGCCGGCCGTGCGCTATGGCGATCTCGTCTATGTCTCGCAACTGCCGCCCTATGATCCCGAGACCGGGGAGATCAGGCGCTTCCCGCTGGAGCGGCAGATCGAGATTGTCCTCGATCAGATGGCGCTGTGCCTTACGGCTTCGGGCTCATCGATCGACAGGGTGATCAAGTGCAATGTCTATTGCACGGGGGCCGATCAGTTCGAAACCATCAATCGGGTTTATGCGCGTTACTTCTCAGGAGAGCCGCCGGCGCGCGGCTTTTTCATCGTTGCAGGATGGCATGGCCCGTTCGACGTCGAGGTCGACTGCGTAGCCGCAGTTGAGAAGTAGTGCGGATTACGCATTCTCTTCCCCGTCCCGCTTGCGCAGCAGATCCTTTGCGAGATCGCCAAGCTGCGGGCGTGGCAGCGCCGTGAATGGCAATGGCCGCGTCACATCGATGGCGGCGAGACCCAGGCGAGCAGTGAGCAGGCCATTGAGTACGCCTTCGCCCAGCCGCTGCGAGAGTTTCGCGGCGATGCCATGGCCGAGCACCTGCTGGATCATGCTGTCGCTGGCGGCCATGCCGCCGGTGATGGCGAGATGGCTGATGGCATGACGCATCAGCGTGATCATGCCCAGCGTTCCCGGCCGACCGCCATAGAGTTTTGCAAGTTGGCGGACCAGCCGGATCGCCGCGGCGGCGACGAACAGCACATCGACCACCGCGCGCGGGCTGACGGCGGTCACCACCGAGACGCGCTGCGCGGCGACCGAGACGAGGCGACGCGCTTCGATGTCGAGCGGGCTCATCAATTCACGTTCGGCCACGCGAATGAGATCGGCGCCGTCGATGATATCGTCGGCATGGCCCTGCAGGGCAGTGCGGGCGCGGGCGAGGCGCGGATTGGTATGTGCGAGTTTCAGCAGATCGGCGAGCACCGCGCGGCTTTCGGCATGATCGTCGCTGGCGATCACGGCTAGCGCGCGGGCATGCAGCTTCTCGATAGTGGCGAGCCGCATCAGGCTCAGCGCTTCGCGTGCGATGATGGCGATCAGCGCGATGCTGACCAGCGCGGCGAAGCCGAGGCCGAGAAAGCCGAGGCCGTCATTGATGGCGAACAGGTCGCGGACCAGTTGCGTGACGCCCAGACCCGTGCCGAGCAGCACGAGGCCGCCGAGCCCGGTCCAGAACAGCGTGCCCCAGCGGAAGCCCGATCGTACGGGTCGTAGCGGCTCGTCGATGACGACGGGCATCGCCATCGGATCGGCTTCAGGCGTGATGCGGATGGTGCCGCGGGCGAGGCGGCCGGCATCCTCGTCGGCGTCCATGACGGTGACGTGGGGATCGTCGAGCCGGAACGTGGCCGGGCGGCGCGTACGGTCGGTCATTGCAGCCTGTCTCCGATCAGGAACTGGAGCGCGCGGTCGAGGCGGATGTGAGGCAGCGCCGGCTCCTCGCCGCCATCGCGCGCGAGCTGCGGCGGGCGGAAGCGCAGGAAGCGATAGTCGGCCTTGTCGGCGGCATCTGTCGAGAGTCCCTTGAAAGAACCGCCGGCGAACAAGCCATCGAGATCGGTCGGCAGGTCGCCGGGGAAGGTCGCGACTTCGGTCTCGCCGTCGAAGGTCTCGCCATTGGCGACCTCGCCGGCGGCCGGCGTGCCGAGGATCGACGGCAGCTTGTCACGGCCGCGTTGCACCAGCGCTTCCTTGGTGGCGCGCACGGCGGCGATGGCGACGACATCGACCGACGCACCGGCCAGCTCCGAACGCGACACCGCCTTGGTCACGGTGCGCCTGAGCACATCCTCCAGCCGGTCGTGGCTGAGGTGGTGCAGATGATCGGCCTTGGTCGCTGCAAACAGGATGCGATCGACGCGCGGGCGGAATAGCGTGCTGAGGATCGTGCTGCGGCCGATGCGGAAGCAATCGAGGATGCCGGCGAGGGCGGCTTCGAGATCGTGCAGTGCTTCGGGTCCCGCGTTGAAGGCAGAGAGCGCATCGACGAGTACGATCTGCCGATCCAGCCTGGAGAAGTGATCGCGAAAGAATGGGCGGACGACCACATCCTTATAGGCCTCATAGCGTCGCTTCATCATCGCCCACAGCGAACCATCCGGTGCACTGCCATCGCTGGCGACGTCGAGCGGCGCAAAGGTGAGCGCCGGCGAGCCCGCGAGATTGCCGGGCATCAGGAAGCGGCCCGGCGGCAGCAGGCTCATGGCAAAGCGTTCGTCGCGGCAGGCGCGCAGATAGTCGGTGAAGAGTTTTGCTGCGATCAGCGTCGCCTGCTCGTTCTCCGGTGCATTGGGATCGAGCGTGGCAAGATGCGCGTGAAACGCCGCAGCCAGCGCCGCGCGCGGTCCCTGCCGCGATAGCGCAAGGCTCTCCGCGGACCATTCCTCATAGCTCTTACTGAGCAGCGGCAGATCCAGCAGCCATTCGCCGGGATAGTCGACGATGTCGAGGGTCAGCGTGCGGTCGGCGCCGCTCGTGCGCTGATAGTCGATGACCAGACGCAGCTCGCTGATATCGGTGGTGGAGTTCGGCCAGCGGCGGTCGTCGATCAGCGTGCGCAGATGCTCTTCATAGGCGAACCGGGGAACGGCATCGTCGGGCTGCGGCGCGAGACGCGCCTTGGCGATGCGTCCGGTGGCGAGCGACTCGAAGACGGGAAAGCGTCCGCCGCGCGTCAGGCCATGCACCAGCGCGGTAATGAAGACCGTCTTGCCGGCGCGCGACAGGCCTGTGACCCCAAGCCGCACCGTGGGATTGAACAGACCATCGCCATAATCGAGCAATGCGCGCGCGGACAGCCGTGCTTCTTCGACGAGTTCGGACAGGCTGGGCATCGTGCGGGAAAGCTCATCATGGTGAATGGTGCGCGGGTGTTGGTCTGCCTCTAAAAATGGCGATTGTCTGACTGAAATCAAGTTCGTCACGAAAGCGTCGTTACTTCGTCGTTTGGCTTTCGTTGACGATCTCCAGCCTATGATCTATCGCTGATTTCAGGGGAAGTCACAGGCGGGCTTACGGGGCAAGCTCACCGCATCGCACCGGCCGGGTTGACGCCACCATGACCGTTTTCCGATTCAAAGAACTGACCACCAATTCCGCTCACATGGTGGCCGGCGCGATCCGCTGGAATTACGACCGTGCCGAACTGATCGCCGACGGCATCGTTCACGGTCTCGGTGTGTTTTCCGGCCTGATCGCCGCCACCGTCCTCATCGTGCTCGCCGCCGTGTTTGCGACGGCGTATGAGGTCGTGACCGTCTCGGTCTATTCCGTGGGCCTGCTGGCCATGTTGGTGCTGTCGGCCATCTACAATATGTGGCCGGTGTCGCCGCGAAAATGGTTCCTGCGCCGCTTCGATCACTCCGCGATCTACTTGCTGATCGCGGCGACCTACACGCCGTTCTTTGCGCAGATCGCCAACACACGGCTCGCGATCTCGCTGCTCGCCGGCGTGTGGAGCGTCGCCATCACCGGCATCGTCATCAAGCTGGTTTATCCCGGCCGTTTCGATCGGCTCGCCGTGGTGCTCTATCTCGCCATGGGCTGGAGCGGCTTGATGGCCTATGACGCAGTGTTCACACCGCTGCCGCCGCTCACCATGTGGTTCGTCGCCGCCGGCGGCACGCTGTATACGCTGGGCGTCGTATTCCACGCCTGGCAGCGGCTGCGTTTCCAGAACGCGATCTGGCACGCATTTGTCCTGCTCGGCGCCGCATGCCACTATACGGCCGTGCTCGACATGGTGCTGAGCACCTAGAGCATGATCCCGAAAAGTGGGTACCGGTTTTCGGATCAGATCATGCTCTAATAAGAAACAAAAACAAACAAAAAGGGAGTGCGGCATGCGGGTAGACGGCAAGGTCGTCGTCGTGACCGGTGGCGCCAATGGCATTGGCCAGGCGCTATGCGAGACATTTCATAAAGCAGGCGCAGCGAAAGTCGTCGTCGTCGATCTCGACGGTGAGCGCGCGGCCGCCGTTGCAGAGTCCATCGGCGGCGCCGCATTTCGATGCGATGTCGGCAAGGAAAAAGATATCCAGCATGTGATCGAATTGACCGAACGGCATTACGGGCCGATTGCTTTGTTCTGCTCCAATGCCGGCATCGGCGGCGGCTTCGATCCGATGAGCCCGAATGCCGGCGGCACGTCGGATGAACCGTGGGCGAAGAGCTGGGCAATCCATGTGATGGCCCATGTCTATGCGGCGCGACATCTGATCCCGCTCTACAAGGCACGTGGCGGCGGCTACTTCCTCAACACGATCTCGGCCGCGGGGCTCCTCTCGCAAGTCGGCAGCCCGGCCTATTCGACCACCAAACATGCCGCGGTTGGGTTCGCCGAAAATCTCGCGATCTCGCACCGGGCAGATAACATCAAGGTCTCGATCCTGTGCCCGCAGGGTGTCGACACCAACATGCTGAAGAACATCCCGAAGGGCCCGCAATCCAATGACGGCAACCTGTCGCCGGAGCAGGTCGCGCAGGATGCGCTCGCGGGGATCGAGGCGGAGACGTTCCTGATCCTGCCGCACAAGCAGGTCATCGACTACATGCGCAAGAAGACCGAGAACTACGACCGCTGGATCGGCGGCATGGCCAAGATCCAGGCGAAGATGCGGGAGACGTTTGGGAAGTAGGGGAAGCGTAGTTGGAGTAGCCCCAGCGAGCACCGGCTCTTATCCCTCCCCCTTGCGGGGAGGGTGGCCGCGCGAAGCGCGGTCGGGTGGGGGTCCACAAACTCCGACCGAGCCTGGGGCACCCCCACCCCGGCCTATCGGCCGACCCTCCCCGCAAGGGGGAGGGAGACCACGGGCGTCTGCGCGTTACAGGTTCAGTTACTGAAGAAACTACTCCGCCGCTTCCAGCTTCGGCGGGCGCGGCCTGATCACCGGGATTGGCGGATCATAAGCCTGGATCGGCGGCAGGTTGCCGGTGAACTTCTCGACATTCACGACCGTCAATTGTCCGGTGCAGCCCTGCGCGAGGCGCGAGGTGCCGGTGTCCCTTGTCAGCACGTTCGGATTGCCGTGCACGCAGAGCGGCTTCTCCTCGTTCGGATCTTCCGGATCGTAATAGGCGCCGGTCGGAAGCTGCACCACGCCGGCCATCACGTCTTCGGTGACCACCACCGAGGCGAGACACGAACCGCGCTGATTGAACAGCTTGATGATGTCGCCGTCCTTGATGCCGCGCGCATCCGCATCGACCGGATGCATGCGCGCGACCTCGCGGCCGCGGCGCTTCTCGGCCGAACTATGCCCTCCGAAATCGAGCTGGCTGTGCAGACGCGATGCCGGCTGATTGGCGACGAGCTGCAGTGGATTCGTCGCATCGACCACATCCTCGGGCGTCAGCCAGACCGGATGGCCGGGGCAGTCGTCGTAACCGAAACTGGCGATGGTGTCGGACGTGATCTCGATCTTGCCGCTGGTGGTCGGCAGCGGCGTGCTCTCGGGATCGTTGCGGAAGGCACGCAGCGTGCCGCCGTCGAGCGGCAGTTGCGGCAGCATCACTTCGCCGGCCGCCCAGAAGGCATCGAAGTCCGGTGCGTCGAGGCCCTTGGCTTTGAGCCCGTCATAGGTCGGCTGATAGAGATGCTTCAGCCATTCACGCGGCGTGCGGCCTTCGGTGAATTCATCGGCCTTGCCGAGACGCTGCGAGAGACCGGTGAAGATCGCGTAGTCGTCGCGCGCGTCGCCGAACGGCTCGGCCATCTGATGCATCGCGACCATCATCGGATCGGTTTGCGAGCTGCCGATGTCCTCGCGCTCCAGGCTCATGGTACAGGGGAGCACGAAGTCGGCGTGGCGTGCCGATGCGGTCCAGGCGAGATCGTGCACCACCAGCGTGTCGACCTGCGCGAAAGCCTTGCGCAGGCGGTTGAGGTCCTGATGGTGATGGAACGGATTGCCGCCGGCCCAATAGACCAGCTTGATATCCGGATAGGTCATATGCGCGCCGTTATATTCGAACGGTGCGCCGGGATTGAGCAGCATGTCGCTGACACGCGCCACCGGGATGAATTCGCTGACGCCGTTCTTGCCCTGCGGCAGGCCGGCGATCGGCACGGCATTCTGGCGGCGTCCGTAATTGGCGATGGCGCCGAGCGCATAGCCGAAGCCGCCGCCGGGCAGGCCCGATTGTCCGAACATCGCCGACAGCACCGAAGCCATCCAAACCGGCTGTTCGCCATGCTTCGCGCGCTGCAGTGAATGCGCAACAACAAAGAGCGCACGCTTGCCGGGCAGGCGACGCGCCAGCGTGAGGATGGCGTCGGCAGTGAGGCCGGTGATCGCAGCGGCCCACGCCGCATCCTTCGGCTGGCCGTCGCTGCGGCCCATCAGATAGTCCTCGAAGATATCCCAGCCATGGGTATGGCTGGCGAGGAACGCGCGGTCATGCGCGCCGTCCATCACGGCGGTGTGCGCGATGCCGAGCATCAGTGCCACATCGGTGCCGGGACGCGCGGCGACCCAGTCCTGGTTCACTTCATCCGGCAGATCGCTCTTCAGCGGCGAGATCAGCACGAGTTCGCCGCCGCGCTTGCTCAGCGCGATCATGTCACGATGTTCGGTGTGCTTGCTAATGCCGCCGCCGGCGACGCGCGAGTTCTTGGTGTTCATGCCGCCGAAGGCGAGAATGATATCGGTGTGCTCGACGATCTCATCCCAGCCGATATTGCGGCGGGTCATGTCTTCGTAGTTGCCGAGGATGTGCGGAATGAGAACCGTCGACGCGCCGGCCGAGTAGCTGTTGACCGAACGCACATAGCCGCCGAGCGCGACATTCAGAAAACGATGGATCTGGCTCTGCGCGTGATGGAAGCGTCCGGCGCTGGACCAGCCATAGGAGCCGCCATAGATCGCCCTGGCGCCGTAGGTGTCCTTGACGCGCTTGAGTTCGCCGGCGAGCAGGTCGAGCACCTCGTCCCATTCCATCTCGACGAATGCATCGCGGCCGCGACGCTCGTCTGGACCCGGTCCATTTTCGAGCCAGCCACGACGCACCATTGGCTTGGCGATGCGCGCCTTGTGGCGGAGCGCCTCCGGAAAATTCTGGATGATCGGATTCGGATCGGGATCGATCGGATGCGGCGTGATGACGAGCTTGCCGTCGACCCACTGTCCGGAAAAGGCACCCCAGTGGGAGCTGTGCGATTTCTTGGCGTTGTCGTTCGGCTGCTTGGTCATGCCGGCCCTTCCGTTATGATCCCGTCATATCAATGCTTCTGTCCATAAAGCACAGGAACGGCCGAGTCGACGATGACTTCGACAAGGCAGACGCCCGGATGTTGCAGACTGGCCGCGAAAGCGCCCGCAAGTTCCGATGATTTGCTGATGCGCACCGCATGCGCGCCCATGCCTTCGGCCAATTTGACGAAATCCAGACCGGGCAGATCCAGCCCGGGAACATTACGCACCTGCATCACCTGGCTGAAGGAACGCATCGCGCCGTAACCGGAATTGTTGATAACCACTATGGTTAAAGGCAATTTGCGCTGCGCGGCGGTCCACAGCGCCTGGATCGAATACATCGCCGAACCGTCGCCGATCAGGCACACGGTGCGCCGATCCGGATAGCCCAGCGCCATGCCGACAGATGCAGGCAGCGAGTGGCCGAGGCCGCCCGACGACATGGTGTAGAAACTATTGGCGCCGCGCATCGGAAGATACTTCTGCATTGCAGGGCGATGCGAGGGCGCTTCTTCCACCAGCATCGCATCTGCAGGCATGGCCCGCGACAGCGTGTGCAGCAGATAATCTATCGGGATCGGGTCAGCACCCGCGGGCGGTGGCGGCAGGATGCGGCCCTTGGCGACTGCCCGTTTGGTATCGGGCAGCAGCTCAAGTAGCAGCGTCAGCGCCGGCTTCATGGTCGCGATGATGCTGGTGCCGATCGGCGCCACGGCCGCCGAGTCCGCATCGTCCGTGATCTGGAAGATCGTGGTGTCGCCATCGAAGATCGCGGCATGACCTTCGACGTGGAAGGTGAACACCGGCGCGCCGATCACGACGACGAGATCGTGTTCGCGGAGTGCATCGGAGAGCTGTGCCGGCGACGCATGCAGGAACCCCGCAAATTGCGGATGAAGTTCCGGGAAACTGCAACGCGCCGAAAACGGACTGACCCAGACGGCAGCCTTCGTCTTCTCCGCAACGCTGACCATGAGATCGACGGCGTTTGCGCGGTCGATGCCGGGGCCGACGATCAATGCAGGGTTCTTGCTTGTGTTGAGTGCGGCGACGAGTTCCTGCATCGCTTGCGGATCTGGCCCGAGCTCGCGGCTGACATGACGCGCTTCGAGAGGTTGGGCCTGATGCGTCCAGTCGTCGATCGGCACGGACACGAAAGTCGGTCCGCAAGGCGGCTGCATCGCCACATAATAGGCGCGCGCGATCGCGGCGGGCACATCCTCTGCACGCGCAGGCTCGACGCTGTATTTTACATAGGGCCGCGGAAATTCCGAGGCGCGCTCGGCATAGAGAAACGCCTGCAGCGGCAGGATGCTGCGCGCCTGCTGGCCGGCGGTGATGACCATCGGCGTCTGGTTGCGATGCGCGGTGTAGATATTGCCGAGCGCATGGCCGACGCCGGCGGCGGAATGCAGATTGACGAAAGCGGCATTGCGCGTTGCCTGCGCATAGCCATCGGCCATGCCGATGACCGAGGCTTCCTGCAGGCCGAGCACGTAATCGATATCGTCGGGCCAGTCGGACAGAAACGGCAGTTCCGTCGAGCCGGGATTGCCGAACACTTTGGTGATGCCGAAGCCGCGCAACAGGTTCAGCGTGGCATCCTTGACGCTCACGGTACTACGGGCGGCGGTTGTCTTGCTGTCGCGGGCCAAGGTCGTTTCCTCACGGGATCGGGCAGTTGTCTGCCGTGTGTTGTTGACTCATCAACAGCAGGAGGGGGCCGGGAGTCAATCGGGGAGGTGTGGTGAAACCGCGCCGGCCGAACGGAGGCGCGCTTCTCTTTTCCCTCCCCGGAGCGAAGCGACTGGGGAGGGTGGCGCGATGCGAGCGTTCAGCGAGCATCGTGACGGGTGGGGTGCCACGAGCACAGGCTGGAGCGTGGGGTTACCCCCACCCGACCGCCTTCGGCGGCCACCCATGGCGGACGAATTCGTCCGCCAGACCCCACAAGGGGGAGGGATAAGAAAGAACTACCAGCTCGCCGTGGCCTTCATGGTCGGCGCGCCCTGATGGTTTGCGGTCCAGACCTCGAGCCCAGCTGCCGTCTCGTTCGCATTCACCGAAAAATCCGCGCCATCGAACAGCGGTGACACGCCGCGATAGCTGAATTTGGCCGGCGCCTTGCCACCCTTCAGCTTGGCCGCGAATTCCACCAGCAGCGCCGCCTGCAGCGGCCCATGAAACACGAGCCCCGGATAGAACTCGACCTTGGTGACATAGTCGCGGTCGTAATGGATGCGGTGGCCGTTGAAGGTCAGTGCCGAGTAGCGAAACAACAGCACGGGATCGGCATAATGTATTTCCTGATGCTGGGCCGCCACGTCCTTCGGGGCCGGCGCCGGCGGCGCCATGCTGGTCGGCATGTCCCTATAGACGATGTCCTGCCGCTCGCGGATGGCCAGGCCGCGCTTGGTGGTGATCAGATGCTCGACATTGACGAAGCACAGCGCGCCGGTGGAGCCGGTCTTCAGATTGACGTCGAGGATCTTCGAGGAGCGTGTCACTTCATCGCCGACAACAAGCGGGTCGAGAAACTGGCACTCACCGCCGGCCCACATGCGGCGCGGCAGCGGCACCGGCGGCAGGAAACCGCCGCGCGCGGGATGGCCGTCCGGTCCGAGCTTGTCCATCGCCGCCACCGGCTGCGCCAGGCACCACTGCGTGGTGAAGGGCGCGGCGTCGCCGGGCTTCGGCGTGCCGATGTCGAGAAACAGCGTCGCGCGCAAGCCCTTCACGAGCTGCGCAGTCACAACGTCGGAGGCCTCATCGGTGCGACCGATCCACTGCTTCAGATGATCGATGTCGAGCTTGTCGGTCATGACGACCTCCGTGTGACCTTGAAGATTACTTCTGCACTTCGCCGATGCCGGGCACGGCGCCGTAGCTGCGCGGCGCATCGACCCAGATCGCGGCCGGCGCCGGATACGACACTTCGCCATTCGGCGTGTTCACGGTGATGCGGCGCAGATGCGGATGGTTGGTGAGATCCGCCATCGTGTTCACTTCGGCAAATGCGATATCGGCCTCGGTGAGGCGCTTCAGAAGTTCGTCGCGGCTGAGCGCGCCGAAGATGTCGCTGACGGTCTGGTCGGTGAAGGCGCGGTTGCGCACGCGCTCGACGCCGTTGACGAGGCGCGGATCATTGGCCAGCGCGGCATTGCCCAGCACCTTGGCGCAGAGGACCTTCCATTCGCGCTCGCTCTGAATCGAGATCAGGATGTCCTTGCCGTCCTTCGAGCGAAACACGCCATAGGGCGCAATGGAGGGATGCGCGAGACCCATGCGCTTCGGCTCATTGCCGGCCTCGGCATTGAGCAGCGGCACGGTGAGCCAGTCGGCCATCACGTCGAACATGGAGATGCGGATATCGGCGCCTTCGCCCGACACCGAGCGACCGATCAGCGCTTCGAGGATCGCGGCGTGCGCGGCAGCGCCGGTGGCGACGTCGACGATGGACACGCCGACGCGTGACGGGCCTTCGGGGCCGCCGGTGATCGACGCCAATCCGCTCTCCGCCTGGATCAGCAGGTCATAGGCCTTGCGATGCGCGTAGGGACCGGTGTCGCCATAGCCGGTGATGGTGCAGCAGATCAGCCGCGGATAGTCCTTGCGCAGGCGTTCGCGGGTGAAGCCGAGCTTGTCCATCGAGCCCGGCTTGAGGTTCTGCAGCAGCACGTCGGCATTGGCGATCAGCTCTTCCATCGCCTTGCGGCCTTCCGGCGTGGCAAGATCGACCACCACGGAATCCTTGCCGCGGTTGAGCCAGACGAAATAGCTGCTCTGGCCCTTGGCCGCGGCGTCATAGCCGCGGGCAAAGTCGCCTTCGGGGCGCTCGATCTTGATGACATGCGCGCCGGCATCTGCGAGACGCGAACTGCAGAATGGTGCAGCCACCGCCTGTTCAACGGCGATGACGGTCAGTCCCTTGAGCGGCAGCATGGGTCTATCTCAATACGAGCGCGGCATGCCGAGCACGTGCTCGGCCACGAAGGACAGGATCAGGTTGGTCGAGATCGGCGCTACCTGATACAGACGCGTCTCGCGGAATTTGCGCTCGACGTCGTATTCCTCGGCAAATCCAAAACCGCCATGGGTCTGGATACAGGCATTGGCGGCCTCGAAGGACGCATCGGCTGCGAGCATCTTGGCCATATTGGCCTCGGCGCCGCATTCCATGCCGGCTTCGTATTTGCGGAGCGCTTCCTTCACCATCAGCTCGGCCGCGCGCATATTCGCATAGGCCTTGGCGATGGGGAATTGAATGCCCTGGTTCTGGCCGATCGGGCGGCCGAACACCTGACGCTCCTTGGCATAGGCGCTTGCCTTGGCGATGAACCACTTGGCATCGCCGACGCATTCGCTGGCGATCAGGATACGCTCGGCATTCATGCCGGAGAGGATGTAGCGGAAGCCCTTGCCCTCTTCGCCGATCAGGTTTTCCGCCGGCACCTTCATGTCGGTGAAGAACACTTCGGTGGTGGCGTGATTCATCATGGTGCGGATCGGGCGGATCTCGAGGCCGTTCTTTTTGGCCTCTTTCATGTCCACCAGAAACACCGACAGACCATCGGTGCGCTTCGCCGCCTGTTCCTTCGGCGTGGTGCGCGCGAGCAGCACCATCAGGTCGGAATATTCAGCGCGGCTGGTCCAGATCTTCTGGCCGTTGACGATGTAGTCGCCGTTATCGTCCTTCTTCGCCACCGTCTTCAGCGACGACGTGTCCGTGCCCGAGGTCGGCTCGGTGACGCCGAAGGCCTGCAGGCGAACTTCGCCACTGGCGATCTTCGGCAGCCACTTGGCCTTCTGCTCGTCATTGCCATGACGCAGCACCGTGCCCATCGTATACATCTGCGCGTGGCAGCCGCCGCCGTTGCAACCGGCGCGCTGGATCTCTTCGAGGATCGCCGCTGCAGCCGACAGCTTGAGGCCGGAGCCGCCATATTCCTCGGGGATCAGAACCGACAGGTATCCGGCTTCCGTCAATGCATCGACGAAAGCCTTCGGATAGGCCATCTCGCGATCGAGCTTGCGCCAGTATTCACCGGGGAACTGTGCGCACAGTTTTGCAACGGCATCGCGGATATCGTGGAATTCGTCCTGTTCCGCGGGATGGTGTTTCGTCAAGGAATTGAGCTTCTCTTCTTGAGGGGAAAATTATGAATCCTGACCGGCATTACGAAATCCTGCGGTCTTACGTGATCCGAACCGGCAGGGTCTCATAGCCTTTAACGAAGCTCGAATACACGCGCTTGGGTTCCGCCACAACTTCGATGTTCTCGAACCGTTTCAGTATCTCCTCCCAAACGATCCTCAATTGCAACTCCGCCAGGCGCATGCCCACGCAACGGTGTATGCCAAAACCGAATGACAGGTGAATCTTCGGCCGCGCGCGGTCGATGATGAACTCGTTCGGGCGCTCGATCACCTCCTCGTCGCGGTTGCCCGAGACGTACCACATCACCACCCGGTCGCCCTTCTTGATGGTCTTGCCGCCGAGTTCAGTATCCTGCATGGCGGTACGGCGCATATGCGCCAGCGGCGTCTGCCAGCGGATCACTTCGGGGACCATGGTCTCGATAAGCGACGGATTGTCGCGCAACTTCTGATACTGGTCGGGGTTCTCGTTCAGCGCCAGCACCGAGCCGGTCATGGTGTTGCGGGTGGTATCGTTACCGCCGACGATCAGCAGGATGATATTGCCCATCAGTGTGTCGGGATCCATGAAGCGCGTCGCGTCGCTATGCGCCATCATGGAAATCAGGTCATTCCGCGGGTCGGAATTCGCGCGCTCGTTCCAGAGCTTCTGGAAATAGGCGGCGCATTCGTCCATCTCGCGGCGGCGCTCTTCCTCCGACGACACGATGCCACTTTTTGGCAGCGCGGTGGACACGTCCGACCAGCGCGTCAGCTTGCGGCGCTCCTCCCATGGGAAATCGAACAGGGTCGCCAGCATCTGCGTGGTGAGTTCGACCGAGACGCGTTCGACCCAGTCAAAGGTCTCGCCGCGCGGCAATCCGTCGAGCACCTTGCAGACGCGCCCACGGATCAGCACTGCCATCTCGTCGAGATGATCAGGCGTGAACATCGGCGTCACGGTCTTGCGCTGGGCGCTGTGCTTCGGCTCATCCATGGCGATGAAGCTCGGCCAGTCATAGCCTTCCGGCACGTCGCGGATCGCGATGCCGCCATGCTTCACGTCGGACGAGAAGATGCCGTGATTGGTGTCGACATGCATGATGTCGTGATACTTGGTCACCGACCAATAGGGTTCGATCGGCGCATTGGTGCAGTAATGCACGGGCTCTTCCGCGCGCAGCCGCTCGAAGAACGGCCACAGCGTGTCGGTGGCGAACAATTTCGGCGCGCCGGGATGGAAGTCCTTCAGCGGCGTCGAATAGGCGATCTCGCGCGCGACGCGCTGGATCTCGGCTTTGTCAGGATTGATCCTGGCTTGGATATTCATGGCGTCTGCTCTCCAAAAATCGATCCTGAGCTGTTGAGGTCGCTGGTTCAGCCAGCGATCCGCACAGGCAGTGTTTCATAACCCTTCACGAAGCTCGAAAAGACGCGGCGCGGCTCGCCGACGACTTCGATCCTGTCGAAGCGCTTGATGATCTCTTCCCACACAATCTTCAATTGAAGTTCGGCAAGTCTGAGGCCGACGCAGCGGTGGATGCCGAAGCCGAATGACAGATGGCGGTTCGGGCGTACGCGATCGATGATGAATTCGTTGGGGTTTTCGATAACCTCGTCATCGCGGTTGCCCGAGACGTACCACATCACGACCTTGTCACCCTTCCTGATCTGCTTGCCGCCGAGCTCGGTGTCCTGCACCGCCGTGCGCCGCATATGTGCGAGCGGCGTCTGCCAGCGGATGATCTCCGGCACCATGCTCTCGATCAGCGCGGGATTGGCGCGCAGCTTGTCATATTCACCAGGGAATTGATTGAGTGCGTAGACGCCGCCGGACATCGAATTGCGCGTTGTGTCGTTGCCGCCGACGATCAGCAGAATGATGTTGCCGAGAAAACTCTCCGGATCGAGATGCCGCGTGGCCTCGCTATGCGCCATCATCGATATCAGATCGCTCTTTGGTGGCGCGTTGAGCCGTTCCTGAAACAGTCGGCCGAAATACTCGCCGCATTCGCCGAGTTCCTTCTGGCGCTGCGCTTCGGCTTCCTCTGTCGGCGGCAGCATGGTGGCGACGTCGGACCAATGGGTGAGCTTGCGGCGATCCTCCCAAGGAAAGTCGAACAGGGTCGCCAGCATCTGTGTGGTGAGTTCAATCGAGACGCGGTCGACCCAATCGAAGGTTTCGTTGCGGGGCAGGGAGTCCAGCACCTGCGCGGTGCGCTCGCGGATCAGCCCCGAAAGTTCGTCCATATGGTTCGGTGCGAACATCGGCGCCACCGTCTTGCGCTGGGCGCTGTGATGCGGCGGATCGGTGGCAATGAACATTGGCCGGCGAAACTTTACGCCGGCGTCGCGGATGGTGATGCCGCCGAATGCCGCGGCAGAGGAGTAGGTGGCGTGATTGGTCTCGACCTGCATGATGTCGTT
Source organism: Tardiphaga sp. 42S5 (assembly GCF_034044155.1). Classification (NCBI taxonomy): domain Bacteria; kingdom Pseudomonadati; phylum Pseudomonadota; class Alphaproteobacteria; order Hyphomicrobiales; family Nitrobacteraceae; genus Tardiphaga; species Tardiphaga sp. 42S5. The sequence continues at coordinate 5,529,057 of NZ_CP139027.1, read as the reverse complement.
GTACTTGGTCACCGACCAGTACGGTCCGAACATGCTGTCCTTGCAGTAATGGACGGGATCCTCGCGGCGCAACCGTTCGAAATAGGGCCAGAACGTATCGGTGCGGAACAGTTCGGGGTTGCCAGGATCGAACTCATCCAGCGGCATCCTGTAAGCTTGGGCGTGAGCGGCCGCTTGGGCGGATTCGTTGCTGTCGGAATCCTGGACGCGATCGAGCATCGGTTCTCTCCCTGGCATGCCTTCCGTGGTTGGTTCCGGATGGCTTATTTGGGTGAATTACAACCCGTTGCGCGGCCAAGAGCAAGGACCACTTTATGCCTCTTCTCAGCCCGTTCGGCCCGTGACATGGTGATTTCAATCAACAAAGCCGGCGCGCTTGCGCTCCGTTCTGACCGGAGGCGACCCTGTGATTTCGAACGCTCAACGGATGTTCAATTTTGATCTCGGCGAGACCGCGGATGCGATTCGCGAGACCGTGCGTGACTTCTCCCAGAACGAGATCGCGCCGCGCGCCGAAGCCATCGACAAGACCAACCAGTTTCCGCTCGATCTCTGGCCCAAGATTGGCGCGCTAGGCCTGCACGGTATCACGGTGGAGGAAGAGTTCGGCGGCGCCGGGCTCGGCTATCTCGAACACGTCATCGCGGTGGAAGAGATTTCGCGCGCCTCGGCGTCGGTGGGCCTGTCCTATGGCGCGCATTCGAACCTCTGCGTCAATCAGTTGCGTCGCAATGGCAACGAGGCGCAGAAGCGCAAATATCTGCCGAAGCTGATCTCGGGCGAACATGTGGGATCCCTCGCGATGTCCGAGCCGGGTTCCGGCTCGGACGTGGTGTCGATGAAGACCCGCGCCGACAAGAAGGGCGACCGCTACGTTCTCAACGGCAACAAGATGTGGATCACCAATGGCCCGGTGGCGCAGACGCTGGTGGTCTATGCCAAGACCGATCCGGCTGCCGGCCCGCGCGGTATCACCGCCTTCATCATCGAAAAGGGCATGAAGGGTTTTTCGACGGCGCAGAAGCTCGACAAGCTGGGCATGCGCGGCTCGGATACGTGCGAACTCGTCTTCGAGGATTGCGAAGTGCCCGAAGAGAACGTGCTCGCCGAGGTCGGTCGCGGCGTCAATGTGCTGATGTCCGGCCTCGATTACGAGCGCGCGGTGCTCGCGGCAGGCCCGCTCGGCATCATGCAGGCCTGTCTCGATGTCGCGCAGCCTTATGTGCACGAGCGCAAACAGTTCGGCGAGCCGATCGGCAATTTCCAGTTGGTGCAGGGCAAGATCGCCGACATGTATGTCGCGCTGAGTTCGGCGCGCGCTTATGTCTATGCGGTGGCGAAAGCCTGCGATCGCGGCGAGACCACCCGCGAGGATGCCGCCGGCGCCATCCTCTATGCGTCGGAACGCGCCACGCAATGCGCACTCGACGCGATCCAGCTGCTCGGCGGCAATGGCTACATCAACGACTATCCAACCGGCCGCCTGCTGCGCGACGCGAAGCTCTACGAAATCGGCGCCGGCACCAGCGAAATCCGCCGCATGCTGATCGGCCGGGAGTTGTTTGCAAAGAACGGGTGAGGGGCGATCCCTTGTATCCGAAGCGCTGACCTCTCCACTGTCATTCCGGGGCGTCCGCCTGGGTTCGTCATTCCGGGGCGCGCGTCGCCGGCGAAGCCGGCAGAGCGCGAACCCGGAATCCCGACGTGTTTCGCGCTGTCTGGAGATTCACATGCTGAGATTCCGGGTTCGCGTCCGGCAAGTGCCGGCCGCGCCGGAATGACAGTTTGGGGCGGCAAGACAGTGCCTAAACATTTTTTCCTACCCCCGTTGACAACATCCCTATATTGATTATATTCCCCTTTGTCCTGCCCCGCCGAGAGGGGCGATCGCGATCGTCACGTTCGCGGGGTGGGATGCGGTGGACGCCGGAGATGCGGCGTCACGCGGTTTGGGGGTGACGTCTGTCTTCGGGCAGGACGGATCTGCGCCAGCACTGCCACTGGCAAGGAGACGGCCGGCCTTCGGATCGACAAACCCCTGGACAGTGTGACGGACGACCAAGTCAAAACGCGTTCGGCTTACTCGCTTGAGGCACCCTGTCCCTCCGCCCTGGGACTGTAATTTTGGTGATGGGATCGTCGCCATGGCGAAGCGCAAGCAACCGAAAAAACACCGCAGGCGGAACGTCGGGCACTTGCCTGACGCCTCCGAAAGTCCTGATGCACTCTAAATTGCGGAAGACCGCATTCGCATCAGGCCCAAGGGTGCAACGGGCACCTGGCGTTCCGCACGCCCTCTCGCAGGAGGGTGGGAATGCAAAGGACGACGGCGCCCCCGCGCCGCAAATAATGGGGGCGATGACGCATGTCTGGAGAGCAGTGGCTGTTTGACAAATTGAATCAAGAGCGACGCAGCAGCGCAGCGGTTTGTCAGCCACTTCAGAGGAATTCCAAAGGCATCGCCGCTTGATCCACCTCAATCCTGTCACGGCAAAATGCGCAGATGATTGGCCTATCGCGTCGATCGACGCACCGTCGCAAGCAGGAGCAGGATCATGCCGAAAATGAAGGCTGCGATATTTGTCGAACCGGGTCGTATCGTGCTGGAGGACAAGCCGATCCCCGATGTCGGCCCGCTCGATGCGCTGATGCGCATCACGACCACCACGATCTGCGGCACCGATGTGCATATCCTCAAGGGTGAATATCCGGTCGCGAAAGGGCTGACCATCGGACACGAGCCGGTTGGTATCATCGAGAAGCTCGGCAGTGCCGTCACCGGCTATCGCGAGGGCCAGCGCGTTATCGCCGGCGCCATCACGCCAAGCGGCCACAGTTACGCCTGTCTCTGCGGCTGCTCATCGCAGGATGGCGCTGGGACGAAGCACGGCTTCAAGGCGGCCGGCGGCTGGCGGTTCGGCAATACGATCGATGGCGCGCAGGCCGAGTATGTGCTGGTCCCCGATGCCATGGTCAATCTCAGTCCGGTACCCGATGCGTTGACGGATGAGCAGGTGCTGATGTGTCCCGACATCATGTCGACGGGATTTGCCGGCGCCGAGCGCGGCGGCATCACGATCGGCGACACGGTGGTGGTGTTCGCCCTGGGACCGATCGGACTCTGCGCCATCGCCGGCGCGAAGCTGATGGGCGCGACCACGATCATCGGTGTCGATACGGTGCCCGCGCGTATCGAGGTCGCCAAACGGCTCGGCGCCGATATGGTCGTCGACTTCAAGAAGGGAGATCCGGTCAAGCAGATCATGGACCTGACCGACGGCCGCGGCGTCGATGTGGCCATCGAAGCGCTCGGTACGCAAGGCACCTTTGAGTCGGCGTTGCGCGCACTGCGGCCGGGCGGCACTCTGAGCAGCCTTGGCGTCTATTCGACGGATCTGCAGATTCCCCTGAGCGCCTTTTCGGCGGGCCTCGGCGATAACACGATCGTCACCAGCCTGTGTCCCGGTGGCAAGGAGCGGATGCGACGGCTGATGAACGTCGTCGCCTCCGGCCGCGTCGACCTGACGTCACTGGTCACCCATCATTACAGACTGGACGATATCGAAAAAGCCTACGATCTGTTCTCGCACCAACGCGATGGCGTGCTGAAGGTCGCAATCACGCCGTGAGGCGGACGGGCGCCAGCACAAAGGGCTGTGCTGGCTGCCTTTAACGCGCTCACATCGCCAGGAAGCTGCGATTCCAGGTCGGGCTGATCAGCACCTCATTGATACAGACATGCGGTGGCATGCTGGCGATGAAGGCGATGGTCTTGCCGAGATCGTCCGGCTGCAGCATCCGCGCCATCACCTCGTCACTCGGCGGCACCGGACGGTTCTTCATGATGTCAGTGGCGACCTCGCCGGGCGAGAGACAGCAGGCGCGCAAGCCGTTGACGCATTCGTCCATGTTGAAGGAATGGGTCAGCGCCAGCACGGCGTGCTTGGTGGCCGTATAGGCCGGCCCCGTCATCTTGGAGACGATGCGCCCGGCCCACGAGGCGACATTGATGATGCAGCCGTCCTTCTGCGCGCGCATCGCAGGCAGCACTGCGCGCATGCAATACATCACGCCATTGAGATTGATGTCGACGATCTGGTCCCAGCCGTCCTGCGTCACGTCTTCCCAGCTTCGCTTCGGCAGGTTGACGCCGGCGCTGTTCACCAGAAGGTCGATACGGCCATGTTTGGCGAGGATGGCCTGCGCCACCTTGTTGACGTCGTCGGCATTGCTGACGTCCAGCGCCATGGCTTCGACCGGCTTGCCGCCGGCGCCGAGTTCATCGGCGACGCCCTTCAGCACATCGGCGCGGCGGCCGGAAATGACCACCGTCCAGCCATCCGCCAGCAGCGCCTGCGCTCCCGCCTTGCCGATTCCGGTGCCGCCGCCGGTCACCCATGCGATCCTGGTCTTGCTGCTCACGATTTTCTCCCTGATCGTTTCTTGCTTCGCGATGTCCATCGTCTTGCTTCACGATGGCCAAAGTGTTCAACAATAATCGTGCCGGCGCCAGTGCCGCCAACTCATGAGCCTCATGCCGATCATGCCGACCGAGACCAAGCCGCCCATCGATCAGAACCGCCTCTGGGACGACCATATGGCGCTTGCCGCCATCACCGATCCCGACAAGCCATGGACGCGGCGATCGTTCTCGCAGCGCTTTCTCGATGGGCGCGCCTGGCTGCGCGAGCAATTCATTGCCGCTGGCATGGCGGTGCGCATGGATGCCGGCGCCAACATGATCGCCCGGCTGGAAGGCAGCGTTGCAGGTCTGCCGCCGATCATGCTCGGCTCGCATTCCGACACGGTGCCATCCGGCGGCCGCTTCGACGGCATCTCCGGTATCCTGACTGCGCTGGAGGCCGTTCGGGCACTGCAGGCCTCCGGTTACAAATCGCGGCACCCGATCGAGATCGTGGACTTCCTCGCCGAGGAGCCCAGCGAATACGGCCTGTCCTGCGTCGGCAGCCGTGCCATGGTCGGCGAGCTCGATGCCAGGATGCTGACCTACACCAATGCGGCCGGTGAAACGCTGGCCGACGCCATCAGGCGCGTCGGCGGCGATCCAGCCGCCATCGCTGCGATGCAGAAGCCGGAATTCGTCGGCTATCTCGAATTGCATATCGAGCAGGGCGTCGTGCTGGAAAGCAAGAAGCTCGATCTTGGCCTCGTCACCGGGATCGCCGGCATCACCCGCGTCGAGATCGTGCTGCAAGGTGCCGCCGATCACGCTGGCTCGACGCTGATGGAATATCGCAGGGATGCGAGCCTTCCCGCCGCCGAACTCGTGCTGCTAGTCGCTCAGCAGGCGAATGCCTTTGCTGCGCGAAAACAGGGTCACTTCGTGGCCACCACAGGGATCCTCGAGATCAGCCCGAACGCCGCGAATGTCGTGCCCGGCGGCGCGCGGATGATCCTCGACATTCGTGCCGAGAAAGCCGCGCTGGTCGATGAATTCGTGGCGTTGCTCGATCGTGAGAGCCTCGCCATCGCAGGGCGAGCCAAGGTCGAGCGTGAACGCTTCGCGTTGATTTCGCAAAATCCTCCCGCGCCTTGCGACGATCATCTGCTTGATGTTCTCGGGCGTAGCGCTGCAAAGCTCGGCTATTCCACGACGCGGCTGGCGTCGGGGGCCGGTCACGATGCCGCTTTCATGTCGCATATCGGCCGCAGCGCGATGCTGTTCATCCCGTCAAAGGACGGTAAGAGCCATTGCCCGGAGGAATGGTCGGAGCCGGAGCAACTGGCCGTCGGGGCGGCAACGCTGTTCGAGGCGGTGCGGCTGCTCGACGGACAGAACGACTAGCTGGCAGTGCGCTCGGCCAGCAGGCCGTGTTGAACAGAGGCGAGATAATCCCCGACCTGCTCAATGCTCATGGGCTTGGCGAAGAAATAGCCCTGCATGAATCGGCAATGCTCCCTGTGCAGGAAGTCGACCTGTTCGCCGCTCTCGACGCCCTCGACGATGCAGTCGTGACCAAGGCCGTTGCACAGTCCGAGCATGGTGCGCAGGATCAGGCGCGCGGCAGAATCCGTCTCGATCTTGCTGATGAAGCTGCGATCGATCTTGACCTTGTCGAGTGGCAATTCACGAATACAGCTCAGGCTCGAATAGCCCGTGCCGAAATCGTCCAGCGAGATACGGGCCCCCAGAGTCTTCAGGGCATTCAGTGCTTCCGTCGCCTGTGCGAGATTGCCCATCACGGCCGTTTCGGTGATCTCGAAATCGATGCGGCTGGCCTTCACCTTGCTTTGCTGGACAACGGCAATGATCTTGAGGATCGACAGGGGAGAGGCGACGTCAACCGCAGAGAGGTTGAACGAAATCCGGACATGCTCCGGCCATGTCGCTGCGCCTTCCAGAGCCTTGCGAAGCAGCAACGGGGTCAACTGGCCGATCATGCCGGAACGCTCGGCGGCGACAATGAAGCTCATTGGCGGAACATTGCCGAGCTCCGGACTCTTCCAGCGTGCCAGGGCTTCGAAGCTTGCGGGCTGCAGTGTTTCTGCGTCGATAATCGGCTGGTAGGCGATCCACAATTCCCGCTCGAGGTCGGCTCCGGCCAAGGCCCGGCTCACAGAGGAGGCCTCGCGGATGTCGGCTTCATGTTCTGCAGAAAACCGGACGGCCTTGCCACGCTTGTGCTGCTTGGCAAAGAACAGCGCGTAGTCGGCGCGCTCGAACAAATCCTGCGCAGTCTTGGCTGTGTCCGGAAATTCCGCATATCCGATCGAGCAGCTGATGCGAACTGTGATGTCATCAATCTCGAATGGGACGTCGAACAGGTTCTCGATGCTCTCTTCGGTTTCAACAATTGCATCCGGGTCGAGTAATTGGTCGCTGAACATGACGAATTCGTCACCGCCCAGTCTGCCCAGAAACACGTGAGGAGCGAGATGCGCGCGCAGTCTGTCTGCGACTTCGACCAGCAGGCGATCACCCATGTGGTGCCCATGGATGTCGTTGATCGGCTTGAAGCCATCGAGATCCAGGATGCCGAGCAACAGGCCGCCGCCGGTGTGTGCGGTGGTGACAATGCCGCGCTCAAGCTCGGCAAAGAAGTTCCGGCGATTGGGGAGATCGGTGAGGCTGTCGATATTCGAATTCCGAAAATTCTTGTCGCTCAGCACCTGTAGTTCAGCCTGCTTGATACGCAGCGCCTTCTCCGAGTTCACCCGCTTCTCGAAATCGGAGTAATTGCCGAGCAGCATAAAGAGAACGGCCCCGATGACCACGACGAAGTTGAAGGCGATGGAGACGAAGACCACATTGTCGCTGGAGCCGAAAAAGAACGCGAAAGGCACGACAACCAGCGCCATCACGATCAGCGCTGCCGCGCGCAGATGCATGAGGCAGAAACCGCAGCCGATCGATGTGACGGCCATAAAGAACGCAACGTGGCTTTTGCTATAGGCGTCGCCATAGGGAAACAGGCTGAGGCTCCAGGCAGTGAACGCGACGCCGAGAATGCCGGCAAAGATGATCGAGCCGGTGAGCTTCTCTACGGCCTGGTTGAGCGACAGTGTGGTGTTACGTGCTCTCAACCAGCTCAGTATCCGGATCACACAGATTGCATCAAATGCAGCAGGGAGATAGACGGTAAGCAGATGTGGCGCAGTACCATAAAAGGTGATCGCAAGTGCCGTCGTGTTGACGACCACCAGCGCATACATCATCGGCACCTGACGGGTGAAGGCAGCGAGTTTCGCTTCCACCAGTTCGGGGTTTTCGCGCGGCACCCGGAAGATCGTTCCGATTTGTGATGCCGCCAATTCGAAGTAGTTCAGCATCGTACCGTCCTGGACTCTGCACTCGTGAGTTAGATACCTATCGCAACTTCTTTAAGATTGGCCTGCCTCGGCTGCTGAAAGCTCGAGATGGTAACCGATTGTTCTGATTGGCGTATTTTCATCGGATTACGATGGTGCAAGTGCGAAAAGGTCGAGGGTGGTATTAAGAAACCGACCTTGCATCATCGACATCGCAGCGGCATGAGGTTGAAGAAGGTCCATTCGCCGTGGGTGAGAGGAAGGACATGACAGCAGCTAGCAGGGTGTTCGAATGATCTATGTGAGCTCGCTTGGAGGCCTTGCTGCCGTGGCAGAATCGCTGCCGTCCTTCGATCTGCTGACCCTTCTGTCGCCCGCCGCGAGCGAGCGCGACTGGAGCGGGTTGGCGCGTGAGCGGCATGTGGAGCTAACCTTTCACGATATCGTCGAAGCAACGCCAGACCTGATCGCGCCCGATGCCGACGTCGTGGATGCCATTCTTCAGTTCGGCCGCGGCAGCATCGCTGATCGCCCGATGCTCATTCACTGCTGGGCCGGTATCAGCCGTTCCAGCGCCGCCGCTTATGCCATCGCCTGCGATCGCAATCCCGGCTACGAGGCGGCGATTGCAGATGAACTACGCAAACGTTCGCCTTATGTGACTCCGAACAAATTGATGGTGCAATTGGCCGACGAACAGCTTGGCCGCGATGGACGTATGATCGAAGCCATTGCGCGCATCGGTCGCGGCGCGGATGCCTTTGAAGGTGAGCCTTATCGATTGCCGTTGAACTGGCCTATTTGATCAGGGCTGCGACGCCGAGCAGAAAACCGATCTCGAAGAGCTGCTCGACCGCACCGAGCACGTCGCCGGTGTAACCACCGATCAGACGACGCGACCAGAGTGCGAGCAGTGCGGCGAGCGCTGCGCCGAGCAGAAGACCCGCAAAAAGCGATGCGACCGAGACGAGCGCAAGCGGGATTGCTGCAAGCACAACCACACCAAGTGCAAACAACGATTCCTCAAATCGCACGGGCGCCTCGGCGTAAGTGACCTTCATCGCACTGGTATCGCCGCTATAGGGCAGGCGGTTCATCACGAAGGCCGGCATGGCGCGTGCGGCGGCATGGACAGCGAGGAGTGATGCCGCACCTGCCCACATCGGGAATATGGCGAGCGCCGCGATGCGCAGCGCTACGCCGAGGCCGAGTGCCAGCGCCCCGTAAGTGCCGATGCGGCTGTCCTTCATGATCGCGAGGCGCTTTTCGATCGTCCAGCCTCCGCCGAAACTGTCGGCCGTATCGGCAAGGCCGTCCTCATGTAGCGCGCTGGTGATAACGATGCTTGTTGTAATCGCCAGCAAAGCCGCGATCAGCGGTGACCAGAATTCGCTGGCAACGAGAAACACAACCGCGGAGGCGGCGCCAATGCCGACACCGACGATCGGAAAATACTTCATCGCACGCGCGAGCCAGTCAGTATCCTGCGCGTCGCCATTTGCCGGTACCGGCACCACCGTCAGGAAACGGATCGCATTCAAAAGATGCGGATCCAGTCTCATCTAGATCTTTCCGGCCAGCACGTCGTCGAGGCTGGCGACGTCGGTCAGCATGAGCGCGGCAGCACGGACCAGCGGCACCGCAAGCAGCGCGCCGGTGCCTTCACCGAGCCGCAAGCCGAGATCGAGTAGCGGCTTGGCATCGAGCGCATCGAGTACGATGTCATGGCCGCGTTCGGCCGAACGGTGTGCGAAGACGCAATAGTCGCGTGCAGCCGGGCACAGGCGAACGGCAAGCAATGCCGCGGCGCTGGAGATGAAGCCGTCGATGATCACCGGCCGCCGTTGCGACGCCGCGCCGAGGATCGCTCCGGCCATGCCTGCGATTTCCAGCCCGCCGAATTGGGCCAGCACATCCAGCGGCGCAGTTGCATCGCTGCGCGTCGCCGCCGTCGTGATCGCTGCGCGCTTGCGCGCCATGCCGGCGTCATCCTGCCCGGCGCCAACGCCGATACAGTCATCCAGTGGTGCCGGCGCGAGACGATGAACCACCAATGCCGAGGACGCCGTATTGCCGATTCCCATCTCGCCGAGCGCGATGATGTCTGCGCCGGCCTTGATCTCACCGACGGCGATCCGGTAGCCGCGCGATAGTGCATCCGCCGCTTGCTCTGCCGTCATCGCAGGTTCGCGCGCAGCGTTGGCTGTGCCCATGCGGACCTTGGCGTCGATCAGCTTCGGATGGACAGGCAGTTCCGCAGCGACCCCGATGTCGATCACGCGGACGTCGATATTGTTGGCCGCGGCGAAGGCATTGGCCGTGGCGCGGCCCGCCAGATAGGTCATCACCATCGCAACCGTGACCGCCGACGGATATTGCGACACGCCTTCGGCCACGAGTCCGTGATCCCCCGCAAATACCAGCAGAACAGCATTGTCGCCGCGGGGTTCGCCGGGATGCCGGATCATACCGAGCTGCAGCGCAAGGTCCTCGATTCTCCCCAGCGATCCCGGCGGCTTGGCCTTGCCGTCGATGACGGCACGGATGCCTGCCGCGATCTGCGGGTCAACAGGCGCAATGGCGGGCGGCTGCCACAAGGGCTGGGAATGGGCGGACATAGGGTTCCTTTCGCGGCCTAACTGACGCAAGACGACCTGCAAGGTCAACAGGTTCGGGCGACAGTCCGTCGGCGCGGTTGACCCCAGCGCACCCGGCAGATAGCGTCTTTTGTGATGGTCCTTCCGCGTGGAAGGTGAATAGGGAAGCCGGTTTGAGGCCGGCGCTGCCCCCGCAACTGTAAGCGACGAGCCCGCGCCGGTGCCACTGGGAATTCTTCAGAATTCTTGGGAAGGCGGCAACAGGCTATGACTCGCAAGCCAGGAGACCTGCCATCACGAACTGTGCTTTGGAGGCGTCGTCGGGGCGGGGTGCACCGGACGGGAGCGAACTGACGGCCATGCTGTCGGCGCGATCCAACAAAGCTCGTAGGCCCGCGAGGGCATGAACTGAGCATGTAATGGATCACGACAACGCCGATATCTCTGGCGAACAAATTTCGGTCGAACCGCCGCGCCCCGTGCCGGCTGGTCCCGTTGTCGTGAGTGTGTGCATTAGCTGCAAGGCCGCCGAAACCGGCACGATCGTCGGGCCGGACATGTTCGATGCGGTGAAGGCCGCGCTCGGCGATGGCGATGCCGCGGTGATGGTGCGTCCGGTGCAATGCCTTAGCGTCTGCAAGCGGCCAGCAACCGTCGCGGTGACGAGCCCTGATGGCTACACGTTCTTGTTCGGCGATCTGCAGACCGATAGCGGCAGCGCGGCGCTGGTGTCTTTCGTGGAGTCCTATCAGAAGGCCGACTACGGCCTGGTGCCATGGCGCGAGCGCGCCGAGGTGCTGCGCAAGGGCATGGTCGCGCGCGTGCCGCCGATGCGTTGGTCGCCTGAAGATGGGCGTGCGCCGAAATGACCGCGGTCTCCACCACGTTGGCGCTGGGCGGTGCGCGGTCCGGCAAGTCAACTTTCGCCGAGAGGCTGGTCGATGGCATCGGCCTGACCAAAGTCTATCTTGCGACTGCAACGGCCGGTGACGACGAGATGCATGCCCGCATCGCGCAGCATCGCAAGCAGCGCGGCGAAGGCTGGATCACCGTGGAAGAGCCGCTGGCGCTGGTCGATGCGCTGACGCGTGAGGCCACGGTCGGGCGCGTTGTGCTGGTGGATTGCCTGACACTGTGGCTGTCGAACCTGATGTTTGCCGAGCGCGATCCGGAAATCGAAGCCAAGCGCCTGGTGCGCTTCCTCGATGTCTCGCGCTATCCAATCGTGTTCGTGTCCAACGAGGTCGGCCTCGGTCTCGTGCCGGAGACGCCACTCGGACGCGCTTTTCGCGATGCGCAGGGCCGCCTCAACCAGATCATCGCGGCCGCCGTGCCGAATGTTGCTTTCATCGCAGCCGGACTTCCGCTCTGGCTCAAGCGTTCCCAGGAGAATTGAATGTCCCGCGTTCCCGTCACCGTCCTCACCGGATTTCTCGGCGCCGGTAAGACCACGCTGCTGCGCTCGCTGCTGACCCAGGCTGACGGTCGCCGCATCGCCGTGATCGTCAATGAGTTCGGCGATGCCGGTTTCGATGGCGGTCTGGTCGAGGAATGCGCGGCAAAGGCCTGTGCGCCCGGCGATATCGTCGAGCTTACCAATGGCTGCATCTGCTGCACCGTCGCCGACGACTTCGTGCCGACCATGGATAAGCTGCTGTCGCGCGAGCGTCCACTCGATGCCATCGTCATCGAGACCTCCGGCCTCGCGCTGCCGCAGCCGCTGTTGAAGGCCTTTGCCTGGCCAGCGGTGAAGACTCGCGCCACTGTCGATGGCGTCGTCACTGTCGTCGACGCACTGGCGCTCTCTGAAGGCCGTGTCACGCTGGACGAAGACGCTGTTGCCGAACAGCGCGCCAAGGACGGAGGCATCGAACACGACGACCCCATCGAGGAAGTGTTCGAGGACCAGCTCGCTTGCGCTGATCTGGTGGTTTTGTCGAAAAGCGATCTCGTCGCTCCAGAAAAGCTCGCCGAGATCGAAGCCAAGCTGAAAGCCGTGTTGCGCCCCGGTGTCAGCATCGTGCGCTCCAAGGGCGATCTCGCGCCATCGGTGCTGATCGGCCTCAATGCCGCAGCCGAAGATGACATGGCCGCTCGTGTCGGCCATCACGGCGAGGAAGAAGAACACGACCATGACGACTTCGACAGCATCGTCGTCAAACCCACCGCTGCTGCGAGCATCGACGCGATGCGTGCGCGCATCAGCGACGCGCTTGGCCTCGACGGCGTCCTCCGTGTGAAGGGCCATGCCCGCATCGCCGATAAATCTGCTCCGATCGTCGTGCAGGCCGTCGGTGCCCGCGTTGAACTCGCCTTCGCCCGGCCGGACGTGATGCAGGCCGAGCATCTGGTGGTCATCGGCCTCAAGGGATTCGACGGCGACGCCGTGCGAAAGGCACTCGCCGGGTAACGCAGGTTCACCCGTATGCATCTGAAGCTCGATACCTCCGGCAGCATTGACGACGGCGACGTCGCCCGCGATCTCGGGCAGGACACCGCCGATATCGTCGTGCTGTCGGCGGCTGACAGCGATCTGGCGGCGTTCAATGCGGCGCATGCGACACTGCCGGGCGATTTCCCCAGCGTGCGGTTCACCAACATGCTGGCGCTCGGCCATCCCGCGTCGGTCGATCTCTATGTCGAGCGAACGCTGGCCAGGGCGAAGATCGTGGTGCTGCGCATGCTCGGCGGTATCAGCTATTGGCCCCATGGCGTCGAGAGCCTGCGCAGCGACGCATTGAGCCGCGGCGCCAAGTTTGCTTGCCTGCCCGGCGAGATGGACTGGAATGCCGAACTGGCCGCCCGCGGCACGGTCAGCAGCGACGAAACCCATGCGTTGTGGCGCTATTGCAGCGAGGGCGGCGTCGACAACGCGCAGCTGGCACTGCGCTATGCCGCGCATCTGATCGGTCACGGAGAGGAGCCGCCTGTTGCGCGGCCGATGCCTTCGGCCGGCTTCTGGCCGGGTGAACCCGCGGGGGATAACCGGCCGAATGCGATTGTGATTTTCTACCGCGCGCTGGTGGCCGGCGGCGATACTGCGGCAATCGATGCATTGCGTCGGTCGCTCGACGCGCGCGGCCTCAACGCGGCCTGTCTCTACGTCACGAGCCTGAAGGATGAGCGCTCCGCGGCTTTCCTGCGCGCCGCGCTTGCGGCCTATCCGCCCGATATCATCATTAACGCGACGGCCTTCGCCACTGCGACCGCGCATGACGATGCCGGCGTGTTGTCGGCGTCAGGCTGTCCGATTCTGCAGGTCGCGCAGGCCGGCATCTCGCGCGCCAGCTGGGAAGCCTCTACTCGCGGCCTGACGCCGCGCGATCTGGCGATGCATGTGGTGTTGCCGGAAGTCGATGGCCGCATCTTCGCCAATGCCATCGCCTTCAAGGAACGTGGCGCCAGCGACGGCGGCTTTGCGCCGACAACATTGCAGCCGGTGCAGGATCGGATTGATGCGACCGCTGATCTGGCGCGCGCCTGGGTGCGCTTGCGCCGCGCTGGGGCGTGCGAACGACGCGTCGCGCTGATTCTGGCCAATTATCCCAATCGCGATGGACGCCTTGCCAATGGCGTCGGCCTCGATACGCCGCAGAGCCTGATCGATGTGATCGCCGCGATGCGCGAAGCCGGCTACGGCACTGGTGACGCGCCTGACACGACGGCCGCCATGATGCAGCTATTGCAACAGGGGCCAACGAATGCGCTTGCCGGTCGCGCGGAGCGAAGCGGTGGCGTGACGTGGCCGCTGGCTGACTATCACGCGGCCTTTGCGACGCTGCCGACCAATGTGCGGCTGGCTATTGAGTCACGCTGGGGCAAAGCTGAGAACGATCCGCATGTGGTCGACGGTGCATTCCGTCTCGGCCTGCATCGTTTCGGTAATATCACTGTCGGTGTGCAGCCGGCACGCGGTTACAATATCGATCCCAAGAGCACCTATCACGATCCCGATCTGGTGCCGCCGCATCACTATCTCGCCTTTTATCTCTGGCTGCGCCGCAGCTTTGACACCCATGCAGTGGTGCATCTCGGCAAACACGGCAATCTCGAATGGTTGCCGGGGAAAAGCGCAGGCCTGTCGGCCGATTGTCTGCCCGATGCCGTACTCGGTCCGCTGCCGCATCTCTATCCGTTCATCGTCAACGATCCCGGCGAGGGCATTCAGGCAAAGCGCCGTACCTCCGCCGTGATCATCGATCACCTGACACCACCGATGACGCGGGCCGAATTGCACGACGATCTGGCGCGGCTGGAGAATTTGGTCGACGAATATGCCATGGCGACCGATCTCGATCCCAAGCGCGCTGCCGTGATCGCCGAAGACATCCTGTCGCTCGCCCGCGCGCAGCAGATTGATGCCGACGTCAATGTCACCCGCGACACGCCGACGGGCGAGGCGCTGCGCGCGCTCGACGCCCATCTCTGTGATCTCAAGGAAATGCAGATCCGCGACGGACTGCACATCTTTGGCCGCGTGCCCGAGGACGCGCAGCGCAATGATCTCCTGGTGTCCATCGCGCGCCTGCCGCGTTCGGAGATCAAGCCGCAGGATGCGTCACTGCATCGCGCACTAGCTGCCGATCTCGGGCTTGGTGCGTTCGATCCGCTCACCCGCGATATGGCCAATGATTATCTCGGCCCGCGCCCCGGCGTTCTTGCCGAGGTCAGCGATGCAGTGTGGCGCACCACAGGGGACACCGTCGAACGGATCGAAGGGCTGGCGCTGCAATTGGTCTCCGGCAAGCTGCCCTGCGATCCCACCTGGACGCGCGCCACCGATGTACTTCACTGGATCAATGCGAAACTGCGACCCGCCATCGATGCTTGCGGCGGCGCGGAGACGGCCGCATTCCTCAAAGGCCTCGACGGTCAGTTCATTCGCCCCGGTCCATCTGGCGCGCCGACGCGTGGACGCCCCGATGTGCTGCCGACCGGGCGTAATTTTTTCGCCGTCGACGTTCGCGCCGTGCCAACGCCATCCGCCTGGCGCATCGGGCAACTGGCGGCCGAACGGCTGGTCGAGAGCTATTGGCAGGAGGCCGGCGAATGGCCGCGCGCAATTGCGCTGTCGGCCTGGGGCACCGCGAATATGCGCACCGGCGGCGACGATGTCGCGCAGGCGCTGGCGCTGATCGGCGCACGGCCGTTGTGGGAGGAAACCTCGGGCCGCGTCACGGGCTTTGCGATCACTCCGCTGTCGGAACTGAAACGCCCGCGTGTGGATGTGACCTTCCGTGTCTCCGGCCTGTTCCGCGATGCGTTCCCGACCCAGATGGACATCATCGGCTCTGCTGTGAGCGCGGTGGCCGAGCTCGATGAGCCCGATGAGGCCAATCCCATCGCGGCCAATGTCCGCGCCCGCACCCGCACGCTCGAAGCCGGCGGCATGACCTGCGAGATTGCGCGCCGACAGGCCACGCGCCGTGTGTTCGGCTCCAAGCCCGGCGCCTATGGCGCGGGGCTGCAGGCGCTGATGGATGAAGGTGGCTGGAGCAACCGCGCCGACATTTCCGACGTCTATCTCGATTGGGGCGGCTATGCCTATGGCAGCGGAACCGACGGCGAGGACGCGCGGGGCGAATTCGCCGAGCGGCTGAAGGGCGTCGATCTCGTCGTGCAGACGCAGGACAATCGTGAGCACGACATTCTGGATTCCGACGACTATTACCAGTTCATCGGCGGCCTCGCGGCGACGGTGCAGACGCTGCGTGGCTCGGCGCCGCGCATCGCCCATATCGATACGTCGCGCCCCGAAGCGCCGATTGCCCGGCCGCTGGCGCATGAGATCTCGCGCGTGGTGCGCGGCCGCGGCGCCAATCCGAAATGGATCGCCGGCGTGATGCGCCATGGCTACAAAGGTGCGTTCGAGATCGCGGCCACGGTTGATTATCTGTTCGGTTTCGCGGCCTCCACCAATGCGGTCGCCAATCACCATTTCGATCAGCTGTTCGCCTCCTATTTGGAAAATGACGAAGTTCGCGGCTTTATGGCATCTGCCAATCCCGCGGCACTGCGTGAGACGGCGGCGCGCTTTGCCGAAGCCATTCGCCGGGATCTGTGGACACCGCGTTCCAATCGCGCTGCCGATCTGATTGCCGAACTTCTGCCGCAGGTACACAAAGAGATCGCAAAGGAAATCGCATGACCGGGACCGCCCACGACGAAGCCGCCGAGAACGCGCGCCACAAGGAGAAGGCCGCCAAGCACAAGGCGGCGAAGGACAAGATCATGGCGACTAAGGTCGGCGAGAAGGGCCTCTTGATCGTTCACACCGGTACCGGCAAGGGCAAGACTTCTGCAGCGCTCGGCATGGTGTTCCGCCATATCGGTCACGGCTATCCGGTGGGCATCGTGCAGTTCACCAAATCGCCGGAATGGGACACGGGCGAAGCGCGTCTGCTGAAAACCTTTCCCGATCTGGTCACGCTGCACATCATGGGCGAGGGCTTCACCTGGATTACCCAGGACCGCGAGCGCGACATCGCTGCCGCGACCGCGGGCTGGGAACGCGCCAAGGAGATGATCCGCGATGATCGTCACCGCCTTGTGCTGCTCGACGAGCTCAATATCGTGCTGCGCTACGACTATCTCGATCTCAATGAAGTCCTGACCTTCCTGCGCGACGAGAAGCCGGCCGACAAACACGTGGTGATCACTGGCCGGAACGCCAAGCCCGAGCTGATCGAGATGGCCGATCTGGTTACCGAAATGACGCTGATCAAGCATCCGTTCCGGGCTGGTATCAAGGGTCAGAAGGGTATCGAGTTCTGATGAACCTGAATACGCCTGCGCTGATGATCCAGGCGACCGGCTCTAATGCCGGGAAGTCGACGATCGTCGCTGGCCTCGCGCGGGCACTGGTGCGGCGTGGCATGAAGGTGGCACCGTTCAAGCCGCAGAACATGTCGAACAATGCTGCTGTCGCGGTCGATGGCGGCGAGATCGGCCGCGCGCAGGCGGTGCAGGCACGGGCCGCCAGGCTGCCGCCGAGCGTGCACATGAACCCGGTGTTGCTGAAGCCCGAGACCGATACCGGCGCGCAGGTCATCGTGCAGGGCCAGCGCTGGGGCACGCTGCGTGCAAAGAACTATCTTGAAAAGAAGGCCGCATTGCTCCCCGCTGTGTTGGAGAGTTTCTCGCTGCTGGCCGATCAGGCGGACATCGTTCTGGTAGAAGGCGCCGGCAGCCCAGCGGAAATCAACCTGCGCGCCGGTGACATCGCCAATATGGGGTTTGCTGCTGCAGCCAACATTCCCGTTGTGCTCGCCGGCGATATCGATCGCGGCGGCGTCATTGCGAGCCTGGCCGGCACGCATCTGGTGCTTGAGGCGGAGGAGCGTGCGCGCATCCACGGCTTCATCGTCAACAAGTTTCGTGGCGATCCCAGCCTGTTCGACAATGGCCTCACCGCGATCACGCGGCTGACCGGCTGGCCATCCATCGGCGTGTTGCCATGGCTGCCGCAGGTTGCGTTCCTGCCGGCCGAAGACGCCGTCGATCTCGACCGCACTCACGCCTCGTCATCGACGCGTATCATCGCGGTGCCGGTGCTGGCGCGGATCGCCAATTTCGACGATCTCGATCCGCTTGGCATGGAGCCCGGCGTGAAGCTGGTCTTCGTGCGGCCGGGCGAGGCCATTCCCGGTAATGCCGATGTGGTCATCCTGCCGGGCAGCAAATCGACCATCGGCGATCTCGCTTTCCTGCGTGTGCAGGGCTGGGACATCGACATCAAGGCGCATGTGCGCCGCGGCGGTCACGTGCTTGGCCTGTGCGGAGGCTACCAGATGCTGGGTAAGACGATCGCCGATCCCGATGGCATCGATGGTTCGCCCGGGTCGGTCGATGGCCTCGGCCTGCTCGATATCGCGACGCTGATGAGCGCCGACAAATCCACCACGCTTATCGCCGGAACGCATTGCGCGACTGGTGCCGCAATCGAAGGCTACGAAATTCATCTCGGTCGCAGCGAGGGTGGCGACTGCGCGCGGCCGCTGCTGATGATCGATGGACGACCTGATGGTGCTGCGTCAGTCGATGGACGGGTGCAAGGCACCTATGTCCACGGGTTGTTCACCGGCGATACCTTCCGCAAGGCGTGGCTGGCCAATCTCGGCATTGCCTCGTCTCTGGCCTATGACGCGCAGATCGAAGCCGCGCTCGATGCGCTCGCCGATCATTGCGAAAAGCATCTCGATATCGATCGGCTGATCGAGATTGCCCGCAGCCGTCACAGCAGCAGCGCCAGCGCAGCATAGATTGCGGCTTGCAAGACGCAGGCTGCGACGAACACGCGAAGTGCCCGGCCGATGTCGTTAGACGCTGCGGTTCGGCCTTCGGCATTGAGATAGGGATCGTTGACGGCGCCCTCGGCATAGACGCGCGGTCCAGCGATCGCGATTCCGAGCGCGCCAGCCATGGCGCTTTCCGGCCAGCCGGCATTGGGCGAGCGATGCTTTCCGGCGTCGCGCAACATGATCTTCAATGACGATATGATTGATCCGCGTGCGACCGGCGCAGCGAGCGCGACCAATACTCCCGACAAGCGCGCCGGGATCAGATTGACGAGATCGTCGAGTCGGGCGGCCGCCCAGCCGAAATCCTGATACCGCACGCTGCGATGACCGATCATGGAGTCGGCCGTGTTGATGGCCTTGTAGGCGATCAGGCCGGGCAATCCGAGCAATGCCAGCCAGAACGCCGGCGCGACGATGCCGTCGGAAAAATTTTCTGCGGTGGATTCGATCGCCGCGCGCGCCACACCGGCTTCGTCGAGTTGTTCAGGATCGCGGCCGACGATCATCGCAACGGCCTGTCGCGCCGCCGGCAATCCAGCCTCAGTGAAAGCGCGACGCGCGCGGGCCACATGCTGATACAGGCTGCGCTGCGCAATCAGTGTCGATGCAATCAGGGCTTCGATTGCAAAGCCGATCCAGTTGTCGTTGAGAAGATCGGCGAGCAGTCCGCCGACAAGCATTGCGACACTAACCAGCGCGATGACGGTGACGACACCGGCGAGCTTGCGTTGCCGACGCGACCAGCTCTCGAGGTTGAGCCGGTGTTCCAGCCAGCCGATGCCGTTGCCGATCCAGACCACGGGATGCGGTGCGCGCCGCCACAGCCAGTCGGGATCGCCGATCACGGCATCGAGCAGCAGCGCCGCGACCACCGGCAGGAGCGCGTTGCCATGCACCAGCATCAGGGTGCCACGCGGTTGATTTCGGCGGTCAATCGGTCGAGTGCTTCCACCATGGTCGGACCGCCGCAGGCGGTGAGGCGCTCGGGCAGCACCAGTCGCTTCGACGCCGGATAGAATTTCTCCAGTGCGGGATGCAGCAGGAAGGCGCGGCCTTCGTCTTCGGCGAAGTCGGTATTGTCGGTGACCAGCAGCAGATCGGGCCTCAGCGTGACGATCGCCTCCAAGGAGGCGAAGCCGCCAGCCTTGAGTCCGAGCTCGCCGCCGGCATTGCGCAGCCCGACTGCCGATAGCAACGACGTGGTCAGATTTTCGCCGCCGGACACCCAGCCGCGCCGCGACACCGCCAGCACGCGCAATGGCTTGCGCTGTACGGCGGCATGGGCCTGCGCGATAGCAGTATCGAGCTTCACGATCTCGGCTTCAGCACGCTCCGGATGCTTGACCAACGCGCCCATCTGGCGGAGCTGTTTCTTGACATCGTCGAGCGAGCGGGCGGGATCGAATTCGGTGACCTTCAGTCCCTTGTCCTTCAGGAGTTCGCGGGTCGCGCGCTTGGTGAAGCGGCCTGCGACGACGACATCCGGCTTCAGCGCCAGCACGTCCTCGGCCTCGCCGGACAGCAGGCGGAACGCCTTTGCCTTGTCCTTGTCCCAGGAGCGGAACGGATCGCGTGCATAGGGGCTGAGGCCCAAAATCTGCTCGGGATCGGCGAGGGTGACGAGCAGTTGATCGGTGCAGAGGTTGATCGAGGCAATGCGCGGCAGATCGGCCGCACTGGCCTGCAGCGGCGCCCATGCGAGCAGCGCGAGTGTCGTAGCCGCGAGCGGCCAAAGCCTCTCGCGCTGCGCCCGATATGATGGCATGACACAGGCATGAAACATGGTGGCGATCTCACGCAGGCGATGGCCGAATTCGGCGGTGCGCCGGACCAATGGCTCGATCTCTCGACCGGGATCAATCCATGGCCGTGGCCCATTCCTGCCAATCTGCCGAGCCATCTTTGGGAACGCTTGCCGACGCGCGCCCACGAACAGTCGCTGCTGTCTGCTGCGCGCAACGCCTACCATGTGCCTGACGGCGTCGATATCGTTGCCGCTGCCGGTACGCAGGCTCTGATCCAGTGGCTGCCGCATCTCGCAGCGCCTGGCGCCGTTGCCATTGTCGGGCCGACCTATAACGAACATGTCGCGGCCTGGCGCGCGGGCGGACACGAGGTCGGTGTGATCGGCAGCCTCGGCGCGCTGCCGGATCATGCCAAGCATGTGGTGATCGTCAATCCCAACAATCCTGACGGGCGCGTCGCCACGCGCGATGAACTCGCCGATGTTGCGGAAACCCTGCAGCGACGCGGTGGCTGGCTTGTTATCGATGAGGCCTTCGCCGATGTGGATCCCGCGATCAGCGCGGCCGATCTCTGCGCGAAGTTGCCGGTGGTGATCCTGCGCTCGTTCGGGAAGTTCTATGGCCTTGCAGGTCTGCGTCTCGGCTTCGCGCTCGCGGCGCCGCTGATCGCGCAGCGTATCGCGACCGCCATCGGCCCATGGGCCTGTTCCGGACCGGCGCAAGTCATCGGCGCGGCCGCCTTGCGTGACGAGCGCTGGGCCACACAGACCCGCGTCGCGCTGGTCGCCCAGGGTATCAAGCTCGACAATGTGTTGGCCGATGCCGGTTTCGAGATTGTCGGCGGCACGTCGCTGTACAGGCTGGCGCGACATGCCGACGCGTTGAAATGGCATGCCGCATTGGCCCGACAGCAGATCTGGTGTCGCCACTTCGACTGGAGCCATGAGTTGCTGCGCTTCGGCTTGCCGCCCGATGCGGCTACTCTGAGCCGGCTTGCTGCTGCGCTGGCGAAATAGCCGCCACATCGCTCAGACTCCCGCCCAAGGCAGGATAATCGTTTCGTTCCGGTGTTCGGCGCGATAGGCGCTGATGCGAAAGACATTGGCCACGATGTCATCGGACAGCGCCTGTTGGGGCGCGCCCTGTGCTGCGAGACGTCCGTCGGACATCACCAGCACTGTATCGGCAAAGCGCGCCGCGAGGCCGAGATCGTGCGTTACCACGATCACCAACACGCCGCTGTCGGCGACATCGCGGAGGTTTTTCATGACATCGATCTGGTAGCGGGGATCAAGCGATGCGGTCGGCTCATCCGCCAGCACGATCGGCGCCTCGACAGCGAGGACGCGGGCGAGCGCGACGCGGCTACGCTCGCCGCCGGAGAGTTCGGTCACACGCCGATCGGCAAAGGCGACGATGTCGGTGGCCCGCATCGCGCGTTCGACCGCAACCTTGTCCGATGATGTCAGCCGCGCCGGATCGGTTGCGCCATGCGGATAGCGGCCAAGGGCGACGACGTCCTTCACGTCGAGGGGCCAGTGTACGACATGGCCTTGCGGCAGATAGCCGAAGCGCTTTGCGCGCTCGCGCAGCGACAAGGACGCCAGTGTATCGCCGGCGACATGGATCGCGCCGGTGGACGACTGCAATCCTGCCAGTGCGCGCAGCAGCGTCGTCTTGCCGGCGCCGTTCGGACCGACCAGAGCGACGAGATGCCGTCGGTGTAGCGAGAGCGAGACGTCGTGCAGCACCTCGCGCCCGGAGAGCGTGACGCTCAGATTGCTCGCGGTCAGCAGCGCCTGATCGTTCATGCGACGCCTCCGCCCAGAGCGCGCCGCTCGCGCATGATGAGATAGAGGAAGAATGGCACGCCGATGATCGAGGTCAACACGCCGACCTTGATGTCGGTGGTCGACGGAATAAGGCGCACGGCGATATCCGCGGCCAGCAACAGCGCCGAGCCGGTCAGTGCGCTCGGGATCAGCAGGCGCGCGGGATCATGGCCGATGATCGGGCGCATCAGATGCGGTGCGATGAGGCCGATGAAGCCGATCGTGCCGGTGACAGCAACAGCGCCGCCAACACCGAGCGCGACACCGAGGATCACCAGCAGGCGAAGGCGGCTCACATTGACGCCGAGGCTCTGTGCGGTTTCTTCGCCGAGGCTCAATGCACGGAAGGCCGAGCGCTGGCTCGTCAAAATGATCGCGCCGGCGACAATGAACGGAAGCGCCAGCGTGACGTGGCGGAAGCTGCGATCTTCCAGCGAGCCGAGCAGCCAAAAAGCTATTTCGAGTGCGGCGAAAGGATTGGGCGACAGGTTCATCACCAGAGCCGTTGCGGCACCCGCGAGACTGGAGATCGCGAGACCGGCAAGGATCAGCAACAACAGACCGGCATTGCGGCCGGCGATGCCGAGCAGCACGAAGACCGACAGGAACGCCATCGTGATGCCGGCAACAGGTAGCGCCCATGAGCGGACATCGGCCAAACCGAGCGAGATCATCAGCACCGCGCCGAAGGCTGCCGATTGCGGTGCGCCGAACAGCGACGGCGAGGCGAGGGGATTGCGTAGCAATCCCTGCAACGCCGCACCGGACAGGCCGAGAATCGCGCCGATGGCCAGTGCGAGGATCGCGCGCGGCAGGCGGATTTCGCGCACGATGATCTGCTGCACGTCGCTGCCGCCGCCGAACAATGCATCGAGCACCGTCAGCGGCGAGAGTTTGACAGGTCCGGTGCCGAGCGAGCCGAGGGCCAGCAGCGTGACAAGACCGACGAGCGCTATGGTCGCAATCGTCCGGCGTCGTGCTGCTGGCGCTATGCTCACCATGTGGCGTTGAAGCCTGCGTAAACCGCAGGTCCCGTGGTGCCGAAGTTCAGCACTTCCTGGTAATGCTCATTCAGGATGTTCTCACCGCGGGCGAAAACCTTCCAGTTCGCATCGATCTTGTACTCGGTATAGAGATCGACGCGGGTATAGGCATCCACCTGACCGACTTGATTGGCACTGCTGAAGCGCTTCGACACCGTGGTAACGCGCGGCTCGATCATCCACTTGTCAGTCGGCGTGATCGTGAGTGCAAAGCGGGCGAAGTTCTTCGGCCGCCGTGCCAGCACGGTGTCGGTGCCGAGATCTTGGGCGTGCAGATAGGTGTAGGCTACGTTGAATTTCACCCAGCCCGGAATGACATCGACATTGCCGCCGACTTCGAGACCACTGGTTTCGGCGCGCGCGACGTTGACGTAATAGCCGAGCGGACGGGACGCATCGGAGACAAAGTTGATCAGATTGCTGTAATCGGTGGAAAAGCCTGTGACCGACAGTACGACGCGGCCGTTGAATAGGCTCTGGTCGATACCGGCGTCATAGCCGAAGTTGGTTTCCGGCGTGAGGTTTCTGCTGCCATAGGTCGTGTCGTAAAGCTGAAACAGCGTCGGCGCTTTTGCGCCGGTGCCGGCGCTGGCACGGAACTTGGTGCCGGTTTCTGTAATGTTGTAGGCAGCCGTAGCGCGCCATGTCTCGAAACGGGCAACGTCGACGACGTCATCCACCCGGCCGCCGAGCGTGACGTTGAGCCGTTCGCCGATCGGCACAGACCACAAAGCGAAGATCGAGTTGGTGTCCTGCTGTTTGGCTAGCAGCGGCGTCAATGGGCCGGCAACAGGCGAGATATTCGTGCTGTAGGTCTGCGCGGTCTCGGTCTGTGTCTTGGCACCATATACGAGGGAACCGAATGCGCCGAGCTTCAGGGTTGCCTGATATTCGGCGCCGAGACTGTTGCCGACATAATCGGAGATTTTCTCGGTGGTGTTTGCTGGCAACCTGTTGGTGCGATAGCTGACGTCGTCAAACATCCGCTCGGTGTGCGTATTCGACACGGTGACATTGTGAGTCAGAATGCCGCCGAAGGAATCGATGCCGACGCGGCCATAGACGGTCTGTAGCAGGCGCGTCGCCGCCGATGGCGTATCCGGGAGCGTTCCGGTTGCCGCGTCATAGGCCGAGCGCGTGAACGAATGGACGATGCCTGACTCAAGCCGGATGCCTTCGCCTGCATCGTAGCCGATGCGCGCAGAGCCGCCGACGCGATCGAAGCTGTCGTTTTCGAGATTCGGAAAACGTGCTTCGAGGGCAGGGATGCGATAGCCGTAACGCGAGAAGCCGTTGCTGTGCTGACCGCCGCCGGTGAAGGCATAGGACCACGGGCCGTTGGAGCCGGTCAGCGATCCCTGCGTGACGACAGTGCCATAGCTGCCGGCTTCCGTGCGTACATTGACCTGCGCAGGACCGGAACCCTTCTTGGTGATGATGTTGACCACGCCACTCATGGCGTCTGAGCCATAGAGCGCGCTCTGCGGCCCCTTCAGGACTTCGATGCGCTCGATGGCCGAGGGCGTGAACATGGCGAATTCGAAGTCGCCCGATGCAGCCGTGGGATCGTTGACGCGGATGCCGTCGATCATCACCAGCGTCTGGCCGGTATTGCCGCCGCGCAGGCGCACATTCGCGGTGCCGCCGGGGCCACCGTTTTCACTGATGTCGAGACCAGGCACGGTGCGCAGCGCATCGACCAGCGAGCCGGGATTGCTGGTCGCAATGGTCTCGCCTGAGACGACGCTGATCGAACTGCCCGTGCGATTGAGTTGTTCGGGCGCTCTGTCCGCCGTCACCACGATTTCGGAGAGTTGCTCGGCACTGGACTGCGCATGCGCAGCACTGTGAGAGCAAGACAGAACAACAACGGCCGCAGTGCCTGCGGCCAAATTCCGGATAGACATTTAACCCCTTCCGTCGACCCACCGTCGAACGAGTGTGAAACTCGTTACCGGCCGGTCTCCTGGCTCGCGGTGGTCTCCCGGTCCGCCTTCCCGAATCTGCGATGCAAATTCAGTGGCTTTGTGGACCCGGAATGGCCGCTTACAGTTGCGGGGGCAGCCGCGGCATAGGGGATATTTCCCCGCACCGCATTCCCGTTTCACCTCCTTGCGGAGGCACCGATAACACCGGACAGGAAGCACAGCGCGCCGCGCGGTGCAACAGTCATCGAAGACTTCTAGACTCTATTGCTCGTGCTGTAGCGCGGCGAGCACGTCGTCGGGACGTTCGATCATCATCATGTGGCCCGTACCCGGCAGAATCACCGTGCGGGCGTTTTTCAATGCGGCGGCCAGGGTCTTGCCGGCCTTGGCGGGAGTCATCATGTCCCGCTCGCCGAGGATGAGCGTGACCGGGATGTCGAGCTGGGCCGCAGCAGTCAGCGCATTCTGGTATGTATTGCAGGCGTTGAGATCGGCGAACAGCACGCCCGGCTTTGTGGCTTCGAGCACGCGCTGCGCGCCGCTATGCATCCACAACCCCGGTGCGAGACTGCCGCCGAGTTCGGCGCGAAAGCCGAGCCCCCAGATCGACACCATGTCGATGGCGGAATGCTGATTGGCTTCGGCATCCTTCAACAGATCCGGGCCGACAGTCATCGTTCCTGCCGTGCCCATCAGATCGAGGCGCGTGATTTTTCCGGGATGCCGCGCTGCGGTTTCCAGTGCGATCAGCGAGCCCATGGAATGACCGATCAGCCGCGCCGTCCTTGCGCCCGATGCGTCGATCAGGGCGGCGGTCCAGTCGACGAGATCGGCGATGGTCGCGAGCGCGTCGCCTTGCGAGCGACCATGGCCGGGCAGATCCGGCGCCAGCACGGCGAAGCCGTGATGTGCGAACCAGCGCGTATGCAGCGCCCAGGTCGAATGATCGAAGCCAGCGCCGTGGATCATTACGACTACGGGCAGGGAGGGATCGAACGTGCGGCCGCCATTGGCGATATAGGTCTCGTGACCGTTGACGGTGAGTTGCATCGCTC
Organism: Tardiphaga sp. 42S5; assembly: GCF_034044155.1. Taxonomy (NCBI): domain Bacteria; kingdom Pseudomonadati; phylum Pseudomonadota; class Alphaproteobacteria; order Hyphomicrobiales; family Nitrobacteraceae; genus Tardiphaga; species Tardiphaga sp. 42S5. The sequence continues at coordinate 5,502,787 of NZ_CP139027.1, read as the reverse complement.
AGCCCTTCTGCGAGATGCGCAGCGCCTGCGCGAGGTCATCGATGATGTCATCGGCGGCTTCGATGCCGACGGAGAGGCGGATCAGCTCCTCGCCGATGCCGGCGGCCTTGAGTTGCTCGGCGTCCATCTGCTGATGCGTGGTGCTTCCGGGATGAATGACCAGCGTCTTGGCGTCGCCCACATTGGCGAGATGGCTGGTCAGCTTCAGCGCCTCGATGAATTTGCGACCGGCAGTGCGGCCACCCTTGATACCAAAGGAGACGATGGAGCCGGCGCCGCGCGGCAGCAGGCGTTTCGCGAGTTCGTAATCCGGATGGTTCTCCAGCGACGGATGCAGCACCCAGTCGACCGCCTTGTTGGCCGTGAGCGCCGCCAGCACCGCATGCGTATTGGCCATATGGCGCTCCATGCGAATGCCCAGCGTCTCGACGCCTTGCAGCAGCTGGAACGCATTGGTCGGCGAGAGGCAGGCGCCGAAATCGCGCAGGCCTTCGGTGCGGGCGCGCATGATGAAGGCGGCAGTGCCGAACTGTTCGTCGAAGACGATGCCGTGATAGCCGGCATAGGGTTCGGTCAGCTGCGGAAATTTGCCGGAGGCGTGCCAGTCGAAGCGGCCGCCATCGACGATGACGCCGCCGATAGCGATGCCGTGGCCGCCGATCCATTTGGTGGCGGAGTTCATCACGATGTCCGCGCCGAGCTCGATCGGCCGCGACAGGAACGGCGTCGCGAAAGTATTGTCGATCAGCAGCGGAATCTTCGCGGCATGGGCGATGTCGGCAACGGCGGGAATGTCGAGCACTTCGAGGCCGGGATTGCCGATGGTCTCGCCGATCACCAGTTTCGTGTTCGGCTTGATCGCCGCCCTGAAGGCGTCGAGATCGCGCGGCTTGACGAATGTCGTGGTGATGCCGAAGCGCGGCAGCGTGTGCGCCAGCAGGTTGATGGTGCCGCCATAGAGCGAGGACGACGCCACAATATGATGGCCGGCATTGAGCAGCGTGGCAATTGCGAGATGCAGTGCGGCCATGCCGGATGCGGTGCACACCGCACCGACACCGTTTTCGAGAGCGGCGAGGCGCTCTTCCAGCACCGCCGTCGTCGGATTTGAAATGCGCGTATAGATGTGGCCGGCGCGTTCAAGGTTGAACAATGCAGCGGCGTGATCCGAGTCCTGGAACACATAGGATGTGGTCTGGTAGATCGGCACGGCCCGCGCGCCGGTGATCGCGTCCGGATGCTGGCCGGCATGCAGACTCAGCGTTTCGAAAGCAGGCGGTTTGGGTGCTGGCATGGTCGTTTTGTCCCTGGGCACGATTTTCGACATCTATGGCACGAATCGGATGCGAGTGTGAGTCGGCGATATTTCCACGCATGGAACGAAATGCGGAGTGGCGACTTGTATGACGTCAATCATGCGGGGAATTCGTCGTGAAGAAATTGCTGCTTTGCACTGCGATTGCGGGTCTCGCGTTTTCATCGGTTGCGGCCGAGGCGAAAGGCTGTATCAAAGGCGCGATCATTGGCGGAATCGCCGGCCACTATGCAGGACATGGCAAGGTCGGCGTCGTTGCGGGGTGCGTGATCGGACGCCACGAGGCCAACAAGGCCGATGCGGAACGGGCGCAGCATCCACAGCCGCCGAACGAGAATGGTCGCATCTAGATCGGCGTTGTTCTCAACGCTGGACGATGTTGCTAAAATTTGATGGACTAGACCGGTTCAGTAGAACCTCACCCTCGTCAGGTTGGGGTTCTTTTCGTCTCTGTACGATACCGGACGAGATTGGGCGTAGACGTGGTGCTGCATCGGGATGTGTTTTGGCTCGGCAAACAATGGGCCGTTACCGGTTATGGAATTCAGGCTGTCAGCCAGAAACACAACATGAAGTTCGATATCGAAGTGTCGCAGATCTGGAACGAGGATCTGGATGCGTTGATGCGCGATGAGCCGTGGTTCGATGCGCAGGATTTTGCACAGGCCGTCGATCGCGCGAGGCAGCGTGCGATGGAATCACCGCTGACGTTCAAGCCACCGCTGAGTGATGAGCGGTAGCGGCAGCGCATCATTGCAGGATTCAAATTTCAAACAGCCACTGTCCTGAAAACATGCGTTCGCATTCTCGCGGCGCTTGCGCGTCCGAGCTATGAGCATTCCTTCGACCCTCTTCGAAAAGAGGGCGTGCGGAACGCCGGGTGCCCGATGCACCCTTGGGCCTGATGCGAATGCGGTCTTCCGCATGGGGTAATGCATCAGGACTTTCGGAAGCACGAGCGATTGCCCAGCGTTCCGCATGCGGTGTTTTTTCGGTTGCTTGCACTTTGCCTCAGCGAACGATCCGATCACCGAATTAAAGTCCCAAGGCGATGGGAAGGGAGCCTCAAGCGACTGGGCCGAACGCGTTTCGATTTGGTCGTCCGTCACACTGTCCAGGGGTCTGTCCATCCCAAGGTCGGCCGTCTCCTTGCCAGTGGCAGTGCTGGCGCAGATCCGTCCTGCCCGAAGACAGACGTCATCCATAAACCGCGTAACGCCGCATCTCCGGCGTTCACCGCATCCAGCCCCGCGAACGTGACGATCGCGCTCGCCCCTCTCATCGGGGCCGGACGGAAGAGATAATAATCCTTATAGGTATTTTGTCAACTGGAGACAGGAAAAAATGTTTGACGTCCTGCCCCCACACACACTCGTCATTCCGGGGCGCGACCCCCGGAATCCCAGCATGTTCAGCAAAACACCTCAAGATTCCGGGTTCGCACTACGCGGCTGCGCCGCTTCGTGCGCCCCGGAATGACGAGCAAGGAGGCCCCGGAATGACAGTGTTGGAGAGGGAACGCAGTCTACAGGCAACGCCGCCGAAAACTGCGGCTTGCTTCTTTCGCCCTCTGCTGCAATCTGGATGGATCACTGTCAGTCACTCCAATTACGAGATTCCACGGATGAGCCAGCTCAAAGTCCATGTCGGCGACTTCACCTTCGATGCGAAATTCGAGGAGAAGGACGCCCCCAAGACCGTCGCCGCCTTCAAGAAGGCGATGCCGTTTGTCAGTCAGGCGATCCATGTGCGCTGGAGCGGCGAGGGCGTCTGGATGCCGCTTGGCGATCTCGATTTCGGCGTGCCCTATGAGAACCACACCAGCTTTCCGGCGCCGGGCCACATCATCCTGTATCCGGGCGGCATCAGCGAGACCGAGATCCTGCTGGCCTATAGCGGCGTGCATTTCGCCAGCAAGATGGGTCAGCTCGCCGGCAATCATTTCATTACGCTGACCTCGAACCTCGAAAATCTGAAAGAGATGGGCAAGACCGTGCTCTGGAAGGGTGCCCAACCCGTTCGTTTCGAGATGGTCTGATGGCCGGGAGCGACTATCCCCGCGACCTCCGCGGCTATGGCCGCAATCCGCCCGATCCGAAATGGCCGGACGGCGCGCGCGTGGCGGTGCAGTTCGTCGTCAATTTCGAAGAGGGCGGCGAGAACAACATCCTGCATGGCGATCGTGCATCGGAAGCGTTTCTCTCGGACGTGCTGGGTGCGCAGCCCTGGCCGGGCCAGCGCCATGCCAATATCGAATCCATGTTCGAATATGGCTCGCGCGCCGGCTTCTGGCGGCTGTGGCGGATGTTCACCGAGCGCAACATGCCGAGCACGGTGTTCGGCGTGGCCACGGCGCTGCAGCGCAATCCCGAAATCGTCGCCGCTATGCAGGAGGCGAAGTGGGACATCGCCAGCCACAGTCTGAAGTGGATCGAGCACAAGGATATGTCGGAGCCCGAGGAGCGCTTCGAGATTGCCGAGGCGATCCGCGTGCATACCGAGGCGACCGGCGCGCGCCCGACCGGCTGGTACACCGGCCGCAGTTCGATCAACACCATTCGCCTGCTGATGGAAGCCGGTGGTTTCAAGTATCTGTGCGATAGTTATGCCGACGATCTGCCATACTGGATCAAGGGACCTAGCGAACCGCAGCTCATCATTCCCTATACGCTCGATGCCAATGACATGCGTTTCGTCAATCCGCAGGGTTTTGGTGGCGGCGACGAGTTCTTCACCTACCTGAAGGATTCGTTCGATGTGCTGTATGCGGAAGGCGCGACGTCGCCGAAGATGATGACCGTGGGCCTGCATTGCCGCGTCGTCGGGCGGCCCGGACGTGCGGCGTCGCTGATGCGGTTCCTCGATTACATCGCGAGCCACGAGCGCGTCTGGGTGCCGACGCGTCTTGATATCGCCGAGCACTGGCACGCCAATCTGAAACATCTCGCCGCCGACGCCCGTGCCATCGGATAGACCAGGATTGGGATAAGCCCTGTCATGACAGAGAAGACGCTCGACGAACTCAACACCTGCAGCAAAGCGGATTTCGTCGCAGCGCTGGCGAATATCTTCGAATATTCGCCGTGGATCGCGGAGAAGGCCGCGGACAGCCGGCCCTTCGCGGGCGTGAAGCAGTTGTTCGCCGCGATGCGCAAGGTGGTGGAGGAGGCGGCTGCAGGCCAGCGGCTGGCGCTGATCAAAGCGCATCCGGACCTTGCCGATAAAACGCAGCGCGGCGATCTCCTGACGGCGGAATCCAATGCCGAGCAGAACAGCGCCGGGCTCGACCGGCTCTCTGAAGCCGAATATGCCGCCTTCGATCGCGTCAACAATGCCTATCGTGCCAAGTTCGGCTTCCCCTATATCGTCTGCGTTCGCCGCCACACCAAGGATTCCATCCTGGCGGATTTCGAGAAGCGGTTGCCCAACGACCCGGCCGCCGAGGTCACCGCATCGGTCGCCGAAATCTGCAAGATCGCGGCATTGCGCACCGATCTGCTGGTCGACGGGCCGGATCGCCTGCAGGTGCATGGCCGGCTCTCGACCCATGTGCTCGATACCCATAGCGGCAGACCTGCGGCCGCGATTTCGGTCGAGCTTGTCGAATTGTCGAAGCTTGGCGTCAGCCGCGTGATTGCGCGCACGCTGACCAATCACGACGGCCGCACCGATGTGCCGCTGATCGGCGGCCGGCCGGTGCCGATCGGGCGCTATGAACTGACTTTCAAGGTCGGCAGCTACTTTGCCGAACGGAATGTGCCGATGTCCGATCCGCCGTTCCTCGACGAGATCCCGCTGCGCTTTTCGGTCTATGAACCCGAAGGCCATCTCCACGTGCCGCTGCTGGTGACGCCGTGGAGTTATGGGACGTATCGCGGGAGCTGAGATTCCTTCCCCCGCTTGCGGGGAGAAGGTAGCGTCGCGAAGCGACGACGGATGAGGGGGAGCCAGCGAGTAAAACACTGGCTCCCCCTCACCCGACTTCCACGCGCTTCGCGCGGTCCAGTCGACCTCTCCCCGCAAGCGGGGAGAGAATAAGAAAAAGACGTCAAGCGGGAGAGACACCATGCGCCACATCATTCGTTCGCTGCTCGTGCTCGGCTGCGCCGTCGCCTCGACGCCCAGCGCTTTCGCCTCCGAAGTCCATGTGATGATCTCCGGCGGCTTCACGGCAGCCTACAAGGAATTGGTGCCGCAATTCGAGAAGGCAACGGGCAATACGGTCGTCACGGCCTATGGGCCGTCGATGGGCGAGACGCCGCAGGCGATCCCGATGCGGCTGGCGCGCGGCGAGCCGGCCGATGTGCTGATCATGGTGGGCTATGCGCTGGGCGATCTCGTCAGCAAGGGCAAGGTGGTCGCCGACAGCCGCGTCGATCTCGCGGATTCGCCCATTGGCGTTGCCGTGAAGGAGGGCGCGCCGAAGCCGGACCTGTCCTCGGCGGATACGCTGAAGGTTGCGCTGCTCAAGACCAGGACTGTGGCCTATTCGGATAGCGCCAGCGGTGTGTATGTCAGCAAGGAGATGTTCGAGAAGCTCGGCATTGCCGACGCCATGAAGGACAAGGCGCGCAAGATCCCGGCGACGCCGGTGGGCGAGATCGTCGCCCGGAGCGAGGCGGAGATCGGTTTTCAGCAGATCAGCGAATTGAAGCCGGTCAAGGGCATCGAGATCGTCGGCCCGCTGCCGGCGGAGCTGCAGAAGATCACGGTGTTCTCGGCGGGGCTCGCGAGCAATGCGCCGCAGCCTGATGCGGGCAAGGCGCTGATCGCGTTTCTGTCCTCGAAACAGGCCGCGCCGGTGATCGTGGCCAGCGGACTCGAGCCCAAGGTGAAGTAGACGCTCTCACTCCGTCCCTCATGGTGAGGAGCGTGCCTCTTGGCGCGCGTCTCGAACCATGAGTTGGTGGCCATCCTTCGAGACGCCGTGCAAGATGCGCGGCTCCTCAGGATGAGGGCGGAGTGTTTGGCGCTGATCTTTTCAATGCGTCGCAGCCGCAGCCACGCCCGCCGCTTCCGCCTTTGCGGTCTCCGCGCTGCTGACCCCATTGAAGAACGCGTTCAGGATCACCGCCACCAGCGCGCAAAGCAGGATGCCCGACTCCAGCAGCGGGTGCAGGTCGTGCGGCAGTGCCTTGAAGAAGTTCGGTGACACCAGCGGGATCATGCCGAAGCCGACGGAGATGGCGACCACGAACAGGTTGCGCTGGTTGGTCTTGAAATCGACTGCGGTGAGGATGCGCGCGCCGGTCGCGGCGACCATGCCGAACATCACGAGGCCGGCGCCGCCGAGCACCACCTGCGGCACGGATTCCACTAGCGCGGCCATCTTCGGCAGCAGGCCGAGCACCAGCATGATGCCGCCGCCGGCAATGGTGACCCAGCGCGAGCGCACGCCGGTGACGCCGACAAGGCCGACATTCTGCGAGAACGAGGTATAGGGGAAGGTGTTGAAGATGCCGCCGAGGAAGGTGCCGACGCCATCGGCGCGCAGGCCCTTGGTCAGCGCGTCCCTGTCGACCTTCTTGTCGGTCATCTCGCCGAGAGCCAGGAACATGCCGAGCGACTCGATCATCACCACGATCATCACGATGCACATGGTGACGATGGGCACGAGATGGAATTGCGGCATGCCGAAACGGAATGGCAGCACGATGTCGACCCAGCCGGCAGTGCCGACCTTGTCGAAATGCATTACGCCGAGCACGCTGGCAAGGATCGCGCCCGCGATGATGCCGAGCAGCACTGAGACGTTGGACAGAAAGCCGGTGCCCCATTTGATCAAAGCAAGGATCACGACCAGCACGAACAGCGCGATGCCGAGCCCCTGCAACTGGCCGTAAGCCGGATTGGGGAACGTGTGCGGAACGCCATCGATCATCTTTGTGAACATGGGTAGTCCGCCACCAGCCCAGTTGATACCAACGCGCATCAGGGAGATGCCGATCACCATGATGATGGTGCCGGTGACCACCGGTGGAAACAGCGGCAGCAGCCGGCTGATGAAAGGCGCGACAATGATGCCGAAGATTCCGGCAGCGATGACCGAGCCATAGATGCCGAGCAGGCCGATCTCCGGGGCGGTGGCCATCGACAGCATCGGGCCGACCGAGGCGAAAGTGACGCCCATCATGACAGGCAGGCGGATGCCGACGCCGGGAAAGCCGATACACTGGACCAGCGTGGCGAGGCCGCAGGCGAACAGGTCGGCGGAGATCAGGAAGGCGACGTCCTGCGGCGGCAGCTTCAGGGCGCGGCCGATAATGAGCGGCACCGCCACGGCGCCGGCATACATGACCAGAACGTGCTGCAGGCCTAGCGCGAGCAGGCGCGGCGTCGGTAGCATCTCGTCGACGGGATGGACGCTCACTGTCATTGATCTAGCCCCTTGCTTAGGTGATGAAATATCGTGGCATTATGATCGTCAGATACAAACCTCGTGCCAGACGCCGCTGAAAGCCGTTTCGCCTCGGTGGTGTGGCGACCGGTGGCACGAAGGTTGCTCGAGGCGAGCATTGCTCAATATATTGCCCGGCGACCGGGTTCCCTGGTCGCCAACACGGACTGGAGATCGCGCGTGCCGCTCATCAAGAACAGATATGGAAAAGGCCGTGTCCGCATCATGCGGATCCATCGCGACGGCGACAAGCAGGACGTCAGCCAGCTCAGCATCAAGGCGATGCTGGAAGGCGATTTCGGCCGGGCCTATACCGACGCCGACAACTCCACCTCGACCTCCACGGACACCATCAAGAACATCGTCAATGTGGTGGCGCGCGAGAATACCGCGCTGTCGACCGAGGAGTTCTGCCGGGTATTGGCGAAACGCTATCTCGACCTGTATCCGCAGGCCAGTTCCGTCAGCATCACTGCGCATGAAACCAAATGGGCGCGCCTCGCCGTCGATGGTGAGTTGCATCCGCATGCGTTCCTGCTCGACAGCAACGGCAAGCCCACTGTCGAGATTGTCGCGACGCGCGATGGCATGACCATGAGCTCGGGCCTTGACGGTTTCACCTTCATGAAGTCGACCCAGTCGGGCTGGGAGAACTACTACACGGATAAATATTCCACGATCCAGCCGACCAATGACCGCATCTGTGCGACGTCGATGGTGGCGTCGTGGACATGGTCCGGCAAGCCGGCGAGCTATCCGGCGACCAACAAGAAAATTCTCGACACGCTGTTGAAGGAATTCGCGACGACCTATAGTCCGAGCGTGCAGAACAGCCTGTATCGCATGGGTGAGAAGGTGCTGGCCGCCGTCCCGGAAATTTCCGAGATCAGCATGGCCTGTCCCAACATCCACTACATCCTGATGAATCTCGCGGCCTTTGGTCTCGATAACAACAACGATGTGTTCCTGCCGACGGACGAGCCGCATGGGCAGATCGAATGCACGGTGGGGCGGGGGTAGTTCGCGGCGAAGACAAGAGCGCCGAGCGTTCTTCACCTTGTAACTTGCCTCCCGCCGTTTCTGCTAAGCTATGCGGAGCGGTGGCAGGCGGGAGACCGAGTAACCTGAGGGACACCAAGCCCGTGGGAGAGCGCGGGTCCTTGCTTGCCGTTCCATCGAACCCGAACAGTCGCTTGGGCCGCTCAGCAAGCCCGGTTGCGCAAGGATGGGATCAGATGGACGCGATTTATGTTGGCATCGATGTGTCGAAAGATCGGTTGGACGTGGCGATGCGTCCGGGCGGTGAGAGTTTTGCGGTTGCCCGCAATGGTGCGGGGATCGATGATCTGATCGCGCGGCTGAAAGCGCGACCGCCACTGGTGGTGGCGATCGAGGCGACCGGCGGCTTCGAGACGGTGGTCGCCGCAGGATTGGCCGGCGCCGATCTGCCTGTGGTGGTGGTCAATCCGGCACAGGTGCGCGCCTTTGCCAACGCCCTCGGCAAGCGCGCCAAGACCGATCCGATCGATGCCATGGTGATCGCGCATTTTACCGAGGCGACCAAACCGCAACTGCGGCCGCTTCCCGATGCCACGACGCGGCTGCTAGCCGATCTGGTGGCGCGTCGGCGCCAGATCGTTGAGATGATGGCCGCGGAAGGCCAGCGTGCGCGGCGCGTCAGCAATCCGCGCCTGAAGAAGAGCATCGCCCGGCTCCACAAGGCACTGGAGAAGGAGTTGTCCGAACTGGACGACGACATCGGCGATCACGTGCGGGGATCGCCGGCCTGGGCCGAGAAAGAAGACTTGCTGGCGTCGGTGCCCGGCATCGGTCCGACCATCGCGCGCAGCCTGATTGCCGAACTGCCGGAGCTCGGCACACTCGATCGTCGTCAGATTGCGGCTCTCGCCGGTTTGGCGCCATGGACCCGGCAATCCGGCCAGTGGCGCGGCAAGAGCTTCATCGGCGGCGGCCGGGCCAATGTACGCCGCGTGTTGTTCATGGGAGCGATGGTGGCCGCCCGCTTCAATCCGCAGCTCAAACTGTTCCGCGACAAGCTCGTCGCCGCCGGCAAGCCCAAGCTCGTCGCTATCATCGCCGTCGCCCGCAAGCTGCTCACCATCCTCAACGCCATCCTGCGAGACAAGACCCCATGGCAGCATCAAAACGCTTGACCAAAAAGACAGTCGCTCTCCCCGCTCGCGGGGAGAGGTCGGGCGGCGAAGCTGACCGGGTGAGGGGCGGGGCACTGCCGTCTCAGGTGTCATCCCCGCGAAGGCGGGGATCCATAAACACCAGGGATCTGTTTAAAGCGATGTGGTCGTGGCTCTGCCGCTCTTACCTTGATGATCGTGGCTATGGGTCCCCGCCTTCGCGGGGACGACACCTCTACTGACGTCGGCTACTTCCCAAACTTCTTCTGCAACTCCGGAAAAATCCGATCCGGTTTGAACGGCACCTGCGTGAACCGGATGCCGGTGGCGTCGAATAGCGCGTTGCCCATGGCGGCCGCAACGGGATTGTAGGGGCTTTCGCTCATCGACTTCGCGCCCAATGGCCCGATCGCATCATAGGTGTCGGCGAAATACACGTCGGTGCGCGGCACATCCGCGAATGACGGCAGATGATAGTCGCGGAATTTCGGATTGACGACGCGGCCGCGGTCGTCGATCACCATCTCCTCATAGAGCGTCGCCCCCAGCGATTGCGCGACGCCGCCTTCGATCTGGCCGCGGAGCTGCATCGGATTGGCGACGGCGCCAGCGTCCGCAGCCTGCACGCTCTTGAGAACCTTGATCGCGCCGGTCCCCTTGTTCACCGCGACGCGAAATCCCTGGACGTTGAAGGCGACCGAACGCGGGGTGCCGCCCGAAGTGCCGGTGGCGCTGCGTACGCTGCTGTCCGCCTGCATCGCCGCCACCAGCTTCTGCGCGGCGTCATGGGTGGCTTTGCCAGCGACGAATGTGCCGGCGCTGCCATAGGCGCCGGTGTCGTGGCCGCCGTTCCTCGTATCGGACTGGCGCAGATGAATCTGCTCGACAGTGCAACCAAGTATCGTGGCCGCGATCTGCCGATGCACCGTCGCGGTGCCATTGCCGAATTCGGCGGTGCCGACCGTGAGATCGTAACCGCCGTCATCGCGTTTGGCGATGACGACTTCGGCGATGTGGCCCTGCGGCGGCACTGTGTCGATCATGGTGAGCGCGATGCCGTCGCCGATCAGCCAGTCGTCATCGAGATCGTGTTTGGTCTCTATCTCCATCGCGCGCTCGACGAGGTCGAGGCACTGGTCAAGGCCGTAGCTGCCGATGGTCACGTCGTCATAATGCGTGCCGGCGGGTGACAGCATGGGGTCGCCAGGCTTGATGACGTTGTGCCGGCGGAAATCATACGGGCTGATGCCGAGCTGTTTCGCAAGGTCGTCGATGGCGGCCTCCACCGCGAACAGCGTTTGCGGCAGGCCGTAGCCGCGAAACGCACCGGCCGGCACCGTGTTGGTATAGGCAACGACGGCATCAACCTTCTTGTTGGCGCAGTTATAGACGCCGAGCGATTCACCGCAGGCGTGAAACAACACCGGGCCTGCGTGATTGCCATAGGCGCCGGTGTTGGAGAGCACGTCGAGCTGCAGCGCGGTGAGCTTGCCGTGCTTGTCGGCGCCGGCCTTGACCGTGACGCGCATCGGATGCCGCGTCGATGTGGCGATGAATTGTTCCTCGCGGGTCAGTTCCCATTTCACCGGGCGGCCGGTCTTGAGTGCGGCCAGCGCCAGAATATCCTCGACGAACATTTCCTGCTTGCCGCCGAACCCGCCGCCGACGCGTTCGCAGAACACGCGGACCTTGTCGGAGGGAAGGTCATAGAGTTGAGCCAGCGCGCGGCGCGTCAGGAATGGCGTCTGCGTGCTGGAGCGAATATTGAGGGTGCCGTCTGCATCCAGCCAAGCCATGCCGCCATGGGTCTCGAGATGGCCGTGCTGCACGCGTTGCGTCGTGAAGGTGCCCTCATAGGTAACGGCCGATGAGGCCAGCGCCGTCGCGACATCGCCGAATTCGCCGTGCGTTTCGGCGACGATGTTTCTGATAGCATTGCTGACGCGATGGATCGGCGTCTTGTCGGGGTGAATGACCGGTGCGCCCGGCGCGATGGCGGCTGCGGGATCGAACACCGCGGGCAGGATGTCATAGACGACGTCGATGCGGCGGCAAGCTTCCTCCGCGATCGCTTCGCTGTCCGCGACCACGGCGGCGACTTTCTGGCCGATGAAGCGCACGGTGTCGTCAAGGATCCGTGTATCCTCGGGATCCATTGCATCGATCTCGTGGCGCGCGGTCGAGAACAGCGTGGCCGGCGCATCCGCATGCGTCAGGACCGCATACACGCCTGGCATCGCCCGTGCTGCTGATGAATCAATCGATATGATGCGGGCATGCGGATGCGGCGAGCGCAGCATCTTGATATGCAGCAAGCCGTCCATGGCGACGTCAAATGTGTAGCGCGCCTTGCCCGTCACCACCTGGGGACCAGCGGGCGCGGGCAGGCTGCGGCCGAAGGCGGTGCCGGGCTCGGCGTCTTCCACATTGGACTTGCCGTCGAGTGCGTCCTCGATTGTGCGATAGCCTGTGCAGCGACACAGATTTCCCTTCAGCGACGCTCCGAGATCGGCGCGCTGTGCCTGATTGAGCGAGGCGCAGGTCACGATCATGCCGGAGGTACAGAAGCCGCACTGGAATCCCTGTGCGTCCAGGAACGCCTGCTGCATCGGATGGATGCCGCCGTCGGACGCGAGACCTTCGATCGTTGTGACGGCATGGCTTTCGGCACGAAAGGCCGGAATGATGCAGCTATGCACCGGCTCGCCATCGAGCAGCACCGTGCAGGCGCCGCAGTCGCCGGCATCGCAGCCTTTCTTGACGCCGAAATGGCCGAGCTCGCGCAGGAAGGTGCGTAGGCACTGGCCGGCTTGCGGCTGCTTCGAAAAGCTGTGGCCGTTGATCTCGAAACTCATGGTCCGAAGCCCCGCAGCTCGGCGCGGATCTCTTCTGCGAGCCGCAGCGTCATCTGCTTGCGCCAGGCCGGTTTGCCGTGAACGTCGTCGTGATAGAGGTTGTCCGGAATCCGGTCGAGGATTGCTTCTTTGAGCGTATCGGCATCGGGAAGTGTTGGGAGCGCGATACGAACAGGACGCTTCGTCGATGCCGTAATCGTCAGCCGCCAGCCATCCTCATCAAGACTTCCTATCAACAGCGCAGCAGATCGCCCGACCGGCGTCAGCGAGATCTGCCTGAATGCAGAGCGTCGTTTGAAGGCTGCAAGCGGAATGGCAATGCTGCGCAGGAGATCGCCTGAGTGCAGCACATTACTTTGATCGCCGGTGACGAAGTCCACGACGTCGATCGTGTCTACGCTGCCATCCGCCTTCCAGATCGTGCAGACCCCATCGAGCGCGGCGGTGAGCGCGATCATCGGGCCCGCCGGCAGCGACATGCAGAGATTACCGCCAACCGTTGCGGTCTTCCATATCTTGAAGGAAGCGAGAAAGGCGCGGCAACATTGATTGATAAGCGGCGACGCGATCCAGTCAGGAGGGCAGGGCAGCGCGTCGAGCTGTGCGACTGTGCAGGTCGCAGCGATCTGTAATTCGTTGTCGGTGACGGTGAGGGCTGGCCATTTGAGATCGGTGAGGTCGATCAGCCGCGTCAGGTGGGTCTGTGGTTCGGAGAAAAGCCAGGTGCCCCCGGCGAGCCATGCATCCCCGGCACTCCATGTCGGTAGCTGTTCCCGCGTCGTGGGGCGGGCAACGGACGTGACCGTATTCAAATCCATAGGGCGGTTATGCTTTCACTCGGCAATGACCCCTTGAAGTATCATTGTGAACCTTGCAAGACCGACGCCAAGTCGCCGACAATTGCAAAACAAATTGAAGTATTCGTGGCTGGTCCCCGAATTGCAAGGTCGGGTCCATGACCGAAGGAGATGAGCCATGACAGAAACGCAGGCCACATGGATCAAGGATCCGCTCGGCATTTTCGCCGAGGGGGCCGAGCGCGGCATTGTCGTCAGGAATGGCCGGATTGTCGAACTGGTGCCGGCCGGCGGCCAGCCGGCAACAGCGGATATCGCGACCTATGATGCCAGCGCCCATGTGGTGCTGCCGGGGCTGATCAATACGCACCATCATTTCTATCAGACGCTCACGCGCGCCTTGCCGGCAGCGCTGGATCGCGAGCTGTTTCCCTGGCTGCAGGCGCTCTATCCGGTCTGGGCGCGGCTGACGCCCGAGAATCTCCATCTCGGCGTCAGCGTGGCGATGGCGGAATTGCTGCTGTCGGGCTGCACGACGACCACCGATCACCACTATGTGTTTCCGGCCGGCCTCGAACAGTCGGTCGATATCGAAGTGGCGGTGGCGCAGCGGCTCGGCATGCGCGTGCTGCTGACGCGGGGATCGATGAACCGCTCGCAGCGCGACGGCGGTCTGCCGCCGGACAGCGTGGTGCAGGACGAGGACACGATCCTGGCTGATAGCGAGCGCGTGGTGGCGACATTCCATCAGCGCGGCGAGGACGCGATGGTGCAGATCGCATTGGCGCCGTGTTCGCCATTCTCGGTGACGACCTCCCTGATGGCCTCGACTGCGGCGCTTGCGGACAAGCTCGATGTGCGGCTGCATACGCATCTCGGCGAGACCGAGGACGAAAACCGCTATTGCGAGGAGATCTATGGCTGCCGTCCGCTGGATTATCTGGCGCAGACCGGCTGGCTGAACAAACGCACATGGCTGGCGCATGGCATCCACTTCAACGGGGCGGAAATGCTGCGGCTCGGCAAGGCCGGGACCACCATCAGTCATTGCTCTTGCAGCAATCAGCTATTGGCCTCTGGCTGCTGCCCGGTCTGCGAGATGGAAGACGCGGGCGTCGGTATCGGCCTCGGCGTCGATGGTTCGGCGTCGAATGACGGATCGAATTTGATGCAGGAAGTACGCGCGGCGTTTCTGCTGCAGCGGGCGCGTTACGGCGTCGGGCGTGTCAGCCACAAGGATGCGCTGCGCTGGGCGACGGAGGGCTCGGCGGCGTGCGTGGGGCGGCCGGAGCTCGGTGAGATCGCGGTCGGCAAGATGGCTGATCTCGCGCTGTTCAAGCTCGACGAGCTGCGCTTCTCCGGCCATGGCGATCCCCTGGCGGCGCTGGTGCTGTGCGGCGCGCATCGTGCGGACCGCGTGATGGTGGGCGGTGCGTGGCGCGTGATCGACGGTGCGATTCCGGGGCTGGACGTCGGCGATCTGATCCGCCGGCATAGCGCGGCGGCGAAGAAGATGCAGGCGGGGTAGGGGCTTGCTTACTTCCCCTCTCCCACGCGCGAAGCGAAGCTTCGCGAGGCGGGAGAGGGTGGATCGAACATGCAAAGCATGTTCGAGACGGGAGAGGGGGCGCCACAAGCGCCGCACCTTGCGGCTCCCCCTCTCCCGCCTTCGCTTCGCTCAGGCACCCTCTCCCACCTAGCGAAGCTTCGCTTCGCCGGGGGAGAGGGGACTATAGCGCGTGCCTCACTTCCCCGGGATCTTGTCGTCGATACCCTTCACATAGAAGTTCATGCCGAGCACTTGGCCGGGGTCCAGCGCGTCGCCGCCCTTGCATTCCACTTCCTTGCCGTCCTGTCCCATGATCGGGCATTTGAACGGCTTCAGCGTGCCGGCGATGATGGCGGCCTCGGTGTCCATCGCCATCTTCTTCACGTCATCCGGCATGTTGGTATAGGGCGCCATCACGACCATCTTCTCTTTCAGGCCGGCCCAGGTGTCTTCCGACTTCCAGGTGCCATCGAGGGCCGCCTTGACACGTTCGACGTAATACGGACCCCAGTTGTTGGTGACGGCCGTAAGCTGCGTCTTCGGGCCGAACTTGATCATGTCGGAGTCCTGGCCGAAGGCGAGGGCGCCGCGCTCAGAAGCGACCTGCATCGCAGCCGGGCTGTCGGTATGCTGCATGATCACGTCGGCGCCCTGATCGAGCAGCGCCTTGGCGGCATCGGCTTCCTTGCCGGGATCGAACCAGGTGTTGACCCAGATGATCTTGATCTTGATGTCCGGATTGATCTTCTGCGCGGCGAGCATGGTCGCATTGATGCCGGAGATCACTTCCGGAATCGGGAACGAGCCGATATAGCCGAGCACGCCCTTCTTCGACATCTTGGCGGCGATCAGGCCCTGGATGTAGCGGCCTTCGAAGAAGCGGCCGGAATAGCTCGACATGTTCTTGTCGCGCTTGAAGCCGGTGGCGTGTTCGAACATCACCTTGGGATTGCGCTTAGCGACTTTCAGCGTCGGATCCATATAGCCGAACGACGTGGTGAAGATGAGCTGATTGCCGGCACGCGCGAGCTGTTCGATGGAGCGCTCGGAGTCCGGGCCTTCGCTGACGTTTTCGAGATAGGTGGTCTCGATCTTGTCGCCAAATTCCTTGACGATCATCTGGCGGCCGACTTCGTGCTGATAGGTCCAGCCGAAGTCGCCGACCGGGCCGATATAGACGAAGCCGACTTTCAGCTTGTCGGCGGCGACGGCTGCACCCAATCCGAGGCCGGTGGCCAGCAGTAGGGCGGCGGCTGCAAGTGCTTTCCTGTTCATACGCGTCTCCTGTTTGCGAGATAGTCTTGCGAGAATGTCTTTAGCGGTCGGGCACGAATACCGTGCCCAATGCGGCCGGCGCCGTGGAGCCGCCGCTGCGGGTGCGCGAGATCAGCACCAGCACGACGACCGTTGCGAGATAGGGCAGTGCGGACATCAGTTGTGAGGGCACGCCGACGCCCCAGCCTTGTGCGTGCAGTTGCAAGATCGAGACCGCGCCGAATAGATAGGCGCCGATCACGAGTCGCCCCGGCAGCCATGAGGCGAATACCACCAGCGCCAGCGCGATCCAGCCGCGGCCGGCGGTCATGCCGGGGACGAAGAAGGGCGTGTAGGCCAGCGGCAGATAGGCGCCGGCCAGACCCGCGCAGCCGCCGCCAAACATCACGGCGAACATGCGGATCTTGAGCACGGGATAACCGAGCGCATGGGCGGAGACGTGATTGTCGCCGATGGCGCGGAGGACCAGCCCCGCCCGGGTGCGATAGAGGAAGTACCAAATCGCGACGACCAGCGCGATCGAGACATAGACGAAGGCGTCTTCGCCGAACAGGATCTTGCCGACGAAGGGGAGCGTGGTCAGGCCGGGAATGTACAGCCGCGGCGCGGTGGCGATACGCTCACCGACGAAGCCGGCGCCGATCAGGCCGGAGACGCCGATGCCCAGGATTGTGAGCGCGAGACCTGTGGCGACCTGATTGACGGCGAGGCCGAGCGTCATCAGTGCAAACACCAGCGATAGCGCGACGCCGGCGAGAATGCCGCACAGCGCTCCGATGAATGTCGAGCCGGTGGCCCAGGCGCCGGCAAAGCCGCAGGCGGCACCGACGATCATCATGCCTTCGACGCCGAGATTGAGCACGCCGGCGCGCTCCACCAGTAGCTCGCCGGAGGCGGCGAGCAGCAGCGGTGTCGACGCCGCGAGTACGGCAAGGATGATGGCTTCAAGCAGCTCCATCGGCGACCTTTCGCTGCGGCATGATGAGCTTGATCCGGTACAGGATCAGGCTGTCGCAGGCGAGCACATAGAACAGCAGGATGCCCTGAAACACCTTGGTGATATCGAGTGGGATCTTCATGGCGATCTGCGCTTGCTCCCCGCCGATAAATGTCAGCGCCAGGAAAAGCCCTGCAATTAATATTCCAACCGGGTTGAGCCGTCCGAGAAATGCAACGATGATCGCCGTGAAGCCATAGCCGGGCGAGATGCCGGGCTGCAGATGACCGACGGGGCCGGCGACTTCGATGATCCCCGCGAGGCCGGCCAGCGCGCCGGATATCGCGAAAGTCAGCAGCACGAGCTGGTTGGAGGAGAAGCCGCCGAAGCGCGCCGCGCGCGGCGCTGCGCCAACCACACGAATTTCAAAACCCTTGATAGTGCGGCCGAGCAGGACGGCAGCGGCAATAACGATCACCAGTGCGATGACCGCACCGAGATGCAGCCGTCCACCCTCGAACAGCAGGGGCACGGTGGCGACCGGATCGAATTCGGCTGTCGTCGGGAAGTTGAAGCCGGCGGGATCGCGCCATGGGCCGCGGACGAGATAGTCGAGCAGCAGGTCGGCCACATAGACCAGCATCAGGCTGACTAGAATTTCGCTGGCGCCGAAGCGCACCTTGCAGAAGGCCGGGATCAACGCATAGAGCGCGCCCGCGATGGCGCCGAGCAGCATCATTGCCGGCAAGACCCAGACGCCCGCATCGGTGCCATGGGTCTTCACCGCAAGCCAACTGCCCGCCACGGCACCGACGAGGAACTGTCCCTCCGCGCCGATATTCCAGACATTAGCGAGATAGCAAAGCGACAGACCGATGGCGATCATCACCAAAGGCGCTGCTTTCACCGCGAGCTCCTGCAGCGAATAGGCGTCGGTCAGCGGCGTGATGAAATAGACGTTGAGCGCCGCGATCGGATTCTTGCCGATGATCACGAACAGGATGCTCATGGTCACGATGGTCAGCCCGATGGCGATAACAGGCGATACCAGCGCGATGATGGTCGATCGCTCCGCGCGCTTCTCAAGCACCAACTGCATCGGGCACGTCCTTTGGCGTGAGTGCGCTGCCGCCCATCAGCAGGCCCAGCGTTTCCCTGTCGGCATCCGCCGTCATTAACGGCTCGGACAGACGACCGTGGAACATCACAGCGATGCGGTCGGCGATATCAGCGAGTTCGTCAAGGTCCTGGCTGGTGACGAGGATGGCAGCGCCCGCAGCGGCAAGATCGAGCAGCGCCTGACGGATGACGGCGGCTGCACCCGCATCGACGCCCCATGTCGGCTGGCTGACCACGAGCACGATGGGATTACGCAGAATCTCGCGGCCGACGATGAATTTCTGCAGGTTGCCGCCGGAAAGGCTGGCAGCTTCCGGATCGCGCTTGGCCTTGCGCACGTCGAAACTCGCGGTGGCGCGGTCGACGGTCGCGAGCGTCGCCGCCGTATTGATGAAACCGTTGTGCACCATGCCGGATGCGGCGTGGCCGGTGAGCAGCGCGTTCTCCGACAATCTCATGCGCGGCGCGGTGCCGTGGCCGAGCCGTTCTTCGGGCACGAAGGCCGCGCCAAGCTTGCGGCGCGCGGTGATCGACAGATGTCCGGCGGCGTGGCCGTCGATGACAATGGTGCCGGGATCTTTGGCGAGACGCTCGCCGGAGAGCGCCGCGAAGAACTCGTCCTGGCCGTTGCCCGCGACGCCGGCGATCCCCAGAATCTCGCCGCCCTTCAGTTCCAGCGAGATGTTCTTCAGATGCACGCCATGTGGTTCGTCGGGCGCGAGGCTGAGATCGTTGACCACGAGCCGCGGCACAGTGGTTTGCCGATTGGTGGCGGCTTTCACCTGCTTGATCTCGGTGCCGACCATCATGCGCGCCAGTGATGCCGCAGTTTCTTCGCGCGGCAGGCAGGTCGAGATCTTCTTGCCGCCGCGCAGGATGGTGGCGGTGTCGCAGAGCCGCTTCACCTCGTCGAGCTTGTGGCTGATGTAAAGGATCGCGCGTCCTTCCGACTTCAGGCGTTCCAGCACGACGAAGAGCTGATCGGCTTCCTGCGGCGTCAGCACGGCGGTGGGCTCGTCGAGGATCAGGAATTTCGGATTCTGCATCAGCACACGCACGATCTCGATGCGCTGACGTTCGCCGACGGAGAGTTGCCAGACCTCGCGCTTTGGATCGAGCGGCAAGCCATATTGCTGTGACACCTGTTCGAGCCGCGCCGACATCGCCTTGAAGGATTCCTTGCCGTCGAGGCCAAGGGCAACGTTCTCGGCGACGGTCAGATTGTCGAACAGCGAGAAGTGTTGGAACACCATGCCGATGCCGCGCGCGCGCGCATCATGCGGGCCGGCAAGCACCATCTTTTCGCCCTGCCAGAGCATCTCGCCTTCGCTCGGCTGGATCAGGCCGTAGATGGTTTTGACGAGCGTGGATTTGCCGGCGCCGTTCTCGCCGAGCAGCGCGTGGATTTCCTGCGGACGGATCGCGATGTCGATGGCGTCATTGGCGAGGAAACTGCCATAGCGCTTGGTCAGACCAATGGTCTGCAGAAGCACCGTCCCCGAACGCGCGTGTCCCGATCCCGAATCCAGCATTCGCTACTCACGCGTGAAAAGGAGGTTTGCGGCAAGTGTGTGCCGGATTGGAATGCAGCGTAAATCTCGAATAAGCGCCAGCGTCTGCCTTATTTTTGGACTGGATCGCTTTCTTGGGCGATTCCTGTCGACGCAGTCGCGTGAGGCTCGGTCTTTTCATTGATTGAATGACGTTTATTCGACTTTCGCATTGTATACTTGGTCTGAAGTGTTGCAGTTCTGGTACATGTGCAACGAATTCGAGATCCGGATTTTCTCGTGTGTTGAGAAGTTGGGCAGTGATTTTCTTGCGGTGCAAACACGGAATCACGGTGTGAATTCACCATCTGAGCTTCGTTCGGAAACCTGCGACAGAACGTCGCAAAATACCAATCTTTACAGTCTCTAAGCGCGTGTCTTACACGCGCTCGCATGGTGTCATTTCACCATCCCGAAAACACGATGCTTCAAGCATAAAATACTGATTTCACTGGGCATCCCTGATGAAATCCGTGGCAACTATTGGAAAAAGTTGAGGCTTCTCACCCGGACTGATTGCAACAACTCTCTCGCGAGAGGCACGCAATCATTGTCAACAGGTGGGGGTAATTCCAATGGCCAATCGTTTCCGCGCAATCGCAGCCGCGACGTTGCTGTCGCTAACAGCCATGGTGCCGACAGGCTCGGCTGGCGCCGCCGACATGGCGACCATGCCGGTCAAGGCAAAGCCGATCCCGGATCTGCCGTTCTTCCTGCTGATCGATAACCGCTTCACCTATGCCTATCAGTGGGGGGCGGTCGATCCCGGCGTGACCAACAAGACCACCAAACAGGTCTTCGCCTTCACCCACTTCGACGTCTGGACCTACGGCACCAACTTCTTCAACATCGGCCTCGAGAAGGCGGGCAAGAGCAGCCCGGCTAATCCGTGCGCCGATCCGCTGCGTCCGATCACGGGCTGCGAAGGCGCAACAGAAATCTACGGCCTCATCCGCAGCACGATCGGCTTCAACGAGGTCTTCAACACCAAGGCCTTCTCGATGGGGCCGCTGCGCAACGTGTCGTTCGTCATCGGTGCGGATGGCAGCACTGAAAACCGGTTCTTCTCCGCATCCAAGCGCGACGTCGTAACCGGTCTGCAATTTGCTTTCGACCTGCCTTACAAGGGCTTTTTCAACGTCAACCCGCTATTCTACTACGAATTCGCCAACCGCAGCACCTTTACGCAGTGCGGTTACGCCGGCGCTCCCGGTCAAATCCCGGGCGTCTCGTGCAACATCGATGGCAACCGCCAGTTCAACCCGACCTGGGCCGTTGAACTCAATTACTACATGGATCTCGGCTTCCTGCCCCCGAGCATGGACTATTTCGCGATCAGCGGCCGGGCAGGCTTCTACGGGCCGAAAGGTTCGGAGAACGGCCAGATCATCGGCACGGCAACCAAGATGGAGATCAACGCCGAACCGATCCGTCTGACCTTCGACGCCAGCAAGGCGATCTGGGGACCGAAATACACTCACAATGTCGACGTGTGGGTGGCCTATCGGCTCTGGCGGAACAAGTTCGGCTTGGATGAGAATGCCAGCCTGCCGTGCACCACGTTTGCGCCGGGATCGTGCCGCGAGGACTCGCTCTATTCCGGCGTCACCGTCAAGTTCTGATCTGAGCTGACTTTCCGGACTAGTCCTCCAAGGCTGATGACCAGTCTCCAAGCAGATGGCGCCGCGATGTTCTCGCGGCGCCATCTGTATTTCGCAGGCTCCTGCGAGCGTGCCACTAGCGCAGTTGCGCCCAGAAATTATCGTGCTGCGCGGCTGCCTCGTCTTCCAGCAGTGGTCCGACGACCTCGATGCTCTTCTGCCCTGCTGCAAACACGTCGCGGCAAGGCAGATCCAGTGTGGGATTTTCCGGGTGGTCGCCGGTGATAGCCTTGAGCCTTGCTTCGCCGAGCCCATAAACAAGCCGGCCGATGCCGACCCAGTAGATCGCGCCGGCGCACATGGCGCAGGGTTCTGCCGAGGAATACAGCGTGAAGGTCTTCAGCTCGGTCTCGTCATAGGCAATCGAGGCTTCGCTGCAGAGCAGCCGTTCTGCATGGGCGGTGCCGTCATGGGACGGCATGAAGGCGTTACCGGCTTCCATCAGGACCTTGCCGTGTGCATCGACCAGGATCGCGCCGAACGGATGGTTGCCGCGCTCCACGGCTTTGCGTGCAGCGTCGAAAGAAAGCCTGAGAAGGGCCTCATCCCTACTCGATGAGTCTTGCTTGGCCATCGGGGGCTCCTGTCGTCCGGGTGTCGAAATCTGCTAGTTTCCCGCGAGGCCAGGCGCGGATTCGCTTTGGCCTGCTGGCCGCACTAGTATTTACGACCTAAATTGAACAAAGAAGCATGATTGCGATGGAAGAGAAAGTCGTCGGAGCTTCCGGCCAATCGCTCGGCGGCGAGATCGTCGAACGTATCAACGCGCTGGCTGCTATTTCGGAAGCGCCGGACAACATCACGCGAATATTCCTTACACCGGAACATCGTGCTGCCGCCGAACTGATCGTCGGCTGGATGCAGGCAGCCGGCATGCGGGCGCGTATCGATGCGATCGGCAATGTCTGCGGACGCTATGAAGGCGACCAGCCCGGTCTGCCGTGCCTGATGCTCGGCTCCCATTATGACACCGTACGCGATGCCGGCCGTTGGGACGGGCCGCTCGGGGTCATCACCGCGATTTCCTGCGTCGGCGACCTCAACCGTCGCGGCCTTCGTTTGCCCTTCGCCATCGAGATCGCTGCTTTCGCCGACGAGGAGGGCGTACGCTTCGCCTCGACGCTGCTCGGCAGCCGCGCGGTGGCCGGGACTTTTGTCGAGAGCGTGCTCGGCGGCCGCGACAAAGCGGGCATCTCGATGCGCGAGGCGATGATCACCTTCGGCCTCGATCCCGATCACGTCGGCGCCGCAGCGCGCGCGCCCGGCGAATTGCTTGCCTATCTCGAATTGCATATCGAGCAGGGACCGGTGCTCGAAGCGCAGAAGCTTCCGGTGGGTGTCGTGACCGCCATCTCGGGCGCAACGCGCCTTGCAGTCGAACTGCATGGTACGGCCGGTCATGCCGGCACGGTGCCCATGGCGATGCGGCGCGATGCACTGGTGGGTGCTGCCGAATGTATCGTTGCGATCGAGGAGTTCTGCCAGTCGGACCGCGGCGGCCTTGTTGGCACCGTCGGCTATATCAACGCGATGCCGGGGGCGACCAATGTCATTCCCGGGCTGGTATCGTTCACCATGGATATCCGATCGCCGAAGGATTCCTATCGCAAGCTCGCCATCACCGACATGGTGCGCGAGATCGAGTCGATCGCCAAAGCGCGCAAGCTCGATCTGCAGATCAATATCACCCACGAGAATCGCACGGTGCCGTGTGCGCCCTGGCTGCAGAAGCAGATCGCCGATGCAATTACTGCCGAGGGTTATCGCGCGTTCGAGCTGCCGAGCGGGGCAGGCCATGATGGCATGGCGATGACCGATATTGCCGATGTGGCGATGCTGTTCGTACGGTGTCGCGGCGGCATCAGCCACAATCCTGCCGAGCATGTCGAAGATGCGGATGTCGAGGTCGGTGCGCGCGTGCTGTTACGCGTGATCGAGAATTTCAAGCCGAAGGCCTGATGCGATGGCAGATTTCCACGGCGTGTTTCCCTATCTCGTCTCGCCTGCTGACGACGAGGGGTGTATCCGCACCGATGTGCTGGGCCGCCTGTGCGGGGATCTCATCGGCGCGGGCGTGCATGGGCTGACGCCGCTCGGCTCGACCGGTGAATTCGCCTATCTCAACCGCGAGCAGCGCAGGACGGTGGTGCAGGCCACGATCGATGCGGCAGGCGGGCGCGTGCCGGTGGTGGCGGGAGTGGCTTCGACCTCGACAGTCGATGCGGTAGCGCAGGCGAAGTCGTATCAGAAGCTCGGCGCGAACGGCATTCTGGCGATACTCGATGCGTATTTCCCGCTCAAGGATGCGCAGATCGAATCCTACTTCCGCGCCATCGCCGATGCCGTCGATATTCCCGTGGTGATCTACACCAATCCGCAATTCCAGCGTTCGGATCTGACACTCGATGTTGTGGCGCGGCTCGCCGAGCATCCGCGCATTCAGTATATCAAGGATGCCTCCACCAATACCGGCCGGCTGTTGTCGATCATCAACCGCTGCGGCGACAAACTGAAAGTGTTCGCCGCCTCGGCGCATATTCCGTCAGCCGTCATGCTGATCGGCGGCGTCGGCTGGATGGCGGGCCCGGCCTGTGTCGTGCCGAAGCAGAGCGTCGAACTCTACGATCTCTGCAAGGCGCATCGCTGGGACGAGGCCATGGTCTTGCAACGGCGGATGTGGCGGCTCAATGAGGTCTTCGCGCGCTATAATCTGGCGGCCTGCATCAAGACGGGCCTCGCGATCCAGGGCTACGAGGTCGGCGACCCCGTGGCGCCGCAGCCGGCTTTGACCGCGGACGAGCGCAAGGTGATCGAGGCCGTTTTGCAGGATGTCGGCTGATCGATTTGCCGGCAACAGGATGTGCAAACGGGCAGTCCCGGCATGCGCATTCCGTCGCTCAACCCTGTGCGGCTGGCCTGTTGGCTCACGCGGTATTTCTGGGCTAGAACGGCTCCAGCCAGTTTGCACTTGAAGGACGTCTGATGAACATTCTGCCCGGCAATATGCGCTTCGGCGCGGGTCTTTCTCCCAAGCGTCTCGAAGATCAAAGACTTCTCACCGGGCAGGGCAAATTTATCGACGACAAGCCGGAAGACGGCGCGCTGTGGCTGCATCTGCTGCGCTCGCCGCATGCCCATGCGAAGATCACCGCGATTGACGTGGCCGCCGCCAAGGCGATGCCCGGTATCGAGGCGATCTATACCGGCGCGGATTTCGTGGCCGACGATGTCGGCACGCTGCCGACGTTGCCGATCTTCAAGCGTCCCGACGGCTCGGCGGCGACCTTTCCGCCGCGCCGGCTGCTCGCGCATGAAGTCGTGCGGTTCGCTGGCGAAGCGGTGGCGGCAATCGTCGCTACGTCGCGCGCTGCTGCCCAGCTCGCGGCCGAGGCGATCGACATCAGCTATGACGTCCTGCCGGCGGTGGTCGATCCCGTCGAGGCGATGAAGCCTGGCGCGCCGGTGGTGTGGCCGGACGCACCGGATAATATCGTCGCGGCCACCAGCTATGGCGATCCTGCCAAGGTGGAGGCGGCTTTTGCCGCTGCCAAGCATACGGTGTCGCTGGATATCGTGAGTCAGCGTCTCGTGCCATCGGCCATGGAGCCGCGCTCGACCATCGCTGAAGTCGACAAGAAGTCCGGCAAGCTGACCCTGTACGTGCAGTCGCAGACCCCGGCATCGACCCGCGATATCCTTGCCGACGCCGTGCTCAAGCGTCCGAAGGAATCGATCCGCGTGGTGGTGGGCGATATCGGCGGCGGGTTCGGCCAGAAGACGAGCCTGTATCCCGAAGACGGCGTTGTCGCCTATGTGGCCGTGAAGCTGAACAAGACGATCCGCTGGCGCGGTGATCGCACCGATGAATTCGTTGGCGGGACTCATGGCCGTGATCTGACGTCGACGGCAGAACTCGCGCTCGATGCCAAGGGCCGCATTCTGGCCTATCGCGTACGTTCGATCGGCGGCACCGGTGCCTATATGTCGGCCACCGCGATCATCATTCCGCTGGTGCTCGGGCCATTCGTGCAGACCGGCGTCTATGATCTGCAGCTTGTGCATTACGATATCAAGGCGGTCATCACGCATACGGCGCCGGTCGGCGCCTATCGCGGCGCGGGACGACCGGAAGCCGTGTTCATCATCGAGCGCCTCATGGATGCCGCCGCGCGCCAGATCGGCATGGATCCGCGGGCCATCCGCAAGGTGAACTACATCAAGCCCACGCAGTTTCCCTACAAGAACGCCGTCGGCCAGACCTATGATAGCGGCGCCTTCGCGCACATGCTTGACCGCGCCACCGAACTGTCGGATTGGGACGGCTTCGCCGCGCGCAAGAAGGCGGCGAAGAAGAAGGGGCTCCTCTACGGCCGCGGGCTCACCAGCTATATCGAATGGACCGGCGGTCCGGGCACCACCGAAAAGGTTCGCCTGCGCGCCACGGCCAATGGCCGCGTCATCCTGCATTCCGGCACCATGGCAATGGGGCAGGGCCTGCAGACCGCCTATTCGCAGCTCGTCTCTGAAGCGCTCGGCATCGGCATCGACAAGATCGATGTGATCCAGGGCGATACCGACGTCATCGTCGGCATGGGTAGCGTCGGTTCGCGCTCGTTGTTCGTCGGCGGCACTGCCGCGGTGGTGTCGGCCGCCGACATGATCGCCAAGGCGCGCGAGAAGGCGGCGAACATGCTCGAAGCCTCGGTGGAGGACATCGAGTATTCCGCAGGCTTCCTCACCGTCGTCGGCACCGACAAGCGCGTTGGCCTGTTCGAAATCGCGAAAGCTGAAGACGGCGAACAGCTCAGCGTCGAGTCCACCGGCGTGGCGGACGGTCCGACCTGGCCGAACGGCACGCATATCTGTGAGGTCGAGATCGATCCGGAGACCGGCATTACCAATGTCGTTCGCTACACCACGGTCGACGATGTCGGCGTGGCGGTGAATCCGATGCTGGTGACCGGCCAGATCCATGGCGGCGTGGCGCAGGGCATCGGCCAGGCGCTGTTCGAGAACGTTCATTACGACGAGGACGGCCAGCTCATCACCGCCAGCTATCAGGACTACTGCATTCCGCGCGCCGGTGACCTGCCGCTCCTGTCAGTGACATTGGACGGCTCGGCACCCTGCGTCACCAATCCGATCGGCTCGAAGGGCTGCGGCGAATCCGGCGCGATCGGAGGTCCGCCCTGCATCGTCAATGGTGTGCTCGATGCTCTGCAGCCACTCGGCATTACGCAGCTCAATACGCCGCTATCGCCCGTCAAGGTGTGGGAAGCGATCAGGAGCGCGAGTGCAGCGCATGGCTGAGACCCTGCAGGATGGGTAGAGCGTCGTCGCGAAACCCATCATGATCGGGTTCTATGCGATGGGTTTCGCTTCGCTCTGCCTATCCTGCGGATAACAAGAAACTTCAACCGGGAGAGAAAACACAATGAAGAGCTTCAAGGTTCTCGAATTCAACGAACCGCTCGGCGAGGTCGACGAGCAGACCCCGCAGCCGACCGGCACGCAGGTGCTGATCCGCGTGAAGGCTGCTGGCGTCTGTCATAGCGACCTGCACATCTGGGAAGGTGGCTATGAACTCGGCCACGGCCGCAAGAAGCTGTCGCTGAAGGATCGCGGCATCACGCTGCCGCGCACCATGGGCCATGAGACCGTGGGCGAAGTCATCGCCTTCGGTCCGGATGCGCAGCAGGAAGCCGGCGGCGTCAAGATTGGCGATATCGCGCTGGCCTATCCGTGGATCGGCTGCGGCAAATGCGCGGTCTGTCTTGCTGGTGACGAGAATCTCTGCCTCGCGCCGCGCTGCCTCGGCGTACATTGCGACGGAGGTTACTCCGATCACCTTTTGGTGCCGCATCCGCGCTACCTGATCGACCTCAAGGGCATGGATCCGGTCATCGCCGCGCCTTATGCCTGCTCGGGCGTCACCACCTATAGCGCGCTGAAGAAGATCGAGAGCGATCTCGGCAATCCGATCGTGATCTTCGGCGCTGGTGGCCTCGGCCTGATGGCGCTTGAACTGTTGAAGGCGATGGGCGGCAAGGGCGCCATCGTTGTCGATATCGATGCGCGAAAGCGCGAAGCGGCGATCAAGGCCGGCGCTCTGGCGGCCGTGGACGGCAATGCGCCCGACGCGCTCGAGCAGCTTGCCAAGGCCGCCGGTCAACCGATCCTGTCGGTGATCGATCTGGTCGGCACTCCGTCGACGACGCAGCTCGGCTTTGACGTACTCTCCAAGGGCGGTAAACTGATCATGGTCGGCCTGTTCGGTGGCGGCGCCACCTGGGCGCTGCCGCTGATCGCCATGAAGGCGCTGACCATCCAGGGCAGCTATGTTGGCAATCTCCGCGAGACCAAGGAACTGCTGGAGCTGGTGCGCACCAAGAAGGTGCAACCGATCCCGACAAGCCCGATGCCGCTCGCAAAGGCCAATGCGGCGCTGAACGACCTGAAAGACGGCAAGCTGGTCGGCCGCGCGATCCTCACGCCGGCGTAAGCTTGAAGCATTGATATCGAGAAGCGGCCTTCGGGCCGCTTCTTTTTTGTCCCGAAGGCAATTAGCCGGCCGTTACATCCACGAGCTCTTCACCATCCAACACACGCTTCGCCTTGGCATGGTCGAGATCGCCTTCCCATGCGCCGACCACGACGGTGGCAACGCAATTGCCGATCAGGTTTCCGAGCGCGCGGGCCATGCCGATGAACCAGTCTACCGACAGCACCAGCACGAGGCCGATGGCGGGAATGCTCGGCACGGCATTCAGCGTCGCGGCAAGGATCACGATCGCTGAGCCCGGTACGCCATGGGCGCCCTTTGACGTCACCAGCGAGACGCCCAGCACCAGCATGAGATCGCCGAAGGACAGCGGTGTATTCGTGGCCTGCGCGATGAACACGACGGCCAGCGTCAGATAGATCGAGAATGCATCGAGGTTGAACGAGTATCCGGTCGGGATCACGAGGCCGACCACGTTGTCCTTGACGCCGAGCCGTTCGAGTTTGCGCATGACCTGGGGCAGCACTGCATCCGATGACGCGGTGGCGAGCACGATGGTGAGTTCCTCGCGCAGGTAGTTCAGGAATTTGATGATGTTCAGCCCGGCTAGGGCCATCACGCCACCGAGCACACCGAACACGAAGATCGCCACAGAGACATAGAATAGCACCACCAGCGAGACGAGTTGCTTCAGCGATCCGACACCGTAGCGTCCGACCGTATAGGCGACGGCGCCGAGCACGCCGATCGGGGCGAGGCGAACGATCAATCCCATGGCGCGAAACAGAACGGTCGATACGGCTTCGATGAAGCTCGAAATCCGCTCGCCCTTCTCGCCGCCGACCAGCGCCAGGCTGGTGCCGAAGAGGATGGCGAAGAACAGCACCTGCAGGACGTCGTTGCGCGCCAGAGCGTCGAACGAGGTGGTCGGAATGATGTTGAGCAGGAAGCTGCCGATGCCGCCGCCCTGCAGCTTGTGCGCGTTGTCTGCGACCGTCGTGAGTGCCTTGCCGTCGAGCGAGGCCGGATTGATGTTCATGCCGTGGCCCGGGCCGAACAGATAGGCCAGCACCAGGCCGACAACGAGCGCCAGCGTGGTCATGGCCTCGAAATAGATCAGCGCCTTGACGCCAACCCTGCCGACCTTCTTGAGGTCGCCGGCACCCGCGATCCCATGGACCACCACACAGAACACGATGGGGGCCACAATCATGGAGATGAGTTTGAGGAACGCGTCGCTGAAGACCTTCAGGCCGACGGCAAAATCCGGCACGGCGATGCCAAGGACGATGCCGAGCAGCAGGGCGACAAGCACCTGCACGAAGAGCGACTGATAGAGAGGCTTGCGGATGGGTTCGACGGCGGTAATCGTAGCTGTAGACATGGTTCGCTCCCCCTGAGGTTCACGAATATTCCAGCAACAACTGTGCCACCGCTAGGTGCAGACCTGCAAAAATCTCGCCGCGGTTACGGCGAGTTCTTTTCGTGTCGAGGGGGGATTGAAATCGAGCCGATCAGCGGCCGGGTCGCTCCGGCGGCCATGCGACGATTACTTCTCTTCGTCGGCAATCGCTTCCATCAGGACGACCATCTGGCGCTGGACCGTCTGGCTCTTGATGCGGCTGTAAGCACGGAGCAAGCGGAGGCTGAAAGCGCTATCGAGGAACAGCAAGCTTTCCACTTCGCGGCTCTTGCCATCGCCATCGTAGAAGAAGGTGACCGGCACATCGAGCGCCGTCGCAATCTGCTGAAGACGCGCAGCGCCAACGCGATTGACACCTTTCTCGTACTTCTGAACCTGCTGGAAGCTGACGCCCAGCTTTTCGCCTAAATCCGCCTGCGAAATTTTCTGCTCAACACGACGCAGACGGATCCTCTTGCCCATCTCAATGTCGGGTTTGCCGGCGCTACGTTGCTTCATTCGTCACCATTCAGTTTGTTTGAATAAGGGAGTTTGGTTTTATTTTCTTGTTAGAGCTTCTTAGCCCGAGAGCCCTTAAAGCTAACTTTCAAAGGCATCTCTGTTATACACATCGTCATGACGATTGGGATGGCTGAAATCGTCGCGATACTCGAATTGATCGACACGTAATCGCGAGGGTCATCCAATCGTACAAAAAACCTTGCGGTATTCTGTTGCTACTTCGCACTGCTTGCAAAACTTCCAACGAATACCGGAACTCAATTTCTATCGATACGGGCCTTGCAGCGGAAGCGAAAGTACAAGTTGGTCATCATGCTATACACATGTGACTTGCCTGACGCACGCAGGATAACTGAGAGTCGTTCGCATTCGTAAGCTGCAAATCTCTGGCATGCAGCATTCCATGCGATTTCCAGCTGCAATTTCGCACTTTACGATCGCCTGTGTAGCACCGACGTAATATCACAATTCCGTGGGTGGTTGTTGCTACGTCCCATGAGCACCGGAAGTTTCATTCCAAATTCTCACTGAGAGAGAATTTCATTTGATTCGTGCTGAGCGCGATCGGTGCCTGGTGGCGAGCACCGACTGAGCAATATTGATCATACCGTTCGTTACTAAACATTGCTGTCAGTAATCGCGGAGTAGATCATGGTACGCAGCTCGCGCCGAACCGGATAGGCGCTCGATGGCAACAGCTGTGTCATAAAGATGGCGATCAGCTGTTCGGCCGGGTCTATCCAGAACACCGTGCTCGCCGCGCCGCCCCATCCATACTCACCGGCGCTGCCGGGGATCATGGTCTTGACCGGATTCATCATCACCGAAAATCCAAGTCCGAAGCCGACGCCGGCATAGCTCGTTTCGCTGAACATCGACGTCGACATGTCGGCGACGTAGGCGCCGCCGGGCAGATGATTGCTGGTCATCAGCGCGATCGTCTTCGGAGCGAGCAGGCGCACGTCGCCGAGCGCACCGCTATTGAGCAGGACGCGGCAGAAGGTGAGATAGTCCGCGGCGGTGGAACATAGGCCGCCGCCGCCGGAAATCATCTTAGGCGGCGACAGGAATGAACTCGTCGCGGGATCGTCCTGAAGAACAAAGCCGCCCTTGCCGTCGGCGGCGTAGCAGGCCGCGAGACGATGCGCCTTGTCGGGCGGCACAAAGAAGCTGGTATCAGTCATGCCGAGCGGATCGAAGATACGTTCCTGCAGGAATTGTTCGAATGGCTGTCCACTGATCTTCTCGACGAGATAGCCGATCACGTCGGTCGAGACCGAATAATTCCATGCATCCCCTGGGGAGAATTCCAGGGGGATCTTCGCGAGATCCGAAATCATCGATGCCATCGTGCCGGATTTCTCGATTTCGCCGATCTTGAGTGCACGATAGGCGGCATCGACATTGGTGCGCTGCTGGAAGCCGTAAGTGAGTCCGGATGTGTGACGCAGCAGGTCGATGATCTGCATCGGACGGGCCGGTGGCTTCGTCAGGAATGGTGCCGTCACGCCAGCCTGAAATACACCGAGATTTGCCCATTCAGGAATATACTTATGAACGGGTTCATCGAGCGCGACACGTCCTTCCTCCACCAGCATCATGAAGGCAACTGTCGTGATCGGCTTGGTCATCGAATAGATGCGGAAGATCGTGTCGTCCTTGGCGGGGGCTTTGCGCTCCACATCGGCAAAGCCCTGCGCCGTGCTGTGCACGATTTCGCCGCGGCGATAGACCAGCAGGCGCGTGCCGGGAAAGCGGCCGGCATTGACATAGCGCTGCTTGAGATGCGCTTCGACGCGGGCCAGCGCTGTGGTCGACATACCGACCTGTTCGGGTGACGCAGACGAAGGGCTCAGGCTTTGGGACGGCATTGCAGCATCGCTCCGATGTGTGGACGCGGTTCATTTCTATTGATGAAAATCAGCCGCTGTCCATATGGGTTTGTAGCGCCGCGAGCTTACGCGAAGCTCTGTTTGGTGTATCCTTAAAGGTGCAGTCTTCGCGTTGCTCAGGATGGAATTATGACCCAATTCAATGACACTGAACTCACTGCGGCGGTGATCCAGAGCTTTGACAAGACGCCCGATCCGCGCACGAGATTTCTGCTGCAAGAACTCGTGAAGTCATTGCACGACTATGTACGCAGGACCGATCTCACCTTCGGTGAATGGGAAGTAGCGATCGACTTCCTGACCCGCACGGGCCAGAAATGCACGCCGATCCGGCAGGAGTTCATCTTGCTCTCTGACGTGCTGGGCGTCTCGATGCTGGTCGATGCCGTCAACCACAGGGAGCGTGAGGGGGCCACGCAGACGACGGTGCTCGGGCCGTTCTATGTCGGTGAGCATCCCGTCATGGCGCATGGCGCTGATATCTCTCCGGGCCTCACGGGTGAGCGCATGTTCGTGCAGAGCCGCGTCACCGATCTCGATGGCAAGCCGCTGGCCGGCGTGCCGGTCGATATCTGGCATGCCGATGATGACGGATTCTACGACTCGCAGAAGGCCAGCTATGCCACGCAGGGCCCGTCGTCGCGTGCGCGCTTCATCACGGACAGTGATGGCCGGCTGTTCTTCCGCACCATTCTGCCCTGCAGCTATCCGATCCCGACCGACGGACCGGTGGGCGATCTGGTGCTGAAGACGGGACGCCATCCGATGCGTCCGGCGCATGTGCACTTTCTCGTCGTGGCTCCCGGCTATGAACCGCTGATCACTCACGTCTTCATCGAGGGCGACGAATATCTCGACTCCGATGTGGTGTTCGGCGTGAAGGACGATCTGATCGCCACCGTCGAGAAGCGCAGCGATGCCTTCATGCCCGACGGTCAGCCAGCCACGGGGCCGTGGCATCTGATGACCTATAATTTCCGGATGAAGCCAGGCGAGGGCACTGTTCCGCAGCCGATGATGCCGGAAAAGGCCGAGGCGTAAGCGATCTCGGTCGTCTGCCATTTGCGATCAGGTCGCGTTCCAGTCGCGTTGCGAGAGTTCCTGCAGCGACTCCAGGAAGAACTGATCGAACAGGAACGGTGCGTCGCCGTGTGCGGCCGATGGCGCGATGATGGTGACCATGCCTAACAGCGCGCGGCCGAGTTCACCGATGCGCTCGGCAAAGGCCTCGAGCCCGCTGCGATCAGAGCTCTCGACGACTGCGTGGAGTGCGCCTTTGGTTTGTGCGATCTGTAGATCGATATCGTCGACGGCGCGATCGAGGGCATCGATATCGACATCCACAGTGACAGCGTTGTCTTTGGTCGGTATCAGCGCGTCCTCAAGGACGCTCTTTCGGAACATATGAAGTTGCCGTGAGACATCCTCGAAATGACCGAACGCTGCCGCCGCATTCGCGTCGAGGTCGCTTTTGCCCTGAGACAGGATCGCCGCCGCGGAGACCACGGTCGCCGCCTTCAGGGTGCTGATTGCCTTCCGAAGTGACGAGAGGGCAGGTTCGGTGATCACCGGAATGGTCGGCATGAAGCGGTCCGTTCGTTAGAAATTGGACCAGGTTGATAGCACCGATCCGCGGGCCGGCACGCAGACGAAGTCGGCAAAATAGTACCTCACAATTCACTGCCTATTCCGCGTGCGTCGCACAATAAATGAGCGTCCCGCAAATTTTCGATGCGCGTGGTTCTCCGCGCTGGTCTTGTTGCCTTTAGGTAAGTGACTGCAATTTATCGAAATTTCCATCAGGCGGCGGTTGGCACGAACTTTGAATAGTTCTTAGCGACGCCATTGTAGCCGTCACAATCAATCACCAGCCAGAATTGCCATCATGGGGCCTCCCCCAGACGCGCCGCTATGTCCGTACGCCTTCGACCGAGGTGCGCTGTGACGAGGGGGCCGATGACGGTGCAGGCATCCGAAGCGCGAAAGGACGACAGCAGCACATGATGAAGTCAGAGACCAACAAGCCGGGCCGCAAGATCAGCCGTCGTCAGCTTCTGAAAGCCGGTGCGGGAACCGCTGCCTTGCTCGCGGCCGCGCGACTGAACTTCCCTGGCGGCGCCTTCGCGCAGGATGCCGGTCCCGAAGTGAAGGGCGCCAAGCTCGGCTTCATCGCGCTGAGCGATGCCGGTCCGCTGTTCGTCGCCAAGGACAAGGGCATGTTCGCCAAATACGGCATGCCCGACGTTGAAGTGTCGAAGCAGGCCTCCTGGGGCACGCTGCGCGACAATATGGTGCTCGGCTCCGAAGGCAACGGCATCGATGGTGCGCATATCCTGACGCCGATGCCGTATCTGATCTCGTCCGGCAAGGTGACGCAGAACAATCAGCCGACGCCGATGTACATCCTTGTGCGTCTCAATCTCGATGCGCAGTGCATTTCGGTCGGCAATGAATATGCCGATCTGAAGGTCGGCCTCGATGTCGCGCCGCTGAAAGCCGCGTTCGAGAAGAAGAAGGCTGCGGGCAAGTCGGTGAAGGTGGCGATGACCTTCCCGGGCGGCACCCATGACCTCTGGATCCGCTACTGGCTCGCGGCCGGCGGCATCGATCCCGACAAGGATGTCGAGACCATCACCGTGCCGCCGCCGCAGATGGTGGCGAATATGAAGGTCGGCACCATGGACGCGTTCTGCGTCGGTGAGCCGTGGCCGGGCCAGCTCGTGCACCAGAAGATCGGCTACACCGCGGTGAACACCGGTGAGATCTGGAACAAGCATCCCGAGAAGTCGCTCGGCATGCGCGCGGCCTGGGTCGACAAGAACCCGAAGGCGGCGAAGGCCATCACCATGGCCATCATGGAAGCCCAGCAGTGGGCCGACAAGATGGAGAACAAGGAAGAGCTCGCCACCATCATGGGCAAGCGGCAGTGGATCAACTGCCCGGTCGAGGACATCCTCGATCGCGCCCGTGGCAAGTTCGACTACGGCACCGGCAAGGTGGTCGAGAACTCGCCGCACATCATGAAGTACTGGAAGGACTTCGCGTCCTATCCGTTCCAGAGCCACGACCTCTGGTTCATGACCGAGGACATCCGCTGGGGCAAATACGAGCCCGGCTTCGACTCGAAGGCGCTGATCGCCAAGGTCAACCGCGAGGATATCTGGCGTGACGCGGCGAAGACCATGGGCGTCGCTGCCGCCGAAATCCCGACCTCGACCTCGCGCGGCAAGGAGACCTTCTTCGACGGCAAGGTCTTCGATCCCGAAAATCCGGCAGCCTACCTCAAGTCGCTCGCCATCAAGCGCGTCGAAGCCTGAGACCCACGTTTGGGACCGATGCGGACTAGCTGAAATGACGGAGACAGTGCGATGAACATGCAAGCTATCAAGACGGAGCCGGCAACGGCACTGGCGAAGCCGCCGGTGGCGAGCGTCGCACTGTCTCCCAAGCAGCCGGTAAGTTTTGACAGATACGCCAAGATGGCGAAGGAAACAGCGGCGCGGGTGATCCCGCCGCTGATCGTCGTTCTCCTGCTTGGCGTGATGTGGGAGCTCTTGTGCCGGCGCACCGGCTCAACGCTCCCGCCGCCCTCTAAGGTCTACAAGGACACCAAGGAACTGATCTTCGATCCGTTCTTCGACAATGGCGGTCTGGACAAGGGGCTGTTCTGGCATATCTCGGCGAGTCTCCTGCGCGTGGCTTACGGCTACTCGCTCGCTGCCGTGGTCGGCATCGGCCTCGGCACACTGGTTGGCCAGTCGGTCTGGGCGATGCGTGGCCTCGATCCGATCTTCCAGGTGTTGCGCACCATTCCGCCGCTGGCCTGGCTGCCGCTGGCACTCGCGGCCTTCCGTGACGGTCAGCCGTCGGCGATCTTCGTGATCTTCATCACCTCGATCTGGCCGATAATCATCAACACGGCTGTCGGTATCCGGAATATTCCGCAGGACTATCGCAACGTCGCCGCCGTGGTGCAGCTCAATCCGGTGGAATTTTTCTGGAAGGTCATGCTGCCGGCGGCTGCGCCCTATATTTTCACCGGTCTGCGCATTGGTATCGGCCTGTCATGGCTCGCCATCATCGCGGCTGAAATGCTGATCGGTGGCGTCGGCATCGGGTTCTTCATCTGGGACGCCTGGAATTCCTCGCATATGAGCGAGATCATCCTGGCGCTGTTTTACGTCGGCATCGTCGGCTTCGTCCTCGACCGCTTGATCGCGGGTCTGGGCAAGCTCGTCACCCACGGCACTTCAGTCAGCTAAGGAGACATCGTCATGACGCCATATCTGAAGCTCGATCACGTCGACAAGGTGTTCACCCGCGGCAAGGTCTCGTCCGAAGTCCTGAAGGATATCAACCTCAACCTCGGCAAGGGCGATTACGTCTCCATCATCGGCCATTCCGGTTGCGGCAAGTCGACGATGCTCAACATCATCGCCGGGCTGACGCGCGCAACGATTGGCGGCGTTATCCTCGAGGGGCGCGAAGTCAATTCGCCGGGACCGGATCGCGCCGTCGTGTTCCAGAACCACAGTCTGCTGCCGTGGCTGACGGTTTATCAGAACGTCCGTCTTGGCGTGGACAAGGTATTTGCGAAGACCAAGTCCCGCGCCGAGCGCGACGAATGGACGATGCATAATCTCAATCTCGTGCAGATGACGCATGCCAAGGACAAGCGCCCCTCGGAAATCTCCGGCGGCATGAAGCAGCGCGTCGGCATTGCTCGTGCGCTCGCGATGGAGCCCAAGGTGCTGTTGCTGGACGAACCGTTCGGTGCGCTCGACGCGCTGACCCGCGCGCATCTGCAGGACTCCGTGATGGCGCTGCATCAGAAGCTCGGCAACACCATCGTCATGATCACCCATGACGTGGACGAAGCCGTGCTGCTGTCGGACCGCATCGTGATGATGACCAACGGGCCATCAGCGACCATCGGCGAAGTGCTCGATGTGCCGCTCGCACGACCGCGTCAGCGTCTCGAACTGGCGAGTAACCCGGTCTATCTCGACTGCCGCAAGCGTGTGCTCGAATTCCTGTATGAGCGCCACAAGTTCGTCGAAGCCGCGTAAGCATCTTGTTACCTCTTGACTTCCGAGGATAAACCGAATGAATGCGGCTCAGACTTTCCGGATAGCTGCAAATCATGAGTCGTTCGATAGGCCTGACGCGCGAAGAAATCATGCGCGTGCAATCCTCATTCGATCAGATGTGGCCGAACTCCTCGGTCATGGTGGATCTGTTTTATGCCCGGCTGTTCGAGACATTGCCGGAAACGCGCCCGCTGTTTCGCGGCGACATGGCGCAGCTCAAGCACAAGTTCATCGCAACGCTTGCAGTGATCGTCGGCAGTCTCGACAATATCACGGGCCTGCTGTCGGTGATCGGCAAGCTCGCGAAAGACCATGTGCATTATGGCGTGGAGGCCGCGCACTACAAGGCCGTCGGAGAGGCGCTGTTCTGGAGTCTGGGGCAGGGGCTTGGCGAGCGCTGGACGCCCGAGGTCGAAGCCTCGTGGCACAAGGTCTACTATTTCCTGGCGGCGCGCATGATTTCTGCGGCCTATCACTAGAACCACATCGCATTTTATCGCGCGCTGAACATTTGCTCACGCGGCGCGACACACAAGCTCACCTTCCACTGCAAGGAGAGTTAGCATGAATGCGTCCGACGTCGCTCTGGTTCAGGATAGTTTCAAGAAAGTCGCGCCGATTTCCGATGTGGCTGCGGAATTGTTCTACGGTCGCCTCTTCGAGGTTGCCCCGCAAGTGAAGCCGATGTTTCGCGGCGACATGAAAGAGCAGGGTCGCAAATTGATGGCGACGCTTGGTGTCGTCGTCACGGGCCTGACGCGACTCGAAACCGTACTGCCTGCAGCGAGCGCGCTCGCCAAGCAGCACGTGGCCTATGGCGTGAAGGCCGAACACTATCCGATCGTCGGCGGTGCGCTGCTGTGGACCCTTGAAAAGGGTCTGGGCGATGCCTGGACGCCCGAACTCGCCGCAGCCTGGACCGCAGCCTATGGCACGCTGTCCGGCTACATGATTTCTGAAGCCTACGGCACAGCACAGGCGGCCGAGTAAGGATATGGTGTGAGCGAGCCGCTGGTCATCATTGGTAACGGCATGGCAGCGGCTCGGCTCGTGGACGAGCTGGCGAAATGCGCGCTCGGTCGATATGCCATCGCCGTCATCGGAGACGAACCGCGGCTCGCCTACAATCGCGTCTTGCTGTCGTCGGTGCTGGCCGGTGAGGCAACGTCCCAGGAGATCGAGCTGAAGCCTGCTGCGTGGTGGCGCGACCGCGGCGTCACGCTGAAATACGGCGCAACGGCGACCGCCATCGATATGGCCGCGCGCGAGGTTACGACATCGACCGGCAAACATGTGCCGTTCTCAAAACTCGTCATCGCCACCGGTTCATCTGCACTGCGTCTGCCGGTGCCCGGTGGTGATCTCAAGGGCGTGCATGTGTTCCGCGACAGCCGCGACGTGGACCTGCTGCTCGAACTCGCCGCGCAGAAGAAGCGTGTCGTTGTGGTCGGTGGCGGCCTGCTTGGTCTCGAAGCTGCCTATGGTCTCGCCAAGGCGGGCGCTGACGTCACGCTGATCCATCTGATGGACCGGCTGATGGAACGCCAGCTGGATGCACCTGCAGCGAACCTCCTGAAAACGCTGGTCGAGCGCAAAGGCGTCAGGATTGTGCTCAATGCCAATACGGCGCGTATTCATGGCAACGATTGTGTCGAGAGCGTCGAACTCGCCGATGGCCGCACGCTTGACGCCGATGCGGTGATCTTTGCGGCCGGCATCCGGCCCAACACGTCGCTCGCCAAGGAAGCGGAAATCCCGGTCAATCGCGGCATTGTCGTCAACGATCAGATGGCAACCGGCACCGACAACGTCTTCGCGCTCGGCGAATGCGCCGAGCATCGCGGCACCTGCTATGGCCTCGTCGAGCCCGCCTACGAACAGGCCAGGGTGTTGGCGCGCCATCTCGCCGGCAAGGCCGCTGCCTATACGGGCAGCGTGCTCTCTACCAATCTCAAGGTCTCCGGCGTCAGCGTTTTCTCCGCCGGAGATTTCATGGCGGGCGAAGGCAGCGAGACGCTGCTGCTCAATGATGTCCGCCGCGGCACCTATAAGAAGCTGGTGATCGCTGATGGTGCGCTCACTGGCGCCGTGCTGGTCGGCGATACGCAGGATGCGCTGTGGTATCTCGAATTGATCCGCAGCGGCGCTGATATTTCCGATATCCGCGCCGAGATGATGTTCGGCCGCGCACTCGCCGTCCGCGCGGAGGCAGCGTAATGAACGCGGTCGATCCGCATCTGCACGCCACGCGCACCACATGCCCTTATTGCGGTGTCGGTTGCGGTGTGCTGGCGACGCCGGACGGCAACGGCGGCGCAGCGATTGCAGGCGATCCCGCGCATCCCGCCAATCTCGGTCGGCTCTGCTCGAAAGGATCGGCGCTCGGCGAAACGCTGAGCCTCGACGAGCGCCTGCTGCATCCCATGATGCGCAGCGAAAATGGCGAGATGGTGCAGGTCGCCTGGGGCGATGCACTCGATCATGTCGCCGAGGGATTTCAGAAGGTCGTCGCCGAACATGGTCCCGGTGCCGTGGCATTTTATCTCTCCGGCCAGTTGCTGACCGAGGATTACTACGTCGCCAACAAGCTGATGAAGGGCTTTCTCGGCAGCGCCAATGTCGATACCAATTCGCGGCTCTGCATGGCCTCGTCCGTGGCTGGCCACAAGCGCGCGTTTGGCGCCGATACGGTGCCGGGGTGCTACGAGGATCTCGACCAAGCCGATCTGTTGGTGCTGGTCGGCTCCAATGCCGCCTGGTGCCATCCGGTGCTGTATCAGCGCATGCTGGCCAACAAGCAGACGCGGGGCGCACGGGTCGTCGTGATCGATCCACGCCGCACCGATACGGTCGGCGATGATGATTTGTTTCTCGGGCTGAAGCCCGGCACTGATACCGCGTTGTTCAGCGGGCTCCTTGCCTATCTCGCCGACAACGGCGCGCTGGATCAGAGTTATATCGGCGAGCACACCGCAGGCTTTGACGACGCGCTGGCGCGGGCTAGAACCATCGCCGGCAGTGTGGCGGCGACAGCAAAGGCGACCGGACTCGACGAGATCGATGTCGCGACCTTCTTTCAGATGTTCAAGGCGACGCCGCGTGTGGTCACGCTGTATTCGCAGGGTGTCAACCAGTCGGCGCAGGGCACCGACAAGGTCAATGCGATCCTCAACTGCCATCTGGCCACCGGCCGCATCGGCAAGCCTGGCGCGTCGCCGTTCTCGCTGACAGGCCAGCCCAATGCCATGGGCGGCCGCGAGGTCGGCGGCCTTGCCAACCAACTCGCGGCCCATATGGGCTTCTCGCCGCTGGAGATTGATCGCGTTCGTCGCTTCTGGAAGGCGCCGCATATCGCCACCCATGAAGGCCTCAAGGCCGTGCAGATGTTCGAAGCCATCGGCCGCGGCGAAATCAAGGCGTTGTGGGTGATGGGCACCAATCCCGCGGTGTCGCTCCCGGATGCCGATGCGGTGCGCGCCGCGCTCAGCAAGCTCGATCTGTTCGTGGTGTCGGAAAATGTGCGTTCCAATGACACTGTGAATGCCGGCGCGCATGTGCTGCTGCCGGCGCTGGCCTGGGGCGAGAAGTCCGGCACCGTCACCAATTCCGAGCGCCGCGTGTCGCGGCAGCGCTCGTTCCTGCCTGCGCCCGGCGAGGCGCGACCGGACTGGTGGGCGCTGAGCGAAGTCGCCAAGCGCCTGGGCTATGGCGCGTCATTTGCCTACACATCGGCCGCCGAGATTTTTCGCGAGCACGCTGCCCTTTCGACCTTCGAGAACAATGGTAACCGCGATTTCGATATCGGCGGATTGATGAAGGTCTCCGATGAGGCTTTCGACACCATGGCCCCGGTGCAATGGCCGGTGCGCGAGGGGACCACGAAGCCGCAGGCGCGTTTCTTTGCCGATGGCCAATTCTACGCCAATGACCGGCGTGCGCGTTTCATCGCGCCGGAGGCGCCGGAGTTACGCACGCAGGTGTCGGTCGAGCGCCCGCTGCGCCTCAACACCGGCCGCGTGCGCGACCAGTGGCACACGATGACGCGCACCGGCCTCAGCCCGCGGCTCGGCCAGCATATTCCGGAGCCTTTCGTCGAGATTCATCCGGACGATGCCATAGCGTTCGCGATTGTGGATGGCGGCCATGCGCGGCTGACCACCGACTATGGCGAATGCGTGCTGAAAGTCATTGTCAGCGAACGCCAGCAGCGCGGCATGTTGTTCGCGCCCATCCACTGGAACGACGAGACCGCGGGTTTCGCGCGTGTCGGTGGACTTGTCGCGCCGATCACCGACCCGTTCTCCGGTCAGCCCGAGAACAAGGCGACGCCGGTGGCGATCGCACCCGCGGTGTTTGCACAGCGTGGCTTCGTGCTGTCGCGCATACCGCTGGAGATGCCGTTCGGCGTGCAATGGGCGCGCGTCGCGGTCACGGGCGGCGTCGGTTATCTGCTCTCGGACAATACCGATGTCGAGACCTGGCAGAACTGGCTGAAGCCGATGCTGGGCGATGATGCCGCGGAATACGAAGATATCGGTCGCGGTGTCTATCGTGCTGTGTCGTTCAAGGATGACGGGATCGAGATCTGTCTGTTCATCGGCCCGACGGAGGGGGCGCTCTCCTGGGACGCCGTGAAGGAATTGTTCGCCGCCGAGACCGTGAGCGACGACCAGCGCCGTACGCTGCTCTCTGGAAAGTCCGCCGATGGTGCTGCGAGTGCAGGGCCCATCGTCTGCGCCTGCTTCGGCGTCGGCCGCAACACGATCTGTGATGCCATCGCTGCAGGCGCGGGTACGGCAGCGGAAATCGGCACCAGGCTCAAGGCCGGCACCAATTGCGGCTCGTGCATTCCGGAGCTCAAGCGCCTGATTGCCGCGAGCGAAACGGCGCCGGATGAGCAGAGGAAGGTTGCTGCGAGTTAACTCGTCACTTCACCGCGCCCGCGGTCAGTCCCGCCACAATCTGCCTTTGTGCAAACATCGTCAGCAGTAGCACCGGCAGTGTCACGATCAGGGCGGCCGCCGCCAGCGGCCCCCAGCTCAACTGATCGAATGAGATCATGTTGTAGACCGCGACCGGCAGTGTCCGCGTTTCCCGTCCCGCCAGCACGATGCCGAACACGAAATTGTTCCAGGAGAAGATCACCGAGAGGATGAAGGCAACGGCGATGCCGGAGCGCGCGATCGGTAGCGCGACGTGGCGGAACACCTGCCAGCGGGTGGCACCGTCGATGATGGCGGATTCCTCGAGCTCCATCGGCGTCGTCTCGAAATAGCCGATCATGATCCAGATCACGATCGGCACGGTGACCACGAGGTGGATGATGATCTGCGGCCACAGCGTGCCGAGCAGGCCAAGCCATTGGAACAGCAGGAATAGCGGGATCAGATAGGACAGGCCAGGCGTGATGCGCGCGATCAGGATCACGATGGCGGATTTGCGCGCGCGCATGCGCGCGATGCCGTAACCGGCAGGCACGCCGATGACGAGAGCAAACAAGGTCGCGGAGCCGGTGACGATCAGCGTGTTGAAGAAATAGGTCATGAATCGCTTGGATTCGATGACGGCGGCGTAATTGCCCCAATTGATGCGGTCGGGGATGAAGACCGGCGGATAGGAGGCGTTGTCGATCTCGAATTTCAGCGATAGCGACAGCATCCAGAGGAAGAACAGCACTGCTGGCGAGACGATGACGATGAAGGCGAAGGTCAGGCCGAGTTTGTTGAGAAAGTCCCGCATGATCAGGCACGGCCTCCGGCTTCGTTCCAGTGGGTGCGCTGGCGCAGATGCAAGAGCGCACCGGCGAGGGCGACGATGAGCGCGAAGAATACGACCACGATCGCGGAGGCATAGCCAACGTCGTAATAGACGAAAGCGACGCTGTAGA
Source organism: Tardiphaga sp. 42S5 (assembly GCF_034044155.1). NCBI lineage: Bacteria > Pseudomonadati > Pseudomonadota > Alphaproteobacteria > Hyphomicrobiales > Nitrobacteraceae > Tardiphaga > Tardiphaga sp. 42S5. Next base: position 5,459,884 of record NZ_CP139027.1, on the reverse strand, counting down.
GATAGAGGTTGATGGTTTCCGAGGCGCTGCCGGGACCGCCTTGCGTGATGGCGAAGATGATGTCGAAGCTCTTCACGGCGTCGATCATGCGGATCATCGCCGCGATGAACAGGAACGGCGTGATCATCGGCAGCGAGATGTAGCGGAAGGTCTGCCACGGGGTCGCGCCGTCGATCTGGGCGCTTTCATAGGGCTCGGTCGGAATGGCGCTGAGGCCGCCGAGCACGATCAGCATGACCAGCGGCGTCCATTGCCACGTCTCTACCAGCACGAGCGACGGGATTGCGGTGGCCGGATGGAACACCCAGAGCGATGGCGGCAGGCCGAACAGCGACAGCAGATAGTTCAAAACACCGAGCTGGGGGTGGAACATCATCGTCCACACCAGGGCGATAGCGACCGGCGTCGCCATCATCGGCAGGATGAAGAGCCCGCGGAAGAAGCCGCGCAGCGGAAACTTGTTGTTGAAGATCACTGCCGCCAATGTGCCGAGGATCAGCGGCAGCGCGACTGACAGCGCCGTATAGACCAGGGTATGTCCCACGGATTCCACGAAACGCGCATCGCTTGGCAGCCTGAGATAATTGGCGAAGCCGACGAAGGTCGGCGCTTGGCCGACCTTCCATTCGTGCAGGCTCATCCATATCGTATAGACCCACGGGAAGATGATGACCGCCATGACGACGATCATCGCTGGGATCACGAACGGCCAATAGGAAATTGGCCGCCACTCGTTCTTTTGCGCAGTCGCTGTTTCGGCCGTGACCGCCGCGGTCGTTTTGGCGACTGCCTTTCCCGCTGTCAGTTCGCTCACGATTTTTCGCTGCGCTCCAGAATCGGCCGGAACTGTTCGTGGGCCTTCTTCAGTTCGGTAGCCGGATCTGCGCCTGCCAGGGTCGCGGTGACGGCGGCACCGACAAGATCGCGGAATTCGGCGACAGGCACGATGACCGGCAGGCCGAGCTTGCTGATTTTGGCCGAGGCGATCACCGAATCCAGCCACTCCTGGTTCTTTACGCCCTTGCGCACCGTCTCGTCATTGAGGATCGAGTTGCGGAACGGCACGCCGCCGCCGCTCTGCAACAGCCGGGCGCCCATGGTCTTAGACACCGCCCACTGGCAATAGAGATAGGCGGCTTCCTTCTTGGTCGAGGTCTTGGCGATGCCGATGCCGTCGCCATAGGCGGCGGAGAATTGCCCCTTCGGTCCGGCGGGCACGACGGTGTAGCCGATCTTGCCGACGACGCGCGACGCATTGGGATCCTCGATCGGAGGTGCCCAGCCGACGCCGTCGATCCACATGGCTGCACGGCCTTGTGTCAGCGAGGCCATCGACTCCATCCAGTTGAAGCCGGCGACGCCGGGAGGCGCCGTCTTGGTGAGAAGGCGCTGATACATCTTGGTCGCTTCGATCGCCTCGGGCCCATCGGTCTGGATATTGCCCTTGGCATCGAGGAACTCGCCGCCATAGTTCAGGAAGAAGTTGGTCCACAGCGTCATGTTGGCGTTGCGGAGCCCCCGGCCGGTGAAGCCGTAGATGCCGTTGGCGGGATCGTTGAGCTTCTCGGCGGCGGCTGCCATTTCATCCATGGTCTTCGGAACCGCGACGCCCTTCTTCGCGAACATTTCCTTGTTGTAGTACAGGATGAAATAGTCAACCGACCACGGCAGCGAGTGCATCTCGCCCTTGTCGTTCTGCGCGAATTGCAGGCCGCCAGCGGAGAAGTCTTCCACTTTCAGGTCCGGCGCGGTGAGGTTCGGATCCTTCATGAAGCCGGTGAGATCGGCGAGCCAGCCGGCCTTTTCGAACTGGCGCTTCTGGACGTGGTAGCTGACATGCACGATGTCGAAGCTGGGCTTGCCGGAGGTGAGCTCGATCACGGCCTTCTGGCGCTGCTGCTGCTCCGGGATCACTTCGGATTCGACCTTGATGCCGGTCAATTCCGTGAATTCGGAGGCGTATTTCTGCAGCAGTTCGCCGCGCGGGCCCTTGATCAGATTGGCTTCAATCGTGGTGCCTGCATGTTTCTTCCAGGCGGGATCGGCGAAAGCTGGAATGCCGGTGAGGCCAAGCGCGCTGGTGGCGAGCGCCCCCTGCACAAAGGCACGACGTGTCGGGCCGTAAAGAGCCATGTGTCATCCTCCCTCGAGCCGCCTTGACCGGCGGTGATTTTATGGTCGCTCCCCGTGGACCGGAGATGCGCCTGAGGGATCGTAACACGATGGACTGGCGCGACAAGGCCACGCGTCGGTTGTCAGACAACTTTGCACCCGTTGTCCTCGCCGGCTTGACCTGCGTTCCCGGTCGGCACCGACGCGCTGGCTCAAGGCAGGGTAGTGACGGCGAGGCCGGACGTGATACCTCTCGTTAGACGAATGCCTGCGGTCCAACGCCAAAACGCTCGGATAGGAGCCTGATCTGACGCACATTCAGGTCACGTTTCCCATTGAGGATTTCTGACACAACGCCCTGGCTTCCAACTTCGGGCAAGTCGCCCTGGCTGAGGCCGTGCTGATCCATCAGAAAACGCAGCATGTCGGCTGGCGATATTGTTTTGGGCGAAGAATGCGCGTCTTCATAATCGGCAATCAGTTCGCCGAGGAGGCTAACGAGTGCCGACAGCGGATTGCCCTCGTCGGCGCCGCCTGCATCGAGGAGTGCATTCATCGCAGCCGTCGCTGTCTTGTAGGCACGCTTTGATCTGATGGTTTGAAGCGGAATGCGCGCTGAAATGGCGCTCAGATGCTCGGCGAGATCATCGACGTCCGCACGGGTCAGCGTCATGGTTTCCATGCGTCGTACTCCTTATGTGTGAACACGTGCCTGACATACAGGCGTTGTTTATCGAAATGGATGGCGGCAACGATACGGAATTTATTGCCCCCGATATCGAAAACGTAATACGGGCCGACACGATCGATGGCGTTGAAAGTCGCCTTCATCTCAGCGAAATTCTTGAATAAGCGCGATTCCACGATCTTGCGCCACGCCTGCAGCGGTATCGATGCCGCGGAATGCGTGGCGGAGAAGCTCACCAATGCGCTGTTTGAGGTAACCCGCATGCAGCTCCTCAATATCTCAAATTGAGATATTTTGCAAGGCCGTCTGCTGCGCTGCTCAGTCCTTGACGTCGCGGCCGAGGCGGCGGGAGATTGCATTGGTGCAATCGAGCAGAGCCTTGGCGATCGGGCTATTCCAGTTGACGTCGAAGGTGCCCACCGCGCCCATGGCGGTCACGGCCAGGACTACTGCGCCACTATGGTCGAACACTGGCGCCGAGAATGCGTTGACGCCGCGCAGGGGTTCGCCGACGGCGCGAGCCAGCCCGCGCGTGCGGATGTCAGCGAGGATCTTGTCGATGGCGGGGCCTTTTATCTCGCGGTTCGGGTCGTAGCCGATCGAGAGCCGATCGAGATCTTCCGTGAGGGCGGCATTGATGGTCGCAGGTGGCATGAACGCCGCGAAGACGCGCCCGGTCGCCGTTTCGAGCAAGGATACCGTGGAGCCCACGCGCATCGCGATGTGCACGGGATGGCTGGGTTCTTCCAGCCGTACCACGGTCGGTCCGTGGGTCCCCCAGATCGCCAGCGAGACGGAGTGGTCGATCGTACCCGCGAGAGCGGTAATGGCCGGCGTTGCGACACGGACGGCCGACAGGCGACGCAGCGTCACGATGCCGAGTTCGAGGGCGAGTGCACCGAATTCATAACGGCCGGTGGACGGGTCCTGCTCGATCAGGCCGATGCGGGAGAAACTGGCGAGATAGGGATGCGCCTTGGCCGGCGACATGCCGGCCTCGCGCGCCAGATCCCGCAGCATCATCGGTTCACCGTTGCGCACCAGCGCTTGCAGCAATTCACCCCCGACCTCGATCGACTGAATACCGCGACTCTCTTTAGCCATGCTTGCCCCAAACCAGTGCCGCGGACACTACACGGCCAGGAAGCCTCCATCCACTGGCAAGGTCGCACCCGTGACATAGGAGGCCATGGAAGAGGCGAGGAAGACCACGGGGCCGATCAGCTCATCGGGCTGGCCGACGCGCCCCAGTGGCGTGCGGCCGAGGAAACCGGCCAGCCGCGCGGGATCGTTGCGTGTCGCTTCGGTCATGGCCGTCTCGATCACGCCCGGCGCGATGGCATTGACGCGCACGCCGTCTTTGGCAACTTCGCGCGCCAGCGCCTGCGTCAGAAGCTTTGCGCCGCCCTTGGAGGGCGAATAGCCGAGCGTATCGGCGACCCCGACGAAAGAGGCGATGGAGCCAAGATTGATCACGCTGCCGCGTCGCGCACGCAAGGCCGGCAGAAACGCATGGGTCACATTGAATACGCCATTGAGATTGACGTCGAGCACGCGCCGCCAGTTCTCCACCGCGCGTTCGGAATCGATGCCTTCACGAATGATGATGCCGGCATTGTTGATCAGGATCGAGATGTCGCCGGCACTCGCTTTGACAGTCTGTGCGAGCCGTCGGCAGGCATCGACATCCGTAACATCGAGATGATGATGCCACGACGGCCGTCCGGTTGCTGCGATCTCGCCCGCCGTGCGCAAGGCGCCATCGCGGTCGATATCGGTCACGATGATATCGGCGCCATGTGCAGCCAGACCCAGCGCAATCGCACGACCGTTGCCAGCGGCAGCACCCGTTATGAGCGCCAATTGACCCTTCAGCAGATCGGGGGCGAAGCTGGCCATCATGCGGCCTTGACCGGCGTGCCGGCGAGGTGGCGGCCGGCGATATAGCCGAAGGTGAGCGCGGGGCCGAGCGTGATACCCGCGCCGGGATAATTGCCGCCCATGATGCTCGCCATATCGTTGCCGGCCGCATAGAGGCCATTGATGACCTGACCGCCGGCATCAAGTGCGCGTGCCTGCGCATCGGTCTTGATGCCAGCATAAGTGCCGAGATCTCCGATCACCATCTTGATGGCATAGAATGGCCCCTGTTCGATAGGCGCGACGCAGGGGTTGGGCCCGTGGTTGGCGTCGCCCTGATAGCGATTATAGGCGCGGGAGCCCTTGCCATAGGCGGGATCGCGGCCTTCGGCGGCGGTGTTGTTGAATTGCGCGACGGTGGTGACAAAGCCGCCGGCATCGATGCCGGCCTTGGCCGCGAGCTCTTCGAGCGTGTTGCCCTTGATGAGATAGCCCGAGTTCAGATACTGGCCGATCGGCATCGGAAACGGCGGCACGGCGCCAAGCCCGTATTGGCGCAATGCGCGGTGGTCGCAAACGAGCCAGGCCGCGATTTCCCCGCCGGGCTTCGCTGCCTTCATCATCTGCTGAACGAAGGCGTGGTAGGAATTGCCTTCATTGGCGAAGCGGGCACCGTCGCGCATCACGGCGATCACGCCTGGTTTGGCGCGGTCGATGAAGTGCGGCATCACACCCTTGCTGCCGTCCTTGCGATGGGTGACCGAGACCGGCACCCAGGCAGCGGCATTCGGCAATGAATTCTCGACACGGCCGCCCACGGACTCGGCCAGGCGAAGACCGTCGCCGGTATTGCCGGTTGGACCGGGCGAATAGTGCTCCCGGCCAGTCGGCGCATGCGGGAACATCGCCTTGCGCCGTTCGATGTCATGCGGGAAGCCGCCGCATGCGAGCACTACGCCGCGGCGTGCGAAGATGCGGATGCGCTTGCCGTTGCGCTCGATGATCGCGCCGCGGACCGCGCCGTTCTCGATGATCAGTTCACGCACCGGGGACGACAGCCACAGTGGAATCTTGAGGTCGAAGGCCGATTTGGCGAGCCGGCCGGCGAGGGCGTTGCCGTTGGTCAATGTCATGCCGCGGCCATAGCGCAGCACGTTCAGGAAATGCTTCGAGAGCCGCTTGGCCACGTAGACCGCCGAGGTCAGCGACTTTGTCGCGCGCATGAAGTGGATGATGTCCTTGCCGGAGCCAAGCATGATGCCGAACACCGTCAGTTCGGGCAGCGGCGCACCGATATCCTTGATGTGGTCGCCGAGTTCGCGTCCGTCGAACGGTCGGGCCACCATGGAGCGGCCACCCTGCTTGCCGCCGGGCGCCTCCGCGTCGTAATCGGGAAAGGTCAGCGGCATGTCGAAGCGCACCGCCGTCTCGCTGGTGAAGAAGTCTATCGCTTCGGGCCCTGCGGCCAGAAACGCATCGACACGCGCGGCGTCATAGCTGTTGCCAGCCTCATGACGCAGATAGGTGCGCGCCTCGTCAGGGCCTTCATTGATGCCCCAGGCGCGCGCCAGCGAGGTGCCGGGAATCCACAGCCAGCCGCCGGAGCGTGCGGTCGTGCCACCGAACCGCGGCTCCTTTTCGACGATCAGGACATCGAGCCCGCTATGTTTGGCGGTGATCGCCGCCGACATGCCGGAGCAGCCGGAGCCGGCGACCAGCACGTCGCATTCGTAGAGCTCGATATTCGCTTTGGGATCAACAGCCATGATGATTTACTTCTTCAGCAATGGGCATTTCGATTCAGAGACGGGCCGGAACGCGTCATCGCCCTTCACCGTCTTGACGATGTCGAGATAGTCCCAGGGCTCCTTGGATTCTGACGGCTTCTTGACGCGGGCCAGATACATGTCGCGGATGACGCGGCCGTCCTCGCGCAGCTTGCCGCCATGCACGAAAGTGTCCTCGATGGGCAGTTCGCGCATCTTGGCCATCACCTTGGCCGGATCGTCGGTGCCGGCAGCCTTGATGGCCTGGAGATAGTGTAGCACCGAGCCATAGACGCCGGTCTGGATCATGGTCGGCATCACCTTGGTGCGGTCGAAAAACTTCTTCGACCAGGCGCGTGTCTTGTCGTCCATGTTCCAGTAGGACGCGGTGGTGAGGTAAGTGCCTTGTGCGGCGTCGAGTCCGATCGCATGGACGTCGGTGTCGAACATCAGCAGGCCGACCAGCTTCTGGCCGCCTTTGACCAGACCGAACTCGCCGGACTGCTTGATCGAATTGTCAGTGTCCTGGCCGGCATTGGCGAAGGCGACGACTTCAGCCTTCGAGTTCTGCGCCTGCAGCGCAAAGGATGAGAAGTCGGCGGTGTTGGTCGGATGGCGAACGCCGCCCAGCACGGTGCCACCGCTCGCCTTGATGAAGCGCGTCGCGTCCTGTTCAAGCTGATTGCCGAAGGCGTAGTCGGCCGTGATGAAGAACCATGACTTTCCACCGCCGGCGACCACAGCAGAGGCCGTTACCTTCGCAAGCGCGTAGGTATCGTAGGTGAAGTGGACCGTGTTGGGGCTGCACAGCTCATCCGTGAGCGTGCTTGCGCCAGGGCCGGACAGCAGTGCGATCTTGTTGCGGTCCTTCGCCAGATTATGAACCGCGATGGCGATGGCGGAGTTCGGGATATCGACAACGGCATCGACCTTGCCGGCGTCGAACCAGTTGCGCGCGATCTGGATGCCGACGTCAGACTTCATCTGATGATCGGCGCTGATGATCTCGATCGGTTTCCCGAGAACGGTCGGGCCGAATTCCTCGAGCGCCATCTTCGCGGCTTCGACCGATCCAGGGCCGCTGTTGTCGCGCCCCCAGCTTGAGAGATCGGTAAGGACGCCGATGCGAACGACGTCGTCGGAGACCTGAGCGGAAGCGGTGGATGTCCAAAGCGTGAGCGCGGCTGCGCACACCAGGAACTGGCGTGTCATCTGTTTCTCTCCCCAATGCGGCCTCGTGTCGGGCCAGTCATTCTCTGTTTTTCGATAAATTAGATATTGGCGAAAAGGTTTGTCAATGGCGAATATGTGAATACGCCCGCATCGGCATGCGCGGCGATGCCGCTCGTGCAGCGCAGCATCAAATCAATTGAAGAGGGAGCCGAACTATCCGAATGACGGGTTGAAGCTATTGCCGTCTGTGGCTCGCATTCACCGCAATTGCCGCAGCCGCGGTACGGTTCTCGACGCCAAGTTTGGCGTAGATCTGCTCGAGATGCTTGTCGACGGTGCGCGGTGAGAGGCCGAGTATCTGCGCGATATCGCGGTTGCTCTTGCCCTTGCTGAGCCAGGACAGCACTTCGCCCTCGCGGCCGGTGAGGCCAAGCTCCTTGCTGAATTCAGCGGGAGCGGTTGGCGCGTTTTCCTTGGCGAGCCGGAGTAGGAATTCGTCGGAGCCGACTTTCCCCATATATTGCAGACGTAGCAGCTCGTTGCTCGGAAAGCCCGATGACGGTGCCGGCTTGGCGCCCGGCCGCTGCATCTGCTCGAGCCACTGCATCATGACTGGTGGCAGCAGCAATTCATCATTGGGGGCGGCGATCAGGTGATCGCTGAGCAATTTCTGCGCCTGCGGCGTGGCCCACAGGATATTGCCCTTGTTGCTCACGGCAAGGAGGAAGCGCCCGGAGACATCGAGCGCGGTGCGCGCACTCTGCGTCAGCCGCGCATTGGCGAGATGCACGCGGATCCGCGCTAGCATTTCCTCGATGATGATCGGCTTGGTGACGTAATCGACGCCGCCCGCCTCAAGGCCGCGCACGATGTGTTCGGTCTCGGACAGCCCGGTCATGAAAATCACGGGCACGTCGCCGAGGCCCGCGTCGCGCTTTAGCCGGCGACAGGTTTCGAAGCCGTCGATCCCCGGCATGACGGCATCCAGCAGGATGATGTCCGGCGTGATCTGCTCGACAATGCGCATGGCGGCGGCGCCATCCATGGCCACCATCACGGTCATGCCGGCGCCGTCCAAGGCATCAGTTAGCAGCCGCAATGTTTCCGGCGAGTCGTCGACCACCAGCGCGACGTCGCGTTTTTTCGATTCAGTGGTCATAGGTGTATAGCGTCTTCAAAGTGGCCATGTATTGATCGAGGTCGAAGCGATCGATCAGCGAGCGCATCTGCGCGACGAAGTCGGCATGTTCGGGGTGTTCATTGCCGATTTCGTCGAGCTTCAGCTGGATGGCGCGGATGTGCCCCATCTGCCCAAGGCTAATGAGTTCCTCTACATGATGCACGGGCGGCCGGGCGCCGCTATTGGGCGTCCATTGCGGCAGCGGTGCCACTTCGTCGCGTTCGTATTGCCATTCGATCTTCAGGAGTTGTCCAATCTGTTCGAGCAGCCGCGGCAGTTCGATCGGCTTCATCAGGTAGCCGTCATGGAATGGCTGGGCGAGCGGCGTGCCATGGGCTTCCAGCGCGCTGGCCGAGACCATCAGGATACGCGCCTGATGGTGGCCCGACGACCGTAGCTTCTCGGCGACGGTCCAGCCGTCCATGCTGGCCATGGAAATATCCAGCAGGAACAGATCGGGGCGGCAATGCTGGGCGAGGCTGAGGCAGGCTTGGCCATCGGGCGCGCTCAGAAGAATGAAGCCCAGCGGCGTCAGCACCTGACGCAGCAGATCGCGCTGCGTTGGATCGTCGTCGGTGACCAGAATGGTCTTTCTGATACCGTGATAGCCATAGATCGGCGCGTCCACCGGCGCGATACGGGTGGGATTGGTCACTTCGGACAACAGCATCTTGACGCGGAACGTGCTGCCGGTGCCGACCTCGCTGCTAACGCGGATATCGCCGCCCATCACACCCGCAAGCAGTTTCGAGATCGTGAGACCCAGACCGGTGCCCGTATGCGGCTGCGCCGCGCCGAGCGCGCCACGCTCAAACGGCGCGAAGATCAGCTCGAGATCATCCGGCCGGATGCCTGGTCCGGTGTCGATGATTTCGAATTCGGCGACGGGGCTGCGGTAATGGATCACGAACTGCACGCTGCCGTGTTGGGTGAACTTGATGGCATTGGAGAGCAGGTTGATCAGAATCTGGCGCAACCGCTTCTCATCGGCATAGACGACGGTGGGCAGGATGTTCGGCCGTCGGAATACGAAGTCGATGCCCTTGGCTGCGGCCTGCAGGCGGAACATGCCGACGAGCTGATCGAGGAAGTCGGTGAGGCGCACTTCGTCACGCGACAGATAGAGGCGCCCCGCCTCGATCTTTGAAATATCCAGAATGCCGTCGATCAGGCCGGAGAGATGGTCGGCGCTGCGCTTGACCACGCGAACCTGATCGCGTGGGCGCGTCTGCAGGCTCTCGTCCTGCTCCAGGAGCTGCGCATAGCCACTGATGGCATTGAGCGGCGAGCGCAATTCATGACTGAGGCCGACCACGTAGCGGCTCTTGGCGAGGTTGGCGGATTCGGCGACTTCCTTGGCGCGCTGCAATTCGGCGTCGGTGCGCTTGTGGGCGTCGATTTCCTGCATCAGCAGGGTGGTCTGCCGCTTGGTCTCAGCTTCAGCCGCGCGGCGGCTTTGCTTGGCCAGCACGAATAGCCATGCCACCACGCCGATGATGATCGCCAGCGCGAAGAACACTTTCCACAGCACTTCCGAGACCTGCGCACTGTCTCCCGGCGATGCGGCGGAGGTCTGCAGATAGATCAGTCCCAGCGTCAGGCCGACGAGACCGGCAGCGATCATGAACACGCCAAGATAATGGCCGAGCTGCGAATTGAGCCGGGCCAGGATCGGCTCCGGCAGCAATTTGCCGAACGTCGCCGACATCTGTGCGTCGATCCGCGCATGCGGCTTGCAGAGATCGTGGCAGCGCGCATCGAGCGAGCAGCACAGTGAGCAGATCGGGCCGGCATAGGCCGGGCAGTGGGCCATGTCCTCGGGCTCGAACGAATGTTCGCAGATACAGCACTGGATCGCTGCCATGTTCTGCCAGGCGCGCTTCGGCTTGCGGGCAATGTAGTATTTCCCGCCTGTCGCGAAGGCGATGATGGGGGCGGTGGCGAGCGCGGTGATCAGCGCCACGAAAGGCGATAGCGCCTTGGCCGTGGGCCCGAACAGGCCATAGAAGGCGCTGACCGACATCACGGTTGCTGCCAGCATCGCGCCGACGCCAACCGGGTTGATGTCGTAGAGATGCGCGCGTTTGAATTCCATCTGCTGCGGGCGCAGCCCGAGCGGCTTGTTGATGACGAGATCGGCCACCAGCGCGCCGACCCATGCAATCGCAACGTTCGAATACAGCGCCAGCGTCTGCTCCAGCGCCTTGTAGACGCCGATTTCCATCAGCAGCAGCGCGACCAGCACATTGAACACCAGCCAGACCACGCGGCCGGGATGGCTGTGGGTGAGGCGCGAGAAGAAGTTCGACCAGGCGATCGAGCCCGCATAGGCGTTGGTGACGTTGATCTTGAGCTGCGACAGGATCACGAAGGTTCCTGTCAAGGCGAGCGCCAGATCAGGCTGCGACAGCACATAGCGAAACGCTTCGAGATACATATGCGCGGGCTCGGCGGCGTGCTCGGCCGAAACGCCGTGGGTCAGTGCGAAATAGGCGAGGAACGAACCGGCCAGCAGCTTGATTGCGCCGACAATGATCCAGCCCGGGCCCGCGCACAGCAGCGCCACCCACCAGCTCGCACGCGAGCTGCGGCGATCGCGCGGCAGGAAGCGCAGGAAGTCGACCTGTTCGCCGATCTGCGCGACCAGCGAGAATACGACCGAAGCGGCCGTGCCAAACAGGAGGAGATCGAGATGACCGGCGGCGCTGCCGTGGTCGCCCGGAAATTTGGTCCAGGCCACGAAGGAGTCGCGGCTGGCATAGGCGATGGCTGCGAAAGGCAGCAGGTTGAGCACCAGCCAGATCGGCTGGGTCCAGAGCTGGAAGCGGCTGATCAGTGTGATGCCATGGGTCACCAGCGGGATGATGACCACAGCCGATATCAGGTAGCCGATGGGGCGCGGAATATCGAAACACATCTCCAGTGCCGAGGCGAGGATGACCGCCTCGATGGCGAAGAAGATGAAGGTGAAAGACGCATAAATCAGCGAGGTAACAGTCGAGCCGATATAACCGAAACCGGCACCGCGGGTGAGGAGATCGATATCAATGCCGCATTTTGCGGCATAATACGCGATCGGCAATCCGCAGCAGAAGATGATGACGCTGACCACCAGGATCGCTGCCGTGGCGTTGGTCATGCCGTAATTGATGGTGATGGTGCCGCCGATGGCCTCGAGGGCGAGAAACGAAATGGCGCCTAATGCCGTGTTGGCGACCCGCGCGGCGGACCAGCGCCTGGCGCTCTTCGCCGTAAAGCGGAGTGCGTAATCCTCGAGGGTCTGGTTGGCGACCCATTGATTGTACTGGCGTCTCACGCGGTCGATACGCTGCCGCCCTGCCACTACTCCGCTCCTGACCCTGTCAAACTACGCATGTTTGCGTGATGCAAAAACCTACGTCGGCATTTTGCGGTGCAGTATACGCGATCTCGCGTATCCGTGCACCGCACAAGTTCAGCAATGCTTGCCTCACCAATAGGCGTACTCGAACCAGTGGGGTTGAAATGTCAGACGAGAAGAAACCGGGCTTGCACTCGCCATTGCGGCGTAAACTGCTGATGGGCATGGCGGCTTTGCCGGCAATGTCGCTGCTTCCGCGCACATCTTTTGCGCAGGCGCCGGCCACCTCGGCCATTAATACCACCGGCCTTGCGGTTACCGATACGGAAGTCACCGTCGGCATCTTGCACTCGGTCACCGGTACGATGGCGATCTCGGAAACCGGCTCGGTGCAGGCTGAAAAGCTCGCCATCGACCAGATCAACGCCATGGGCGGCGTGCTCGGCCGCAAGATCAAGTTCATCCAGGAAGACGGTGCCTCGGACTGGCCGACCTTCGCTGAAAAGGCCAAGAAGCTGCTGGTCAATGACAAGGTCGCCGCCATCATGGGCTGCTGGACCTCGGCCTCCCGCAAGGCGGTGCTGCCGGTCATGGAACAGTACAATGGCATGCTCTACTACCCGACCTTTTATGAAGGTCTCGAGCAGTCCAAGAACGTGATCTATACCGGTCAGGAAGCCACCCAGCAGATCCTCGCCGGCCTCGACTGGGTCTCCAAGACCAAGAACGGCAAGAGCTTCTATCTGATCGGCTCGGACTATATCTGGCCGCGCACGTCGATGAAGATCGCCCGCAAGCACATCGAGGGCAAGCTCGGCGGCAAGGTGTCGGGCGAAGAATACTTCCCGCTCGGCCACACCCAGTTCAACTCGGTGATCAACAAGATCAAGCTGACCAAGCCGGACGTGATCTATGCCGCGGTCGTCGGCGGCTCCAACGTCGCCTTCTACAAGCAGCTCAAGGCGGCCGGCATCGACCTGTCGAAGCAGACCATGCTGACCATCTCGGTCACCGAGGACGAGATCGACGGCATCGGCGGCGAGAACATCGCGGGCGCCTATGCCTGTATGAAGTACTTCCAGTCGCTCGATAATCCGAACAACAAGGAATTCGTCGCCGCCTTCAAGAAGATGTGGGGCGAGAAGACCGTGATCGGCGACGTGACGCAGGCCGCCTATCTCGGCCCGTGGCTCTGGAAAATGACGGTCGAGAAGGCCGGCAGCTTCGATATCGACAAGATCGCACCTGCGTCTGCCGGTATCGAATTCACCAAGGCGCCGGAAGGCTACGTCAAGGTCCATCCGAACCACCATTTGTGGTCCAAGGCCCGCGTCGGCCAGGCCCAGCTCGATGGCCAGTTCAAGGTCGTCTACGAGACGCCCGAACTGATCGAGCCGGATCCGTTCCCGAAGGGCTACCAGTAAGCCTTCCTCCTCAAGCGCGGAGCGTGCCTCCGCGCAGCTTCTCCCTGGTGCGGACGACCTATCCGCGCACGACAACCCCGCGTCGCGTCTCATCGCGCGGCGCGGGACCCTTTCCCTGACGGAGGACGGATCGATGTTCGGCGACTATTCGATTGGCGACCTTGGCGCTATCTTTGCAATGCAGGGCTTTGCCGGCCTGATCCTGTTCTCGGTCTATGTGCTGATGGCACTCGGCCTCGCAATCATCTTCGGGCAGATGGGCGTCATCAACATGGCGCATGGCGAATTCATGATCCTCGGCGCCTACGTTACCTGGCTGACGTCGAGCTTCTTCCAGTCGCACCTGCCGTTACTGTTCTCCGGCTATTTCTTCGTCGCCATGGTCCTGGCCTTCATCGCCTCAGGTGCGCTGGGGATGCTGGTCGAATGGGGGCTGATACGGCATCTCTACAAGCGTCCGCTCGATACGCTGCTGGCGACATGGGGCCTCAGCCTGATCCTGCAGCAGGCCTATCGTTCGGTGTTCGGTGCGCGCGAAGTCGGTGTCGAACTGCCGCAATGGATGATGGGCTCCAAGCAGGTCACCGATACGATCGAAGTGCCGATCAACGGCATCTTCGTGATGGTGCTGACGCTGGGGATCACCATGGTCGTGGCCTACATCATGTACAAGTCGCGTTGGGGTCGTCAGGTTCGCGCCGTGGTGCAGAACCGCGTGATGGCCGGCGCCGTCGGCATCAATACCGAGAAGGTCGACCGCTACACCTTCGGCCTCGGCTGCGGCATCGCGGGGATCGCGGGCTCCGCCTTCACCATGATCGGTTCGACCGGCCCGACCTCCGGCCAGCTCTACATCGTCGACACGTTCCTCGTCGTGGTATTCGGCGGCGCGGCCAGCCTGTTCGGCACCATTGCCTCGGCCTTCACCATCTCCCAGGCGCAGTCGACCATGGAGTTCTTCATGTCCGGCTCGATGGCCAAAGTGCTGACGCTGCTCACCATCGTCGCGATCCTGATGATCCGGCCGCAGGGCCTGTTCGCCCTCAAGGTCCGCAAGTAAGCGCGTGCAGTACAGACAGAGCAGGGCAATCATCACATGATCAATTCACGCTTCTTCAACCGCTCGGAGCTTCTCGGTTTCCTGTCGCTGCTGCTGCTGCTCGCGGTGATCCTGCCGCTGTTTCTCGATGTGTTTCGTCTCAACCTCGTCGCCAAATATCTGACCTATGCCTTCGTCGCCTTGGGCCTTGTGATGTGCTGGGGTTATGGCGGCATCCTAAGCCTCGGGCAGGGCGTGTTCTTCGGCCTTGGCGGCTACTGCATGGCGATGTTCCTGAAGCTGGAAGCCTCCAGCGTCGCCAATACTAAGATCCAGTCGACCCCCGGCATTCCGGATTTCATGGACTGGAACCAGATCACGGCGCTGCCGATGTTCTGGAAGCCGTTTCACTCGCTGACGCTGACCATCATCGCCATTCTCGTGGTGCCCACGCTGCTGGCCTTCATCATTGGCGCGGCGATGTTCAAGCGGCGTGTCGGCGGCGTCTATTTCGCCATCATCACCCAGGCCATCGCGGCGATTGCAACGATCTTGATCATCGGCCAGCAGGGTTACACTGGCGGCATCAATGGCATGACCGACCTGCGCACGTTGAACGGCTGGGACATCCGCACCGATCACGCCAAGGTCATCCTCTACTTCTTCGAAGTTTTCGTGCTGTTCGCCTGCATCATCACCGCTCAGTTCATCCGGCTGACCAAGCTCGGTCGCATCCTGGTGGCGATGCGCGAACAGGAGGACCGCGTCCGTTTCTCCGGTTACAGCGTCGCCAACTTCAAGATCTTCGCCTTCTGTGCCGCGGCAATGTTTGCGGCGATCGGTGGTGCCATGTTCACGCTGCAGATCGGCTTCATGTCGCCGTCCTTCGTCGGCATCGTGCCGTCGATCGAAATGGTGATCTACACGGCCGTGGGCGGCCGCATGTCCATCTTCGGCGCGGTCTACGGCACGCTGCTGGTGAACTACGCCAAGACGATGCTGTCGGAATCCTTCCCGGAACTCTGGCTGTTCGGTCTCGGCGGTCTGTTCATTGCCGTGGTGCTGTTCTTCCCGAACGGCCTGTCCGGCATCTGGCGCGATCACGTGTCGCGCCACATCGACCGCTTGATCGCCATGCGCTCGTCGAAATCCAAGAAGGCCTGGGCCATCAAATCCGCCGCCGACGGCGCGCCGGCCGAGTAAGGGGACATCATGCTCATCGGACATCAGCCCAAGGAATTTTTGCTCGCGGTCGAAGGGCTCACCGTTTCCTTCGACGGCTTCAAGGCGGTCAACGATCTCTCCTTCTACGTCGAGGAGAACGAGATCCGCGTCATTATCGGCCCCAACGGCGCGGGCAAGACCACGGTGCTCGATCTGATCTGCGGCAAGACCAAAGCCACGTCGGGCTCGGTCCAGTTTCGCGGCACCGAACTCACCAAATTGAAAGAGAACCAGATCGTGCAGGCCGGCGTCGGCCGCAAATTCCAGACGCCGTCGGTTTATGACGATCTCACTGTTTTCGAGAACCTGGAGATTTCCTATCCGCGTGGTCGCTCGGTGTTCGGCTCGCTGATGTTCAAGCGGGACGCCGCAGTGCGCGAGCGCGTCGAGGAAGTTGCCGAGATGATCTTCCTCAAGGATCGTCTCAACATGTATGCCGATGTGCTCTCGCATGGCCAGAAGCAGTGGCTCGAGATCGGCATGCTACTGATCCAGGATCCTGACCTGCTGATGCTCGACGAGCCCGTCGCCGGCATGAGCGTGAGCGAGCGCGTCAAGACGGCGGAGCTGCTCAATACGATCATCAAGAACCGATCGGTGCTGGTGATCGAGCACGACATGAAATTCGTCGAGGACATCGCCCACAAGGTGACCGTGCTGCATCAGGGACAGATCCTGTCCGAAGGCACCATGGAGAAGGTTCAGAACGATCCCAAGGTCATCGAAGTCTATCTGGGTCATTGAGGAGATCATCATGCTCGCGATCAACGATCTCCACGTCGCTTACGGCCAGAGCGAAGTCCTGCATGGCCTGAATGTCTCGGTGCAACCCAACGAAATCGTGGCCATCATGGGCCGCAACGGCATGGGCAAGACCACGCTGATGAAATCCCTCATGGGAATCGTGCCGACCAAGTCGGGCTCGGTGACCATGGAAGGCAAGGAGCTCGGTGCGCTGAAGAGCTATGAGCGCGTCGCGCGCGGCCTCGCCTACGTGCCGCAGGGCCGCATGATCTTCTCGCACATGACGGTGAAGGAGAATATCGAGACCGGCCTTGTCGCCTCCGGCGAGAAGGAAGTGCCCGGCGATCTCTATGAGCTGTTCCCGGTGCTGCTGGAAATGAAGGGGCGCCGCGGCGGCAATCTCTCCGGGGGCCAACAGCAGCAGCTCGCCATCGCCCGCGCACTCGCCACCAAGCCGAAGGTGCTGCTGCTCGATGAGCCGACCGAAGGTATCCAGCCGTCGATCATCAAGGACATGGCGCGGACCCTGAAGCACATCCGCGACACCAAGGGTCTGTCGATCATCGTCTCCGAACAGGTGCTGAGCTTCGCGCTCGATGTTGCCGACCGCGTGCTGGTGATCGAGAACGGCGAGATTGTTCGTGACGAAGCCCGCGAGGGCATCGATGCGGCACAGATCGCGAAGTACCTGTCCGTCTGACCAGTCTTACGTCCAACCACCAAGACCAGTAACCGAAGGGGAGCATTGAATGCCAGATACACTGATCAAGGTCGACCTTACGCAATCGGCCTACGACAACGACATGATTCACAACCGCTGGCATTCGGACATTCCCATGGTGGCATGGGTCAATCCCGGCGATGACTTCATCGTCGAGACCTATGACTGGACCGGTGGCTTTATCAAGAACAACGATAGCGCCGATGACGTGCGCGACATTGATTTGTCGATCGTGCACTTCCTGTCCGGCCCGATCGGTGTCAAGGGCGCGGAGCCCGGCGATCTCCTCGTCGTCGACCTGCTCGATGTCGGCCCGATGAAGGATAGTCTCTGGGGCTTCAACGGCTTCTTCTCCAAGCAGAATGGCGGCGGCTTTCTCACCGATCACTTCCCGGAAGCGCAGAAGTCGATCTGGGACTTCAAGGGCATGTACACCTCGTCGCGTCACATCCCGGGCGTGAACTTCGCCGGCCTGATCCATCCCGGCCTGATCGGCTGTCTGCCCGACCCGAAACTGCTCGCCACCTGGAACGAGCGCGAGACCGCGCTGATCGCGACGAACCCGACCCGCGTGCCCGGCCTTGCCAATCCGCCGTTCGGCCCGACTGCCCATATGGGCCGGCTGAAGGGCGAGGCGAAGGAGAAGGCTGCGGCCGAAGGCGCGCGCACCGTGCCGCCGCGCGAGCATGGCGGCAATTGCGACATCAAGGATCTGTCGCGTGGCTCCAAGGTCTATTTCCCGGTCTATGTGCCCGGCGGCGGTCTCTCCATGGGCGACCTGCACTTCTCGCAGGGTGACGGTGAAATCACCTTCTGCGGCGCCATCGAAATGGCCGGCTGGCTGCATATCAAGGTCGATGTCATCAAGGACGGCGTGTCGAAATACGGTATCAAGAACCCCGTGTTCAAGCCGTCACCGATGACGCCGAACTACAACGACTTCCTGATCTTCGAAGGCATCTCTGTCGATGAGCAGGGCAAGCAGCATTATCTCGACGTGCATATCGCCTATCGTCAGGCCTGTCTGAATGCCATCGAATATCTGAAGAAGTTCGGCTATTCCGGCGCGCAGGCCTATTCGATCCTCGGCACCGCGCCGGTGCAGGGCCACATCTCCGGCGTCGTCGACGTGCCCAATGCCTGCGCCACACTGTGGCTGCCGACGCAGATCTTCGACTTCGACATCAATCCGTCGTCGGCGGGCCCGATCAAGCACATCAAGGGCGACATCCAGATGCCGCTCTCGCCGGACAAGTAACGCGGTCAATTCGGCTGCGGGGTTGGCGTCACGACCCCGCGGCCACTTTTTCTTTCGTCATTGCGAGCGGAGCGAAGCAATCCAGTTCTTCCTTCGTTTGTGGTTTTCTGGATTGCCGCGTCGCTTCGCTCCTCGCAATGACGTGGAGAGGCCAGCGGTTCAACGACGGATATCCGCCATGCCGGTCTATGAATATCTTTGCGACGATTGCGGTCCGTTCACCGACATGCGGCCGATGGCCGAATGCGATGACCCGCAGAACTGTCCGCATTGCGCGACGCAGGCGCCACGCGTAATCCTGACCGCACCGGCGTTCTTCTGCATGCCCTCCGACAAGCGCAAGGCGCACGCCACCAACGAGCGCAGCCGCAATGCGCCGAAGACATCGGCGGAATACAAGGCCGCGCATGGGGCCGGTTGCGGCTGCTGTTCCGGCAAGAAGCCGTCGCGACTGGTGAAGCAGACCCGCTCGGGCGCCAAGAGCTTCCCGACGGCGCGGCCGTGGATGATCAGCCACTGACTCCTCTGAATTGATGCGCTAAAGTCCACTCCCGTGTGCCTCATTGCCGCGGGAGGCGGAGGCGCACCATGCGACACAATCCATTCGGCCAAACCAAGCGCGACGTCTCAGTCATCGGGCAGGGCACCTGGTATATCGACCACAGTGACCGCGCTGCGGCGGTCAGGGCGCTGCAGGCCGGCCTCGATGCCGGCATGAGCCATATCGACACGGCCGAAATGTATGGTGACGCGGAACTCGTGATTGCAGAGGCCATCGCTCGCCGTCGCGACGAGGTGTTCCTGGTCTCCAAGGTGCTGCCGAGCAACGCGTCGCGGAAGGGCACCATTGCCGCCTGCGAGCGCTCGCTGAAGCGGCTGGGTACCGACCGGCTCGATTGCTACCTGCTGCACTGGCGCGGTCAGGTTCCGCTTGCCGAGACCGTCGCTGCCTTCGGAGAGTTGAAGGCCGCCGGCAAGATTGCCTCCTGGGGGGTCAGCAATTTCGATGTCGACGATCTCAACGAACTGTCGAAACTCGCAGGCAAGGGCGCCATCGCCTGCAATCAGGTGCTCTATCATTTGCAGGAGCGCGCCATCGAACACCGCGTGATCCCGTGGTGCGAGAGCCATGGCGTCGCTGTCGTGGCCTATTCGCCGTTCGGTCATAATGATTTCCCGTCGACGCGCTCGCCGGGCGGCAAAATCCTGCAGCAGATCGCCGATGCCCATCTGGCCACGCCGCGGCAGGTGGCGCTGGCCTTCCTGATCCGTCAGCCAACGGTCTTCGCAATTCCGAAGGCGTCTTCGGCCGCCCATGCGGCGGACAACGCGGCGGCGAGTGCATTGACGCTCAGCGCGGCCGAACTGGCTGATATTGGAAAGGTATTCCCGCTCGGCCGGGAACCTTCCAGTCTGCCGATGCTGTAGGGTATGCGGTAAAATCGATGCTGCGCTGCACGCAGGCGGGCTGATGTTAGCCTGCATAGGCTTTTTTGCCTGCCTGCATATCCGTGTCCTGATATCGGCAGTTGTCCCGGCCTCGTGATCGTCGTTTTGTGAACCCTATTCGATTCGGCTCGCATGCACCGACGAGCCCGCATATGGTCCCCGCTCGTGACAAGCCATGTTCCGCCGCCGAAGACTGCTGCCCCTGTATCGGCGCATCGCCATACCGACCGGCCGCTGCGCGGCATTCTGATGATCATTTGCTCGACGGCGTTTCTCGCGTCATCGGACGCGATGGCGAAGTATCTGTCGCGCACGGGCATGCCATCGGTGGAGATCGCCTGGATCCGCTTTCTGGTGTTCGTCGTGATCCTGCTGCCGATCGTGTTGGCGCCGGCCTCGGGCAATCCGATGCGCTCGACGCGGCCGCTGCTGCAGGTATTTCGCGGGCTGGGCCTGTTGTGTTCGTCGATCTTCTTCATCATGGCGCTCGGTTATCTGCCGATCGCGGAAGCGACTGCGACCGGCTTCATCTCGCCGCTATTCGTCACCGGGCTATCGGTTCTCTTCCTCGGCGAAAAGGTCGGTCTGCGCCGCTGGACCGCCACCATCGCAGGGCTTCTGGGCGTATTGATCATCGTGCGGCCGGGTACCGCGGCGTTTCAGCCCGGTACGATCTTTCCGATCATTTCGGCGCTGGGCTGGGCGACCGCATTGGTGCTGACGCGCAAAATCAGCGGGGCCGACCGCGCCATCACCACGATGGCGTTCTCGGCGATCACCGGCTTTCTCGTGCTCAGTGTCATCGTGCCGTTCTACTGGATCGTGCCGAGCTGGACGCAGATCGCGCTCGGTGTTGGTATTGGCGTTGCCGCTACTGTCGGCCACTGGATTGTCGTATTGGCCTTCCGCTATGCGGATGCATCGGTACTGGCGCCGTTCTCCTATGTGCAGCTGGTGTGGGTGACGCTGATCGGCTTCTTCCTGTTTAGCGAAGTGCCCGATGCTGTCACTTTCGCCGGTGCTGCAATCATCATCGCCAGCGGTGTCTACACCGCACATCGCGAACGCGTGCGCCGCGCGCAGGTCACCGCGCCGGCGGAACCTTATCCGAGCGCGTAATGATGAGCTGTTGATCGAGACAGGTCGTCCCCATAGCTCGATTTCCCCTGAGCCATGGCGCTTGCGGTGGGTACATCCGAATGTGTTGCATATTTTTCCGCAAACATGGACGATGATACCCGGCATATTTCGGGCTTTATCGCGGCTTAAGAATAACAGCTCTTCTGTGCAATTTTTCCGTGAGTTTTAAACATTCCGAACGTTGCACGCGCTATGCTTCGATATCTCGTCATATGTTGGTATCTTTATGCTACGAGTCTGGAATTGCATCGAGTTGCAGCATGACTGGCGGCAGATTCTGCTGGCGGCAGCGGTGTGTTTTCTCTCCAGCCTTGCTGCCGTCAACCTGTTCACGCGTGCGCGCACCGCATTGCCCGACACGCGCCTTGCGTGGTTGATTACCGCAGGCGCGGTCACCGGCTTCGGCACATGGGCGACGCATTTCATCGCGATGCTCGCATACACGCCTGGTTTCGAACTCCACTACGACCTCATCATCACCGCCTGTTCGCTCGTCGCCTCTGCAGTGATGACCACGGCCGGCTTCGCCATCGCGCTGTTCAATCGTACCAAACGGAACGCGCTGGCCGGCGGCGCGGTGATCGGCCTCGGCATCGCCTGCATGCACTATATGGGCATGGCGTCGCTGCGCATCCCCGCCATCATCCAGTGGATGCCGGACCTCGTGACGGCGTCGGTCGTTGGCGGCATGGTGATTGCCGCCTTGGCGATCCTCGTCGCCCAGACCGCCGACCGGCCCGGCAAGCTGCTCGTTGCCGCACTGCTTCTGACGCTCGCGATCTGCGTACATCACTTCGTTGCCATGGGGGCGATCGATCTGACCTACAATGCCGCAGCTGCTGAGAACCAAAGTCTGCTGTCGCCGATCGAACTGTCGCTGGCCATTGCGGCCTTTACCGCCGCCGTGGTGATCGCGGGCCTCGTCGTTGCCGTAACAGATCAGCGCACCCGCCGCAGCATGAGCAAGCGCAATCTGCAGCTCGATGCGGCGCTCAACAATATGGAGCAGGGCCTATGCATGTATAGCGCTGATGGCCTGCTCGAATTGTGGAACGAAAGCTACATGCGCATGTACAATATCCCGCCGGCGAAAATGTTCGCCGGCGCGACCGAGGATCAGGTGCTGGCAATTCGCGCGGCGGCTGGCACGCTGTTCGTCGATATGGATAGTTATGAGATGAAGATGCGGACGGCGCTCGCGGATCGCGTGCCGAGCAGCCAGACCGCCGAGCTGCCGGATGGACGCGCCATCAATGTGCGCTACCGGCCGATGAAGAATGGCGGCTGGGTCGCGACCCACGCCGACATCACCGACCGCAAACTTAGCGAAGCGCGGATCGTGCATCTCGCGCGGCACGATCCGATCACCGATCTGCCCAATCGTGTTGCCTTCAACGAACATCTGGCCCGCGTCTTCAAAGAGGCCTCGGCGGGACACGGCTCGTTTGCGATCGCGCGGATCGACATCGATCGCTTCAGAGAGACAAATGATGTATACGGCCAGGCCACCGGAGACGCCGTACTGGCCGAGCTGGCGAAGCGGCTGGCGCAAGCCTGCAACGGTGCATTTCTGGCACGGCCGAGTGGCGATATCTTCTCGATCGTGTCTCATCTCGGCGCGGAGCCGCAAACAGCGGAAGATCTCTGTGCGCGGTTGTCGGACATTCTCGATAATACGTTTCAGATCGACGGCCAGCACGTCAATGTTCGCTGTAGTATCGGCATCTCGGTCTATCCGCAGGACGGCCGGGATATCGAAGCTCTCATTGCGCATGCGGATCTGGCGCTCGATCGGGCCAAGGCCGAGGAACGCGGCACCATCCGCTTCTTCGAGGCTGCGATGGATCAGCACATCCGCGAGAAACGACTGCTGCAACGTGATCTCGTGGTGGCGGTCGAGAACAAGCAATTTCAACTCTATTTTCAGCCGCAGGCGACCACCGAGGGCGCTGTCGTCGCCTTCGAGGTTCTGCTGCGCTGGCGGCATCCCGAGCGCGGCATCATCTCGCCGACGGTGTTCATTCCGCTGGCGGAGGAGAGCGGTCTGATAGGCGCCATCGACGAGTGGGTGGTGCGCGAGGCCTGTCGCGAGGCGGCGACCTGGGTCAATCCGCTGTCGATCGCCATCAACCTGTCGCCGGTCAATTTTCAGCGCGGCGATGTACCCGGGACGCTCGCCGCCGTTCTGGCGGAAACCGGTCTCTGCCCAAAGCGTGTCGAGATCGAGATCACCGAAGGCGTGCTGATCGACGACTTTGCTGGTGCCATCGCGATCCTGCACGCCGTCAAGGAACTGGGCGTTCGCGTCGCCATGGATGATTTCGGTACGGGTTATTCGAGCTTGAGCTATTTGCAGGCTTTCCCCTTCGACAAGATCAAGATCGACCAGACCTTCGTGGCCAAGCTTGAGGACAATCCGCAGTCCGCGGCTATTGTTCACGCTATCATCGGGCTCGGCCGCTCGTTGAAGCTCCCGGTGATCGCCGAGGGCGTCGAGACCGTCGCCCAAATGTCGTTTCTTGCCGCCGAGGGCTGTGCGGAGATCCAAGGCTTCCTGATCGGCCGCCCGCAGCCGATTGCGCATTATCAAAGCGTCGTCAGCGCCCCGGGTGGCACCGCCGCCGCGGTGAAGCGAGCCAGCTAGCTCTGGGCCCTCACACCGGCAGTGCGATCGAATACTTCACCTGGCTGAGGGCGAAGCTGGATTCGATCGAGGCGATGCCGTCGAGCCGGGTCAGCTTGTTCTTCAGGAATGCCTCATAGGATGATAGATCCGCCGCGACGACGCGTAAGAGATAGTCGCGGTTGCCGGTCATCAGGTAGCATTCCAGCACTTCCTCCCATTTCGAGATCGCCTTGGCAAAACGATTGAGGTCTTCCTCCTTCTGCCTGACAAGCTTGATGGAGATGAAGACACTTACTGGGAGCCCGATCGATTTTTGATCGACCAGCGCCATGTAGCGGGTGATGACGCCGCGCTCTTCCAGCAATTTCACCCTGCGATGGCACGGCGAGATCGAGAGCCCGACCTTCTCGGCGAGCTCCTGCATGGTGATGCGGCTGTCGATCTGCAGCGCGGCGAGAATCTTGCGGTCGATTGCGTCGAGGGCTGACATTGGGAAAATTCCATGAAATTGGAGCCAGAACAATTCGTTTATCCCAATATGGCCGTGGTTGTCGCGATGAATTGAGAAAATCCCGCAAGGGCGCCTGCTAGAATGGCGACCTCATCACGAACCAGCGCAGCTGGCCGACGCGGGAGCCCACCATGCCGATCGATCATCATCGCCTGCAGACCCTGACCGCCTTGGCGCGCAAGGTGCTCTGGCTCTCGTCATGGACGATCCACAACGCCAACCACATCCGTCCCAATACCGACGGCCTCAAGGTCGGCGGCCATCAGGCCTCGTCGGCGTCGCTGGCGACGATCATGTCGGCGCTGTATTTCGCCGTGCTGAAGCCGGAAGACCGCGTTGCGGTGAAGCCGCATGCGAGCCCGGTGTTCCACGCCATTCAGTATCTGTTCGGCAACCAGACGCGCGAGAAGCTCGAGAACTTCCGCGGCTTCAAGGGCGCGCAAAGCTATCCGTCGCGCACCAAGGATATCGACGATGTCGATTTCTCCACCGGCTCGGTCGGCCTCGGCGTCGCGCAGACGCTGTTCTCATCGCTGGTGCAGGACTACGTCTCGGCTCACGGCTGGATGAAGGACCGCCGCGAAGGCCGCATGATCGCGCTGGTCGGCGATGCCGAGATGGACGAGGGCAATATCTTCGAAGCTTTGCTTGAAGGCTGGAAGCACGGGCTGCGCAACACCTGGTGGATCGTCGACTACAACCGCCAGAGCCTCGACGCCGTGGTGCGCGAGGGTCTGTGGGAGAAGTTCGAATCCATGTTCAGCAACTTTGGCTGGGACGTGGTGATCGTGAAGTATGGCCGGCTGATGCAGACGGCTTTTGCCGAGCCCGGCGGCGCCGCGCTGAAGACCTGGATCGACAACTGTCCGAACCAGATCTATTCGGCTTTGTGTTTCCAGGGTGGCGCAGCGTTCCGCAAGCGGCTCAACGACGAGATCGGCGATCAGGGTCCGGTGTCGCGCCTGATCGAGGCGCGCAGCGACGAGGAACTGCTGGCACTGATGTCCAATTTGGGCGGCCACGACATGGCCAGCATGGTCGAGGCTTTCGAAGCCATCGATCACGATCGTCCGGTCTGCTTCATCGCCTATACGATCAAGGGCGTCGGTCTGCCGTTCCAGGGCCACAAGGACAACCATGCCGGCCTGATGACGCCGACGCAAATGGAGACCTGGCGCGCGGCGCAGAACATTCGGCCCGGCCATGAGTGGGACAGATATGAAGGCCTGACGCAGGAGGCTTTGATGCTCGATGCGTTCCTCAAGGATGTGCCCTTCGTGCAGCAGGGCACGCGGCGCCTGGGCGCTGATGTGATCGAGGTTCCCGGGCATCTGTCGTTCAAGCCGTCGCCGGAAATGTCGACGCAGCAGGGCTTTGGCCTGGTGCTCCATGAGCTGGCGCGGGGCGATACCGAACTGGCGTCCCGCATCGTCACCGCGTCGCCCGATGTCACCGTGTCCACTAATCTCGGCGCCTGGGTCAATCGCCGCGGGCTGTTCGCGCGCGCCGAGAAGGCCGATCACTTCCGCAGCGAGAAGATCCCCTCCACCTTCAACTGGGACTTTTCGCCGAAGGGCCAGCATCTCGAACTCGGCATCGCCGAGGCGAACCTGTTCATCCTGATGTCGGCCTTGGGCCTGTCGAGCAGCATCAACGGCGTCCGCCTGCTGCCGGTCGCGACGCTGTACGATCCCTTCATCGAGCGTGGTCTCGATCAGCTCAACTATGCCTGCTATCAGGATGCCCGTTTCATGGTGGCGGCGACGCCGTCGGGCATCACGCTTGCGCCGGAAGGCGGTGCTCATCAGTCGATCGCGACGCCGCTGATTGGCATGGCGCAAGACGGGCTCGCATCGTTCGAGCCGGCTTTCGTCGATGAGCTCGCCGTCATCATGGGTTGGGGCTTCCAGCACATGCAGCGCGACGCAGGCACTGATGACAGCGGCCAGCGTGCCGGCGGCTCGGTCTATCTGCGGCTCTCCACGCGCACCATCGAGCAGCCGCAGCGCATGATGACGCCGGAGCTGCAGCAGGGCATCACCGATGGCGCCTATTGGCTGCGCAAGCCCGGCGCCAATTGCGATCTGGTAATCGCCTATACCGGCACGCTGGCGCCGGAGGCGATCGAGGCAACGGGATTGCTCGGCGACAGCCATCGCGACATCGGCCTGCTGGCGATCACGTCAGCCGACCGTCTCCATGCCGGCTGGACATCGGCGCGAAAGATCCGCCGCGACAGTCGCAACCCGCAGCATCTGAGTCACATCGAGAAGCTGCTGCAGCCGCTGCCGCGCGATTGCGACATCGTCACCGTGCTCGATGGCCATCCGGCGACTTTGGGCTGGATCGGCAGCGTGTGCGGTCATCGCATGGAGGCGCTGGGTGTCGAGCAATTCGGCCAGACCGGCACGATCGGCGATCTCTATCGCCACCACGGCATCGACGCGAATGCGATCGTCGACGCGGCGGAGAAGCTCAGCGGCGTTCCGGTGCTGCATCGGAAGATGGCGGTGTGAATGCTGGAGAGGCGACGGCCTCTCAGATGTCATCCCCGCCTTCGCGGGGACGACTCGAGAGTTTGGGGCAGTCTTGCCTCAAAACGCCTTGAACGTGATGATCGTGTGCGTGTCCTGGATGCCCGGGATGGTCTGCACCTTCTCGTTCACGAAATGGCCGATGTCGGTGGCGTTATCGACATAGAACTTCACCAGCAGGTCGTAGTGGCCGGCGGTGGAATAGATCTCCGAGGCGATTTCGGCTTCGGCCAGCGCGTTGGCGACGGCGTAGGACTGGCCAAGCTTGCACTTGAACTGGACAAAGAAGGGGACCATCGGGATTCTCCGGAAACGGGCGATTTTAGAGATCATCAAGCCCAAAACAGGGTGCGGCGCAAGCCGCCAGCATGTCGCCGCCTTGCTGGTTCACGACTGGCGGGGTAGGACTGGTATGGCTGCTTATCCCTTGATCTCGTGCGAGTTTTTCCGATGCCCACACCCGTTGCGCTGACCATTGCCGGTTCGGATTCCTCGGGCGGCGCCGGCATCCAGGCCGACCTCAAGACCTTCGCGGCGCTGGGCGTCTATGGCGCGTCGGTGATCGCAGCGCTGACCGCGCAGAACACCAAGGGCGTCACCGGCATCCATCAGGTGCCTGCGGAGTTCGTGAGCGAGCAGATCAATGCCGTGTTCGTCGATCTCACGGTCGGCGCGGTGAAGATCGGCATGGTCGCGCAGCGCGATGTGATCGAGGCTATCGCCGCCGGCCTCGCGACATGGCAGCCGAAACATGTGGTGCTCGATCCCGTGATGGTCGCAACATCAGGCGATCGCCTGCTGGCGCCGGAGGCCATCGAAGCACTGCGCAGCACGTTGATACCATTGGCCCAGATCATCACGCCAAATCTGCCGGAGGCAGCCGCGCTGCTTGATGAACCAATGGCGGAGGGCGATGCGGCCATCGAGGCGCAGGGCAAGCGTCTGCTCGCGCTCGGCTGCAAGGCCGTGCTGATCAAGGGCGGCCACGGGACCGGCCCGGAGAGCACCGACTATTTTATCACCGCCGATCGCGCCATCGCATTGCCGGCAGAGCGCGTGTCCACGAAGAATACGCACGGTACCGGCTGCACGCTGTCATCAGCGATCGCGGCGGGCCTCGCCAAGGGGCAGGACATGGAAGCCGCGGTGCGTGCGGCGAAAGCCTATGTCACGGCTGCGATCGCTGCGGCGGATCGTTTTACGGTCGGTCACGGCCACGGCCCGGTGCATCACTTCCACGCATTCTATTAGGCGTATCAAGGTTGGCTCAAACCAACCTCGGCGCGCTCCAATCGCCTGAGTATCGGTCCGCGCACGAGCCCGTTGCATCTCGTGGTATATGACGAAGGAATGTCGCGTGCCGCTTACGAACCGTCGCGGCAGACGCTCACCATGTAGATGGTGAGCTCATTCGTGCCGATGAGGCTGTAGGGATCCTCGACCCCCTGTTCGCGGAGCCATGTCATCTGAAGATCATAGGCCTGGCGTTCGTGGGCTGCCACACACGGAGCTTCGACGTTGTTGGCCCGTTGCACGTGATGCACGAGTTCGTGCAGGAGCGCGCTCTTCTGCCGCAAATTGACCGGTTGCCATTCGTGGGGCAGGTAGATCGCGCCTTGTTCGCGGCTGTAGAGCGCTTGAAATTCGAGCCCGCTATTTTCCGGCGCACCGCTTAGCACAGCCATTTCTGCTGACGTCGCGAAATGGATTGGCGGGTGAGCCGGAGGGGCGAAGCCGGTTTGGGCGATGATCCATGCGATATAGGTGGCGATCAGAGCGTTCACGTAGTGACCTCATGCGGATATGACCTGCGGGGAATTGGACGCTTCAGTTGCATAATCGTGACGAGGATCAGAAAAGACCCGAGCTCAAATCCAGGCCGTAAGTGAGCGAGAGCACGAACACCAGAATTCCGGCTCCGCAGAAAAACAGAAAATGCTTGAGCACATCGAATCCAGTGATCGAACGAATCGCGCGGGACATCGCGCTCGCGATTGCAGTCATGTCAGCCTCACGATCGTTGGCGCCGATTGATGATTGATGCCGTCTTCGCCTGCCGCAGTCAGTCGCCCCAGGCTGCTATATTCACAGGGCGACTGTGCTCGGGCGCTGCCCGTGCCAGCAGGACGCCGCCAATCACGTGCACAATGCCGAAGCCGATAAGGATCAGGATGATCAGGTGTGTTTCGCTCAGTCGCCTCACGTTTCTTTTCCTTTCACTGTTCTGTATCTGACGAACGCGCGTGTCCGGCGATGGAATGGGCTTGCCAGGATTGGTTTCGACGCGGTCGGAGATGAGATGCTGGTAGCGATGAATGATGTTGATTGCCTGCCGGCGACGGGATTCATGAAGTGCGCTGACGATCATCGAGGCCCCCACAGGTGCTGGAGATGGCGCCGGAAAGTCGATCTTCATCGCTCTTTTTCCTGAACTTCGCGGGATGACGTAGGTGAACTTGCCGACCGCTCAGTCGCCTCCGAAAAGGAGGGGAGAGACGGGAGGCGTGGCGTGCGAAGCTGCCCTGGCTTTCGGAGCAGCGAGGGAAGTCAGCGCCACATCAACTCCGGCGAGGGTCACGGTCAGGGTAGCGACGACCGCAATGATGTGACGCGTGCGCATGACGGCTTCTCGGGTGAAGTTGCTCTGCGCCGAATGCCGCTCGCATCTCGTCGCATTTTGATTTGAACCCGCCGCCGTCTCACCAAGCGTTAGTCGGCCGTCATCGCCGCGTTAATATTGCTCGCAAAGTTGCCAATCCGCGTAGAATGTATATTCAGAGGGGGTGTGCCTGTTCAAAATTTGGAAGTAATTGGCATTGTGCCCAAAATTTAATCTTTCGCTTTTGGGACGCTTCGTGCTCACCGGGCCGAACGGCGCCGTCGGCTTGCCAAACAAGAAGCTCTCGGGATTGCTTGCTTATCTGGCTTGCACGGCACCGGAGCCTCAGCCGCGCGAAAAACTGTCGACTCTGTTCTGGGGGTCTTATTTCGACGCGCAAGCAAGGCAGAACCTCCGTCAGTCACTGTTCAAGCTACGTCAAATTCTGGGTCGGGATGCTCTCAAGAGCGATGGCGAGTTCGTATCGCTGAATACGACGGTGATCCTGTGCGATATCAGCCGGTTCGAGGCCCTGGTGCGGGAGGGCAGCCGTGATGCACTGGGTGAGGCAGCGGATCTCTATCGAGGGCGCTTCGTCGATGACATCGGTGTTACCGAAGAAGGCTGGAGCGATTGGCTGGCTGGCGAACGCCAGCGATTTCAGGAGCTGGCTCTGACTGCGATGGTCGGGCTCGGCGAAAAAGAACTGGTCGCCGGTCGCGCCGATCACGCATTGAAGGCCGGGCACCGTGCGAGCGCACTGAACAACATGCGTGAGGATGCGCACCGGCTGATCATGCAGGCTCTGTCTGCAACCGGGCGTAAAGCTGAAGCGCTCAAATACTATCAAGAGGTCGTTGGGCTTCTGAAGCGAGAGCTCAATACAGAGCCGGACGAGGCAACCAGAGCGCTCGTTGCTGAACTACGCAGAGCCCAGACACTGATCGAATCGGTGGCTGTCAGCGAGATCGAGATATCGACTCCACTTACGCCTGCTCTGATGATGGTCATGGATCAACCATCCATTGTGGTTCTGCCGTTTCGGAACATGAGCGATGACCCGGAGCAGGAATACTTCGCTGACGGCGTCACCGAGGACATCATCACCGCTTTGTCGCGCTTTCGCGAATTTGTGGTCATCGCACGTGGATCGAGTTTCGCCTTCAAGGATAGAAGGCTGACCAGCCGGCAAATCGCGCAACAACTCGGTGTTCAATACGTCCTGAGCGGCAACATTCGCAAAGCGAGCAACCGCATTCGTGTATCGGCCGAACTGACCCATGCTCGCGACGAGGTTCAGGTCTGGTCGGATCGCTACGATCGCGCCATCGTCGATGTTTTCGATCTGCAGGATGACATCAGCGCGAGCGTCGCTGCGGTGATTGATCCGGCCGTGCGGAGCGCCGAGGTCGAACGCGCACGGCGTAAGCCGCCTTCTGATCTTTCAGCTTACGACATCTACCTGCGTGCGCTTCCCCATCTATGGAACGGAACCCGTGACGGGATCACGAGGGCGATCGTACTGTTGCGACAGTCTCTCGACCTCGATCAGCTGCGCCCAGCCACGCTGGCGTCCCTTGCCTGGGCACTTGTCATGGCGTCGCCTCTGGGGGCGACGGCGTTGCCGGGAACGTTGGTCGAAGCCCTCGTCCTGGCGCGCCGCGCTGTCGAGCAAGATGGCACAGATGCTTTTGCCCATGCGGTGTATGGCTTCACATTGTTTGGTCCGGTCGGCAGCAACGATCAGGGGCGCATCCACTGCAAGGAAGCTGTGCGCCTCAATCCAAGCTCCGCCTTTGCCTGGGGCATTCTTGGAATGATCGACAGCATGGGTGGTGACTATGAGCATGCTGTCACATGCCTTCACCGGTCGATCGCCCTCAGCCCCTACGACAATATGCTCCATTTTTGGATGACGGGCCTGGCTGCATCATGCTTTGCGCTCGGGCGCCCTGAGGATGGTGTCTTGTGGGCGCGCAACTCGATCCAGCAGAATCCGGCCAACGGTACGGGCCATCGCATGCTGGTAGCCAATCTTGTAGCCGCCAGGCGATTGGAAGAGGCCCGCGACGTGACGCGCCAGCGCGATGCCGTGCAAAAGACAACTATCGCAGAGCTTCGTGCCATGCGCTTTTTCAAGCAGGACGACGCTCTTGAACGTTACCTATCGGCTCAGCGCGAAGCCGGCGTTACGGCTTGAACTTCACGCGCCGACTGCAGATATCAACGTCCGGACGGTCATGAAGATCAGGATGAGCGAGCCCACAGTCCAAAAGGTCGCGCGTATCTCATGAATCTGTCCGGTGAGATAGGTGATGAAGTGAAGCAGACGTGAGGCGACGTAACCGTATAGCAGCCATTGGGCGAGCAGCAGGGATGGTTGCGTGAGAATGTAGAGCAAACCCGCAACCAGGAAGTAGGGCACGCTCTCGAGGTCGTTCATCTGGATCCGGCGAATCCGCTCGACGCGCTCGTTGGGCAAGAGTTGCGCCGGGTCGGGCACGGGGTTCATGGGCGTCTTCTTGATATCCTCAGGCGAACGGTAGCCGCCTTTGACGCCGACCATACGAACTACGGTCAGCCACGACATCGCCACAGCCTTGAGGATCGTCAGGCTCGCAGCGATGACGTAGGTAGCGAATAGCGGATCGTTCAGAGTGAGCTTGTCCAATGCGCCGTCCCCCATGGGTCATAGATCGTATCTATGACCCAGCGCGTTTCCCAGTGAAATACAATATCTGTTTGCACGATCGTCCGATTAACCGCCATTGAAAAAGACGAATGTCGTGTCATGGAAATGCTCCACCCGAAGATTCTTGATCTCATGGTGTATCTCGGACACATCGATACTCACGCTCTTGGCCGAGCCCACGTCCGGCGGCAATCGGATTGCGAGGGATTATCGGCGCTTCAGTAGCCAAGGCTCCCAGAAAAACCGTGACGCTTCGGCATGCGCTTCGTACAGGCCGATGCCGATATCGCGGAGAAAATCGGGCCTGTCTCTGATATCCGCGCGCAACTCTGCCCTGAAACGGGCTCGCTGACGCCACGTGGCAGGCAGGCTGAAGATCGTACCAAGACGCAGATGATCGTCGCCTGATACAAACTGTGCGTAGGCGCGCATGGTGGTGCTCCGATTTTTGCGACGGATATCCCGGCACATCGCTGCGTGATAAGCATTGAAGCCTGTCGACGTCGTCTCCGACGTCAGTCAGGCGTCAGAGCAGCGTTATTTTCGCTCAAGGCGTCGCGAAAAGGCCGCCAGGCGTGTCGAACCCGTTCAGGAAGGGCTTCGTCCCGCAAATTCCGCGCGTCAGCACCGGATTCGCGATCCACGCGCTGTAGAGGCTCTGCGATCTAGCGACCCGTCTTGAAGCTCGATGCCGAAGCCGGAGAGACGCTCGTCCGCGAAGCGCTCGCGCTCGGCTGCAAGGCTGTGCTGATCAAGGGCGGCCACGAGACCGGCCCGGTGCATCATTTCTACGCGTTCTATTAGGTCACACCGTTACGCGGCTGCTTAATAGGCCGCGCTCGCTTGCCTTGCGTTGAATTCGGGCAAAGCGCTTTTGTCGCCAGCGATCGATCGGCTGATCGACAAGATGATAGATCAGTATCGACGTCGTCACGGTGAGGAATAGCGCGCCATAGGACGCTAGAAGCGTCTCCGGCAGCAACATCCATCCAAACAGAAAGTGGCAGATATAGATCGGATAGGATAATTCGCCGAGATATCTGTCCCAGGTCACGTTCTTGCTCAGCTCGAACAGTCTGGGAACTGCGACGATCACAATGGCGAGGAACAGGATCGACGGCAGCGTCTCGAATCCTTTCGACTTGTTGATCGTGAGGCAAACGAATATCAGCGCCGAAGCCAGTACGAGCAATCCATTCAGGCGCGCTCGCCTGCTGTCATCTCCGGATGCGTATACTTGGTAGCCTAGCGCTCCCGCGCAGAACAACGCCATCTCGGAAGGAAATACGCGATAGGACCACGGGTCTCCACTGAAGCCGAATAGCCATTGAACTCCCATCCGGAAAACAAGGCTTGCGGCGATAACTGAGGCGATCACGATCGGCCCTCGTCTCACCAGCAACGGCGCGAGTAGATAGAAGTAGATCTCCAACGCCAGAGTCCATGCCTGCGGAATCGGGGCGAATGTGTAGAGCAGGTCGGGCACACCCGCCGGCTGCAAGGCGAGCGCCAGCCCACCATCTCGAACGACCAGAAAAAAATACGTCTCCTGACCAATGATCACTAATTGGGAGATGACGAAATATGCGGCGCCAAACGGGTCCAGAGACATCAGTTGCTTCCAGTGCCCGGTCACGACGAGGGACAGAGCCAGCACGAGCAGGTATGCCGGAAACAGGCGCAGCAGGCGGTTGGAGATGAACAGCCGATAGGAACCGGGCGCGTATTTCTCGTTCAGCACCAGGGTCATATAGAACCCAGAAATAACAAAGAAGCTCTGTACGGCGATATCGCTGGTGAGAATGCCGAAAGGCAGCCCGAAATGCGCGAATGCAACGGAAATCGCGAGGATGATTCTGAGCGTGCCCATCGTCGAATCCTGCGTGGAAAACCTTTAGTGGCTGTTAATAGATACGAATGGTTCTGCGGGTGGCATGGTTCTTAACCATCGCCATCAACGTCTTAGGGCCCTGGATGCGCCGAGGCACCCGTAGCCTCATCCTTCGAGCCTCCCAGGAGCGAGCTCCTCAGGATGGCGACGACACAGGGTGTGCCCTTAGCACTCAGATACTTGTTCCTGCGACACTCTGTCGTCGATCTGTCATCCCGGCTTGATATCAGCCGAACAGCAAATGGGTTGTCCGATTCTTCCGGACACGCTGGGCGGAACCTTCGATGACGACGCTGGATCTCGAAAAGTCCATTGTTGAAACGGCCTATGCGCGCTGGGCTCCGATCTATGATGCGGTGTGCGGTCCGGTGATGCTGAAGGGGCGCCGTGCGGCTGCGGAAGCAGCGCGCGCTGTGGGCGGCAAGGTGCTTGAAGTCGGCGTCGGCACCGGCCTGTCATTCGATGACTATGATGCGACAACCGAGATCACCGGTATCGATCTGAGCGCGCCCATGCTCGCCAAGGCGCGCGCCAAGATGGCGACTGGCCGCTATCCATGGGTCAAGGAGGTCCAGGAGATGGACGCCCATGCGATGACCTTTGCCGATGCCAGTTTCGACTGCGTCGTAGCCCAGTTCGTGATCACCCTCGTCGAGAATCCCGAGCAGGTGCTGTCGGAATGCCACCGCGTGGTAAAGCCGGGCGGCCGCATCATTCTCGTCAATCATCTGTATTCGGAGACTGGTCTGGCAGCCGCCGTCGAGCGCTGGGCCGCCGTGAAGATCCGTTCCCTCGGTCTGCGCCCGGAATTCCCGTTCGCGCGGCTGCAGGCGTGGTCGCAAGCGAATGCTGAATCGATCCTCGTCGAACGCCGCAAGGTGGCGCCGTTCGGCATCTATACATTAGTAACTTTCGAACGAACCGCGGCGGCGCTGGCGGCGTAAATCGTCATCGCCGTGTCATGCAAATCAGTTAGCTGCTCGACATGGAAAGAGACGTGATGAGTGAAGGCAACGAAAAGCGCTTTCGCACCTTGTTTATCTCCGACGTCCACCTTGGCGCCCGCGGATCGCAGGCTGACCGGCTGCTGGACTTCCTCCGCACCCATGATGCCGATACCATCTATCTCGTCGGCGACATCGTCGATGGTTGGGCGCTGAAATCCGGCTGGCACTGGCCGCAGTCCCATAACGACTTCGTCCAGAAGATGCTGCGCAAGGTGCGCAAGGGCGCCAAGGTCGTTTACATTCCCGGCAATCACGACGAGTTCCTGCGGAGCTATTACGGTACGCATTTCGGCGGCATCGAGGTCGTCGAGACCGCGACGCATGAAGGCGCGGACGGCAAGAAATATCTCGTCATCCATGGCGACATTTTCGACCTCGTGGTGCAGAACGCGCGCTGGCTCGCCCATCTCGGCGACAAGGCCTATGATTTCGCGATCCAGATGAATCGTCTGGTCAATGCGCTGCGTAAATTGTTCGGATTCCCTTACTGGTCGCTGTCGAAATGGGCCAAGATGAAGGTGAAGAACGCGGTCAACTATATCGGCGCGTTCGAAGAGACGCTGGCCGGTGAAGCGCGGCGGCACGGCGCTGATGGCGTGATCTGCGGCCATATTCACTATGCGACGATCCGCGACGAGCATGGCATCCGCTACATGAATTGCGGCGACTGGGTCGAAAGCTGCACTGCGCTGGTGGAGCATGAGGATGGCCGCTTCGAGATCATTACCTGGACCGATCCGGTCCGCCGCGGCATGCCGGTGCAGGCGCTCGCACCGGCCAAGGCGGCGTGAAGGATGGCGGATTGATGCGCATTCTCGTCGCTACCGATGCCTGGCATCCCCAAGTCAACGGTGTCGTGCGGACGCTGACGATGATGGCGGAGGCGGCGAAGGGCTTTGGCGTCGATGTGAGTTTTCTCACGCCGGAATCGTTTCGCACGGTCGGGCTGCCGAGTTACGCTGATTTACGCGTCGCGATCCCGAGCCGCCGCAAGATCGCGCGACTGATTGATGAGGCGAAGCCCGACAACATCCACATCGCCACTGAAGGACCGATCGGTTTTTCCGCGCGCGCTTATTGCCGCCGTCGCAACATTCCCTTCACCACCAGTTTTCACACGCGCTTTCCCGAATATATCTCGGCGCGTTTTCCGATACCGGAATCCTGGGTCTGGGCCGGCCTACGCCGCTTCCATGGCGCCAGCTCTGCCGTGATGGCGGCTACGCCAGCGCTCGCGACCGAGCTACGTGACCGCGGCTTCCGTAATGTCGTGCTGTGGCCGCGCGGCGTCGATGCCAGTCTGTTTCATCCGCGCCAGGTCGATCTCGGCAAGCCGAAACCGATTTTCCTCTCGGTCGGCCGCGTCGCCGTCGAGAAGAATCTCGAAGCCTTTCTCGATCTCGACCTGCCCGGCACCAAGGTCGTGGTCGGCGACGGTCCGGCGCGTGCCGCGCTCGAAGCGAAATATCCCGAGGCGCTGTTCACGGGCGCGTTGCAGGGAGAAGCTCTGGCCGTTGCCTACGCCTCAGCCGATGTCTTCGTGTTTCCGAGCAAGACCGACACCTATGGTCTCGTGCTGCTCGAGGCGCTGGCGAGCGGCGTGCCGGTGGCAGCGTTCCCGGTAACGGGTCCGAAGGACGTGATCGGCGCGTCGCCGGTCGGTGTGTTGTCGGATGACTTGCGGCAAGCCTGTCTCAAGGCGCTCGAGATTTCGCCGCAAGATTGTCTCAAGTTTGCTGCCGGTCACACCTGGGAAGCGTCGGCACGCGCTTTCGTCAACAATATCAGCCATGTGCGGGCCGAAATCGCTGCCCGTGCACCGTCCGCAGCGAAGCATCCGCGTTTTGCTGCCTGATCTGCGATTGGTATAGCTTGCCCGCTGGTTGTGCCGCGCGATAAAATGCGCGCATGACAAACACTCCATTGCCGATCACATCCGCCGATATCGATGCTGCCGCGCGCGTCATCGCCCCTTATGCAACGCGTACGCCGTTGCTCCGGTCGCCTGCGCTCGATGCGCTGACCGGCGCGAAAGTGTTTCTGAAGCCCGAAGTGCTGCAGCGGACCGGGTCGTTCAAGTTTCGCGGCGCCTTCAACAAGATCTCCTCGATCCCCGAGGGTGAGCGCGGCAGGGGCGTCGTCGCATTCTCCTCCGGCAATCATGCGCAGGGCGTTGCTGCCGCGGCGCAGATTCTCGGTATGAAGGCGACCATCGTGATGCCGTCGGATGCGCCGGTGTCGAAGGTCGAGCGCACCAGAGGCTATGGCGCCGAAGTCGTGCTCTATGATCGCGACAAGGAAGATCGCGAAGCCATCGCCCGCGACATCGCCGGCAAGAGCGGCGCCACGGTCGTGCCGCCCTATGACGATGTGTTCGTGATGGCCGGGCAGGGCACTGTCGGCCGCGAGATCGCCGAAGACATGGCCGCCTTGGGCATCGTGCCGGACATCGTGTCTGCACAGGCCTCCGGCGGCGGTCTGATCGGCGGCATTGCCACGGCGGTGAAGGCGCGTTTCCCCGAGACGGCAATCGTCGTCGCCGAGCCTGCGGGGTTTGACGATCACGGCCTCTCATTGCGCGCCGGCAAGCGCGTCGCGCACAGCAATGCGGGCCGCACGATCTGCGATGCGCTGATGGCTCTGACGCCCGGCGAAATCACCTTCGCCGTCAATCAGCACCTGCTGGCGGCCGCCGTCACCGCCACCGACGACGAAGTTGGCAAGGCAATGGCCTTTGCGTTCCGCGACTTGAAGCTGGTGGTCGAGCCCGGTGGCGCCGTGGCGCTGGCTGCGCTGATGCACGGACGTTTCGACGCGCGCGGCAAGACGGTGGTGATCGTTTTGTCCGGCGGCAATGTCGATGCGGATCTCTACGCCAGGATCATCAACGCCTGATCTGGCGAGAGGCGCTTACGAGAAGAACGCGATCTTCTCGGCCTGCGTCATCTTGCGGATCGGCGCCAGCGGGTCCGATGCCGGCGCGTTCGGATCCGCGATCACGCCGCCAGCGATCAGCGCTGCGCCAAGGGACGGCGCGGCAGCTTCCACCTGGGGTACCAGATCTGGCTGCGGCGGCTCGGGTGCCAGTGCAACCTCGGCGATCTGCGCGAGCGTCATCAGATCGGGATTGAGGACTTCGGGCTCGGCTGGCTGAACAGCGACAGCTTCAACCTGCATCACCTCAGGCTCAACGTATTGGGGCTCGGCAAGCTGAGGTTCAATAACGTCCGCCTCGCTCAGATCGAGCGCGCCCATCTCTGCGGCGACCATATCGAGCACGGCGAGGTCATGTTCGTCCTCCGCAATGTCCTCCGTTTCAGACGCCTGCGGGACATCGTCCGCAGCGATAGCTAGGGAGGTTTCAGCCATCGTGGCGGCAAGCTCCGCGGTGGCTTCTGCGACAGGCGCGGCCGTTTCAGCGACGGTCTCTACGACCACCGTCTCTGCAACGGGCGGCTGTACGGAGGCGCGCGGCGGTTCGACGCTTGAGATCGTGACCGTCTCGGCGAGCACTTCACTCGCCTGCGACTTGAACAACGGTGTCACGGATGCTTCGCGCGCCTCTGCGACAACAGGCTCAGCCTTTTCGGTAACCGGAGCCGGCTCGGCCTGCGCAACCGTCGCCGCGCTGCCATCGACCATCTGCTCGACCCGCTGCATCAGCAAGTCGTAGCTCGCCAACACGTCTTCGCGGCCACTGCCGTTGAGCGCCTGCTGGCCGGCCTCGATGGCCTTCACCTGTGTGTCGAGCAGATCGCAGATGCGCGTGTCGGCGCCGCATTCGCGCAGCGTCCACGCGATCTCGCGGATGATGCGGGTGCCGTTGCGGGCACCAGTCAAAACCTCGTCGGCGTCGACGCGCGGCATCGCCTCTATGGCGCTGGCCTTGGCCTGACGGACGGCAGAACGGATCGCGCCGAGCGCGGCGATCAGGCTGAGCGCCGGCGCCTGCTTCTGGGCGGCGAGATTGGCTTCCAGCCGCGTGACGGCTTCGAGCACCAGGCTGGTATCGGCCGTGCGGTTGCGCTTGGCATATTCGGCGAGAAACCAGCGGCCGCGCGCGGTCTCCATGAAGGCTTCGCGGATCGCGTCATAGTCTGCCTCGCCCGGCAGGGTGGGCCGGGCGGAGATCGGCGACAGGGCAAATGCTTCTTCGGCCATCATGATAACTCGTGGCGCGCACAGGGATGCGCGGTATGTAACCATCTCCACGATCCCGTGGCGAATCGCAGTTCACCTCATGATAGCCGAATCTGCCCCCCATAGCGCCCCGCAAATCCGCCGCAAATTCGCGCAGCGGCTGGCGATGTTCTACGGCACCGTGTTCGGCTCCAGCGGCTTCTATCTGCCGTTCTTCCCCGTCTGGCTGAAGGCGATCGGCATCGATCCGACCTGGATCGGCGCCATCCTTGCTGTGCCGTCGATGACGCGCTTCACCACGCTGCCCTTCATCACGGCGTTTGCCGAGCGCCGTCATGCCCTGCGCCAGACGATGATTGTCTGTGCCTTTCTCACCATGATCGGCTTTGCGACGGTGGGCACGCTACGCGAACCGCTCGCCGTGCTCCTGGTGTTCGCGCTGACGGCGGTGGTCTGGACGCCGCTCACGGCGTTGACCGATGGCTATGCGCTGAAAGGCGTGGTGCGCTTCGGCTTCAGTTACGGTCCGCTACGGCTGTGGGGCTCGGCGGCTTTCGTGGTTGGTGCGCTTGCCTGCGGTCTGGTGGTCAACTGGCTCGACGGTGAGCATCTGATCTGGGTGATTGTTGCAGCGATGGTGCTGTCGGCTGTCGTCAGCCTTGGTCTGCAGCCATTGGGCGCGCCGACAGGCGACGGCACGGTGCTCTCGAAGGCAAGCGCGTTGCTACGCGATCCTGGTTTTCTCGCCATCGCGATCTCCGCCGCACTGATCCAGGGCAGCCATGCCGGCTACTACACCTTCGCGTCGATCACCTGGCAGGCGGCTGGACTCGACGGCCTCACCATCGCGGGTCTATGGACGCTCGGCGTGCTCGCCGAAATCATCCTGTTCGCAGTGTCGCCACGCCTGACTTTGTCACCTGCAACCATGGTCATCCTTGGTGGCCTTGGCGCATTGCTGCGCTGGACGCTGACTGCGCAAACGCTTCCGCTCCCGATTCTCGTGGTCGTGCAATTGCTGCACGGCGCGACCTACGGTCTGACGCAACTCGGCACAATGGGCCTGTTGCTACATCACGTGCCGCCGCACGTCATGGCGCGCGCGCAGGGATATGTCACCGCCTGCACCGGCCTTGTGATGAGCAGCATGGCGGTTCTGTCAGGCGCGATCTATGCGCGTTACGGCGAGGGCGTTTACTACGTGATGGCCGTGCTTGGCTTTGCCGGCGCGACCGTCATATGGTTCGGCCGGCATCGCGCCGGGCAGCCGCCGGGCGTTGTGGGCGATCAGCCCCAGAGCGCCGCGTCGGGCGGATAGACCGTGCTTTCGTCATAGCGCAGACCGCCGTCGCGATCTCCGGCGAGCAATAGCGGGCCATCAAGATCGACGAAGCGTGCATATTGCGCAATCAACATCGCGGGTGCCATCGCCAGCGACGTCGCCACCATGCAACCGACCATGATGTCGAGATTCATGGCGCGCGCGGCATCGGCCATCGCCAGCGCTTCGGTCAGGCCGCCGGCCTTGTCGAGCTTGATGTTGATCGCATCGTAACGCCCGCGCAGCGCCTCGAGCGAAGCGAGGCCATGCACGCTCTCGTCGGCGCAAACCATGATCGGCCGATGCACATGCATCAGCGCATCATCCTTGCCTGCGGGCAGCGGCTGCTCGATCAGCGTGACGCCGGCGTTATGGCAGGCATCGAGATTGGCTTTCAGGTTGTCCGGCGTCCACGCCTCATTGGCATCGACGATCAACTCGGATTCCGGTGCGGCCTGGCGCACGGCCGTGATGCGGCTGATGTCGTCGTCACTGCCGAGCTTGATCTTCAGCAGCGGCCGGTAGGCGGCCTTTGCGGTGGCGGAGGCCATTGCCTCCGGCGTGCCGAGCGAAATCGTATAGGCGGTGGTACAGGGGCGCGGTGCCGGCCGCTGCAGCATGTCCCAGACGCGCTGGCCCCGGCTCTTGGCTTCGAGATCGAGCAGAGCGCAATCCACCGCGTTGCGGGCGGCACCGGCGGGCATGGCCGATTGCAAGGCGTCACGGCCGAGGCCTGCGGCAAATCGGTCCTGCATCGCCAGAATGGCCGCCAGCGTAGCCTCCGGAGTCTCGCCATAGCGCGCATAGGGCACGCATTCGCCGCGGCCAGTTACGCCGCCGCGGCTGATCTCGGCGACCACGACGACGGCCTCGGTCTTGGCGCCGCGGCTGATGGTGAAGGCGCCAGCGATCGGCCATTGCTCGATCCGGGCGGTCATTAGGGCGGGGGCAGCGTCGGATGCGGACAATGCGGCGTCTTTCGGGCTGTGCCGGCAACGGCGGGTAATGACGTGTCTATAAGTTTACGTGATCGCCGTGAACTTGTTTGCGACGCAATGCCAGTGTCTGACAGGGCGGATTAAGGCTATATTAACCATAGCAACGTGTTGGCTTCACTTGGCTTCTCAGAAACGTATTTGGGCGTGTTAATACTTTGTTCATGCACAGACTGAACGCCCGCGGGAGCCTGTTTTGAGCGGCCCGACCTTGGAACAGATCGCGAAAGGCGACGGCTTGGCGCTGTGCGCGGCTGGGTCGTGGACGGCGCGTTTTGCCCCCGCGCTCGAAAAACTCGTCGGCGAGGCCGAAAAGCTGACCGGTAGTCGCCCCAACATCTTCATCGACGTGTCGCAGGTCTCCAGGCTGGACACATTCGGTGCCTGGCTGATCGAGCGGTTGCGTCGGGCGCTGACCAATGGCGGCCACGAGGCCCAGATCGCGGGCCTTTCGGCGAATTACGCGACCCTGGTCGACGAGGTCC
Organism: Tardiphaga sp. 42S5; assembly: GCF_034044155.1. NCBI lineage: Bacteria > Pseudomonadati > Pseudomonadota > Alphaproteobacteria > Hyphomicrobiales > Nitrobacteraceae > Tardiphaga > Tardiphaga sp. 42S5. Next base: position 5,417,965 of record NZ_CP139027.1, on the reverse strand, counting down.
GTCGCGTGAAGCCTGCGGTCCCGTTACCGGCAAGCGGTAGCGCCCTGACTGCCGTGCTCGATGGCATCGGCCGCAATATCTATGGCATCGGGGAAACCCTCGTCGCGCTGGTCGATATGATTGGTGCCGTGATCGCGGCCTGGTTCCGCGTCTGGCGGCATCCGTCGAAATTCCGGCTCACCTCGGTGGTGCATCACCTGGAGCAGGTGTGCTGGAACGCAGTACCGATCGTGGTCCTGATCACCTTCTTGATCGGCTGTATCGTTGCCCAGCAGGGCCTGTTCCATTTTCGCCGCTTTGGCGCCGACGTCTTCGTAGTCGACATGCTCGGCGTGCTGGTGCTGCGGGAGCTCGGCGTGCTCTTGGTGGCGATCATGGTCGCTGGGCGCTCCGGCAGCGCCTATACTGCCGAACTCGGTTCCATGAAGATGCGCGAGGAGATCGATGCGCTTCGCACCATGGGCTTCGATGCCATCGAAGTTCTGATCCTGCCGCGCATGGTGGCGCTGGTGCTGGCGCTGCCCATTCTCGCATTTCTCGGCGCGATGGCTGCCCTCTATGGCGGCGGTCTGGTCGCCTGGCTCTATGGCGGCGTCGATCCGTCGTCGTTCCTGTCGCGCCTGCGCGAGGCGATTTCGATCAACCACTTCATCGTTGGCATGGTGAAGGCGCCCGTGATGGCCATGGTGATCGGCATCGTGGCCTGCGTCGAAGGCCTGGCCGTGCAGGGCAGCGCGGAGTCGCTGGGGCAGCACACCACATCATCGGTGGTGAAGGGAATCTTCTTCGTGATCGTGATGGATGGCGTATTCGCGATCTTCTTCGCATCGATCGGGATCTGACGACCATGACCTCGACGACTGCGACGCCCATTACTGAGACGCCGACGGTTGCCGCCTCCACCTCTGCCGATGCGATCATCAGCGTGCGCGATCTTACCGTGGCATTCGGCAGCCGTCGGGTGCTCGACGGCCTCAACCTGAATGTGGCGCGCGGCGAAATCCTCGGTTTCGTCGGCGCGTCCGGCGCCGGCAAGTCGGTGCTGATGCGCACGATCATTGGCCTCGTGCCGAAAGTCTCCGGCACGATCGAAGTGTTTGGCACCGATCTCGACAAAGGTGACAAGGAACGTCGCGATGTCGAGCGGCGCTGGGGCATCCTGTTCCAGCACGGGGCGCTGTTCTCGTCGCTCAACGTGCGACAGAACATCCAGTTTCCGGTGCGCGAATATCTCAAGGTCTCGGAACGTCTGCTCGACGAGATCACCATGGCCAAGCTCACCATGGTCGGTCTCAAGCCGGAGGTGGCGGATCGCTATCCGTCGGAACTTTCGGGCGGCATGATCAAGCGCGTCGCGCTGGCGCGGGCGCTCGCGCTCGATCCGGAGATTGTGTTCCTGGACGAGCCAACATCGGGTCTCGATCCGATCGGCGCTGGCGATTTCGACGAATTGGTGCGCACGCTGCAGCGAACTTTGGGGCTGACCGTTTTCATGGTAACTCATGATCTCGACAGCCTGCATACAGCCTGCGACCGGATCGCCGTTCTCGGTAATGGCAAGATCATCGCGCAGGGAACGATGGCCGACATGCTGGCCTCGCAGCATCCCTGGCTTCGGGAATATTTCCACGGCAAGCGCGCACGCGCTGTTATCGGCTAGTTGTACTGGAGTTGGTTTGATGGAAACGCGGGCGAACTTCGTCCTGATCGGAATTTTCACGCTGGCGGTGATCGCCGCAGCGTTCGGCTTCGTACTCTGGTTCCAGAATCTGCATTCGACCACGCAGCGAACGCCGCTGCGCATCATCTTCGAAGGCGCGGCGTCGGGCCTGCGCAACGGCGGCAATGTCAACTTCAATGGTATCAGGGTCGGCGAGGTCGTCTCTGTGAAGCTCGACAATCCCAAGCGCGTCGTTGCGCTGGCTATGGTCGAGAACATCGCGCCCATTCGCAAGGACACGCAGGTCGGTCTGGAATTTCAGGGGCTCACCGGTGTAGCGGCGATCGCGCTGAAGGGCGGCGATGAAGCTGCGCCCGCGGTCCCGCTGGACACCGACGGCGTGCCGGTGCTGACGGCCGATCCGGAGCTGTTGCGGGATATCTCTGAATCGATCCGGGCAACGCTGAACAACGTCAATCGTCTGGTCGCCGACAATCAGGATACTCTCAAGGGCGCCATGAAGAATGTCGAAACCTTCACGGCAACGCTGGCGAAAAATTCGGAAGTAATCGACGGCATCATGCTGAAGATCGACAGCGTGATGGGCAAGGCTGATGGTGTCATGGGCAAAGCCGACAGCGTCGTCGCGCGAACCGACAATATCCTGCTCGGTCTTGATGCGCTCGCGGGCGGCAAGGACGGCGGCGAACTCACGGCGGCCGTAAAGTCGTTCCATGAGCTGACCGAGAACCTCGACAAGCGCTCGGGTGCTCTGATCCTCGACGGTCGCCGCACGCTCGCCGATATCAGCCGTGCGGTGAACAATCTTGACCGCAACCCGACGCGCCTGTTGTTTGGCGCCAGCAGCGGCACACCCGCGGCTGCGCCTGCACCGGCGGCGCCTCCGGCATCTGTCGCTCCGCCGCGTCGTCGCCAGCAGGCTCAATAGACACCAGTCCCGATATACATGGAGAGCGCTGATGGAGACCCAAGATAGCTTCACCATCAGCAATGGCCGCGTCACGGCGACGATCAAGGCCGATGGCGCCGAACTCTGCTCATTGAAGGATGCGCATGGGCATGAGGTGCTCTGGCAGGCCGGCGAGGAATGGCCTCGCCACGCGCCGCTACTGTTTCCGATCGTCGGGAAGCTGAAAGACGATGTGCTGCGCCATCGCGGCCAGGTCTATGCAATGACCCAGCATGGCTTTGCGCGCGACCAGCGCTTCAGCTGGACCGGGCAGGGACCTGCATCCTGCGCGCTGTCGCTGGCGGACAACGACGCCAGCCGGGCGAAATATCCGTTCGCGTTCCGGCTCGACGTCACCTATGTGATCGAGGGCGATGAACTGGTGATCGGTTATGCCGTCACCAATATTGGCGACGAGATGCTGCCGGCCTCGATCGGTGCGCATCCGGCATTTCACTGGCCGCTGACGGACGGCGCCGACAAGCGCGCGCATACGATCATCTTCTCCGATGCTGAACCGGCGCCGATCAGACGGCTCGAGGGTGGACTGTTGCTGAGGGAGCCGGAACCATCGCCGGTGCAGGGCGGCGCACTGGCGCTGTCGGAATCGCTGTTCGTGAAGGACGCGATGATCTTCGATCATCTCGCCAGCAGGTCGCTGAGTTATAGCGCGCCTGGCGGACCGACGATCACCTTCGCCTGGGAAGGCTTTCGCGAACTTGGCATCTGGTCGAAACCATCCGGCGCTGCATTCCTTTGCATCGAACCGTGGTACGGCTATGCCAGCCCGGTAGATTTCGACGGCGAGTTCGCCGACAAGCCGGGCGTGATGCACATTGCGGTGGGCGAGACGCGCAGCTTCACCCAACGCATCGGGTTCGCATAAGGTAACTGTCGCGGCCCGTGATCCAGCAGACCGCTGCATCGAGGAGGTCCGTCATGTCGAGAACTGCGTCCTGTTCGTGCGGTCAGCTGTCCATCGTGCTCGAAGGCGAGCCGAGGGGCGTCGGTATATGCCACTGTTTTGCTTGTCAGCGCCGGACCGGTAGCGTCTTTGCAGCGCTCGCGGGCTTCGGGCCAAGTTACAATGTGAGCGGCACCGCGACTGAATATGTCCGCACAGGGGATCAGGGGGCGCGCTTCCGATTCCGGTTCTGTCCCGTCTGCGGCACCAATCTCTTCCACACCGAAGAAGGATATGAAGCGCGTTCCGTAGCCGTGGCGGTCGGCTGCTTTGCCGATCCGGATTTTCCGCCCCCGGAGATTTCCGTCTATCACTGTCGCCGGCATGCCTGGGTGTCTTTGCCATTCGGCGTCAACATTCACGACAAGGATCCGGCGTGATGACGGCACCGGCTTGGCCCGCGTCTAGCGCTCCGGCACAACAGCAGGCTCAACAAAAAAGCGGAGGCATCGCTGCCTCCGCTTTTCGCGTTCGTATTTAATCTTGCTTAGCCCAGCCGACCCGCTGCATGAGCGAGCAGGGTGTAGACCAGACCCGTTTCCGAGGTCAGATGGCTGCGCAGCGCTGCCGGACCGCGTTCATCGCGGGCGACTTCGTCAAGCAGGCGTTCGAACTCGGTGATGTAGCGATCCACCGTGCCCTTGAAGTTGCGGTCCGACCGATACTTGCGGGCGACTTCATCGAAAGCCTTCTGGCCGGCGGGCGTATAGAGCCGCTTGCTGAAGGCCTTGCTCTCGCCGCGCTGATAGCGATCCCACATCTCTGCAGCCAGCGTCCGATCCATCAGGCGGCCGATATCGAGCGACAGCGACTCCAGCGGATTGGCCGAGGTTGCAGGCTGCTGCGGAGCCGGTGCGCGGCGCGGCGGCGTGCGATCTTCCTCGACGTGATCGGCGCGGCCGAGTAGATCCGACAGCCAGCCGTCACGGCCCTGGTCGGAGTTGGCCGGAGCGACCGACGGCGCTTCGGTGCGACGCGGCGCAGGGCCACCGATATCGGGCATCGGCAAGTTCGTTGCGCTACGGGCAGGCGGCTCCTCGCGGCGTGGGGCCGGACGCGGAGCCTCGTGGCGCGCTTCACTACGGCTGCTGGCGATCGCCATCGCCGGCTCCTCATCACGCTGCACGCTGGTGACGCGGCTGGTCGAGACCACGTCGAGGCCGCGGCCGTGGCGGGCGACGATGCGGTTGAGCTCGGCGAGCGCCTCGATCTGGTCGACGATCACCTTGCGCATCTGCGCAGTGCTCTCGGCGGCTTCCTGCGGCATGTCGAGAACGCCACGGCGCAGTTCGGTGCGGGTGCTCTCGAGCTCGTTGTGCATTTCGGCAGCCATCTGCTTCATGCTGGCGACCATCGACGAGAACTTGTCGGCCGACTGCTTGAACATGGCATCGGCTTCCTGCGTGCCCTGCTGGTAGATTTCGCTCATGGCTTGCGTTGTCGCGCGGCGTTCTTCTTCCGCTGCAGTGCGGACGGCTTCGAACTGCCGGCTGATCGCTGCCGAGCCCTGACCTGCGGTCTCCGCGACGACGCGGGCGATGTCACGGGCCCGTTCTTCGGCGGCTGCCAGCGATTCATCGAGCAGGCCGGTGAAGCGGGTGAGGCGCTGATCGAGATCGGTGGTGCGCAGATCGATGGTGGTGACCAGCGATTCCAGCGCCGCCTTGCGTTCGCCGACCGACGACATCGTGGTGCGGTTGCTCTGTTCGACCAGAGCCGCGGCGTCCACGAGGGCATGGCCATGGGTTTCGAACTGGCCCGAGAGTGAGCCGAGATCTTCCAAGGCCTTGGAGGTCTTGGAGGTGAACACGGTGAGCTGTTCTTCCAGCGTCTGGGTAGCCAGGCCGTTGCGCGACGTCACGTCGTTCATGGTGGACACGAAGTCCGCCACGCGGGTGACCAGAGCGCGCTCCAGCGAGTTGAGATTGTCGTGGGCGCCGGTGAGGACTTCCTGCAGCAGGATGTTGCCTTCACGCAGGCGTTCGAACAGCGCCACGGTATCGGTGCGCAGGATCTTGCTGGTTTCCTGCATCTCCGTGACCGCAGTGATCGAGACCTGACGCGACTGCTCGATGGCGGTGCGCGAGCTCTGCTCGAGATCCTTCAGCGACTTGTTGACCGCACCGGTGGCGAGTTCGCCAGCCGTGGTGATTGCGCGAGCCACGTCCGTGCTGTTGGTGACCATGGTCTGCGAGAAGGTCTGGCCGCGGCTCTCGATCGCCTTGAGCGCGTCGGCGGTGACGCGATCGATATCGACCGTGAGCTGATTGGCCTTGGCGCCCAGCGCATCGACCAGCGAACCGCGCTTGGCGTCGACCATCTGCGACAGACGGTCGGTCTGCTGCTGCACATAGGTGACGATTTCGTCCGTCTTGCCGGTCATCGTGGTGCCGAAGCTGCCCGAAGCGGCGAATACCGACCGCTCGATCTCCGACGAGGTGGTCTTGATCTTGGTGGTGATCTCGTTCGAGGCGGCAACCAGCGAGTTGTGCGCATTCTGCGCACTGGTCTGGATGTTGTCGGTCGTGTTGGCGGTGACGTTCGAGAGCGAACGCTCGATGTCGGCGGAAATCACCTTGATCTGGTTCGCGGCATCCGCCGAGGAGGTTGCCAGCGAGGTTTGCACTTCGCGGGCACTCGACAGGATGGCAGCCGCCGTGTCGGCGCCGACGGCGGTGAGCGTGCGCTGCACGTCGATCGAGAGCGACTTCACATGGCTTGATGCCTCGGAAGACGCGGTGACCAGCGTGCTCTGGGCTTCGCGGGCGCCGGCGACGATCGACTCAGCAGTTGCGGTGCCGGCTGTCGTGAGGCTCCGCTCCATATCGGCCGCGAGGTTGCGGACATGGTTCGACGCTTCGGTCGAGGCGTCGATCAGCGAGGACTGGACGTTGCGCGTGCTGGCCAGGATCGAGTCCGCGCTGGCGGTGCCGGCGGCGATCAGGGTTCGCTCGACATCGGCCGCAAGGGTGCGGACCTGCTGCGAGGCGTCGGTCGATGCGGCGACCAGTGTGCTCTGCGCGGCGCGGGCGCCGGACAGGACCGAGTCGGCCGTCGCCGTGCCGGCGGCAGTGAGCGTGCGTTCGATATCAGCCGAGAGCGACTGGATCTGGCTGGCGACTTCCGAAGAGGTGGCGACCAGGGTCGACTGGGCGTCGCGGGCACCTGAGAGCATCGAGGCTGCGGTGGCGGAGCCGGCCGCGGTGAGGGTGCGCTCGACATCGGCCGACAGTGACTTCACCTGTAGCGAGGCTTCCGAAGACGCATTGACCAGCGTGGCTTGCGCATCGCGGGCACTGTTGACGATGGCCGTGGCGGCAGTGGTGCCGACAGCGGTCAGCGAATTCTCGATATCGGACGCCGTCAGCTTGAGTTGCGCGCCGACATCGGTCGAGATCGACACGAGGGATTCCTGCGCGGCGCGGGCGCCGGCCTGAATGGTCTCACTCGTATTGACCATGAGATGCGTGAGCGAACGCTCGGCGTCCTCGACATTGGTCTTGATGCCGATCGAGAGTTCTTCGGCGCGGGCCATGAGCGAGTCGCTGGCCGTGCGGCCGGACGTTTCAATACGGCCGGCAACAGCCTCAATGCGCGAGCCGAGCAGTTCCTCGAACTGTTCGACGCGGGTTTCGATCCCGCCGGCGACGATGCCGATACGACCTTCCATGCCTTCGTGGATCGTCTGGAAGCGCGCAGTGATGGTATCCGCGAACTGTGTGCTGCGGCTGTCGATGGCATCGGTGACGTTGTTGATGCGGCTGTCGATGGCCGTGATCGCCTGCGTCGTGCCTTCGGTGAGCGAGCTCGTGAAGTAGGAAAGGCGGTCGTCGATCGAGTGGATCGCCTGCACGGCGCCTTCCGTGAGCGCGGTCGTCAGGTGGGTCAGGCGGCCGTCGACCGAGCTGACTGCGAGATTCGCGCCTTCGGTCAGGGCGGTGGTCAGATGCGTCAGGCGCGCGTCGACCGACTGGACGGCCTGATTGGCACCTTCCGAGAGCGTCGATGCGAGGTTCTCAAGGCGCGTATCGATGGTCGCGGTGACCGACTGCGCCCGAGCGTCAAACGTTTCTTCAAGGCTCTTGAGACGTCCATCGACGGTCTCGTCGAACGACTTGATCCTGCTGTCGAGCGACGCATCGAGATTGACGACGCGGCCTTCGAATTTGGTCTCGAATTCTGCGAGGCGGGTGTCGAGCGACGACGTGATGCCGCCAACATTGGACGCAACGCGCGTGTCGAAATTGTCGACATAGGCCTTCAGCGTTTCGGAGATGTCCTGCGTGCGTTGACCGAGGCGATCGACGACTTCGCCGCCGAAAGTCTTCACGGTACGGTCGAATTCCGAGATGTGTTTGGTGATCAGCGCCCCCAGCGTGCCGCTGTCGCGCGAGAAACGCTCGGCGAGCTCGGTGCCCTGTTCCTTCACCAGCTCGTCGAAGGCGTTCATCTGCAGGCTGAGCGTGTCGTGCGCGGTCTCGGTCTGGGTCGCGACCTTGGCCACCAGCGCGTTGACGGTGGCGTCGAGGGACTCGCTGGCCTTGTCGCCTGACGTGAGGATCTGGTTGGCAAGGCGGTTGCCGGCATCGTCGATCTTGCTGACGAGGTCGCCACTGCGCAGCTCGAGCTCGAGCAGCAAGGAGTCGCTGGAATTCTTAAGCGAGTCGTGGACCTGCTCGGTGCGATCCGACACGCGATCGACGATGGTCGAGGAACGCTGTTCGAATTCGCTGGTGATGCGGTCGATACGCTCGTTGAGCATTTCGTGGACGCGGTCTGCGAGATCGACGAACTCGTCGTGTACGTGGCCGGTCTTGAAGTTGAGGCTCGTCGTCAGACGCTCGCTGGCGTCGAGCACCGCGCGGGTGGTCTCGGCGCTGGCCTCTTCGAGGCGGTCGAGCAGGTCGCCGCCACGCTCGCCGAGCGCGAGGATCATGTTGTCGCCGGCATTGCCGAGCGCACGAGTGATGTGTTCGCCGCGCTCTTCGAGGGCGCCGGTGATGCTCTTGGCGACTTCGTCGACGCGCGATGCGATGGCGTCCGAAATCAGCGCGATGTCGTGGCGAAGATCGATCTGCACACCCGAAATGGCGGAGCGAACCTGCTCGGCCTGACCGACCAGGTTGTCGCGCTGATGCGCGATGTCCTGCAGCAGCGCGCGGATGCGGACTTCGTTGTCAGAGTAAGCGCGCTCAAGCGCGGAAACTTCATTGGCGACGAGGGTTTCGAGTTCGCCGGCACGCGCAATCGCGCGCTCGACGCCGTCGCCCATCGCGGCGACTTCGCGGCGGATCGCCTGGCCGACCGTGACCATCGAGTCGCTGGCGGTGCTTTCGGGCTCGGAGAAGCGGATCGCAACCTGTGCCATCGACTGGGCGATCAGGCGCATTTCCTGGCCGCGCCAGGCAAGACTGGCGAGGAAGTAAAACAGCAGGATCGGGGCGAATAGCAGCGCGGCGAGACCGGCCAGCGCCAGCGTGCCGCCGGAGCCCTGACCGATCAGGGCCTGCAGCGACGGCAGGAACGCAACGGTCAACAGGCCTGCGCCGACGATCCACAAGCCGGCGAACAGGGTGGCGAGTGTATAGACGTTGCGAGCGGGGCGGTTCTTCTGCAGCGCCTGCAGGATCTGGCCGATGGTTTCGCGGTCATCGTTCGCGGGACGGCGCGCAAAGCGCTGATCGTCCTGCGGCTCGAAGCTCGGGCGATCATTGGCGATGCGTGCGTCGAAGGCGTTGTCGTCGAGGTCGACGGGGGAAGATGGATTGGTGGGAGCGTTGTCGGCACGGATCGCGGGTTGATCGCGATCGACATGCGCGGGGTCGCTGATGTTGAGTGCTTCCTGGATGGCAGAGAGAGCGACTTCGGTCGGATCCTTGGCCTTTTTGGTGTTGTTTGCCATGCTCGTTCCACGCCCCCTGATTACGCAACTGACACAGAAGTCCCCACGATTCGTTCCCGCCTGCAGCATGGCGACTGGCCATGTGCACCCCGCGGGACGAATTTCGGACTGCCGGTCGCTCGGCTTGTCCGCTACTTCCGCAAACATCCTATTGGCTTGGTCGTGCGAATGAAATGGTTCTGGTTAAGACATTCTTAATGATAGTTAACGGCTTCCCCCGGTAACTTCTTGTAGCGCCTCAAATAAACGGAATGGCCCCTCAATCGTGGCGAGTTTGCGTCAAAACTGCGTCAACCCGGCGGATTGTACCTAGAACGTTCCGTTAACCAATTCCGTGTTTGGCTGCAAAAAATCGCAGCCGGATCGTTCGGTTGGCGGGAATTTGGGCGATCATCAATGCCGCTTCACCTCGAACGGGTTCAATGGATGCCGTCACCGCCGCTGGTTCCCGATGACGGACCGATCGATTTCCCCCACCTTCAACGTATGACTATGGGCGATAGCAGCCTGGAACGTGAAGTTCTGGCGATGTTCGCGGCCCAGTCGAGCGAGTTGATCGAGAAGATCGTCAAAATGCCGGCGGATGCGGCTGAACTCACGCACAAGCTGAAGGGCTCCGCGCAGGCGGTCGGCGCGTTCCGCATCACGGAAGCCGCAGAATGGCTGGAAACGACGCTGCGCGATAGCAGCGATACCGCTGAGGCCCTGATGACGCTCACCGACGCCGTTCTCGAGGCGCGGGCGGAGATCGACGTCCTTCTGAAACGGTCCTGATCCCCAAGGGATCAGCTTTGATCCCGAAGGATCGTTTTTAATCCCCCAAAGGGGTCATGCTTGGCCCTGCTTTTCTAGATGACGGTTTTGCTGCGGAGCGCTGGCGCGATCCGGATCGACCCGTTATAGGACAGCCGGTATCTTCCTTTCGGCAGCGCGAGCATCATGGCCAAGATAAACTTTGTCGATCACTCCGGTGAGACCCGCAGCATTGACGCCGAGATCGGCTCCACGGTGATGGAGGCGGCCATTCGCAATGCCATCCCGGGTATCGAAGCCGAATGTGGCGGCGCCTGCGCCTGTGCCACCTGCCACGTCTATGTCGACGAAGCCTGGCAGGAGCGCGTCGGTGCGCCGACGCCGATGGAAGAGGACATGCTGGACTTCGGTTACGACATCAAGCCGAACTCCCGGCTGTCGTGCCAGATCAAGATCACCGATGCGCTCGACGGCCTTGTTGTGATCACGCCGGAACGCCAAGCCTGAGCTTCCCAAGACTTGTTCTGAGCTTTCCAAGCCCTGTTATTTACTGCGCGTTCAAGCCGCGCAGCATCCATGGCTGAAACCGTTCGATGACCTCGGGCGGGATCGGCGTCGGCTGGCGGTTGGTGAGGCCGACCATCACGGTCGTTGCAATCGCCGAGGCCATGCACTTGCCTTCCGAAAACACCACCTGCGAATAGGTCACCGAGGTCCGGCCGATCTTGGTAACGCCGAGCCCGAGTTCGATCTTGCCGGGCCAGTGCAATTCGGCGCGAAAGTGAATATCGAGCCGCGCTAGCACCCAGCTTTGCCCCGGCGCGATCAGCCCGCAGGCCGGGTCCCGCATCAGCAACACGCGGCTGGTTTCGAAATAGCTCGAATACACCGCGTTGTTGACGTGGTTGTTCGGATCGAGATCCGCAAAGCGCACATTGTCCGACAGGCGATAGGGATAGTCGTCGAGGACGGGCGCCGGGGCGCGGGCAGGGACGTTCACGAAATTGATCTCCAGCAATGCTTGGCAGGTTTGCGCCTGTTACAGCGCAGTTGCACAGCCCAGGCAAGGGCGGGGCACATGCTGATTTCAGGCCGAGCCGCTGTGGCTTTCCCCGTGTGGCGCCGCTAGGCTGGACGCAATTGCCGGATGGCGCCGGGCTCTGCGATCTCGCAGGGCTGGTTCAACCGAGAAAAAACACTATGGGCGAAACGATCAAGACGGACGTGCTGATCATCGGCGCCGGCCCCTGCGGACTGTTCGCCGTTTTTGAACTTGGTCTGCTCGATATGAAGGTCCACCTCGTCGATATCTTGGACAAGATCGGTGGCCAATGCGCCGAGCTCTATCCTGAAAAACCGATCTACGACATTCCTGCGATTCCGCTGGTCACCGGTCAGGGGCTGACCGAAGCACTGCTGGAGCAGATCAAGCCGTTCCATCCGACCTTTCATCTGAATGAAATGATCGAGACCATCGAGAAGATCGGCGATCCCTTGTTTCGTGTCACGACGGATGCCGGCCAGGTGTTCGAAACCAAGGTGGTGGTGATCTCCGCCGGCGGCGGCTCGTTCCAGCCGAAGCGTCCGCCGGTGCCGGGCATCGAGGCCTATGAAGGCACGTCGGTGTTCTACGCGGTGCGCAAGATGGAGCAATTCCGCGACAAGGATCTGCTGATCGTCGGCGGCGGCGATAGTGCGCTGGACTGGACGCTCAACCTGCATCCGGTCGCGCGGCGCGTCACGCTGTTGCATCGGCGCGATGATTTTCGTGCTGCGCCTCACAGTGTCGAGCAGATGCGCAAGCTCGTGGCAGCCGGTCAGATGGACCTGCAGATCGGTCAGGTCACAGCGCTCGAAGGCGAGGGAGGCCATCTCACTGGGGCTGTTATCAAGGGCAATGACAACGAAAGTGTCCGGATCGACTGCAATACGATCCTGCCGTTCTTCGGCCTGACCATGAAGCTCGGTCCGGTCGCCAACTGGGGCGTCACGCTGGAGAACAACCTGATCCCGGTGGAGACGGCGTCGTTCGAGACCAACGTGCCCGGCATCTTCGCCATCGGAGATATCAATACGTATCCCGGCAAGCTGAAACTCATCCTGTCCGGCTTCCACGAGGGCGCGCTGATGGCACAGAAGGCGTATCACTACGTCTATCCGGACAAGCGACTGGTGTTTCAGTACACGACGTCCTCCTCGAGCCTGCAGAAGAAGCTCGGCGTTAACTAACTTCGGCTAGTTGTTGGAATCATCTTGTATGACGGAGATGCAAAGGCGGTTCGGATCGCCGGTAACCGCGTCGGGTTCGGTGGGGCAGCTTGTGGCAAAGCTGTGGCCGCTGACACAATCGGACATCCGGCGCGCGATCGGCAATCTTGCAAAAGCCATCAACCGCAGTCACTCTCTCGTCGCGGAAGATTGATAGTCTATGCAATCGGATCGAGTGCGGATACTCGGCGGATGCCTGGACGACGAACTGCAGTGGGGAAGGCGATGGCACAACTTCGATTCCGACGTCTGGCGCTCACAGTCGCTTCAGGTCTGGCCGCATGCGCGATGTTCGCCGGCCCTCTCCGCGCCGCTGAGCCGACTGCTGCCGGGCTCTGGCAGAAGGTCGAGAACAACAAGCCTGTCGTCTGGGTTCTGGTGGTTGATCATGGCGGCGGCGTATTCGAAGGCGCGATCGCCAAGACGTTCCCGAGCCCCGATGACAAGCCGGGCGACGACTTCTGCGGCAAGTGCGTCGATGACCGGAAGGGCCAGCCAGTGCTGGGCATCTCCTTCATCCGCAACATGCAGCAGCAGGGACTGAAATACGAAAACGGCAACATTCTCGATCCGCGCGATGGCAAGGTCTACAAGGCCAAGATGAGCGTCAGCGCCGATGGTCGGGCGCTCACCGTGCGTGGCTATTGGGGCATTGCGCTGCTCGGCAAGGACGAGACCTGGTACCGTCTGCCCGACACCGAAATGGCCTCGCTCGATCCAACCGTGATCGCGAAATATGTGCCGACCCTCGCGGCAGCAGCCGTGAAGCCGCCAACCGTCGGTAATGCCGCCGCGAAGGCCCCCGTCGCGCCGATGAAGAAGGCCAGCAACGTGACCCCGGGTAGCAACGTCGCGCGCTGATCGCCGCCAACTTGATTGTGGCTCCCCCACAAGCGAAGACTGTCCAACACCCCGCATTCTGGAAGCCGACGCCATGGCGCGTCGGCCATTTCGTTGCCAATTCAATCGTGGCGCGCCAGCTTCCAACGTTGCTTGTCGGCTCTCTCCGGACGTCATTCATTTGAATACCGGATCGTAGAAATATGATTCCACGTCTGTTCTTCGCGGCCGGTCGATCGATATCGTGCATCGATTCAATGACAATGGCTGCTGAAGGAGCCCATCACGATGATCGTTGCGCATTACGAGCATCGCTTGCCCGCCGACTATGATCTCGGCTTGATCCGCTCACGCGCACAGGAGCGTGGGCCGCTCTGGGATGCAAAGCCGGAGCTTTATTTCAAGGGATTTCTCTTGCGAGAGAGCGGGCGCTTCGGTGCAACGACGTCTAGCTATTCCTCGCTTTATCTGTGGCGGCACGACGAGGCGTTTCGCGATTTTCTCGTGAACGGCGGTTACAAGATCGTCGTCGATATGTTCGGTCGGGCGCGGATCGAAACACGCGTTGCCCTCGATGCCCGCAAGGGGCGTAGCCGGAAAGCTCGCTTCGCCTATCGGCAAGATATCGCCATACCGCCCGACGCCGATCTTGAAACAACGATAAGAGGGGAGATCGAGCGCAACGCGGATCTCTCGGTTCGCGCCGGAATTGTTGCAGCCGTGATCGGACTGGATGCCGAAAAGTGGATATTCACCCGCGTTCTGCTGTCAGAGAATGAACAGACCGATGCTGGTGCTTGCTATCAGGTCCTGCATCTGGCGCAGCCGCTGCTGGATCGCCTTCCATACGCTACCTAGCTCGTATGCGCGCGGTGTTCGCGGAACGCAGCCGCGAGGGTTCGCAGCGCTTGGCGAGATTGCATATCCGACAGTGTCGAGAGAAGTACGATTTCCGATGACGCCAGCGGCGGCAGGCCAAACTTCTGGCTGACTTCGATGGTGCCGGCCGGTGCAAGCCGGCAGGAGAAGACCGCGGTGGCAAGGCCCGCCGAGACCGCGTCCGACACGACTGAAGAGCCGCCACCGAGAAACACCTCCGTCCATGCGATGCCGGCCGCGTCCAGCGCATGAATGGCAACGTCGTGCACGCCACATACTGGCGTTAGCGCCGCCAGTCGCAATGCCTCGCCCGGCCGGTGCACAAAGCCTGGTGCTGCGAACCAGCCGAAATGCTCGGGCGCAAGCACTTCGCCGTCGCGTCGGTCATCCTCACGCCGGACGATGGCCGCATCGATTTCGCCGCGGTCGAATGCGTCCAGCAAATTGCGTGAATTATCGAGGCGAACCTCGATCGTGAGCGTGGGGTCATGGGCATTCAGGCGAGCCAGCAGCGTCGGAACCTCCGGCCCGGCCACATGGGCCGCAATGCCGAGTGCGAAACGGCGACGGGTCGCAGACAAAGCTGCGACAGCGCGATCATGCGCGGCCAGGAAGTCGCGGGCTGAATCGACGAATAGCGCGCCTTGCGCCGAGAGGCGCACCATTCGCGGGGTTCGTTCGATCAATTTATGGCCGAGGCGGTCTTCCAGCCGCTTCAGCTTCACGCTGATCGCGCCCTGCGTCGTGCCGAGCGCTTCCGCTGCGCGGGTGAAGCTCTGAAGATTGGCGATGGTCACGAATGCCTGCACCGCATCCACGTCCAGGGCGCTCATTTGAGTTATCCAGATTTGTTGTCTCTGAAATAATCAACCATCCAATTCTGAAATGGTCAACCTCTGCCTATGTTGCGTTCATCACAACGGAGACCGGGTGGACCTCATCCTCTGTCGTCGGGCTTCACTGTGGCGCGTTATTATCCCGAAAGGCTCCCATGCTCTCCGAATCGACACGACAAAGCACATTGGCTTTGGCGGCTGCCTGTCTCACCTCCCTGATGTTCGGTCTGGAGATTTCCAGCATTCCCGCGGTCCTGCCGACACTGGAGCGGGTGCTTCATGCCGATTTCAAACAGCTCCAATGGGTCATGAATGCGTATACGATCGCGGTGACGACGGTGCTGATGGCAACCGGCACGCTCGCGGATCGCTATGGGCGCAAGCGCGTCTATCTGATTGCGATCGTCGCGTTTGCCGCTGCATCGCTGCTTTGCGGCCTGACCGAAAATATATTGGTGCTGATCGTTGCCAGATTTCTCCAGGGCATGAGCGGCGGGGCGATGCTGATCTGCCAGGTCGCGGTGCTATCCCATCAATTTCCGGAAGGGCGGCAACGCGCCGTTGCATTCGGCTGGTGGGGGATCATCTTTGGCATCGGTCTGGGCTTCGGCCCGATCATCGGCGGCGCAATCGTGGCTTTGTCGAGCTGGGAATGGGCCTTCCTCATCCATGCCCCGCTTGCCGTGATCGCCTTGATCCTCGCCGGGAGCGGAGTTCGCGAGTCGCGCGATCCGGAGGCCAGCAGCCTTGATCTTGCAGGGATCATCACGCTCTCGCTTGCAGTCTTCTGCCTCGCATTCTTCATTACGCAAGGCCCGGATATCGGCTTCGACAGCTGGACGGCGTTTGCGGTCGTCGGCGTGTTCGCTGCAAGCCTGATCGGCTTTGTCTTCGCCGAGCGTCTCAGCCCGAGGCCGATGTTCGACTTCACCGTCTTCCGGATCCGTAATTTTTCCGGCGCGCTGGTCGGCTCGATGGCCATGAACTTCAGCTTCTGGCCGTTCATGATCTATCTGCCGATCTATTTCCAGGCAGGGTTGGGTTATAGCAGCGTCGGCGCCGGACTGTCGCTTCTGGCCTATACGTTGCCGACGCTGGTCGTGCCGCCGGTGGCCGAACGGCTCGTGCTACGTTTCCATCCGGGTCTGGTCATCCCGCTCGGCCTGTTCACGATTGGAGCGGGGTTCTTCGCCATGAAGATCGGCAGCTCGGTCGCGCATGCGAGCTGGCTGACGATGCTGCCGGGATGCGTCCTTGCCGGCATCGGATTGGGGCTGACCAATACGCCCGTGACCAACACGACGACCGGATCAGTGCCGCAGGAACGCGCGGGCATGGCGTCAGGCATCGATATGAGCGCCCGCATGATTGCGCTTGCCATTAATATCGCGCTCATGGGCCTCATTCTCGTCGAGGGAGTTCGTGCGTCTTTGAAGGCCGCGCTACCGAGCGGTACCAGTGTCGAGCTCTTACGCTCGCTGGCAGAAAGCGTCGCAGCCGGCACGGCGCTCGCGTCCGAATACAATCCCGGCGGAGCCGTCATTCAAGACGCCCTGACCCAAGGGTTCGGCTGGGTCATGCTCTATGGCGGAATGAGCGTGTGGATTCTCGCGGGCATCAGCTTTGTTGTCTTCGGCCATGGACTGCCGAGACGCGCGCCACATGGTCAAAGCTGTGTCGAAGGCGACGGACGGGCGTAGTCCGGACCGCTTTCCTTCTGCCGGGACCTCGATGGATAGCTGAGCTGATCGTCCTATCGCGCAGCTGGCTGCAGCACCATCGGTGCCAGTGGCTCCTGCGTGACATCAGCTTCCGCGCCCAGCCGCAATACGCTCGCCGCTGCCGGCACGACGGCATCGGCCATTGCTGCATGACCTTCGCCGGTGGGATGGATCGCACCGCCATAGACGGCGGAGAGAATGCCCCAGGTCGCGTCATGGATATCGGCCGGCTGGATCGCCGCCGAATAGCCCTGCGGATAGGTCATCGCCGCGAAGTAGCTGTCATTGGCGTCGCGGATCCAGCGGCCACGCGGCAAATAGGGGCGGAATTCGCTGGCGCCGCGACCGCACACCATCGGCTGCGCCGCCGCTTCGACGAGACTGGTCTCGAAGCTGTCGCCCTTGGGCGAGAAGCAGGCGCGATCGAATTCGGGATCGGATGCGGAGCGTGCGCAGAAGCCGTGATTGGCGAAACTCGCCTGATGCTGATCGACGAAGGTCATACGGTCGGCTTCGGGATTGCGGCACAGTACGCCGCCTTGACACAGCGCGATGGACTTCAGTTGCGGCAGGAATTCGGACTCGACGAAATTCGCGACATTGGCCAGCCGCTGCGGATCGGCTGAGAATGACGGATGCACGTCGAAGCCGGCCGGGCCGCCGGGGCAGGGTGCGCCATTGGCGAAAGTCGGGTTGGCGTAAGCGGCAAACACCACGCGCGACATGTCTCCGCCGAGCAGCGGCTTCAGGGCTTCCCGCACCTTGCCGAAGCTGGAGGGCAGTTCGCGGACCAGCGCGCTGCGGGAGTCCTCGACCGAGCCAAGAATGCCGCCGCGCTTGAACAGCGCACGTTCGGTGGCGTTCTCGACGATGACGTCGGCAACGAGCCCGGAGAAGTTAATGTCGTTGGCGCCGATCGACAGCAGCACGAGATCGAGCCGGCGTGCCGGCTGACGGCGCTTGGCGGCAGTGATGGCTTCGCGCAGTTCGGCGATCTGCGCGTTGACGCTGCCCGCACAGGTGCTCGCATTCTTCGTGGTGAGGCACTCACGCGCGCGCTGTCCACCCAGCAATCCGTCGGCGATGGTCGCGCCCGAACAGGCCAGCGGCAGATAGGTGACGGCGACGTGCGGATACTGCACGGCAAGCGCCAGCGCGGCGCGGGTCTGGTAGCTATAGAGCGAACGGTGGCACGCGGCGTTGAACCACTGCGCGCCCGCGCGCTGCCAGGCCTGCAGCGACTCATAGGAGTCGCAGGAACGGCCACCTTTGAAGCCGGCACGGCTCGGCCGATAGAACTGCCCGCTGGGGCCGCCGAGATAAGAGCGGAAGCAGAAACCGTCATCGGACAGCGCAACCGGACGATCCGGATTGCCTTCACCCGACGCAATGGAATCGCCGAGGCCCGCAATCAGGATGTCGCGCACGGCGATGTCGGCGCTGACCCGCACAGGAGCCTCGGCGCCGCTGGTAACCTCCACAGTCGCGACCGTGCGGCGACCATAGATGGCGCGGAAATTGATCGGCTCGGCGCAGTCGAGGGTGGATTGACGCGGGCCTTCGCCGTCCTCGAAGGTCCAGGCGCAGATCGCACCGACCGGCACTTCGCCGGTAAGGCGGACGGTGATCGGATGTTCGGTCGGCGTCAGGTAGCTTTCCTTGACGGTGTCGCGGGTGCAGGGCTCGCTGACCTTTCCGGCCAGATCGATGCACAGCCGGTTGACGGTGTTGCGCGCCCAACCGCGGCCATCGCTCTGCACGCCCAAAGCCTGTTCGGCGGCCAGCACGCTGCGGTTGCGCATGGCGTCGACATGGAGCTGGAAGTCACGTTCTTCGCGGAACAGCCGGAAGCGGTTGCGCACTTCCCAGGAAATCTGGATCGAACTGTTGGCCACGCCCTGCGCGGCGGCCAGTTCAACCGGCAGCGCGCCCAGCATGCCGAGCAGCACGGCGAGGTTGATCAATGAACGTCTGAAATAGATGGGGGCCATGGCGGTGTTGAACGTCACGTATGGGGCGGAAGTAAGAAATCGATTGGCCGGACGCGTGATGTGGCACGCCCGGGACTGATTCAACCCTGTGACTGACGCTTCAATGGCTGCTCATGCACCACGACCGGGGCGGGCTCGATCTCGCGACGTTCATTGCGGTCATCCAGGCGGCGCCTGTGCCATGGCTGGATGACACTGAGCCAGATTTCGCGGGTGCCCATGATGCAGATCGAGATGGCGAACGGGATCATGAAATACAGGATCCGGAACATGACCACGGTGGCGACCAGCTCCTCCTGGCGGAACTGCGGCAGCGCCACCAGCAAAGCGGCGTCGAATACGCCAAGGCTGCCCGGGGCATGGCTGGCGAAGCCCAGCAGGGTGGCGAGGATGAACACGACGGCCAACGAGACGAAATCGATAGTGGGCTGATCGGGCATCAGCAGATACATGGCCAGCGCGCAGAAGCCGAGATCGACAACGCCGATGGCGATCTGCAGCAGCGTCAACTGGGCGGAAGGCAGGACGACCTTCCAGCCGTTCTGACCGAGCTCGCGGCGTTGCTTGCCGACCGACAGCCAGACCAGATAGCCGATGATGCCGGCCAGACAGCCGAACCCGATCAGCCGATTGATGGCATTGGGCAGGAGATCGATGGCCGAGGCGGCCTGCGGATGCCAGACCATGCCGATGCCTAGCACGAACAGATTGCCGAGCCAGAAGGTCAGTCCGGAGATGAAGCAGATCTTGGCGACGTCAATGGCATTCAATCCGTAGTCCGAATAGATGCGGAAGCGGATGGCGCCGCCAGTGAACACGGTGGCCCCGATATTGTGGCCGATGGTGTAGCTGGTGAAGCCCGAGAGTGCCGCGATCCGATACGGCACATGCTTCTTGCCGATCGTTCTGAGCGCGAAGTAATCGTAGAAGGTGAGAGTGCAGAAGGCGCCGATCACGCACAGCGTCGCCATGGCGATTTGCATCGTCGATTTTGCGGCCATCGCCGCCAGGATCTTGGCGGTATCGAGGCCCTTCAGCGTATGCACCAGATGGGAGATGGCGAGGGCGATGACGATCAGGCTTGCGACAACACCCAGCCGTTTCCAGCCGACGTGTTGCTTGAAGCCGCGCCCGAGCGCGGTCAGCAATCGTTGCATTCGTCCTCCCGGCGGAGCGCGAACAGGTGGAAAGCCGATCGGGGTAACAGGCGGCAAGCGGCGACCAATTCACTCATACGCGAAGTTCACTCATCAAGCCCAAACCCTTACGGCAAAAACGTTTCGTTGTGCAGTCCTTGACAGCGCCAGCGTTAATACCGCGCCGCAAGGTCGCCACATACCCGCGCCGGCTGCAAAGCCCTGACCCTGCACGACAATCGCACAGACAATTCCGAGCCATTCGTCCCGCATTTCATATAGGCGGGCAAGTCGAATGTTCCATGCGGCAAATCAAGACGTTCCCGGAACACGTCCCAATATCGATGGTTACCGGCCTATCGCAACCGAGCGGGACAATGCGCCGCAGCGGCCACCCCGTTCCAGAACACCGGGATTGAAACGATGGGACTGTTCACCAAGGATATCAAGACGATGGATGACCTGTTTGTGCATCAGCTGCAGGACGTTTATTACGCGGAGAAGCAGCTTCTGAAGGCGCTGCCGAAAATGGCTGACAAGGCTGCAGAACCACTGTTGAAGCAGGCTTTCAAGACGCATTTGCAAGAAACCGAAGTGCATGTGCAGCGGCTTGAGCAGGTCTTCGCCATGCACGGCGCCGAGGTGAAGGCGGTTACCTGCCCGGCAATCGACGGTATCATCAAGGAAGCCGAGGAGACCGCCGGGGAAGTCGAGGACAAGAAGGTACTCGACGCCGCGCTGATCAATGCGGCTCAGGCTGCCGAGCACTACGAGATCGCGCGTTACGGCAGCCTGATCGCCTGGGCGCGCCAGCTTGGCCGCAACGACTGCGCGGCCGTGCTGCAGAAGACGCTGGACGAGGAAAAAACTACCGACAAAAAGCTGACGTCATTGGCCGAAGGCAAGGTCAATATGCGCGCTGCAAGCTGATCGCGGTATTAGCGATCACACGGCACGGAAACGTCGCGCGGGCAAAACCTGCGCGACGTTTTGCTTCGCCTACGTCTTTCGCAGCGCGAAATGGGCTCCGCAGAACGCCATGACGCCGCCGAGGCCGAGGGCGGCAAGACTGGCCAGAACACCTGATGCCGTCGGTATTGCGTTGGGCGCCGAGGCCGCCTGACCGGCGCCGGCCAGAAACAGCACGCCAATAGTGATCAGAAACTGCCGCATGCGCTGCGGGATGCGACCGGATGCTGCGCTGTGCAGCAGGTTAGCGGTCACATAGCCGCCGACAAAGGCCATCGCCGCTATCAGCCACCAGGCGAAGGCGGATCCGATCGGCATGAAATTGTCGGGATCGTTGCGCCAGAGGCCACCGAGGTCGAGGCCGAATCGCTGGCCGAGCATGTGTACGGCCAGCGCCAGCAGCAATCCTGAAATCATCGCGCCGGCCAGAATCAGGCGGCGCGGAAAAGTGGTCGTCTCGGCCATGGCAAGCTTGTAAGGGACATGCAGGCGATCGCGCAAGCAAGCGAGGTCGAACAGTGCAGGGGACTTCTGTTTGCTCAAGACCCTCTTCAGGCGCAGGGACGCATCGTTTGCCGCAGAAGCGGCAGGGCCGGGGCACACCTATGCCTACAAGGCCTCCCTGATTGGCGCCGCGCATCGTTATGAATTGACCGATGAAGGTTTGTTATGGCGCACAGGTCGTCGCTCCGGTGTCTGGGCCTATGCGGATATCGCGGCGATCCGGTTGTCCTATCGGCCGATGGGTATGCAGCACCGCCGCTTTCGCGCCGATATCGATCATGCCGACGGTCGTCACATCACGATCTTCTCGACGTCGAAACAAACCGTCGCGCTGATGGAGCCGCAGTCGGGCTACAGCGCGTTTATTCTGGAGCTACATCGACGCCTCGCTGCGGCAGGTAGTTTGGCCAAGCTCAGCTCCGGCCTGCGACCAGGCATCTACACAATGATTGTCGCGGCACTGGCCTTTGTCGGTCTCGCGATGACCGCGCTGCTCCTGCGCGCGTTGCTCACCGGCGAGTTTGCCGGCGTGGTCTTCATCATTGGCTTCTCAGTATTCTTCGGCTGGCAGATCAGCGGCTTCATCCGCCGCAACAAACCGCGCAACTATGCGTTCGACAGCGTGCCGCAAGAGCTGTTGCCGTAGTCACGGCCGCACGACGAGTACCGAACATTTGGCATAGCGCACCACATGGCCGGCATTGGAGCCGAGGAAGTAAGTGCGCATCGCCGGGCGGTGCGAGGTCATCACAATGAGATCGGCCTTGATCGCCGAGGCTTCTTCGAGAATCTCGTGATAGATGCCGCCCTGTCGCACCACGCTGGAGACGCGGCTGCTGTCGATGCCGCAATCGCGGGCCACCGCCGCAAGAGCGGCCTGCGACGATTCCAGTTGCTGAGTATCGAAATCCGCCGGGACATATTCGGCCAGCATCACCGGCGTCATCGGCATTATGTTGAGCAGCCGGACGGTGGCACCGAAGGTTTGCGACAGCGTCGCGGCCTGGGCAATCGCGGGTTTGGCCACATCGGTTTCGGCCAGATCGATCGGGACCAGAATGGATTTGTACATGTGCACCTCCATCGTCGTCCGGAGGAGGATAGCACAAACCGGTTCCAATGGGCGCGGCTTATTCGCCCGCGGCGCCCTTCAGCAGTTTCGGACTGACGAATTGCACGAGTTGTCCATCGCGGAAGGCAACGTCGTTCCAGTCCTCGATGGGAAAGTCGATCACCACGATGCTGCCGGTCGGCAGATTGTCGGCGACGGCTTTCCTGCCTGCGGCATCGCCGCCGCCGATCAGGCTGAGCGCCATTTCATGCAGACCGGGATTGTGGCCGACCAGCATCAACTGCTCTGGGTCTTCCACGGCTGCGCCGCGGATCACCGCCAGCAATTCGGAGAGGCCGGCGCCATAGAGTTCATCAAGGCTGGCGACTGTCGGTTTCGCCGCCGGCATCGCCGCGGCCACGAGGCTCCAGGTCTGCTGCGCGCGGACCGCCGTGGAGACGCAGACCAGGTCGGGCAGGGGCGGATTTCTGCTGAGCCAGGCGCCCATGAGAGCTGCATCCAGCCGGCCGCGGTCATCCAGCCTGCGATCGAAATCCTTGCCGCTCGGCGCGTCCGTTTCAGTCTTGGCGTGACGCAGCAGCAGTAAACGGCGCATGGCGCGATCTCGATTCGGCAAGAGCAAGAGGTAGTAGCGAGGCGGGCGGCGCGGTCGCGCCAGACGTCAGGTCTGCGGATTAATGGACATGAACCGTGAGGACAAGGTGACAACCGCCCCACCTGTCCGTAAGAAAACGTCATGACTGCCCCTTCCGCAAGCGTGACATTTGGACCTGAGGTCGCCGACGCCGACCGCGCGCGGCTGACCTTCAGCCTCGATGTCGATGTCTGCGTGGTCGGGGCCGGGCTCGCCGGGCTCAGCATTGCGCTGGAAGCGGCACGTCTGGGTGCAAGCGTCGCGGTGCTCGAAGGGCGTTATGTCGGCTGGAACGCGTCCGGCAACCAGTTGGGAACCGTGATGCCGGGCTTTGGCCTGCCGCTCGCCGATCTGATTGCGCGTGTTGGCCTGGAGGACGCTCGTGAGTTGTGGGCGCTGTCGAAGCAGGGCGCAGAGTATGTCCGGACCCAGGCATCAGACGAGCTGATCCCCGGTCTCGGCCTGTCCGAGGGCGCGCTGGAAGTCTCCAATGTCGATGTCGGCGATCGCCTGATCGCCCGCCTGCAGATGCTCGGCGAAGATTTCGATACTGAAGTGGACGGCTGGCAGATCGACCGCGTCCGCGATGTGCTGAAAACCAAACGCTACTTTCACGGCGTGCACTATCCGAAGGCGTTTCAGATCGATGGCCGCAAATATCTGCTGGGTCTCGCAGCGCTGGCGAAACAGGCTGGTGTGCGGATCTTCGAGGACACGCCGGTGGTCAGCATCGATGCCGGCGGCATCCGCAAACGCATCGTGACTCCGTCGGCGCGGATGCGTGCCACACACATCGTGCTGGCCGGCAACATCCATCTCGGTGCGCCTGCGCAAAAGCTGTCGGACACGCTGTTGCCGGTGTGGCGCTATGCCGGCATCACCGAACCGCTCGGTGAACGTCTCGCCGAGGCGGTGACGTTTCAGGGCTCGGTGAGCGATAGCGACGGCGTCGACCATTTCCGTATTGTCGATGGTGATCGGCTGATGTGGTCGAGCCCGGAAACGACATGGGCCGGGCAGCCGGAGCGCTATGCCGGCGCCATCGCACGCCGCATTCGCACCGTGTTTCCGGCGCTGGGCAAGGTTGCCATGGCCGAGACCTTCGGCGGCGCGCTCGGCCAGACCGTGCACGGCATGCCGCAGATCGGGCAACTCCGTCAGGGATTGTGGGTCGCCAGCGGCTTCAGCCATCGGGGCCTGAACACGACGGCCATGGCCGGGCAACTGATCGCCCGTGGCATGTATGCCTATGACGATCGCTTCAAGCTGTTCGCGCCGTTCGAGCTGGTCTGGGCTGGTGGCACGACCGGGCGGGCCGTCGGCTACGCGGTCGGGCTATGGGAGCGGCAGGGTTCGGCGCTGGCCGGCACGCTGGCGCGGTATCGCGAACGGGCCCGGGCGCGGGAGCGGATCCGTGAGGCCCGGCTGGCCGAGGCCAATCTGCGCGCCGGAACGCGGGGCCCGCGGCCGGGCTAGGCAGATCCACCAGGTTTGGGCGCGCAACAAAACGTGAGTAATATTCCGGAACCGGCGTGTAACTTCCGGCTCGTCCGCCCGTATTTCAAGCGAACGAGATGATTGTCTCGATTGTCAGGGAGACCAACCATGATCGACCGCCGCTTTCTTTTGACGACCGCTGCTGGCCTGGGAGGATTGCTGTCGCTGAAATGGCTGACGGCTTCGTCGGCGCGGGCGGCCTCGGACGAGAAGTTCGAAGTCATGAAGACCGATGAGGAATGGCGCAAGCAGCTGACGCCGCAGCAATACGAGATCCTGCGCAAGGAAGGCACCGAGCGGCCGTATTCGAGCCCGCTGAACAAGGAAAAGCGCAAGGGCACCTTCGCCTGCGCGGGCTGCGACAATCCGCTGTTCTCGTCGGAGACCAAGTTCGAGAGCGGCACCGGCTGGCCGAGTTTCTGGCAGCCGCTGCAGAATGCCGTGGGTGAACGCAAGGATTCGACGCTCGGCATGGTTCGCACCGAGATCCACTGCCGTCGCTGCGGCGGCCATCTCGGTCACGTCTTCGATGACGGCCCGAAGCCGACCGGCCTGCGCTACTGCATGGACGGCTTCGCGATGATCTTCAAACCGGCCGCGCCGTCGGCGACCTGAGCAACTACGTAGAACCCGGCGAAATCAGGCGCCGATCCGGCAAATATTTCCCCGCTAGGCAATTGTGCCCCGGTCCATGGACCGGGGTTCTTTGTTTAGTGCGTTGAATTCGTTGAATTTATCCCCTTGGCACGGGGCTTGCGACATCTCCTCCGACAGCGGCTGTGAATTTGGCACCGTCCGGCGGGCCGCCCGGATCGAAGTTGGAGACGATGTAATGGGTATCTTCGGCGCTCTCACCACGTCCGTTGCGGGCCTGCGGGCGAACTCCTATGCGCTGGAAAACATTTCCGGCAACATCGCGAACTCGCAGACCACCGCCTTCAAGCGGATCGATACCAGTTTCCTCGACCTCATTCCCGATGCCGGCACATCCGCACAGGTGGCCGGCAGCGTGACGGCGCAATCGCGCAGCACTAACACCATTGCGGGTTCGGTGCAGTCGTCTTCGGTGGCGACTTACATGGCGATCAACGGCGACGGTTTCTTTGCGGTGCAGAAGCCGGGCAACGTCTCCGACAGCACGCCGGTGTTTGACGGAGTCAACAAATACACCCGTCGCGGCGACTTCTCGCTCGACAAGAACGGCTATCTCGTCAACGGCGCCGGCTACTATCTTCAGGGCGTCAAGATTGATCCCACGACCGGCAACCCGGCCGGCAGCTCGCCGGAAGTACTGCGCTTCCAGAATGACTTCCTGCCGTCGCAGGCCACCACCAAGATCGACTACCGCGCCAACCTCGCCAGCTATCCGCTGACCACCAAGCATCAGACATCGGTGCCTGGTTCCGAATTGCTGCGATCGGCCGACTTCGTGTCAAACCCGCGCGTGTTGGGCACTGCGGCAACGCCCTTCGGGAATACTGCTGTTCCCGGAAACGCGCGCAACAATTTCGCGACGACGCCGGCGCCGATCTCGGCGAATACCATGCTCGCGCCCGTATCCGGCAGCGATACGCTCCCGGTCGGCTTCGCAAACGGCGATACGCTCGTGCTGAAGACCACCAGCGCCGGCGTTACCACGACCAAAACACTTTCGTTCTACACGGGCGCCGTTGCTCCCGCGGCCGTGCCGGGCACGACCTTCATCCCTATCGATACGGCCGATGTCGGCGACGTGCTCACGGCCATCGACGCCGCGACCGGCAACACCTCGCCGCTATCGAGTGTGTCCGCCACCGGCGTGATCACGTTGAACTCCGGTACGGCAAACGACTTTACGCTGGCGGCAGGTTCGACGACTACGGCGGTCGCCGCATTCCAGGCCCTGGGTTTCACTGGCACCGTCACCGGCCTTCGTTCGGGCGGCGGCACGGCGGGCACCGGCATCGTGATCGGCAGTGACGCTCAGACCTTCCTCGATGAATCGATCAGCGGTGGCGCCAAGACGGTCTATGATGGCAACGGTGCACCGGTCAGCCTGCAATTCAGGTGGGCGAAGGTCGAGTCCGCCACGCAGGGCGGAACGGATACCTGGAACCTGTTCTACCAGACCGACCCCGCGGCCACGGGCGCGACCGCTGCCTGGCAGAATGTCGGCACCGACTTCAAGTTCGGGCCGAACGGCCAGATGCAGCCGGTCGTCGGTCAGATCACGCTGACCGGCCTGACCGTCTCGGGCAAGGCACTCGGCAACGTGACCATGGCGTTCGGCACCGGTGGCCTGACCCAGTTCGCCGACACCAACGGCAACGTTCAGGTCAATCAGCTCGAGCAGGACGGCTATGCTGCGGGTCAGCTGCAGAGCGTATCGGTCAGCAACGAAGGACGTGTGGTCGGCAGCTACTCCAACGGCCGTAACATCGATCTTGCTGAAGTCAGTATCGCCACCTTCAACGGCGCCAACTTCCTCAAGCGCATCGACGGCGGCGCGTTCGAGACCACCAACGAATCCGGCGAGGCACTGTACGGCAAGGGTGGCAGCATTTCCGGCTCGTCGCTGGAGTCGTCGAACACCGACATCGCTGACGAATTCACCAAGCTCATCGTCACCCAGCAGGCCTATTCGGCGAATACCAAGGTGATCACGACCGCCAACACCATGGTTCAGGATCTGCTGAACGTGATGCGTTAATCGCAAGGCCGCATCTGCGGCCTTCTTCCCGCGTGAACCTTGAGAGCGACAGTTAGTTATGAGTCTGAACGACGCACTCTCCATCGCCATGTCCGGCCTGCGCGCCAATCAGGCCGCGATGTCGCTGGTCTCCTCGAATGTGGCCAATGCGGAAACGCCTGGCTACATTCGCAAGTCGACGGATCAGGTCGCAGTCAATTCCGGCAACGGCAGCAGCGTCCGCACCGTTGGCGTCAATCGCGAACTCGATCAGTATATCCAGGCGCAGCTCCGCACCGAAACGTCGGGCGCGGGCTATGCCTCGCTCCGTTCGAGCTTCCTGCAGCAGATGCAGAGCCTCTATGGCGATCCTGGTTCAGTCGGCTCGCTCGAATATTCCTTCAATGCCCTGACGACAGCAGTGCAGGCGCTGTCAACGAGCGCTGACAGTCAGTCGGCGCGGATCGGCGTGCTCAACGCCGCGCAAACACTCGCGCAACAATTGAATTCGATGACGCAGGGCATTCAGAGCCTGCGCAGCGCGGCGGAAAGCGGCATCAAGGATTCCGTGACGACCGCCAACACGCTGATGAAGCAGATTGCCAAGATCAACAATCAGTTGACGGCCAATCCGCAAGGCGGAACATCGACGGATTCCAACACCGCCGCGCTGCTCGATCAGCGCGATCAATACGTCACGCAGCTGTCGCAGCTGATGGATATCCGCGTCACCACCAATGGCGCCAATCAGGTCACCATCTTCACCGGTTCCGGTGTGCAGCTGGTGGGTAATGAAGCGGCGACACTTGCGTTTAATGCCCAAGGCACAGTATCAGCCGACACGACGTGGAGCGCGGATCCCAGCAAGAGCAATCTTGGCTCGGTGGTGATCGAATTTCCGAACGGCGGATCGATCGACCTGACTGCTGCCGGCGCTATCAAGTCGGGCACGATCGCCGCATATACCGAACTTCGCGACAAGACGCTTGTCGAGGCGCAGAATCAGCTCGATCAGTTCGCAGCGTCGATCTCGAGCGCGCTCTCGGACAAGACGGCAGCTGGAAGCGTCTTTCCCGTGCCGACGGTGCCGCCGACGGCGCTGCCGCCGGGAACGCCGACCGGCTTCACGCTCGACGTCTCGCAAATGAAGCCGGGCAATGTCATTCACTTCACGTATACGGATACGGCGACCAACACGCAGCGCGAAATTTCGTTCATGCGGGTCGATGATCCCAGCGTGCTGCCGCTGCCGAACACGGCAACGACCGATCCGAATGATACCGTCATCGGCCTCGATTTTTCTTCGGGCTTCGGCTCGGTTCTGAATCAGTTGAACGCGGCGCTTGGCGGCCAGGCTACGTTCTCCGGCACGGCTGGCGCGCTCACCGTCGTCAATAATCCCGCATTCGCCAACATCAACGCGGCGTCGGTGACAGTCACGCAAGGTCCCACCGATCTGAGCAACGGGAGCCCGGAGCTGGCGTTGTTCACCGACAACGGCGCCGCCTATAGCGGTGGCATCAGCAAGAACGGTTCGCAGATGGCCGGTCTCGCCGGCCGGCTGACGATCAACAATGCGATCGTCGCCGACCCCTCCAAGCTGGTGGTTTATAGCGGGTCGACGGCAGCGGGCGACACGACGCGGTCGGCCCTCCTGCTCAACCAGTTGAACAATGCCAGTTTCACTTACTCGCCGGCGACGGGAACGGGCAGTGATACGGCACCGTTCAAGGGGACGCTGTCGAGCTATATGCGCCAGTTCGTCGGGCAACAGGGCGCTGCGGCGGATTCCGCCAAGCAACTCGCGGATGGCCAGAACGTCGTTCTCAACACACTCGACAAGAAGATGGCAGACGCGTCCGGCGTGAATATGGATGATGAGATGGCGCATCTGCTGTCGTTGCAGAACGCCTATTCGGCCAATGCGCGCGTGATGTCGACGGTCAACGAATTGTACAAAACCCTGATGCAGGCATTCTGAGGTAATCATGACGATCAGCGGTGTCGGCTCACGCACATCCTATATCGGATCCGGAATTACCAATCTGCGCGATCAGCTCGACGCGCTGACGCAGCAGCTGTCGAGCGGCAAGATCTCCAACACCTATGCAGGGCAGGGCAGCGGTCGCAGTCTCGCGATCGCGCTACGCGCGCAGATCAGTGGTGTTGCGGCCTATGCCGATACCGCCGTCAATCTGAACACGCGCATCGGCGTGGCAAATCTGTCGCTGCAGCGGCTGGTGGCGGTCGGATCGGATGTGAAAGGCGCCGCGGTCAGCGCTGGCGCCAATTTCGACAATACCGGTCAGACGCCGGGGCAGAAGACCGCGTCGCTCGGCTTCTTCGATTCCGTCGATATGCTGAATGCGCGGTCGGGCGACCGCTACCTGTTCTCCGGCCGCGCCACCGATACGGCGCCGGTCGCTCCCGCCGACCAGATCATGAATGGCAATGGTGCGCTCGTCGCCGGCCTCAAGCAGGTGATCGCCGAGCGCAAGACGGCCGATCTCGGCGTCAACGCAAACGGGCGTGTCGGCAGTGCGGTCGGAACCCCGGTGACATCGGTCGTCATCTCCGAAGAAGACGCGACGCCAGCCCCGCCGCTGGAAGCTCAACCCTTTGGTATGAAGGTCACCGGCGTGTCTACCACGATCGCCGGTGCCACCGTCACCCAGCCGGTCGATCTGCCAGCGACCATCCCGCCTGCGCTGCCGGCGACGCCTGTGGCCAAATCGATGTCGATCGACCTTGGCGCGACCAATCCGAATGTCGGCGATCAGGTCAAGTTCACCTTCACGATGCCGGATGGCACGAAGGAAGACATCGTCCTGACCGCATCGGATAAGACACCCTTGCCGGACAATTCGTTCCTGATCGATCCCGGTCAGCCGAACGCCGTTCCGCCGGTGGCGCCGTCATCGACGGTCACCGCAGCGAATCTCAATGCCGTGCTCGGCACAGCCATGAAGGATCTCGCCAACGGGCCGATGGTGGCGGCATCCGCGATCGAGGCCGGCGACAACTTCTTCGACCAGCCGCCGCTGCGCGTGGGGTCGGCCCCGCTCGGCTCCGCGACCACGCTCGTTGCCGGCACGGCCGACAATACCGTGATCTGGTATCAGGGCGAGCAGAACACGGCCGCCAACGGCTCGGCCCGCGGATCGGCAGTCTCCCAGGTCGATACATCGATCAAGGTGCAATATGGCGCGCGTGCCGACGAGCAGGCCCTGCGCGCGCAACTGCAGACAGTCGCGGTGTTCGCGGCCGTGGCCGTCGATCCGGCACAACTCGGCAATGCGACCTATGCAAAGAGCGCCAATGCGCAGATCGCGGCGCTGAACCAGCGCGTGGCGCAGAACCTGGCGAATGTCCCCGGTCAGCAGACGATTCAGGACATCCAGGCCGACTTTGCCGGCGCGCAGGCATCGATCAAGTCGACCACGGATCGTCAGGTTCAGACCAAGGCGATGGCCCAGACGATGCTCGACTCCATCGAGGGCATCAATGACGACGAGGTCGCGACGAAGATCCTGGCGCTGCAGACCGCGCTGCAAGCTTCGTACCAGACTACGTCGTCATTATATCAGATGAGTCTGGTCAAGTTCCTCTGATCGCCAGAGGCAGGGAGAATATTTCGAATGAGTTTGGCCAGACACGCTGCGCCTGCGGTCCATCGCAAGCAGGACAAGCTCATGGCGCTGCTGATGCAGGCGCAGCAAGTGCATCAGCGCGGCGACATCGAGCAAGCGCGCGGGTTCTACAAGCAGGTTCTCAAAAAGCATCCGAATCACTTCGATGCGCTTCATCTGCTTGGCGTCTGCGAGCATCAGACGGGCAATCAGGATTCGGCCGAGCGTTTGGTGCGCCGAGCGATCATGCTCGATTCGGCGTCGGCCGCCGCCTATTCGAACATGTCGGCGATTCTCTCCGCCCAGCTCCGCTTTGCCGATGCACTCGATTTTGCCGACCGGGCGCTGGTGCTGGATCCGAATTTCGCGGACGCACATTACAACCGCGGCAATGCGCTGGCTGGACTGCACCGCAATGTGGACGCCATCGAGAGCTTTGATGCTTCGATCGCGCTGATGCCGTCAAATGCAAAAACCTTCAACAACAAGGGCAATGCCCTGCACAGGCTACGCCGCTTCGCCGAAGCGCTCGAATGCTACGGCGTCGCGGTCCGTCTGAAGCCGACGTTCCTGCTGGCCCATGTCAACCGTGGCGCCGTGCATCTGGAGATCCGACATTTTTCAGCAGCCGTCACGGATTTCGAATGCGCGCTGGCGCTTGATACGAGCCACACCGGCGCCTGGGTGAATCGCGGCGAAGCCTTGTTCGCATGCGGCCAGCGCATCGACGCGCTGCGCAGCTTCGACAAGGCGCTGTCACTCGACCGCACGATCGCCGAGGCGTGGCTCGGGCGCGGCAACGTGCTACTCCACGCGATGAAAGTCTCGGAGGCGCTCGAAGCCTACACCGAGGCGCTGAAGATCAATCCGGAATTCGTCAACGCGCTGTCGCAGCTCGGTCAGTGCCACGCGTTTCTCGGCGACATCGAGGCGGCGAACGCTTGCATCGACCGCGCGCTTGCCCTCAAGCCGTATGCCGAAGCTGCGCTGTCGAACCGGATCTATATGCTGGATTTCATCGAAGGCGCCGGTTTCGAGCAGCATTGGGCGGCGAGGTCGGAGTGGTGGCGCCAGATCGGTGCCAAGATCGCCGTCGAGCGAACGCTTCTGCACGACAATGCGCGCGATCGCGACAAGCGGATCGTCATCGGCTATGTGTCGGGAGACTTCAGGCAGCATTCAGCAGCGTTCGCCTTTCGGCCGGTGCTGCGAAACCACGACAAGTCGCGCTTCGAGGTGGTGTGCTATTCGGTGTCCGCGCATCAGGACGCCGTGACGGAGACGTTCAAGGCCTGCGCGGACCGGTGGCGCGATGTGTCCCAAATGTCGGACGGCGAACTGGCCGAACAGGTCAAGGCAGATGGTGTCGACATCCTGGTCGATCTGTCCGGCCATAGCTTTGGCAATCGGTTGCGCAGTTTCTCGCTGAAGCCCGCGCCGGTTCAGGTGACCGCCTGGGGCCATGCGACGGGGACTGGGCTGCAGACCATGGACTATCTGTTCTCCGATCCGGTCGCGATTCCCGACCATGCGCGGCATCTGCATGCCGAGAAGATCGCTGATCTACCGTGCCTGATCATCGTCGAGGAGCCGCCTGCGGGCTTGCATTCGGCGGCGCTGCCGCGCGCGACGAACGGCTATACGACCTATGGCATTTTCAACCGGATCACCAAATTCTCCGACGCCGCCATTGCCCTCTGGGCGCGCATTCTCGATGCCGATCCCACGTCGCGCCTGTTGATCAAGGATACGGCGCTCGACGATGCGGGCGTGCAGGCGACGCTGCTCGGCCGGTTCACCGCCCAAGGTGTTGCCGCCGATCGCATCACTTTGCTGGGCGCGACGTCGCGCGAGGAGCATCTCGCCGCCTATGCCAGCGTCGATGTTGGACTGGACACGTTTCCGCAAGGCGGTGGCGTCTCGACCTGGGAGGCACTCTATATGGGTGTGCCCGTGGTGGCGAAGCTGGGCATCGCCGTTGGCAGCCGGTTGTCGGGGGCGATCCTGTCTGCCGTCGGGCTCAATGACTGGGTCGTCGATGATGATGAGGCGTATGTCGCGCGCGCGCTCGGTGCGACGCTCGACGAACTCGCGGACATTCGTGTCCGGCTTCCCGACATGATCGCCGAGCGCTGCAGTCCGGCCGCCTATACTCGCGCGGTCGAGGAGCAATATCGGGCCATGTGGACCAGGTATTGCGAGGAGTCGACGTCGTAAGCTCATGCCGCCCGATCGAGCGCAACTGCCACGGCTCACCGTCGACGGCGGTGGGCGTGTCATGCCGCGCCAGCATCGGCGGCAAACTCAATGACATTATGGCTTGAGGATGAAGCGGCTGGCAGCCACCGGTCGCAATCGACCGTGCAGTCGGGCAATTGCCGGCGTGGCGGTTGGTACATGCTTCAGACGCGAAATTGTTGCATGCGCCATGACCTATTTAGTTAAGTTTGTCTGAATG
Source organism: Tardiphaga sp. 42S5 (assembly GCF_034044155.1). Classification (NCBI taxonomy): domain Bacteria; kingdom Pseudomonadati; phylum Pseudomonadota; class Alphaproteobacteria; order Hyphomicrobiales; family Nitrobacteraceae; genus Tardiphaga; species Tardiphaga sp. 42S5. The sequence continues at coordinate 5,384,614 of NZ_CP139027.1, read as the reverse complement.
CCCACTCCGGAAGCTGCAACCGGGTCGATGATTTGATATCGCGGATGAGCACAGCATGACGCGCTGCCTCGGATTGAAAGTCGCTGATACACTTCAACTAATCGATGTTTTTATGGGATATTTGGCCTCGGTTTTCGAGGCGTCCGGTAGTTAAATACATCCTCCGGGCGTGTAAAATAGCGTGCTTCCCTTTTACGCAATCTTAGAATCTGACGGTCATGTTACTCCGTGTCGACCAAGAAGGTCGCTCGTTGTGTCTACCAGGAAGGTAACCAAACATGTCCGGCATTACACTCTCGGCTTCCGTTCGCCAGAACCTGCTCTCGCTGCAGTCCACCGCGGACCTCCTCTCCACCACCCAGAACCGCCTCGCGACCGGCAACAAGGTCAACTCGGCGCTCGACAATCCCACCAACTTCTTCACCGCGCAGGGCCTGAACAACCGCGCTGGTGACATCAACAACCTGCTCGATGGTATCGGCAACGGCGTGCAGATCCTGCAGGCTGCCAATACCGGCATCACCTCGCTGCAGAAGCTCGTTGACTCCGCCAAGTCGATCGCCAACCAGGCGCTGCAGGCGACCTCGGGTTATTCGACCAAGTCGCAGTTCTCCACGACGATCGACGGCGCGACCGCCGAGACTCTGCTCGCACCCGACACGGCTGCGACACTGACCGGCTCCACGGTCGCCACCCTCGCAACCGGCTCTGACCTGAGCACGGCCGCTGGTGGTGCCTTCGCTGCTGGTGACACGCTCACCGTCAACGGCAAGACGATCACCTTCGCGACCGGAGCCGCGACTGCCGGTACGGCTGCTTCGGTGACTGATACGGATGGCAACGTCACCATCAACCTCACCTATGACAACGCCGGCACCGGCGATCAGTCCACGACTGCCACGCTGAAGGCCGCCGTTGAAAGCCTCGCTGGTGCAGGCAGCACCTTCGCGATTGCCGCCAACGCGGTAACGATCACGGCAGGCGATACGTCGACCAGTATCACGCTCGGCGGTACCGCACTCAGCAAGCTCGGCCTCACTGCCGGCACCACCGTCCCGACCAGCACTTTGGCTGGACAGGCACTGACCATCGGTGCGATTGACGGTAGCGCTGCCCAGACTATCACGTTCGGCAGTGGCGCAGGTCAGGTCAACACGCTCGACGGCCTGAACAAGAAGCTTGCCAACAGCAACCTGCAGGCTTCGGTCAACAAGGACGGTAAGCTGACCATCCAGACCACCAACGATGAAGCCTCGTTCGACCTGACGGCCAGCGGCATCATCGGCGGTTCGGCGACTGGCGCGGGCAAGATGTTCGGCGTGCTGAACACCTCCGCTCCGGTGGAAGACGTCAACGCTCAGAACACCCGTGCGGGTCTGGTTGCCCAGTACAACACGGTGATCGATCAGATCAAGACGACGGCTGCTGACGCTTCCTTCAACGGCGTCAACCTGCTGAACGGCGACACGCTGGCTCTGACCTTCAACGAAACCGGCAAGTCGAAGCTCAGCATCTCGGGCGTCACCTTCGACCCGGCCGGCCTCGGTCTCGAGTCGCTGACCAAGGGCGAAGACTTTCTCGACAACGCTGCCACCAACAAGCTCCTGACCGGTCTGAACAACGCGTCTTCGACGCTGCGTTCGCAGGCTTCGGCCTTCGGTTCGAACCTGTCGGTTGTGCAGATGCGTCAGGACTTCTCGAAGCAGATGATCAACGTGCTGCAGACCGGTGCGTCGAACCTGACCCTCGCCGACACCAACGAGGAAGCGGCCAACAGCCAGGCGCTGTCGACCCGCCAGTCGATCGCCGTCTCCGCGCTGTCGCTGGCCAACCAGTCGCAGCAGGGCGTTCTCCAGCTGCTCCGCTAAACTTCAGCGGACTAGTCGAAACAGAAGGCGGCGGGGCAGAAAGCCCCGCCGTTTTTCGTCGTCCGATCGTCGCAAAGGCCCGGAAAGCTCAAGCTTTCCGGGCCTTATGCCGTTTTGGGACAGTTTTACGAAAGCCTTAATCCGCTGTTAACCATATCTTAAATGGTCATCGGTCATATTCGGCCTGAGTAGGAAGCAGGTAGGCCGAGAATCGGCCGCGTTTAATCCGGGCATCGCCGCAAGGCGGACCGAGATTCCTCTTCCAGAAGGGCGTCAAATTTAACCGGCAGCATCGCGGCGAGACGGGTCTCGCTAGATGCACCATGCGCTTGCGCGACCTGAAGGTCGACCGCGCTGGGAACAGGAAGGTTTCCATATGTCAGGCATCGTTCTTTCGGCTTCGGTTCGCCAGAACCTGCTGTCGTTGCAATCGACCGCGGACCTCTTGTCCACGACGCAGAACCGACTTGCGACGGGCAAGAAGGTCAACACTGCGCTCGATAACCCCACGAATTTCTTCACGGCAGCAGGGCTCGACAGCCGCGCCGGTGACATCAACAGCCTGCTCGACGGCATCGGCAACGGCGTGCAGGTGCTGCAGGCGGCCAATACCGGCATCACCTCGCTGCAGAAGCTGGTCGATACCGCGAAATCGATCGCCAATCAGGCGCTGCAAATTCCGGTCGGCTATAACGCCAAGTCGTCGTTCACGACGCCGATCAATCCCGGTGCGACCGCCGACAACCTGCTGGGTACATCCACGAAGACTGACAACACCTATGTTGGCACTGTCGCGAATAACAAGAATGCCGCTGCCATCACCGGCGCCACGCTGCTGTCGGGTGCTGCCGCCACCGACTCGATTGCTACCAGCTTCGCGGCGAACGACACTATCACAGTCAATGGTCAGAGCCTGACCTTCAGAGCTTCGGGCGCGTCGGGCGCCAACGAAATCAACATCACGGACACCGTCGCTACGCTGCTGGGCAAGATCGATGCGCTGTCGGGTGGTGCGGGCTCTGCAGTCAACACGGCAGCGCCCATCGGGGCGATCACGCTGCACACGGGTGCGGCTTCCGATCTGTCGATCACGAGCTCGAACACCGCCGCGCTCGCCGGGCTCGGCCTGGGTACGTCGGTGACCCAGGCGCGGACCTCAGGTCCGACCGCCCTGGGTGGTCCACCGGCGCTGACGCTGACGATTGCGGCGACCAATCCGTCGAGCACCGCGACGAACATCACCTTCGGTACCGCGAGCGGCCAGGTCTCTACCCTGGCGCAGCTCAATGCCGCGCTGGCGCCGAACAACCTGCAAGCCGTCATCGATCCCGCTGGCTTCATGACGATCCAGACGTCCAACGATGCGGCCTCGTCGACCATCGGCGCCATTGGCGGCACAGCCGCGGCCGTCGGCAAGCTGTTCAATGGCCTGGTGCCAAGCACGCCGGTGACGGACTTCGCGTCGCAGACCTCGCGCGCCAATCTCGTTGCGCAGTACAACAACATCATCGATCAGATCACGACCACGTCGCAGGATGCCTCGTTCAACGGCATCAACCTGCTCGGTGGCGATCAGCTCAAGCTGGTGTTCAACGAAACCGGCAAGTCGACGCTCAACATCGCCGGCACCACGCTGACGCCGGCAGGTCTCGGTCTCGGCAAGCTTGCCGCAGGCGCTGACTTTCTCGACAATACCTCGGCCAACAACACGCTGGCTGCGCTCAACATCTCCAGCTCGGTTCTCCGCGCGCAGGCCTCGGCGCTCGGCTCCAACCTGTCGATCGTGCAGATCCGTCAAGAATTCGCCAAGAACCTGATCAACGTGCTGCAGACCGGTTCGTCCAACCTGACGCTGGCCGACACCAACGAGGAAGCCGCGAACAGCCAGGCACTGTCGACCCGGCAGTCGATCGCTGTCTCGGCGCTGGCGCTGGCCAACCAGTCGCAGCAGAGCGTGCTCAAGCTACTCCAGTAACTCTGACGGCCGCACTGGGATTACCGGACGGCGGGGGGAAACTCCGCCGTTTTTCGTTGGTCGCGGGTAATTAGCGGCGCGTTGCCCGGCATCCTGGCTTTCCCCAGACTGAAGACGCCGGTCGCTGAACGCTGGTATTATTCGAATCGCAGGCGTATTTTCAGGGTTCCTGGATAGTCATGCCCGCCCGAAATGTGGCACCAGATACCGTTGGCTTTGCATGTGGCCTCACGGCCGCTGCGGGGAAGGAGAGCTGAATGCCTTTGCGAGTCGAACTGAAGCCGGGTGAGCGAATCATCATTGGTCAGAGCGTGATCACCAATTCCGATACGCGCACGGCGTTCCTGATTGATGGCGATGCGCCGATCATGCGTGAAAAGGATATCCTCACGGCGGAGACTGCTACGACGCCGGTCAAACGCGTCTATCTCTGCGTGCAGATGATGTATCTGGAGAACGATATCCCGGCCTATCAGGAGCTGTATCTCGGTTTCATCAAGGAATTGATCGAAGCAGTTCCGAGTTTTCGTGAAACGATCGAGGACGTCAGTAAGCTTATTTTAAGCGGCTCGCTTTACAAAGCACTCAAGGAATTGCGTCCGCTAATCAAGCGGGAAGAAGAGTTTTTGAGGTAGCGAATGTCGATCGGTGCTCAAGCTTACGCGCGTACTGCGCAGACCACGGCGACACCGAGAGACATCGAAGCCCAAGCCCTTCTGAAAGCAGCGCGCAAGCTGCAGGACGTTGTGGAAAATTGGGGCCATACCGATGCTGGTCTCGACGACGCTCTTCTGTTCAATCGCAAGCTCTGGTCCATCTTCGTCGGCGATGCCATGAATGATCAGAATCCGGAATCGATCGGGATCCGGCAGAATATCGCCAATATCGGCATTTTTGTTCTGACGCAGTGCACCGCGCTTCAGCAGGTCCGCCAGGTTGAACATCTGCAAGCGCTCATCGACATCAACCGCAATATTGCGGCGGGACTGTCCGGTCGCCCGTGAGCGTGTCGACACTGTAACTTTAGCTTAATGGTTGGCGCGGCCTAATGGCGCCTGACAGGCGCGGCGATTCGAAGCCGCGTGCGACGAGGCACGATGGCAGACGCACTCAGCATTCTTGCAACGGCTTACAAGACCACCACGCCGGTCACGGCAGGCAAGTATGTGGCGGTGGATGCCGACGCCTACAAAGGCAGTTGGCAGGGCACCTACGCTAATGGAAAGAAGTTCGAGGTCGCGATTTCGCAGGTCGAAGGCTTCCGCGCGCAGGTGAAGTATCAGAGCGAGGGGACCGTGAAGTATCAGCAGGTCCTGATCAAGGATAACTCGTTTCGCGTGGGCGACACCAAGTTCCAAATGACGGCCAACAACAAGGCGACGATCAAGAACGTCGTGACCGATGCCGCCACCGGCAGCACCTATCTCGATACAGCCTTTGCAACGCGCAACGTCTGATCAGCGCATTAGATCCTGCGATCCGTCTCCATACGTCGATTCTGCAGCTTTGCGTCCTGGTTGAGCGTGTCCATGGCGCGCAGATAGGCGCGGGAGCGCAGTCGCGATTCCTCGGGATACTGATCGATCACCTGATTGGACTTCTTGTCCACAGATACGAAGACGATCTCGCCTGCGCCCTTGTCGATGATGACTTCCTTGGAGATGCGTTCGCTGTCCATCTGCTGGTAGTTCGCTGCAGAAATGTTCGGCTGCAGTACACGGGGCGCTGCTGACACGGTCTTGTCGGGAGGGAGTTGCGTAGGCACGGCTTCGCGCACCGCTTCTGGTGCGGGTCGTATCACCGGCGTGGCAACCGGTGCCCCCACCGGTTTGATATTGAAGTCGGCACCCATGGCAGCCCTCCTGGCTCCATTCGATAAATCCCGACCCGTTCCCAAACGACATTATGCACCGGACGGCTGAATCCGGTGCTTACTTGCGCGCTGTAATTTAAGTCAAAAGATAGCAATCCCGCGGCGCATCAAACGGGCCAGCGATCGCATGACCCATTATACGATCAAAGTGACCGGCTGACGACGATGGGCGTCATGTTGACCCGGCCCGGCTGAGCCTGCCGACCGGCCGCCGTATAGGTCTGCGGGATATTACGCTTCTGAACCTCGGCATTGACGCCGCGGACAATGCCTTCCGAAACCGCATGCGCGGTGGCGAGCACGGTCAGATTGACCTGCAGCATCGCACGGAACACGTCATGGTGCTTGCGCAAGGCCGAAAGCAGGTCGGGCGTCGTCTGCGCGAGATATGTCTGGCTGATCTTGAGCAGCGAGATCATCGCAATGTAGCGACGCGAAATGTCCGCCTTCGGAGCTTCGAGCTTGATAGCCTCGCGGATATGGCCGTTGCGGACCAGCGTTGTCTCCTGTTCGATGATGGCGAGCAGCTCGTTCATCACCTTCATGAGTTCGTCGGCGAGCTGACGGGCTTCCATCAGCGTCGCGACCGAACGCGGTGCGGCGATCGGGGCGGCTTGCTGGCGTTGCGCATTGTTCATGGCGGTGTCCTCTGCGATCAGCTGGCGCGATTGGCTTGCTGGATGATGAGTGAACGAAAGACTTCGTTGGAGATGCCGACGCCGCCGGCCTTGGCGAAGGACTTCGAATATTCGTCGGTTAGCATCGAGCGCCATGCGCCGGTGCCGGTGGTATCGCCGAACGGGCCTTCGCCCTTGATGCCCGATGTCATCTGCGAGAACATCGTGTTGATGAACATCGCCTCGAAATCTTCGGACTGTTTGCGCGTCTTGGCCTGAGCTTGCGGCGATACTTTCTGCAGCGCATCGATCAGGTTCTGATCGGGGCGGCCGTTGATGGTCGGGTGCTTGGCCTGATAGGCGGCGACAGCGGTATTGACGTTCATCACATCACCTCGATGTCAGCCTGGATGGCGCCCGCGGCCTTGATGGCCTGGAGGATGCCGATCAGGTCGCGCGGGCCGATGCCGAGTCCGTTGAGGCCGTCGACGAGCTGCTGCAGCGAAACGCCGTCCTTCACCAACGCGAATTTCTTGCCGTCCTCGGTCACGCCGACTCGTGTGCTTGGCGTGACGACTGTGCGGCCGTTGGAGAATGCGTTGGGCTGGCTGACATTGGCACTCTCCGAAATCGTCACGGTGAGATTGCCTTGGGCCACAGCGACGGTAGCGACGCGGACGTCGCGGCCCATCACGATGATGCCGGAGCGTTCGTCGATGATGATCTTAGCGGCCAGATCCGGTTCGACCTGTAGCTGCTCGATCTCGGTGAGCAGCGCGACGACGTTGCCCTTGAACTCCGGCGGGATCGACAGCTGCACGGTGGAGGGATCGATCGGCTCGGCGGTCTTGGATCCCAGGAAGTCGTTGACGGCGGCGGCAATGCGCTTGGCCGTGGTGAAGTCAGGGTTGCGCAAAGCGAGGCGCACATTGGGCAGGCGGTTCAGCGCGAATTCGATCTCGCGCTCGATGATGGCGCCATTGGCGATGCGGCCAACGGTCGGCACGCCGCGGGTGATGCTGGCGGCAGCGCCTTCGGCGGCAAAACCATTGATGGCGAGGGAGCCCTGGGCGACGGCGTAGACATTGCCGTCGGCGCCGAGCAGGGGGGTGACCAGCAGGGTGCCGCCGGTCAGGTTCTTGGCGTCGCCGAGCGCCGAGACGGTGACGTCCATGCGGGTGCCCTGGGTGCCGAAGGCGGGCAGGTTGCCGGTGACCATGACGGCGGCCACGTTGCCGGTGCGCAGCGTCTGGCCGCGGATATTGACGCCCATGCGCTCCAGCATCGCCTGCAGCGACTGGCGGGTGAACGGGATGTTGTTGAGGGTGTCGCCGGTGCCGTTGAGGCCGACCACGAGACCGTAGCCGATCAGCTGGTTCTGCCGGACGCCTTCGATATTGGCGAGATCCTTGATCCGCGACGTCGCATGTGCCGACACCGCCTGTACGAGCAGCACGAGCAGCACCGCACAGGCCGTCTGACAGAATCGGATCGAAGGTAGGCTCGGCATCCTCTGCTCCCCGCTGAGGTCTTCACTGGACCGCTCATCACTCCCATGACGACGATCCGGCATTAACTATGCGAGCGCCGTGCCAGCGTTCTAATTCGCTTTAAAATATTGATTTATAAGGATAATGAGGAAAGCTCTCGGGCTGGATGTGTGATCCGAGCCCCGACGAATGTGCCGCCTGCGGCAGATTTTGCCGGGCCGTTTACGATTGATTAACCATAAAAGACGACCTTTCCGGATGGAGGTCCGTTTACGCTCGCGATGGTACTGAGCGAACGGCAAGCCGCCGTGGGCCGGGATCGGCCATTACCCTTGCTGGACACGCCGATGCGCATTTACGGACCGAACGGCACCACATTCGGAGCCCCGTCGTCAGGAGCGAAGAAAACCAGTTCGACCGGGTTTTCGTTGCCGGACGCGACACCGACCTCCGACACCAGACCGACTGTCGCGCCCCGGGCGGCCAACAGCATCGATGCGCTTCTGGCCATGCAGAGCGTCGAAGATCCCATGGAGCGCCGCAAGCGCTCGGTGAAGCGCGGCCGCGGTGCGCTCGATGTCCTCGACGAACTCAAGATCGGCCTGCTCACGGGCTCGATCAATTCGGCCATGGTGGCGCGGTTGCGCAGTGCGGCAGCCAACCTCAAGGAATCATCCGGCGAGCCCGGTCTGGACGCCGTGCTCTCCGAGATCGAACTGCGGGTTGAAGTCGAACTGGCCAAGGCTGGCCAAGTCTGACCCGCTCGGAGCGGCTCCAAGTCCGGCTGGAGCCGCACAAAATACCGTCTAGCCCTTCACACGCCCTTTGCCAAAGACCGGGCTGAGGGGGCCAGGTGCTGCAGCAGCACGGTTCCGGCCCTGAAACCCGGCGGTGGATGGCCGTTCTGGAGGTATCCTGACGTTATTGTCTGTCACATGACCTAGCTATATAAGCTGCGGCGCGGCCGGTCATTTCCGGCGCCTTGCACGCATAGATGGATTGGCCTTGGACAAGTTGAAAAGCTATCGCCCCTCCGAAAAAGAGCCTTTCATGAACGACCGGCAGCGCGACTATTTCCGCGCGAAATTGCTGGCTTGGAAGGAAGAAATCCTCCGTGAATCGAAACTCACCCTGCAGGCTTTGCAGGAGGAGAACGTCAATCACCCCGACCTCGCCGACCGTGCATCGTCGGAAACAGACCGCGCCATCGAACTGCGGGCGCGCGACCGGCAGCGCAAGCTGATCTCCAAGATCGACGCCGCGCTGCTGCGCATCGAGGATAATACCTACGGCTATTGCGAGGAGACCGGCGAGCCGATCTCGCTCAAGCGGCTAGAAGCCCGCCCGATCGCAACACTCTCCGTGGAAGCTCAGGAGCGCCACGAGAAGCGCGAAAAGGTCTATCGCGACGAATAGTCTTTCAGATGCCAAACGGCCGCCCATCGGGCGGCCGTTTTTCATTTCGGAGTTCCGGAAGGCAATCGCGCATGCTGTGCGATGCAGTGATCTGCGATAACTGCACTGCAGCACGGCGACATTCTTAAACACGGGAATATGAACGTCATCATTCGCCGATAGGACGTAGGCTTGCTCCAGAAAAAAAACGGGAGGATGAACAATGGCTGCGCCTGCCTCTTATGATCCCGATACGATCGCGCTGATGCGGAATGTTCTTCAAAAGGTCGTCGCAAGGGTGCCGGAGCAGCACCGCACCTCGTGCAATCAGGCGGCCATCGCCTCGCGCATCCTTGCGACTGCTGCGCAGGGCCGGCGTTCTGAAGATGTCCTGACGACGGAGGCTCTGGCCGAGGTGAAGGAGATCTTCACCGGGCCTGCGGGGATGCGTCGGCTTCATGAAGACCTGACCAGGGTCTTCGGCTGAACTCCAGAATCGAGGAATTGCAGTGGCGCGAGCGTCGGTTCGCGCCAGCAACGCTGCGCACCGTTGCCAAGCAGGATGGTGGTCGCTACCCGTTAGTCATATGTCAGCATGAGCCGTGTGACGAGCGAAGGGACCGCCGATGGAAAAGTATCTCGCGATCGCCGAAATCCTGGCTTACGTCCGCCATAACCGCACGCCGCTCACCGTGTTGCCGCCAGACGCGGTCCCGCATGACGAGGCCGATGGCTATCGCGTGCAGGACGCGCTTCACAATTTGCTGTCGCCCGATTTCGGCTTGCAGGTCGGTTACAAGATCGGCTGCACAAGCGCGGTGATGCAGCAATATCTCGGTATTTCGCACCCTTGCGCTGGCGGACTCTATATGAGTGGTGTTCATGCCGCCGGAACGTCGCTGCGCTACAACGATTATGTACATGTCGGCGTGGAGTGTGAAATTGCGGTCCAGCTCGCGAGCGATCTGATGCCGTCGGGCGAGCCGTTCACGGCTGATGATGTCGCAACAGCGATCGATGCCTACCATCCTGCCATCGAGATCGTCGATGATCGTTATGCGGACTGGCGCAGTATGGATGCGCCGACACTGATCGCAGATGATTTCTTTGCGGCGGGATGTGTTCTGGGTGCGCCTGTTGCTCGTGGCAAGGCGCCTGACCTTCTGTCGGTGATTGGACGTGCCGTCGTCAACGGCACGGAGGTGGGGCGCGGCAATGGCGCCGATGTTCTTGGTCATCCACATCATGCACTGGCCTGGCTTGCCAACCATCTCGCGGCCCGAAACAAGATATTGCGCGCCGGGGACTTCGTACTGACGGGCAGTCTGGTACAGACGGCGTGGCTCAATGCCGGAGATCACGTCCGGATGGAGTTGCTGGGACTGGGCAGCGTCGAGGTGGACTTCAAAGGCTGACGACTGCCCCGTGGCCAATCGGTGCGCAACAATCACTGTTCAGAACGACGACGGCCTTCCGCCAGGGGAGCTGACGAAAGGCCGCGTGTGAACACCTCACCATGTGGGAGCACGATGAGATGTGGGAGCTGGTTAGCGGTTAGAAGGGCAGCAGCACGTCCATGACCTGTTGGCCGTAGCGTGGTTGCTGGACGTCCGAGATCTGGCCGCGGCCGCCATAGGCGATGCGGGCCTGCGCGATCTTGGCGCTGTCGATGGTGTTGTCGCTCTGAATGTCTTCCGGACGCACGATGCCGGCGACGATCAGCTCGCGGATTTCGTAGTTGACGCGGATTTCCTGCTTGCCCTCAACCACGAGGTTGCCGTTCGGCAGCAATTGCGTGACCACTGCGGCGACGCTGGTCTGCAACGCTTCCTGTCGTGCGACCGATCCCTTGCCGTCGCTCGACGACGATCCATCAGCCGTCAGCAGACGGCCGGGCAGCACCGAGGCGGCCGAACCTGTCAGCAACTTGCTGCCCGCAAAGTCGGTGATCCCCGAGTTTTCCGTATTGGTACGGCTGCGCTGGGTCTCGTTGGCGATATTGGCCTTGTCGGTGAAGTTCACGGTGACCGTCAGGATGTCGCCGATCTGGCGCGCGCGCTGATCCTTGAAGAACGCGCGCGATCCGCTGCGCCACAGGGAGTTGGCGTTGTAGGATGCGACCTCCGGCTTTGGCATTGGCATCTGCACTGGCTTGTAGCCGGGCTGTGTCGTCGGGTTTTCGATCGCCGTGAGCGCCGGTTTCTCGCCGATGGACGCGAGACGGTCGATCGATGAACAGCCGCTGGCAGCAAGGCCGACCGTAAGAAGCGCAGCGCCGGTGGCGAAGGGACGATGGAACTGGAACATCAACTTTACTCAGCTTTTCGAGAAACAGGCACGTGGTCGTTGGCAGCAAGCGCGACGGGAGAGTTGGCAGCGGGAGAGGCGGCCAGAGGAGGTCTGGCCTGGGAGATTTTTTCGGACGGGAGAGAATCGCGGGTTGGGGCAGGCGTTGGCGCGGGAGTTTCGACTTGCGCGGGGAGACGCGGCGACGGAGCGGAAACGGCGACCTGGCCGCGACCGACCACGACGCCGGAGACTGTGCGCTTGGACTGCAGATTGATGACGTTGACCACGTCGCCTTCGGTGCCGCCTTCGATGGCCTTGCCGCGGAGCGTGAGATAAAGCCCTGCGGTTTCGTAGATCAGCGTCACCGCCTGATCGCGGGTGACCAGATCTGGCTTGGCGAGGTCGGCATTGCGGATTGCCTGACCGGCGCGCAATTGGCGGCGGCTCTGCATGCCCACGGCGCGGTCGCGCGTTACGCCATCGCTGCCGACTTCGGCTTTCGGGCGACGCTCGACGACAACATCGGAAGATTTCAGCACTTCATTGCGTTCGACGCCGCGGACCAGCACCGCCGCTTCCACGGTCTCAACGGCACTGCCGGTGAAACGCAGCTTGGTGGCGGACACATTGGAATCGTTGCCGATCGCAAAGGTGACGTCGAAACGGCCGCTACGTGCGTCGAAGCGGACCGCGACAGGCTGCAGCGCGCCGGTATTGCTAGCGTCAAGCTGCAGGCCCTGGACTTCGCGATCGAAGGTCAGGCTCAGATTGGCGGCGGCACCAAGGCCGTGGCGGTTCTCCAGCGACTGCGCGACTTGGTTCTCGATATCCTTGCTGTCGATGCTACGCGACAGCCGCGTCACGGTGATGGACTTGAGCTCGCGTGTATCGACGCCAATCACCTGATGCTGCCGCAACGCCGCGATGACCTGCGCGGTCGACAGCGTGCCGACGGTGCCGAGGTCGGGCGCCCGATAGATCGCGATCTGCGCGGTGGGGCCGGCATTGTCGATGACATCGCCAATCCGCACCACGTCACTGGACACGGTGACATTGGCGCGCAGCGTTGGCGATGCGATGACCTCGTCGCGCTGCGCCTGGCCGAGCGCAGCAGTGGCCGCTGCAGCGAGCAGGGCGGTGGCGAGGAGAAGCGAACGCATGGCTGATGTCATGATCATTCTCCTCAGCGGAACATGCCGGCGGTGGATTGCAGCATCTGGTCGGCCGCGCTGATGACCTTGGCGTTCATCTCATAGGCGCGCTGCGCGGCGATCAGGTCCGAGATTTCGGTGACCACTTCGACATTGGCCATTTCGAGGTTGCGCTGCTGCATGTCGCCGAAGCCGTCGGCATTGGCGACGCCGTCCTGCGGTGGGCCGGAGGCAGGTGTTTCGGTGAACAGGTTGTCACCGATCGAATTGAGACCGGCCTTGTTGATGAAGCGGGTGAGGCTGATCTGGCCGAGAACGGTCGGGGTCGTCGAGCCCGGTACGATGACCGAGACCTGGCCCTGCGCATTGATCGAGAGTTGCGACGACGCCTGGGGAATCGAGATCGTTGGCTGCAGCAGGTTGCCCTGCGGGTTGACGATGCGGCCCTGCTGGTCAGTGGAAAACGTACCATCGCGGGTGTAGGCGAAGGTGCCATCGGTGAGCTGGATCTTGAAGAAGCCTTCGCCGCGGACCGCGATATCGAGATCGCCGCCGGTCGCCGACAGCGTGCCCTGGGTCATCATGCGCGGAGTGCCGACGGTCTTCACGCCGCCGCCGATATCGACGCCGACCGGAATGACTGTGCCCTGATCCGATGCTTGCGCACCGACGCGGCGAACGTGATCGTAGATGAGGTCCTGGAATGCGGCACGCTGCTTCTTGAAGCCGGTCGTGCGCATGTTGGCGATATTGTTCGAGATGACCTGGACGTTGAGTTCCTGGGCCGCCATCCCGGTCGCTGCAGTGTAAAGAGCGCGCATGGGTCAGATTCCTTAAGCCGGAACGTCGGCAAGTTTTTCGATGGCGGAGCGCCGCGCGTCGCCTTGCGACTGCAGCATGTTGGACAGCTCGGTGTAGGCGCGGGTGACGTCGATCATCCGGGTCATTTCGACGACCGAGCTGACGTTCGACTTTTCGATGAAGCCCTGATTGAGCTTCGAGGTGGTGGACGGCTGCGGATTGGCGCCGGGGCCGGCCGAGAACAGGTTGGAGCCTTCCTTCACCAGCCGCTGGGGCTGCGCGAAATTGACCATGCGAATCTTGCCGCGCACGGAGTCGATGCGGTTGATGCCTTCGAGCACCGTGACCGTGCCGTCCTGCGAGATGTTGATGTCGTGGTCGGTCTGCTGGAACACGATCGGGCCATTGGCGCCGAGCACCGGTGCGCCCGACGCTGTCACGAGCTGGCCCTGCGAATTGATCTGCATGCCACCGTCGCGGGTGTAGCGCTCACCGTTCGGGGTCTGCACCGCGAGGAAGGCGTTGCCGTCGATGGCGACATCCAGCGGATTCTTGGTCTGCTCGGTCGCGCCGCCGGTGAAATCATGCATCGTGGCGCGGTCCTGCACGAAGGACACGCGGCGGTCGCGGCCGACGAAGTTGTCTTCGCGGGCGGCCGGGCTCAGATATTCCTCGAAAATCGTCCGCTCGGCCTTGAAGCCGCTCGTGTTGATGTTCGCAATGTTGTTCGCCACGACGTCCATCTGACGCCGAAGCGTCATCTGCCGCGACAGTCCGACGAGAAGCATATTCTCCATCGGTGGTTCTCCCCTAAGTTCGCGCGGATCGCTCTCCCAAGCTCGCCGCGGATCCCGTAAACCGCACAGCTCTCCCAAGCCGCGGTTCGCTAAGGTGAGTAGCGAAAGCCGTGCCAAGTCAAAAAGCTGATATTTTTCAACTTGTTGGTGGTTTCCGAGGCGCGAAAACGGGCGGCAGAAAGGTCTTGTTGACCATATTTGCCGGCAGAATTTTCCTAGTTGAGCGTCAAAAGAAAGATTCCGTTAACCATTGCGACCTAGCGTCACGATCACACAGGGCCTTGGGCGCTGGCAGCATTTGTATCGCGTCTTTAAAGCCTGCTTTGCAGCATCGAGCTCATCCCAACCCCGGACGGGCAGGCGATGGCGGATACGGAAACTTCAGAAAGCACCCCGACCGGGGACGAGGCGGCAGCTCCCAAGAGCAAATTCAAGCTGATCGCAATCGTCGTGGGCGTGCTGGTGCTTGCAGCGGGCGGTGGCGGCTGGTTCTTCCTGAAGGGGCACCCCAAGGAAGAGAAGAAAGAGGCGGCGCCGGCTGCGAAGCCGCTCGCCTTCATCGATGTGCCGGAAATCCTGGTGAACCTTGCCGGTCAGCCCGGCGAGCGCGTGCAATATCTCAAGGCCAAGATCGTGCTCGAGGTGAAGGAAGCGCCGCTGGTGGCGCAGATCACGCCGTCGATGCCGCGCATCACCGACATGTTCCAGGTTTACCTGCGCGAACTGCGCACCACCGATCTGAACGGCTCCGTTGGCATGTTCCGGCTGAAGGAAGAGCTGACGCGGCGCGTCAATGCCGCGATCTCTCCTCATCACGTGAACGCTGTGCTGTTCAAGGAAATCCTCATTCAGTGAGGAATTGGATTTAGGCTGATGTCTACCGAACAGGTCGATCAGGACGCAATTGCCGCCGAATGGGAAGCTTCTCTGGATTCAGAGGATCCCGTTGAGGCGGCGAAAGCGGCTGCCGAAAACGAACTCACCGGCACCATGGCGGAGCAATGGGCCGCCATGGTCGAGGATGGCGGTCGCGATATCGGCGGCGGCAAGAACGGCGGCGAGCGCGTTCTCTCGCAGGAAGAAATCGACAACCTCCTCGGCTTCAGCGTCAACGAGGTTCATCTCGACGAGAATTCCGGCATTCGCGCCATCATCGATTCCTCGATGGTGTCGTATGAGCGTCTGCCGATGCTCGAAATCGTGTTCGACCGTCTGGTGCGGTTGATGACCACGAGCCTGCGCAATTTCACCTCCGACAACGTCGAAGTCTCGCTCGATCGCATCACTTCGGTGCGTTTCGGCGACTATATGAATTCGATTCCGCTGCCAGCCGTGCTGTGCGTGTTCAAGGCAGAGGAGTGGGAGAATTTTGGCCTCGCTACCGTCGATTCCAGCCTGATCTATTCGATGATCGACGTGTTGCTCGGCGGCCGTCGAGGTCAGGCCTCGCTGCGCATCGAGGGTCGTCCCTATACCACCATCGAAACCAATCTGGTGAAGCGCCTGATCGAAGTCGTGCTGGCGGATGCCGAGCAGGCGTTCCGGCCACTGTCGCCCGTGGCTTTCACCATCGACCGGCTTGAGACCAATCCGCGCTTTGCCGCCATCAGCCGTCCAGCCAATGCCGCAATCCTGGTGCGCCTGCATATCGACATGGAAGATCGCGGCGGCAATATCGAATTGCTGCTGCCCTATGCGACGATCGAGCCGATCCGCGCCGTGCTCATGCAGATGTTCATGGGCGAAAAATTCGGCCGTGATCCGATCTGGGAAAGCCATCTCGCCACTGAAATTGCTCAGGCCGAGATCGCCGTCGACGCCGTGCTGTATGAGGCGGAGATCCCGTTGAAGCAGCTGATGCTTCTCAAAGTGGGCGATACGCTACCGCTGGAAATGCGGGCGGATGCCCTTGTTGCCGTTCGTTGCGGAGCCGTGACCTTGACTGAAGGTCGCATGGGCCGTGTCGGCGACCGCGTTGCCATTAGAGTCACGAAACAATTACGCAAGCCTAACACAACCTTCGCCATGTTTGAGAAGGCTGATGAGCAAACTAAATTGATGGAGGCACAATGAGTCATTCATTAGGAATTGTGATCGAGAGCCTGGTTGCGGTGCTTCTGATCCTGACCATCGCCTATTGCATGTTGCTCAATAAGCGCCTGAAGCGCCTCAAGGCGGACGAGCAATCGTTGAAGGCCACGATCGGCGAGCTCATCACCGTGACCGAGATCGCCGAGCGTGCGATCGGCGGACTCAAGCTTACCGTGCGCGACGTCAACGAGAATCTCGGCAGCCAGATTTCGGCGGCAACGGCGCTGGCCGATCAACTGAAAGCCCAGCTCGCCGAGAGCGACGCTGTCGTGCGCCGGCTATCGAAGATCGCGGTGGCGGCACGGCCGCTCACCGAAACCGACCCTGATGTGCCGCGGGTGTCCGCAGCGCGGGCCAATGCCGCGGCAGCGCAGGCGTTTGCCGAGCGGAGGAGGCCTGACGGCATCGCTGCATGAAAGCTTTTCGGGACGTTCGTATTCTTCCTGTCGTCTTGGTGGCGGTTTTCGGGCTGGCGATTCTCAAGATCGCCGGCCTGGTGATCGATGGCGGCTACGTGTTCAACTACGATCCGCAGCCTCAGCCTACGAAAGGATCGTGGGCGCAGGAGATGTTCAACTTCCCGGGCGGCAAACCCGCAGATGGCGACATTACCGGCTCGGTGTCAGCCAAGAAGGAAGAGCCGAAGCCCGCGGTAGCAGCGCCTGCAGCGATCGAACCGACCAGCAACCCGCCTGTCGAACTGTCTCCTCAAATCTCGCCTGCTGAACGCGCGATCCTCGAACGGTTGCAAGCGCGCCGTCAGGAGCTGGAAGCGCGTGCACGCGAGATCGACATTCGCGAGAGCCTGCTGAAGGCCGCCGAGAAGCGCATCGAAACCCGCGTCGACGAATTAAAGGGCGTCGAAGCCGGCATCAAGACGGCGAACGACCAGAAGAGCGAAGTCGATGCCGCCCGCTTCAAGGGTATCGTCACCATGTATGAAAGCATGAAGCCGAAGGACGCCGCGAAGATCTTCGACCGGCTGGAAATGCCGGTGCTGTTCGAGATCGCCTCGCAGATTGCGCCTCGGAAGATGTCCGACATTCTCGGTCTGATGCAGCCGGAGGCCGCTGAACGCCTCACCGTTGAACTGGCGCGCCGCGCCTCGGGCGGCGAACGATCTGCCGCGGCGGTCGAACTGCCCAAGATCGAAGGCAGGCCGATCCAGCAGGGCCGGAATTAAAGAAATTAATTAACAAATCCTTAGAGCGCGGAATCTAGATTCGACACAGGGCGAACGACCGGTCGTCCTTCGAGCATCGGGCTGAGAGACACTTCTGGATGGCACGGACGGCTGCCGTTGCATGTTGGACGCAAGCTCGCGCATGGACGCGGGCCGTTCGACGTTGTGCGGTCCTCGCGGGCATTGTCTGTCTTGCGCTGTCGTTCCCGGATGCCGCATCTGCGCAAGCGGTGAGGGGCACCGCCAGCATGGGCACGTCGGGCGGCTATGGCCGCATTGTGCTGAAGCTTGCCGAGGACGTGGAGTCCGAGGTGACGCAAGCCGGCACCATTCTCGTCATTCGCTTCAAGCGGCCGGTCGATATTCCTGTCGAGATTCTCGGTGACGCCGCACCGGACTATATCGGCTCCGCACGCCGCGATCCCGATGGCACGGCGATCCGTCTCGCTTTGTCACGCAGGGTGACCGTCAATTCGATGACGGCGGGCGAGCGCATCTTCATCGATCTGTTGCCCGACACCTGGAAGGGCATGCCGCCCGGTTTGCCGCAGGATGTGGTCAAGGAATTGTCGGAGCGTGCGCGCGCGGCAGAGCGCGCCTTGCGCCAGCAACGCGCTGCCGCGGAAAGCCAGAAGAAGCCGCCGATCCGCGTGCGCGCATCCGTGCAGCCGACCTTCGTGCGCTTCGTGTTCGAGACCGGCGGCGTCGGTGTGTCGTCGGTGCTGAACGAGAAGACGCTGACGCTGACCTTCAACGCCGGTCTGGTGTTCGATCTCGCCGATGCCAAACTGTCCGCACCCGCCAATGTCGCATCGATCGGTCAGGCGATGGACGGCAACCGGACCGCCGTCGAGATCGGCTTGATCGGCGACGTCGATGTGAAGTCGTTCCGCGAGGACAAGAGCTACGTCGTCGACATCGGCTTCCAGCAGAATGAGAAGCCGTCGCCGCTGGCCAAGCTGCCGGTGGCCGCTCCTGTGGACGAGAAACCGCCGGTTGCGGCGAAGCCTCCAGAGGTCGAAAAGCCCGCCAGCGTCCCGGCACAGCGCTCCGGCGAGATCGTGCCGCCGACCTCCGAGACGATCGCAAAAGAGATCGTTCCGGAGAAGAAAGTCGAGGTTGCGACGGCTGCACCGGCAGCGCCCGTCGCGGCAGCGAAGCCGGAAGAGCCAAAGCCCGAGGCGGCCAAGGTCGCTGAATCACCCAAGCCTGCGCCGGCAGCCGAGCCTGTTGTCGTAGCTCCTGCCAAAGAAACACCGCCGCCTGCGCCTGTCGTTGCGGCGGCCCCTGCTGCTGCACCCGTTGCTGCTGCGTCGACCGAACCGGCGGGCATGCCGGTTGAGGTCAAGCGCAGCAGCGACGGCGTGCGCATAGCCTTTGCCTTTCCATCGCAAACGCCGGTCGCTTTGTTTCGCCGCGGCGATATCCTGTGGCTGGTGGCAGATTCGACGCGGCCCATCGACACCGCGCCGATCCGCCGCGATAGCGGATCGATCATTGCCGATGTGAGCACGATCCCGCTGGAGAAGGGGCAGGCGATCCGCATCCGCCTTAATCGCCCACAACTGGCTTCGCTCACGACCGACGATCCTGCCGGCGCGGGACAGGCCTGGTCGCTGATGCTGGCCGATACACGTCAGACGCCGTCGCAGCCGCTGTCCGCCGTGCGCAACATTGCCGATCCCTCGCGCGCCAGCGTGCAGGTGCCGTTGGCCAAGCCCGGTCTCAAGCATCGCCTGGTTGATCCGGATGCCGGCGATACGCTCAATATCATCACCGCGCTGCCACCATCGCGCGGCTTCATCCGTCGCCAGGACTTCGTTGAATTCTCGTTGCTGGAATCGATTCACGGCGTGGTGGTTCAGGTGAACTCCGACGACGTGTCCGTTGAAGCCAGTATCGACAAGGTGATGCTCACCAAGCCCGGCGGCCTGACGCTGTCGGCAGCCGATGCGGCGCCGCAGCGCGCCTCGACGGTCGCCCGGCCGATCTTCGATGTCGGCCAGTGGCGCAAGGATCAGGAAGGCCCGTTCAACGCGCGCTTCGACGAGTTGATCGACGCGATGTCGTCGGCCGAAGCTAGTTCGCTGCCGCAGGCGCGGATGGATCTGGCCAAATTCTACATGGCGCGCGGCATGTATCACGAGGCCAAGGGCGTCGCCGATCTCGCGATCGCGGACACCAAGGTCGGCGAGGAAAGCCCTGTCGCGCTGATCGTTCATGCGGTGGCCAGCGCGATGATGGGGCGTCCCGAACAGACCCTGAAGGATATCGCCAATCCGGTGCTCGGGCCGGGTTACGATGGTGAATTGTGGAAGGCGCTCGCCTACGCCAAACAGGAAAAATGGGTCGAGGCGCGCGAGCGTTTCAAGAATGCCGAGTTCACGCTCGCCGCGCTGCCGGCCGATCTGCAGCGTGCGGCCCTGATGCTCGCGCTGCGGGCCTCGCTCGAGGTCAAGGACTATGCCGGCGCGTCGTCGCGCGGCAGTGAGCTCGAAACGGTCGGCATCTCGCCGGAGATCAAGCCCGCGGCCATGCTGCTCAGCGGCTGGCTCGATGAGGCGCTCGGCCGCGAGAAGGATGCGCTGTCGAAGTATCAGGACGTCACCGGGTCGGTGGATCGTCAATCCGCAGCGGAAGCCAAGCTGCGCGAAATCAATTTGCGCCAGAAGCGCAACGAGATCAGCAGCGAGGACGCGCTGCATGATCTCGAAATTCTGGCGGTGACCTGGCGCGGCGACGGCACGGAAGTGCAGGTGCTGCAGATCCTGTCGCGCATGTATGCCGAACTCGGCCGCTACAATGACTCGCTGCTGGCCGCCCGCACAGCCACCGAGCGCCAGGCCAACAGCGAAGCCGCGCGCCAGGTGCAGGACGAAGCTCAGGCGCTATTCTCGCAGATCTATCTGTCGCCAAAGGGTGACAGTCTGCCGCCGGTCGATGCGCTGGCGATGTTTTACGAGTTTCGCGAGCTGACCCCGATCGGCCGCCGCGGCGACGAAATGATCCGCCGTCTTGCAGATCGTCTCGTAGCTGTCGATCTGCTCGATCAGGCCGCCGAGCTTTTGCAGTATCAGGTCGATCACCGTCTCGAGGGCGCTGCACGCTCGCAGGTCGCTGCGCGTCTGGCGATGGTCTATCTGATGAGCCGCAAGCCCGACCGCGCCATCGCCGCGCTGCGCACTACGCGGATCGCCGATCTCAATGGCGAGCTGCGTCAACAGCGGCTGCTGCTCGAGGCGCGGGCGCAGAGTGACATCGGCCGCCGCGAGCTGGCGCTCGACATCATCTCTCATGTCAGCGGACGCGAAGCGATCCGGCTCCGCTCGGATATCTACTGGTCGTCGCGGCGCTGGCGCGAGGCCTCCGAGCAGATCGAACTCTATTATGGCGACCGCTGGCGGGATTTCTCGCCGCTGACGCCAAGCGAAAAGAGCGACATCATCCGTGCTGTTGTGGGTTATGCGCTGGCGGAAGACGCCCTCGGTCTCGCACGCTTCCGCGAAAAGTATGCGCCGCTGATGAATGTCGGTGCCGACAAGATCGCCTTCGACACCGCGAGCAAGCCGACCTCGACCAACTCTTCGGAATTCGCCGCCATTGCCAAGATGGCCGCGTCCGTCGATACGCTCGACGGCTTCCTGCGCGAGATGAAGACGCGCTTCCCCGAAAGCAGCGCCAAGGCGACCCTGCCAGGTGCCAGTGCCGATCCGATGCCGACCGGCTCGCTGAAGCCGCAGCCGGTGGTCAATGTCCGCAAGATCGAGATGACGCGGTAGAGGATAAGCCTCGCTACTGTCCGTAACTTTGCACCAGACTGCCGGCCACCAGCGACCAGCCATCCACCAGCACGAAGAAGATCAGCTTGAACGGCAGTGACACCACCGCCGGTGGCAGCATCATCATGCCCATCGCCATCAAGACCGAGGCGACAACGAGATCGATGATCAGGAAGGGCAGGAACAGCAGGAAGCCGATTTCGAAGGCGCGCTTCAGCTCCGAGATCATGAAGGCCGGCACGAGAATCCGCAGCGACATGTCCTCGGGTGTTGCCGGCACCGGTTCACCCGACAAGTCCATGAACAGCTTGAGATCCTTCTCGCGCACGTTCTTCTGCATGAAGCCGCGCAGCGGAATGGATGCGCGCACCAAAGCTTGTTCGACGGTGATGTCGTTGGAGATCAGCGGCTTGATACCGTCGTCATAGGAACGTTGCAGCACCGGCCCCATCACGAAAGCCGTAAGGAACATCGCCAGCGCGATGATCACCGAGTTTGGCGGAGCCGTCGCTGTACCCAATGCGGTGCGCAGCAGCGACAGCACGACCACGATGCGTGTGAATGACGTCATCATGATCAGGATCGACGGTGCGATCGACAGCACCGTCAACAACGCGATCATCTGCACGGCACGTTCGGTGACGCCGCCGCCACCGCCGCCGAGATTGATGCTGATGTCCTGCGCCATCGCGGGACCTGTGAGGGTCCCGGCGGCGATCAGAACTGAAAGGAAAAATACTCTACGCGGGAGGTTCGCCGAACTCACGAACTGGACTTTGGCCGTCCCAGCAGGGAGGCCATCTCGTCTTCGAGATTTTCAAAACCCGATTTGACCGGCGGGACGACCGGCGGCGCCTCCGCACGGGCAGGGCTGGCGATCGAGACTTCCGGCGACCGCGAAGCCGGACGGATCGATAGTGCCTCAGGCGCCACCGACGGAGCGCCGACCCGGGGCTCGGGCGCATCCTGGCGGGTTTCGCCGGCAGGGCGGCGCAAGGCTGCTTCGAGGCGCTGCGCCATATCGGCAAGGTTCTGATCAGCAGACGACACGGCGGCTGCCGGAGCGGGTGCAGGGACCGGTGCGGGTGGCGCGACGACCGGGGCGGGCGCCGGGGCAGCAACGACCGGAGCGGGCGGTGTCGGTGCTGCTGCGACGGGACGGTCCGGCGTGCGGGGCTGCGGCGTGGTGCGGATCGGCGGATCGGCACGCATCGGGCGCGGCATCATCGGCTCGCTACGTGGCATCTCGGCACGTGGCATTTCACTTCGCGGAATCGGCCGCTGCGGGAAAAGGTCGTTGCGTGGCGCCGGTTCGGGGCGCGGCGTAGGCTCTGGCGCGAGGCTGGCCACCGGATCGGGACGACGCTCCGGCAAAGGCGCGGCCGGGCGGCGTGGCTCCTCGATAAAGGAGGGGCGCGCGGGACGCGGCGCCGGCTCCGGCACATGCGGTTCGGAATCGAAGCCGGACTCGTTGCTTTCTGCCCAGCTCGGGGCTTCCGGCAGCGACGGGCCACGGCTTGCCACATCGGTGGCGAGACCGCCGCGCTGCGGGGCCTGCTCGCGGCCGGGCATGGCGCGGACGATATTGGGCTCGACGACGATGTCCGACGGGCCACCGATCATCAGCAAATGTTCGACATTGTCGCGCCGGACCAGCACCAGGCGGCGGCGGCCGTCCACGGCGGCGGCGTCGATCACTGCGAGCCGCGGCAAGCGCCCGCGGCTGGTGTTGTTGCCCAGCCGGTTGCCAGCGAATCGGCGCACCAGCCAGGCGGTAAGCCCGATCAGCGCCAGCACGACAACGAAGGCCAAGATAAATTGCACCGATGATTGCATCATAAAGTCCCCAGCCAGACAGGGTGGCTGCAACGTCCACGTCCAGAGCCGGAGGTGTCATACCCCCGCACGCCCCGCACGCAGCGTGAATCACGCCCCATCTGTTAACGCCCCACGGCAGAACCTGCCGTTGGTTAATAATAAACTATGAATCGCTGCAGCCAAAACGACTTCTGCCGCCCCGTCGTATGGCCGATGGGGATGGTTAATCGGCCAATTCAGGCGAAAAAGCGTTGGCAGTTGCGAAAAACGTCAATTTTGCAGCATTCATTTACGGTTCGGTAACAAGTACCGCCGGAAATTAACTTCGTATTAACCATGCAGGCGGCAAATTCTGCCTAGCTCAGGACACTCCGTCCGGGCGGGCGGAGAAGGCCGATGGCGATCAGCGACATGCCGATGTTGTCGGCGCTGCGCACCAAGATGCAGTGGCATCAGGAGCGCCAGCGTGTGCTGGCCGAGAATATCTCGAATTCGGACACTCCGAACTTCCGTCCCCGCGATCTCGTGGAACCGAAATTCGACAAGGCCGGGAACACGTCCGTCACCGCCGGCGGCATGGGCTCGCTGCCGATGATGCGCGCCGCCGGCACCAATATCCTGCCGACCGGGGGCTCGGCCTCCTTCAACCAGAACAACCGGGTCGGCTACGAGACCCGCCCCGCCGGCAATGCCGTCAATCTGGAAGACGAGATGCTCAAGGTCTCGGCCAACCAGATGGACTATGCCGCCGCGACCTCGCTCTACACCCGCAGCCTCGGTCTGTTGAAGACCGCTATCGGCAAGCGCTGACGCCGCCGCGCGCATAAAGGGAGCTCATCATGGCAGACGATATCAGCGACTTCTCGCGCTCCATGGGCATCGCGACCTCCGGTCTGCGCGCCCAGGCGGGCCGCATGCGGGTGATTTCGGAAAACATCGCGAATGCGCAGTCCACAGCGCAGACTTCGGGTGGCGATCCCTATCGCCGCAAGGTGCCGACCTTCAAATCCGAGCTGGACCGCTCGCTGGATGCCCGCATCGTCGGCCTCGGCCGCATCAGGCCGGATCAATCTGCATTTCCCACGCGCTACGAGCCCGGCAATCCCGCGGCGGATGCCGCCGGCAACGTCAAGTACCCCAACGTGAACTCGCTGGTGGAAATGACGGACATGAAGGAAGCGCAGCGCTCCTACGAAGCCAATCTCAACATCATCAGCGCCACGCGCCGGATGATCCAACGCACGCTCGACATCCTCAAGGCCTGAACAGGACAGCTGAACCATGGCAACTCCCTCTGTCGCCGCCAATGCTTACTCGGCCCTCTCGCGCATCATGGACGCCGGCGGCGGCGTCGGTGGCGGTCTCAACAAGGCGGCGGACGCCGGTGGTGGTCAGTCGTTCGGCGCGGTCCTCAAGGACGCGCTGGGCAGCGTGCTCGATTCCGGCCGCAAGTCGGATGCGCAGACCATCGCAATGGCCAACGGCAAGGCCAATGTGATGGACGTGGTCACGGCAGTTGCGGAAACCGACGTCGCCGTGTCGACGCTGGTTTCGGTGCGCGATCGCGTCATCCAGTCCTACGAAGACATCATGAAGATGCCGATCTGATCTTCCTCATCACGAACACCGCGTAACACAAGGATTACTGCAATGACCGGCCCCGAAACTCTCGACGTTGCCCGTGATGCGATCTGGACGATTGTGATCGTGTCCGGTCCGCTGATGGTCGTGGGCCTCCTGGTTGGCGTCGTGGTGTCGCTGGTGCAGGCGCTGACCCAGATCCAGGAACAGTCGCTGGTCTTCGTGCCAAAGATTCTCGCGGTCTTTGCCACCATGATGCTGACGCTCCCGTTCATGGGGGACGCATTGTCGAGCTACATGTTGCGGATATCGTCGCGAATCATCGGGGGGTGATGCACAATCCCGTATGCGCATCGATGTCTCGCTTCTGCCCGCTCTCGCCGCTGCCTTCATGCTGGCCTTCGCCCGCATCGGTACGATGGTGATGTTGATGCCGGGCTTTGGCGAAACCAACATTCCCGCACGGGCCAAGCTGTCGATCGCATTGGGACTGACCCTTCTCATGCTGCCAGCGCATCGCGGCGCTTATAACGTCGATATGGGATCGATCGTGCCGATGCTGGTTCTGCTGGTGCATGAGATCATCATCGGCGTCGTGCTCGGCGCC
Organism: Tardiphaga sp. 42S5; assembly: GCF_034044155.1. Taxonomy (NCBI): domain Bacteria; kingdom Pseudomonadati; phylum Pseudomonadota; class Alphaproteobacteria; order Hyphomicrobiales; family Nitrobacteraceae; genus Tardiphaga; species Tardiphaga sp. 42S5. The sequence goes on along the minus strand of NZ_CP139027.1, from coordinate 5,359,299 downwards.
ACCGCGCGCGTCACGCTGTCGGCGCTGCAGGTCGCCGGATCAATCATCGCACAGCAACTCGGTCTCGGCTTCGTCACCTCGGTGGATCCGACACAGGGTCAGCAGGGCGTGCTGATCGGCAATTTTCTCACGATGCTCGGCATCACGATGCTGTTCGCCACCGATACGCATCACCTTGTGATCGCCGCCATTAATGACAGCTACAAGATTTTCGCGCCCGGCGAGATCATGTCGACGGGCGATGTGGCAAAGCTCGCGACCAATGCCTTCGCAGCGGCGTTCAAGATCGGCACGCAGCTTGCTGCGCCTTTCCTGGTGTTCGGCCTCGTCTTCAACATGGGACTTGGCGTGTTGGCACGGCTGATGCCGCAGATGCAGGTCTATTTCGTCGGTGTACCGCTTTCGATCATGATCGGATTCCTAATCTTCGCCGTCGTGCTCGCGACCATGATGGGGACCTACCTCGAATACGTCACCGGCGTCATGCAACAAATGATGCCGCGGATATAGGGGCGCGCGGATGGCCGACGACGATTCCGAGAAGACACATGACCCCACGCAAAAAAAGCTCGACGATGCTCACGAACGCGGTGACGTAGCCAAAAGCCAGGAGGTCAATACCTGGTTCCTGCTGGCGGGCGCGACGCTGGTCTTGTCGACCTTCAACGGCTCGGTCGGCGGCGGCCTGCAAACGCCGCTTAAAAACCTTCTGCAAAATTCCTGGATGATACGGACTGACGGGCCCGGACTTTTGATGCTGGCCAAGAGCCTCTGCATGTCCATCTTGTCCACCATGGGCATGCCGATCCTGTTTCTCGTGATCGCCGCGCTCGCGGGCAATTTGATCCAGCACCGGCTGGTGTTCTCCACCGAAGGTCTGGTGCCCAAGTTCAGCAAGCTGTCGCCGATGGAAGGCGCCAAGCGTGTCTTCGGCAAGCAGGCGCTGGCCAATTTCCTGAAGGGGCTGTTCAAGCTCGTCCTGCTCGGCGCCGTGATGTGCGCGGTGCTGTGGCCCGAGCGGTTTCGTCTGGATGCGCTGATCCATATCGATCCGTCGGCGATCCTCGGCATCACTACATCGCTGACACTGCAGCTGATGGGTTCGGTGGTGGCGATGCTTGCCTTCGTCGCCATTGCCGACTTCTTCTTCCAGTACCGCACCTGGTACGAGAAGTTGAAGATGTCGTTGCAGGAAGTGAAGGAAGAATACAAGCAGTCCGAGGGCGACCCCCACATCAAGGGCAAGATCAAGCAGCTGCGTCAGCAGAACATGAAGAAGCGCATGATGGCAGCGGTGCCGAAGGCGTCGGTGATCATTACCAACCCGACGCACTACGCCGTGGCGCTGTCCTATGAGCGCGGCATGACCGCGCCGATCTGCGTTGCCAAGGGCGTCGACAACATCGCGCTGAAGATCAGGGAGGTGGCCGGCAAGCACGACATTCCGATCGTCGAGAACGTGCCGCTGGCGCGCGCGCTTTACGCCACCGTCGAGATCGACGAGGAAATTCCGGGCGAACACTACCATGCGGTGGCCGAAGTCATTGGCTACGTCATGGGCCTGAAGCGTGGCCTGTCCGGGCGCCCGTCATGATTCGGCAAAGCGCCTGGCAAGGGGCCGGGAACGTGTTGCGAATCGGCGGATTGGAAGCGAATAGGCCGACGCGGCGCTTGCGTAAGGCCAGCCGATTGATGCACTCAGGAGGCGCGCAAACCCGCGCTGCCGCAACTGCCAACAGGCGACGAACCGTCCGATGACTGCCGAGACCGACCACGATCGCCAATCGATGACGGCGCAGAATCCGGTTCTGCACGAGCCGGCCCGGCGCAGCGGCAGCATCGTGCTGGTGCTGCTGATTGCCGCCGCGATCATCGCCTGCGCCGTGGCATTCATGACGCTCGGCCGCGCCCAGGCGCAGCCTTATATTTTGGGCCTGCTGGCGCTGCTGGCGATGGTCGGCCTGTTCGTGTTGTTCGCCTTTGCCGCCGGTATTGTCCGCTTTGCCGATCGCACCTCCGACGACCCGATCATGCGCACCGTGGCCGATCACGCCTTTGACGGCATCGCGGTCACCGATGCGCGGGGCCATGTGGTCTATGCCAATGCTGCCTATCTCACATTGACCGGTGCGGCCTCCGCGCAGGATGCGCGACCGGTCGAGCGCGTCTTCATCGGCAATCCCGACGTCTCCGAAGCCGTCTTCCGCCTGCTCAAGGCTGCCCGCGAGGGCAAGCGTCAGCAGGAGGAAGTCCGTGTCGCAGCGCCGGACGGCAGCCACGGCCGCTGGCTGCGCATGCGCGTGCGTCCACTGGGTGAGGGTAAGCGCGAAGCCAAATCCACGGTGTGGTCGGTGGCCGATATCTCCCGCGATCGCCAGCGTCAGGAAGACGTGTTCCAGGAATTGCAGCACGCCATCGAATATCTGGATCACGCGCCTTGCGGCTTCTTCTCGGTCAATCCAAAGGGCGAGCTGGTTTACGTCAACGCCACACTGGCGAACTGGCTCGATCACGATCTTGCCGAGATCGGCTCCGGCGGTCTGAAGCTGACCGACATCGTCTCCGGTGACGGCGCCTCGTTGCTGACATCCATTGTGCCGATGCCCGGCGAGGTCAGAACCGAAGTCTTCGACATCGACCTGCGCATGCGCAACGGCAAGACCATGCCGGTGCGGCTCTATCACAAACTCGCTTTCGGCGCCGACGGCGTGCCGGGTGCGTCGCGCACCCTCGTCATCAGCCGCGCGCGCGACGAGCGCTCGGATCCGCAACGCGCCGCCGAAGTGCGCTTCATGCGCTTCTTCGATCATACGCCGATGGCGATTGCGACGGTGGATCGCGACGGCACCGTGGTGCGCGGCAATGCCCGTTTCGCCAAACTGGCGCAGAGCCTCAACACATCGGGCGCCGTCAACAAGTCGATCCTCGCCGCCGTCAGCGACCGCGACCGCAACCAGCTCGTCGCGGCCATCGGCCACGCCGCGCAGGGGCAGGGCGATATCCCGCCGGTGGAAGCGCTGCTGGAAGGCGCCAAGGAACGCTGGGGACAGTTCTTCGTCACCGCCGTGGAGGAGAACGAGCGCGAGACCGAAGCCGCCATCGTCTACATGCTGGAGACCACCGAGCGCCGCACGCTCGAGAACCAGGTCAACCAGGCGCAGAAGATGGACACCATCGGCCAATTGGCCGGCGGCATCGCGCACGATTTCAACAACGTGCTCTCCGCCATCATGATGGCCAACGACTTCCTGCTGAACGCGCACAAGCCGACCGATCCGTCGTTCCAGGACATCATGCAAATCAAGCAGAACGCGACGCGCGCGGCGACACTGGTGCGCCAGTTGCTCGCATTCTCGCGCCGCCAGACGCTGCGCCCGACTGTGCTCAATCTTGGCGATGCGCTCTCGGATATCGATCTGCTGCTGAAGCGTCTGATCGGCGAGAAGGTCAAACTCGAAGTCGTGCACGGCCGCGATCTGTGGCCGGTGAAGGTCGACATCTCGCAATTCGAGCAGGTGATCGTGAATCTCGCGGTCAATGCGCGCGATGCGATGCCGGACGGCGGCGCGTTGACTGTGCGCACCGTCAACGTCTCGGCCGAGGAAGCCGGGCGGCTGTCCTATAAGGGTATGCCGCCATCGGACTATGTGCGTATCGATGTCAGCGATACCGGCACTGGCATTCCCGCCGATATCGTGGAGAAGATCTTCGAGCCGTTCTTCTCCACCAAGGATGTCGGCAAGGGCACCGGCCTCGGCCTTTCCACGGTCTACGGCATCGTCAAGCAGACCGGCGGTTTCGTTTATGTCGACTCCGAGCCGGGCAAAGGCACCACGTTCCGTATCTTCCTGCCGCGCCATCATCAGGAAAAGGAAGTTGCTCCCGACCCGGCGATTGCGGCCGCCGTCGCCGCCAAGGAAGCCGCTGCCGACGCCAAGCCGCGCGCGGACCTGACCGGACAAGGCACCATCCTGCTGGTCGAGGACGAAGAGGGCCTGCGCGCGCTGAACGCCCGCGGTCTGCGCTCGCGCGGTTACACGGTGGTCGAAGCCGGCAACGGCGTCGAAGCGATGGAGCTGTTCGACGAGCAGAACGGCGCCATCGATCTCGTGGTCTCCGACGTGGTGATGCCGGAGATGGATGGACCGACGCTGCTGAAGGAGATGCGCGCCCGCAATGCGGATATTCGCATCATCTTCGTGTCAGGCTATGCCGAGGAAGCCTTCGAAAAGAGCCTGCCGGAAAACCAGCAATTCGCCTTCCTGGCCAAGCCGTTCGCCTTGAGCGCGCTGATCGCCAAGGTCAAGGAAACCATGGCGCCGAACTAAGGGCGCCACCTTCCCAAAACGGCCGTGCTCTCAAACGCGCATTCACCCCGCAATGCAGCATAAGTGTTTGAAAGCAAGATGACTCTTGCGCCAAAGGTTCAATGATGAGCCGCGACCGAGGGCCGCAGCGTTTACCCTCGAACGGTGCTTCCCTTTTAGGCTGGGGTAGCCATGTTAGGGGTGTTTTCCCCCTGCCGGGGATTGAGGGAATGACCATGACTTTCACGTTCAGCATGCGCGGCGTCGTCAAGACGATGGCCGTCGTCCTTTCGCTGGCGATGCCGCTCACAATTGCAATCTCCTCTGCCGACGCCCGCGTTGGCGGTGGCAGCAGCTCGGGCTCGCGCGGCAACCGCACGTTCTCGGCCCCGCCGAGCACGTCGACGGCGCCTAACGCAGCTCAGCCGTTCAACCGCACCATGCAACAGCCGGGGTCGCCCGGCATGAACAGCGCGACCACGGGCGCAGCCAGCAAGGGCGGTTTCTTCAACCGTCCGGGCATGGGCATGCTCGGCGGCCTCGCTGCCGGCTTCCTCGGTGCAGGCCTGCTCGGCATGCTGTTCGGCGGTGGCTTGTTCAGCGGCCTCGGCGGCATCTCCTCGATCATCGGCCTGCTGCTGCAGGTCGGCCTGATCATCATCGTCGTCCGCCTCGCAATGTCCTGGTGGCAGCGTCGCAACCAGACGGCGTCGGCCTATGCCGGTCCGGCCAGCTCGGCCTATACCGGCCCGGCCAATGGTCCCGACCAGAACCAGGCACACATGAACCAGGCGCAGCAGGGTTATGGCGCACAGCCGACCCAGCGCAGTGGTCTCGGTGGCTTCGGTTTCGGCGGCTCGAACAATGACAAGCCGATCGAGATCGCACCGCAGGATTATGAAGCTTTCGAGAAGCTGCTCAGCGACGTGCAGGCTGCCTGGTCGAACGAAGATGTCGAGAAGCTCGGCAAGCTGTCGACGCCGGAAATGGTGTCGTACTTCGCCAAGGACCTCGCCGAGAACAAGGCTCGCAACGACATCAACAAGGTGTCGGATGTGAAGTTGCTGCAGGGCGACCTCGCGGAAGCCTGGCGCGAAGGCGACACCGACTATGCGAGCGTCGCGATGCGCTTCTCGCTGGTCGACAAGACGCTGGAGCGTGGCACCAATCGTCTGGTGGCTGGTAGCGAAACGCCGATCGAAGCGACCGAGATATGGACCTTCGTGCGCCCGCGCGGCGCCCAGTGGGAACTGTCGGCGATCCAGCAGGCGTAAGCCTTGCGTCATCGAAATCGGACAAGCGCCGCGGATCATTCCGCGGCGCTTTTTGTTGGCCTCATGCGTGTGCATTACCAGGCGATGATCTCAATAAGAGAGCGGGAATAATCCGCCGGATGACGTGTTGGTCAGTTGCGTCCCATCGCGACTGGCGTTGCGTGGCTACAAAAACAAATTGGAGGAATCGATGCCCACTCTTCTCTCGACCATGACCCGTCTCGGCCTATGCGCCGGTGCTGTCGCCGTCTCGCTTGCAGCAACGTCGCCATCGTTCGCGCAGGGCGCGGACACCAGCTTCTTCGTCACCAGCAATGGCATCGGCAATGGCGGCAATCTCGGTGGCCTCGCCGGCGCCGACAATCACTGCCAGACGCTGGCACAGGCTGCAGGCGCGGGCGCCAAGACATGGCGCGCTTATCTCTCGACGCAGGCCGCCGACGGCAAGCCTGCGATCAATGCCAAGGACCGGATCGGCAACGGGCCGTGGAAGAATGCCAAGGGCGTCGTCGTCGCCAAGGATGTCGCTGACCTGCACGGCGCCAGCAACAACCTCTCGAAGCAGACCTCGCTCAGCGAGAAGGGCGAGGTCATTAATGGCCGCGGCGATACGCCGAATCGCCATGACGTGCTGACCGGCTCGCAGGCCGATGGCACCGCCTTCGCCGCCGGCGAGGATCGCACCTGCAAGAACTGGACGAGCAGCACCCAGGGGGCCGCCATGGTCGGTCATATCGATCGTACGGGGCTGAACGAAGAACCGCCGTCCAAGTCATGGAACACCTCGCATCCGTCGCGCGGCCCCGATGGCGGCTGCTCGCAGAACGACCTGAAGAGCACCGGCGGCGACGGGCTGTTGTATTGCTTCGCGTCGAATTGAGGTCTGTTGCGGCAAACAAGTAGCAATACACTCCGCCATGGCCGGGCCTGTCCCGGCCATGGCGCGTTTTGCGGCGATAGCTGGACGATGGTGCGGAGTTCTCGCCGGACCAGCGCGGCGAACGAATTCCGCGGTGAGCAGTTACCTTGGCACCCCTGACGCGACATTCGGCGAGGTTCCGCATGCGATATGAGCTGTATTATTGGCCAACGATCCAGGGCCGCGGCGAATTCGTGCGTCTGGCGCTCGAAGATGCCGGCGCGGACTACCGCGATATGGCGCGTGGCAAGGGCGGCATGGCCGCAATGACGAGGATGCTCGACGGCAAGAAGGGCATTCCGCCATTTGCGCCGCCATTCCTCAAGGCGGGCAATATGGTGATCGGCCAGACTGCCAACATCCTGTTCTATCTCGGCCCACGTCATGGCTTGGCGCCGAAGTCGGAAGTGGCGCGTCTGCAACTGCATGAACTGCAGCTTACGATTACCGATTTCATCGCCGAAGTGCACGACACCCATCACCCGATCGGCGTGTCGCTCTATTACGAGGATCAGAAAGGCCCGGCCAAAAAGCGCAGCGCTGAATTCCTGAAAGAGCGCGTGCCGAAATATCTCGGCTATTTCGAGCGGATATTGAAAGCCAGCGATGGTGCCTATGTCACCGGGCGCAAGGCGACCTATGTGGATCTGTCGTTGTTTCAGATCGTCGAAGGACTGCGCTACGCATTTCCGAAACGCATGAAAAAATTCGAGCGGGAGATTCCAAGCCTGATCGATTTGCATGACCGCGTGGCGGCTCGCCCGAACATCAAGGCCTATCTCGACAGCGACCGCCGCATTGCCTTCAACAAGGATGGCATCTTCCGGCACTACAAGGCGCTGGACAAATAACGCCGCGCGGCTCGCGTGGCGAGGTTACCAGAGCCCCGGACACAGACGATAGCGGACGCGCGTCGTATAGTCGGTGTAGCCGGGGAGACCGTCCCGCAAGGTATGCTCTTCGGCCGTCGTGCGCCATGCGAGCAGCACGGCCAGGATCAGCGTCAGCGCGGTACTCCACCACGAGCCAAGCCAGAGGGATGTGCCGAGAAAAAACAGGATGGCGCCGCTATACATGGGATGACGCACGAGATGATACGGACCGGTATCGATGACGTGCTGGCCGCGGTCGCGTTGAAGCTTGATGACCGGTGCGGCGAAACTGTTTTCGCGCAGTACCCAGAATGAGATTGCCATTCCCGTGATTGCGAGTGCCGTGCCCGCGACCTGGACGCCGACGGTCATTTGCGAAAGACCGAAGCGCTGATCCAGCCCTGCGACGATCAGCCAGACCAGTGCCACGGTAAAGAACGCCACCATGAAGACGCGGTCCGCTGTGGGCTGCCCCTGCTGTACCATGGGGCGCATGCGTTCTTCAAACAGTGCGGGATCGATCTGGATCAGCCACAGGCCACCGCCAAGGCCGAGCAGGATCATGAAGAGCAGAAATGACCACGCCGCCGGCCATTGCCAGGTCCCGGCGGCGGTGAACAAAACGGCGCCGATCACGCCGAACCAGACCAGCGTACGTATCACGAGGCGAGCGATCATGTCGGGCCTCCTTCGGCCCGCATCCGATACCAGATTCGCGGCAGTGATGGGGCAGGCCTCGCGTCAACGCGACCGGCGGCTGGTCTCTGTCCGACGGCGCCGAGTTAAGCGAGCTGATCGATCCGGGTGCCTTGGCCGGGCGGCAGTGCTGCGCGCGGTGGGGGCGGCGCGGTGCGGCTGTCGTTGTCGTCGTTCTTCTTCGGCTCCGGCGGCTTTGCCTCGATCGGCTTTACCTCAGCGACCGGTGGTGCGCTGCTCACGCTTGAAACGCTCATTACAAATTCCCTGTTTCCAACTCTTGCAGTCGGACAATGGGGTGTGCGCCAACAAGGAGTTGGTAAATCAGGCGCTGCAATTTGCAGCAATCGGGGCGGATCGGAAACGGTGGTAAACGCGCCGTCCAGGACTTCACTACAATTGAAACGAAATACTCATTCGTCCTTGCCGCGGGAGATCGTGATGTTCGCCGATGTTTTGTTGCGGGTGCAGCGCAGGTCAAGCCGGCGATAGCGGAGCTTCACGTCATCGCCGCGGAAAATCCCCATGCGGCCGAGACATCGCGTGGTGCCCTTCACCGTATCCGGTTTGGGGATCGTGAAGATGACGGCTGCCGCACTGGCGACGAGATCGGTGAAAGCTGGCGCCGGCTTGCGGGTCGCGGACGCCGCATAGAGCTCGTTGCTGAAATTGCGACTGGCGCAGCCAAGCCGCAATTGTTTGGCCGCCGGATGCGACAGGTAGATCACGTTGGCCGCCGTACGCCCGACGCTGAGCCCGTCGATCTGGCTCTTGAGCTGCCGCGCGAGATCATCGCAGCGATCGGCGCGGGCAGGCGAAGCGGCAAGGGTCACGGTGGCGAGCAGCGCCACAGCCGAAAAAATGCCGCGCAGGCGGTGGATGAACATTCCAGATTCTCCTCAATCCCCGGTCGCACTGAAACGCGGGACGTCACTTTATGCAAGGCGCGGCGGGTTACTGCTGGAACGGGGGATTATCCCCGCGATTGCGGGCCTGTCCCTCTGTTTTGAACCCTTCAAAACTGTCCGGAAACCGCCTACAAGGGCCTCAAATCCCCTCCCTTTTTGAGGCCCCACCCATGAACGCTCCCACCGCTTTCCCTGATCCAAAGCCCGTCCCGCCCTACAAGCACACCCCGCTGTTTCCGCTGGGCGCGGACACCACCCCCTACAAGAAGGTCACCACCGAGGGCGTGCGGGTCGAGAAGGTGCTGGGCAGGGACATGCTGGTGGTGTCGCGGGATGCGCTGAAGGCGCTCTCGGAGGCCGCGTTCGGCGACATCAACCACTATCTGCGCCCCGGCCATCTGCAGCAGCTGCGCAACATCCTGGACGACAGCGAGGCCAGCCCGAACGACAAGTTCGTGGCCTTCGACTTCCTCAAGAATGCGAACATCGCCGCCGGCGGCGTGCTGCCGATGTGCCAGGACACCGGCACCGCGATCATCATGGGCAAGAAGGGCTGCAACGTCATCACCGATGGCGACGATGAGGCGGCACTCTCGGAAGGCGCCCGCGACGCCTATCTGCGGCGCAACCTGCGCTACTCGCAGGTCGCGCCGCTGACCATGTATGAAGAGAAGAACACGGCTAACAACATGCCGGCGCAGTGCGAGATCTATGCCGAGGGCGACGACGCCTACAAGTTCATGTTCATGGCCAAGGGCGGCGGCTCCGCCAACAAGAGTTTTCTGTTCCAGGCCACACCGTCGGTGCTGACCAAGGATCGTCTGCTCGCGTTCCTGAAGGAAAAGATCATGACGCTGGGCACCGCCGCGTGCCCGCCATATCACCTCGCCATCGTCATCGGCGGCACCTCCGCTGAGCTCTGCATGAAGACCGTGAAGCTCGCTTCGGCCCGCTATCTCGACGCGCTGCCGACCCAGGGCTCGCCGGATGGCAACGCCTTCCGCGATCTCGAGATGGAGCAGGAAATCCTCAAGATGACGCAGTCGTCCGGCGTCGGCGCGCAGTTCGGCGGCAAGTACTTCTGCCACGACGTTCGCGTCATCCGCCTGCCGCGCCACGGTGCGTCATTGCCCATCGGTCTCGGCGTGTCCTGCTCGGCGGATCGTCAGGTGCTCGGCAAGATCACCAAGGACGGCGTCTATCTCGAAGAGCTTGAGCATAACCCGGCGCAGTATCTGCCGCAGGTGGAACAGGCGCTCGGCGGCGAGGTTGTGAAGATCGATCTCAACCAGCCGATGAAGGACATTCTCGCCACGCTGTCGAACTATCCGACCAAGACGCGCCTGTCGCTGACCGGCACCATGATCGTCGCGCGCGACTCGGCGCATGCCAAGCTGCGCGATCGCCTGGAGAAGGGCGAGCCGCTGCCGGATTACTTCAAGAACCACCCGGTCTATTACGCCGGCCCCGCCAAGACGCCCGAAGGCTATGCCTCCGGCGCGTTCGGCCCGACCACGGCCGGCCGCATGGATTCCTTCGTCGATCAGTTCCAGGCCGCCGGCGGCTCCATGGTGATGGTTGCCAAGGGCAACCGCGCGGTTGCGGTGCGCGAGGCCTGCAAGAAGCATGGCGGCTTCTATCTCGGCTCGATCGGCGGCTCGGCGGCCAACCTCGCCGAACACTGCATCAAGAAGGTCGAGGTGGTCGAATATCCCGAACTCGGCATGGAAGCGATCTGGCGCATCGACGTCGTGGATTTCCCGGCCTTCATCATTATCGATGACAAGGGCAACGACTTCTTCAAGGAATTGAACCTCGGCTAGGACCGAGCGCGCCCGATGATCGCTAGCGGGCTCGATGGCTTCAGCAAAGGCTGGGTCGCCGTCACACTCGACGGCGACCACCGCTGCATCGATTTTATCAGCGACATCTCCTGGCTTGCGAATCAGCGCTTTGCCCGTGCGGCGATCGATATTCCCATCGGTCTCGGCGACGACGGCGTGCGTGCCTGCGATCAGCTCGCCCGCAAGAAGCTCAGCCCCCACGGTTCGCGCGTATTCTCCGGCGGACGTCGCTGGCTGTGGCAGGACTTCACCGATCCCGACCTCGCCAACGCGGAGGCCGAGAGGCGCGGGCAGAAGAAAGTCTCGCGCCAGCTCTGGCATCTCGGGCCGAAGATCATGGAGGTCGATGGCTTCGTGCGAGAGCACCACGATCTCGATATCCGCGAAGCGCATCCTGAACTTGTCTTTCTCCGTCTGAATGGCGATGCGCCGCTGCCGTCCAAACATGCGGAGGAGGGGCTCGCGCTGCGTCGTCATCTGCTGACGGCGAATGGCTTCAGCGATCTCGACGACTGGCTGACCGGTAAGCGCACGCGCACCGGCGCAAAGCGGGATGATGTGCTCGATGCCTGCGCGGTGGCGCTGGCCGCGCGCGATTGCGTGGGCTGTCTGCCGGAAGGTACTGCACCGCGCGATGCGCTGGGCGTGCCACAGCAAATCTGGTTCTAGCTCAGCTGCAATTCGTCACCTGGCTCGAGCACAGCCGTCGCCACCAGCCGCGGACGCCGTCGTGGCTTTCCACCAGCGCCCAGAACCCGCTGCAGGCGAGAACGCGCTTAGGGCCGCCGTCGGCGCTGATCTCGCTGCCACCTTCGCCTTTGGCCGGTGTCCATTGCGCGTCCACATGCGGCGCCTGAAACAGCCCGCCCATCCGCGTGTCGCCATTGGCATATTGTGCGCCGACCTTGCTGGCGGCGACCCAGCCGCGGCCGCCATAGGGCTTTGGATGATTGCGCGGATAGAAGCTCTCGTCTTCGTAGTCCTTGCCGGGCGGCGTTGCGCCTTCGATCAGGAACCAGCCATCCTTGAAGCCGATGATGGAAAATTCCGTCAGCCAGCCTCCGTCAGGCACGTTCTCACCTTTGCTCTTGAATTTGTAGGGCGGCGGCAGTGTGCCGAGCACCTTGGCCTTCGTCGATGGGCCGGCGCGTACGTTCAATCCGTTCGGATCGCGCTCGGTCGACCAGCCATGGATATCGCAGGGAACGGCGCCATCCGGCAGCGCGCCGCGCGTCTTCAGCAATTCGGCGTGGAGTTGGCGATATTCCGCATCGTCATGCGCGGCGCTCAGTACACGCGGGATGTTGCTGTTCAGCGTGACGTCGCGCGAGCGCAGCTCGGCTGACAGGGCGGTCAGCTTGCCGTCGCTGCGCGCGAGTTTTGCGACCAGCATCTCACCGGCATCGAATGCGCTTGCCGCTGTCTTCGGATCGTTAGCACCGGCTGGATAGATCGCGACATATCCGACCGGCGCCTGCGGATCGGACATGTCTACATGAAACGCCTGACCGGCCACGCGGTCCGGCGGCACGAAAGCACGCGCGCTCGCAAACCACTCCGGTGTCTCCTGCGATAGCAGCTCCGGCGGCGGCGTCACGGGTTGCGCAAAGGCGGTGCCGGCGGTGATGAGGCCGGCGATCAGGATGGCGATTCGGGTCATGGTTTTGTGTCGCAGCGCCAGCGATTTGGTTCGACAAAACGCGACTCAGGCTTGCAGCAACCCCGCTGAATTTTGGTCTGCGCGCGGGACTCGATTCTCCGGTGACTCGCAAGGATGCGGAGGAAAAAGAAAAGCGGTGACGACTCAGGCGGCGCTGTTCCAATAGCGATCAGACTGCAGATGAATTCGAGGCCGCGCCATGTTGGATGCTCTGAAGCTGAATGTGACGGTGGTGACGTTGTTGGCCGCGGCCAGCGCGGTCAACGGGATCATGTTTTATCAGTATCTGTGACGAATTGTTCACATCGGCATGCGGCCTCTCCGCATCCGGTTTTTTTGTGTTTGAACCTTTTCGCCGGCCACGCGCCTCATCCCAGGGGTGGCAAACCGGAGTGTAACAGGTGAACAATTTTCATCTGGTCGTCGTCACTGCAGTTATGCTCGCAAGTCCGGCCGCGGCCCGCGCCCAATCCATCATTCACTCCGAACTGACCCGGACCACTTTGGTGGCATCCATCGATGCGACCGGTCGCACGACACTGACGGCGTCAGTGACCAGTGAACGCGGTGGGGGCGTCCCGGGCGGCATCGTCCGCTTTGTCGATGAGACGACGCTCATGGTGCTTGGCTGGGTCGATGTGGCCCATGCGTCGCTGGTGGTCCAGCGACTGCCGCCGGGTCCGCATCGCTTCCGCGCGGACTACATGGGTACGTCCAACTATCTGCCTGTCGTGGTGCAGCCGAGCCAATCCGCGGTGGTGGAGGAAACCATACGCGTCACGCCGGCGGTGGCGCTATCGTCGTCCGAGAATCCTTGTCCGTCTGGAGCGGTGGTCACGTTGACGGCCGCGATTGCCGGCGGTGTTGGCATTCCGAAAGGTGCCGTCACCTTTCGCGATGGCGAGCAGGTTCTTGCGACCCATGTCGGCCTCGACCGCGCCGGCACGGCGTCGTTCACCACCTCGGCGCTGGCGGATGGCACGCGCTGGATCACGGCTGAATATGAGGGCGACACGGTTCATGCGCCCGCGGCATCGCCGCCGCTGACGGTGAATGTGGGAGTAGCCCGTTTGCGAAGCTCGCTGTTGCGTACGAGCGACTAGGCGCCCATCTGCGGTGCCGTCGCTGCAGCTGCGCGAAGCTTGCGGCCGACGATCACCCGGAACACGACATACTGGATCGCGAAGGCCAGCACCTTGGCGCCAATGGCCACGACCGACACATAGAACGCCCACAGCTTCATATCGCCGGTCATGGCCACAGCTATGACACCGGCGCCAAGCGCGAACATCAGCGCAGCCCAGGCATAGCCCGCAGCGGTCACATATTCAGGGATCGTCTCGCTGACGATAGGTGGCAGGTAGCGCAGCATCCAGCCTTTGCGCAGCATGATCGCGCCGATGGCGAAATGCCCGATGCTGGGCTTGGCCAGCACGAAGCGCGGATCCTTGGTCAGCAACGTCGCGCCGCCGAGGACGACCACCAGCGCGAGACTGGCATAGGTCATTACATCAAGCCTCGAGCCCTTGATGCGGGCACAGACAAACTGTGCGACGGCACCCGCAATCGCCACGCAGGTCGCCAGCAGGACGTCACCGGTGACGAGGTAGAGCACCAGGAAGACGATGGTGGAGAAGAAATCCTGGCCAAGTTTAGCGAATACGTCCTTCATCGCAGTGCTCCCAATGCAGTCGAGATGGTCAGGCGTCGATTTGCAGGCGAAATGGATCAGGGCTTCAGCGGTTCAGCCGGCTTCGCAGCGCCGTATTTTGCGCGGCGATATTGCGGATACCATTTGGTGAAGGCAACGGCCGAATTGCGCGCGGCAAAAGCCACCGCAAAGCCGATCCACAGCGGCAGCGAGGGCATGTAGATGATCAGCATGTCCGCCACCAGCATCAGCACAAATGCGCCGGCCCAGGCCCAGGTGAGGATGTAGTTCGCCTTCATGAAGCCGGGCAGCTTCGAGGTTTCGGCGTCGACCATCTCGCGGGCATATTGCAGCGTGAAGGGCAGGCGGATCGCCAGCGACAGCAGCACGATTGAGAGCAGGCCGACATCGACGGCGAGGCGGACGGCCACCGCGCTCCAATTGCCGTCGACCAGCGTGATGTAGCAGCCGAGCGCGCTGAAGATCAGCACCGAGCCTGCTGCAAGCATCTTTAGCGAGCCGCCGCGGATCACGTCCCAGACCACGATGCCGAGCGACAGCGCGGCTGCGGCGAAGAGGCTGATCGCGACCGATGACACCATCATCAGTATGGCGAAAGCACCGAACGGGGCGATGATGAGAAAGGAAGCCATGGCGTTTCCAGTTCGGGCTGTCTTGATGTTGTAAAAGTGCGTTGCGGGCCGGCTTATGAAGCCGTTGCGTCGTTGCGCATCATTCTGCGATCATATGTCTTGTTGTGAGAGCGGGCAGACATTGCTGACCGGCGTGAAAACGTCATGAGAAGCCGTGGCGGCCGCGCCGGATGGTTCGATACCGACGAGCGTGGTCCCGGTCACAACGAGCACGAGGGCCAGGCTGCCCCAGCTTGCTGTCCGGGTCATCACGTCCGGCCGGCGATATGCGGTTCGTGCGAGAACGAACTGTGTCGCAGCACCTGCGACGGCGACGGCAGTCGCGATCAGCACGTCTCCTGCGACCGCAAAGGTCGTGAAAAAGGCGATGGTGGAAAGGAAGCCGATGGCCAGCTTGGCGAGGACGTTGATCATGGCGTGGTTCCGCGCGCTTGTTGTCGAATGAGTACTTTTGTCGATGTGCTTCAGGAGCCGGTGGCACCCGCGCCGATCATGAGAAAGGACGCCACCCTGTTTTCCCGTCCCTCCATCTTTACGTTGTCAAGATTTCTTCTAGGCCTTGCCCGCGGGCTCGTCAACAAAAATCTTTACACTGTCAAAATTATGTGAGGCGAGATCTTTAACTGTCATTGGATCAATGGTTTAGAGGGAATTAACCCAGTTGCCGTGAAAGCCTGCTGGTACCCGGTGACCGAGCTGGACAAGAGCGATCGGTCCCGCGGCGACATCGGTGGCATTGAACACTGCCAGATCGCTGCGGTTCTGCCGGGCGCGCCAAACCACCGCGAGCAGCCAGCCGTCGCCTTCGGCTGCATCCTTGCCGCGTGCGACGAAGACGGGTTCGGAGATGCTGTCGCCGAGTGGCAGCATGTATTGGCCGAGCCTGACGCCGTCACGCCAGACATGTGTGATCCCGGAAAAGGCCTTGCTGGCACCCGGTGCCGGGTTATCGCAGGCGTACCAGCCTTGCGTGCTGACGAGGCCGGAGCGGCGCTCGTCGATGCGCGGGAATTCGCCGGTAACGTCGTCGAGATAGGTGCGGGTGAAACGATCGGTATTGGCTGACAGATCGAAGGTCCAGCGACAAAGTCGCGCGTTGGATTTCGCAGGATCTGTCGGCGAGCCGTCGGGATGCGTGAACAGCGGCGCTTCCTCGGACTGCATGACGTCGGCGATGATGCGGTCGCCTTCCTCCCACGCATTCATCACATGGAAGACGTAGCAGGCCTCGGCGCGAAACCACTTGATATCATCGGCACTGCCGCCGCGCTTCATCACGCCGACGTAAGAACCCTTGTCCGGCTCCCAGGCATAGGGCGGGCGGCCTGATCGCGCGCGATCCATGCTGCCGGTGATGGGCAGGATCGGAAACAGCAGGTGGTTCTCGGTGACGATGAAGTCATGCACCATGCTGGCATAGGGCGCATCGAAACGTTCGAAGCGCGTGACGATGCCCGATGAATCGATCGCGCCGAACGAGATTGTCGGACTGAAGATTCCCCGGGCATTATAGCCGAAGAAATTCATTTCGCCGGTGACGGGATCGATCTTCGGATGCGCGGTGAATGGTCCGCCGATGCGCCCGCTATAGTTCTGATAGCCGAGCGTCTTCAGCGTGCCCGGTTCGATCTCGGTTGGCGCATGGCCTTCCTCGAGCGCGAGCAGGCGGCCGGCATGAAAGACGATGTTGGTATTGGCGGCGCCTGAGTCATTGCCAAGTGAAGCCGGGGCATCCGGCATTTTCTGGCCGAAGCCGCGATAGAGCGCGCGGCCGGCATCGTGCTCGGCGAGAAATTTCGGTGTGCGGATCCAGCGATTGCGATAGCTCGCGCGGCCGTTCTCGATGTGAAAGGCGTGCAGCATGCCGTCACCGACAAACCAGTGCGAGCCTTTGGTTTCGAATTGAGGATTGGGGCCGTTGCGGTAGAGCGTGCCGTTGAGCTCACGT
This sequence comes from Tardiphaga sp. 42S5, assembly GCF_034044155.1. Taxonomy (NCBI): domain Bacteria; kingdom Pseudomonadati; phylum Pseudomonadota; class Alphaproteobacteria; order Hyphomicrobiales; family Nitrobacteraceae; genus Tardiphaga; species Tardiphaga sp. 42S5. Next base: position 5,342,567 of record NZ_CP139027.1, on the reverse strand, counting down.
GGCAATTCGCCGACGACTGTCAGGAATGGCGCGTCGCACTCCATCGGGATCGGCGCAAGATTGTCATGAGCAGCCTCGATCGGGTCCAGCAGCGCCATCGTCGTCTCCCATGCTGTTATCTTTACGTTGTCTAGATTGCTAGATGCGAGCTGTCGGCCCGTCAAGCAAAATCTTTACAGTGTAAAAATGACGACCTATAACATCACCATGACGAAGCAGACCAAGATCGCGAAACCGCGCGCCGTTCCGCAAGACCGCCGCAAGAAGGTCGCAGGAATTTCGCAAGCCAAGGGCGCGCCCAAAAAAACCGCCGGCGCCGAATCTCCCTATCATCACGGGGACTTGCATGGTGCGCTGCTGAAAGCCGCGGAAATCGTGCTGGAGCGCGATGGACTATCTGGCCTGACGCTGCGCGCCGTCGCCCGCGAAGCCGGCGTCTCGCATGCGGCTCCGACGCATCACTTCGGTGATCTCACCGGCCTCGTCAGCGAACTCGCCGCCATCGGTTTTCGCAACTTCAACGCCACAATGACTGCGGCTGGTGCGAGCGGCACGACGCCGCTAGAAAGCGCGCTCGCCCGCGCCAAGGCCTATCTCGCTTATGCACGTGCGCAGCCCGGCATGTATCAGCTGATGTTTCGTACCGAGCGGCTCGACATGACGCGGCCGAATCTGCGCGAGGCAGCCAATGCATCCTTCGCCGGTCTTGCCAGCGTGGTCGGCGCACATCATGCGGGCAATGTCGCCACCGATGCGCTGACCATCGAGCAGGCTGCGCAGATCGCACGCACGTGGTCGCTGGTGCATGGTTTCACCATGCTGACCCTCGATGGCCGCCTCACTGACATCCTGCGCCGTTTGCCCGATGGTACCGACGCAGAGAAGCTGTTCGTCGAGATGCTGAAGATCACCGTCGCCAGGGCGATGGAGACGCCGAAGTAGCGAAGCTCTTTGCCCACGGCCAGCCGATGCGGCAGCGCTATCGCGAAATCAACAAGACCGCCTAGCGCGATGCAATCGCCAGTGCCGTGGCGCGGCCTCCGATACCGATCACGCTGACCTTGTCTGTCTTGCAATCGAAGCCGCGGGCGAGTTCGTCGGCGGCCTTGCGGGCTATCTCATTGGCCTGCGGATTGGCCGTGACGTCGACATAGGCGACGTGGCAGACGGCGCCCGGCGGCAGTCGCGTCACCACCAGCATCTGTTTGGACTTCGGCCGGCCATTTTTCTCGGGATCATCGTTATCGGCGATGTGCCAGCGCTGGATCATCGCGAATGGTTTGCCGCCAATGACGCGCCATTCGATCGTGTTGGTCGTCGAATTGAACGGGCCGAAGCCCTGCGACGCTGCGGGCTCGCTGTTGGCGGCCGCAGCCGTGGTGCCGGCCGAAATGGTTTCGCGGAGATCATCTTCGTTCTTGAACACGACGAGGCCTGCGGGGCCCTTGCAGACCTGTTCTCGCGCATAGTCGTCGCCATCGATCTTGAAGTTGGAGACGCCGCGGCAATCCCTGTCGGCCACGGAGCTGTAGAGGCTGCCGATAGTGTCCGCCGCGGCGAATGAGGTGGCGGCGAGCAGGATCGCCAGGGCGGCAGCGAGGGCGGGCAGGCGGGGCATTCAAGGGCATCCAGCACGGGAAAGGTGTTGTTTTGACGCTCACAAGCTGGGGAAGGTTCAACGGAAGCGGCTGACAGGGCTTATTGAATCGCGCTAGACAGCTTGGTCAGCCTTCATTTTGTCTCCAGCAGCGTCAGTTCCTCATCCCATGCCCGCCTCGACTTCCGCCAAGCCCTATCGCATCGGCCGTTCCAAAACAGGTCTCGGTCTTTTCGCCACCCAGCCGATCAAGAAGGGCGTCAAGATCGTCCAATACTTCGGGCCCCTGCTGGATTCGAAGAACGAGAAGCACGATGCGATCGAGAACAAGTATCTGTTCCAGATCAGCAAGCGCTGGACCGTCGATGGTTCGATCCGCAAGAACATCGCGCGCTATATCAATCATGCCTGCAAGCCGAACGCCGAGTCCGACGTCAATGCGGCGAAGAAGAAGATCATCATCCGGTCGATCAAGAAGATCGAGCCGGGCGAAGAGATCAACTACGATTACGGCACGGAATATTTCAAGGAATACCTGAAGCCGATCGGCTGCAAGTGCGATTCCTGCGAGAAGAAGCGCAAGAAGAAGCGCGCCGAGGCACGTGCCGAGAAGCTGAAGGCCAAGGAGAAGGCCGAGCGTAAGGCGCTGAAGAAGGAAGAAAAGGCGAGGGCCAAAGATAAGGCCAAGAAGGCCAAGTCTTCGGGCAAAGTGGCTTCGGGCAAAGCCAAAACGACCAAGGCCGCCGCGAAGAAGACCTCCGCAGCGACCAAGGCCAAGTCTGTTAAGGCCAAGTCTGTTAAGGCCAAGTCGGCTAACTCCAGGTCGGCCAAGGTTAGCAAGGCCAAGGCCGGCACCGCCAAGAGCAAGGCGGCTTAAGCCGCCTGTGCCGCTGCGCTTCGGCGCAGCCCGATATATTGCAGCTCCGCGAACACGCCGACTGCGATCGCTTGCGCGGCCACGAAGATCTGGCCGAGCAGGTTCGGCGTCACCGCGCCCGAGAACAGCAGGCCGATGCTGCCCAGCGTCCACAGCGCGTTGCCGATGATGATCGCCAGCACCAGCAGCTTCGGCATGGTCGCGCGGGTGCCGAGCCAGCCGACCAGCGCCACATAGGCAATCAGAAACAGGCCGGATTCCAGCAGCAGCGCTTCAGGCAGATGCAGCAGCGGTGCCAGCAGGCCCGCGGCAAAGGTCAGCAGCAGCGCCATGGCGCCGCTGGCGATGGCGTCGATCTGGATGGCGCGGCGGAGCAACAGAGAGGGATTGATCATGGTCGTCGTCCTTCGGTTGGTCGTTGTGGATGTCCCGACAATGACGACGCCGCAGAGCCAAATCGATTACCTGTGAGGTCATGGAAGCTGCGAAATTCGCGTGTTAGCTTTTTGCCATGAACACACAGCTTGCAGCGTCCTCCGCAACATCCCGGCCCGCCGGGATCGGCCATCATTTGCGCGAATGGCGGCAGCGCCGCCGCCTGAGCCAGCTCGATCTGGCCGGCGATGCCGAGATTTCCACGCGTCATCTGAGTTTCCTGGAGACCGGCCGCGCCTCGCCCTCGCGCGAGATGGTGTTGCGGCTGGCCGAGCGGCTCGACGTGCCGCTGCGCGAGCGCAATGTCTTGCTGGTGGCTGCTGGCTTCGCACCGGCCTTTCCGCAGCGTGCGCTGGACGATCCCGCGCTGAATTCAGCGCGACAGGCCATTGACCTCGTGCTGAAGGCCCATGAGCCCAATCCGGCGCTGGCGGTCGATCGGCACTGGAATCTCGTGTCCGCCAACCGAATGGTGATGCCGCTGCTGGAAGGCATCGCGCCGCGCTTGCTCGGGCAGCCCTTCAATGTGCTGCGGCTGAGCTTTCATCCGGAGGCGTTGGCCCCGCGCACCGTCAATCTTGGTGAATGGTGCGCGCATCTGCTGGAGCGCCTGCACCGGCAATGCGAGGCAACCGCCGATCCTGACTTGCTCAAACTGTATCAGGAATTGAAGACCTATCCGGTACCGGCGCGGTCGGCGCCGATCGCGGCTGACAGCGTTGTGGTGCCGTTCCGGATGAGGCTGGGCGACGATGTGCTGAGCTTCATGTCGACGACCATGACCTTCGGTACGCCGCTGGATATCACCCTGTCGGAAATCGCCATCGAGACGTTCTTTCCGGCGGATGACGTCACGGCGAACAGGCTCCGGGAGATCGCTTCAAACGGGACCTAACGGCCTTGTCCGCGATGTCCACGACGCCTATTTGTGGGCGGAACAAATACAGGGAGCCCGCCCATGAGCACCATCAAGCCGCTTCAGATCGATATCGTCTCCGACGTCGTGTGCCCGTGGTGCTATATCGGCAAGCGCCGGATCGAGAATGCGCTGGCGCTGGTCCCCGACGTGCCGGTGCATGTCAATTGGCGGCCGTTCTTCCTCAATCCGTGGATCCCGCGCGAGGGCATTGATCGCTCGACCTATCTGGAGACCAAATTCGGTTCTGTCGAAGCCTACAAAGGCATCGCCGGCCGTGTCGTCGATGCGGCCGAGCAGGAGGGCCTGACCTACCGGCCGGACAGCGTGAAGCGCCAGCCGAACACCATCGATTGCCACCGGCTGATCCATTGGGCCGAAGCCTCCGGCAAGTCGGCCGAGGTCAAACAGCGCCTGATGGAATTGTATTTCCGCGATGGCGGAGATCTCACGCAGAGTGAGACGCTGGTGCAGGCTGCGGCCGATGTCGGGCTCGATGCGGACGATATCCGCAAGCGCCTCGCCACTGATGAGGACGTCGCGCTGATCTCAGGCAACGCCAAGGAAGCCGCCGACAAGGGCATTTCCGGCGTGCCGACTTTCGTATTCGCCGGCAAATATGCGGTGTCCGGTGCGCAGGATGCGGAGAAGCTCGCGCGCGCGATCCGTCAGGTCTCGGCGGAAGTGAACGCGGAGGCGGCCGAGTAAGGGCGCGCGCTTACGCGCCCTTCAGATAGTAATTCGCCTTCTTGCCGAGCGCGATGCGGCGCAGCAGTTTACGCATGGCCAGTGAGCTGCGCAGCGGTTTGATCACCGTGGTGACGGTCCGGTAGAAGGCCAGCTTCAGCGTATCCAGTATCGGCTGCTGGCCGGGCGGCTTCTGCGGCAAGCCGATGCCGCGCAGCATCGAGTTGAAGAAGTGCAGGTCGTTGATGCGGCGCACTTCCTTGGTCTTCCAGGTGATTGCCATCGAGATCGAGAACGATCCGGCCGTGCGCACCCAGTGCGGCCACTGATAGGGCACGTAGCAGCCATCGCCATCGAACATGTGAAACTCGACGGCGCGCGGTGCGAAACTGTCGTCGAATTTGAGATTGCGGTGCTTGGTCATCGAGCGCTCGATCTCGTCGTCGGAGACGATAGCACGGTCCTTGTTGTCATAGATCGTGAAGAACTTCTCGCCGTGGATCTGGACGAAGAAGTTATCCTCGCTGTCGAGATGGAACGGTGTGGTCGAATTCGGCGACGACACGAACAGGAGGCCTTCGAGCTGTTCGAAGCCGGCATCGAGCAGGCTGTTGAAGCCGCGGGCGCGCGCCACCGACAGCAACGTGTCTTCGAGCAGTTGGCGATACTCCGGCGAGTTCTCGATCCGCTTCAGCACCATCCACGCACCAGCGGTCTCGATGCGCTTGACCACTTCGACCGGGTCGAGATCCACCGACGGGATCGCGTCGGGGTCCTGGCTGATCGCGACCTTTCCCGAATTGTATTCGATGAGATCGCGCGGCAGTTCGGATGCGAGCTGCGCGATACGCTGCAGCGTCAGCAGCGGATGTCCGGCGAGCTTGTGCTTGATGGCGAACGGCTTCAGCGGAAAATCGTTCTTGAGCGATTGATTGGCGGCCGAGATCACCGGCGCGACGTCAGTTGCAGCGTTCATGGTTGAACCCCTGGATATCTATCGGAGGCGGTTGCGGATGGAGCGGGCGACGTGCCGCAGCGGCTCGCGGATCGAGCGACGCAAGGTGAGTGCGCCGTGGATCAGCAATACCAGCGGATCGTGCTTGCGCAGCGGAATCAGCACGTCGCCGATGGCAAGGCGGCCGCGCCAGATCGGGTCGATCATCGGGTGACCGGCATTGGCCGTGGAGTCGGCACTTGCAATCACGGGATCGGCGCAGAGATGCCGCGTCACGTCGAGCGTGAGCTGCACACCAGGGGATAGTTTGGCGAAGCGCTCGTCGACGCCGAGCTTGAAGTAGAAGGCGCGGTCGAGATGCCTGAGCAGCACACCGGAGGCGACCGGGGTGTCGCCGGCGCGAAGCGTGACGATCTCGCATTGGCCCTGTTCGGCGAGCGCCTTGGTGGCGCTGCGGATGAAGGCATTGTCGCCGGCATCCTGCATCAGGGCGGTGCCGCGTTTGCCCTTCCATCCACTCGCTTCCAGCGTCAGGAACGTGTCGATGGTCGCAGCGATTTCCGCGGGCGTGCGCGCGATCTCGAATGTCACATCGCCATGTTCGGCGAGACGATTGCGCTGGCGGCGCAGTTCTTTCAGCTTCTTCGCGCCGAGCGCATCGCGCAGCAGATCCTCGGCATCGCGCGTGGCATCGAGGCAGGCGCGGGCGTGCGATTGCAGGATGCGCGGCGCAAGATCCTGCATGGCGAGCGACTTGCGGATCGCCTGCATTGCGGCGCCGTCGAGCGAGACGTTCTCGAGGATCAGCGCATGCGCGCCGGCTTTGCGGGCCTGCTCCAGCAGGCGCGTCACGGCGTCCGATGCCATGTCGCGATCGAGCAGCGGCGTCGAGAGCGTGCCATAGGGATCGGCGCTGACCAGTGCCGGGAGCGGAATGCGATAAGCGCGCCGCGCCGTGATCACCGGCAGCAGCCCGATCAAGCGGGGCGTTCCGGTGTCGCTCATCCAGGCGCTGAGCGCGGCGACATCGGTGCGGCCGCGCGCGGATGCATTGACGGCCAGTTCCCAGTCGGCGAGGTAATAGCCGTTCGGCTCGATGGCCTGCTGCGCGAGCGCGCGCCATGGCTCGGGCGCGATTGCTGCGAGCGGCGCAAGCGCATCGGGCGCAGACGCTGGGCGGTTCGCCGCGGTCATCCCGGCGCCCGTTGCTCTGCTGCCATGCATGCCGGCTGGGTTTGCAATGTCGACCACGTCCCCGATCCCCGTCGCAAGGAAGGCGGCGCAGGCCGCTTCTCCATTGCTGTCTGCGGAGACTAGGCGAAACATTCCAAGATCCGGTTTTTCCGGACACGAAATTTGACGGGAATGTGCAACCGATCGTTCACCAAACGGTCGCTGAAAAGCCTGTGTTTTCAGCGGATATGGGTCGGCCGGGGTGGCGAGTGCCGGAGTATTCGCTCGTTTCCAAGGACGGGCGGACCTGCGGTCGATGGTCGCGGCCTCGCCATGTTGGGGCTGGAAAATGGCCTGCACGTCAGGCTATCAAGGCGCCGGAGGGACGCATGATGAGAGCATTGGTATTGGCGATCGCGGCAGTGGCGCTTCTGGCTGCGCCGGCGACAGCGCAGATGGGCGGCAAGCGCGGCGGCGCCGATCATGCGCCTGGGCCCGAAAAGCCGAAGATCGACGAGAAGGCGTACAAGGCCGCCTTGGAGCGCGTTCCGACTCCCAAGGAAAAATACGATCCATGGGGCGGCGTCGCTCCTGCTCCCGCGCCTACAACGGCAGCGAAGAAAAAGTAATCTTCGACTGCATATGTCGCACGCGGTTCCCGTGAACCGCGCTTGCGTTGACAGCGACCAAATTGGGCAGCGGCAGGCCGTCGCATTGTTGGCGTGCGGCCATCCTGATTTCAGTTGAATCAGGCGGGGAATTATCCGTCGCGCGAGCTGGCCCAGGCCGGGGAGACTGTTCGATGGTTCGTCCTGTCATTCGCAGCGCGATCGTTGCAGCCACGGTAATGCTCGGCTCGCAAGCCGCATGGGCGGAGAGTCGTCTGGCGCTGGTGATCGGGCAGTCCTCCTATCGGTCCATCGCGCCGCTCCCCAATCCGGTCAATGACGCCAAGGCCATGGCGCAGATGCTCGGCGATGCCGGCTTCGAGGTGCAGTCGGCCACGGACCTGTCGCAGACCGATCTGCGCGCCAGGATCGCCGGCTTCGCCGCCAATGTGTCCGCCAAGGGGCCTGACACGGTGGCGCTGGTGTTCTATGCCGGCCACGGTTTGCAGATCGACGGCGAGAACTATCTGGTGCCGGTCGATATCGATCCGAAGCGCGAAGCCGATATTCCACTGCAGGCGGTGCGCCTCAATGACATCCTGAACACGCTGACATCCGTGCCGAGCAAGAGCCGCATCATCCTGCTCGATGCCTGCCGCAACAATCCGTTTCCGGCTATCAGCAAGACCACCGGCCGCGGGCTCGCCCAGGTCGACGTGAAATTCGGCACGCCCGGCACGTTGCTGTCCTTCTCGACGTCGCCCGGCGCCGAAGCCGAAGACGGCAAGGACGGCAACAGCCCCTATACGACGGCGCTGCTGAAGGCGGGGCGCGAGCCGGGCCTGCCGATCGAGGATGCGTTCAAGCGCGTGCGACTGTCGGTCAATCAGGCCACCGAAGGTCGTCAGACGCCGTGGGAGAGCTCATCGCTGGTCAATGACTTTCGCTTCTTTGGCACTGATGCCGGCGCCAAGCCCGCCGTGACCAAGAAGACCGTCGATCAATGGCGCAAGGAGCTGCAGGGCAAGCCGGTGCAGGACGCCAACAATCTGATCGTCTCGGATGGGTCGGTGGAAGCCTATGAGGCCTTTGTCGGCCTCTATGCCGAGCCGCCGCTCGGCCCGCAGGCGAAAGAATGGCTCGACCGTCACTACAAGATGGTGGCGTGGAACAACGCCGTCATCACCAACACCGCGCCGTCCTATCGCGACTTCCTGGCGAAATATCCCGACAGCGATCTGACATCGACCGCGCAGAAGCTTGAGGAGCGCACGCGCAACAGGCCGGTGCCGGATGCGGTAGCGAACGCGCCGACCAATGTCGCATTGGCCGGACCGGGCCTGACATGCCCGTGCGGTGCGCCGCCCGCAGCAGCGCCTGCATCGAAGAAGGCCGAGAAAGCCACCGAGCCTGCGAAGAAGCGCGCCGACAAGCCATCGCCACCGCCGCGGCGCAGCCGTGAGATCGTCGAGGAAGAGGTCATTATCCGCCGTGCGCCGCCGGTCTATTACGAGCCGCTACCGCGCGTCTATTACGGCGGTGGAGGCTATGTCGGTTACGGCGGCGGCAACTATGGCGGCCGCGGGCGCTACTGACGGGCGCCTACTCGAACGCCACGCCAAGCTGGCGGTCGTTATTCCAGACCGGACGGCAGCGGCGGATGAAGTGATCCGCCTCGATCACCAGCATGAAATTCGAGGGCAAGCCGAGTGGGCTCGCGATATCGACACGCGCGCCAGAGGCCGAGAGGTTGCGGACGGTGCAATCGATACCGCCGCCGCCAAAGGCCAGCGTGCCGCGCTTCAGAACCCGGTGTCGTGGAGCCGTTCGTTTCTCGATCATGGTTGTCGTCCGCATCGTCTGCATGCGCCACGTCTAGCACCGCGATCTTGCCGGCCGATAAAGCCGATCGCAGAAATCCCGACCCGCCTTTTCATCCTTCGTGAAGTTCTGGAGGATCAGAATATTTCATAAAAATATCAAATCAAGGAAATGGGCTCCATGATACCGTCGGGCTGAGAACGCTCGGGCCAGCCATCGGCCGGCGTCATTTTTTGGGGGAAGGGGATCATGATGAAATTCGCCTGCGCGTTTCTGACTGCCGCTGCCATGTCTGCCGCGCCGGCCCAGGCTGTCGTGCTCGATCTGTCCACCATGTCCTGCAAGCAATTCGTCGAATCCGGTCCCGACGAGATCAAGATGGTGCTGACCTGGATGGACGGCTGGTACAAGGGCGACTCGGACGATGCGATCATCGACACCGAGGTGTTCGTCGAGAACGCCAAGAAGTTCGGCACCTATTGCGCGGCGCACCCGACCATCAGCATCGTGACGGCCGCGGAGAAAGTGCTAGGCGACTAGGCTCCAATCCCGAGCCAGCGCCCGGGTTTCTCGGTTTCCGAAGGTTTCAACCTGCGTGAGGCACGACGGGGTGCCCTGCGCCAGGTGCTTGGCGTGCCCGAATGGCCAGTGGTATAACCCCTCCGAAATTCACGGAGCTTTGGTGCCATGAAACGATCCAGCAAACTATTCAGCGTCGTCGCAGCGCTCGCGCTTCTGACCGGACCGGCCGCCGCGCAGATGATGAACCTGATGCCGGAGGTGAAGTCCAAGTCGGCGGAGGAGAAGGAGCAGGACGCGATCACCGAGAAGGCGTATCGCGAGTCGCTGCGCAAGATTCCCGACACCAAAGCCGCGGCCGATCCATGGGGCAATGTGCGCAGCGATGCGCCGAAGGCGGCTGCACCCGCTAAACAGCCACGCACCAAGACCGGCAGCGCTGCGAATTGATCAGGCCATGACGTGGCATCGGCGGCTCGTGCCGCCGGGCGCGCAAATGGACTGAAGCCTGCGCGCGGCCACTGACATATGCGCCTGTGTCAGTTGCTCCAGGACAGCGGCACTTCGAACAATCCGCCGCTGTCTTCATTCTCGACGACGATCGCGCCCCTCACGACGCCGAGGCTGCGCACCATCTCCGATGCGAGCTGACGTGCGTGCAGCATCGCTTCCTGATCGTCCTTGAAGCTCGTCCCTTCTTCGTCGAGGAACGTGTTTTCGGCGATAATATGAAAGAAATATCGAGGCACGGGAAACGACCACAGCTGGCGCGCGTGTAAATGGCTTGCAGCACCTGAGGTTGCTGTAAGACAATGATACCGCTAAACTAACTTGTTCCGTGCGTCGATAGAAATGTGCAAAATTTGCGGCAAATAAACGGTTTTTTTGCGCAGCCCGTCGCGTGCAGGGATCCGCTTTCGGAACCGTGATGCATCTCTGGGTTGTCATCGAAGGCGGCCATTGTATCGGGCGCCATGATCGTTGCGGTATGATGGGATGAGATACGGGAGTCATCCGGCCGCGATTTCACATATGGGGCAATCATGTCGTCGGCCGATATCGTATTTGCGTGTGCTCTGGTCGTGATGATCGGGTGCAACCTCTATGGCGAGCCGCGGATTGCAGGTGAGCGCGTTGCGATGCAGTGGGGCTTCGACGGCAAGCCGACATGGGATGCGCCGAAGCGGATTGCACTGTGGGGCATGGTCGTTTTTATGCTGACGGTGCGCTTGATCATCTGGACGGCGACAACCTTCGCACCGGAGAAGGTTCATGGCGCCAATCTCGGACTCATGCTGGCGTCGGTAATCATCGCAGCGTCGCACATTTTCATTGTGCTGAAGGCCATCAAGCGGAGCTGAGTTGCGGCATGACGTCTCCCTGCGGCGGCTGGCTTCGCCGCGCAAGAGAGGCTAGGGGAGCATCAGGGCGGAGAACGAAGCCGCCGCACATAGGCGAGGGGCATATGTCACGCGACCGGTTCTGGTTCTTCCACCCGTTTCGGGTGCGCTATTCCGAGATCGACGGCCAGGGCGTCGTGTTCAACGCGCACTATCTCACTTACTTCGACACGACCATCACCGAATATTTTCGTGCGCTCGGCTATGACCAGTTTGCCGATGCCAAGGCGAGCGGCGTCGACTTTCACGTCGTCAAATCGGTGATCGAATACAAGGCGCCGATCCTGTTCGATCAGGAGCTGGATGTCGCTGCGCGGGTGGCGCGGATCGGCAATTCCAGTCTGGTGTTCGAGCTCGGCATCTTCGCGCGCGCAGCCGACGATCTGTTTGCGACGGGTGAGATCGTCTGGGTCAATACCGATCAGAAGACCCATCGCCCGGTACCGATCGCGCAGCCGATCCGCGATTTGATCGCCACGCGCGAAACGCATCTCGCGGGATAAGGCACAGGTGACGTGGGCCGGTGCGCGGCGCCGGGCGACTCTAGGCTGGCTCGTCCAGATCGTAGAAATGGGCGAGCCCCCGGCAGATCTCCATCAACCGGTCGCGAAAAGGGGTCTGTGCCGGATCCGAGTAGCTGACGATGACGCGCCAGCTGTCATCCAGCGAATAGATGATCACGCTCATGTTCTTGGGCCATGGCCCGGCGATTGCGGCGGCTTCTCGAATGATCTTCTGAAGTTCGGCGGCGGTTTTCTTTGGCTTGGGCATCTACGCTCCCTGGCTAGAAGCGTTCTAAAGTGACGGCGAGGACCTGTCCAGACTCCGTCTCGGCGCGAAAACGCGCTCTCCGTCGATGGAATCGATGAGGGCGGGGTCTTCGTTGCGAAAGGGCCGTCCGCGAAGGCGGGCCTTACTTCTTTGGATTGAAGCGCCCGCCCAGGACTTTGATGCTCCCGGCCGAAGGTTGCGTCTTCGTGAATTCGGCTATGGCCTTGGCCAGCTCAGCATCCGACATGGGGTTGACGGGCTGATGCAACGAGCCGTCCCGAAAGCCACGCTCGATGGCAGCGTAATGCTCTGACTCATCTACAAGAATGAGCTTTTTAATTCGGGCCAGGAATGCAGAGAAGGGCATGGCGCGACTTCGGTAAGTTCGAATTCGTGAAACAGGCTGCCTGTCGTTTACGGCGGACAACATATCCAACATAGGTCAATGCCATTTTCAAACTAGGCCACTACGGCCGGAAACACGCCAGTACCGAAATTCCGGTACTGGCCGAAATAGGTCACTCACAATTTCGAAACAGGCCACTTGGCAGCGACTACCGGACCAGCCGTCGGCCGCCCGGATAGCACTTGTAGTCTGGCCCATGCTCTTGTTTGCATGAGGAGTGCATATCGGCCACGAAGAAGGCTGCCATCAGGACCACGAGAATTAGACACGCTATGGCTATTCGAGGGTTCGTCATCGCCACTCGCTGAATTAAAGCAGGCCACTGTTTCAGTTGGCGACAGCACTGAGAGCTTTGTCCAGCGAAAACCTTTCAGTTTTCCCGTTCTCGAAAACTAACCCGAAGCACCTGGTCGCGAAGCCGCGACCTTTTTCTAGCATCGGATAAAATTCCTTCGGAGGAGATGGAAGAGGCCAATTGGTTTTTGCGCAATAGGCCTCGTATAGAGCTTTTAAGCTTAGGAACTCATCGGGTGTAACGCGTTGCGAGATCGGTGTGTTTTTCAGGATTGGATCATAAACATCTTGGCTGCAGTTATGCTGGCAAACTGCCACTTGCCCTCGATATCGATCGCTTTTACGGCCATCTTGGATTCCCTCACTATTCGAAATGTTTATGAAAGCGCTTTTGGTCCGCGGCGCGATCCTATGCGCAGCGAGAGGTCCTGGCGCTCCGCGTAGCTGGTCGAGACGTACTGCTCGGGATCGCCCGACATGACCTCACGGCTTACAGCTACTGGACTGGTAACGAAGGTGCAAAATGAAAGAGGTCGCCCATTGAGGCGGCCTTTTAAAATCTGAGATACCTATTTTGCCGCCGCTTCCTTCTGCACCACTCATCAAATTGAGCGTTCCAAAGAGCTTGTAGAATTTCCTGCGGCTTCAATTTCTCAGTTACCCAATGGGCGACAAACGGCCCCCATTCGGGGTCGCGCTCCACTTCAGTTCGAATCTGGTTGGCAATCTTTCGATCGCTAATCTCGCGGTTAACTTGGTTCGGCGAACGGTCCCGCCTAATGCCACCTAAGCCAGATGCACGAGCTTGATCGTAGCCAAAACCCATCCGTAAGCTTGTTGGGGCATCGTTGGACATACTCAAGCTACCGATCTCGCCAGCCGTTGATCAGGAGATCTTTTGAGCACCACAGGACCGCGTCATCGCAGTCGTAGCCTCGCGCAACGATTGCCTGCCTAGTTCCAATGCCCATCCAAACGCCGTTTTTGAAAGCGTGGAAAACAGTCGTGTCATTCATCGTTGCAACCTCCTTAGGTTGCGTTAATGAAGCTTAACAATTACGGCAAAATTGGAACCAGGCCACTGCCAATCTAAAAATAGGCCACTGCGGTCGGAAACAGGCCAGTACCCAAAATTCTCAAAAGAACATATTGCGAACATAGAACAGATGGGGTACGTTGTTTTCAGCCCGAACAGCGCCGCCATCCTTTGGCGCTTGCCGTTTGTCCTGTCGCGAATCCCTTCATAAGGAGCTAGATCAATGGCTACCACTCCGACTGCCCTGCGTATCGTTGAAGGATCCTCCATGGACAAGACCAAGGCCCTGTCGGCCGCGCTCTCCCAGATCGAGCGCCAGTTCGGCAAGGGCTCGGTGATGAAGCTCGGCAAGAACGACCGGTCGATGGACATCGAGGTGATTTCGTCGGGCTCGCTCGGCCTCGATATCGCGCTCGGCGTCGGCGGGCTGCCCAAGGGCCGCGTGATCGAGATCTACGGACCGGAATCCTCGGGCAAGACGACCTTGGCGCTGCATTGCGCCGCGGAAGCCCAGAAGAAGGGCGGCATCTGCGCCTTCATCGACGCCGAACATGCGCTCGACCCGGTCTATGCCCGCAAGCTGGGCGTCAATGTCGATGAGCTCCTGATCTCGCAGCCGGATCACGGCGAACAGGCGCTGGAAATCGCCGACACGCTGGTGCGCTCCGGCGCGGTGGACGTGCTGATCATCGACTCCGTGGCAGCGCTGGTGCCGCGCGCCGAACTCGAAGGCGAAATGGGCGACGCGCTGCCGGGCCTGCAGGCTCGCTTGATGAGCCAGGCGCTGCGCAAGCTGACTGCCTCGATCAACAAATCCAATACGATGGTGATCTTCATCAACCAGATCCGCATGAAGATCGGTGTGATGTATGGCTCGCCGGAAACCACCACCGGCGGCAATGCGCTGAAATTCTACGCCTCGGTCCGTCTCGACATCCGCCGCATCGGCGCGATCAAGGAGCGCGACGAGGTCGTTGGTAACTCGACCCGCGTCAAGGTGGTGAAGAACAAGCTGGCACCGCCTTTCAAGCAGGTCGAATTCGACATCATGTATGGCGAAGGCGTCTCCAAGATGGGCGAAATCCTCGATCTCGGCGTGAAAGCGGGAATCGTCGAGAAGTCCGGCGCCTGGTTCTCTTATGACAGCCAGCGTCTCGGCCAGGGCCGGGAGAATTCCAAGGCCTTCCTGAAGGCCAATCCGGACATGACCGCCAAGATCGAAGCCTCGATCCGGCAGAATTCCGGCCTGATCGCCGAGCAGATTCTCGCCGGTCCCATCGAGCGCGACGAAGACGGCGGTGACGGCGAGGAGCCGGCCGAAGATTGATCGGATCGGTCCGGAGACGCACTGACGTTCATGCGCAGTGATCTTGCCGGACCGATCTTGCAGCCGAGATTTTCGGCTGAATGATTTCGCGGTGGGTGCTGTGGGGGTCTGTTGCCGATACCCTGCGGTGCCTGCCGCGTTGTCGTTTCAGGCGTCCTGATCTGGGTGCGCGCTGATCGCAATTATCGCCGCGCGGCGGGGACAGCTTCGCTTGGCGGCGCGATCAGTTTGTTGACCGCATGACAGGCGACGCCGTCGACCAGATCCGGCACGACTTTGCGACAGAGATCGAACACTTCCGGGCAGCGCGGATGAAACGTGCAGCCGGAGGGCGGATCGATCGGATTGGGAATCTCGCCGGAGACCGCGATGCGTGCGCGACCTGACATGGCCAGATCCGGCACAGCGCCCAGCAGCATGCGCGTATAAGGCATGCGCGGCGCGCGGAAGAGTTCGCGCCCTTCCGCAATCTCCACGATGCGGCCGAGATACATCACGCCGATCCGGTCAGCCATGTGCCTGACCACAGCAAGGTTGTGGCTGATAAACAGATAGGTCAGGCCGAATTTGTCCTGCAGTTCGCGCATCAGGTTGAGAATTTGCGCCTGCACCGAGACATCCAGCGCTGAGGTCGGCTCGTCGCAGACGATGAACTCGGCCTCCGATGCGAGTGCGCGGGCAATCGCGATACGCTGGCGCTGGCCGCCGGAGAACTGATGCGGGTATTTCTGCCCGTCGTCGGGATGCAGGCCCACCAGCGTCAACAATTCGCCGACGCGGGCGCGAATGTCGCGCTCGCCCTGAATGAGATCGAAGGCGCGGATCGGTTCGGCGATGATCGCATCGACGCGCAGCCGCGGATTGAGGCTCGCATAGGGATCCTGGAAGATCATCTGGATGCGCTTGCGCAGCAGCTTGCGCGCGCCGGCCTGCCCGGGATCGCTCATCGAGACGCCGTCGATGATGACGTCGCCGGATGTCGGCGGCAGCAGCCCGACCACCATCCGCGCCACCGTGCTCTTGCCCGAACCGGATTCGCCGACCAGCGCAAAGGTCTCGCCGCGCTTGATCTCGAACGAGACGCCGTCGACGGCCTTCAGAAACTCCATCGGACTGCGCTCGATGACGCGGTTGAGCCACGGCTTCGAGACGTCGAATGCGCGTTTGAGATTGCGTGCCTGCACCAGCGCCGTCATGCCGCGCTCTCCGCAGGAGCGTGGTCATGGAGATGATTGGGATCATAGAGGTGGCAGGCGACCTGCTGCGCGCCGACGGCGATAGGTTCAGGCCGCTCGGTGCGGCAGCGGTCGAACGCGAAACTGCAGCGCGGATTAAACGCACAGCCCTGCGGAATGGCAGACAGCCGCGGCATTGAGCCTGGAATCTGCACCAGCCGCTGCGAGGCGTCGCCCGTCAGCGTCGGGATCGCGCCCATCAGTCCCTTGGCGTAGGGATGCAGCGGGTTCTGCACCACGTCGCGCACCGGGCCGATCTCGGCGATGCGCCCGGAATACATCACGGCGACGCGGTCGGATGTCTCGGCGATGACACCCATGTCGTGGGTGACCAGCATCACCGCCGTGCCGTGGTCGCGGCCGAGCCGTTTGATCAGCGCAATGATCTGCGCCTGCACGGAAACGTCGAGCGCGGTGGTCGGCTCGTCCGCGATGATCAGTTCGGGCTCGGCCGCGATCGCCAGCGCGATCACCACGCGCTGTCGCATGCCGCCGGAAAATTCATGCGGATAGGCATCGACGCGCTTGTCCGGCGCGGGAATGCCGACCTCGGCGAGCAGATCCACCGCGCGCTTGCGTGCCTGCGTCTCGTTCATGTTGAGATGGGTGCGGATCGTCTCCACCAGCTGGTCGCCAATGCGATACAGCGGATTGAGGCTGGTCAGCGGATCTTGAAAGATCATCGCGATGCGTTTGCCGCGAATCCGGCGCATCTGCTCCGGCGGCAGATTGTCGATGCGCAGACCCGACAGCAGGATCTCGCCGCCTGAGATGCGCCCGGGCGGATCGATCAGGCCGATGGCCGCAAGCCCCGTCACCGATTTGCCGGCGCCGGATTCGCCGACCACGCCCAGCACCTCGCCCTTGGCGATGTCGAAGGACACGCCGTCGATGGCACGCAGCGCGCCGCGTCGGCTGGCGAATTCAACGCACAAGTTGCGCACGGAGAGGACGGGCACGCTCATGTCGGGCACTGCTTGAGGTGAGACATCATTGCAGCTTCGGGTTCAGCGCATCGCGCAGCCAGTCGCCGAGCAGATTGATCGACAGGATCAGCGAGGCCAGCGCGAGGCCGGGAAAGGCGATGACCCACCATTCGCCGGAGAACAGATAGTTGTTGCCGATGCGGATCAGCGTGCCCAGCGACGGCATGGTGTCGGGCATGCCGGAGCCGAGAAACGACAGCGTCGCCTCGGTGATGATGGCCAGCGCCAGATTGATGGTGGCGATCACCAGGATCGGCCCCATGGTATTCGGCAGCACATGGCGGATCATGATGACGCGCGCGGGCAGGCCGATCAGCTGCGCCGCGGCGACATAGTCCTTGTTCTTCTCCACCATCACCGAGCCGCGCACGGTGCGGGCATATTGCACCCAGAAACTCAGCCCGATGGCCACCACCAGCACGATCAGCGTGGTCGACGCATCGAGATGATTACCGAGTGCGGACTTCACGACGCCGTCGATGAGCAGCGCGATCAGGATCGCCGGAAAGGTGAGCTGCACATCGGCGATGCGCATGATCAGGCTGTCGACGGCGCCACCGACATAGCCGGCGATCAGGCCGAGCCCGATGCCGAGCACCGCGGCGAAACTGACGCCGAGCACGCCAACCACCAGCGAGATCCGCATGCCGTAAAGAATCGCCGAATAGATGTCGCGGCCCTGTTCGTCAGTGCCGAGCAGGAACGGCCTCTGGCCTTCCGCCGTCCAGAGCGGCGCGATGCGCGAGTTGATCAGTTCGAGCTGCGCCGGATCGAACGGATTCTGCACCACCAGCACAGGCGCAAACAGCGCCATCATCAGCAGCACGAACACGATCGCAGCCGCGACCATTGTGAGCTTGGAGCGGCGGAACGAATAGAAGATGTCGCTGTCGATGGCGCGGGCGAGGAGGGAGGGTGTGTGGGGGAGGGGCGCGTCGGTCATGGTGCGCTCCGCATGTTCGCGCTCCGCTGGAGTGCACTAGGCTTACAGTTGTCATCCCCGCGAAGGCGGGGATCCATAACCACCGAGCTCGCGGTGAGGTGCTGTGGGTGAGGCCGCGTTTTAACTACGCGCACGGCGGTTATGGGTCCCCGCCCCGCGCACGCCTTTGGCGTGCTAGACGGGGACGACAGACTGAGAGAACTTGCGCGAACGCGAGGGATGAGGTTGCAACGTGCTTGAGTCATGCGTTCCCCCTCATGCCGGCCGGTTGATCGTCGCGCGCAGGCGCGGATCGACGATGGTGTAGAGGATGTCCACAATCAGGTTGATGGTGACGAAGATCAGCGACACCACCAGGAGATAGGCCGCCATGATCGGGATATCGACATTCTGCACGGCCTGCACGAACAGCAGCCCCATACCCGGCCACTGGAACACCGTCTCGGTAATGATGGCGAAGGCGATGACCGAGCCGAATTGCAACCCGGCGACGGTGATGACCGGCACCAGCGTGTTCTTCAGTGCATGGCCGAAATGGATCGCGCGGGTGGTCAGGCCGCGGGCGCGGGCGAAGCGGATATAGTCGGTGCGCAGCACCTCCAGCATCTCGGCGCGGACGAGGCGCATGATCAGCGTCATCTGGAACAGGCCGAGCGTCACCGATGGCATGATCAGCGCCTTCAGGCCGGAGATCGTCAGCAGGCCGGTGGTCCACCAGCCGAATTTCACGACATCGCCGCGCCCGAAGGAGGGCAGCCAGCCGAGTGTCACCGCGAAGAGATAGATCAAGAGAATGCCAATCAGGAAGGTCGGCAGCGAGATGCCGATCAGCGACACCGCCTGCAGCACCTTGGCGAAGAACGAATCCTTCCGCAGCGCCGAATAGATGCCCATCAGGATGCCGAACACCATGGCGATCACGGTGGCGCAGGTGGCGAGCTCCAGCGTCGCCGGCATGCGCTCCTTCAGCAGCGCCGAGACCGGCTGACGAAACTGGTAGGAGACGCCGAACTTGAACTGCACGGCATTGATGAAGTAGCGCGCGAATTGCACCGGGACAGGATCGTCGAGGCCAAGCGACGCGCGCACCTCGGCGCGCTGCGCCGGCGTGGTGTCGATCGCCACCATCTGGTTCACCGGATCGCCGGCAAAGCGGAACATGGTGAAGGCGATGATGCCGACGGCGATCATCACACCAATGGACTGCAATGCGCGGCGCAGGATGAAAGCGAGCATGCGTGACCTTCGCTTTCCGCTGGGTGCCGCCTAGTCCTGCTTCACCGCCCAGTATGGCAGCACCTGATTGTCTGGGCGCTGCACGATCTTCACCTTCTTGGAGACGCCCCAGGCCAGCGCTTGCTGATGCAGCGGGATATAGGCCCAGTCCTTGGCGGCGATCTCATAGGCCTGTTTGATGAGCTGGTCGCGCTTGGCGGTGTCGGTCTCCTGCAGCACCTTGTCGGTGAGGGCGTCGAAATCCTTGTTGCAATAACCGCCGAGATTGGTGGCGCCGCGCGGGCTCGCGGGATCGTCGCGACAGCCCATGATGTCATGCATCACATTGTGCGAATCCTGCGTGCCCGGTGTCCAGCCGAGCAGATAGAATGAGGTGTTGAAGCCGCCGGTCTTGAAGACCTTGGCAAAATACAGCGCCTTCGGCTGCGCGTTCAGCGTGACCTTGACGCCGATGCGCGCGAGCATGCCGACCACGGCCTGACAGATCGCGGCGTCGTTGACATAACGATCATTCGGGCAATCCATGCCGACTTCGAATCCGTCGGCATAGCCGGCATCGGCCAGCAGTTTCTTGGCGCCGTCGGCGTCGTATTTCGGCCGCGTGAAGTCGCCGGAGAGCTTGAACAGCGGCGGCGCGATCATCAAAGCGGATGGTGTCGACAGGCCGCGCATGACGCGGCTCTTGATCAGTTCGATGTCGATGGCCTTGTAGAAGGCCTCGCGGACGCGGATGTCCTTGAACGGGTTCTTGCCCTTGATATTCGAGAAAAGAAGCTCGTCGCGAATCTGGTCCATGCCGAGGAAGATGGTGCGCAGCTCCGGCCCGGCCATCACGGCGGCGTTGGCTGATCCATTGACGCGGGCGATGTCCTGCACTGGCACCGGCTCGATGATGTCGACTTCGCCGGACAGCAGCGCCGCGACGCGGGTGGCATCGGAGGCGATCGGCGTGAAGATGATCTCCTTGAGATTATGCTCGGGCTTGCCCCACCAGTTAGGATTGACCTTGAAGACCGTCTTCACGCCCGGCTGATGGCTTTCGATGGTGAAGGGGCCCGTGCCATTCGCATTCAACGACGCGAAGCTTGGCGAGGTCGCCGCGGCCGGCGTCGGCGCGTTGGCATTGTTCGCCTCCGCCCATTTCTTGTCCATGATGTACCAGACGTCCCATTGCGACGTCAGGATGGGATTGGGCTTGGTCAGCACGAAATCGACGGTGTAGTCGTCGATTTTGAGCACCTTGGCATCGGCCGGAATGACCGTCGTGAAGTCGGAGCCCTTGGCGCGCACGCGGTCAGCGGAGAACACGACGTCGTCGGCGGTGAAGGGGTCGCCATTGTGGAATTTGACACCCTTGCGCAGATGGAAGCGCCAGCGCGTCGGCTCCGGTGTTTCCCAGCTCTCGGCGAGCGCCGGGATGATCTGCAGATCCTTGCCGCGCCCGACAAGGCCTTCATAGACCTGGCCGTGATGAGCAATCGTCGTGGTTTCGCGCAGCGTATAGGGATCGAGCGATTTCAAGTCGCCCTGATTGGCATAGCGCAGCGTTTGTGCGGAGGCGGGCAGTATGGGGGCAGAAAGTGTGGCGAAGGCGATCAGCGATGCAGCGGCGGCAATGAACGTCTGACGGATCGACATACTGAGCTTCTCCATTGCATAACCGCGATTGCATCACCACGCGGCCGCCTGCCGTTGAGCGAGTGTCACATTGTTGGCGGAGATTGCACGCCGCGCAAGCAGCATTTGTCAGCTATGCGCTGCACAATGAAGTGGCTGGCGCAATCCTTGCTAGGATTGGGTATAAGCAATTCTACGCATTGCGTGCGTGCATCATTCGGTCACGACACTGCGCTAACAGGACCGCCAGAACGGCAAGATTTCGGAGCAGGAATGGCGGAACTCAAGGCTGATGTGCTTGTGCTCGGCGCAGGTATGGTCGGTGTGTCGGCGGCGCTGCATCTGCAGGCGCGCGGCCGCAATGTGGTGCTGGTCGACCGGCATGAGAAGGCCGGCGAGGAAACCAGCTATGGCAATGCCGGGCTGATCCAGTGCTGTTCGGTTTTCCCTTATATGCTGCCGCGCGATCTCACCAAGCTCTTTAAATATGCGCTGAACCGCGCGCCCGAGGTGCACTATCATCTCAACGCGCTGCCCGGCATGCTGCCATGGATCGTCAGATATTTCCTGAACTCGTCGCCTGAGGGAGCACTCCGCAGTGCGATGGCGGCGCTGCCGCTGATCCAGCGCAGCCTGATCGAGCACGAGGCCTTGATCGCGGAGGCTGGCGTGCCGGAGCTGCTGCGCCGGATGGGATGGATCAACGCGTTTCGCTGCGAGGCGAGTCTCGCGAAGGGAATCGCGGATCTCGAGCGCCATCGCGCCTATGGCGTACCGGGCGACGTTCTGGACGCCGCCGCCATTGCGGAGCAGGAGCCGAACCTGTCCACCGATTTTGCCGGTGCCATCCACTGGACGTCGCCGGGCTTCGTGCCCGATCCCGGCGGCCTCGCAAAAGCCTATGCCGCGCTGTTCATCCGCAAGGGTGGTCGCTTCATTGCTGCCGATGCCCGGACGCTGGAGCAGAGCGACGGCAAATGGCGCGTGGCCGGGCCGAACGGGGCGCTGGTCGCGCGCGATGTGGTGGTCGCGCTCGGGCCATGGTCGGATCAGGTGTTTCGGCCGCTCGGCTACAATATCCCGCTCAAGAGCAAGCGCGGCTATCACATCCATCTGGCGCCATCCGGCAATGCGGTGCTGCGCCATCCGGTGCTCGATGCCGATCGCGGCTATCTGTTGGCGCCGATGAATCGCGGCATCCGCCTGACCACCGGCGCCGAGTTCGCGCTCCGCGATGCGCCGCCGACGCCGGCGCAGATCGAGCGGGCGCTGCCGATCGCACGGCAGACCTTCCCGCTCGGCAATCCCGTCGAGGCGAAGCCCTGGATGGGCGCGCGGCCCTGCCTGCCGGACATGCTGCCGGTGATCGGCAAGGCGCCGCGCCACAAGGGCCTGTGGTTCGATTTCGGCCACCAGCATCATGGCTTCACGCTGGGGCCGGTGACCGGCCGTCTGATTGCGGACATGGTGACGGGCGTCACGCCCTTCACCGATCCCAAGGCCTTCGCGGCCGAACGCTTCGGCTGACATCTCGCAACTGCAATGTAGATGTCACATCGCTTGCATCGGGCAGGCGTCAGCGGCGATACTGCCACTGCGCCGCCATGTTCGCGTGAGCGGCCGGTTTGCCTCAGGAGCTGATAATGAAAGTGATCGTCACCGTGGACTGTACGCCGCTTGAGGCGCGCGAATTCCTGGGGCTGCCTGATGTGCAGCCGATGCAGTCGGCGATGATGGATCAGATGCAGAAAAAGATGATGGACAACATCGACAAGTTCTCGCCGGAGTCGATCATGCAGAGCTGGTTCTCGTTCGATCCGAAGATGGGCGAGCGCTTCCAGGAGATGTTCGCCAACATGGCCGGCCTCGGCGTGAAGCCGAAGGACAAGAAGTAGACGCGGGCTCAGCCCGCGCGGCGCGCGTTGACCTGCAGCGGCTGCTGCAGCTTCGCGCCATGCGCATGCCGCGAGATGGCGTCGATCACCAGGGACCACATCGAGATCGGCAGAGCGTGGCCCATCCGGTCGACCATCATCAGCTTTGCGCCGGGAATCGACGCCGCTGTGTCGCGGCCAGCGGCCGGATGCACCAGAGGATCGATCTTGCCGTGGATCACCAGCGTCGGCGCGGTGACCGTGGCGAGTCTTTCTTTACGGCTGCCCGAAGCGAGAATGGCGCGGAGTTGCCGGCCGACACCGGCCGGGCTCAGGCCACGCGCATAGGTCCGCTCGGCGCGGTCGAGATCCCTGGCTTCGTCGTCGGGGAAGCTGCCAACGCGCAGGAACAGCCAGGTCTGCTTGAAGCGTTCGAGGAACGCCTCATAGCCGGTCGGCTGTGGCTTCAGCAGCAACAGTGACACCGCGCGGCTCGGCTGCGGCAGGCGCGGATTGCCGGTGGTCGACATGATCGAGGTCAGCGAGCGCAGGCGCTCCGGATAGGTGATCGCCATTTCCTGCGCGATCATGCCGCCCATGGAGGCGCCAACCACATGCGCGGAGCGGATCCGCAGCACGTCGAGCAGGGCGACCACATCGGTCGCCATGTCGCTCAGCTTGTAGGGGGCCGAGACAGGCGTGCCGAGAAAACGCAGCTTGGCCAGTTCGTACAGAGTGAACGGCTTGCCGCCGGCCATCTTGGAGGACAGGCCGATGTCGCGGTTGTCGAAGCGGATCACGCGAAAGCCATTGCTGGCCAATTCGCGGCAGAAGTCGTCGTCCCAGTGAATCATCTGGGCGCCGAGGCCCATAATCATCACCATCGGTTCCGCATCCGAATATCCGAAGATGTCGTAACAGATATCGATGCCGTTCGCGCGCGCCAGCTGTGGCGGCTCGTACGGGACATCAATCGGTTCGGGGGATCGGGCGGAACGTGGGCTCATGTCAAACATATGACACGGAAAGTCCCTGCGAAAAAGTGACAACCGCGTCATGCGCCAAACAAATCGTCGCAGCGATTAATGAGAGATTGCGCGTATGGCAATTATGACAGTGCGCGCGGGCTTTTGTGACACCGATTGTGACAATGGAACTGGTATCAGCCTCTCGCTAACTCCCGGCCCAGACGTCGAGCACGTAGCGATTGCGTGTGCCGAGATCGTCGATCCAGGTCAGCGCCGCAGCGTCATCGCCGCCGCTGCGTTCGCGCTGGATCGCCATCAGCGCCGCTTTCACATCCGGCTCCATCTTGCCGCCATCGCCGCAGACATAAGTAATGGCGCCTTGCTCAATCAGATCCCAGACGCGGTCCTTCTGCTGGGTGATGAGGTGCTGCACATAGGTCTTCGGCACATCGCCGCGCGAGAAGGCGGTGTGTAGTTCACAGATACCATCGGCGGCGAAACCCTTCAGCTCCTCGGCATAGAGAAAGTCCTGATCGGGATGGCGGCAGCCGAAGAACAGCAGCGCAGGGCCGAGTGTCGCGCCTTGCGCCTTGAGTGCGGCGCGTTCCTGCAGGAAGCCCCGGAACGGCGCGAGACCCGTACCCGGTCCGATCATGATGAGCGGCACGAGGGGATCGTCGGGCAGGCGGAAACCGGCCTTGGTCTCGCGCACGATGGCATGCACGGTATCGCCGGCGCGGCGGCCGCTGAGATAGTTGGAGCAGACGCCCTTGTAGATGCCGCGGCCAGAATGCGCGGGGCCCTGGACCACTGCCGTGGTGACGCTGCAGCGTGCCGTCTCACCCTGCGGCGACGACGAGATCGAGTAATAGCGCGGCGCCAGCAGCGACAGCATTTCCAGATAGGTGTGGAACGGCAATTCGCAGGCCGGATGTTCTTCGAGGAGGTCGAACACCGATTTGCGTTTGGCGAGGATGTCACTGCGATAGCGCTCGCTTGCGGCGGGATCGTCGCCGATATAACCGAGCAGTTTCGGTCTGGTCATCGGGCAGCGGGCGTTCTCCGCCATGATCTGGATCTGCTTGCGGGTGGCGACCTGCTGCAGCTCGACGAACTCTGTCAGCAATCGGCCGACAGAGACGACATCACCGACAGGCAATTGCGCGCGGCGGCCCGTCGCGACCTGCAGCCGAATCTGGTCGTCCGGCAGGAAGCCGAAACGGCGCGCGACCGCATCGACAAGCGCGGGATCGTTGCGCGGCACCACGCTGAGGTGGTCGCCGGCGCGGTAGCTGGTCCCGGCAGGCAGCTCGATCTCGATATGACGTGTCGAGCGATCCGACGCACCGTTCTGCAATTCCCTGTTGCCCAGCACCTTCATCGGTACCACGCCGCCGAGGGCGACGACGGTGTTCACCGCGCTCGGCGCGACAGGTTCGATCTGATAGAGTGGTGCATCGTCGGCGCTGCGCTCGAAGCCGGTGTCGAGGCCGAATTCCTTCACCGCGAGCGGACGCAGTTTCGCGAACCAGTCCTCGAACTGACCGTCGAGATCGTCGCGCGCATCGCCTTCGCCGCGGACATAGGCGTTGGTGGCACCATGTTCGCGCAGCTTGTCGTCGATAGTGCGCGGGATCGACTGATAGGTCGCGAGCCAGTCGCTGTTGCCACAGCCGAACACGGCGTAGCGCACCTTGGCAAAGGCGTCCTTCGGCAGGTCAGTACTGAGCCAGTTGACGAATTGCGTCGCATTGTCCGGCGCCGCGCCGTTGTAGGACGCGCAGAAGATCAGCACGCCGCCCTCGGTCGGCAGTTTGCCGACAAAGTCATCCAGCGGTGCGAGCTTGGTCGCAAAGCCATTGACCTCGGCGAGATCGGCGACGCGTGTCGCCAGTTCCTCGGCGGTGCCGAGATTGGAGCCATACAGCACCAGCAGCGGTGTGTTGTGGCTGGGCCGCGCGCGACCCGTGGCAACTGGCGCGAGTGGCGCGGCAGCCGAGGTGGCCACGTTTGTGCGGCCGGCATAGGCGCCGCGCTCGTGATCGTGGCGCGGGCGCACCTTGATCTTGAAACCGTCGGGTTTGATGGTCAGCGTTTCCTTCAGCACCATCTGGTAGCGTCTGTGGTCGGTCATCTTGAAGCGCTGCAGGATCATGCCGAGCGCCAGCGCGGCTTCATGCATGGCGAAGCCGCGGCCGATACAGGCGCGCTGGCCGTTGCCGAATGGTTTCCAGGCGTTGATCGGCCGCGCCGCTTCGGCCTCCTTTGAAAAATTTTCGGGATCGAAGGCATCGGGATTGGATCCCCAGACCGAGGGATCGCGATGCAGCGCCAGCACCAGGATGGTGACGAAGGTGCCTTTGCGCAATTTGTATTTGCCGCCGCCGATGGCCTCGTCCTGCACCGGCGCGATGCCATAGGCCGGTGCCGGCGGCCACAGCCGCAGCGACTCCTTGAGGATCTGCGTGATGTAATGCAGCTGCGTGACCTGCTGATAGGTCGGCTTGGCGTTGACGTCGGGGCCGAACACGCGGTCGACTTCCTCATAGGCCTTCTTCAGCACCTCCGGATGTTTCAGCATCGCGTAGATCGCACAAGACAGCAGGCCCGAGGTGGTCTCGTGGCCGGCGATCAGGAAAGTGTTGATCTGGTAGCGGATGTTGACGTCGTCGAGCTGTTCGCCGGTGGCGCGGTCGACGCCGGTCATCATCGCCGCTAGCATGTCCTTCTTGCCGTCCGCTGCCTCGGCCGCCTTGCGGCGCTCGGCAATGATCTCATCGACCATGGAGTTCATGAAAGCGACGTCGCCGGCGAGATCGCGGCGGCGCTTCTGCATCCACAGACTTTCCAGCGGCAGGCCGCGGGTCATCATGATGGTCTCGAGCGAGCGCACCAGCGATTCCACGAAGGGGTGATAGTCGCTGCGGTAGAACGAGTTGAAGCGATAGTCGAAACCGCACAGGCCGATCGTGTCCAGCGTCAGCGCCGTCATGTCATGGACGACGTCGATCTCCTCGTCGGTGTTGAGGCGTTCCCATTTCTTCACCAGCTGCTCGGCGATATCCACCATGCTCGGGTGATAGGACTGCATCGCGCGGTTGCCGAACGGCTGCAGCAGGATGTTGTGGGCCTTGGTCCAGTTCGGCTCTTTCGTATCCGCCGTGAACAGCCCGTCGCCCCCGACCGCGCGGACCCGGCGCAGCGCGCCGCGCACCGCCTTGTCGAAGCGCTTCTCGTCGCTGAGCTCGTCCACCAGATCGTGGCCGCCGACGATGACGATGGGTGAGCCCATCATGTCCAGCCAGAAGATCGGCCCGAGCTCCTTGGCCAGCCGCGCCAGATCCTGCACCGGCGCATTGGCGTCCAGCGACAGCATATTGCCCACCACCGGCTTCTTCGGCGGATGCGGGATCGGGGCGAGTTTATTGGTGGAGGACATTCTCAAGCGTTTCCTGTTGCGTAGGATGGGTAGAGCGTCTTCGCGAAACCCATCAAAATCCTGCACCCGGCCGTGATGGGTTTCGCATGAGCTCTACCCATCCTACGGATCATCCAAATCGTCTCCGCCGCCAGTCAATCAGCACCTGGCTGACCTCATCGGGCTTCTCTTGTTGGGTCCAGTGGCCGCTGTCCTTCACCAGATATTTCTCCAGGTCGGGAATGATGTTCTCCATGCCGTCGGCGGAGGAGGGCGGCAGTACCGCGTCGTTCTCCGCCATGATCATCAGCGACGGCACGCGCACGGTGTGATCGAGCCCCTCGGCGCGCGCCCAGTTGGCGCTCATGTTGCGATACCAGTTGATGCCGCCGGTGAAACCGGATTCCTTGAAGGCGTCGACGAAGATCTTCTTTTCCTCGTCGGAGAGAATCTTCTGGCGCGGGTCCTTCCCGGGATCGTAAGCAGCGACCATCTGCGGAAACGCCAGATTGGTCTTCGACGACGCGCCGATGCCGCCGACCGGCGCTTCGCCAACATTGGCGTGCTTGCGCGGCATCGGCTTGCGCATGAAGAAGTCGAAGGCCTTGTCGACATTCTCGCCGAAGATGCGATCCGGCTCGTGCGCGGGATCCTGAAACTGGACGATATACATCGTCTCGCCGAAGCGCTTTTTATAGATCTGCAACGGATCGACCGGTGCGCGATCGGTGTGCGGCGTATTCACGCCGACCACGCCGGCGACGCGATCGCGATGCCGCAGCGGCATCTGCCAGACGATGAAGCCGCCCCAGTCGTGGCCGACGAAGATCGCCTTGTCGATCTTGAGATGATCGAGCAATGCGACGAGATCGCCGGTGAGATGTTCGATACTGTAATCCTCGACGGCGTCGGGGCGCGACGTCGCGCCATAACCGCGCTGGTCCGGCGCGATGACGCGGATGCCGGCGGCAGCCAGTGCCTTGATCTGATGCCGCCAGGAGAACGCCATTTCCGGCCAGCCATGGCACAGCACCACAGGCGGCGTGTCGCTCATGGGGCCGGCATCGTAATATCCCATGCGAATGCCATTCAGCTTGGCGAACTGCAACGGGGGCATTTCAATCATGGTTATTCCCTAGCTGGCGGTCTTGAGAACGTCGGGCGGCGCAAACGCCGCCTGCAGCAGCGCGAATTCGTCCGGCATCATGTCGGCGAGCACCTGCACATGCGGGATGATGTTGGCGCCGGCAATGAAGCCGAAATCGAGCTGGTCGCGATAGCTCTGCACGGTGATGTTCAGCGCCAGCCCATGGGTGGCGATGGAGACCGGGAAGATGTGCAGCAGCTCGGCGCCGGCCGCATAGAGTGTCTGCCGCGGACCGGGCACGTTGGACACCGTGATGTTGGCCGCCGGCGGCAACACGTCGGAGAGGTTGGTGCGGCTGTAGAGCAGCGCCAGGATCTGCACCATGATCGGTGCGCCCAGCATGGAGATGTTGGAGACCTGCGGCATCAATGCGCGTAGCGGATGCGACATCTCCTTGGACTTGGTCGATTGCGCGATGATCGCTTCCAGCCGCTCCTTTGGGTCCTCGATATTGCTGGCGATCGAGCAGATCATGCCGAACACCTGATTGTTGGAATCGGTGTTGCCTTCCTCGCGCAGCGAGATCGGCACCGCGGCAGTCAGGGACTTGGCGGGCAGGGCGCCTTTTTCCTTGAGGTAGCACCGGACAACGCCTGACGAGAGCGCCAGCACCACGTCGTTGAGCTTGCCGCCCGCCTGCTTGGCCACGGCCTTGGCGGCGGACAACGGCACCGACACGCCGGCAAAGCTACGCTCGGACGAGATCGTCTTGTTGAGCAGCGTCGGCGGCGAGAGCATGCTGTTGAGACTGTCGCGCGATTTCGGATCGGCGATCTTTGCCAGCACGTCGGAGGCGCTCTTTACCATGGTCGGAATCGAGCCTGCGAATTTCACCGCGCTCTCGATCTGGAACATGGCGTTGTCAAACAGGATCGAGCCGATGTCGCTTTTGCCCGAACGTGGCAGTTCGATGCCCTTGCCGGCGCCTTCCAGCGGCTGGCGCCAGAGCTGCTGATAGGAATCGATGAAGCTCGCCGCAATATCGCGCGGCTCCTGACGCAATTTGGCGCGGACTTCCGGCTTCTCGATCTCGCGCGGGATCGGCGTCACGTCATAGATCATGCTGGTGAGCGCGGCGCCGGCGCCGCCGTCGATGCAGGCATGGTGCATCTTCGAATACAGGCCGATCTCGTTGTCCTTCATTCCCTCGAAGACATAGAACTCCCACAGCGGCCGGGCGCGGTTCAGGAGCTTGGCATGCATCCAGCCGACGATGCGCTCCAGCGTGGCGCGGTCATGCGGGGCGGGCAGGCTGCCGCGAAAGATGTGACGGTCGATGTCGAACTGGTCGTCCTCGACCCAGGAGGGATGGTCGATATCCAGCGGGGCCTTCTCCAGCCGTGCCTTGAGGATCGGCGCCATATGCAGCCGCGAGGCGATCATCGCCTTGAAGTCCTCGAAGAAGTCGCCTTTGTAATCGCCGGGCAGGCGAAAGATCGCCATGCTGCCGACATGCATCGGCATCTCCGGCGTTTCCAGATACAGAAACGACGCGTCCATTGAGGACAGCTTCCTGCTGGCTTCCGCCATGATACGTCCCTCCCTCGCATGGTGACCGACGCCTTTGCAGCGTTCTACCGATGAGTGTGCCTGCGCGCGGGGCGAATATGCAATGGCAAAGGCGAGGCCGGAGACCGGCCAGGCCCACGACTTAAGGCTGGGGTCGCCAAGGCGTTGCGACGCCGGTTTGCCGACTTAAAGGGCAGGTGCCATTTGCCTTGCCCAATTGGATATCCG
This sequence comes from Tardiphaga sp. 42S5, assembly GCF_034044155.1. Classification (NCBI taxonomy): domain Bacteria; kingdom Pseudomonadati; phylum Pseudomonadota; class Alphaproteobacteria; order Hyphomicrobiales; family Nitrobacteraceae; genus Tardiphaga; species Tardiphaga sp. 42S5. The sequence goes on along the minus strand of NZ_CP139027.1, from coordinate 5,312,584 downwards.
AAGAATCTGCGGCTCGAAATGCTAAATTATAAAGCTAAATCAACACGTCGGTTACTCTCCTGTTTCAGATCGCTGGCGGTAGCCCGTTAATGCATCAGGCGTCGCCTGATTACCGGGCATATCACGGGTTTGTGATGTTGCGATGCACCATAGATGTTGCAGTGCATTATTTACTATGTCATAGAAGTTGCACCCCGGGCCCACAACGGCGGGACGGGGTGAGCCGAGCCTGAGTGCAAGCATGAGCTTTGCAGAGGCGGCCCAACCCGAGGATGGAGACGAACATGACGATCGAAACCGAAACCAATTCCGTGCTGAACAACGTCAAGCAGGCTTTCGCGCCCGTCACCGAGGCGTTCACCAAGCTGCAGAATCTGGAAGTGCCCGAAGCGACCCGTGACTTCGTCAAGCGCGCTGCCGGCACTGCCAAGGACAAGGCCGCCGACTTCCAGGCCAATTCCGAAAAGGTGACCTCCGCCATCGAAACCGCTGTGTCGAACTCGGTCTCCGAGGCGACCAAGATCAGCCGCAACGTTCAGGACGCGTTCTATGCCGACGTCCAGTCGTTCTTCGCTGGCATCGACAAGCTCGCTTCGGCGAAATCGCTGACCGAAGCCTTCCAGGTGCAGACCGATCTCGTGCGTGCCCATGGCGAAGTTTTGAGCTCGCGCGCCAAGGCGTCGACCGAATATCTCGGCAAGCTCGTGTCGGAAGGCGCCAAGAGCGCGCAGGACAACTTCTCGAAGGCGACGTCGTTCGCCAAGACCGCCTGATCCACGCGATCAAGCGACATGAATTCGAAAGGCCCGCGCAAGCGGGCCTTTTTTTCGTCGTTCCGCCAGAGCAGGCCGTACGTCCCGGCATCGGAAGCACGCTCACTTGATTGTCACGGTGATCTTGTTCGAGACGATGGGCGGGTTGAAGGGATAATGAGCGCCGTCTCCCAGCACGAGCTGGAGCGTATGTTTGCCGGGGGGCAATTCGATGCGTGCTTCGGTCTGGCCGGCTCCGAAATGGAGATGCGACTTGTCCTGCGGGATCGGCTCCTTCGGATCGAGCGGGTCATTCACATCGATCAGCAAATGATGATGGCCGCTGTTCTGGAAATTATCGCCTGCATGAGTGACACCCATGTTGCGTAAACCGAAACGACACCAGAACCCGCCCTTGATCACCGCTTTGTCCTGTGGCCACACGAAATAGAGGACCGCATCCTTCGGTGCGGACTTTCCTTGCGCATGGACTGCAAGGGGCGCCGTTGACAGCATGGCGGACAACACGATGAGCCCGGTGATCCTCATGACGCAGCCTTTCCTTCGGGGGCGGTCTCAGGACGAAATGGCAATCCGGAAGCCGTGGGTCGGATATCGCACATTGGTGTCGTAGCCATCGCGGCTTGCGGGTCGGGCGTAACGCGCATCGTTTTTCCAGGAGCCCGATCGAATGACGTGCGAGACGCAGTCGTTCTCGACCCATGGCGCGCCGTTCTGCGGGGCACCCTGATAGTTCTTGTGCCAGCAATCCTCTGTCCATTGATTGACGCCGCCACCCATATCGTAGAGCCCGAACGGATTTGGCTTCAGACTGCCGAGCTTGAGCGGCTGTTCGGCGGCGGCATCCGTGCAGTTCTTGCAATTGGCCATGCCCGGCTGGAGCTGATCGCCCCACCAGTATTTCGTTTGCGTGCCGCCACGCGCGGCATACTCCCATTCAGCTTCGCTCGGGAGCCGGAAGGCTTTTTGCGTTTCCTTCGCGAGCCATGCGACAAACTGCTTGGCATCGGTCCAGCTCACATCCGTGACCGGAATGTCGTCCCGCCCTGTCACCAGAAACGCGCATGCATTCGCAGCAGCGCACGCGTTCCATTCCCGAACCGAGACCGGATACTTGCTGATAGCGAAAGGCTTGATCGTGACCTGGTGGACCGGCTTTTCCGATATGTCGTCATTGCTGCCCATCGCGAAGGTCCCGCCGGGGAGGGGGACCATGACGGGCTCTATGACCGGCTTTGGTGGTGCTGGCGGCGGGGGCGGGGCAGGCGTTACCGCCGGCGCAGGTTCAGGCCGGGCTTGCTTGGCGGCGGGCGCGGGCGCTGATCGGGGGCTTGCATTCCCTGTCTCTTGCGGAGGCGCCGCGGGAGCTGCCGCCTGATTGCCGATTTCACTGCGCGGATAAGTCCTCATGTACCAGACGCCGGCGCCTGCGAGAGCCAGCAGGATGGCGCAAAACGAAATGATCAGAACATGTTCACGCCGCTTCCGTGCCTTGTTGAATGCCGCGGGATCAGGAAGCACCCGGTAAACGCGCACCGGGTCGGTAATGTTCTTGATCTTGCGATCTCCAAGCGACTCATAACCGCAGACGAGCTTGTGCTTGATCTGCTCGTAGATGCCACCCGAGATGTACACTTGGCCGGGGTCGGCGATCCCCTCGAGGCGCGCGGCGATATTGACGCCATCGCCGAAGACATCATTGGGCTCGATGATCACGTCTCCCAGATTGACCCCAATGCGATATTCGATCCAGGAACTCTTTGGCAGCGCTGCGTTGCGCCCGATCATGCTTTGCTGGATGACGATGCCGCATCGAACGGCTTCGACTGGACTGTCGAATATCGCAATGAACCCATCGCCAGTCCTTTTGACGAGTTTGCCGTCGTGCTCGGTAATGCTCGGCTCGATGAGGTCACGCTCGATGCGCTTGACGCGCGCATGCGTTTCTTCCTCGTCGAGTTCCATGAGGCGGCTATATCCGCAGATGTCCCCCACAACGATCGCCGCAAGGCGACGCGGCGTTCCGACGCGCGGGGTGGCAGGGTCCTTACCCCTGCCTGAACTGATGTCACGAATCTCGCCGCGCATGACTTCGCGCCTCTACAACGGACACACGAGGTTCACTAGCCGTTCGGTCGACCGTCATGACGCTACGCTCAACGTCTCCGTCAGACAATTAGCTGAAAACGCAAATTGGCTGATCCCGGAGGAGCCGCGCGGTAGCGAGATGACGACGTTCCTCGCATTCGCTGTATCGATATACCCGGCGCCGATAGAATGCGGCGGTAGCTATACAAGTTCTCAGTTCACCTGCCGCTCTTTCCCCACCCAATAGGGATCGCGCAACTGCCGTCGCAGGATCTTGCCCGATGCATTGCGTGGCAATGCTGCGATGAAGTCGATCGTCTTCGGCGCCTTGAATCCCGCGATGCGCTCGCGCGTGAACTTCATCAGTTCGGTTGCGCCGAGCTCCTTGCCGGGCTTCAGCACCACCACGGCCTTCACCGCTTCGCCCCATGTATCGTCGGGAATACCGATGACGGCGACTTCGGCGACATCCGGATGATCGCAGATCGCGCTCTCGACTTCGGCGGGATAAATGTTCTCGCCGCCGGAGATGATCATGTCCTTGATACGGTCGTGTATGTAGAGGAAGCCGTCTTTGTCGAGATAGCCGGCATCGCCGGTGCGTAGCCAGTTGTCGCGGCCGAGCGTGCGCGCGGTGGCGTCCGGCAGATTCCAGTAGCCCACCATATTGGACGCCGAGCGCGTCGCGATCTCGCCGACCTCGCCCACAGGCAGCTGTTTGCCGTCGATATCAAGGATGGCGATTTCGATTCCCGGTAGCGCCTTGCCGGCGGAACGCATGCAGTCGCGGCCCTCGACGTGATCTTCCGGGGCCAGCACCACGATGGTACCGGTGGTCTCGGTCATCCCGTACATCTGCACGAAGCCGCAGCCGAATACGCTGATGCATTCCTTGAGCAGGGCGGCGGAGATCGGCGATGCGCCATACATGATGTAGCGCAACTTGCTGAAATCCATCTCCCGCGCACGCGGCTGCCGCACGATGAACTGCATCGCTGCCGGCACCAGGAACAGTTTGCTGATACCGTAGTCCCGGAAGAAATCGAGCACCTTGTTGGGATCGAACTCCCTGGCGATCACGCTCTTGGCGCCGTGATAGAGCCCGAACACCGCCCAACCGACGCCGCCGATATGAAATACCGGCATCGCCACCAGCGACACATCGGTGTCGGTCCAGACGTTCCAGTCAGGGTTGTCGTCGGTGCCGCCGATGCGCAGCAGTGACAGGAAATTCTGATGTGACAGCATCGCGCCTTTCGGCTTGCCTGTGGTGCCCGACGTGTAGAGCTGGATCGCGACATCGTCCTTGGTCATTGTGAGGTTAGGATCGCGCTCGCTCTGCGCGTCACGCCAGGCCGTAAAGTCCTGCCACTCGGTTGCGCCGCCTTCCATGGTCATGACGATGCGCACGCCCGGCATTTGTGGCTTGAGGCTGCGTACGAGATCGACGAATTCCGGTCCGACGAACAGCACCTGTGCTTTCGCGTCGTCGATGATGAAGGCGATCTCCGGTCCGGCGAGCCGCCAGTTCACCGGCGCCGTCACCACCTTGGCCTTCACGGCGCCGATCAGCAGTTCGATGAAGAGGTCGCTGTTCTTGCCGAGATAGGCGATGCGCTCATTGGGCTTGACGCCGAGCGCGATCAGCCCGTTGGCGACGCGGTTGGCATTGCGATCGAGTGATCTGTAGCTGGTCTCGCGGCCCTCGAACACCAGCGCAATTGAATCGCCGCGCGTCTGTGCTTGCACGCGAATGACATCGGCCAGCGTGGCCGCTTCCGCAACGGACATGTGTCTCCCTCCCTCAGTTTATTAGTTGCGGCGAGTGTGCGGGCGTCCGGGAGGACTGACAAGACGGGAAAGGTGCTGCGGTGCGGTGAGACAGGTGTCGGGAGGTCGTTCAGCCGACGTTGCGCGTCCTACGCTGTTTTGCAAAATAGCGCGCGGGCGGCTCGCCAAACGCCCGTCGAAACATCGCGATGAAGTTGCTGGACGTGGCATAGCCGAGCGCTTCGGCGACATCCGCGACGGGTTCATTGGCGGCCAGCCGTTCCAACGCCAGCGTGAGACGCGCCTGCTGCCGCCACTGCGTGAAGCCCATGCCGGTCTCCGTCATGAAGATGCGACGTGCCGTTCGTTCCGACAGGCCAGCCCATTCGCCAAGCTCATGCAGCGTGCGCGCGTCATGCGGCCGCCGGATCAGCGCATTGGCGATACGCAAGGCGCGGATATCCGTCGGCATCGGCAGATGCAGCGGCTCCTGCGGCGCACCGCGGATTTCGTCGAGCAGCACGGCCACGACGCGCGTCTGCGCCGGCGTGAGCCGATCCGCATTCGTCCAACCCGCAGCGCGCCTGACGAGCGCGCGCAGCAGATCGCTGACACCCATGACGCAGGGCTGCGACGGCAATGTCCGGCTCGCGGCCGGCGTCAGGAGCACGCCCCATCCGCTCAGTACACCGCTCAGGGTCACCTTGTGATAGAGCCCGGGCGGCAGCCAGCCGATGCGCTGCGGCGGCAGTAGCCACGAGCCCTGTTTCGTGTGCAGGCGGATCAATCCGCTTTCGATACAGAACAACTGGCCGCGGCGGTGATGATGCCAGTCGAGTTCGCGGGTGCCGAGCCGAAATGCATCGCCGGGCTCATCGCTGCCCCAGATGGCGATTGCGGATGGTCCGTCGAGGCGCTCGGTGAGCGAGGTCATGACACCATGCCTTTTCAGAACCGCTCCAGCCTGGCCGGTTCTCATTATTTTGCGTCCGAATGTCGTTAACGGGTTTGAGCGACCGGGTCTATCTCCGCATGCAGATCAACGAACAGTCAGGAGACGACGATGAGCCTCGATAGCGGTGCCTTTCTCATTCACGATGTAGCGGCCTTCCCGATCGTGTGGGTCCGGCATGATGAGCTTCAGCCGGGAAGTGCGGCGCAATGGGAGGTCGAGATGGACGATCTCATCGGCCGCAAGCAGCCTTTCGTCATGATCATGGCCAGTCATCATCATGATGAGGCGCATGAAGATCGCAAAGCGAGGGGGCTTTGGCTCAAGCGCAACAAAGCGACGCTCGCGCTGCTTTGCCGTGCCATCATTGCCGTCGAGCCGAATGCCGTCACACGCGTTCTCGTGGAGGCCCAGTCGGCACTTGCGACGAAGGCGTTCGGCATCAGTTCCGCGGTGGTCGCATCCGAAGACGAGGCCATGAGGGTTGCGCGCGAGCGGTTGCAGGTTGCGTGTTGATCAAAAAACAAAGCGAGGCCTCCCGCATGGGAGAGCCTCGCTGCCGGTCGAATTATTTTGCGGCCCTTACCCCCGCTGCGCCTTGTCCTTTTCGTTCTGCGCTTTGATGCTGTCGCGTGCTTGGATCCACTCGGCATCGGACCAGTCGCGAAGCTGATAGAAGTTGCCGCCCATGGCGAGCGCCTGCGCGCCGTCCATGGCGATGGTCTCGCCACTGATCCAGTCGCAGCCGCCGGAGATCAGGAATACTGCGAGGTTCTGCAGTTCTTCCATCTTGCCGACGCGGCCCATCGGGTTCTGCGCGCGGGTGCGTGCACCGGCCTCGTCGCCGGGCTTGATGCGCTTGCTCATGCCTTCGGTCGGGATTTCGCCGGGCGCAATGGTGTTGAGGCGGATGCCGTAGCGGCCCCATTCGGTGGCCAGCGACATGGTCATGGCATGGATCGCGGATTTGCTCATGGCGGAGGGCACCACATAGGGGCTGCCATTGCGTACCCAGGTCACGGTGATCGAGACCACATTGCCCGGCACCTTGTCGGCAATCCAGCGCCGACCGACCGCATGGGTCATGTAGAACGTGCCGTGCATCACCGTGTTGGCGACGGCGTCGAAGCCGCGCGCCGACAGGTCCTGCGTCCGCGAGATGAAATTTCCGGCGGCGTTGTTGATCAAGTCCGTGAGGGGACCATCGGCCCAGATGCCTTCGATCATCGCATCGACCGCCGCGGCGTCGCGGATGTCGACGCCGTGGCTGGAGACCTTGCCGCCAAATTCCGCCATCAGCTCGGTTGCGGTCTCGTCGCATACAGCCTTGCGGCGACCGCAGATATGCACTTCGGCGCCGAGTTCGAGGAATTTCGCCGCCATCGATTTGCCGAGACCGGTGCCACCGCCGGTGACGAGGATTTTTCGGCCTGCGAGGAGCTGCTGATTGAACATGGGAGGGTCCTGCTTTAAGAGGATGCGGACGGGTTAATTAGTTGATTGACTAAACCCGATACCGCTTGCGTGTAAAGCGGGAAGAAAAACAAGTCTAGGAAGGAAACCACCCATGGAAGACCGCATCTCTGTGTCCATGACGGATGGCGTTGCCGATGTTCGCCTCGTCCGCGCGGACAAGATGAATGCGCTGGATGCGGCGATGTTCGCGGCATTGGTCGATACCGCCGAGCGCCTGAGCCGGGAGAAGGGGCTGCGCGCGGTCGTGCTGTCCGGCGAGGGCCGGGCGTTCTGCGCCGGCCTCGACATGGGACGATTCGCCGCGATGAACGACAATGGCGGCGACGGTATCGGCGGCGCGCAGAAGCGCGATCTCTCGCTGCGCACCCACGGTCTTTGCAATCACTCCCAGCAGGCGGTGTGGGGCTGGCGTCAACTGCCGGTGCCGGTGATTGCGGCGGTTCATGGCGTCGCCTTTGGCGGCGGTTTCCAGGTCGCGCTCGGCGCCGACATGCGGTTTCTCGCGCCGGACACGCGCATGTCGGTGATGGAAATCAAATGGGGCCTCGTGCCTGACATGGCCGGCACACCGATCCTCGCTTCGCTTGTGCGCGACGACATCCTGCGCGACCTCACTTACACCGGCCGCATCTTCTCGGCACAGGAAGCGCTGAGCTACGGTCTCGCTACGCGCATCTGCGACGATCCGCGCGCCGCAGCGCTCGAGACGGCGCGCGAGATCGCCGGCAAGAGCCCGGATGCGATCCGTGCTGCCAAGCGCATGCTCAACAATCTCGCGGTCGATCCCGGTCCGGCGCTGCTCGCCGAATCCGTCGAGCAGATGAAACTGATGGGCGGACCGAACCAGACCGAAGCCGTGCGCGCGAATATCGAGAAACGTGCGCCGAAATTTGTGGATTAGTAGACTAACACTCCGCCCTCATCCCAGCCTGAACGCAATTGCGTTCAGGCGAGAGGAGCGACCTCTTGGTCGCGTCTCGAAGGATGGTGGCGCACACCAACTCATGGTTCGAGACGCGCGAAGACGCGCTCCTCACTATGAGGGCCTCGGAGTGACGCGCTAGCTTCTCTCTTCAATCAAAAACAAAAATCCGGAAACGTATCCATGTCGACAAATTCCCTGTTTCAAGGCGTCATCTCAGGCGATCGTCGCCGCGGCTTTTCCGAACTGACCGAACGCGCGAGCCGCATCGCCGGCGGGTTGTCGCGGCTTGGCGTCAAGCAGGGCGACAGCGTCAGCATCCTGATGCGCAATGACATTGCGTTTCTCGAAGCGGCCTATGCGGTGGCGCAGCTCGGCGCTTATGGCGTACCGGTGAACTGGCACTTCAAGCCGGAAGAGATCACCTATGTGATCAAGGACTCCGGCAGCAACGTCCTGATCGCCCATGCCGACATGCTGCATCAACTGCGCGAGGCAATTCCGCAGGGCATCGTGTCGTTGAGCGTGCCGACGCCGCCGGAGATCATCGCGAACTACAAGGTCGATCCGGCACGGCTCGGCACCCCGGATGGCGCTATCGATCTGGAGAGCTGGCTGACCGAACAGGCGCCCTATGATGGCCCCGCGCTACCGCAGCCGCACAACATGATCTACACGTCGGGCACGACAGGCCACCCGAAGGGCGTGCGCCGCTTCGCGCCGACGCCGGAGCAGGCGGCGTCCGCCGACCAGATGCGTGCGCGCGTCTATGGCCTCAAGCCCGGCGCCCGCGCTTTGCTGCCCGGACCGCTCTATCACTCGGCGCCGAATGCCTTTGCGCTACGCGCCGGGCGTCTTGGCGGCGCGCTGGTGCTGATGCCGCGCTTCGATCCCGAAGAATTTCTGCGCGTGGTGCAGGACGAGAAGATCGACACCATCTTCATGGTGCCGACCATGTTCATCCGCCTGATGAAGCTGCCGGAGGATATCAGGAAGAAATACGACATGTCGTCGCTGCGCCATATCATCCACGCCGCCGCGCCGTGCCCGGCCGACGTCAAGACCGCGATGATCGACTGGTGGGGCCCGGTGATCTATGAATTCTATGGCTCCACCGAATCCGGTGCGGTGACCTTCGCGAATTCCGAAGACGCGCTGAAGAAGCCGGGGACTGTCGGCAAGATCGCGCCCGGCGCCGAACTGCGCTTCCTCGGCGATAATGGCGAGATCCTGCCGCAAGGCGAGATCGGCGAAATCTATTCACGCATCGCAGGCAATCCGGATTTCACCTATCACAACAAGCCGGAAAAGCGCGCCGAGATCGACCGTGACGGCTTTATCACCTCGGGTGACGTTGGCTATCTCGATGCCGACGGCTACGTCTTCATCTGCGATCGCAAGCGCGACATGGTGATCTCCGGCGGCGTCAACATTTATCCTGCGGAGATCGAGTCGGCGCTGCATGCGCTGCCCGGCGTCCATGACTGTGCCGTGTTCGGGATTCCCGACGAGGAGTTCGGCGAGTCGCTGATGGCGGTGATCGAGCCGCAGCCCGGCGTGGTGCTCGACCTGGCGACGGTGCGCGCGGACCTGAAGAAGGCGCTGGCCGACTATAAAGTGCCGAAGCAGATGGAGATCCAGAGCAATCTGCCGCGCGAAGACTCCGGCAAGATCTTCAAGCGCCGGCTGCGCGATCCTTATTGGGCCAAGGCTGGGCGGACGATCTAGGAGGGTGATGATGCGCGTGGCAATGATTGGAAACAAACTTGCCGCGCAGATCGCGGCAATCACGCTCCTGGTGGCAGCGTTTGCCGGTCCTGCAGTTGCCGTCGACCTCGAGCCGAAGCAGATCCTCGCACCAACCGGAAAGCTGCGTGTCGGGCTCTATCCGGGAACACCGACGTCTATTCTCGTATCGCAAACCGAAGGCCCGCGTGGTGTCGGTTACGATCTCGGCAAGGAGCTCGCGCGGCAATTGGGCGTGCCCTATGAGCCGGTGGTGTTCTCCAGGAATGCCGAGGTTCTCGAAGCGGTGAAGACAGGCGCCGTCGATGCCGCTTTCACCAATGCGTCGGCCGCGCGTGCGAACGACATGGATTTCGGTCCGTCTTATCTGGAAAGCGATCTTGGCTATCTCGTCGCGAAAGAGTCCAGGGTTGCGGGGCCCGATGATGTCGATGTCAAAGGCGTCCATGTCGGCGTCACCGCCGGAAGTTCATCCGATGCCGTGCTGTCGCGCGATTTGAAGAATGCCGAAGTCGTTCGCGTGCCGGCCATCAGGCTTGCGCCCGGCCTGCTGATGGCCGGCAGCATCGATGTGTTTGCTACCAACAAGGTGACACTGTTCGAACTCGCAGAGCAGGCGCCGGGCGCGAAGGTGCTGGACGGTCGCTGGGGTGTCGAGCGACATGCCATCGCGATCCCCAAGGGGCGCGATGAGGGGATGGCATTTGTCCGCAAATTCACCGAGGATGTGAAGGCGCGGGGACTGGTCGACGCGGCCATCGCACGGTCCGGGCTGCGCGCTGCGACCACAGCCAGGTAGCACTATCAAGTAGCAACGACACGAGATTGTTGCGCGATATTACAAGAGGGACGACCATCCATGCCCGTGTCTTTGCCTGCGCCCATGAAACTGGCCATCGCCACGGCGGCTGCGCTGCTGTCTTTCACCAGCCCGTCGCTGCACGCCCAGACGTTCCCTAGCAAGCAGGTGACGATCCTGGTGCCCTATGCAGCCGGCGGTGCGGTTGACGTGCTGGCGCGGACCTTCGCCCAATCGCTGTCGAAGACCTGGGGCCAGCAGCCGGTGGTGGACAACCGTCCGGGCGCCGGTGGCATCATCGCCTCGCAGGCCCTCGCGAAGTCGCCGCCCGATGGCTATACGCTGATCCTCGTCGCATCGGGCCATCCGCTCAATCAGTTCTTCTATCCGAAGCTGCCCTACGACACGTTCAAGGATTTCACCGCGATCAGCGAGGTCGCCTATTCGCCGCTGGCCATCGTGGTGTCGAAGGACAACCCAGCCAAGAATCTGCAAGAGCTGCTGGCGCAGGCGAAAGCCAAGCCGGACTCGCTGTCCTACGGCATGTCCGGCAACGGCACCTCGGCGCATCTCGCCGGCGAATTGCTGAACCATATGGCTGGCACCAAGATCGTCTCGATCCCTTACAAGGGCGGTGCGCCGGCGCTCACAGCCGTCATTGCCGGCGACATTCCCATGAGCATCAATCCGCTGCCGGAGATCGTCGGCCAGCTCGAAGGCGGCGCGGTGCGCGCCATGGCCGTGACGACAGCGACGCGCTCGGCGGCGCTGCCCAATGTGCCGACAGTCGCCGAATCCGGCGTCGCCGGTTATGATACGGCGGTGTGGTGGGGCTTCCTCGGACCTGCCGGCATGCCGGCTGATGTCGTGGCGAAGATCCATGCGGATCTGGTGACAGCCCTGAAGGATCCGGTGGTGCTGGCGGCGCTGAAGAAGATCGATGCCACGCCGGTCGGTTCCTCGCCCGCAGACTTCGACAAGTTCATGCATGCCGAAGCGGACAAATGGGGGCCGGTGCTGAAGGCGGCAAACATCAAGGTCCAGTAAGAAGCATGACTGAACATTCGAACCAGTGGCACGTCGGCCTGATCGGCTATGGCGAAGTCGGGCGCATTCTCGCGGAAGACCTGCGCAAGCAGGATCTCCGCGTCAGCGCCTATGATCTCAAGCTCGACGGCGCAGATGCCGGGGCGCTGCGCGACCACGCCGAGACGCATGGTGTCACGCTCGCATCTTCGCATGCCGATCTCACGTCACGCGCCGACTTCATCATCTGCGCGGTGACTGCGAGCCAGACCGTGCCGGCGGCGCAGGCCTGCGTGCCCGGCCTGAAGCCGCAGGCATGGTTTCTCGATTTCAACTCCGCATCGCCCGGCGCGAAGCAGCGCGCGGCCGCGCTGATCGATGGCGCCGGCGGGCGCTATGTCGAGGGCGCGGTCATGACTTCGATCCCGCCATACCGCATCAGGGTGCCGCTGCTGCTCGGCGGCACCGGCGCGCGCGATCTCACGCCGCTGCTCAACGCCATCGGCTTCGATGCGCAAGTCGCCAGTGACAGGCTTGGCGTCGCCTCGGCCACCAAAATGTGCCGCAGCATCATGATCAAGGGCCTCGAGGCCATGGTGATCGAGAGCTTTACGACCGCGCGCGCCTATGGAGTCGAGGACGCGGTGATCGCCTCGCTGGTCGAGACGTTTCCATCCATCGACTGGGAGAAGCAGGGCGCCTATTTCTTTCAGCGCGTCATCGAACACGGTCGCCGCCGCAGCGAGGAAGTCCGCGAGGTCGCCGAGACCGTGCGCGAGATCGGGCTCACGCCGTGGTCGGCCGAAGGCACGGTCGAGCGCCAGGGCTGGATCGCCGATCTCGCCGAAGACGGGCTGTTCGGCACCAAGGGCGAGGCGGGGTTCGCGCGCAGCGCCGACTGGCGGGTCGAGGCGGACCGCATTCTCGGCAAGGTGAAGCCGAAGGGCTGAGTTCCGAGAGGAGCCGCGCGCCCCCAACTTCACCTTGCGTCGCAGCATGAGTTGCGACCAAATGGGGCGCCGGCAACTTCCTGGAGCGTCCTTGTGTCCCTGCCTCTGTCCACCGAAGAGACCGCGATCCCCCGCGGCGACGACATTGCGGCCCAGGAGGCCGATGCCCGGCTGCGCGAGGATATCCGGCTGCTCGGCCGCATCCTCGGCGACACCGTTCGGGATCAGGAAGGCGAGGCGGTGTTCGCCCTGGTCGAGAATATCCGGCAGACCTCGGTCCGCTTCCACCGCGACGAGGACAAGCTGGCGCGGCGCGAGCTCGAAGCCATTCTCGATGGCATGTCGATCGCCGAGACCGTGCGCATCGTTCGCGCTTACAGCTACTTTTCGCATCTCGCCAATATCGCCGAAGACCAGAACAACATTCGCCGGATGCGGGCGCAGCGCGCGAATGCGGCCAACGCATCGGGCACGCTGGCCCATGCGGTGAAGCGCGCGCGCGAGGCCGGCATCGATGCGGGGCTGCTCAGCAAGTTCTTCGGCCAGGCGCTGATCTCGCCGGTGCTGACCGCGCATCCCACGGAAGTGCGCCGCAAGAGCACCATCGACCGCGAAATGGAAATCGCAGCATTGCTGGACCGGCGCGAGCGCATGCAGCTCACCGCCGAGGAGATTGAGGCGTCCGAGGAACAGTTGCGCCGCGCCGTGGTGACGCTGTGGCAGACTAATCTGCTGCGCCGGAGCAAGCTGACGGTGCTCGACGAGGTCGCTAACGGATTGTCGTTCTACGATTATACGTTTTTGCGCGAAGTGCCGCGGCTGCATTGCGTGCTGGAAGACAGCCTGCGCGCGCAGGGCGGCGCGGCCGAGCTCGGCTCGTTCCTGCGCATGGGAAGCTGGATCGGCGGCGACCGCGACGGCAATCCGTTCGTCACGGCAGATGTGATGCGCGGCACCATGATGCTGCAGAGCAGGCGTGCCTTCAGCTTCTATCTCGACGAGCTCCATGCACTGGGCGCGGAACTGTCGATGGCGGCGCATCTCGCCGATGTCTCCGATGAGCTGCGCGCATTGGCCGAACGCTCCCCGGATCCATCGCCGCACCGCGCCGGCGAGCCCTATCGTCTGGCGATCTCCGGCGTCTATGCCCGCATGGCGGCAACGGCCCATGCGCTCGAATTGCCGAACCGCCGCGCGGCCGTGGGCGATGCCCCGGCTTACGCATCGGCGCAGGAGTTCAAGGCCGATCTCGACGTGCTCGATCGCTCGCTGATCGCTGATAATTCCGCTGTCATCGCCCGCGGCCGGTTGCGGCAATTGCGCCGCGCGGTGGATTGTTTTGGCTTCTATCTCGCCAGTCTCGATATCCGGCAGAACTCGGCGGTGCATGAGCGCACCGTCGCCGAACTGATCGATGCCGCGATGCCCGGCACGTCCTATCTCGCGCTCGGCGAGGAAGCGCGCATCGCGCTGCTGACGAATGAATTGAAGAACGCGCGGCCGCTCGGTTCGCTGTTCGTCAAATACAGCGACGAGACGCTGGGTGAACTGGCGCTGTTCCGTATGGCGGCGCAGGTCCACGCGAAATTCGGCGCGGCGGCGATCCCTCAATGCATCATCTCCATGTGCAAGGGCGTCTCCGACATGCTCGAAGTCGCGGTGCTGCTGAAGGAAGTCGGGCTGGTGGATTGCTCCGGCCGCAGCGCCATCAACATCGTGCCGTTGTTCGAAACAATCGAGGATCTGCAGGCCTCTGCAGCCATCATGGACCGCATGTTCTCGCTGCACGACTATCGCAAGCTGGTCGACAGCCGCGGCGCGGTGCAGGAAGTCATGCTCGGCTATTCGGACAGCAACAAGGATGGCGGTTTCGTCACTTCCGGCTGGGAACTGTACAAGGCCGAGATCGAACTCATCGAAGTGTTCGAGCGGCATCACATCCGGCTCAGGCTGTTCCATGGCCGCGGCGGCTCTGTGGGCCGCGGCGGTGGCCCGAGCCACGATGCGATTCTGGCGCAGCCCGGCGGCGCGGTGGATGGCCAGATCCGCATCACCGAACAGGGCGAGATCATCTCCAGCAAATATTCCAACGCCGAAGTCGGCCGCAACAATCTGGAAATCCTTGCCGCCGCGACGCTGGAAGCAAGCCTGCTGGCGCCGAAGCATAGCGCGCCGCGCCGCGAATATCTCGAAGCCATGGAAGAGATTTCCGAACTGGCCTTCAAGGCCTATCGCGGTCTGGTCTATGAGACCGAGGGCTTCGTCGATTACTTCTGGGAATCCACCGTCATCAACGAGATCTCGACGCTGAACATCGGCAGCCGTCCGGCCTCGCGCAAGAAGACCCGCGCCATCGAGGATCTCCGCGCCATCCCCTGGGTGTTCTCCTGGGCGCAGTGCCGCTTGATGCTGCCCGGCTGGTACGGTTTCGGCAGCGCCATCGAGGCCTGGCTCGCCAATCATCCCGACAAGGGCATGGCCTTCCTGCAGGAGATGCACCGCGAATGGCCGTTCTTCCGCACGCTGCTGTCCAACATGGACATGGTGCTGGCCAAGAGCTCCATCGCCATCGCCTCGCGCTATGCTGAGCTCGTCGCCGACCAGAAGCTGCGCGAGACCATCTTCGGCCGCATCCGCGGCGAATGGCATCTGTGCATCGAGACGCTGCTGGATATCATGGAGCAGGAGCGCCTGCTGCAAAACAACCCGCTGCTCGACCGCTCGATTCGCAACCGGTTTCCGTATCTCGATCCGCTCAACCACGTGCAGGTCGAGTTGCTGAAAGAACATCGCGCGAATAATCCCGATGAGCAGGTGCTGCGCGGGATTCAACTGACGATCAACGGCATCTCGGCGGGATTGAGGAATAGCGGGTAGTTATTGAAGCACTCGATCCTCTCCACCGTCATGCCCGGCGCATGCCGGGCATCCACGCCTTGGCCGCAGGACACACAAGACGTGGATGGCCGGGACAAGCCCGGCCATGACGGCTGATAGTGATGCAAGCCCCCTCAACAAAAATGCGCGCCCTGCGTTTCCACATAGGCCGCATAGAGTGACTGGCTCGCGGTCATGAACAGCCGGTTGCGCTTCTTGCCGCCGAAACAGACATTGGCGCAGGTCTCCGGAAGCTTGATCTGGCCGATGCGCTGGCCGTCAGGTGCAAAGATCTGCACGCCGTCATAGCCCTCGCCGACCCAGCCGGCGCCGACCCAGATATTGCCTTCGGTATCGACGCGCAGCCCGTCAGGGAAGCCGGACTTGCCATCCAGCGTCATGTCGATCAGCGGCTTCGCATTGCTGAGCTTTCCGCCGTCCACGTCGTATTGCCACACCACATTCTTGGCATTGGGATAATGCGTGATGCCGGTATCGCAGACATAGAGCTTCTTGTAATCCGGGCTGAACGCCAAGCCGTTCGGCTTGAACGGTTCATCGGCGACCTTGTTCACCTGGCCGCTCGTTGGATCGATGCGATACACCGCTTCCTTCTGGTGCGGCTGCGTGACGCCCGCCGCGGCGCGCTGGCCCTCATAGAGATTGATGGCGCCGTAACCGGGATCGGTGAACCAGATCGCCTTGTCGATCGGATTGACCACCATATCGTTCGGCCCGTTCAGCGGCTTGCCGTTTGCCTGTTCAGCCAGCGTCGTGACGCTGCCATTGTGCTCGAAGCGGACAAGGCGCGTGCGCTGCGCGCTGAGCTGGCGGCCCTCGGTGTCAAACGAATTCCCGTTGCTCTCCTCGGATGGATAGCGGAAGCGCTCGGAGATGTGGCCGTCATCGTCGAGATAACGCAACTGGCGATTGGCAGGGATATCGCTCCAGATCAGATACTGACCCTGTGCATTCCACGCCGGTCCCTCCGCCCACAGGCAGCCCGTATAGAGCCGCTTGATGACGGTGTTGCCGACTCTCGCCTTGAAGCGATTGGCGTCGATGACGACGATATCAGGATCGGGATAGCGCTGCGGCTCCGCACCGCGACCGAAGTTGCGCGCGAGTGCATCAGGTGCGATCAGCGTCGTTGCTGCTAATGCAGCGGCGCTGCCTAGGATATTTCTGCGACTGAGTGAGTTGGATATTGCGGCGGGGTGAGCAGAGTCGTGCGAGAGCTGAGTTGGCATCGTCGTCCTCCCGGCTTTTCTGGTTTTCTCCAGCCGTTGCCGGGAGTTTAAATACCGTTGCGACGGGGATGCTACACAATTCGATGCTGCCGCGCGATCATGGCGGTGCACAAGCGCGCATCGCAGCGCAGTGAACGTTTTGATAGTTCCGCGCGACCAACACCAAAGCCCTCATTTGATGCGCGGTTCCCCATGTCGTCGTTTCGCTGTCACATATGTGTTGCAGTCGCTTCTGCAGCATTGCTGTTCGCCACATCATTGTCAGCGCACGCGGATAATGGATGTCGCCCGCCGATGGATCAGCGGATGATCGCGGGCTGTAGCGATATCATCGATCATGCCGGCGCAGCGGATGCCGAGCGCTCCGAAGCGCTTCGCCTTCGCGCTATCGGGAACTTCGAACTCGGCCATATGGAGGCGGCGCGCGCGGATTTTACTGCGTTCATCGCACTCAATCCTGATTTTGCGAAAGGCTATGGCGCGCGCGCCATGGTCCACAACCGCCTCGACGAATTCGATCTGGCTATCGCGGATGCTAACAAGGCGATCGCCCTCGATCCCACTTACGCCTCGGGCTTCGGCTCGCGGGCGAGCGCTTATGAATCCAAGGGCGATTTCGTGCGGGCGCGCGCCGATTATGACAAGGCGATTCGCCTGCAGCCGGGCAATTCGTCCTACCATCGCGGACGCGGAATGTTGCGCAAGAGATTGGCCGACATCGATGGCGCGATCGCAGATTTCTCGGAAGCCATCCGCGTCGATCCGAAAGACTATGCGGCGTTCGCATTACGCGGTAACAGCCGTGCCGCCAAGAAAGACTTTAGCAAGGCGCTGGCCGATTACGACGCTGCGCTGCAGATCAAGCCCGGCGACACCTATGCCCACCGTGGTCGCGCTGACGTCAGGATTCGACAGGGCGACAATGACGGCGCGATCGCGGATTTCGACGTCGTTCTGGCCGGCGATCCGAACGACGTCGGCGCCCATGTTGACCGCGGCATCGCCTTTGCGCGCAAGGGCGATTTTGCCGGCGCGATCCCGGACCTGGACGCGGCGCTAAAGCTGAGGCCGGACGATCCCGACACCCGTAACCGGCGATCGCATATGAACTTCATCGAGGGACATTTCGCCGAGGCTGCCGCCGACTTCGGCGATGTGGTCGAGAAGACGCCGCAATACGAACTGGGCAAGCTGCTGCGCTACATCGCGCGGGCGCGTAGCGGCGATTACGATATTGGCGAGCTGAAGCGCAACACCGACACGCTCGATCGGAAGGGCTGGCCGTGGCCGATGGTGGCGGTCTATCTTGGCCAGATGACCCGCGACGAGATGCTCGCCAAAATGAAGGACATGCGGCTCGACGACGACTTCGGCCCTTGCGGCGTGTCGTTCTATCTCGGTCAGTATCTGATGGTGAAGCACAAGCCGCAGGAAGCGTTGCCCTATCTGAAACAGGCAGCTGAGGTGTGCCGGGGCGACGGCGAATTCGAGCGCGATGCGGCGCGGAATGAACTCAAGCGACAGCAGGCGTCGCGCTGATCAATAAAAAAGGGGCAGCGTCACCGCTGCCCCTTCGACATTCGCTAGCAGGCGAAATCAGACCTCGTGTCTGTCCGACGCGAAGATCGCAATCAGTGTGATCACCGCGGCGGCAAGCACGTAATAGCCGATGTAAGCGAGCCCGTAATTCGCCTGCAGCCAGGTGGCGATGTAAGGCGCCAGCGAGGCACCGAAGATGCTCGCCAGATTGAACGTCATCGACGCGCCGGTATAGCGCACGGTGGTCGGGAACGGGGCCGCGAGTGCGGCGCCGATCAGGCCGTAATTGATGCCAAAGATCGCCAGACCGATCAGCGCGAAGGCATAGATGCCCGCCACGCCGCCTGACAGCAGTGGTGCCAGGAAGAACGAGAACACGATCACCATCAGGCAATTGGCGATCAGCAGCGTGCGGCGACCGATCTTGTCGGCGAGCAGGCCGGCCAGAATGTTGGTGGTGCCGAAGGCGACGGCGCCGGCGATCTGCACCTTGAGCGCGTCGAGCAGCGACATCTTCGCGATACCGACATTGTAGGACAGCAGATAGGCCGTGCAGACATAGAAGAACACGAAGGTCATCAGACCGACCAGCGTGCCGAGCACGAGGCTGCGCTTGTGCTTGCGCAGCAGCTCCATGCTGGGGACGGCAACGCGCTCGGCCTTCTCGATTGCCTTCTGGAATTCCGGCGTCTCGGTGATCGACAGGCGCACCCACAATCCGATGGCGATCAGCACGATGGAGGCGAGGAACGGCACGCGCCACGCCCAGCTCAGGAACGTTTCCGGCGAAACGAAATGCAGCAGGATGAAGAACGTGCCGGACGACAGGAACAGGCCGAGCGGCGCACCGAGCTGCGGGAACATGGCGTACCAGTTGCGCTTGCCTTCCGGTGCATTCTCGGTGGCGAGCAGCACTGCGCCGCCCCATTCACCGCCGAGTCCAAAGCCCTGGCCGAAACGGCACAGCACCAACAGCAGCGGCGCAGCGAGGCCGATCTGCGCATGCGTCGGCAGCAGGCCGATCAGCACGGTCGAAATGCCCATGGTGAGCAAGGCTGCGACCAGCGTGGTCTTGCGGCCGACGCGATCGCCGAAATGGCCGAACACGACGGCGCCGAACGGACGCGCAAAGAACGCGATCGAGAACACCGCGAAGGACGCGAGCAGCGCGGCGGTGTCGTTGCCGGCCGGGAAGAACAGTTTTGGAAACACCAGCACCGCGGCGGTGGCATAGACGTAGAAGTCGAAGAATTCGATCGTGGTGCCGATCAGGCTCGCCAGCAGAACGCGGGCGGGGGAATTCAGCGGCTTGGAATGCGGCATGGCCGCGGAGGGCATCGCGCCCGCGTGATCTGTCATGATGTTCGTCCAGCAAATGCGGTTTCGTCCGCACATGCGTGACGTCAAACCCGTTGATTGCTGGTGACATAGCCGGTCTTGGCCGGCGTTTGAATTCTTTATGACGAAATTAGCGCGATCTCGGGTCAGATAAGACCGCTATGCATAGCTATTTGAGTAATATTGTTTCGTTTTCGATTTTGGGTTGTGGAGATGGTCGGTATGTCGGCGGCAAGAGGGCGCCAACCTCTCCACGTCATGCCCGGGCTTGTCCCGGGCATCCACGTCTTCACCACATGCAAAGGTAAGGCGTGGATGGCCGGGACAAGCCCGGCCATGACGGAGTGGAAAGTGCTTTACACCGGATCCCAGCTGAAGATGTCAGCCGAACGGTCGAGCTTGTAGAACGATGACTTCAGCGCCGGCATGCCGTGTTCGGCGAGGCTCTGCGGGGTCCAGCCTTCGGCGCGGTGGATGGAGCGCAGCGGGCGCGACTGGCCCATCAGGAAGATCTCGTTCATGCGGGCGGCAAAGATCTGTCCGGAGATTTCCTTGGCGTCGTCGGAGAGCAGATGCGCCACCAGCGGTGCGATCTTTTCCGGACCCATGCGCTGCATGCGCTCGACGCGGGCCTTCTCGGCTTCGGTCTCGGTCGGGATGCTGCCGATCATGCGGCTCCAGGCGAAGGGCGAGACGCAGTTCGAATTGACGCCGAAGCGTCCCATGTCGAGCGCGATGGACTTCGACAGGCCGACGATGCCGAGCTTGGCGGCCGAATAGTTGGCTTGGCCGAAATTGCCGATCAGGCCCGAGGTAGAGGTGAAGTGCACGAACGAGCCGGAATTCTGCTCGCGGAAGTAACGTGCGGCGGCGTGCGAGGTGTAGAACGAGCCCATCAGATGGACCTTGATCACCATCTCGAAGGCATCGATCGACATCTTGTGGAAGATCGCATCGCGCAAAATGCCGGCATTGTTCACCACGCCGTCGATCTTGCCGTAGGTGTCCACGGCCTGCTTGATGATCTTGCTGGCCGGGATCGCTTCGGCAACCGACTCGAAGTTTGCAACGGCGGTGCCACCGGCTGCTTTGATTTCCTCGACGACCTGCTCGGCCGGAGCCGCGCCATCGCCGCCCGAACCGTCGGTGCCGACGCCGGGATCGTTGACGACAACCTTGGCGCCTTCAGCGGCGCAGAGCAGCGCAATGCCGCGGCCAATGCCGCGACCTGCGCCGGTGACGACAATGACCTTGCCGTCGAGTGATTTGGTAGATGCCATGTGGTGGTTCCTCTTGGTGGTGGTGTTGTGTGTTCTGGTTCGTCATTCCGGGGCGCGAGCGCCACTTGGCGATCGCGAACCCGGAATCTCGGAGTGATGAACACTGCGGGATTCCGGGTCTGCACTTCCGTCGGCTTCGCCGACTTCAGCGCATCCCGGAATGACGAGGTGAGTTACTTCTCGTTCGTAAAAATCACCGTCCCCGACGCGGCGAACATGCCGCCGACGCCGTGGCACACGGAGATCTTCGCGCCAGGCACCTGTGCCGGTGCGATGCCGCGCATCTGTCGCACGCTCTCCTGCAGCGCATACATGCCGTACATGCCGGAATGCATATAGCTGAGGCCGCCACCATTGGTGTTCATCGGCAGCTTGCCGCCGGGGCGGGTGTTGCCATCCGCGATGAATTGGCCGGTTTCCTCATGCGGCATGAATCCGAGATCGCCGAGACCATACAGTGGCAGATGCGCGAAGGCGTCGTAGATCATCAGGTGATCGACGTCCTTGTGCGCGATTCCTGCCTCGCGGAATGCGGTCGGTCCGGCCACGGCGAAAGCGCGCGATGAATCGAACGTCTTCATCTGGCTGACCATCGGCGTTTCCACGCTCTCACCGGTGCCGAGAATATAGACCGGCTTGTTCGGGAAATCCTTGGCGCGATCCGCCGAGGTCAGGATCAGCGCGCCGCCGCCGTCGGTGACGAGGCAGCATTGCAGGATGCGGAACGGATAGGCGATCATCTTCGAGTTCAGCACGTCCTCGACGGTGATCGGCGCCTTCATCATCGCGCGCGGATTCTTCGCGGCCCATTCGCGCTGGAACACGGCGACGGATGCGATCTGCTCATGGGTGATGCCATGCGTCTTCATGTAGCGCAGGACGGGGATCGGGAACATGCTCGGCGGACCGTAGACCCCATAGGGCGCCTCGAACTGGCCCTGCAGACTGTCTGCCGGAATCGAGCGTGGCAATTTGCCGATCATCGACTTGCCGGACTCCGCGTGCGTGATCAGAACCGTCTTGCACAACCCGGCTTCGATCGCGGCGGCCGCGTGGCGAACATGCAGCATGAAGGAGCAACCGCCCACCGATGTGCCATCGACCCAGGTCGGCGTGATGCCGAGATAATGCGCGATCTGCTGCGGCGTCTCCACCGCGGTGGCGATGCCATCGATATCGGACAGCTTCAGCCCGGCATCCTTGATGGCGTTGAGCGCCGCATCCGCGTGAAGCTGGATCTGCGACATGTTCGGGATGACGCCGAGCTCGGTGGTCTCGGCTGCGCCGACAACGGCGACTGCATTTCTGCGCATGATCTCAGCCCTTCGCCGGACGGAATACGGGGAGGGTGATGGCGTCGTCGAGCTTCTCGAAGGCGACCTCGAGTTTCATGTCGAGTTCGAGCGCTTCGGGCGTCTGCGGGCAATCGATGATATTGCTCATCAGCCGCGGGCCTTCGTCGAGTTCGACCACGGCGATCGCGTAAGGCGGCGTGAAGCCCGGCGCGGCGGGCCGGTGATTGATGACGTAGCTGTAGAGAAAACCTTTGCCGGAGGCCTTGAACACCGACACCTTGCGCGAGGCGCAGCCGGGGCAAAACGGCCGCGGCGGAAAATACACATTGCTGCAATCGTCGCAGCGCTGCAGGCGGAGTTCGCCGGCTTTGGCGCCGTCCCAATAATGCTGGGTTTCCGGTGTCGGTTTCGGCCGCGCGCGGGCTGGTTCAGCCATGTCTCGTGTTCTCTCCCTTGGACGGGGATTTGGCCCCGTTCGTTGTCCTCTGGATGGACATTCCACATTCCACCGGGGGCGGTCCAGCGCGCGGGCTGCATGGCCGTATCTGCCCACTGCGGGGCGGCGTGGAATTCAGGTTGAAATACGTGCGAGGCTTGTCCCGCTGCAACCAGGCAGGGTAGGTTGGTACGGATGGTTGAGGGAGCATGACGTGAAGCTGCGCGAGATCGCCCATTCCCGCACAGGTGACAAAGGCAACATTTCCAACATCTCGGTAATTGCCTTTGACGCAAAGCTATATCCGTTGATAGTATCGCAAGTGACCGCCGCGCGCGTGAAGGCCCTGTTTGCGGGCATCGTCGCGGGCGAGGTGGTCCGCTATGAACTGCCCAATCTGGCAGCCTTGAATTTCGTCATGGATCAGGCGCTTGGCGGCGGGGTGACGCGATCGCTGGCGCTCGATGCGCATGGCAAATCGCTCAGCTCCGCGCTGCTTGATCTGGAAATCGAGGACACTTTCGGCGATACCGACCGGGCGCCGTGACCACCTGCGGGTCCGGCAAGACACACAGGATGCCGCGACCATGAGCAACGACTTCCACCAGACCGCACCGACCCTCGCCAGCCTGGCCGCCGACCTTGCCGCCGGTCGCACCACCTCCCGCAAACTGGTCGAAGCCTGTCTGGCCAAAATCGCCGATCCGAACGGCGAGGGCGAGCGCACCTTCATTCATGTCGACAAGGATGCAGCTCTGGCCGCCGCCGATGCCATGGACGCGCTGCGCAAAGCCAATGCCGCGCCGTCGCGCTTTGCCGGCATTCCGATCTCCATCAAGGACCTGTTCGACATCAAGGGTCAGGTGACCCGCGCAGGCTCCCGCGCGCTGGACGATTCCGCACCCGCCGACACCGATGCGCCCACCGTCGCGCGTCTGCGCCGCGCCGGCTTCGTGGTGATCGGCCGCACCAACATGGTCGAATTCGCCTATTCGGGCATCGGCACCAATCCGCATTACGGCACGCCGAAGGGGGCGTGGAAGCGCGAGGTCGGCCATGTGCCGGGCGGCTCATCCTCGGGCGCCGCTGTCTCCGTGCTCGATGGCATGGCGCATGCGGCATTGGGTACCGACACCGGCGGTTCCTGTCGCATTCCGGCAGCCTTCAACGGCATCGTCGGCTACAAGCCGACGCAGCGCCGTGTGCCGCTCGATGGCGCGGTGCCGCTGTCCTTCACGCTCGACAGCATCGGCCCGCTCGCGCGCTCGGTCGCCTGCTGCGCGGCGATGGATGCGGTGCTGGCCGGCGAGCCCGAATTTGAACTCACCCCGCGTCCGATCAAGGGCATGCGTCTTGCGGTGCCGACCACGCTGGCGATGGACGATCTCGATCCCGTCGTGGCATCGGCTTTCGAGCGCGCGCTGAAGAAGCTGGCCGACAAGGGCGCGATCATCGAGCGCATCGAGGTGCCTGAATTCAACGACATCGCGCCGATGAGCACCAAGGGCGGCTTCACCGCTGCTGAATCCTATGCCTGGCATCGCTATCTGCTCGCCAGCAAGGGCGACGTCTATGATCCGCGCGTCGCACTGCGCATCCAGCGCGGCGAGACCCAGAATGCCGCCGACTATCTCGACCTCCTGCCGATGCGCCGTTCGCTGATCGCGCGCACCGAAAAGCGCATCGCGCCTTACGATGCGCTGGTGTTGCCGACCTGCGCGATTACGCCGCCGTCGATTGCCGACATGGCTGACGACAAGGTGTTCTCCAAGCAGAACCTGATGGCGCTGCGCAACTGCACGCTGATCAACATGATCGACGGCTGCGCCATCTCGCTGCCGATCCACGCCAAGGACGAAGCCCCTGTCGGCCTGATGCTGGCCGGTGCCGGCGGCTCCGACCGCCGCATCTTCGAACTCGCCGCGGGCATTGAAACCACCGTTCGCGGTTAATCTCTAAAACTTGAGGATACACGCATGACCACCGAGATCGCGTTCACGCTGGACGCAAAAGGCACCAAGACGCCGCTGACGCTCAAGATCACGCAAGGCGTCATCGCCGGCTGGACCGGCCGCGATCCCGTCGCGCGCGATCATCACATCAAGGAACTCGAGGCGCTCGGCATCGCGCCGCCGGCCTCGACGCCTATCTACTATCGCTGCTCGGCGCGCCGCTTCACCACCGATGGCATGATCGAATGCACCGACGAAAATTCGTCGGGCGAAGTCGAGTTCTGCCTGTTCGCGTCGGGTGGCAAGACCTATGTCGGCGTCGGCTCCGACCACACCGACCGCAAGGTCGAGACCTACAACATCACCGTGTCGAAGCAGATGTGCGACAAGCCGATCGCACCGGTGGTGTGGGAGCTCTCGGACCTGCTTCCACATTGGGACCAGATCATCCTGCGTTCCTGGGCCACCATCAAGGGCGAGAAGGTTCTCTACCAGGAAGGCCTGCTGAGCGGCATGCTGCCGGTGGCCGAACTGATCAAGAAAGGTTTCGACAGCGACAAGCTGCCAGACGGCACCGCCATGTTCGGCGGCACCTTCGCCGCCAAGGGTGGCATCCGCCCGGCCGATCGTTTCGATTACGAGATCGAAGATCCCGTGCTGAAGCGCAAGATCAGCCATGGGTATGATGTGAAGACGTTGCCGGTGGTGGGATAACCACACGCTCGTCGTAGTCCTACACTCGTCATTCCGGGGCGCGGGCAGCGCGAGCTGCACGCGAACCCGGAATCCCGACGTGTTTGGCTCCCGGAGACCCCCATGCCGAGATTCCGGGTTCGCGACCGCCAAGTGGCGCTCGCGCCCCGGAATGACAGTGAGAGGCATCCGGAAATCGGGTGGCTTCGCTCGCCCATCTCCCCAAAATGGCCAGATGGCCATGACACGCTGATCGCGGCCGGATGACGGAGGCGATGACATGGTTTCGCTCGCAAAGAAGAGTACCGAACGCGGCGACCTCGTGCAGTCGCGCGTCGACGCCATCGACTGGCAGCGTATCTCTGCCGATCTCGACGCGCAGGGCTGCGCCGTCTTCGACAAACTGCTCACCGCCGATGAGTGCCGTCACCTCGCATCGCTCTATCCCGACGATCCCCGTTTCCGCAGCCGCATCGTCATGGGCCGCCACGGCTTCGGCCGCGGCGAATACAAGTATTTCAATTATCCGCTGCCCGATCCGATCGCCGGCCTGCGTCCGGCGCTCTACGGACCATTGAGCACGATCGCCAATCGCTGGAACGCAACGATGGGGATCGACGTCCGCTTTCCCGCCGATCACGCCGCGTTCCTCAAGCGCTGTCACGACGCCGGACAGACCCGGCCGACGCCGCTGCTGCTGCAATATGAAGCCGGCGACTACAACTGCCTGCATCAGGATCTCTATGGCGAACACGTGTTTCCGCTACAGGTTGCGATCCTGCTGTCGGAGCCGTCGGAGGATTTCACCGGCGGAGAATTCGTGTTGACGGAGCAGCGGCCGCGCATGCAGTCGCGCGCCGAAGTGGTAGACTTGCGGCAGGGCGATGCCGTGGTGTTCGCCGTGCATCACCGGCCGGTTGCCGGCACGCGCGGCAGCTATCGCGTCAATCTGCGCCACGGCGTCAGCCGGGTGAAGTCGGGCCGGCGCCATACGCTCGGGGTGATCTTTCACGATGCGAAGTGACGGGACGACTGAACAACCGCGATGACCGACCTGTTCGCCGATATCAGGGATGACCAGCCTCCGTGCGAGCAGCTCGCTGAGGGAGCCGTTCTGCTGCGCAACTTCTTCGCTGCCGAACAGCCGGATGTGATCGCGGCGCTGCGTATGATCGTGAAGGCGGCGCCGTTCCGCCATCTGGTCACGCCGGGCGGTCACACCATGTCGGTCGCCATGACCAATTGCGGCCGGGTCGGCTGGGTGTCTGACGCACGCGGTTATCGCTACGACCCCGTCGATCCCGAGAGCGGCAAGCCATGGCCCGAGATGCCGGCGCCGTTTCGCGATCTCGCCGCACGTGCGGCGGTTCGTGCCGGCTTCGAGGCCTTCGTGCCCGATGCCTGCCTGATCAATCGTTACAAGCCCGGCGCCAAACTCTCGCTGCACCAGGACAAGGACGAGCTGGATCTGCGCGCGCCCATCGTCTCGGTCTCGCTCGGCCTGCCAGCGACATTTCTGTTCGGTGGTCTCACCCGCAGCGCGCCACAAAAGCGCTATCGTCTGACCCATGGTGATGTCGTGGTCTGGGGCGGCCCGGCGCGGCTGGCCTATCACGGCGTCGCGCCGCTGCCGGACGGCGAACATCCCGTCATGGGCGGCCAGCGCATCAATCTGACTTTTCGCAAGACGCAGTGACGCGCTGATCTTCCCCTCTCCCCTTGCGGGAGAGGGTGGCTTCGCGAAGCGAAGACGGGAGAGGGGTAGCAGCGGAGCTCCAGCATTACCCCTCGTCCGGCACGGCCTTTGGCCGCGCCACCTTCTCCCGCCTAGCGAAGCTTCGCTTCGCGCGGGGGAGAAGGGAAGGAAGAGAAGCGTTGAACGCTTTCCTTGGCTGCCGCGACCATTCTATGGTCGGGTGGGGCGAGGGGACCATGAGCGAGCAGGACGAACCGGCACACAGGCCGCCACCAGCAATGGCGCGGGCGTCTATCTCGCCGTGCTGCAACTGGTCTTTACGCTCGGCTGGGTCACCTATGTGATCTATCTGCCGAAGCTTGCCGCCGATGTCGGCATTGCCCCCACCGTCGTGATTGTCATCCTGATGCTCGATCAGGCGATCTTCACCGTCACCGATACGGCGATGGGCCTGGTCGCTGACAGGATCGCGCGCGTGGTCGGGCGGCTCGGTCTTATTGTCGGCATCCTGACCGCAGTGTCCTGCGCAGCCTTCGTCGCGCTGCCTTTCGTTGCCGGGCAGGGACCGAAGGCGCAAGTCGCGCTGATCGCATTGATCGTGATCTGGTCGGCGACATCCTCCGCCTTGCGCGCGCCGCCGCTGACATTGCTCGGCAAATATGCCGTGCGCCCGTCGCGGCCGTTTCTCGCGGCATTGGCCATGCTCGGCTATGGCGTCGCCGGTGCGCTGGCGCCCTATCTCGGCGCAACATTGCGCGGCGTCGATCCGCGGCTGCCTTTCGTTGTTGCCGGCGTGGTTTTGCTGATCGTGACGTTGGCGCTGTCGCGCGTCGAGCGCGGCCTCGTGCAGGTCAGCGCGCGTGAAGCGAAGGCCTCGCCGGCGCAAGGCAACGCGCTCGGCCGCATGCCCATGCTGTTCATCGCTGCCATGGTCATTCTCGCGCTCGGCTTCCAGCTGCATTTCAGCATCAACAGCGCGCCGATGTTCCTGCGTTTCGCCAAGCCGGCCGATCTGGAATGGCTGATGCCGATATTCTGGATCGGCTTCAACATTGCGATGTTTCCAGCCAGCGCGGTGGTCAAGCGTCAGGGCGGCATCATCGTCATCGGGGCAGCCGGATTGCTTGGCGCGCTTGCGGTGATCAGCGCCGAATTCGCTGTGAATCTCAACATGCTGATCGCTGCGCAATTCATCGCTGGCGCGGCATGGGGCTGCATGATGATGAGCGCGGTGTCGGCGGCGATGGCGATCGGCGAGACAGGCGCGGAAGGCAAGGTCATTGGTCTCGTCTTCTCGGCGCTCGCACTCGCGACCTTCGCACGCATGGCCGCCGTCGCCGGCGGATTGCAGAAGCTGCCGGACTATGCGCCGTTGCTGCACTGGGCGCCCGTCGCATGCTGGGCGGTCGCCGGTGCTGGACTACTGGCGCTCGCTGCGGTTCGGCTGCAGCGGCGGAGCGCATCGATACCAGTCGTCTGATGCTTTCCGCGCGTCGGAATTCGATTTAATCGGTCGATTAAATTTCGCTGGCCAAGGCATTCGGCCGCTATTACGCTTTCCTCAATAAAAACCAGAACGAGGAAACGACAATGACCCGAATGGGCATATTGGCTGCCATTGCTGTTGCTTGCCTGAACGGTTCGGCGCTTGCCGAACCCATCACCAAACCTCTCACCATCGCCGTGCTGAACGACAAGAGTTCGGTATTCTCCGATGCCGGCGGCACCGGCAGTGTGGTTGCGGCGCAGCTTGCGATCGACGATGTCGGCGGCAAGGTGCGCGGCCTGCCGGTGAAACTGCTCGGCCCCGATCATCAGAACAAGACCGATATCGGCGTGTCGCTGGCGCGCGATCTCTACGATCAGCAGGGCGTCGATGCGATCTTCGACATCGGCAATTCGGCGATCTCGCTGGCGGTGCAGAACATGGCGCGTGAGCGCGGCAAGGTGCTGGTGCATGTGGGTTCGGCCACTGCCGACGTGTTCGGCAAGCAATGCGCGCCGACCGCCGCGATGTGGCTGTACGACACCTACTCGCTGGCGCAGGGCATCGCCAAGGCCGTGGTCAAGCAGGGTGGCGACACCTGGTATTTCATCACGGCAGATTACGCGTTCGGCATCGCCATGCAGGCGGAAGTCTCGAAAGTGGTGGAAGCCGCCGGCGGCAAGGTCCTCGGCGCGGTGAAGCATCCGGTCGGCACGATGGATTTCTCGTCCTTCCTGCTACAGGCGCAATCCTCCGGCGCCAAGGTGATCGCGCTCGCCAATGCCTCGGGCGACACTGTCACCAATATCAAGCAGGCGCGCGAATTCCAGATCGGCGAGGGCAAGCAGAAGCTCGCCGTGCTGATCTTCTATCTCACCTCGGTGAAGGCGCTCGGCTCCGAAGCCACGCAGGGCGTGCAGTATCTCGAAGGCTATTACTGGGACAATGACGACAAGAGCCGCGAATTCGGCAAACGCTTCATGGTCAAGCACGGCAAGATGCCGACCCATGCGCAGGCCGGCGTCTACAGCGCCGTGAAACATTATCTGCGCGCTGCGGAAGCCGCCAACGAGAATGACGGTCTGAAGGTGATGCGTCAGATGAAGGCGATGCCGGTCGACGACTTCTTCGCGCCGGGCGCCCGCGTGCGCGAGGACGGCCGGCTGATGAACGACATGCTGCTGGCGGAAGTGAAGAAGCCGTCGGAGGTCAAAGGCGAGTGGGACCTGCTCACCATCAAGGGCAAGGTGAAGGCCGAAGACATCATGCGGCCGATCGCGGATGGCGGCTGCACGCTGCTGGATCCGCCGGTGAAGCAGTAATAACACCTCTCACCCCGCACCGTTATGCCCGGGCTCGTCCCGGGCATCCACGCCTTCTTCGCTCAAACCAAGACGTGGATGGCCGGAACAAGTCCGGCCATGACGATCGAGAGAGTGGAGGTCCTTACGGCTTCTTCGGATGAATGAACGCCCACGGACTGACTTCCGAATCGCGCGGCACGTCGATCGCGATCAGATACGGCCCGCCATCGGCCAGTGCCTTTTCCAGCGCCGGCTTGAACTCCGCCGGTGACGTCACCCTGATAGCACCGACGCCGAATGACTCCGCGAGCTTGACGAAATCCGGATTGACCAGATCGGCGGCCACTACGCGGCCGTCGAACACCTGCAACTGGTCGCGCCGCACATTGCCATAGGCATTGTTGTTGAACACCAGCGTCACCACGCCGATCTTGAACTGCACGGCCGTCGCCAGTTCCTGCACCGCGAACATGAATCCGCCATCGCCGGTGATCGCAACGACAGGCCGGTCCGGCTGCGCCACCTTGGCGCCGAGCGCGGTGGGAAAGCCCGAACCGAGCGTGCCCTGATAGCCCGAGGTGATGAAGGTGCGCGGCTGATAGACCGGAAAGCCGAACCACGACGTGAAGCCGACCTGCGAGAGCTCGTCGGTGACGATGGCATTGTCGGGCAGCACGTCGCGCAGGATGTCGAGATAGGCCATCTGCGGCTGGATCGCCTGGATATCTTTTTGCGCTTTCGCCGAGGCTGCGCGGATCGTCTCGCGACGCCCGGCCGTCTTCGTATATCCGGCCTTGCTTACGGCGGCGACCAGCGCGCGCGTTCCTTCTGTAGCATCGGCAACGATCGGCGCATCGACCGTGAGCCGTCGGAATTCGACGGGATCGATATCGATGCGGATAGACTTCAGCCCCTCCGGCCGGAACGGCCAGCGGAACGTGGTCGGCAATTCCATCCGCGAGCCGATGCCGATCATGAGATCGGTCTGCGGCCACAGATTATAGGCCGCGGCCATGGTGAGGCCGAGCTCATGGGCATTGCTGACGATGCCGCGGCCGGATCGGAACGCAACCACCGGCGCGTCGATCATCTCCGCGAGTGCGAGGATGTCGTCGCCCGCATCCATCGCGCCCGCGCCGACAAAGATCATCGGCGATTTGCTCGCCTTGATCAGCGCGGCGGCGGCTTTGATGCGATCGGGATCGGGCGAGGGCGCAGCGAATGGTTCAAGCGTCGTCGCTGCGGCGGTTTCGGCACGCTGCGTGAACACATCCCATGGCATTTCCAGCGCCACGGGGCCGCGGCGGCCGGACATCATCTCCTGAAATCCGCGCGCCACTTTTGTTGGTGCGTCCGCGGGATAGTCGATGCGCTCGGCCCATTTCACGAAACTGCGAAGTGTCGCGAGCTGGTCCGGCATCTCATGTAGATGACCGCGGCCCTTGCCAAGGTAATCACTCGGCACCTGACCGGTGAGACACATCACCGGCTCGTTGCAGCCGAAGGCTGTCAGCATCGCCGCGCTGGCATTGAGAATGCCCGGGCCGGGCACCACGCTGAACACGCCAGGCTCGCCGGAGGCGCGGGCATAGCCGAACGCCATATAGCCGCAGGCCTGCTCGTGGCGCGCGCCGATGACGTTCAGCTTGGCCTGATGAAAGGCGTCGAACAGGCCATAGACCTGCGCGCCGGGCAAGCCGAACACCGTGTCGACGCCGTGTGCCTTGAGCCCGCTGACGATGGCTTCGCCACCGGTGAGAACAGTCATGCGTATTCCAATCCGTTAGTGTTCGTCGACGACGCCATTGCGCAGCGTGCCGATGCCATCCGCCTTGATCTCGATCACATCGCCGGGGGTAAGATAGCGGGGCGGATCGAAGCGTGCGCCGGCGCCGGTCGGCGTGCCGGTGACGATCACGTCGCCGGGCACGAGGGTCGTGAAGGTCGAGATATAGCTCAGCAGATAGCGGAAGCTGAACATCAGCCGCGAGGTCCGATCGTCCTGCCGTAGCTCGCCGTTGACATGCGTGGTGAGGCGGATATCGGCGATCTGGCTTTCATCAGTGTAAGGCACGACCCACGGCCCGAGGCTGCCGGTGGAGTCGAAATTCTTGCCTTGGGTGACGTTGAACTTGGCGTGCCGCACCCAGTCGCGGATGGTGCCTTCGTTGCAGAGCGTCAGCGCAGCGATGTGGTCCAGCGCATCGCCCTCGGCGATGTGTCGCCCGGCCTTGCCGATCACCAGCACCACTTCGCCTTCATAGTCGAGCTGCCTGGAGACGCGCGGCCGCACCAGCGGCGCCTCATGCCCGACGAAGGAGCGCGGCGTGCGCATGAACATGCTCGGATATTTCGGCGCGTCCTGACCGTCCTTGTATTCGGCATTGCGGTCCGGATAGTTGACGCCGATGCAGATGATCTTTTCCGGGGCGGGGATCGGCGGCTGCCAGGTGATGCTCTCCAGTGCAAAATCCGCAGGCTGGTTGGCCGCGGCATCTGCGAGGCGATGCAAGGCCCCATGGGCGATGGCTTCACGCAATGTTGGATAATCCCCGCCGTAGCGCGCGGACAGATCGACGATCCCGTCGTCGGTGACGGCGCCGTATTTCAGCGTGCCATTGACGGTGAAGGTGGCGAGGCGGGAGTGGGTCATCGCGCGTATTCCTCACACTCTATTGTCATCAATCCGCAATCGTCACATCCGCCACGAAAGCCGGCTCACGCACGGCCTGCCCATTGAACGGTGACCCCTGTTCAAACCACGAGCGCGGGGCGGGTGCGCCCCACAGGGTCTGGCGGCGCGGGTCCTTCAGCGACCAGCGCAGGGGCTCGTGGTCGGTGTCCATGGTCTGGTAGTCTGACGTGTAGAGTTCGAGGCGATGGCCGTCGGGATCGCGCACATAGAGGAAGAACGCATTGGAGATGCCGTGGCGGCCGGGGCCACGCTCCAGGTTCTTCAGATAGCCCGATGACGCCATCACGTCGCAGAGATGCAGGATGTTCATCGCGGTCGGCACCCAATAGGCGAAGTGGTGCAGCCGCGGCCCTTTGCCATTGGTGATGGCGAAGTCGTGCACATTGCCCTTGCGATGCATCCAGGCCGCGGCGATGCGGCCATTGTCGCCGTCCTCCTCGCCATATTCGGTCAGCCGGAAGCCGAGCCGCGCATAGAAGTCGACGGTGTCCTGCACCTCGGCGGCGAAGACGTTGAAATGATCGAGCCGCTGCGGATGGCAGCCCTTGTAGAGGTCGAAGCGGCGCAGCAGATGCGGACGCTTCTCCATGGTCGCATAAAGTTCGATCTGGAAGCCGAACGGATCGGTGACATGCATCGTGCGGCCCTGAAACGGGCGCTCGACGAAGGAATAGGTGATGCCGTTGGCGGCGAACCAGGCGGCGGCCTTGTCGAGATCGTTCTCGCTGGCGACGCGAAAGCCGAGACGATGGCACGCAGCTGTTGCCGCCTTGCGCAGCACCAGCGAGTGATGCTGGTGCTCCTCCACGGCGCGCAGATACACCGTCTCGCTGTCGGCGTCCTCGACATGCAGGCCGACCGCGTTCTCATAGAATGCGCGGCTGGCCTTGAGATCAGTGACATCCAGCACGACATGGCTGGAGCGCAGGATGTTGAAGGGCGGATCGAACACGTGGGTCGGCACGGGCATGGCGTTTCCTAGCGTTTTTATCTCGTCATTCCGGGGCGCGTGCGCACTAGCGCACGTGAACCCTGAATCCCGATATGTTCATCACTTCTCGATGCCGGGCGATTCAGAGGGTGATGAACCGCACAGGATTCCGGGTTCACGTGCGGAAGGGCGCACGTGCCCCGGAATGACAGTCTAGATACCGAGGCGTTGTATCTTATGCGTCCCCTTCGCGAGCGAGACGTGTTTCGTTTCCATATAGAAGTCGAATGAATAATCGCCACCGTCGCGGCCGATGCCGGAGGCTTTCATGCCGCCGAATGGCGTCGGCAGGTGGCGGACATTTTCCGAATTGAGCCAGATCATGCCGGCTTCCAGCGCATCGGCGACGCGTAGCGCACGGCCCACATCATTGGTCCAGACATAGCCGGTGAGGCCGTATTGCACGGCGTTGGCGATTTCGATCGCGTCCGCTTCGTTGCTGAAGGGGATCACTGTGAGGAACGGGCCGAACACTTCCTCCTGCGCCACGCGCATGTCCTTGTGTGCGCCAGTCACCAGCGTCGGCTGCACGTAATGGCCGCCGCCGGGGCCGTCATGCGGCTTGCCGCCGACGGCAATGGTCGCGCCGTCCTGCCGTGCGATGTCGAAATAGCTGCAGACCTTGGCGTGATGCCGCTCATGGATCAGCGGACCGACTTCAGTCCGGGGATCGAGCGGATGCCCGACCTTCAGCGCTGTCACGCGGGCCGTGAGCTTCTCGATGAATGTGTCAGCAATGCTCGCCTGCACCAGCAACCGGCTGGACGATGTGCAGCGTTCGCCATTCAGCGAGTAGATCATGAACACCACGGCATCGAGCGCGCGGTCGAGGTCCGCATCGTCGAACACGATCACCGGATTCTTGCCGCCGAGTTCGAAATGCACGCGCTTCAGCGTCGGCGCGCCCTGCGCCATGATCGCGGAGCCGGTGGCGCTCTCGCCGACGAATGCGATGGCCTTGATGGCCGGGTGTTCGGTCAGCGCCTTGCCGGATTCTTCGCCGAAGCCATGCACGGTGTTCAGCACACCGTCGGGCAGGCCGGCCTGCTTGGCGAGCTTCGCCAGCAGATCCGCGGTGACCGGCGACCATTCGGCCGGCTTGTGAACGACCGTGCAGCCGGCGGCCAGCGCCGGCGCGATCTTCCAGGTGGACAGCATGAACGGAGTGTTCCACGGCGTGATGACGCCGACCGGGCCGATCGGCACGCGAGTCGAGACATTCCAGTGCTCATCCGCCGGCATGTTGAGGCCGTCGCGGGCCTCGGTGCATTTGTCGGCATAGAAGCGGAAATTCTCGGCGCCGCGGATCGCGGCCTTGGCCATGAAGCGATGCGCCTGGCCGGTATCGATACATTCCAGCACGGCGATGTCGTCGGCATTGTCCTCGATGGCATCGGCGACGCGATGCAGCAGCTTCTTGCGCGCGGTCGGCGCCATGTCGCGCCATTCCCTGAAGGCGCGATGGGCGGCCTTGGCGGCACTGTCGATATCCGCTGCCGTGCCGCGCGCGACCTGTGCCAGCACGGTGCCATCGATCGGCGATGTCGTCTCGAACACCTCCCCCGACGATGACGGTACGATCTGGCCGTCGATAATATTGCCGATGCCGTCGGCCGTGAGCTTTTTCAGCAGCGGCGCGGCGCGTTCCTGATTGGCCGCGAAGACGGCGGCTGGATCGGCAGGGGTCTTAGCCATTGTTGGCCTCGGCTTTCAGCAGGTCGTGAATAGGATTGCGCTTCCAGCTCGTCGTGCTGTCATTGATCTGCATGTCGAAGGACAATGCGAATCTGCCGGACGCAAAGACGTTGTCGAGATGGGTCGAGACCACATCGAAGATATGCGCACCGGCATTCTGGCGAACCTCGAGCGACCGGCCTTCGCCGATCCGCAGCAGAATATCGAGAAAGCTGAGGCCGGCGCGGCCGTCGGCGATGGCATAATGCTCGCAGCGGATCGCGCGGACGCGGATGCCGCCGAGCGGAAAGATACCGGTCTGCACCGCAGCATTGCGGATGACCTCGCAAAGCGCGCTGATATCGATCGCGCCGTCGAGATTGGCCGAATATTCGATGGTGAAATGCGGCATGGTGCGTGATCCCTGTTCAGCCGAAGTAGCAGCTCACGGTGCCCCATGGGCCATAGTCCGCCTGGATCGTGTCGCCTTTGCGGGTCTCGATGGGGCGAATGAACGAGCCGGCGAGAACGACCTGACCGGGTTCCAGCGCTAGCCCATGCGGCGCGATCTTGTTGGCCAGCCAGGCGACGCTGGTGGCGGGATGATTCAGCACACCAGCGGCCAGGCCGGTTTCTTCGAGCTGGCCGTTGCGATGGCACATGGCGCCGACCCAGCGCAGGTCAGTCTCCAGCGGACGCATCGGCCGGCCGCCGAGCACGATCCCGGCATTCGCCGCATTGTCGGCGATGGTGTCGAAGATCTTTCGCGTGGCTTTGGTTGCGGCATCGACGCGCTCGACACGCGTGTCGAGGATCTCGAGTGCCGGGACCACGAAGTCGGTGGCGTTCAGCACGTCGAACATAGTGCAGTCTGGCCCGGACAAGCGCGTCTTCATCACGAAAGCCAGCTCGGCCTCGACCCGGGTGGCGATGAAGCGATCGGTGGGAACGATGCCGCCATCGGCGAAGAACATGTCGTCGAGCAGCACACCGGAATCCGGCTCGTCGATATTCAGTGCGCTCTGCATCGCCTTGGAGGTGAGGCCGATCTTGTGGCCGCGCACGATGCGACCCTCTGCGACCTTGATCTCGATCCAGGCCTTCTGGATCGCGTAGGAATCGTCGATGGTGATGCCGGGATGATCCAGCGATAGTTGACGGATCTGCGTCCGCGTCTTCTCGGCGTGATGCAGGCGCTGCGCAGCGCTTGATATGTCTGAAGAGGTGAGTGCCATCGCGTCGTCATCCCGCGCAGAAAAGCCGCGCGGAAAACCGATTAACATGTTAAGTTGTTGCGATCAAACCCCGGCCGTGACAATTCGATTGTGCGTTGCACACTGGGATGCGCCAGAATCATCTTATAGAGGCGATCATGACGACAGCATCGAAGCCACGGACCGCCGCCAAGTCCGCCGCGAAAATCCCGATGCGCGACTTCTCGCAGTCGCTGCCGATGTCGCTGCTGCGAACGCGGGAATCGGTGATGCGACATTTTCGCCCATCGCTGCGGGCGCATGATCTCACCGAACAGCAATGGCGCATCCTGCGCGCGCTCGCGGCATCGGGCGAGATCGAGGTGACGGAACTCGCGCGGGTCGCCTTCTTGCTGGGGCCGAGCCTGTCGCGCATCCTGCGTGATCTCGAAGGGCGCAAGCTGATCGAGCGGCGCTTGCTGAAGGCCGATTTGCGCCGCAGCATTGTTTCGATCACGTCAAAGGGATTGAAATTGATTGAGGCCGTCGCGCCCACATCGGAGGCAATCTATGCCGAGATGACGAAGCGCTTCGGTGCGCGCAAATTGTCGGACCTGCAGGCTTTGTTGCATGAGTTGGAAGCCGCGCTGCTGGCCATGCCTGCTGCCGATGGGGCGGAAGACGATGACGCTGGTGAATAACTGATCTGCATATTTTTGCGGCAAGGCCGTCGCACGTCACGCGAGCGTTAATTCGTCGTACGAATTTCGCTGGGCTGTAGACAGGAGAAGAATTTTTCGCTCAACTCCCGCCATCAAAAGAAGGCTGGCGCTCAAGTCCGGCCTCTTAGGGAGAGAACGATGACGCTCACGAGACGTGGATTCACGGCAGGATTGGCCGCTGGTCTGACCGCCCCCTACATTATTGGCAGCGCGCGCGCCCAGGGCGGCGGAACGATCAAGATCGGCATGTGCGCGCCGATTACGGGACCGGCTGCGGAAGCGGGCAAATATGCGACCGGCGGCGCCAAACTCGCAGTCGAGGCCATCAACAAGGCGGGCGGCATTCTCGGCAAGCAGATCGAACTGATCATCGAGGACGACCAGACCACCAATCCCGGCATCGTGCTGGCCTTCTCGAAGCTTGCTGCCAATCCCGACATCGTCGGTTTCCTCGGCTCGATCCGTTCGACTCAGGTGCATGCGATGGCGCCTGACGTGCTCAAGCTCGGCAAGCCCGTGATGTTCGGCGGCACCGATCCCAACCTCACCAAGCTCGGCAATCCCTGGCTGTTCCGTTTTCGTCCGAATGACAGCTATTCCGGCCGCGTCATCGCCGAATATGGCGTCAAGAATCTCGACAAGAAGAAGTGGGCCGTGCTGCATTCGACCGATGCGTTCGGCACCGCGGGCGGCAAGGCACTGACCGAAGCGCTCGGGCCGCTGGGTGCAACCGTCGCGCTCGATCAGGGCTACGCCAATCAGAGCCAGGATTTCACGCCTGTCGTATTGGCGATCAAGCAGTCGGGCGCCGACATTCTCGGCTCATACTTCACCTTCGAAAACGATCTCGGCATTTTTGCCCGTCAGCTGCGCCAACTCGGTGTCAACATTCCGTGGGTCGGCTCGCCCTCGATCGTCAACGTCACCGCATTGAAGCTCGCCGGTCCCGCGCTCTACGGCACCTATGGCGTCGCCGATTACGCGGAAGATTCCTCCGAGGCGTCGAAGGCCTTCGGCAAGGCCTATCGCGATGCCTACAAGGTTGCACCGGATAACCAGAGCTCCTGGCCATATGATGCGATCAACGTGCTGGCAACGGCGATCAAGAATGCCGGCTCGACCGATCCGCAGAAGATCCGCGAGGCGATCCTCACGGTCAAGAAATATCCGGGCGCGGAGGGCGAGTACAACTTCGACAAGAATGGCGACGGCCTGCACGGCTACAACATCGTGAAGAACGAGAAGGGCAACATCGTCTTCGACAAGCACATCGAATTCGATAACTGACGGTGATGGCCGTCTTCCGACGGCCTTCACCGTCATCCCGGGGCACGCGCATCTTCGCGCGTGAACCTCAGCCACTCCAATTGGAGTGGCGGGGGATCCCAGAATGTTCAGCGCCTGTTGCCACGCACACCATGTCGGGGTTCCGGGTCTGCGCCTGACGGCACATCCCGGAACGACGAGTTTGTCGCCATAAGCATTCACCTCCCACCGAGCGCGCCTGATGGATCTGGTACTGCAATTACTGTTTACGGGAATCGGCATCGGAGCCGTCTATGCGCTGGTGGCGCTGGGCTTCGTGCTGATCTTCCGCGCCACCAATGTCGTCAATTTCGCGCAGGGTGAGTTCTCGATGGTCGCCGCCTATCTGATGGTGGTCTGCGCCGTCGATCTGGAACTGCCCTATTGGCTGTCCTTCATCATTGCGCTCGCCGGCATGGCGATCATCGGCGTCATCTTCAATCTCGGCGTCTATTATCCGCTGCGCCACCGCACCTATCTGCCTGTGATCATCGCCACCATTGGCGCCTCGATCCTGATGGCCAACGGCGTGCTGGCGCTGTATGGCCCGCAGCCGCAGGTGCTGCCGGGCTGGTTCGATACGCCCGGCATCCAGCTCGGTCCGGTCTATCTCGACAGCCAGTATCTGCTGATCATCGTGGTCACCATCGCGCTGGTGATCTTCAATTACTGGTTCTTCGAACACACGATGATCGGCAAGAAGCTGCAGGCGACGTCGCAGGACAAGGAGATGGCCTCGCTGCTCGGCATTTCCGTCTCGACCATGATCATGGTCACCTTCATCTATTCGGCCGTGCTCGGCGGTCTCGCCGGGCTTCTGGTCGCGCCGATCCTGTTCGTCTCGATCCAGATGGGCTCCACCATCGCGCTGAAGGCGTTTGCGGCCACCATCATCGGCGGCTTCGGCGATGTCACCGGCGCCATCATCGGCGGCCTTGCGCTCGGCATCATCGAGACGTTCGGCGCTGCCTATATCTCCGTACCCTACAAGGACGGCTTCGCTTTCCTCGTGCTGGTGCTGTTCCTGGTGTTCCGTCCGCAGGGCATCTTCGGCGAACGTGTCGCGGAGAAAGCATGAGCACCTCCAGCGACAACATCCCGGCAGTGGTCATCACGCGTCCGAAGCCGCTGCTGCTGCGTCACGCGCCGTATTTCATCGGCGCCGCTATCGTGGTCTTCCTCGCCGCGTCGATGCAGTTCGATGGCTACATCCTCAACATCCTGATGCAGGCCACCACTTTCGCCATCGCCGTGTTCGGCCTGTCGGTGGTGCTCGGCCTGTGCGGCCAGATCAACCTGGCGCAGGCGGCATTCTTCGGCTTCGGCGCCTATGCGGTCGGCATCGGCACCACGGACTATCAGCTCAGCTACTGGCTGTGTCTGGTGGCCGGCTGCGTGATGGCGCTGGTCGCCGGCGCGGTGCTCGGCCTGTCGACGCTGCGGCTCGGCGGTCACTACCTCGCGATGGTGACGATCTCGTTCCAGCAGATCGTCACTTTGGTGATGATCAACGCGATCTGGCTCACCAAGGGACCGGACGGCGTGTCGAAGATCGGGCGCCCGTCGCTGTTCCTGTCGTCGCAATCCTATCTGGCCTTCTGCGTCGCGATGCTGGCGCTGGTGGGCTACATCGTCTGGCATCTGCCGGAGACGCGGCTCGGCCGCGCCATGCGGGCGGTGCGCGACAACGAACTCGCAGCCGGCGTCAACGGCATCGATGTGTTCCGCACCAAGGTCTATGCCTTCGCCATATCGGCCGTGCTTGGCGGCCTCGGCGGCGGCCTCTTTGCGGGCGGCTTCGCTTATATCAGCCCGGACCAGTTCTCCTTCGCCGAATCCATCGTGTTTCTCACGATGTCGCTGCTCGGCGGCGTGGCGTCGCCGATCGGTTCGGCCATCGGCACGGGTCTTCTGATCCTGATTCCGGAATGGCTGCGCTTCCTCAAGAGCGTGCCGGGCCTCTATCTCGCCATCTACGGCCTGTCGGTGATCCTGATCATCCGCTTCATGCCCGACGGCATCTGGGGCTTCGTCACCGCGGCCTATGATCGCATGCGCAGCAGCAAGAAGGTGGCCGTGACCAGC
Organism: Tardiphaga sp. 42S5; assembly: GCF_034044155.1. Taxonomy (NCBI): domain Bacteria; kingdom Pseudomonadati; phylum Pseudomonadota; class Alphaproteobacteria; order Hyphomicrobiales; family Nitrobacteraceae; genus Tardiphaga; species Tardiphaga sp. 42S5. The sequence goes on along the minus strand of NZ_CP139027.1, from coordinate 5,272,271 downwards.
GTGCCGCTGCAGCTCAAGCCGGCCGCGACCGGTGGTGACATGGTGCTCGAAGTGACCGGCCTATCGAAACATTTCGGCGGGTTGAAAGCTGTCGATCAGGTCGACATATCCGTGCGTCGCGGCGGCGTGCATGCGCTGATCGGTCCCAACGGCTCCGGCAAGACCACGACGCTGAACGTGCTCTCGGGTCTCTACAACGCGACCTCCGGCAAGGTGGTGCTGGACGGCACCGACGTCACCACGATGCCGCCGCATCTGCGCGCAGCAGCGGGGCTCGGCCGCACCTTCCAGAACATCCGCCTGTTCCGCTCGATGACCGCACTGGAAAACGTCATCATCGGCGCCGAGCGTCCGGGCAATACGCTGACCGGCAAGGGCGATGAAGCCGCGCTGACCGAGCGGGCGCTGGCGGCGCTCACTTTCGTTGGCCTCGGCCCGCGCGCCATGGAGCTGATCTCCAGCTTCTCCTACGGCCATCAGCGCCTGATCGAGATCGCGCGCGCATTGGCGGCGAATCCGACGCTGCTGTTGCTGGACGAGCCCGCTGCCGGCCTCAATTCGACCGAGAAGCTCGAACTGCATGAACTGCTCAAGCGCATCGCCGCGCAGGGGCTGACCATCCTGATCATCGATCACGACATGACGCTGGTGTCGGAAGCAGCGCAGCACATCACCGTGCTGAATTTCGGACGGCGCATTGCCGATGGCGAGTCGATGGCGGTGCTGCGCCATCCCGATGTCGTCTCGGCCTATCTCGGAACAGACTGATGCCGCTGCTTGAAATCAACGATCTCAATGTCCGCTACGGCGAAATCGTCGCGCTCCGCGGTGTGTCGTTCAATGTCGAGGAAGGGCAGGTGGTGACGCTGCTCGGTGCCAATGGCGCCGGCAAGTCGACCACGCTGCGTGCGATCTCGGGTCTCGCCAAGCCGGCCTCGGGCGACATCCTGTTCGACGGCAAGTCGATCGCAGGTTTGGGCCCGGAAGCCATCGTGCGGATGGGCATCTCCCATGTGCCGGAGGGCAGGCGGGTGTTTCCCGGCCTGACGGTGAAAGAGAACATCATGCTCGGCGGCTCCAATCGCAAAGCGAGCAAGGCCGAGCTCTCGCGCGAAGCCGACGCGATGTTCGATCTGTTTCCCGACATACGGAAATTCTCTGGTGCGCTCGGCTGGACGCTGTCCGGTGGTCAGTTGCAGATGGTCGCGGTCGCCCGCGGCCTGATGGCCAAGCCGCGGTTGCTGCTGCTGGACGAGCCCTCCCTCGGCCTCGCGCCGGTCATCGTGCAGGCGGTGTTCCGCATCATTACGGAAATTCGGCTGTCCACCACGGTCTTGCTTGTGGAGCAAAATGCGCGCATGGGACTATCCGTCGCCGATCAGGGTTACGTGCTGGAAACCGGCCGTATCGTGCTTGGCGGCAAGCCGGAGGATCTCTGGGCCAACGAGGCCATCGCGGCCGCCTATCTCGGCGGTCATGGCAAACCTGCAGCGGGTCTTGCGGCCCATTGAGGGCTTGCACCGACGGCCTCGCTGCCCATCAACAAGGACGAATGTCCCGCCATGGTTACAGTTCAAGTCAATAAGCTCATCGATTTCGTTGCCGACGTGTTCGCCCATGCCGACTCTTCTCCGGAAGAAGCTCGGCGCATCGCGACCTATCTCACGACAGCGAACCTCACCGGCCATGACAGCCACGGCGTCATCCGCGTTCCGGTCTATATCCGCTGGCGCAATAACGGGATGATCACCCCGAACCAGACCATCGAAATCCCCGTCGATACGCCGTCGCTCGCCGTCGTCGATGGCCGCTTCGGCTATGGCCAGACGGTCGGCCCGCAGGCGGTCAAGCTCGGCATCGAGAAGTGCAAGGCGGCCGGTCTCTCCGCCATCGCCACCAAGAATTCCGGTCACATCGGCCGCATCGGCGACTGGGCCGAGATGGCCGCGGCCGAGGGCCTGGTCTCGATCCATTTTGTCACCGCGGCAGGCTCCGTGCTGGTCGCGCCCTATGGCGGCGTCGAGCGCCGTCTGTCCACCGCTCCCTATTGCGTCGGCATTCCGCGTCCCGGACAGATGCCGGTGGTGCTCGATTTCGCGACCTCGGTCGTCGCCGAAGGTAAGGTGCTGGTCGCCTCGCGCGGTGGCAAGAAGCTGCCGAAGGGCGCGCTGATCGCTCCCGATGGCACGCTGAGCGAAGATCCGGCACTGCTCTACGGCCCGCATGAGATGCAAGGTCCGCGCGATCACTCCAAGGGCACCGGCGCGATCCGCGCCTTCGGCGATCACAAGGGCTCCGGCCTCGCATTGATCTGCGAACTGCTCGGCGGAGCGCTCACCGGCAACGGTGCCACCAAGTATGATCGGCCTTTCGCCAATGGCATGTTCTCGATCTATATCGATCCGAAGGTCATCGACCCCGCGAACTTCTTCGACGGCGAAGTCGCGCGCTATGTCGACTTCTTCAAGAGCGCCAAGCCGGCCGCCGGCGTCGATGCCGTTCTGATCCCCGGCGACAACGAGGCCAAGACTCGTGCCGAGCGCACTGCGAATGGCGTGCCATTGCCGGATGAGACCTGGGCTGCCATCGTGCAGACCGCCCGCGACGTCGGCGTCAGCGAAGACGCCGTGAAGAAGGCGACGTCGTAGTCATGCGTCACGCAACACTCACCGTCGTCATGCCCGGGCTTGTCCCGGGCATCCACGTCTTTACTATCAATCACTGAAAAGGCGTGGATGGCCGGGACAAGCCCGGCCATGACGTCTCATGAAGAGCGGAGGAAATATCGATGGCAAACAAAGTCAAGGAAATCTGGAAGGCGGGCAAGGTCGCCGTCAACGGCTGGCTCGCGATTCCGTCGGGCTTCTCTGCCGAAGTGATGGCGCAGTGCGGTTTCGACAGCGTCACCGTCGATATCCAGCACGGCGTGCAGGACTACATGTCGATGGTGGAGTGCTTCCAGGCGATGGGTGCGCATCCGGTGACGCCGATGGTCCGCGTGCCATGGAACGAGCCCGGCATCATCGGCAAGGTGCTCGACGGCGGCGCTTACGGCGTGATCTGCCCGATGGTCAACACCAAGGAAGAAGCCGAGAATTTCGTGCAGTACTGCAAGTATCCGCCGCGCGGCACCCGCAGCAACGGTCCGATCCGCTCCGGCATGTATGGCGGCGCCGGCGACTACCAGAAGACGGCGAACGCCGACATCATCTGCCTGCCGATGCTGGAAACCAAGACCGCGGTCGATAACATGGAAGCCATTCTTGATGTCGAAGGCATCGACGGCGTCTATGTCGGCCCAAGCGATCTCGGCTTCTCCTATGGCCTCGTGCCGAAGCTCGATCGCGAGGAGCCGGAGATCCTCAAGATCTACGACAAGCTCATCAAGGAATGCGACAAGCGCGGCCTCAATCCCGGCATCCATTGCTCGGGCCCGGTCGGCGCCGCCAAGAACATCGGCATGGGCTTCAAGCTGGTGACACTGCTCAACGACAGCGGCATTCTCGCCACCGGCGCGAAGAGCTGGGTCAACGACACCCGCAAGGGCTCGGGCGGCAAGGCGTAACGCCACAGGCTCTCTTCCCTCTCCCCTTGTGGGAGAGGGTGGATCGCCGCGAAGCGGCGAGACGGGTGAGGGGTAGCCACAAGCTCCGAGCGCCCGGCCGGACCCCTCATCCGTCACGGCCTTCGGCCGTGCCACCTTCTCCCACAAGGGGAGAAGGAAGGATCACCCCACCACCGGCGCCGTGTCTGTCTTGATCTCGCTCTGCCGGCCGTCGATCACGTCGGCGAAGCGCGTGAGTTCGTGCATCAAGAGCTGCTGTCCTTCGAGTCCGAGCGGTGCCAGCAACTCCCGCTGCACGTCGAACACCCGCGGGATCGCTTCATTGATCACGGTCTCGCCCGCCGAGGTAAGCTGCACGCGCAGCGTCCTGCGATCGTTCGGCTCCGGCAGCCGCGCCAGGTAGTTCTGCGCTTCCAGCTTGTTGAGCCGGCTGGTCAGGCCGGCGCCTGATAGCAGCAGCGATTGGGCGATCTGCTTCGGCGACAGGCTGTAGGGCGCGCCGGCGCGGCGCAGCGCCGTCAGCACGTCATAGGTGCCGCGCGTCAGTTCGAAGGGCGCGAGCGCCTCGTCGATGAGGGCTGTGCATTGCATCTGAATCCGGCCGATCAGGCCGTAGATGTGCACCGGGCTGGGGTCGATATCCGGTCGCTCCGTCTGCCACTGCGCAAAAATGGCCTCGACCTGTTCGCGCATTGCCGCGCGCGCGCGTGTCGGGCGACGCGAGGGTGGTTTCGATCCAGATGTCTCGTCAGTCATGGCGTCACGGCGTCCAGTCGATCACACGTCGTTCGATAAACTCGATGCCGTGAAACAGCGCGATACTTAGCACGGTGAGCAGCGCGATGGCGGCGAAAGCGAGCGGCGTCTGCGACTGCGCGGTGGAGGTCAGGATCAGATAGCCGAGCCCGTCCTGCGCGGCGACGAATTCGCTGATCACCGCGCCGATCACGGCGAAGGTCACCGCCACCTTGCAGCCGGTGAAGAAGTGCGGAAGCGCCACGGGAACGCGCAGCCGGCGGAACACCATATGCGGCGAGGCGCCGAGCGAGCGCATCAGGTCGAGCATGGTCTTTGGCGCAGCCTCGAAGCCGGCAACCATGTTGACGAGGATCGGGAAGAAGCAGACCAGCACCACGACCAGGATCTTCGGCCATTCGGAGAGGCCGAACCACAGGATGATCAGCGGCGCCACAGCGACCTTCGGCACCGACTGCAGGCCGAGCAGGATCGGATAGATAATCCGGCGCGCCAGTGGATTGAGGCTGATCAGGATCGCCAGCGGCAGCGACAGCGCGATCGCCAGCACGAAGCCGAGCACGGTCTCGCGCAGTGTCACCAGGGCATTCGATGCCAGCTCCGGCGCCCACTTTACGGCTGAATGATAGATCTCCAAGGGCGCCGGCAGGATCCATGTCGGAATTTTCAGGGCGTCGCAGATGAGTTCCCAGCCGATCAATAGCGCCAGATAGATCAGTGGCGTGGCGGCGCGTTCGATGAAGCGCGGGAAGGACATGATCAGCCACCCATCCGGTTGAAGATGATGTCGCGGATCTGGTTCTTGATCTCCTGGAAGCGCGGCAGCTTCACGGTGTCGGCATCGCGCGGACGCGGCAGATCGATGGTGATGTCGGCACGGATGGTGCCGGGGCGTTCCGACATGATCAGCACGCGGTCACCAAGCAGGATCGCCTCCTCGATGTCATGGGTGATGAGCAGCGCGGCGCGGCCGAGCTCCTGCCAGAGGCGCGAGAGTTCGAGCGACAATTCCTCGCGGGTGAGCGCGTCGAGCGCGCCAAAGGGTTCGTCGAGGAGTAGCAGGCGCGGATCGGAGATCATGGCGCGGCAGAAGGCGGCGCGCTGCTTCATGCCGCCGGACAGTGCCTGCGGGCGCTGATGGGCGAAATCCTTCAGGCCGGTGAGTTCGAGCAGTTTCAGCGCGCGCTCGCGCGCGGCGGCTTTCGGCAGCGCCAGCACGTCGGCGGGAAGCAAGACGTTGTCGAGCACGCTGGTCCACGGAAACAGCACGTGCTCCTGAAACACGATGCCCACTTCATGCGATGGGCCCTCGAGCGGCGTGCCATAGCGCTGCATGGTACCGGTGTCCGGCATTTCCAGCCCTGCAACGAGGCGCAGCAGCGTGGACTTGCCGCAGCCTGACGGGCCGACCACCGAGACGAAACTGCCGGGATCGATGCGCAGATCGACCGGGCCGAGTGCATGGGTCGCCTTGCCGCCTTTGCCGGGATAGGTCTTGGTGACGCCCTTGAGGTCGATTGCAGGAACCGCCGCCGCGGCAGTCCGCGACGGCGCATCATTGTGTGCGGAAATCGCCGTCATCAGTCGATGAAGCCCGGCGCGAACAGGTCTTCCGGCTTCACGGGATTCTTCAGCGTGAAGTTGGCCGACATCACATCGACGGTGCTGGCGATGCTCTTCGGCTCGATATGGCCGAGCGCGCCCTTCACTTCGGCGAGCTCCTTCACCAGCCTGGTCTCGCCTTCGATCACGGCAGGCGCGAGCTCCTTCTGATACTTCGCCATGATGGTGGCGGCTTCCGCCGGATTAGCGAAGGCGTCCTTCATGCCCTTGATGGTGGCGCGGACGAAGGCCTTCACCTGATCCGGGCTCTTTGCGATCATCTCCTCGGAGGCGATCAGGCCGTTGCCGTAATAATCGAGATTGGAGTCGGCGTAGTTGATACGGGTGACTTCCTTCGGCGCCACGGCTGCCGCAATCAGCGGCTCGCCGACCGAGAACTGGCAGATCGCATCCGCGCGTCCGTTGGCGAGCAGCGACGGCAGCGCCGAGCCTTCGGCGACCACCCACTTCACCTTGCTGGCGTCGATGCCGGCGGCCTTGGCGAAAGCCGGGAACAGCAGGCGCACCGAGCTTGATGCGGTGTCGGCGACGGTCTTGCCTTCGAGATCCTTCGGCGAATTGATGCCGCTGCCCTTGATGGCGAAGATCGCCTGCGGCGGCTTCGCATAGACCACCGAGACCAGCTTCACCGGCACGCCGTCATTGCCTCGCGCCAGCACCAGCGAACCGGCATCGGCGAAGCCGAAGGTGGCGACGCCGGCAGCAACCTTCTTGATGGCGTCGGCCGAGCCCTGGCCGCGCACGAAGGTCACGTCGAAGCCCTCGGCCTTGTAGTAGCCCTTCTCGCGGGCGACGTAGAAATAAGCGTGGCGGCCGTTGAAGCCGAAATCGGTGATGAAATTGATCTCGGCAGCCTGCGCGCTGGAGACGCCGGCCGTGGCCAGGGTCGCAAGCAGGGCGGCGGTGAGGCGAGCGCGGAATTTCATGGTCTGACCTTCAGTGACGGGTGAGGAGGAGGCCGGCTTTCGGTGCGCAAGCGGCGCACCCAAATTCGTTCGCAGTCGAATAAATGCTAAGGGCGGCTTTGAGGAAGATCAACGGCGGCGCTGCCCAAAAACTCATCGCGAACAACGAAAAATCGCGCAAAATCCGCGCATTTCGCTCGTTTTCGAGGCGAATCACGCCGTTGCTTGACAGCTGAGATCAGCCCGTTCTATGCGAAATCATTAGCTATCGAATGATCTGCGGCCCGGACGCCGTGGCGCCGCTGGAACGAGGTGAGAGATGGATCGCGGAACACGGATCGCCGTTCTCGGCGCGGGTCTCGCCGGATTGACGGTGGCGGGGCTGCTGCAGCGCGCCGGCTTCCCGGTCGCGGTCTATGAGCAGTCGCCGCGTTTTTCGCGCATCGGCGCCGGCATCATTCTCGGCGCCAACGTTTCCAAGGTGCTGCGCCGGCTCGATCTCGAAGACGCCTTCGCCGCCACCGGCATTCGCCCCGATGCGTTTCTCAGCCGTGCATGGGATACGGGCGAACAGCTCTACAGGCTCGATTTCGACGCGGAATGCGAAGCGCGTTTTGGCGGCCCCTTTGTCAATATCCACCGCGCCGATCTGCATCAGTTGCTGCAGCGACCGCTCGCGCCCGGCACCATCCGTTTCGGCCACAAGCTCACCGGCATCGAGGAGCGCGGCGACGCGCTCACCTTGCGCTTCGAGAACGGCACAAGCGCGGAAGCCGATATCGCCATCGGCGCTGACGGCATTCGCTCCATCACCCGCGAACTCATCCTTGGCGCGGAAGAGCCACGCTTCATCGGGCGTTCTGCACCGCGCGCGGTGTTTCCGGCGAGCCGCATCACGGGTGACCCCATCGACGACTGCACCAAGTGGTGGGCGCCCGACCGGCATACGCTGGCTTACTACATGACGCCCGACCGCAACGAGGTCTATGTCATGGCGGCGCTGCCGATGGCGCGCTGGGACGGCGACGGTTCGCCGGTGAAGGGCGACCGCGACGAATTCATTGCCGCCTTCGACAGCGCGCATCCCGATCTCAGGCGCGCGGCGGAAGCGGCGGAAGATGTCACCGTGTGGCCGATCTTCGATCGGCCGCGCAACGACACCTGGCACAAGGGTCGCGTGGTGCTGATGGGCGATGCCTGCCATGCGGTGCGTCCGTTCATGGCGGCTGGTGGCTCGGCGGCCATCGAGGACGCCGCGATCCTCGGTCGCTGCATCGCCGAGTTCGGCGATCCCGCCACGGCTTTCGCGCATTACACGATGGTCCGCATCCCGCGTGTCGCCGACATCCAGCAGATTTCCATCGCCAATTCATGGATGCATGGCCCGACCGAGACCGACTGGTTCTTCGGCTATGATGCCTGCACCGTGCCGCTCGACCGAGCCATTCCGGAGGCCCTATGTCCGAATTTGCAGCGATGAAGCCCGGCGACATCCGACCGGAGCCGATGATCGAACGCGATCTCGTCGGTTACGGTGCCACGTCGCCCGATCCGCGCTGGCCGAACGGCGCGAAGATCGCGGTCAGCATCAGCCTGAATATCGAAGGTGGCGGCGAGTCCACGCTGGTGAATGGCGATGCAGTCTCCGAAGGCATGCTGAATGACATCGGCGTGCCGACGAAAGAGGGCGTGCGCGTTCCGCTGGTGGAGTCTGTGTTCGAATATGGCAGCCGTCGCGGTGCCTGGCGCATTCTCGATGTTCTCGATCGCTTCAAGGTGCCTGTCAGTATTCTCGGTGTTGCGAGGGCGCTGGAGCAGAATCCGGAGCTGGCGAAGGCCTGCGTTGCGCGTGGCCACGAGATGGTCAGCCACGGCTATCGCTGGATCGACTACTGCCATGTGGATGAAGCGACCGAGCGTGTGCATATCCGCAAGGCGATCGAGATACTCACCGAGCTGACCGGTAGCCGCCCGCTCGGCTGGATGACCGGACGTCCCGGTCCCAACACGCGGCGGCTGCTCGCGGAAGAGGGCGGCTTTCTCTACGACCGCGACTCGCTCGCGGATGAGTTGCCCTATTGGGTGAAGACCGAGCATGGCCCGTTTCTTGTCGTGCCTTACTCCTATGAATCCAACGACAATCGCTTCAACGAGAATTCCGGCTTTTCGACCGGAGAGCAGTTCTTCACTTACATGCGCGATGCCTTCGACGTGCTCTACGCGGAAGGCGTCGCCGGCGCGCCGAAACTGCTGTCCATCGGTTTGCATGACCGTTTGATCGGCCGTCCTGGCCGTGTTGGCGGGCTCATCAAGATGCTCGAACACATGAGCGCGCATGATGGCGTATGGTTCTGCCGCGGCATCGATGTCGCGCAGCATTGGCGAACGCATTTTCCGCCGAAGCCATGACGCGCCGCTGACGGCCGGGCAATATTCCGGCTGATGGCATGCACGCCGGAGGCGGCGTTGCTGCAAGTGTTCTCAGAACATCTGTGCGTGCCACTGCTGCTTTGCCTTCGCAGGCGAAGCCGGTCATACTCGATACACTTATCCGCAGAGATAAGATCAAATCGGGAGAATGATCGTGCGAAACAACTTGCGTCTGTTCAACCGACGCCAATTCGTCACCGCGGGCGCAGGCGCCGCTGCATTGTTGAGTGCGCCGTCACTCGTCCGCGCCGACACCTGGCCAACCAAGCCGATCAAGATCCTTGCCGGCTCCGCGGCCGGCGGCCAGACCGATCAGTTCTCGCGTGTCTATGGCGAGTATCTGTCGCGCGAACTCGGGCAGACCGTGGTGGTCGAGAACAAGGCCGGTGCCGGCGGCGCCGTTGCAGCGATGGAGCTGAAACGCTCCGATCCCGACGGCCACACGCTGATGATCTGCAACACCACCGCCTATATGCTCAATCCCGTTCTCATCAAGGACATCAAGTACAGTGTCCCGCAGGACTTCGCCTGGGTCGCGGTGATGCCGGGCGGAAGCCTGCCGCTGATGGTGAGCGAAAAGGTCGGCGCCAAGACGCTGAAGGACTTCATCGACTATGCGCGCAAGACCGAGAAGGTGAATGTCGGCACATATGCGTCCGGCTCCTTCGCGCATATGGTCATCGTCGAGCTCAACAAGCAGTATGGGCTGAAGATGGAAGCGGTGCATTATCGCGGCGAGGCGCCGATGTGGCAGGATCTCGCCGGCGGCTCCATCGATGCCGGCATCGGCAGCTACGCCGCGGCACTGCCGGTGCTGCAAACCGGCAAGGCCCGCGCCGTTGCGGTGTCGCGCCGCCGCATCAAGGATCTTCCCGACGTCGGTACATTCCTCGAACAGGGCGCAACCTCACGCGCACACAGCCTGCTGACCTTTCAGGGCTGCGTGGCTCCGGCGAAGACGCCGCCGGAGGTCGTCGCAAAACTGTCCGCGCTGTTCGTTGGCGCCGGCAAGAGCGATCGCGTGCGCGAACTCCTCAAGAGCCAGGGTATCGACGAGGGCCCGATGACGCTGGAGGCGAGCCAGGCGCTCTACAGGGAAGAGGCGCCGGTCTGGGCCGAGCTTGCCGCGAGCCTGGGACCGCAGCCGCAATAGTTGGGCGTCATTCCGGTGTGTTCGCGGCGCAAGCCGCGCGCATACGCGGAACCATGCTCGTCATTCCGGGGCGCGGCCGGCACTCGCCGGACGCGAACCCGGAATCCCGGAGTGTTTGGCACTACGGAGACTCCAACGTTGAGATTCCGGGTTCGGTCCCGTCGCCTGCGGCGCCGGTCCCGCCCCGGAATGACAGTGTGGGGCGGCGATGCAGCCATCAAATATTTTTTCCTATCCTCCGTTGACAATATCCCCATCAGGTTTATATTCCCCTTCGTCCTGCCCCGCCGAGAGGGGCGATCGCGATCGTCACGTTCGCGGGGCAGGATGCGGTGGACGCCGGAGATGCGGCGTCACGCGGTTTGGGGGTGACGTCTGTCTTCGGGCAGGACGGATCTGCGCCAGCACTGCCACTGGCAAGGAGACGGCCGGCCTTGGGATGGAAAGACTCTCTGGACAGTGTGACGGACGACCAAGTCAAAACGCGTTCGGCCCAGTCGCTTGAGGCTCCCTTCCCAGGGACTTTAATTCGCGAGCGGAGCGTTCGTCGAGGCAAAGTGCAAGCAACCGAAAAAACACCGCATGCGGAACGCTGGGCACTTGCTCGGCGCCTCCGAAAGTCCTGATGCATTCTAAATTGCGGAAGACCGCATTCGCATCAGGCCCAAGGGTGCAACGGGCACCCGGCGTTCCGCACGCCCTCTCACAGGGGGCAGGGAATGCAAGCAACGACGGCGCCCCCGCGCCGCAAACAATGGGGGTGATGACGCATGTCTGATCGGCGTCATCATGGGCCAAAGCAGGGCTGACGCCGCCTGCGTCTTTCAGCTAGAGTCATTCCAAACAAGAGGTCTGCCAGACCACAAAACGCGCGCGAGGAAATCCCGATGGCTCCATCTCCCGTCATTCGTCTGCATGACAACGACGCCGTATTGATCGCGCGTACCACGCTGCTGCCCGGTATCGAGGTGACGACAGGCGTCGTGACGTCGGAGCGCATCCCCGCGGGCCACAAGGTCGCGATCCGGCCCATCGCCACCGGCGAGGAGATCCGCCGCTACGGGCAGATCATCGGCTTTGCCACGCAGCCGATCGCGCCGGGCCAGCATGTCCATACGCAGAACATGGGCATGGGCGATTTCGATCGCGACTATGCTTACGGTGTCGACGTCAAGCCGACGCCGAATTTCGATCTGCCCGCCACCTTCATGGGTCTCAAGCGCAGCGACGGCCGCGTCGCCACGCGCAACTATATCGGCATCCTCACCTCGGTGAATTGCAGCGCGCATGTCGCCAGCATGGTTGCCGACGTGTTCAAGAAGAATCCCTTCACCGGGCACAATCCGCTCGCCGACTATCCCAATGTCGACGGCGTCGTCGCGCTCACCCACAAGACCGGCTGCGGCATGACGCAGGACGAACCGCTCACCTTGCTGCGCCGTACGCTCGGCGGCTATGCGCGGCACGTGAATTTCTCGCACGTGGTCGTGCTCGGTCTCGGCTGCGAGATCAACCAGATCGGCGGCTTGATGCAGGAGCAGAAGCTCGCAGGGCGCTTGCGCGAAATGCAGATCCAGGAAATTGGCGGCACCCGCAAGACTACGGAAGCAGGCGTTGCCTTCGTCAACGAAGTGCTGGCCGATGCCAACAAGGTCACGCGCGAGGAAGTCTCTGCCAGCGAGTTGACGGTGGCCCTGCAATGCGGCGGCTCCGATGGCTATTCGGGCATATCCGCCAATCCGGCGCTCGGCGCGGCGAGCGATCTCTTGGTGCGCCATGGCGGCACCGTGGTGCTGTCGGAAACGCCGGAGACCTATGGCGCCGAACATCTCCTCACGCGCCGCGCGGTGTCGCGCGAGGTCGGCGAGAAATTGGTTGGGCTGATGCGCTGGTGGGACGCCTATTGCGAACGCGAGGGCGCCGAGATGAACGCCAATCCGAGCCCCGGCAACAAGGCCGGCGGCCTCACCACCATTCTCGAAAAATCTTTGGGCGCTATGGCCAAGGCCGGCTCGACCAATCTCGTGGATGTGCTGAATTATGCCGAGACGATCACCAAGAAAGGCTTCGTCTTCATGGACACGCCCGGTTACGACCCCGTTGCCGCGACAGGGCAGGTCGCCGGCGGCGCCAATCTCGTCTGCTTCACCACCGGCCGCGGCAGCGTGTTCGGCTGCAAGCCGGCGCCGTCCATCAAGCTCGCCACCAACACGCCGATGTTCAAGCGCATGGAAGAGGACATGGACATCAATTGCGGAACCATCCTCGATGGCGACGAGACGGTGCAGGAATGCGGCCAGCGCATTTTCGAGCTGATGCTCAAGACCGCGTCCGGCGCGCCGACCAAGAGCGAAAGCTTCGATTTCGGCGGCGCGGAGTTCGCGCCCTGGGTCTTGGGCGCGACGATGTGAGGGTGACCGCTGCTCCGTTCTCATCCTGAGGAGCGGCGCACTTGCGCCGCGTCTCGAAGGATGGCCCAGCACTCCGATTCATGGTTCGAGACGCGCGCCAAGCGGCGCGCTCCTCACCATGAGGGCTGAGTTAGGTGAAGCGCCCCCAATCGAGGCACATCGTGCCCGTTGTTAGAGCTTGATCCCTGGCACCTCCGGTGTTCTGCTTAAAAAAGCTGCTGGAGTTGCGCCACTGTGTCGATCTTCGTCGCACTGAACCACGTCACCCACTACAAATATGATCGGCCGATCACGCTGGGGCCGCAGACCATCCGGCTGCGACCGGCGCCGCATGCGCGCACGCCGATCCTGAGCTATTCGCTGAAGGTCACGCCGACCAACCACTTCGTGAACTGGCAGCAGGATCCGCAGGGCAACTGGCTGGCGCGCTTCGTCTTTCCGGAACCGGCCAACGAATTGAAGATCGAGGTCGATTTCACCGCCGAAATGACCGTGATCAATCCGTTCGACTTCTTCGTCGAGCCCTATGCCGAGACGTTTCCGTTTGCTTATACCGATGACCTGAAGAGCGAACTCGCGCCCTATATGGCGACGACCGAACCAGGTCCGCGCTTCACCGCCTATATGGCGGAGATCGCGAAGGAAGCGCCGAACACGGTGAACTTCCTCGTCGATCTCAATGCGCGTCTGCGCGAGAAGGTCAACTACATCATCCGCATGGAGCCCGGCGTGCAGACGCCGGAGGAAACGCTGCTGTCCGGCGCCGGGTCGTGCCGCGATAGCGCGTGGCTGCTGATCGAGACGCTGCGCCATCTCGGTCTCGCTGCACGTTTCGTCTCCGGCTATCTCATCCAGTTGCGGCCGGACATCGATCCGATCGAAGGGCCGCCTGAAGTCGAGGCTGATTTCACGGACCTGCACGCCTGGGCCGAAGTCTATATTCCCGGCGCCGGCTGGGTCGGTTTCGATGCGACGTCGGGCATGCTGACAGGCGAGGGGCACGTCCCCGTGGCGGCGACACCGCATTTCCGTTCGGCGGCGCCGATCTCCGGCATGGCGGGCTTCGCCGAAGTCGAGTTCGCGTTCGCGATGGGCGTCAAACGTATTCGCGAGGCACCGCGGATCACCAAACCGTTCTCGGATGAATCCTGGGCCAGGCTCGATGCACTCGGCGAGAAGGTCGATGCCGATCTCAAAGCCCATGACGTGCGTCTCACCATGGGCGGCGAGCCGACATTCGTGTCGGTCGACGATATGGAATCGCCGGAGTGGAATACGGCCGCCGTCGGCCCGACCAAGCGCGGCCTCGGCGACGATCTGATCCGCCGGTTGCGTACGCGCTTTGCACCCGGTGGCCTGATGCATTACGGCCAGGGCAAATGGTATCCCGGCGAAAGCCTGCCGCGCTGGGCGTTCGGCCTGTACTGGCGCAAGGACGGTGTGCCGATCTGGAAGAACGATGCGCTGATCTCACGGATCGAAGGCCCGCGCAGCGCCGATATCGGCGGCGCCGAGCGTTTTGCCGAAGGCACTGCGCGGCGGCTTGGCTTGCCGAAGGACTATGTCATCCCGGCCTTCGAGGATCCCGTCTATTGGGAGCAGAAGGAATCGAACCTGCCGAACAATGTCGTGCCCGGCGACTCCAAATTGCCCGATCCGGAGGAACGTGCGCGCATGGCGCGGGTCTTCGAACATGGACTCGACAGGCCGAAGGGGTTCGTGCTGCCGATCCAGCGCTGGAATGCGGAGACGGCTGCCGACAGACGCTGGCGGTCCGAGCGGTGGAAGCTGCGCCGCGGCAACCTGTTCCTGACACCGGGCGATTCACCGATGGGCCTGCGCCTGCCGTTGTCGTCGCTGCCGCATCTCACCGAAGAGGAATATCCGTTCATCGTCGAGCAGGATCCGCTGGAGCCGCGCGGCGACATGCCGGTGTTCGACGAAATCGCGTCGGCGGAAAACCAGCCTGCCGCGCAATACGTCCAGGAACAGCAGATTCGTTCCGGCGGCGTACGCACGGCGATGTCGATTGAAATTCGCGACGGCATTCTCTGTGCCTTCATGCCGCCGGTCGAAAAGTTTGAAGATTATCTCGAACTGGTGACGGCGCTGGAGGCGACGGCCGAAGAACTGCAGATGCAGGTGCATGTCGAAGGCTATCCGCCGCCGTTCGATCCGCGCGTCGAGGTCATCAAGGTGACGCCGGATCCGGGCGTGCTGGAGATCAACATCCATCCCGCCTCGAGCTGGCGCGAGGCCGTCGATACCACGACATTTCTCTATGAGGAGGCCGCGAAGACGCGGCTCGGCGCCAACAAGTTTCTGCTTGATGGCCGTCACACCGGCACCGGTGGTGGCAATCACGTCGTGGTCGGCGGCAGCTCACCGGCGGACTCGCCGTTCCTGCGTCGGCCGGATCTCCTGAAGAGCCTCGTGCTGTATTGGCAGCGGCATCCATCGCTGTCCTATCTGTTCTCAGGCATGTTCATCGGTCCGACCAGTCAGGCACCGCGCATCGACGAAGCACGGCATGACGGTCTCTATGAATTGGAGATCGCGCTGGCACAGGTGCCGCCACCCGGTGGAAAGGCGCCGTTGTGGCTGGTCGACAGGCTGTTCCGGCATATCCTCGTCGATATCACCGGCAATACCCATCGCGCCGAGATCTGCATCGACAAACTCTATTCGCCCGACGGCACCACGGGCCGCCTCGGTCTCGTCGAATTCCGTGCGCTGGAGATGCCGCCCGATCCGCGGATGTCGCTGGCGCAGCAACTGTTGATCCGCGCGCTGATCGCCAGGATGTGGCGCGCGCCGCAGGACGGCAAATTCGTCCGCTGGGGCACCGCACTGCATGATCGTTTCATGCTGCCGCATTTCCTCTGGGAGGATTTCCAGGACGTACTGAGTGAACTCGGCCGGTCCGGTTACGAATTCTCCAAGGAATGGTTCGAGGCCCAGCTCGAATTCCGCTTTCCCGTGTTCGGCCACGTCACCTATGGCGGCGTCACGCTGGAAGTCCGTCAGGCGCTGGAGCCCTGGCATGTGCTGGGCGAGGAGGGCTCGGCCGGCGGCACCGTGCGCTATGTCGATTCCTCGGTGGAGCGGCTGCAACTGAAGGCCAACGGTTTCACGCCGGGCCGGCACATCATTACCTGCAACGGCCGTGCGTTGCCGATGACCGATACCGGCCGGGCCGGCGAGGTGGTCGCCGGCGTCCGTTTCAAGGCCTGGCAGCCGGCGTCCGGCCTGCATCCGACGATTCCGGTCCATGCGCCGCTGGTGTTCGATATTTATGACAGCTGGAATAGGCGATCGCTCGGCGGTTGCGTCTATCATGTGGCGCATCCCGGCGGTCGCAATTACGAGACAAAACCGGTCAATGCCTACGAGGCGGAAGCTCGCCGGCTGGCCCGTTTCGAGGAGATCGGCCACACGCCCGGCGAAATCGCTCCGCCAAGGGCAGAACGCACACTTGAATTCCCATTGACCCTCGACTTGCGAACGCCTCTCCTGCATTGAGAATGCAGGCAGTTTGGGCTGGAGAGTCGGAATGACGGGAGAGGCCGGTCAGGGGAAAAAGCCCCGTCCGGGACATCGTAAGGTCGCGCAATGGACCCGCGACTACGAGCGGCTGCCCGGGATTCCCGACGAATTCATCGCCCAGGACGGCACGCCCCGCGAGGTCTGGACGCGGTTTTTCGAGGCCTTCGGCGCCATGGCGCCTGTCGAGATCGAGCGCCGCTTCGGTTCCGCCGACCGTCATCTCCGGGAAGCCGGCGTCACCTACCGCGCGCCCGGCGAAATCGCCGACCGGATCTGGCCGCTCAGCCATGTGCCGCTCCTGATCGACGAATCCGAATGGCTGCAGATTTCAGCGGCAATGACCCAGCGCGCGGAGTTGCTGGAGAAGATCCTCGGCGATCTCTATGGCGATGCCAGCCTTGTCGCGTCCGGCGCGATCCCGGCGGCGGCGATTGCCGGCAGCTCCGAATATCTGCGGGCAATGCGCGGCGTGAAGCCGCCGGGCGGCCGCTATCTCAACGTCTATGCGGCCGATCTCGGCCGCGGTCCCGATGGCCGCTGGTGGGTGCTCGGCGATCGCACGCAAGCGCCGTCCGGCATGGGCTATGCGCTGGAAAACCGGCTGGTGCTGTCGCGTGCCTTTACCGATCTCTACAAGTCGATGAATGTCGAGCGCGTCGCGCCGTTCTTCGAAGCCTTCCGCGACAGTCTGCGCGCGTCGGCCGATCGTGACGAACCGCGGGTCGGCCTGTTGTCGCCGGGGCCGTTCAGCGAAACCTATTTCGAACACGCGACGCTGGCGCGCTATCTCGGCTTCCTGCTGGTGGAAGGCGATGACCTCGCAGTCTCGGGAGACCGCGTGCACATCCGCACTGTGGCCGGCTTGAAGCGCCTTGATGTGCTGCTGCGCCGCGTGGATGCCAATTCGCTCGATCCGCTGGAGCTGGATGCCTCGTCGCAACTCGGTGTGCCCGGGCTGATCGACGTTGTCAGAAAGAATGGCGTCGTCGTTGCCAACATGCCGGGCTCCGGCGTGATGGAAGCGCGCGCGCTTTTGGGTTTTCTGCCAAGCTTGAGCCGGAAGCTGCTCGGCGAACCACTCAAGATGCCGCATATCGCGACATGGTGGTGCGGCCAGAAATCGGCGCGCGAGGAAGTGCTGGCGCGGCTCGACGACTTTGCCATCGAAGGCGCCTATGGCGGAGCGGTGCCCGGTTTCCCTGGCTACTCGCCCGTGCTGCCGTCGCAGCTCTCGCCAAGCGAGCGCGAGCGTCTGAAGGCGGCGATTGCCAATCGCGGTGTCGATTATGTCGGGCAGGAGCTGGTGCAGCTTTCGACCACGCCGGTCTGGGACAATGGCCGGCTCGCGCCGCGTCCGTTCGTGCTGCGCGTCTTCGCGGCGGCGACGCCGGATGGCTGGACCGTCATGCCCGGCGGGTTCTGCCGGATTGCGGATCAGCCGGATGCCCGCGCAGTCTCCATGGGCGCGGGCGCCCGCGCCGCTGATGTTTGGGTGGTCGCCGACAAGGCCGTCCCTGCCTCGACGCTGCTGCCGGCCGTCGACAATGTGCGTATCCGCCGCATCGCCGGCTGGGTGCCGAGCCGCGCCGCCGACAATCTGTTCTGGCTCGGGCGCTATCTCGAGCGCGCCGAATCCACACTGCGTCTGATCCGCGCGCTCAGCGTGCCGCAGCGCGATCCCGGCAAAGGCGGCGCCACCGGGCAGCAGTCGATTGAACGCATCCAGCGCATGCTGATGACCTGGGGTGCGACATCGCTGACATCACGTTCGCAGCCGGCGAAGGTCGCCGCGCAAGCCTTGCAGAGCGAGGAGCAGTTTGGCTCAGCGCTATCGCTGGTGCGCTCCGCATTGCGGACCGCAACCTCGCTGCGCGAACGGCTGTCCCCCGACGCCTGGCAGGTCATCACTGAAATGGCCGAGCGGCTTGCGCATGAAGTCGAAGATGACGATGACGTCGTCAGCGCGGCCGAACTGACCCTGCAGGAATTGGCAAGCTTCGCCGGTCTCGCGCAGGAAAACATGAACCGTGCCGCCGGCTGGCGTTTCCTCGAAATGGGACGCCGTGCCGAACGCGCCATCAACACCACGCGCTTTGCCCGGCAATTCGCGTCCGACGAGGCGACGAGCGACGATCTCGACATCCTGCTGACGCTGGTGGATTGCCAGATCACCTATCGCTCACGCTATCTGGTCGGTCCGCTATTGGCACCGGTCCGCGATCTCGTGGTACTCGATCCCTATAATCCGCGCTCGGTGGCATTCCAGGTCTCGGCACTGAACGATCACATCGCCAGCCTGCCGACGCTGAAGGAGAACGGCCTGATGGAACGGCCGCAGCGGCTGGCGGTGGCGCTGCGCTCGTCGCTCGTCACCGGCGAGGCATCCGAAATCCACACCAAGTCACTGTTTGCGCTGGAGCAAGATCTGCTGACGCTGGCGGATTCCATCGGCCTGCATTACTTCCCGCACGGTGCCAGCGCATCGCGCCCCGAAAAGCTGACGGGGCTGGCGTGATCTACGAAATCCGCCATGTCACGACCTATAGTTATGAAAGCCCGGTGAGTTATGCGCGCTGCTCGCTGCGGCTGCAGCCCAATAGCAGCGCCGGACAGCAACTGGTCTCGCACAGCGTCGATATCAAACCGCTGCCGGCGGCCCGCGCCATGCGGACGGATTTCTTTGGCACGCCGACGGAAAGCGTGTTGATCGAAACCCCGCATCGGGTGCTGCGGATCGACAGCCGGTCGCGGGTCTATGTCGAGCGTTTCGCGCCGGGGCGCGGCGATGACAGTCCTTCCTGGGAGAGCGTCCGCGAGGCGGCGTTCGATTCCAGCGACCTCAGCGGTGCCTCGCCGATCGGCTATGTCTTCGCCAGTCCGCTGGTGCCGATCATCGATGCCGTCACGGACTATGCGGCGGTGAGCTTTACTGAAGGCCGCGGGATTCTCGCGGGCGCCGTCGACCTGATGCATCGCATCCGCACCCAGTTCAAATACGATCCGAAGGCCACGGTGATCTCGACGCCGTTGCAGGAGGTGCTGGATAAGCGCCACGGCGTCTGCCAGGATTTTGCGCATATCATGATTGCGGGCATGCGCGGCCTCGGCCTGCCTGCCGCCTATGTCAGCGGATATCTGCGCACCATTCCCCCGCCGGGCAAGGAACGCCTGCAGGGCGCCGACGCGACCCATGCCTGGGTGTCGGTCTGGTGCGGCGAGGAACTCGGCTGGATCGGCTTCGATCCGACCAATGATATCCTGGTCGAGAACGATCATATCGTGCTGGCGATCGGCCGGGACTTCTCCGACGTGTCGCCGGTCGATGGTGTGATCGTTGGGGCGCGCAAGCAGAAGCTCGCTGTCGCCGTTGACGTGCTGCTGCTGGAATGACCATCGTTCGTCGCGCGCATAACACGGCCGACGTCGTCATTCTCGGTGCCGGTGCGGCCGGCCTGATGTGCGCCGGCATTGCGGGGCAACGCGGTCGCTCGGTGATGCTGCTTGAGCAGGCGAGGGCGCCGGGCGAGAAGATCCGCATCTCCGGCGGCGGGCGCTGTAATTTCACCAACCTGCATACGACGCCGGCGAATTTCCTGTCGCAGAATCCACAATTCTGCAAATCCGCACTGAAGGGGTTTACTCAGCAGGACTTCATCGCGCTGGTCGAAAAATATCGCATCGCCTATCACGAAAAGACGCGCGGGCAATTGTTCTGCGATGGCTCGTCCCAGCAGATCATCGACATGCTGCTGGACGAAAACCGCCGCGGCGACGTGCAGATGCGGCTCGGCGTCGGCATTCTCGGTGTGACGAAGAACGACAGCGGCTTTGTGGTCGCTACCGATCAGGGCGAGTATCGCGGCCAGTCGCTGGTGATCGCCACCGGCGGGCCCTCGATCCCTAAAATGGGCGCCAGTGCCTTCGGCTACAAGCTGGCGCAGCAGTTCGGGCTGAAGATGATCGCGCCGCGGGCCGCACTGGTGCCATTGACCTTCGATGTCGGGGCTCTCGCGCAATTCAAGGACCTCGCTGGCGTTGCCGTCGATGCCGTGGTCAGTGTCGGCAAGACCAAATTCGACGAGGCGCTGCTGTTCACCCATCGCGGTCTCAGCGGTCCGGCGATCCTGCAGATTTCATCCTATTGGCGGGACGGGCTCGATGTCGTCATCGACATGGCGCCGACGCGCGATGTGCTCGCCGCCCTGAAGGACGCACGCCGCGAACGTCCGCGGCAGGAACTGGCGACCGTGCTCGGCGATATCTTGCCGAAACGACTGGCCCAGATGGTTGCGGACAGGATCGTCGGCCCGCCGCGGCTGGCGGATTTTTCGGACAAGCTTCTGGCGTCGGTGGCGGCAGCGGTGAAGGAATGGCGCGTACGGCCGAATGGCACCGAGGGCTATCGCACGGCCGAGGTAACCCTTGGCGGTGTGGACACCACAGAACTGTCATCAAAAACGTTCGAAGCGACATCAGTGCCGGGGCTATATTTCATCGGTGAAGTCATCGATGTCACCGGCCATCTCGGCGGCTTCAATTTCCAATGGGCGTGGTCGTCGGGCGTTGCCGCGGGGCGGCACGTCTAGACAGCCTCCGGCGAATATCCAACAATCCGGCCATGATCTATCGCCACGCCATCGGTGACCATACGCATGTCTTCGCGGATCTGCGCGACCTCATGGCCAAGGCAACGCCGCCGCGATCCGGTGATCGGCTGGCCGGGACTGCAGCCGAGACCGCCGAGCAGATGATCGCCGCGCGGATGGCGCTCGCGGATGTGCCGCTCAAACAGTTCCTGCAGGAAATGGTGGTGCCTTACGAGGACGATGAGGTCACGCGTCTTATCGTCGATACGCATGATGCCGCCGCATTCTCCACGATCTCGTCGCTGACCGTCGGCGGCTTTCGTGACTGGCTGCTGTCAGACGCGGCCACGCGGCAAGTCCTTCAGACCGTCGCCCGCGGCATCACCCCGGAAATGGCCGCCGCTGTCTCGAAACTGATGCGCAATCAGGACCTGATCCTGGTGGCCAGGAAGTGCGAGGTGATCACGCGCTTTCGCAATACGATCGGGTTGCGCGGGTGCATGAGCGTGCGGTTGCAGCCGAACCATCCGTTCGACGATATCAGGGGCATCACGGCATCCATTCTCGACGGGCTGATGCTGGGCTCCGGCGATGCCTGTATCGGCATCAATCCGGCGAGCGACGATCCGGCGGTGCTGGGCGGGTTGGTGCGGCTGCTCGACGATGTCATCACCAAGCTGGATATTCCGACCCAGAGTTGCGTGCTCACCCATGTCACGACCAGTCTTGATCTCATCAACCAGGGCGCTCCGGTAGATCTGGTGTTTCAGTCGATCGCCGGGACAGAGGCCGCCAATAAAAGTTTCGGCATGGATCTGGCGATCCTGAAGGAAGCTCATGCCGCGGGGCTTTCGCTGAAACGTGGCACGCTTGGCCAGAACGTCATGTATTTCGAGACCGGGCAGGGCTCGGCTCTGTCGGCCAACGCCCATCACGGCGTCGATCAGCAGACTTTGGAGGCACGGGCCTATGCAGTTGCGCGGGCGTTCGATCCACTCCTGGTGAACAGCGTCGTCGGCTTCATCGGCCCCGAATATCTCTATGACGGCAAGGAGATCATCCGTGCCGGCCTGGAGGATCATTTCTGTGGCAAGCTGCTCGGCCTGCCGCTGGGCGTCGACGTCTGTTACACCAACCATGCCGAAGCCGATCAGGACGACATGGACAATTTGCTGACGCTGCTGGCTGCGGCGGGTGTGACCTTCGTGATGGGCGTGCCGGGCGCCGACGACGTGATGCTGAACTACCAGTCGACGTCATTTCATGATGCGCTCTATATCCGCGACCTGTTTGGGCTCAAACGCGCACCGGAATTCGACGGCTGGCTGCAACGGGTCGGGCTCTCCGGAGCGGACCTTCGCATCCGCGATCGGGAAGGCCTGCTGCCCGATCTGGCCGCGCGTCTGATCGCCTGACGTCAAGAAACCGTCATGCAGCCTGACGCGCACTTGCGCGGAGCTGGTCACGACCTTGTCACCGCCCGCCACAATCTTGAAGAAATTCTGGCTCAGATTCGGACGTCGTGATTAGATCGCTCAAAGTATTCGGCAGGAGTGGAACGGTTTTATCTCGGCGACGTTATTGAAGGTTCAGCGCTTATGGGGACCGCTGATGCATTCACAGAGGAATTTTGATGAGAGCTGAGGGCAGGCAGACGGTCCGGCGCATCCTGTGCGTCTTTCCGCGATACACGTCTTCATTTGGTACGTTTGAATATTCATATCCTCTGACCGACGGCGTTCAGGCCTTCATGCCTCCCCAGGGCTTGCTGCTGATTGCCGCCTATATGCCCGAGAACTGGGAAGTCCGTTTCATCGACGAGAACATCCGCGCCGCCACGCCCAATGATTTCCTGTGGGCCGAAGTTGTGCTGGTGTCAGGCATGCACATCCAGCGTACGCAGATGAACGACATCTGCTACCGCGCGCATTCCTACGATCTTCCGGTGGCGATCGGAGGGCCGTCGGTCTCGTCATGCCCCGATTACTATCCGGCTTTCGACTATCTCCATATCGGCGAACTCGGTGATGCCACCGATCAACTGATCGATATCCTGGAAAAGGATACGTCGCGCCCGGACCAGCAGGTCGTGCTGAAGACCACCGACCGTCTGGACATGACCAGGTTTCCGATTCCGGCCTATGAACTGGCTGATATTCCGCGCTACTTCCTCGGCAGCATCCAGTATTCTTCGGGCTGTCCGTATCAGTGCGAGTTCTGCGATATTCCCGGCCTCTACGGGCGCAATCCGCGCCTGAAATCGCCGGAGCAGATCACCGCCGAACTCGACAAGCTGCTCGAATGCGGCATCATGGGCTCAGTGTATTTCGTCGATGACAACTTCATCGGCAACCGCAAGGCGGCACTCGATCTGCTGCCGCATCTGGTCGAATGGCAGAAGAGGACCGGTTTTGTCTTGCGCCTGTCCTGCGAGGCGACGCTGAACATCGCCAAGCGGCCGGAAATCCTTTCGCTGATGCGCGAAGCCTGGTTCGGCACGATCTTCTGCGGCATCGAGACGCCCGATCCCGTCGCCCTCAAGGCGATGAAGAAGGATCACAACATGATGGTCCCCATCATGGAGGCGATCGAGACGCTGAACAGCTTTGGCATGGAAGTCGTGTCCGGCATCATCCTTGGCCTCGATACCGACAAGCCCGAGACCGGCCAGCATTTGCTCGAGTTCGTGGAAACGTCACAGATTCCGCTTCTGACCATCAACCTGCTGCAGGCGCTGCCGCAGACGCCGCTTTGGGATAGGTTGAAGAAGGAAGGACGCCTGAACGAGGACGAGGGACGCGATTCCAACGTCGACTTCCTGTTGCCTTATGAAGACGTCGTGAAAAGCTGGCGGCGCGCCATGGGCAGTGCCTATGTGCCGGAGAAGCTGCTCGAGCGCTTCGAGTACCAGATCCGCCATACTTATCCGAACCGCATCAAGCCGCCGATCGGCGCCATGCTGACCTGGAAGAGCATCCGGCTCGGGCTGGTGATGCTGCGCAATATCTTCTGGAAGGTCGGGGTGCTCGGTGACTACAAGCGGGCGTTCTGGAAGTTCGCACTCCGGCGGCTGGCGCGCGGCGAGATCGAATATCTGATCAGCGGGATCATGGTCGCTCATCATCTGATCAATTTCGCGCGCGACGCGTCCGGCGGCCAGACCAACGCGTCCTACTATTCGCTGAAGCTGCAGGACGCTGCCGTTCCGGCCGAATGAGCGATAGACGGACGTCATGACAGATCGGAATGATGTGACGCCACCTTCGCCGCAGCGCTCCCTCGCGGAGCTGCGGGCGCTGACCCCGGCGCGTGTGGGTCTCGGCCGGGCCGGAGCCAGTCTGACCACGCAGGCCCTGCTTGATTTCACGCTCGATCATGCCCGCGCACGTGACGCGGTCCATGTGCCCTTTGAGGCTGAAGCCATCGCGGCCGTATTGGCCGGGCAGGGGACGAACGCGTTGGTCGTGACGAGTCAGGTCGCGGATCGGGCCGACTATCTCAAGCGCCCCGATCTCGGCCGCCGACTGTCTCGCGAGTCACAGGAGATGCTTGAAGGTCGCGACAGCGCCGCGTGCGATCTGGTGATCGTGATTGCGGACGGCCTGTCTCCGGCTGCGGTCAATGCGTACGCGCTTGGCCTGCTGGGTGCCTTAATGCCCAAATTGGCGGGGGTCAGGATCGGCGCTATTGTAGTTGCCGGCGGGGCCAGAGTCGCGCTTGGCGACGAGATCGGTGCGTTATTGAGGGCCCGGATGACGATCATACTGATCGGCGAACGTCCGGGTCTCTCGGCGCCGCAGAGTCTCGGCGCCTACCTGACCTTCGCACCGCAGCCGGGTCTGACGGACGCTGCGCGCAACTGCGTGTCGAACATCCAGGCGGCCGGTCTGTCCTTCGAGGAGGCAGCGAGCAAGATTGCCTGGCTGGCGCGCGAAGGGCTGAATCGCAATATGACCGGTGTGGCTCTGAAAGACGAAAGCGGTCTGGAACTGGTAGCACCGCTCGTTGCACCAGCATGAAACAACAGCCTCTGCGCTCCATTTTGTGACCTGAAACGCAACCTCTGCGCGCTCGCCGCCTTGCGATGTGTCATACAGACCTGCTACATCTGCCCGCGGCAAATTTACCGCATGTTTTCAAGGGCTAGCGCTGTTCGGTCTCGCCGATTCCAGCCTTACTACTGCCCGCGACGCTTGCTAGGCAGACGCCGCTGACGACAGGACTGGATAGGGTATGCACGATACGGTTCCCCCCCACGACGCGGATATGAATAAATTGCGCAAGGGGCCGATCAGCATCGCCTTCGGGCTCGAGCGCATCGGTCTGATCGCGGTGAAGGCACCGGTGCTGTCTTGCGTGATCCTGCTCGCGCTGGTGATCGGTGCGATCTTTGGCATCCAGCGCATCAAGATCGACGATTCGCTAAGCCAGCTATTTCGTTCTGACAGCAAGGAATACAAGCAATACGAGGAAGTGACGAAGCGCTTCCCGTCCACCGAGTTCGACGTGCTCGTGGTGCTCGAAGGCAAGACGCTGCTTGCGCGCGACAATCTTGGAAAGATGCGCGACCTCGTCACCGACCTGCAATTGGTCGATGGCGTTCGGGGGCTGATCTCGATCTTCTCGGCGCGCCAGACGCCGGCCCCCGGCAAGTTGCCGGCAGCGCTGTTTCCCAACGATCTTCCTGAAGGCGCCGACTACGACAAGTTCATCGAGACGGTGAAGCAGAACGAGCTGATCCGCGGCAAGCTTTTGTCCGACGATGGAACTCTGGCGCTGGTGGTGCTGTCGCTCGACCCGGCCGTGGTCAGCAACAGCAAGCTCAGCACCGTCGTCGCCGATATCCGCAAGACCATGAATGAGGACCTGGCCAATAGCGGTCTGACCAAGGAATTGTCGGGCGTGCCGGTGATGCAGCTCGAAATCCGCAACGCGGTCGAGCGCGACGGCCTGATCTATAACATCGCCGGCATCCTCGCCGGCTGCGTCATTGCGATCATCTTCTTCCGCAAGATCTCGTTCATGATCATCGCGGCGTTTCCGCCGCTGCTGGCGATCCTGTTGTCGCTCGGCGCGCTCGGCTGGGCCGGCTTCAGCCTCAACATGTTCCTCAATGTGATGACGCCGCTGATCATGGTGATCAGTTTTGCGGACTCGATGCAGCTCACTTTCGCGGCGCGTGACCGGTTGATCGCAGGCGAGGACAAGTATTCGGCATTTACCAATGCGGTTCGTGTCGTGGGTCCCGCCTGCGTCCTCACCCATGGCACCGCCGGCATTTCGTTCCTGGCGTTGCAGTTCTCCGACTCGGACCTGATCCGCGCCTTCGGCGAGGCCGGCCTCACGGCCACCATCATCGCGCTGGTTGCGGTGCTGTCGCTGGTGCCGGTGTTCGGCGTGCTGCTGGTGCGCAACGAGAAGATCTTCGCCGCCAAGTTCCAGACCGCCGATGCCGGCGTGCAGGCGCTGCGCGCCTTCTGCTACTGGATTGCGGTGCGCATGGTCGGCCGTCCTGGCCTGTTCAGCCTGATCTCGCTCGTCGTCGTCGTTGGTCTCGGGATCGTTTACGCCAATCTCGAGCCGCGCTATCGGCTGGCCGATCAAGTGCCGGACAAGGAGCAGGCGGTCGCCGCCAGCGGACGGCTCGACGCCAAGCTCACCGGCGCCAATCCGATCGACGTGCTGATCGAGTTTCCGAAGGGCGCGGATCTTTATTCGCCGGACACGTTGGCGACCATCGCCGAAGTCCACGCCATGGTCGAGAAGCAGGCCGGTGTGGGTAACGTCTGGTCGCTGGAAACGCTGCGGCGTTGGCTGGCGGAGAAGGCCGGTTCGTCGGATGTCGCGACGCTGAAGGAATATGTCAGCGTAATACCCGAACATCTGGTGCGCCGCTTCATCTCGGCGGACCAGACGGCGGTGGTGGTGTCCGGCCGTGTGCCCGACAGCGATTCGAGCAAGATCCTGCCGGTGGTCGACAAGCTCGACAATGCGCTGAATGCCGTTCGCACCAAGCACCCGGGCTATGAGATTGCGGTGACCGGCCTCTCGGCGATCGCGGCGCGTAACAGCGCCGGGATGATCGAGAAGCTCAATCACGGCCTGACCATCGAATTCGGATTGGTCGCCGTCTTCATCGGCCTCGCGTTCCGCTCGTGGGTGGTGATGCTGGCCTGTATCCTGCCGGGCATCTTCCCGGTGGTGCTGGCCGGCTTCGTATTGTGGCTGCTCGGGGAGGGGCTGCAATTCGCCAGTGTGGTGGCACTCACGGTGTCATTCGGCCTCGGCCTCAGCGCGACGATTCACTTCCTCAACCGCTTGCGTCTGGAAGACACGCCGGGCACTGATCCCGCGATCGCCGTCGAGCGTGCGACTGTGCTCGTTGGTCCCGCGCTGATCCTGACGACGGTGGTGCTGGCCTGCGGCCTCGTGGTGACGGTGTTCTCGGATCTGCCGTCACTGCGGCTGTTCGGCTGGCTCAGTGCCTTCTCGATGGTCGCGGCACTAGTGGCCGACCTGTTCATCCTGCGCCCGACCGCGATGTGGCTGATCAATCTGCAGCAGCGCCTCACCGGCAGTTCGGTTCTGGCGAAGCAAGAGAAGTAGTCAGCTACGCCCCAGCAGGACGATCAACAAAAAAAGCCCCCGGATCGCTCCGGGGGCTTTTTTGTGAAGGTGTGCAAGCCGGCGTCAGCTCTTGACCATATTGATCGAAACGCCGCGAATTTCGCCCTTGGAGCTGATCGACACCGACTGCTTGTTGCCGCGGGTCGTCAGCGTGATGTTGGCCGCAAAGCCCGCGGCCTCGACGAAGACGTCGATCTGGCCGCCGCCCGCCTTGCCGACCAGATTGCCGTAGACGTTGCGGCTGGCTTCGCTCCAGCTGCCCGAGACGTTGCTGCCCTGGCTGGTGACATTGCTGGAGAGGTCGAACTTGTAGCTGTCGCTGGCGCAGCGCAGCGTCTGCGCCAGGGCGCTGCCGCCGCCATCCACCTTGTACGTCGCCCGGCAGCGAATCCGCTCCGAGGAGCCGTCCGACATGGAGACCGTTCCGGTACCGCTCCAGGCCCCGTCGAAGCCGGCGAACGGTCCGGACTGGGCATGGCCTGCGGACACCGACAGCAGCAGGATCGCGCCAGCGCCAGCGGCCTTGAGGGCGTGCCCGAACCGCTTTGCAGAATGGAATGTCATGTAAGTTTTCCCAAAATAGCGCTGTGTAACCGAGTTATGCCGCGCCTCATCGAAGCTTAAGTGTCGCTGCACATCTTTAGGTTCAATAGAGCGATCATAATTGGACGATTGTAAAAGTAACATGTCACCGCCCACAAGCGCGAAGGTTCCCGGAGCGGAACGGGTGGAGGTGATGCGCGTCTGAACAATTGTCCTAAAACCTTATCTTGTCCTGCGGGGGTGGCATCGGCCGGTCCTGCAGCCAGTGCGGCCATGTGCGCAAGCTTTCGCCGCATTTATTCGTGTCTGTGGTGGCGGGAATGTTCTGTGTCCTGATTGCATCCATCGCCGCGAATTCGCCGATGTGCCTGAAGATAAAGCCTTCCCGGCGATGCGAATGTTTCAGTTTATGCTATGCACCACACGGGCTGTGATCTCGTCACCATACTGAAGGAAGACAATGCGTAAATTTCTCCTGGTACTGTCCGTGCTTTCCGCATCTGCCTCGACCGGTGCATTGGCCCAGCAAAACCAGCCCCGCAGCGGCACCGACGCGGAGCAGAAGGCCTGCACCCGCGACGTGCAGAAGCTCTGCCGCGCCGTCATGGATCAGGGCGACCTCGTGGTTCTGTCCTGCCTGAAGGAAAACCGCCCCAAGATCAGCAAGGCCTGCAACGACGTGCTGGTCAGCCACGGCCAATAACCCCGCCCTAATGCGAGATTCCGGGCTCGTAGCGCCGTTTTGGTCTCGCCGCGAGCCCGCCAAGACGTGATCCGGCCCGGCACTGGCTGCGGCCGAAAGTGGCATATTGGCATTGGTCTCACGGGCCAATTTGCCCTATATGGGGGCTCGCGGCCGACCCCGCCTGCCGGTATTACCGGCCCTTGGCGGCCCCCGAGCCACCCTGTTCAAATCCAACGTAGCCAGTTCTGGATGACCCCTGCGAGCGAACTGCGATCCGGCAAGACCGATCGTGACGAGAATTTTCCTGTCGCGTCGTGGATTATCCATCCGCGCCACCGGGCGCTGATTCTTGCCTTCTATAATTTCGTCCGGACCGCAGACGACATTGCCGATCACGCGCTGCTCGATGCACCGGCGAAACTGGCCCTGCTCGACGAGCTGGAGGCCGACCTGCTCGGTCAGGGTGACGGCCAGGCCGAAGCGGTGATCCTGCGCGAGGCGCTCCAGATGCGCGAGATGCCCCCGCGTCATGCGCTCGACGTCCTGACAGCCTTCCGGATGGACGTGACCAAGCTGCGCTACGCCGACTGGGATGAGCTCATTCATTATTGTTCGTTCTCGGCGATGCCGGTCGGACGTTTCATGCTCGACGTGCACGGCGAAAGCAAAGCCACCTGGCCGGCGTCGGATGCGCTGTGCGCGGCCTTGCAGATCAACAATCATCTGCAGGATTGTGGCAACGACTATCGCGATCTCGATCGGGTCTACATTCCGCAGGACACGCTGGACCGGCACGGCGCCTCGGTGGACGATCTCAAGCAGGCAAAGGCGTCGCCGGCGCTGCTGGCCTGTATTCGCGAGCTGGTCGCCAAGACCGAGACCCTGATGCATGAGAGCGAGACACTGACGGTCCATATCGCCGACGTCCGGCTGGGCTGCGATGTGGCCGTCATCGAGACTTTTGCCTGGCAGATCCTGAAGATGCTGAAGTTGCGCGATCCGCTCAGCGAGAAGGTTCACCTCTCTAAGGCCAGCATGGCTGGCTACGCGCTGGCCGGCATTGCCGGCGGGCTGTGGCGCCGCGCCACCACCAGCGCGCCGATGCCTCGTTCGACGACGCCGGGCGCATGAACCAGATGACAAGCCAGGTGAATAATAGCGAATCTCAGAGCGAGGTTCAGGGCGTTGCTGCCGGCAGCTCGTTCTATGCCGCGATGCGCATTCTGCCGCGTGCCCAGCGCGATGCGATGTTCCAGATCTACAGCTTCTGCCGTCAGGTCGACGATATCGCGGATTCCGATGGTCCGCGCGACGTCAGGCTCGCCGACATGCAGCAGTGGCGCGCAGATATCGATGCGCTCTATGCAGGCAATCCGCCAGCGCGTGTGCGCGACTATGCCGGGCCAATCAAGCAATTCGGCATGCGCAAGGAGGATTTCATCGCCGTCATCGACGGCATGGAGATGGATATCCCCGCAGATATTCGCGCGCCCGATGACGCAACGCTCGATCTGTATTGCGATCGTGTTGCCAGTGCCGTCGGCCGCCTGTCGGTGAAGGTGTTCGGCATGCCGGACGAAGATGGCATTCTGCTTGCGCATCATCTCGGCCGTGCGCTGCAGATCACCAATATCCTGCGCGATATCGACGAAGACGCCGGTATCGGTCGTCTCTATCTGCCGCGTGAGCTGCTCTATCACGCCGGCATCACGTCGAGCGATCCCGACGTGGTGCGCGCCAGCCCGGCATTGCCGAAGGTCTGTGCGCCGCTGGTGAAGCGGGCGCAGGCGCATTTCGAAAAGTCCGACGAGATCATGGCGCGCAACAAGCGCCGCGTGGTGCGCGCGCCGCGGATCATGTCGAAATATTATCACGCCATCCTGGAATTGCTGGTGGCGCGCGGCTTTGCTTTGCCGCGCGACCCCGTTCGTCTCGGCAAGGCCTCCAAGATAGCGATCCTGCTGCGATACGCGATCATCTGATGCAAAAGACCGCTCATATCATTGGTGCCGGCGTTTCCGGCCTGTCGGCCGCCGTGCGTCTCGTCAATGCCGGCTTCAAGGTCCACGTCCATGAGGCGACGCAGCAGGCCGGCGGCCGCTGCCGGTCGTATTTCGACGCGCAGACACAGCTCCAGATCGACAACGGCAACCATCTGGTTCTGTCGGGCAATAGCCATGTCGTCGCTTATGCAAAGTCGATCGGCACCGAAGCCGGGCTCGTTGGTCCGCAGCGGGCACAATTCGCATTTGCCGATGCCAAGACTGGCAAGCGCTGGCAGCTCGATCTCGGCGATGGCAAGATCCCGACCTGGCTGTTCGACAAGACGCGCCGCGTCCCGGACACATCAGTCGCCGATTATCTCGCGCTGTCGCCGTTGATCTGGTCATCGAATAGTCGCCTGGTCGGCGATGCCATTCGCTGTGAAGGCGTCCTCTACGATCGTCTGGTGCAGCCACTGTTGCTGGCCGCGCTCAATGTCGATCCGCCGGAAGGGTCGGCTGGTCTGGCCGGCGCCATCGTGCGCGAAACGCTGCTGGCAGGCGGCCAGGCGTGCCGCCCGCTGATCGCGCGCGCTGGTCTTAGCGATGTTCTGGTCGAGCCTGCGATCGAATTGCTGCGTGCCAAGGGCGCCGGCGTTCATTTTGGCCATGAGCTGCGCGGTTACACCATGAGTGGTGATCGCGTCACCGAGCTGAAGTTTGGCGCTGATGACGTCATCACGCTTAGCGCGGACGATGTCGTCGTGATGGCTGTTCCGCCATGGGCCGCGAAGTCGCTATTGCCTGGTGTGAAGACGCCGACCGAATTCCGCGCGATCGTGAATGCGCATTTCAATTATGTTCCGCCAGCAGGCCACGCGCCGCTGATTGGCGTTGTCGGCGGTGTGGTGGAATGGCTGTTTGCTTTCCACAATCGCCTGTCGATCACGATCAGCAATGGCGACCGTTTCGTGAACACACCGCGCGAACAGTTTGCGCAACAGATCTGGGACGAGATCTGCAAGATTTCGAATATCCAGGCGCCGCTGCCCGCCTGGCAGATCGTGCGCGAGCGCCGTGCTACTTTTGCGGCTACGCCTGCCCAAGATGCCCTGCGTCCGGGCACGCGCACCGATTTCAAGAACCTGTTTCTTGCAGGCGATTGGACCGATACCGGTCTGCCGGCGACTATTGAGGGATCGGTGCGGTCGGGTGACCGCGCGGCGGATCTCGTTCTGGCGATGCGCTGACCGTTGCGCAGCCAGACGATCATTCACGACGAGTACGGAGATATGGCGAGCGAGATGCATTCGGTCAGTCCAGAGATCACAATTCAGAACGCGGCGCTCGAGACGAGCATCGCTTCGGCGAAGCAGGGCCTGCTGAAGTTCCGGCAGCCTGACGGCCATTGGGTATTTGAGCTCGAAGCCGACGGCACGATCCCGTCAGAATACGTGTTGTTGCGGCACTACCTCGGCGAGTCCGTCGATGCCGAGCTTGAAGGCAAGATCGCCAACTATCTTCGCCGCACCCAGGGCAAGCATGGCGGCTGGGCGCTGGTGCAGGACGGAGACTTCGATATGAGCGCCAGCGTGAAAGTGTATTTCGCGCTGAAGATGATCGGCGATTCGACCGACGCGCCGCATATGGTCCGCGCCCGCGAAGCGATCCGCTCGCGCGGCGGCGCTGTCAACGTCAACGTCTTCACGCGCTTCCTGCTGGCGATGTTCGGCATTCTCTCCTGGCGCGCGACTCCGGTGCTGCCAGTCGAGATCATGCTGCTGCCGATGTGGTTTCCGTTCCACCTCAACAAGATGTCCTATTGGGCGCGCACCACGATCGTGCCGCTCATGGTGCTCGCAGCGCTGAAGCCGCGCGCGCAGAACAAGAAGGGCGTCGGCATCGACGAGCTGTTCCTGGAAGATCCGTCCAAGGTCGGAGGCATTAAACGCGCGCCGCATCAGAGTCGCGCGATGTTCGCCTTCTTCACCGGCATCGACATTCTGCTCCGCGCCGCCGAACCGTATTTCCCAAAGAAACTCCGCGCCCATTCGATCGCGAAAGCCGTCGAGTTTTGCGAGGAGCGCCTGAACGGCGAAGACGGTCTCGGCGCGATCTATCCGCCGATGGCCAATATGGTCATGATGTATGAAGTGCTCGGCTTCCCCGCCGACTATCCGCCCCGCGCCATCCAGCGGCGCGGTATCGACAAGCTTCTGATTGTCGGTGAGGTCGAAGCCTATTGCCAGCCTTGCGTATCGCCAGTGTGGGACACCGCGCTGACCGCGCATGCGATGCTGGAGACCGGCGGCGATGAAGCGTTCGGTCCGGCGAAAGAAGGGCTCGACTGGCTGGCGACGAAGCAGGTGCTCGACGTGAAGGGCGACTGGGCGGTGAAGCGGCCGGACCTGCGTCCGGGCGGCTGGGCGTTCCAGTACAACAACGCCTATTACCCGGATCTCGACGATACGGCCGTGGTGATGATGGCGATGGACCGCGCGCGCCGTCAGACTGGTGGCAAGGAATACGACGTTGCGCTCGATCGCGGTCGGGAGTGGATCCTGGGCATGCAGAGCAGCGACGGCGGTTTCGCGGCGTTCGAGGTCGATAACCTCGAATACTACCTCAACAACATCCCGTTCTCGGACCATGGCGCACTGCTCGATCCGCCGACCGAGGACGTCACCGCGCGCTGTGTCTCGATGCTGGCGCAGCTTGGCGACACGGTCGAGACCTCGAAGCCGCTGGCAGACGGTGTGGAATATCTGCGCCGTACCCAGCTCGCGGAGGGCTCCTGGTATGGCCGCTGGGGCCTGAACTACATCTACGGCACCTGGTCGGTGCTGTGTGCGCTGAATGCTGTTGGCATCGATCACCAGGATCCAGCGTTCCGCAAGGCGGTGGCCTGGCTGCTGTCGATCCAGAACGAGGACGGCGGCTGGGGCGAGGATGCGGTCAGCTATCGGCTCGACTACAAGGGATTCGAGGCGGCCCCGAGCACGTCGTCGCAAACGGCATGGGCTTTGCTTGCGCTTATGGCGGCAGGCGAGGTCGATAATCCGGCTGTCGCCCGTGGAACGCGGTACCTGATGGACACACAGACGGAAAAAGGACTCTGGGACGAGGCCCGTTACACGGCTACCGGCTTCCCCCGCGTGTTTTATCTGCGTTATCATGGCTACTCGAAATTCTTCCCGCTCTGGGCGTTGGCGCGGTTCCGGAATTTGAAGAGCACCAACAGCAAGACCGTAGGGGTTGGGATGTGATTTTGGGCGATGGGGGCATTTCGACCGCGGGCGATACAACCGACCCGCGGCCGGTATTGATCGTCACGGGGCTGGTCCAGGAAGCGAAGATCGCTGCCGGGCCGGGAATGACTGTTATTTGCAGTTCAAGTGACCCTGTCCAGCTCCGCAGCCTGCTGGCTGACTTCGACCCCGCCACCATCCGCGGCGTCATCAGCTTCGGCGTCGCCGGCGGCCTCGATCCCGATCTCAAATCAGGCGCTGTCGTTGTGGCCACGGAAGTGGTGGCCGGCAACAGCCGTTGGTCAGCGTCTGAGATCCTTAGCGACGAACTGATCGCCGGTGCCGGCGTCGGCCGCCAGAAGGTGTTTCGTGGCGGTCTGGTTGGTGTCGAGAAGGTCGTGACGGGGCAGGCCGGCAAGGCCGCGCTGCGCTCGGAATTCGGCGCCGCTGCCGTCGATATGGAAAGCCACATCGCTGCGGAATTTGCCGCCATGGCCGGACTGCCGTTCGCCGCACTGCGCGTCGTCAGCGATCCCGCCCATCGCGCCCTGCCGGAAATCGCCACCACTGCGATCAAACCCAATGGTGATGTCGATCTGCGCAAGGTGCTGCGCGGCATCGCCCGCAATCCGCTGGTGATTCGGGCGCTGGTTTCGACCGGGCGCGACTTCAATCGCGCGCTACGCAGCCTGCGCGACTGCCGCAGCTATCTGCTGGGTCACACCAACCTCGTTTCCGCGGACGTCTGAGCGCTGCTCTGGCGGTGTTTGCCGGGCGTCTCGCGAATTCAATCCTTCAAAGAAAAAGGGCGCGATCTGCATCGTGCCCTTTTTGATATCCGATCTGAAATCGCTCAGGCGGCGGTCGAAGCTTTCTGGGCCTTTTCCTCTGCCTTGGCGGCAGCGGCGACAGCTTCTTCCTTGCGGATGTCCGACAGGCGCTTCTGCACTTCCGACGAGAACACGTACTGTGCCGGACGCTGCTTGGTGAGGTCGATTTCCGGCGCCATCGGGCCCGAGGTCTTGACGCCGCGCATCGCCACCCACATGGCCTTGAACGGGTTGCTGATGGCTGCGTCCGCGGCGGTCGGCTCGTAGCCGCAATGGGCCATACAGTCGGCGCACTTCTCGTACTTGCCGGTGCCGTAGGTGTCCCAATCGGTGGTGTCCATCAATTCCTTGAAGGTCTTGGTGTAGCCTTCACCGAGCAGGTAGCAGGGCTTCTGCCAGCCGAAGATGTTGCGCGCGGGCATGCCCCACGGCTTGCACTCGTATTCCTGGTTGCCGGCGAGGAAGTCCAGGAACAGGCCGGAATGCATGATGTTCCACTTCTTGCCCTTGCCGAGCGCAAAGACGTCGCGGAACAGTTTCTTGGTCTTAGTGCGGTTCAGGAAGTGCTCCTGATCCGGTGCACGCTCATAAGCGTAGCCCGGCGACATCGAGACGCCGACGCCGAGCTCCACGGTGTAGTCGAGGAACTTGGCAATGTCCTCGGCCGCGTGGCCGTCGAAGATGGTCGCGTTGACGTTGACGGCGAAGCCCTTGGCCTTGGCGGCCTTGATCGCGGAGACGGCGCGGTCGAACACGCCTTCCTGCGACACGGCCTTGTCGTGATGATCCTTGAGGCCGTCGAGATGTACCGAGAAGAACAGGTAGGGCGATGGCGTGAACAGGTCGAGCTTCTTCTCAAGCAGCAGCGCGTTGGTGCAGAGCGAGACGAACTTCTTGCGCTCGACCAGGCCCCGCACGATCTCGCCGATTTCCTTGTGGATCAGCGGCTCGCCGCCCGGGATCGCAACCATCGGCGCGCCGCACTCGTCCGCAGCATCCCAACATTCCTGCGCCGACATGCGGCGGTTGAGGATAGCGTTCGGATAGTCGATCTTGCCACAGCCGACACAGGCCAGGTTGCAGCGGAAAAGTGGCTCCAGCATCAGCACCAGCGGATAGCGCTTCTGGCCAGTCAGCTTCTTCTTCAACAGATAGGAGCCGATCTTCATTTCTTTAAAAAACGGAATGGCCATTTCGAATTTTCTCTCTGCGCATCACATCGTGACGAAGGTGGATCGAACCGCGGTCAGTTCGGCGGGTAGCTTGAATTCGATATTCTCTTCACGTCCGGGCAACACCGACACCGCAACCGGTCCGATCCGCCGTAAGGTCTCGATCACGTCATCTACAAGCACTTCTGGCGCGGATGCGCCAGCCGTGATGCCTACGGCACGCGCATCCTTCAACCAGGCGGGGTTGAGTTCGCTGCCATCGGCAATGAGGTAACTTGCGACACCGACTTCGGTGCCGATTTCGCGCAACCGGTTCGAGTTGGAACTGTTGGTCGCCCCGACGACCAGGATGACGTCTACAAGTTTACTGAGGTCTCTTACCGCAGATTGGCGGTTTTGTGTTGCATAGCAGATATCGCGGGTATCGGGGCCCTCAATGTCACTGAAACGCTGTTCCAGGGCTAAAATGATGTCCTTGGTGTCATCCACGCTGAGGGTCGTCTGGGTGATATAGGCGACCGGTTCCTGCGGTGGCAGTGTCAGTGCCTTGACGTCCTCAACGCTCTGAACAAGGTAAACCGGGCCGGGTACCTGTCCCATGGTACCGTCGACCTCCGGATGGCCTGCGTGGCCGATCAGGATGACCTTACGGCCTTTGGACATGTACCGCTTGCCCTGGTTGTGGACCTTGGTGACAAGCGGGCAAGTTGCATCCAAAACAGGCAGGCCACGGCTGGCCGCTTCTTCCTCGACGCTCCGGGCGACGCCGTGGGCGCTGAAGACGGTCATGGCATTCGGAGGTACTTCGGAGAGTTCCTCGACGAAAATGGCGCCCTTGGCCTTCAGACTCTCGACCACGTATTTGTTATGGACGATCTCATGGCGGACATAGACCGGCGCCCCGTAGCGCTTGAGAGCACGCTCCACGATCTCGATGGCACGCACGACGCCCGCGCAGAAGCCGCGCGGCTGAGCCAGAAAGATTTCAAGGGGACGACGATCAAGCACGTGGTACAAAGTCCATAATCGATTCCGGTATAATCCTTAATTCTGTACCACAATCAGGCACATATCCAGCCCAGCTGGATATTTGAGCCGTTCTGTGTGACAAAAATCACTCAGTATGCAATCACGAACCGAAAACGTGGTTTGCGACAACTGGCCGGCTTGCGGTAATATCTTGCGGTTGCGCCCAAGAACCTGAAAACTCTCACTTGTTCGTCACTTTACGGCGCGACGAGGCGTCGCTAACACGGCCGTTGCTACGGTGATCA
Source organism: Tardiphaga sp. 42S5 (assembly GCF_034044155.1). NCBI lineage: Bacteria > Pseudomonadati > Pseudomonadota > Alphaproteobacteria > Hyphomicrobiales > Nitrobacteraceae > Tardiphaga > Tardiphaga sp. 42S5. The sequence goes on along the minus strand of NZ_CP139027.1, from coordinate 5,234,935 downwards.
GCACGTTTTATGCCATCCCATCACATTGCTGAAAGCAAAGCGCATCCAATGCGAAAGTAATGGTTTGCGGAACCCTCCCTCGTGAACCGCATTCTTTGCGTGCCTCGCCCAAATAGAAAGAAAAAGCGTGCTGACAAGAGTTGTCGTCTCGGTCGTGAACTTCTGCACCCGGTTTGCCCTGCCGGTGGTGCTCGTTTGTGTGCTTCTTTCGATTGGCGCGAGCTATTACACGGCGAAGAATTTCTCGATCAATACAGACATCAACAAGCTGATCTCGCCCAATCTCGATTGGCGTCAGCGCGACATTGCCTTCGATAAGGCCTTCGACCAGGAGCGCCTGATTATCGCGGTGGTTGAGGCGCCCACGCCTGAATTCGCCAATGCCGCAGCCAATGCGATGGAAGCGAAGCTGGTCACCAACAAGACGGATTTCGACTCGGTTCGCCGATTGGATGGCGGAGCGTTCTTCGAGAAAAACGGCTTGCTGTTCCTGCCGACCAAGGAAGTTGCGCAACTGACGGGCCAGTTCCAGCAAGCTGCTCCCCTGATTGAAATCATGGCCGGCGATCCCAGTCTGCGCGGTCTCACCGGCGCGCTGGAGACCGGCCTTACCGGCATTCGCCGTGGGCAGCTTCAGCTTGACGCTGCAGCGCCGACCTTCAACGCCGTCTCGCAGACCATCGAGGACGTGCTGAAAAACGGCAAGGGCACCTTCTCATGGCGCGGGCTGGTCAGCGACAAGCCTCTGACGGATGGCGACAAGCGTGGCTTCATCGAAATCAAGCCTATCCTCGACTTCAACGCGCTTGAGCCCGGCAAGACCGCGACAGATGCGATCCGGCAGGCTGCCATCGACCTGAACATCGCTGGCGAATACGGCGCACGCGTGCGGTTGACCGGCCCGGTCCCCATCGCAAACGAGGAATTCTCCACCGTGCAGGATGGAGCCATCGTCAACGGGATCGGTACGGTTTTGATCGTGCTGGTCATCCTCTGGATGGCGCTGCACTCGGCCAAGATCATCGGTGCCGTGTTCGCAACGCTATTCGTGGGCCTCGCCACAACCACCGCCGTCGGTCTCATGATGGTGGGTTCGCTGAACCTGCTGTCGATTGCATTTGCCGTGTTGTTCGTCGGCTTGGGTGTCGATTTCGGCATCCAGTTCAGCGTGCGTTACCGCTCCGAGCGTTACAAGAACGACAATCTGCCGCTCGCTTTGACGAAGGCGGCCGAATATTGCGCCGTGCCGCTGTCGCTCGCCGCTTTCGCAACGGCTGCCGGCTTTCTGTCGTTCCTGCCGACCGATTACAAAGGCGTGTCCGAACTCGGCAAGATCGCCGGCGCCGGCATGATGATCGCGTTCCTGACCAGCATCACCGTTCTGCCGGCATTGCTCGACCTCTTGAATCCCGCGGGCGAAAAGGAGCCCGTCGGTTATGCGTTCCTGGCACCTGTCGACCGTTTCCTGGAAGAGAAGCGCTTCTGGATTATCGGCATCACACTGGCGCTCACGATCGCCGGTCTGCCATTGCTCTACTTCCTGAAGTTCGACTTCAATCCGATCAACCTGCGCAATCCGAACGTCGAGTCGATCGCGACCTTCCTCGATCTGCGCAAGGATCCGAACACCGGCGCCAATGCGGTCAACATCATGGCGCCGAACGAGGCCGCTGCGAAACAGGTCGAAGAACGTCTCTCCAAGGTCCCGGAAGTTGCTCGTACGATTTCGCTCGGCAGCTTCGTTCCTGAGGATCAGCCCGCCAAGCTGAAGGCGATTCAGGAAGGCGCGAAAATTCTCGAGCCGGCTTTGAATCCCGAGTCGATCGACAAGGCGCCGACCGATGCGGAAAACGTCACTTCTCTGAAGGACTCGGCGGCGAGCCTGCGCAAACTTGCGGGAACGCAGACCAGTCCCGGCGCCGTCGCCGCGAAGCGTCTGGCGGACGCGTTGGCCAAGACCGCCGATGCAAGCCAGCCTGTTCGCGATCAGGTGCAGGCGACCTTTGTGGTGCCGCTCAAGCTCGCGTTGGGGCAGTTGCGTAATCTGATGCAAGCGAGCCCGATCAGTTTGCAGACCTTGCCAGCCGAATTGGTGAATTCGTGGAAGACTAAGGATGGCCAGATCCGCGTGGAGGCGCAGCCCAACGGCGATCCGAATGATAACGACACGTTGCGCAAGTTCGCTGATGCCGTGCTGAAGTCCGAGCCGCTCGCCGTCGGTGGTCCGATCTCGATCCTGAAGTCGGGCGACACCATTGTCACCGCCTTCATTCACGCGGGCATCTGGGCGCTGCTTTCGATCTCATTGTTGCTGTGGCTGGCTTTGCGGCGCATCAGCGATGTGCTGCTGACTATCGTTCCCTTGCTGGTGGCGGGAACGGTTACGCTGGAGATCTGTGTGTTGATCGGCTTGCCGCTGAACTTCGCCAACATCATCGCGCTGCCGCTACTGCTCGGCGTCGGCGTGGCGTTCAAGATCTACTATGTGACGGCCTGGCGGGCAGGCTACAAGAACTTGCTGCAGTCATCGCTGACACGCGCGATTTTCTTCAGCGCGCTGACGACTGCCACGGCGTTCGGCAGCCTGTGGCTGTCGAACCATCCGGGCACCGCGAGCATGGGTAAACTGCTCGCGATGTCCTTTGTCGTGACGCTGGCGGCCGTGCTGCTCTTCCAGCCGGCTCTTATGGGTAAGCCGCGCGAGACTAGTGAGTGACCTTGTTGATTTCGGGCAGCAGGCAGATATCGCCGATATCGGCCGGCTGTCCCGGCACCGGCGCTGCAGCAGTTTTCTGACCGGCAGGAGCGGCGGCCTTGGGGGCGCCGGCAGCGGGAGCCGGTGCAGCCTTGGGTGCAGCAGCAGCTGTCGGAGTAGCCGCTGGGGCCATCTTGCCGCCGGTGGCGGTGCCTGCCTTGGGCAGGGCGCCCTTGGCGGTGAGGTTCGAGGGGCTCGATGGAATCGACGGGCCTACGCGCGTCCAGGTCTGACCGCCGCACAGGAAACCAAGGACGCATCCTTCGATTTCAAGTTCGTCAGCAGTATCACCGAGCTTGATCGTCGATTTATAGAATTTTCCGTCCTTGGCATTGTAGACCTGACCCGCCCATTTGTCGTTTGCGGCATTCTTTTTCATGTCCAGCAATGTCACGATGCCCAGAGTGGGGCGCGCCTTCTTGGTGGCATCGGGATTGTTCTTGTCGATCCCGCCCGGGGTCTTTTCCCAGGCTACGGCCCCCCACATGCTGCCACCGCATTCGGCAACACGAATATGCGCGACACCGTCCTCGACCTTCCAATCGCCGGTCGGATCAGCTGCAAATGCGGGAGCCAGCCCTGCCGAAAACAAGCCTGCCGAAAAAAGGATTCCGCAATATGTAAGAGTACGCGTAGTAATGCGTGGGCGCTGCAACATGTTTAGACCTATGCTTAAGTAGCGGTTCTCGGCGAAGTCAAATCGCCGCATTTACGGTTTTCAGTTGACGAAGCGACCATCAACCGACGTATGTAACTCATGGTATATCCGAATCTAGACGTTTCCGAGATGTTTGTTGAACGGGAGGCGCAGCGTAGCTCGATGCATACGCGCCATCTTAATGAACAGCTCGTTCGAGTCCTCAAGACCATCGGATATGACGTTGGCTTTCAGCGAGGCATCGGCCAGTATTTGTTCGACCGGGACGGCGCCCGTTATCTCGATCTACTGAGCGGATTTGGCGTTTTTGCGATTGGCCGGAACCATCCGGTGATGCGGAATGCGCTCAAAAGCGTGCTCGACGCCGACATGCCCAATTTGGTGCAAATGGATGTTTCCACACTCGCAGGTATCCTCTCAGAGAAGCTGCTGGAAAACGTCCCCTATATGGACAAGGTGTTTTTCGCGAACTCGGGCGCGGAAACCGTCGAGGCGGCGATCAAATTTGCTCGCAATGCGACCGGCCGCGATGGGATCGTATATTGCGATCACGCCTATCACGGACTGACCTATGGCGCGCTGTCGCTGACCGACGACACCAATTTCCGCACCGGCTTCGGCCCGCTGCTCTCGGGCTGCACCACGGTGCCATTCAACGACCTCGAAGCGCTGGAGAAGGCGCTGTCGTCCAAGCAGGTTGCCGGCTTCATCGTCGAACCGATCCAGGGCAAAGGCGTCAACCTGCCCACCGACGAATTCCTGTCGGGCGCCGCTGCGCTGTGCCGCAAATACGGCACGCTGTTCATCGCCGATGAAATCCAGACCGGCCTCGGACGCACCGGAAAATTTCTGGCGATCGAGCACTGGAATGTCGAGCCCGACATGATCCTTCTCGCAAAAGCCTTGTCGGGAGGTCATGTTCCTGTTGGCGCGCTGCTGACGCGAAAAAGCATCTTCGACAAGATCTTCAACCGGATGGATCGCTCGCTGGTCCATGGTTCGACCTTCGGCAAGAACGATCTGGCGATGGCCGCCGGCATTGCCACGCTGGAGATCATGAAGCACGAGAAGCTGGTCGAGAACGCGGCCAAGCGTGGTGCCGAATTGCGGCTCGCTCTGCAGAACATGATTCCCGAATTCGAGCTTCTGAAGGAAGTGCGCGGTAAGGGCCTGATGATCGGTGTCGAATTCGGCCCGCCGAAGTCGCTGCGCCTCAAGGCATCATGGAACATCCTGGAGTCGGCCAGCAAAGGCCTGTTCTGCCAGTTGATCACCGTACCACTGTTCAAGGAGCAGAAGATCCTGACTCAGGTCTCCGGCCACGGCAGTCACACGATCAAGCTACTGCCGCCGCTGGTGGTCACCGAGGACGACGGAAAGTGGATCGAGAACTCGTTCCGTACCGTGATCGCCGATAGCCATAAGGTTCCTGGTGCGATCTGGTCGCTCGGCAAGACGCTGGTCGACAACGCCGTGCGGAAGTCAGCCTAGGTTTCAGCTCGCTCCCGTTGCAAGTTCGACCTTGCTGCCGAAATCAGCAAGTTCATCGGCATTCAAATCGCTGACCGCCCAGTAGGTCAGGCCGCGCTCGCTCCAGTGGCGAATGTTGAAGCCCTGAACGGTCTCGATCTTGGCCATCCGTGATTCTGCATTTGTCGTCTGTGCAACGAACAGATTGATCACATGGGTGCGCCGCCGGTAGACGATGGCACCGATCGCTCGTCCATTGACATAATCAAGCCGCCCGCCGATGAGCGTGAAACCCTGCGCAGTGAGATCGACAACCGGCGGCGCCACGTCAAGCCGACCATTGAACCAGGGCTTCACCGTATGCTGATCGGTGGAAAGTACATCGGTGAGATGTCCGGCCTGCAGCGCGCGCAGATGTGCCGACACCACCTCCGAAAGAATGCGCTGCTCGTCTTCATGGCGAAGCACGACCACGACGAGGCCGGTCGCAGCCACGGCGGACAACACCGATCCCATCGCGAAGCCCTTCAGCACGGCGCGACGATTTGGCGTGTGAGCCTTGGGGGGCGCTGCTTCGATGCGCCGGCGTAGCTGTGGAGGCGCCGTAAAATGCAGATCGCTGGCGGCCATTGCGGATCGCATGTCGCGATAGGCATTCAATTGAGCAGCGCAGCGTTGGCACGTGGCAATGTGCGCCTCGACCTCACGGACATGCCCGGCGTCGAGCTCGTCATCGAGCAATGCGTGAAGAAGGATCTCGGCCTCGTCGCAGGTCATTTGTGCGGCTCCTCTTCAGCCATCCATGCGATCCGGAGCATCGCGCGCGCGCGGGCGAGGCGTGACATCACGGTACCGATGGGTGCGCCGACGATGTCGGAAATCTCGCGGTAGGACAGGTTTTGCATTTCTCGCAGCACGAGGATTTCCCTGAACGGCTCGGCAAGCGTGCTCACAAGACGTTGGATCGTCGTGGCATCGCGACGTCGAAGCAATTCGGCTTCCGGTGAAGCTTGTGCCTCGTGCCAGAGCGGCGGCGCTTCCTGCGACTCTGCCTCGGCGATTTCGGCGATCGCGGTTGGTGAGTTCATGCGACGGGCGAACTCCGCATGGCAGATATTGCGCAGGATGGCGAACAGCCATGGTTTGATTGCAGGGCCACGATAGCTGTCGAAATGTTTCAGCGCGCGCAGATAGCATTCCTGGACGGCGTCTTCGGCGGCGTCGGCATCGCGCAGCAGATAGCGGGCCAGCGTATAGACGTCGTCGAGGCATGGCAGCGCGGCGTCGCGAAAACGGCGCGTCCTTTCGCCATCGTCGTCAGCTCTGTGCGCTGGCATCGACTTGTCCTTGCCGGCCGATGCCCGGCTGCCGGGTTTCCAGAGGACGGGCATCGTTGTGATGCCTTGGTTTTGGCGGTTACTCAACCTTGATCATCCCCGTCATATGCGGATGCAGCGAGCAAAAATACGCGTAGTCACCCGGTGACGTGAACGTGAAGGAATAGCTGTCGTCAGTGTCGAGCGTTTTCGACCTGAATTTTCCGGCTGAGACCACGGCGTGCGGGATGTCGTCTCGGTTCTTCCAGGTGACGGTCGTGCCGACCTTGATGGTGAGCTGCGCCGGCTCGAAGGTGAAGTTGTCGATCATCACCGCGAGGTCTTCGCAGCGCGCCGCTGTCATGCAAGCGGTCATGACGGCAAGAACGGCGACACGGATGCAGATGTTGCGTAAGGCGACGGATGTCATGTTGCGATGCCCTCAGCCTTGCAACTGGGTATCGATGATGGCGAGGCGTTCATCGCCGGGTTTGAAGATGATGCTGGCGATGCCCAGCAGGCCGCGTAATTTGTCGTCGGCCACCTTCATGGGGCCGGGTGAGGGCGCTGTACCCGGTGCCGGTTGTGGAAACGCAGTAGAGCGTGCGGTGTGGAACGTGACGTTGCCTTCCACTTTCTGCATCACCTGATGGATATGGCCGTTCAGCACCGTGACCGAGCCAAAGCCCTTGAGGTAGTCCAGCGCGCGTGCTCCGTCTTCGGTGCCCCATCCCCAGGTCGGATAAACGGTCCAGAGTGGAATATGCGCAAACACCACGATAGGTGTCGATTTTGATCGGCCGCGAAGATCGTCCTCCAGCCACGCGAGTTGTTCGGCGCCGAGGTTTCCAAGTCCGCCCGCTTTGAGATCGACGACGTTCACAAGCCCGATGAAGTGTACGCCGCTTGCGTCGAAGGAATACCAGCCGGAGCCCTTGGTCCCACGTCCGTAGCGCTCGCGGTAGAGCTTGACCTCCTCGTCGATGAAATCATGTTCTCCCGGAACGTAATGCACATCGAGCCGCGCCTGCGAGATGATGCGGTCGGCATCGTCGAATTCGGAGGCCTTGGAGAGGTGGCTGATATCGCCGGTATGGATCATGAACGACGGCTTCACCGGCATGGCTTTGATCCGGCCGATGGCTTCCTTGAGCGTACCGATGGCGTTGGGATTGGCCGGCTTGTCGAAGCCGATATGGCTGTCGCTGATCTGCAGGAAGGTCAGGCCGGTGGGCTCTGCCGCTTGTGCCGAATCAATCAGCCCAAGGGCGTGCGGAACGCCGCCGGCGATGCTCCAGAGCACGCCGGTGCCGGCCCAGGTCATGCACTCCAGTACCTTTCGACGGCTCAGTCTCGGGTCGTCCTGGGAATGATCGTGATCGAATGCACTCATCGCCAATCTCCATCGCCCTGGATTGGGCTATGGGGACTGGATCGGCGAAGGCGGAAATTTATTCCCGCCGAATGAGGTTATCGCGAATCCGTGATGATCATTGATGCGCCTTTTTCCGCGATCATCGCGGTCGGCGTGTTGGTATTGCCCGACGTGATCGTTGGCATGACCGAGGCGTCCACGACGCGCAATCCGGCGATCCCGTAAAAGCGCAGCCGCTCGTCCACCGCTGCCATCGGGTCCGATGACGTGCCCATCTTCGCGGTCCCGACAGGATGGAAGATGGTGGTGCCGATATCGCCGGCGGCCTTGGCCAGGGACGCCGCATCGTCGCCAACCGATGGCCCCGGCAGATATTCTTCGGGATGATAGGCGGCGAGCGCCTGCTGCTTCATCAACCTGCGTGTCACGCGGATCGCATCGGCAGCAACCTGACGGTCGTCGTCCGTCGAGAGATAGTGCGGGGCAATTGTGGGGGCGTCATCGGGCTTCGCTGAGCGCAGCTTGATCTCGCCGCGCGATGTCGGCTGCAGATTGCAGGCAGCAATGGTGATCGCCGGAAAGCGATGTAGCGGTTCGCCGAATTTGTCGAGCGAGAGCGGCTGCACGTGAAACTGGATATTGGCGCGTTCGCGATGGACATCGGAGCGCGTGAAGATGCCAAGCTGCGATGGCGCCATGGTCAACGGTCCGCGGCGGCGAAGCGCGTAGTCGACGCCCATCCAGCCACGGCGGAACAGATTGTAGTAGGTCTCGTTCAGCGTGCGCACGCCGGAGACTTTGTAGATCGCACGCTGCTGCAGGTGATCCTGCAGATTACGGCCGACGCCCTGGCGGTCGAGCGTGACGTCGACGCCAGCGGTGGACAGCCACTCCGCGGGCCCAATGCCGGAGCGCTGCAACAGATGCGGTGAGCCGACCGCCCCAGCACAAAGGATGACTTCGCCCTTGGCACGTGCCTCGATTTCCTGACCATTCTGGCTGAAACGCACACCGACCGCGCGGCCGTTTTCGACGATCAGGCGATCGACCATCACTTTGGTTTCGAGCCGCAGGTTCGGGCGGTTCAGCGCGGGCTTGAGAAAGCCGCGGGCCGATGACCAGCGCCGACCGCGCTTCTGGTTGACGTGAAAATAGCCGATGCCTTCATTGTCGCCGGTGTTGAAATCGGCGGTCTTCCGAATGCCCATTTCGGCCGCTGCATCGCCGACGGCGTCGAGTACTTTCCAGGACAGCCGTGGTTCTTCGATGCGCCAGCCGCCGCCTGCGCCATGGTGTTCGCTGGCGCCAAGGAAATGATCTTCCAATGTCTTGAACGCCGGGAGCACATCGTCATAGCCCCAACCATTGAGGCCGAGCTGGCGCCAGTGGTCGTAGTCGGCCGCCTGACCACGCATCGAGATCATGGCATTGATCGCAGAGGAGCCGCCGATCACCTTGCCACGCGGATAGGCCAGTGCGCGGCCATTGAGGCCGGGCTCGGGCTCGGTGCGAAACATCCAGTCGGAGCGAGGATTGCCGATGGCGAAAAGGTACCCGACCGGGATGTGAAACCAAATCCAGTTGTCGTTGCCGCCGGCCTCCAGGATGAGGACGCGCTTGGCGGGATCTGCCGAGAGGCGATTGGCGACGATGCAGCCGGCGGTACCTGCACCAACCACGATATAGTCAAAATCACCCTCGAGCCGTGTCGTCATCGTTTCCCTGCCGCATCCGTTCCACGGTCTTACTTGCCGTGCCGAAAGGGATTAGCGAGGCCGCGGGCGTCTGTACAGCGTGTGATGGGACCGGTGGGGTGGGCCGTTGGCACGCAACATGCTAGACAAGGATATCGCCGTTCCACCGCATCGAGATCCTGACCCATGCCCATCATCAATCGCGTCGCCGATCTGCAACCGGAAATCATGGCCTGGCGCCGTGACCTGCATGCCCATCCAGAGCTGATGTATGACGTGCACCGGACCGCGGGCTTCGTGGCGGAGCGGTTGAAGGAGTTCGGTTGCGACGAAGTTGTGACGGGCCTGGGACGAACCGGTGTCGTTGGCGTCATCAAGGGCCGCAAGCCGGCCTCCGGCGAGCACAAGGTGATCGGGCTGCGCGCCGACATGGACGCGCTGCCGATCGAGGAAGAGACCAATCTGCCTTACGCCTCGAAGACCCCCGGCAAGATGCATGCCTGCGGTCACGATGGCCACACGTCCATGCTGCTGGGCGCGGCGCAATATCTCGCCGAAACACGCAATTTCGCGGGCGATGCCGTCGTCATATTCCAGCCGGCCGAAGAGGGCGGTGCGGGTGCGGCGGCGATGATCAAGGACGGCCTGATGGACCGTTTCAAGATCGATCAGGTCTATGGCATGCACAACAATCCCGGCATGCCGGTCGGCTCCTTCGCGCTGCGTCCGGGTCCGATCATGGCGGCGATGGACCGCATCTCGATCCAGATCGAGGGCAAGGGCGGCCATGCCGCCTATCCGCACAAGACCATCGATTCCGTGCTGGTCGGCTCGCAGCTCGTGATGGCGCTGCAGACGATCGTTTCCCGTACCGTCAATCCCCTGGAATCCGCGGTGCTGTCGATCTGTGAATTCCATGCCGGGCATGCCAGCAACGTCATCCCGGCTACCGCTGAACTGCGCGGCACCGTGCGGACGTTGAACGCCGAGGTGCGTGATCTCATGGAGAAGCGCATGAACGAGGTGGTCAACGGCGTCGCGCTGCAGACCGGCGCGAAGATCGTGCTCGACTATGACCGCGGCTATCCCGTCGTGGTCAACCACCGCGCCGAGACCGACATGGCGGTGCGCGTCGCCAGCGAAATATCCGGGGCTGAGAAGGTCAATATCGACATGCCGCCGGTGATGGGCGCCGAAGACTTCGCCTATATGCTGGAAGCGCGCCCCGGCGCCTTCATCTTCTGCGGAAATGGCGACAGCGCCGGGCTGCACCACCCCGCCTATAATTTCAACGACGACGCCATCGTCTACGGCACGTCCTATTGGGTGAAGCTGGTGGAGACCACGCTGGCGGCCTGACAGCGGGCGTCCACGCAATGATTTTTAATAGTTGCGTCACAACCTCAGGAACAAGACACAACAGGTGACGTTGAGCCGCGGGAAACAACCCCTGGCTTAACGGAGTGCGCGTCATGGCGACTAAAGACAAAGACCTCAACGACCTCTTTCTCGATACGCTCAAGGATATCTACTTCGCGGAAAAGCAGATCCTGAAAGCCCTGCCGAAGATGGCCAAGGCCGCAACCTCGGACAAATTGCGTGCCGCTTTCGAAAAGCATCACGACGAAACCGAAGGCCAGGTCGAGCGCCTGGAACAGATCTTCGAGCTGCTGGACAAGCCCGCCCGCGGCAAGACCTGCGATGCCATCATGGGTATCCTCGATGAAGGCAAGGAGATCATGGACGAGTACAAGGGCACGAGTTCGCTCGATGCCGGCCTGCTTGCTGCGGCGCAGGCTGTCGAACACTATGAGATCTCGCGCTATGGCACCTTGAAGGCCTGGGCCACGGAACTCGGCATGAAGGACGCAGTGCGGCTGCTCGACGAGACGCTCAATCAGGAAAAGAAGACCGATGAGTCACTGTCGGTGCTGGCGAAATCGGCAGTCAATCTGGCTGCTGCGGCTTGATCGGAAAGGGCCACCCGCACCGTGCGGGTGGCCCTTCTCATTTCACTCCGCGGCCTGCGCGTAGTCTTCCATCGGCGGGCATGAGCACACCAGATTGCGGTCGCCATAGACGTTGTCGACGCGACCCACCGGGCACCAGTATTTGTCGGTGCGCGAGGTGCCGGCCGGGAAACAGCCTTCCGCGCGGGTATAAGCGCGCTTCCAGTCGTCATCCGCGATATCGTGCACGGTATGCGGTGCATGACGCAGCGGTGACGCCTCGACGTTCCAGCGGCCACTCTCGATATCCGTGATCTCCTTGCGGATCGCGATCATCGCCTCGCAGAACCGATCGAGTTCGAGTTTCGATTCCGATTCCGTCGGCTCGATCATCAGCGTCCCCACGACAGGAAAGCTCATGGTCGGTGCGTGGAAACCGTAGTCGATCAGGCGCTTGGCGATATCGTCGACGGTGACGCCGGCAGACGTCTTGAATGCGCGTGGATCGATGATGCATTCATGCGCCACGCGACCCTTTTCGTTGCGATACAGTACCGGGAAGTGCGGATGCAGCCGGGTGGCGATGTAGTTCGCGTTAAGGATCGCGAGTTCGGTGGCCGAGGTGAGGCCTGCACCACCCATCATCAGGATGTAGATGTAGGAGATTGTCAGGATCGACGCCGAACCGTAAGGCGCGGCGGAGACCGGACCCACCGGCACATCGCCGTTGGCCGAGGGATGACCGGGCAAATAGGGCGCCAGATGCGCCTTGACGCCGATCGGGCCCATGCCCGGCCCGCCGCCGCCATGCGGGATGCAGAAGGTCTTGTGCAGGTTGAGATGGCTGACATCAGCGCCGTAATCGCCGGGGCGCGACAGGCCGACCTGCGCATTCATGTTGGCGCCGTCGAGATAGACCTGACCGCCATTGGCGTGGACGATCTCGCAGATCTCGCGGATATGCTCCTCGAACACGCCATGGGTCGACGGATAGGTGATCATGATTGCCGCGAGATTGGCCGCGTGTTTCTCGGCCTTGATGCGCAGGTCGTTGACGTCCACGTCACCGCGCTTGTCGCAGGCGACGACAACCACATCCATATTGACCATGCTGGCCGAGGCAGGATTGGTGCCGTGCGCCGATGACGGGATCAGGCAGATATTGCGATGGCTGTCACCGCGCGCCGCGTGATAGGCGCGGATCGCGAGCAGGCCGGCATATTCGCCCTGCGCGCCGGAATTGGGCTGCAGCGATACAGCGTCGTAGCCGGTGATGTCGCATAGCCACTTTTCCAGTGTCGCGAAAAGCTGGTGATAGCCGGCGGCCTGTTCGCGGGGCACGAATGGATGCAGCGAGCCCCAAGCGGGCCAGGTCAACGGCATCATCTCGGTGGTCGCGTTCAGCTTCATGGTGCAGGAGCCGAGCGGGATCATCGCGCGGTCGAGCGCGAGATCGCGGTCCGAGAGCTTCCGCATGTAACGGAGGAGTTCGGTCTCGGAGCGATGGCTGTGGAAGACGGGATGGGTGAGGAAGGCCGAGCTCCGCTTCAGCGAGGCGGGCAGGGCGTCGCTGACGCCATGCTCGACGTCTGAATAGCCAAGCTTGCCGCCGAAGGCGCGCCAGATGGCTTCCACAGTCTCCGGCGTCGTGGTCTCGTCGAGCGCGATGCCGATCGTGCCGTCACCGATGCGCAGGTTGATCTTCTCGGCCTGGGCTGCGGCAATGATGCCGTCGCGCTTGTCGCCAACGGTCACGGTCAGCGTATCGAAGAACGCTTCGCTCTCCGGCGCGAAACCGAGCTTCTTCAGGCCGGCGGCCAGCACCAGTGTGCGGCGATGCACCGTGCGGGCGATGTGTTTGAGGCCTTCGGGGCCGTGATAGACCGCATACATTGACGCGATGACGGCGAGCAGTACCTGCGCGGTGCAGATATTCGACGTCGCTTTCTCCCGGCGGATATGCTGTTCGCGGGTCTGCAGCGCGAGGCGATAGGCGGGCTCGCCGCGGGAATCGATGGAGAGGCCGACAAGGCGGCCCGGGATCGAGCGCTTGATCGCGTCGCGCACCGACATGTAGCCGGCATGTGGACCGCCGTATCCCATCGGCACGCCGAAGCGCTGCGCCGAGCCGATCGCGATGTCTGCGCCGAGTTCGCCCGGCGAGGCCAAAAGCGTCAGCGCCAGCAGGTCGGCGGCGACTACGGCGAGCGCGCCCTTCGCTTTAAGGGCGGCGATGGCCGGCTTGAAATCGCGCACGGTGCCCGTCGTGCCCGGATATTGCAGGATCGCGCCGAACACGTCGGCCTTGTCGAGATCGGTTAGCGGATTGCCGATCTGAAGCTTCCAGCCGAGCGGCTCGGCGCGGGTGCGCAGCACCGCGAGGGTCTGCGGATGAACTTCATGGTCGACGAAGAAGGTCTTGGTCTGAATGTTTGAGGCGCGCTCGGCCAGCGCCATGGCTTCGGCGGCGGCGGTTGCTTCATCGAGCAGCGACGCATTGGCGACGTCGAGACCGGTGAGGTCACAGATCATGGTCTGGAAGTTGAACAGCGCCTCGAGTCGGCCCTGACTGATCTCCGGCTGATACGGCGTATAGGCCGTGTACCAGGCCGGGTTCTCCAGGATGTTGCGCTGGATCACCGTCGGCAGAACCGTGCCGGAATAGCCCTGGCCGATCAGCGACGTGAACACCGCGTTCTTGGCCGCCATCTCGGTCATATGCGCCAGCGCCTCGGTTTCGCTGAGCGCGCGGCCGAGATCGAGCGGCGCCTTCTGGCGAATCGAGGCAGGGAGCGTCTCGCCCATCAGTGCGGACAGGCTTTTCGCGCCGACCGCTTCAAGCATCACACGAATATCGGCTTGCGAAGGGCCGATATGGCGGCGGACGAAATCGGTGGCGACGTCGCCGGAAGATTTGTTCAGGGTCATCTGTTGTTCCTCGAACGAATTTCAGAAGCTCGTCATGGCCAGGCTTGTCCCGGGCATGACGACTAGGCGGTGTGGGCTTTGTAGGCGTCGGCATCCATCAGGCCTTCGAGCTCGCTCTTGTCGGCGAGTTTGAGCTTGAAGAACCACGCCTTGCCGTCCGCATCGGAATTCACCAGCGCAGGCTCGACGGCGAGCGCGTCGTTGATCTCGACGACCTCGCCGGTGATCGGCGCATAGACGTCGGAGGCGGCCTTGACCGACTCGACCACGGCGGCGGCTTCGGCCTTCTTCAGTGCGCGGCCGACTTTGGGCAGTTCGACGAACACGACATCGCCAAGCTGTGACTGCGCGTAGTCGGTGATACCGACGGTGACGACGTCGCCGTCAATCTGCAGCCATTCGTGGTCTTCGGTGTACAGGGTGGTCATGGGGCAGTTCCTCAACGCTTGTAGCTGTGGGGGACGAAGGGCATGGGTGACACTTTCATCGGCATCCGCTGGCCGCGAAGCTCGGCATAGACGGTGGTGCCGTCGGCTGCCTGCGCGCTGGGCAGATAGCCCATTGCAATTGGCGCGCCGAGACTGGGGCCGAAGCCGCCCGAGGTGACGCTGCCGATCGATTCGGTGGAGGTCGCGTCCGCAAACAGCAGCACACCTTCGCGCACTGGCGCGCGGCCTTCCGGCAGCAGACCGATGCGCTTGCGCGGCGCGCCGCCATCGAGCTGCGCCAGGACCTGGTCGCTGCCGAGAAAACCGCCGGCGCGGGCGCCGCCGGTGCGGCGGCTCTTCTGGATCGACCAGTTCAGCCCGCCTTCGATGGGCGTGGTCGTCGTGTCGATGTCATGGCCGTAGAGGCACAGCCCAGCTTCAAGACGCAGGCTGTCGCGGGCGCCGAGGCCGATCGGCAGCACGTCGGGATGATCGAGCAAGGAGGAGGTAAGGGCCTCGGCCTGATCGTTCGGGATCGAGATCTCGTAGCCGTCTTCGCCGGTGTAGCCGGAGCGCGAGACGAAACAGGCAATGCCGTTCACCTGATGCGGGCCCGCATCCATGAACTTCATTGCCGGCGCTTCCGGGCAGAATTTTGCCAGCACATCCGCGGCCTTTGGCCCTTGCAGGGCGATCAGTGCACGGTCGGGCAGGGTCTCGATAATGCAGCTGTCGGAGAGATGCGCGCGCAGATGCGCCTCGTCCTCGTCCTTGCAGGCAGCGTTCACCACCAGAAACAGGTGATCGCCGAAATTCGCCACCATCAGGTCGTCGAGAATGCCGCCGGCCTCATTGGTGAACTGGGCATAACGCTGACGCCCCGGTGCCAGCGCCAGAATGTCCATCGGCACCAGTCTTTCGAGCGCCAAAGCGGCGTCTTCGAGTTTGCCGGACTTCGCCCGCAAGGTGAGCTGGCCCATATGGGAGACGTCGAATACGCCGGCAGCAGCACGGGTGTGGAGGTGCTCCTTCAGCACGCCGGTGGCGTATTGCACCGGCATGTCATAACCCGCGAAGGGCACCATCTTGCCGCCACGGGCGACGTGGAGGGCGTGCAGCGGCGTTTGTTTCAAAGTTGAGGGTTTATCGGTCGGCAGCGTATCGACAGCAGACATATGACGGGTCCTCGCGGTTCCCCGGGACCATTCCCGGAGTGCCTGTACGAGCCCCATCTGTCGCTGTGCCTGAGAGTATTATCCCGTCGGCGGACGCCATCGGCCCGTTCGGGCTCAAAGGCATCTCTTTCCAGATGCTAACCTGTCACGCGGTCCTTTTGCCTGAGAGTTTCCGGGGCGGTTGCTCCTTCGGCGCCGGCCCAAACAGGGGCCAGTCTCTCCCGACGTGACGTCTTTCAACGCCGGCACAAGAGCATGCGTTCCCTGAATCTGTCAACGCGGTTGCGGCACCTATCAACGGCCCTGTGCTGTTGCGGCAAGCCCCTGATCCGCTTGAATGATCCCTTGTAATCCCCTTGCACAGTTTCTGGACAGGCCTAGTGCCCCCGGTCTAAAAGCAACCGGTTGTGGCATTGGCCGGCGGCAAATCTTCAAACAATTTGGCCGTGGGCGATTTTTAGGCGCCAAGTCTTGAACGTAACAAGTCTTGGGCGCAATGGGACTGATATGAGCGGCGTTAACGAGATCAGGTCGGCATTTCTGAATTACTTCGCGGCGAATGGTCACGACATCGTGTCGTCGTCGCCGCTGGTGCCGCGCAACGACCCCACGCTGATGTTCACCAATGCCGGCATGGTGCAGTTCAAGAACGTTTTTACCGGCGTAGAGAAGCGGCCTTACCAGCGTGCCACGACCTCGCAGAAATGCGTCCGCGCCGGCGGCAAGCATAACGATCTCGACAATGTCGGCTACACCGCGCGCCATCACACATTCTTCGAGATGCTCGGTAACTTCTCGTTTGGCGACTATTTCAAGGAACGCGCGATCGAGCTCGCCTGGAACCTGATCACCAAGGAGTACGGTCTCTCGAAAGACCGCCTGCTGGTCACCGTCTATTCCGAAGACGACGAAGCTTTTGAACTGTGGAAGAAGATCGGCCTGCCGGATTCCAAGATCATCCGCATCCCGACCTCGGACAATTTCTGGCAGATGGGCGATACGGGCCCCTGCGGTCCGTGTTCGGAAATCTTCTTCGACCATGGCGACAAGATTCCCGGCGGTCCTCCCGGATCCCCGGATGAAGATGGCGACCGTTTCATCGAGATCTGGAATCTGGTGTTCATGCAGTTCGACCAGCTTGCGCCGGGCAACCGCATCTCGCTGCCGAAGCCGTCAATCGACACCGGCATGGGCCTCGAGCGCATCGCTGCGGTGCTGCAGGGTAAGCACGATAATTACGACATCGATCTGTTCGTCGCACTGATCCGCGCCATCGCCGATCTCACCGGCGCCGATCCGCAGGGCCCGATGAAGGCCTCGCTCCGCGTGATCGCCGACCATCTGCGCGCATCCTCGTTCCTGATCGCCGATGGCGTGCTGCCGTCGAATGAAGGCCGCGGCTATGTGCTGCGCCGGATCATGCGCCGCGCCATGCGTCACGGCCAGTTGCTCGGCGCCAAGGAGCCATTGATGTGGCGCCTGGTGTGGGCGTTGGTGCGCGAGATGGGCCAGGCCTATCCTGAGCTGGTGCGCGCCGAGAGCCTGATCGAAGAAACGCTGCGCCTCGAAGAGACGCGCTTCCGCAAGACGCTGGACCGCGGCCTCGGCATTCTCGACGACAAGAGCGCGTCGCTGAAGAAGGGCGACATGTTCGACGGCGAGACTGCGTTCACGCTGTACGACACCTACGGTTTCCCGCTCGATCTGACCCAGGATGCGCTGCGCAACCGCGGCATCTCGGTCGATATAGCGTCCTTCACCGATGCGATGGAGAAGCAGAAACAGAAGGCCCGCGCGTCGCGCTTTTCCTCCGGCGAGACCGCGACCGAAGCGATCTGGTTCGAGTTGCGTGAAAAACTCGGTGCGACGGAATTTCTCGGCTATGAGACCGAGTCTGCGGAAGGCGTCGTACAGACGATAGTGCAGGGCGGCCCCGAGGTGACCGAGATAAAGCCCGGTAAGGGCGGCCAAGTGATCTTCAACCAGACGCCGTTCTATGCGGAGTCCGGCGGCCAAGTCGGTGATACCGGGTTACTCATGCGCGCATCAGACGGTGCCATCATTGGTGAAGTTCGTGAGACTCAAAAGAAGGCAGGCGATCTCTTCGTTCATCACGTCCATATAGAAAACTATGGCCTGAAGGTCGGCGACGCAGTTCGTCTGGTTGTGAACTCAACCAGACGGGGTGAAATCCGCCGCAATCATTCTGCGACCCATCTTCTGCATGAAGCGTTGCGTCAAGTGCTCGGCGATCACATCGCTCAGCGCGGCTCGCTGGTGGCGCCTGATCGTCTACGTTTCGACTTTGTGCATCAGAAGCCGATCACGGCGGAAGAGCTCCGCCGTGTCGAAGACATTGCCAATAAAGTCGTGCTCGAAAACGACGAAGTCACCACGCGCCTCATGGCGGTGGATGATGCCCGTGAGGCTGGTGCCCGTGCACTGTTCGGAGAAAAATATGGCGATGAAGTTCGGGTCGTCATAATGGGGCAGGGTGACGGTAACGCGCTCGGCTGGTCGGTCGAACTCTGCGGCGGCACTCATGTGAAGCGGACTGGCGATATCGGCATGATCTCGGTCACCGCCGAAAGCGCGGTGTCATCCGGCGTGCGGCGTATCGAGGCGCTGACCGGTAATCATGCACGTCATCACGCCAACGAGACGATGCAGCTCGCCAAGACCGCTGCGAACGAGCTTCGTACGACGCTCGACGACATGCCGGCCCGCATCGCTGCGCTGATGGACGAGCGCAAGAAGCTGGAGCGTGAGCTCTCCGAGGCGAAGAAGACCATCGCCATGGGCGGCGGTGCTGTGGCTGGCGCACCGACCGCTGGTGGCGCATCCGCAGACGTCAAGACCGTTGGCGACGTCAAGCTGATGGCCAAGAGCGTCACGGGCATCGAGATGAAGGATCTCAAGAGCCTTGCCGATGCCGGCAAGAAGCAGCTTGGTTCGGGTGTTGTCGCGATCATCAATGTCGGTGAAGACGGCAAGGCCGGCGTCGTGGTCGGTGTGACCGAGGATCTGACCAAGCGTTTCAGCGCTGTCGATCTGGTGAAGCTCGCCTCTGAAGCCTTGGGCGGTAAAGGCGGCGGTGGGCGGGCGGACATGGCGCAGGCCGGCGGTCCGGACGGCGCCAAGGCCGATGCGGCGCTGGCGGCGATCGAAGCGGCGATCGGCAACTAATCTCGTCATTCCGGTGTCGCGAACGCCGCCAGGTGGGCGCGAACCCGGAATCCCGTAGTGTTTTACTATGTCGAAATTCCCCGCCATTCCAATTGGAATGGCTGAGGTTCGCTCTCAGCTTCGCTGAGATCGCGCCCCGGAATGGCAGTGTGGGTCACACAACCCCATCTCGCGATGACGTGACCGCTCGCGCCTGCGACCATGAGTAGCCCTCGTTAAGGGTGGCATCCCACGCGCCCATGCGGCAAAAAGCGGCATGGAGCATAACACCCCGCTGATTTCCACCGTCGTCGTCGGCCTCGTACTGGCATTCATCCTCGGCCTGATCGCACAGCGCATTCGCGTGTCGCCGCTGGTCGGCTATCTGCTCGCCGGCGTCTTCATGGGCCCATTTACGCCCGGCTATGTGGCGGACCAGAATATCGCCAATGAACTCGCGGAGATCGGCATCATCCTGCTGATGTTTGGCGTCGGCCTGCATTTCTCGCTGAAGGATCTGCTCTCGGTCAAGAATATCGCGATCCCCGGCGCCATCGTGCAAATCGCCGTGGCAACGCTGCTCGGCATCGGGCTTGGCGAGGCACTCGGCTGGTCGTTCGGTGGCGGCCTTGTGTTCGGCCTCGCGCTGTCGGTGGCTTCGACGGTGGTGCTGCTTCGTGCGCTGCAGGAACGACGGCTGGTGGATAGCGAGCGCGGCCGCATCGCCATCGGCTGGCTGATTGTCGAGGACCTCGCGATGGTGCTGACGCTGGTGCTGCTTCCGGCGATCGCTGGCCTGCTTAAAGGCGAGGGCAATGGTGCCAGTATGTCAGCACTTGCGATGCCGGTGCTGATCACGCTCGGTAAGGTCGCGGGATTCGTCATTTTCATGCTGGTGGTCGGCCGCCGCGTCATCCCGATGCTGCTGCACTATGTGGCGCATACCGGATCGCGCGAGTTGTTTCGTCTTGCGGTGTTCGCGATCTCGCTCGGGGTCGCCTTCGGCGCAGCCCTCGTCTTCGACGTGTCGTTCGCGCTCGGTGCGTTCTTTGCAGGCATGATCCTCAGCGAGTCCGAACTCAGCCAGCGCGCTGCCAATGAGACGCTGCCGCTGCGCGACGCGTTTGCGGTGTTGTTTTTCGTTTCGGTCGGTATGCTGGTCGATCCGGCGATCGTCCTGCGCGAACCGCTGCCGCTGCTCGCCACCGTGTTCATCATCCTGTTCGGCAAATCGGCGGCTGCCTTCGGCATCGTCCGGCTGTTCGGCTATCCGACCTCGACGGCGCTGACGATCTCCGCCTCGCTGGCGCAGATCGGCGAGTTCTCCTTCATTCTCGTCAGCCTCGGCGTGGGCCTCGGTCTGCTGCCGGATCGCGGTCGCGATCTCGTGCTCGCAGGCGCGATTATCTCGATCATGCTCAATCCGCTGTTCTTCGCGTTGCTCGATCGTTTGTTGGCTGACAAGGACGCGAAAGCAGCGGCAGCGAGTGAAGCGGCCGCTGCGGACAGTAAGGAGAAAGCGGTCACGCGCGTCCCGTTGCCGGAGACGCAACTCAAGGATCACGTCGTGCTGGTCGGCCATGGTCGTGTCGGCAGCGTCGTCAGCAGGGCGCTGCGCTTGAACAACACGCCGCTGCTGGTGATCGAGGACACGCCGGGCGTTGTCGAGCGTCTGCAGAAGGAAGGTGTTGAGGTCGTCACCGGCAATGCCGCGGCGCCGGACATGTTGCAGGCTGCAAATGTGATGGGCGCCAGGGGATTGCTCGTCGCCATCCCGGACGCCTTCGAAGGCGGCCAGATCGTCGCCAAGGCGCGCGCCCTCAGCCCCACACTGCCGATCATTGCCCGCGCCCATTCCGAAGAGGAGATCGCGCATCTCAAGCATCACGGCGCCAATGTCGTGATCATGGGCGAACAGGAAATCGCCAAGGCGATGCTGCTGCAGATCGGGGCGACGGCGGCCGTTTAGTCGCGCCGTTGCGATCAGGTCGTTACACTGATCGCGTCATGCCGCCGTCGACGCGGATATTCTGGCCGGTGATGTAGCCGGCGCCGTCCGATGCGAGGAATGCGACCGTGGCTGCGATCTCGTCGCTCTTGCCATAGCGTTGCATCGGGACGCTCTGGCGCCGCTCTTCGGTGGCGGGCAGGCTGTCGATCCAGCCGGGCAGCACATTGTTCATCCGTACATTGTCGGCGGCAAAACTATCCGCGAACAATTTTGTGTAAGAGGCGAGACCGGCGCGGAACACGGCGGAAGTCGGAAACATCGCTGAGGGCTCGAATGCCCATGCGGTGGAGATGTTGATGATCGCCCCGGACTTTTGTTTCTGCATGATCGGTGTCACCAGTCGCGTTGGCCGGATCACGTTCATAAGATAGACATCCATGCCGGTGTGCCACTGCTCGTCGGTGATATCGAGCAGCGGCGCACGCGGGCCATGACCGGCGCTGTTTACCAGCGCGTCGATCCGGCCCCATTTCTCCAGCGTGCCATCCACCAGTCGCTTCAAATCGTCGCTCGACTGGTTGGAGCCGGTGACGCCAATGCCGCCCAGCTCTTGCGCCAACGCTTCACCTTTGCCGGACGACGACAGGATCGCAACCTTGAACCCGTCGGCTGCAAGGCGACGCGCAGATGCGGCGCCCATGCCGCTTCCACCGGCCGTGATGATGGCGACTTTACTAGATGACATGAGGCGGTCTCCCTGAATGTTTTTCTGGTCTTCTTGCTCTAGCGGCAAATCGTTCGGCGTAAAAACGCAAATCCCGGAGCCTGGCTCTGTGCCTGCTTGGCATTCTCCACCGCGCCGGAGTGTCCGCCGGCGAAATGTCCTTAGCCCTTGCGCAGGAACACGTAGTCGGCCGAATAGGGCTCGCTCTGTAAAGTGCCGGCGCCGCTGCAGGTGCCGGCGAGCGCGCCGCCCACTGTGTTGATCCGCTGTACCGTGGTTACGCCGCTCAACATGCCGCTGCCGCGATGCGATGTGGCCTCGAGGCGAAGCCACGGAATGTCCTTGGCCGTGGTGCCCGGTGCGTTGCCGGTCACCTTACCGACCACCGCGCTGCCATCGCTGTATTCCCAGTTCGGTCCGACATAGTGCCGCCCCACGGTCTTGCCATCGGCCATCAGCGTGGCGATCGGCTCGCGGAACGTCCATGTCAGCTTTCCTGAAGCGTCGGCCTTGCACTCATAGACCTGCGCGCCTTCAGCATGCAGCTTGGCGATCTGCGTCTCGCCGGGGGCTGCAATCGCATCCGGCACCTGCGCCAAAGCAGAGAATGCGCCCGCGACACTGAGCGAGAGCGTGACAATCGTGGTCAGGATCGGGCGTTTGAAAACATGTGGCGTATTGCAGGTCATGTGAACCCTCTCTTGCTCTGGTTGGTAGTTGCTCTGTCGTTCGTTTTACGCAGCTCCAATCGTCCGCCGTAGAAACGCAAATCCCAGAGCCTGGCTCTGTGCCTGCTTGGTATTGTCGACGGCGCCGGAGTGTCCGCCTGCCACCGTCTCGTTGAACCAGACGGGATAGCCGAGCTCTTCGAGCTTCGCGGCCATCTTGCGGGCGTGGCCGGGATGGACGCGGTCGTCGGTGCGGTTGGTAGTGATGAAGATCGGCGGATAATTCTGGCCTGCCGCGGCGAGATGATAGGGCGAGTATTTCTGCAGATAGACCCACTCGTCGGGAATTTCCGGATCACCATATTCGGCGATCCAGCTCGCGCCGGCGAGCAGCTTGGTATAGCGCGCCATGTCGAGCAGCGGCACGCTGCACCAGATGGCGCCGAACAGTTCCGGATAGCGCGTCAGCATGTTGCCGACGAGCAGACCGCCATTGCTGCCGCCGTGGCAGGCGAGCTTCTGTGCCGTTGTTATACCTGATGCAGCGAGATCTCGCGCGACAGTCGCGAAGTCGTCATGGGCCACATGCTTGGTGATCTTGCGCGAAGCCAGATGCCACGCCGGGCCGAACTCACCGCCACCGCGGATATTGGCGATGGCGTAGAGATGACCTTGTTCGAGCCATAGCTTGCCGGCGATGCCCATATAGGCGGGCGTCAGCGATATCTCGAAGCCGCCATAGCCATAGAGAATCGTCGGCCGGGGCGGGGCGCCGGCCGAGAGATTCTTGCCGATCAGGAAGTAGGGGATCCTGGTGCCGTCCGCCGCCACCGCATGGCGCTGCTGCACCTCGATGCCCTCGGGATCGAAATTGGGCGGCGAGCTCTTCAGCGGCTCGGGTGCGCCGTGGCCTGTCCACAGTGCCGTCGTTGTCGGCCGGTCGAAGCCCGTGACGGTGAAGAGCATGTCGGTGCCGAGATCGGGATCGTCCTCGCCGCCGAAATTCTGCGCCGAGATCGTGGCGTTATCTGGCAATCCCGGAAGTGCCGTCTCGCGCCACCCGGCCTCGCTTCGCTGCAGCAATGCGAGACGGCCGCGGACGTTATCGAGGATTTCGAGCACGATGCCGTGCCGGGTCTCCGACCATGACTGCAGCGCGCGGGTCGGTGTCGGCATGAAGACGATCTCGAAATCGCGTGCGCCAGACAGGAAGCGATCGAGGTCGATGACGGCGAGTGCGCCGGTCGGGATCGTCTGGTCGCCGACGGTCCAGTCCTGTTTCGGGCTGATCAGGAGATCGTCCGCTTCTGCCGAGACCGAGACTTCTTCCGGCAGTTCGAGGCGCAGGCGCTTTCCGGCATGCGGGCCATGCTTGCGCTCGACGAAGATATGCGAGCGCGTGAAATCCAGCGCGCGCCAGTACATCACGCCTTCATGGCTCGGTCGGCGGTTGACGCCGAACCAGGCGGCCACGTCCTGCTTCTCGACCTCGAAGACGGTTTCAGCCGCAGCCAACGGTGTGCCGCGCGTCCATTTGCGTACGGTGCGGGTATAGCCGGCCTCGGTGCTGTCCTCGGGCGTCTGCGCGCTGCCGAGCAGCAGCGTGTCCTGATCGACCCAGCTCACCTGCGTCTTGGCCTTCGGAATGATAAAGCCGTCAGCGATAAAGCTCTTGCTGGGAATATCGAACTCGCGGACTTCGATCGCGTCGGTGCCGTTGAATGACAGGCTGATCAACGCGCGGGTCTTGTCCGGGGAACGCGCAGCACCTGCAAAGGCCCAGGAGATGCCTTCCGCTTTGTTTAGCGCATCGATGTCGAGCAGCACGTCCCATTCAGGCGTATCGGTCTTGTAGCTCTCCAGCGTCGTGCGGCGCCAAAGCCCGCGCGGGTGAGCGGCGTCTTTCCAGAAATTATAGAGATAGTCGCCAGACTTTCCGACGAAGGGAATGCGATCGTCGGCGTCGAGGATCTTCATGACTGCGTCGAAATCGCGCTTGTAGCTATCGTCGCAGAGAAAGCCATCGGTCCGCGCATTCTGTGCCTCGACCCATGCCACGGCTTTCTCGCCCTCGATTTCTTCGAGCCAGACATATGGATCATTGCTGCCGTCGGCGGGATTTGGCGCAGTCATGGGTCACCTCGAAAACGGAACGTCTCAAAAAGAAAGTCCGGGGTGCCTGAGGCAACCCGGACTTTCGGATGGTGCAGTCAGGAGAGGGCGGAAATCAGGCCGCCAGTTCCTTGGTCAGGTTTTCCGCGACCTTGTCGAGGAAGCCCGTGGTCGAGAGCCAGCGCTGATCGGCGCCGACCAGCAGCGCCAAATCCTTGGTCATGTAGCCGGCTTCGACAGTGTCGACGCAGACCTTTTCGAGGGTCTTGGCGAACTTCGCCAGTTCGGCATTGTTGTCGAGCTTGGCGCGGTGGGCGAGGCCCTGGGTCCAGGCGAAGATCGACGCGATCGAGTTGGTCGATGTTTCCTTGCCCTTCTGGTGCTCGCGGTAGTGACGGGTCACGGTGCCGTGGGCAGCTTCGGCTTCTACCACCGAACCGTCCGGCGTCAGCAGCACCGAGGTCATCAGGCCGAGTGAGCCGTAGCCCTGGGCCACGGTGTCGGACTGCACGTCGCCGTCATAGTTCTTACAGGCCCAGACATAGCCACCGGACCACTTCATGGCGGCAGCCACCATGTCGTCGATCAGGCGATGCTCATAGGTGATCTTCGCGGCTTCGAACTTGGTCTTGAATTCGGCGTCGAAGATTTCCTGGAAGATGTCCTTGAAGCGACCGTCATAGACCTTGAGGATGGTGTTCTTGGTCGAGAGATAGACCGGAACGCCGCGCGACAGGCCGTAGTTCAGCGATGCGCGCGCGAAGTCGCGGATCGAGTCGTCGAGATTGTACATGGCCAGTGCGACGCCGGCGCCGGGGGACTGGAACACTTCGCGCTCGATCACGGCGCCGTCTTCGCCGACGAACTTCATCGTCAGGGTGCCCTTGCCGGGGAACTTGAAGTCGGTGGCGCGGTACTGATCGCCGAAAGCGTGACGGCCGATGATGATCGGCTTGGTCCAGCCGGGGACCAGGCGCGGCACGTTGCTGCAGATAATCGGTTCGCGGAAGATCACGCCGCCGAGGATGTTGCGGATGGTGCCGTTCGGCGACTTCCACATCTGCTTGAGGCCGAATTCCTTCACGCGCGCTTCATCGGGAGTGATGGTGGCGCACTTCACGCCGACGCCGTATTTCTTGATGGCGTGGGCGGCGTCGATGGTGACCTGATCGTCGGTCTTGTCGCGGTATTCCATCCCGAGGTCGAAATACATCAGGTTGACGTCAAGGAAGGGGTTGATCAGCTTGTCCTTGATGTACTGCCAGATGATCCGGGTCATCTCATCGCCGTCGAGTTCGACGACGGGGTTGGCTACCTTGATTTTTGCCATGGTGGTTCGGGCCTTTAGCGCGTTGCGGGAGGGATGATTTGTAGGGGGGCTATAGCACCGCGCAGGACCCGGCGAAAGCCGGGGCGTCATGCAGTTTCGGCGCAATTTTCAGCCCAAAACGCAGGCTGTTTTTGCTCAAAATGCAGCCTGCGCCGCGGTGCCCGCCACCACGTACCAGCTCACCGGCAGGCTGCCGTGCCGCGCTGTTACGCCGCGTCGCGCCGGTACAGGCCGCCCGTGGTCACCAGGAAATCGATCCGCCCGTCGAGCAGCGCGCGCAGCGCTTCGTCCGGGCTGTTGACGATGGGCTCCTCGTGCACGTTGAAGCTGGTATTGACCAGCACCGGCAATCCGCTGGCCCGGGCAAACCCCTCGACAATGTCATAATAGAGCGGATTGTCCGGACGCGCGATCACCTGCGGCCGTGCGGATCCATCGACATGAACCACGGCGGGGATGCGGTCCCGCCACTCCGGCTTCACATCGCAGGCGATGGTCATGTAGCGGCAGGCGCGCGCATTGACCGGATTGACGTCGAACACGTCAGCGGCACGCTCAGTGGTGATGACGGGGGCGAACGGCATGAATTCGGACCGGCTCAGCCGTTCGTTCAAGAGGTCGTGGGTGCCGCGCCGGGCCGGATTGGCGAGGATGGTCCGGGCGCCTAACGCGCGGGGGCCATATTCCATCCGGCCATTGTAGATCGCGCCGATCTCGCCCGCCACCAGCCGCTTCACCGCGCCATCGACCGGCACCTCGTCGACACGGTGAATCCCCGAGGTGGCTGCGATGCCGGCGTCGAGCCCGGCCTGAAAATCGCGGCCGAGATAGACGTCCCCGAGATCGCGGCGGCGGCCCAGCCATGGCGCCAGGCCGTCGCGCTGCATCAGGTAGGACAGCGCGCCGCCGATCGGCAGGCCGTCGTCGCCCATCGCCGGGAAAATGAACAGTTCATCGATCGGCAATTGCTCGGCGAGCAGACGGTTGAGCTTGACGTTGGCGAACACGCCGCCGGACAGGCCGAGATGTCGCGCCGGATGCCGCTGCAACAGGCGCTGCAGCGACAGCAGCATGGTGTCTTCCAGCACCTTCTGGATCGACGCCGCAAAATCCGCACGGCCGGCCTGTTTCGCCAGCCGGCGCATCAACGCGTTCATCTGGTGATAGCTGCGAAAGCTGGACTGGATACGTCCGTCCGGGGCCACCGAAAAATACCCGGCGATCGTATCGGCCGCTGTCGGTTTCCCCATGGCCGCGAGCCCGGTCAGCTTGCCCTCGTGCCGGTTGGGGCGAAATCCGAGCGACTTGGTCGCCGCGCTATAGGCGCGGCCCAGGCTGTCAACGGGATTTGGCAGGAACAGACAGGCGTCGTCGCCATAGAGCGTCGTCAGGCGGCGCTCGGCGAAGTACCGGTAGCTGTAATTCACATTGTCGCCGCCGCCATCGGCCGTCACCAGCAGGGCATCCGGCCACGGGCTGTAGAACAAAGTGGGCAGCGCGTGCGCCTCGTGGTGGTTGTAAAAATGGACCGCGGCGTCGTCGCGGAAACCGCCGTCGCGCCGCCACGCCGCGGCATCGAAGACGTCCTCTGCCCGCTGCGCGCGGTAGCGATGCTGCTCGGCGCCGAGCAGCAGGCGGTCCTTGCCGACCCGGCTGCGATACTGCTCGTGCAGCCAGCGGAGGCCGCCGAGGCGCGGGAAGTAGGCCTTGGGAAACATCGCGCGGCTAGTGGCGACGACGTCGACATCGCGCCGGGTGGCGCCGGCGATCGACAGCACTTCGTCGATGGCCGCATCGGGGTGAGTGCTGCCATCGCTCTTGCGCCGGGTCAGTCGCTCCAGCGCGATGGCAGCCTTCAGATCGTAATCTTCGAAAACGGCGGCGGCGGCGTCATGGACGCCGGAGTGAACGCTGAGGATAAGCTGAGGCATGAAGGCTGCAAGGTCGTTCCCGGGGGGCGCACATTACCCGCCCCCTGTTACGACCCGCAATTCACGAACGCTTGGCCGGGAACCCGCCTTCATCCGGATTGTCAGGCCGCGTCTGGCATCCGCCGGCAATTCGTCGTAGGGCTGCATCGCAGATAGCCCCGGAGAGCGGGTTATTCGCATCCAGATGCCCGGCTAAGCCCCTTGTATCGCTCAACAATGTGCGATCGCCGAGGGGCCCGGATGAGGTGTTGAATCAAAACCTTCACGGGTTGATTCAAGACCTTCAGAGATTGAATCAGAAAGTGAAGTGCATGTCCGGTTCAGGCACCGACTCGACCAAGGCGCATACCGACCTCGTCGGCCCCGTTGTCATCCTCGTCGAACCGCAGCTCGGCGAGAACATCGGCATGTGTGCGCGGGCCATGGGCAATTTCGGCCTGACCCGGCTGCGCATCGTCAATCCGCGTGATGGCTGGCCCAACGTCCATGCCCGCCGGGCAGCCTCCGGCGCCGATCACATCCTCGACAAGGTCGAGCTGTTCGACACCGTCGAGGCGGCGGTCGCCGACTGCACGCTGCTGTTTGCCACCACGGCCCGGGCGCATGACCAGGCCAAGCCGGTGGTCGCCCCCGAGGCCGCCGCCGCCGAGACCATCGCCCATGTCGCCGGAGGTGCCACCGCTGGCATCCTGTTCGGCCGCGAGCGCTACGGGCTCCAGAACGAGGAGGTTGCGCTCGCCAACCGGATCATCACCTTCCCGGTCAACCCGGCTTTCGCCTCGCTCAACCTCGCCCAGGCGGTTCTCCTCTGCGGCTATGAATGGTTCAAGCAGGCAACCGCGAACGCGCTGCCCTATGCCATGCCGGAGCGGTCGGAGCCGGCCTCCCAGCACCAGATGACCGCCTTCTTCGACAACCTCGTCGGCGAGCTCGACAAGGTCGAATTCCTGCGCCCGCCCGAGAAGCGCGACACCATGCTGGTCAACCTGCGCAATATCTTCACCCGGATGGAGCCGACCAAGCAGGACATGCACACCTTGCACGGCGTGGTGATGGCCATCGCCGAAGGCCGCAAGGGCCCGGCCAAGGGCGGTGTGCTCGACGGCGAACAGGCGACCCGGCTGCGCGCGCTGCTGGCCGAACACGGGCAGGGTGCCCAGGCGCATGAGAGCGGCACGGTCCGCGGCCTCGCGCGCATGCTCCGCCGCAACCCGACCGATGCCGAGCGGCTGCTGTGGGACCAGCTCCGCGCCGACCGCCGCTTCGCCGGCCAGTTCAAGCGCCAGACCCCGGTCGGCCGCCACATCCCGGATTTCGTCTCGTTCCCGGAGCGGATCGCCATCGAGCTGGTCAATGCCGGCGAGACCGAGGTGATTGTCAGCGACCGCGCCGCCCGTCAGACTTGGCTGCAGGAGCGCGGTTATCGGGTGCTCGCGATGCGGGCGGACGATGTTATCAGCGACATCGCGGCGGAGCTGGACCGGCTGGAGGCGTTGCTCACCAGCGGGATGCCGGGGCAGGGCAATAATTAGAACTGTCATTCCGGGGCGCTCGCCACTTGGCGAGCGAACCCGGAATCTCTGAGTGGCTTGGCTCACCGGTGACTCCCATGCCGGGATTCCGGGTTCGCGCCAAGAGGCGCGCCCCGGAATGACGGCGTGATCAATGGCGCATCCCGAGCTACGATGGCAGTGACCGGCCGCGATCAACGCGGCACTAAGACCGGGAGGCCCCATGACCATCTCCACCGCCGAGAAGCGCGCGAACTTCCGCAAGCTCCATGAGTCCGGCTGCTTCGTGCTGCCCAATCCCTGGGATGTCGGCAGCGCCCGCTATCTCGCGCATCTCGGCTTCAAGGCGCTGGCCTCGACGTCAGCCGGCTATGCCTGGTCCACCGGCCGCCCCGATAACAAGGTCACTGCGGATGACGTCATCGAGCATCTCGCGCTGCTCTCCGCCGCCACTGATCTCCCGGTGAATGCCGATTTCGAGGCCGGCTTCGCCGATGACCCCGCAGGCGTCGCCGCCAATGTCGCCCGCGCGGTGAAGAGCGGCATCGCTGGCCTCTCCATCGAGAACTCCACCGGCAAACCGGACAAGCCGCTCTATGACGACACCCTCGCCGTGGAGCGCATCAAGGCCGCCCGCGCCGCCATCGACAGCGTCGATCCCACTGTCATGCTGGTCGCGCGCTGCGAAGGTTTTCTGCATGGCGAGCGCGACCTCAAGAAGACCACCGCGCGGCTCGTCGCCTTTGCGGAGGCCGGCGCCGATTGCCTCTATGCGCCGGGCGTCGCCACAGACGAGGAGATCACCACGCTGGTGAAGGCGATCGGCGGCAAGCCGCTCAATGTGCTCACAGTGCAGCCGACCATGACCGTGGCGCATCTCGCCAGCCTCGGCGTCCGCCGCATCAGCGTCGGCGGCGCGCTGGCGCGCGTGGCCTGGGCAGGGTTCATGCAGGCGGCGCAGGAGATCGCCGGACAGGGGACGTTTACGGCGTTTGCGCAGGGGGCGAAGGGCGGGGAGTTGAACAAGTTGTTTGCGGAGAAGGCGGGAAAGTAGGCCTTTGGGACAAGGTGAATGCCGCCGAGCGCTTTATTGAGAGACCCGTCAATATTGTGCGCGCGAAAAGCAGAGAGTTTCTTGCCAGGATAGGCATTGCCCGCCGGCATGCGCGAGGTGCAAAGGTCTGTTGCTGCGCCTCTACGCTAAGGCCGGAACGCTCTTATCGGGACGTCGATACTTGCTCGATGCAAGGTTATCATGCGTTTCCATGCTTGTGGGCCATACGACCATTTATGATTTATACAAAATGCGTTTTGACAACGCAGTGCTTCTTTTTTGCATGACTGGAGCCCCAAAAAACTAAACTTGCTTCCAATGAGTCGAAGACGCGCTTCGCGTGAGCAAACTTCCGTTAGGTGGGGAAATGAAAGAACTGTCGGGTTGGACGCGGTCAAGGCCAATGAAGGTAGCGTTCCTTGTCGAAGACGGCGAGCATGCGTCGGTTATCTTGGATGGCATTTTTGCCGATTGCTACAGCCGCTGGGGCGGTCGTTTTAGCTTGGTCGTGCCCTGTGCCGACAACGCAATTTCAGAAGTGTATTGGCCGTGGCTAGAACGATTTGGCCCCGACATCGTCTATTCCTATGTTGAACTAAGCAATGCGCGTGTCTTGGAGCTCCATGAGCGTTTAGCTCCCAGTGCTTATTTGCTTCACAGTCTCGAAAATCTACTGAGGACTGATTTGTTCGGCTTTAAGCCGGTTTACCGTTTCAGCCCGTTGTCGTCTCTATCGCTCGTATTTAAGCTTGCTCGTTACGCTCCTGCCGCTCAGTCGGGAGCGCCCATCAAGGTGATTGATAGTTGGTTTACCGAGCAGCCTTCTCAGCTTTTGACGGATAATTTCGGTACGTATCACAATAGCACAGGCGGAGGAATGTTTCCGACTGATGCGGCTGTTGCTGCAAGCTTGATTAGCGTTGTGAGCCCCGGCAATAGCCGAAATGGCATTCCTCCCGACTTGATCACGTTGCCGAACGAAATTGCAATGTATGAGGAGTTTGCCGCTCGGAGGGCGAGCGCGCTTTCAGTTATGTCCGCTCAATTCGTGCCGCGCCTTGAATTCTACATGCCCAAATGGAATGCCTCCCTAAATGTGGTGTTGGGAGAAACGTTCGGTGATCGGCTTTTGTTTTGGAACGCGCGGCTACTGTCGCAAGCTTGGCTTGACAACGACATAGGCTCCCTGCGGGTAACTTCCGAGGCCTTGAAAGACGCCGATTTCTTAAACGCGTTTGGTACAATTCTTCGTCAGCGAAACCGATTTGGGGGGAATGGCCATAGCAACGTTACGGTTCGATCAATCTCCGCTAGTCAGTCGCAATTAGAGGAGGCTGTCGAGGCAATTCGCTCGACCAAGCCATGGGGCCATGTCGGTCACGAAGCGATTGCAAGTGTGGATGAAATTGTTCCAACAGCTAATGTCATTAAGCAAGCATCGGAACGTTCTCACACTGATACTCCTTTCTTTCAGAGGACAACTTGGACGGAGTTTAGTTGGAGTCCTCCGGTTGCGAAGCCGCCGACAGTTATCCCTGAGCATCTAAGAGATGTTCCTCCGCAGCAAAGCTTTGCCGAGGGTTATTGGTGTGCTGATTACAGCATAGAGTACGACGGTGTCGAAGGCCGCTACGGGGCAAATGTATGGTCTTTGCCAACTCGATGGCGAATGTCCGAGGCGTTCAAGCATGCTCATATTGGCTCAACGGGGCCAACAGGGTGGGCGCCACGCGGTTGGCGGAGCCAAGGCGGCTTCTATTCGACTTACGTGAGTGAAAATCGTAAAGTTAGCACAATTGAACCGCCCAGCGCGTTATCCGCGATGCAGTGGGCATTGATGCTGGATGGTGATCTAGCACGCACTTTGATCCACCCGCCAAGCAAAGTGGGACGAATTGAGCAATCCAATGAAGCACGATATCTAATTGGCGTACTTGGCTTGGTGGGAGGGCTCAATGGGGCTAAGAGGCTTCTGTTGCATCCATTTCTGATCGAGTTATTTGCGAGTTTTGGTGGAACGACAAATCTCCCCGCAGCAAAGGGGGTGTCCACCGCTAACCGACTTCGGAAGCGACTACAGCTTCAGCAGAACTTCGATTTGCGCGAGGACAGGGACCGTGAAGTTCTTGCATCACTTATAGTGAAGGCGTCTGTAGAGCTGAAGAAGCCAATTGACTATCTGGGTTACGAAGAGCTTCACGCTCGGTGGGAAGGTCATCGAGCGGCGTACTGGCGCGCACATCCTCAGGCCGGCGAACCGGATGATGCGGCAGAGTGGGATCGCGCTGAGCGAGCGGCGCTTGATGAGGCTTTAATCGAGTTGCGAAGCCGTCAATTGATTTTCCAAGGTCACCAGTGGACCTGTAAACGTTGTCATCATAAGAATTGGTTAGACATGTCAGAATTAGCTCCAGCACTGGAGTGTAAGATTTGCAAGGAAGAGGAAGCCTCTCCGCTTGATCTGAAATGGTTGTTTCGACCGAGCCAATTTCTAATCGAAAGCCTCCGCGATCACAGCGTTTTATCGCTCCTCTGGACACTGTCCGTATTGCAAGGGCGCTCTATGCAATCCTTTCTGTTCGTAGAGCCGATGTGGTTCTACTTCGATCGGGACGCGCGCGAGCCAGACGCGGAAGCAGATTTGTTGGTCGTCTCAGACGGTAAGGCGGTGCTATGTGAAGTTAAGGCGTCTTGGTCCATCTTAAGGCGAAACGATATCTCTAAGCTCGTGGAGTTGGCCAAGCGTTTACGGCCAGACATTGCCCTTCTGGCTGTCATGGACAAGGGGCGGGAACTGGAGGCCGAAATCAGCACAGCAATTGATGAACTCAAGGGCGTTGGGATCGCCTTCGACCTAATCACGCTCGACGGATGTCCTTTAGGCGATAATCCGTACTTGCACTGAAGCGATGAAATGCGAGTAGTCTGCGTTTGAGTCGCGGCGACCGAAAGTTACAGCGAGTTGCGTGGCGCATTGTGGCCGGTGCATATCTTCAGCGGCGCTCGGATAAATCTTTTGATTTTCCATCTCGAACGGCCAGCATCATCTGCGCAACTGCTTGCTGGGGATGACCACGGGGCGCGGAAGCCATCGTCGCAACGAGCTTCCAGTCCACATACACAATCCCGTTTATGCCGACTTCGTATAGCTCTGGGTTTCCAGCGGGGCGGACGATCCTCTCAGTGGTGACGGGCCGTTGAACAATCGGCGGGTTGTCCTGCGCGAACACAGGGGCTGTCATCATCACAGCAGCACCAACCATGAGCCTAGTTCGCATTGACGCCGTCCTCCTTCGCCGATCCCCGGGAAACCACTAGGATATCAGGATCGGGCAGTGGTCGCTGCAAGGAGACTTGGCCTCGTCCCATGGTGCCCGCATCCACACGTCGCATTCCTCCGGCGTTGTGAGGCACACAGGCATGGCCTTGGGATGTATTGGCCCGACCACTCCATTAGGCTCGCACGTGAGAAATCCATAGATCAGGTGATTTCCCGTGACCGGGTCCTTCTTGGTGCCCCGAGTGCCGCTCCAAGGTGTCCATATGCCCGCAAAAGCGAACAGCGGGCGGTCAGAGTCGAGAGCAAACCATACGATGTCCTTGCGCCCGGTAGCCGGGTTTGGTTCCGGCGCATATTCGGAGAAGCTTGTTACCGGCACGAGACACCGGCTCTCGGGCTTGAGCCAACGTCGCCAATGGCCTGGGCCGGCTTCATGGCGGCGGCGCAGGAGATTGCCGGGCAGGGCACGTTCACGGCCTTTGCCCAGGGTGCGAAGGGCGGGGAGTTGAATAAACTGTTTGGCACCTAAAGCACGCGCGTCACTCCTGGGCGCGCGCAACGTGCGTGAACCTCAGCCACTCCAATAGGAGTGGCGCGGAATCCCCGCGTGTTTGAATGAACAAGGACTCAGAACGCGGGCGAGCTGTTTGGCCTCTCGAAATCCAAGATCGCGATGCTCAACGAGATCTTGACGCGCGCGGGACCATACAGACGCCGCCGCGAGATGCTGCGACGCATGTAACGTCCAGAGTCCACGAGTCTCGGTACGAAGGTTTCACCCTTCATCTTCGGCGAAGCCTTCCAGAGGTATTGCCGTCACGCGCAGCGCCGAAGCTAGGATGCGATATCTTTCCTTTATGCTCGATGCGTCGTTGGTCCCTTGCTGATTGAGACGGTCAAATTCGAGTAGCTCGAAGGACGCGGATGGAAGGTCTTTCGACGCTGCCACTCGGTTCTCGTTGAGTCTTTGCCTAAAGTTCAAAAGCTTTTTGCGAGTTATTCTATCAGTTTGGTTGGCTTCCATCGCGCCTTTAAAAAGTAGATAATAGACAACCATAATGCCTTGAGCTTGTAGCAATTCATCCTTGGTTGTAAATTCTTCGAACATGACATCAAGGATGGTCTCTACCGTCTGCTTCAGCTCCAACGCCTTTTTTTTCTCTTTTGTGTGGAAGCGGTGCGCTAGCGCGTCGAGATAGACCTTCTTCGTGTCGACGAGGTTTGCGTGCTCGCTAATGCTGTTTTCAATGAGCAAAAATCGCGCGGCTACCTCCTTGTGTTGATATCTGCGATTTCCGAATTTTACTCGATCGGTAAAAAATTTATGGCGAGAAACCTCAGTGATGATCGTGACCATTCGCCCGCCGAGAGCGTTTCGCTTTTCAGCAGCATTTAGTGGTGCAGCCTCATTGAGGCGAGAAAACATATCTTCAATCAAGTCCAAGTCGTCATCCTGAAGAGCTACGGTTACGACAGGCAGTACAAATGAGTCGAACTTGACTCTAATTTTCGGGTGCTGCTTGGCGATGTCAGCGTAACTCAACTTTGCGAGGTCGAGGCTTGGCTCACGCTGGTACTCGAAGTCCGGCCCTAGCGTAAAGTCTCCGTCCATGAAGCCCCAAATGGCTTCTAGGCGCTGTCTCCCATCGATAACGGCGTATCGTTTTCCAGTCTTCGAAACGACTGCCGCACTCAGGGCATGGAAATAAATTTTTGGGATGTCGTAATCGTTCAAGATAGAATCAATAAGCAATCGGCGCTTTTCTAGCGTCCAAATGCCTCCCATGCGTTGGTAGTCGGGTGATAGGTTGATCTCATCTCGCTCGGAATAGAGGAACATGATGGTGCTATTCTTCATCGAAGCTGTTTCGACGTAGCTCATGCCATCATCTCCCGGAGAATTGCTCCTACGCTGGTTAGCTCTGGGAACATACTGAATTGATTTAAACCCAACAGCTTTAGTTCCTTTTTTATTGTTTCACGGCTCGCGCTAGGTATGACGTACTTAGTTGCATGCGATTTGTCTCCGACCGCCTCTATGGCGACCTTCTTCGTATGGTGAATTGTAAAGGTGCCTAACTGCGCTTGGATGCGCGGGTTGTTTCTTGTTGCGATTGTCGCCACCGGTAGAAGTTCGACATTCGGGACGTTAAGCTTCTCCGTTGCGTACGGTTTTAACTCATCGGCTTCGAAAGAAGGGATGTAGTTAAGCTCCATGGCATTTGAGATACTAGCATTCTTGTTTAGGAGTGTCGGGTTGAGGCACCACACGGCCGCGTCCGCATTGCGATGCTTATCAAAGTTATCTACAGCGAAGAACATCGCGACCAGTGGGCTTTCCGTCCAATCCAAGAGACGTGTCGGCACACCATAGTGCTGCATCAAGAATGTCCAGTCGAATGCAGAACTAGGCGTCCGCTCCGTCAGCATAGCTGCGCTCTGTTTGAAGCGCGCAAGTGCCGAAGCCTCAGATAGGCCTGGCCTAGACCTCATTATTCCAGGCAGAAGCGGCCATTTAGCGTTTCCATGCCCCCTGAACCATCTCGCGCTGCCGTCCTGATCTGCTCTTAGAGCGTCGATATACGCGGCAATATTACGAACTTTTCGTACAGGCACGATTATCCTCGCTCTGGTGGCGCTTTCAGACTCAACTACTGGGCGCAGTAGTAGGCGTGTGCGCGGCCGAGTAAAAGTATGCGGTCCTGTTGTCCAAAGATTTCGCGTAGAAGCCGGTGGTGCGACCGAATGGGCACTGTCCTCTCTCACGTTGAGGTTGGATTCGGTCTGGTCATCCAACTTCACGAGCGCTCGGTGCTAAATTGATGCCTAGGTCAGGCCTCGGGCATAATGGAGTTGGTTGCTCTTAGACTGCGGAGAGCCCTACACCCTCCGCCGAGGCCCCCGCGGCCGGAACGCCGGATTGTCCCGCTCGCGTGGCGTATGCGCGTCCTCCAGCAGGGCCATGGCTTCATCGGGGATGCGGTCGATATTGACGCCGCCGCAGCGCATCTGCCACAGCGCCTTGCGGATCGCGGTGTCGCGGTCGATCCAGTCCTGGCCGGTCCGCGCCGGTGAATCGGCGCGGCGGCGCGGGCGGCGGTTGCCCATGGCTTCCAGCCGCGCCATCTTCACCACCTGCAGGGCCTGGATCAGCCGGTCGAGATCGACCGTCGGGCTGTTCCACAGCTCGGTGACGCAGCGCTCGGCCAGCGCCTGCAGCTTTCCTTCCAGCATGCGCAGCTTCAGCCGGCGCGAGGCGCGGGCGGTCGGCACCGTGTCGCTGGCACGGGGCGCAAACGGGTGACGCTGCCAGCCGCCGTCGCGCGCCCAGCGCATCACGCTGTGCTTGCTGACGCCGGTCCGCGCCGCGATCTGCGCGTGGGTCAGCGTGGTCTCCTCGATCAGGCGGCGCACCGCCGCCACCGTGGCATTGGTGTGCAGCCGCTTGCAGCCCTTGGGGCGGCCGCCGAGCATGGGCGGCGGTCCGTTGTCCACATCATCGGTCACCCGAAGGCGCACCACCGGGTCCGCGGAGGAGTCGTTGATGCGGATCCTGGTATCGAAGAGGGGGACAAGGGGATATGGCATGACGGGGAATATAAACCCATTTGCAGGAGATGCAAGGGGGCGGGGCGGTTGTCTCAACTAACCTTGTAACTTGCCTCCCGCCGTTTCTGCTAAGCTATGCGGAGCGGTGGCAGGCGGGAGACCGAGTAACCTGAGGGACACCAAGCCCGTGGGAGAGCGCGGGTCCTTGCTTGCCGTTCCATCGAACCCGAACAGTCGCTTGGGCCGCTCAGCAAGCCCGGTTGCGCAAGGATGGGATCAGATGGACGCGATTTATGTTGGCATCGATGTGTCGAAGGATCGGTTGGACGTGGCGATGCGTCCGGGCGGTGAGAGTTTTGCGGTTGCCCGCAATGGTGCGGGGATCGATGATCTGATCGCGCGGCTGAAAGCGCGACCGCCACGGGTGGTGGCGATCGAGGCGACCGGCGGCTTCGAGACGGTGGTCGCCGCAGGATTGGCCGGCGCCGATCTGCCTGTGGTGGTGGTCAATCCGGCACAGGTGCGCGCCTTTGCCAACGCCCTCGGCAAGCGCGCCAAGACCGATCCGATCGATGCCATGGTGATCGCGCATTTTACCGAGGCGACCAAACCGCAACTGCGGCCGCTTCCCGATGCCACGACGCGGCTGCTAGCCGATCTGGTGGCGCGTCGGCGCCAGATCGTTGAGATGATGGCCGCGGAAGGCCAGCGTGCGCGGCGCGTCAGCAATCCGCGCCTGAAGAAGAGCATCGCCCGGCTCCACAAGGCACTGGAGAAGGAGTTGTCCGAACTGGACGACGACATCGGCGATCACGTGCGGGGATCGCCGGCCTGGGCCGAGAAAGAAGACTTGCTGGCGTCGGTGCCCGGCATCGGTCCGACCATCGCGCGCAGCCTGATTGCCGAACTGCCGGAGCTCGGCACACTCGATCGTCGTCAGATTGCGGCTCTCGCCGGTTTGGCGCCATGGACCCGGCAATCCGGCCAGTGGCGTGGCAAGAGCTTCATCGGCGGCGGCCGGGCCAATGTACGCCGCGTGTTGTTCATGGGAGCGATGGTGGCCGCCCGCTTCAATCCGCAGCTCAAACTGTTCCGCGACAAGCTCGTCGCCGCCGGCAAGCCCAAGCTCGTCGCTATCATCGCCGTCGCCCGCAAGCTGCTCACCATCCTCAACGCCATCCTGCGAGACAAGACCCCATGGCAGCATCAAAACGCTTGACCAAAAAGACAGTCGCTCTCCCCGTCCTTTTGCGGGGAGAGGTCGCCGCGTCTTCGCGGCGGGTGAGGGGCGGTCACTGCCCGTGCCACATACGCGGACTCTCGGGTCGGAAAGCACTGAGGGAATGGTGCGATCCGAGAGTGCGAGATTGCTTCATCGCTCTTGCCATGCCCCTCATCCCACCCTTCTCCCCGCGCAGGGCGGGGAGAAGGAGCGCGCCGCCGGTGCGCCGTCTCGGCTGAGTGTTAGCCAGTCCGTCCGCGCCCCGCTGCAATCCCCAACACCTTCATCCGTGACGCCAGCGTGGTGGGCTTGATGTCCAGCAGCTCCGCCGCGCCGCCGGGGCCGAACACCTTGCCTGATGTCGCCTGCAGTGCCGCAAGGATGTTGCTGCGTTCGTGATCGCGCAGTTCGGCTGAGGTCATCACCGCCGGCCGGGCGTCGGACTTCACGCGATGCGCGCCGGCGGCATGGTGCGGGCCGGGCGCATCGGGCAGGTCGATCCGCAGCCGTCCGTTCTGCGCCAGGATCACCGCGCGCTCGATGACGTTCTGCAGCTCGCGCACATTGCCCGGCCAGTCATAGCGCGACAGTTTTCGCGCATCGCCCTCGGATAGTCGCAGGTCGGATTTCAGTTTTTCGCTGAGCAGGAAGTGCTGCGCCAGCAGCGGAATATCCTCGCGGCGGTCGCGCAGCGGCACCGACTCCACAGGAAACACGTTGAGCCGGAAATACAGGTCCTCGCGAAACCGTCCGCGCGCCACTTCCTGTTTCAGGTTGCGGTTGGTGGCGGCGATGACGCGGACATCGACGGAGCGGGTGCGCTCCTCGCCGACGCGTTCGAAATTGCCTTCCTGCAACACGCGCAAGAGCTTGCCCTGCAGCTCCAGCGGGATTTCGCCGACCTCGTCGAGAAATAGCGTGCCGCCATCGGCGAGCTGGAAGCGGCCGATGCGGTCGCGCACCGCGCCGGTGAAGGCGCCGCGCACATGGCCGAAGAATTCGCTCTCGAACAATTCGCGCGGGATCGCCGCGCAATTGACGCGGATCAGCGGCCGGTCGCGGCGGCTGGAGGCTTCGTGGATCGCGCGGGCGATCAGTTCCTTGCCGGTACCGGACTCGCCGGTGATCATCACCGCCGCGGTGGTCGGCGCCACCAGCTTGACCTGCCGCAGCGTCTTCTGGATCGCCTCAGACTGGCCGATGATGCCGCGCGGATTGGTCTCGATGCGGATTTCCTCCTGCAGATAGGCGTTTTCCAGTTCGAGGCGCTCGCGCAGGCGGTCGACTTCGGCCAATGCGGCATGCAGCTTTTCATCGGCCTCGCGGCGCTGGCTGACATCGCGAAACACGATCACGGCGCCGACCACCATGCTGCGGTCGCGGATCGGCGTGGAGGTGTATTCGACCCAGACCGGGGAGCCGTCCTTGCGCCAGAACACCTCGTTGTCGACATTGTGCACGGCGCCATCGCGAAACGCGGCATAGATCGGGCAGTCGTGATCGGGATAGTGGCTGCCATCGTGATGGCTGTGATGCACGATGGGGTGGATCTCCTTGCCGACCAGTTCATCGGCGGTCCAGCCCAGCATGCGCTCGGCTGCGGGATTGACGAA
Source organism: Tardiphaga sp. 42S5 (assembly GCF_034044155.1). Classification (NCBI taxonomy): domain Bacteria; kingdom Pseudomonadati; phylum Pseudomonadota; class Alphaproteobacteria; order Hyphomicrobiales; family Nitrobacteraceae; genus Tardiphaga; species Tardiphaga sp. 42S5. The sequence goes on along the minus strand of NZ_CP139027.1, from coordinate 5,195,077 downwards.
GGTGGTCTTGCCGTCGGCATTGACGCCGTAGATGCCTTCGCCCGCGGCGCGCAGGATCAGCTGGTTCTCGCGCTCGATATCCTGAAACACGCGCTCGACCCGCTGCCAGGCGGCAATGCCGCCGCGCATGTGATCCTCGGCGGCGGCGTCGACATGGCGGCGGCGGCGCTGTTCGAGATCGCTCATGGTGAGCAGCAGCAGACTGCGCTCACCCTGCGGCACCAGCGATCCCGCATATTCGAGCTGCAACGCTTCGCCGGTGGCGTGACGCGGCGTGAGTGAATTGGTCCAGTAGGAGCCCTTGGCCAGCACCGCCTGGGTGAACACGATCAGCGCCGGCAACTGGCCCGCATGCAGCGCACTGATCTTGGTCTGGCGCAGCAGCGCGCGGTCATAGCCGAGCAGGGTGCAGGCGGCCGGATTGGCGTCGATGATCTGGTCGGCATGGGGATCGAGCAGCAGCGTCGGCTCGACCGAATAATCGAAGGCGATGGTCCGCAAATCGCTCGGCTGGGCGGTTGCCACATCCATCGGCAAAACTCCGAAAAATCGTAATTAAGCTACGAATTTTCGTGTAGCACGAATTCTCGTAATCGCCAACGATTGCTCGAAATGCCTGCGGCGATTGGACATTCCGGCCAGAGCGAGGCTGGCACACTCCTTGCGTAAATGACCCCAGCGTCACCGAGGAGGTCACATGTCCACATTCGACAATCCGTTCGATCCCGCCCGCCGCTTGCGCACTGGCGCCTGCAGCTGCGGTCAGCACGCCAGCCAGTCCGAGCATGAGGCCACGCTGCAGCTTCGCTGCGACATTCCCGAGACCGAGGCCAAGCGCTACGAGGGCGTCGTCGCCTCGGCGGTGATGCGCGCCGTGTTTCCGAAAGAGGTCGCGCGCCGCGCCTTCCTGAAGTCGGTCGGTGCGTCCAGCGCGCTGGCGGCGCTGTCGCAGTTCTTCCCGATCAAGACCGCCACCGAAGTGTTCGCGCAGGGCGCGGGCAAACTGGAGAAGACCGATCTCAAGGTCGGCTTCATTCCGATCACCTGCGCGACGCCGATCATCATGGCCGATCCGCTCGGCTTCTACAAAAAGCAGGGGCTCAATGTCGAGGTGGTGAAGACCGCCGGCTGGGCCGTCATTCGCGACAAGACCATCAACAAGGAATACGACGCCGCGCATATGCTGGCGCCGATGCCGATCGCGATTTCGCTCGGCCTCGGCTCGCAGCCGATCCCCTATACGGTGCCGGCGATCGAGAACATCAACGGCCAGGGCATCACGCTGGCCATGAAGCACAAGGACAAGCGCGATCCGAAGGACTGGAAAGGCTTCAAGCTCGCGGTGCCGTTCGACTATTCGATGCACAACTATCTGCTGCGCTACTACCTCGCCGAACACGGCATCGATCCCGATACCGATATCCAGATCCGCTCGGTGCCGCCGCCGGAAATGGTCGCCAATCTGCGCGCCGACAATATCGACGGCTTCCTGGCGCCCGACAATATCTGCCAGCGCGCGATCTATGACGGCGTCGGCTTCATGCATATCCTGTCGAAGGAAATCTGGGACGGCCATCCCTGCTGTTCGTTTGCGGCGAGCCGCGAATTCATCACCACGTCGCCGAACTCCTTCGCCGCGCTGACGCGCGCGATCGTCGACGCCACCGCCTATGCCTCCAAGGCGGAGAACCGCAAGTCGATCGCCGAGGCCATCGCGCCCGCCGCCTATCTCAATGCGCCGCCGGTGGTGCTGGAGCAGGTGCTGACCGGCACCTATGCGGACGGGCTCGGCGGCATCAAGACCGATGCGAAGCGCGTCGATTTCGATCCGTTCCCGTGGCAGTCCTTCGCGGTGTGGATGATGACCCAGATGCAGCGCTGGGGCCAGATCAAGGGCGATGTCGACTACAAGGGCGTCGCCGAACAGATCTATCTCGCCACCGACACCGCCAAGGTGATGAAGGAGATGGGCCTGACCCCGCCGACGACGAGCTACAAGTCGTTCGCCGTGATGGGCAAGACCTTCGATCCGGAAAAGCCGAAGGAATATCTGGCGAGTTTTAAGATCAGGAAGGCGACGTGACGATGAACGCCGCGAGCGCCGCTTCCTTACCTCGCCCCGCTTGCGGGGAGAGGTCGACTGGAGCGCGCGTAGCGCGTGGAAGTCGGGTGAGGGGGACTCTCCGCACGCTCCGCAGCGCGCGGAGAGTCCCCCTCATCCGACCCGGCGTCGCTGCGCTATGCCGGGCCACCTTCTCCCCGCAAGCGGGGAGAAGGCAGTGATCCAATCCCTCCGCTTCCGCGCCGCCGTCGTCTCCATTGCGATCTTCCTCGCTTTCATCGGCGTGTGGCACCTCGCCACGCGGCAAACAGCAACGGTCGGCACCATGTCGCCGGAATACGCCAAGCTGATGGGGCTCACGGCGACCTCAGGCAAATCAGCAATGCCCGGGCCGCTCGATGTCGGTGCCAAACTCTGGGAGCACCTGAAGCGGCCGTTCTATGACAACGGGCCGAACGACAAGGGTCTCGGCATCCAGCTCGCTTATTCGATCGGCCGCGTCGGGCTCGGCTATCTCATCGCCGTCATCGTCGCGATTCCGCTCGGCTTCCTGATCGGCATGTCGCCGCTGATGAACAAGGCGCTCGATCCGTTCATCCAGGTGCTGAAGCCGATCTCGCCGCTGGCCTGGATGCCGCTCGCGCTCTACACCATCAAGGACTCCAGCCTCTCGGCGATCTTCGTGATCTTCATCTGCTCGGTGTGGCCGATGCTGCTCAACACCGCCTTCGGCGTCGCCGCCGTGCGCAAGGAATGGATCAATGTCGCGCGCACGCTGGAAGTCGGCACCTTCCGCCGCGCCTTCACCGTCATTCTTCCTGCGGCCGCGCCAACGATCCTCACCGGCATGCGCATTTCCATCGGCATTGCGTGGCTGGTGATCGTCGCCGCCGAGATGCTCGTGGGCGGGACGGGGATCGGTTACTTCGTCTGGAACGAATGGAATAATTTATCGATCACAAATGTGATTATCGCGATCCTGCTGATCGGGATCGTCGGCATGTTGCTGGATCAGATATTGGCACGCTTCACCCGCATGGTCACGTTTCCGGAGTGATGCTGATGTCATCGAACAAATTCATCTCCATCGAGGGCATCGCCAAGCGCTATCCGGCGGCGTCCGGCGGCAGCACGACGATCTTCGAGGATCTCTGGCTGTCGATGCCATCTGGCGAATTCGGCTGCATCATCGGCCATTCCGGCTGCGGCAAGACCACGGTGCTGAACATCCTCGCCGGGCTGGATGAGCCCAGTGAGGGCACCGTGATCGTCGATGGCCAGGCGATATCAGGCACCAGTCTCGACCGCGCGGTGATCTTCCAGAGCCACGCGCTGCTGCCGTGGCTGACGGTCATGGGCAACATCGCCTATGCGGTGTCGTCGAAATGGCGCAAGTGGGACAAGGCGAAAATCCGCGCGCATGCGCAGATCTATATCGACAAGGTCGGCCTCACGGGCAGTGAGCACAAGCGGCCGTCGGAACTGTCCGGCGGCATGAAGCAGCGCGTCGGCATCGCGCGCGCGCTGTCGATCACGCCGAAGATCATGCTGATGGACGAGCCGTTCTCGGCGCTCGACGCGCTCACCCGCGGCACGCTGCAGGACGAGGTGCGGCGCGTCACGCTGGAGACCGGCCAGACCACTTTCATGATCACCCATGACGTCGACGAGGCGATGTATCTCGCCGACAAGATCTTTCTCATGACCAACGGCCCCGGCGCCGTGCTGGCGGAGATCGTCGAGAACCCGTTGCCGCGGGATCGCTCGCGCATCGATCTGCACAAGCACCCGCATTATTACGCGCTGCGCAACCACATCATCGATTTCCTGGTGACGCGCAGCAAGACCTTCACCGCCACCACGCCGCACCACGACCCGCGCCATGTGCCGGTGGTCCGGCCCGCATTCCCCGAGGCGCCAACGATGCCGTCTCTTCACAGCGCGACGCGCTAGCCGCGTCACCCGAAGCCTCAAGACCCAAGGAGAAACGACCATGCTGCGATCCGACCTCACCGAAAAGCTGCTCGACATCAAGCGCGAGAAGGAATGGACCTGGAAATATATCTGCGAGCAGATCGGCGGCTATTCCGAAGTGCTGATCGTCGGCGCCATTCTCGGCAACATGAAGCTGACCAAGCCGCAGGCGGCCAATGCCGGCGAGCTGTTCGGCCTCTCGAAGAGCGAGACCGCGATGCTCAACGAGATCCCGATGCGCGCCGAAAACGTGCAGATGCCGCCGCAGGATCCGCTGATCTATCGCTTCTACGAGATGGTGATGGTGAACGGCCCGGCCTGGAAGGCGCTGATCGAGGAGGAATTCGGCGACGGCATCATGTCGGCGATCGATTTCGACATGGTGATGCAGCGCATCGCCAATCCCAAGGGCGACCGCGTGCAGATCACGATGTCCGGCAAATTCCTGCCGTACAAGTATTACGGCGCGACGGGCAATGTGCCGGAATATGGGTTCAAGGAGGGGTAGGGGAACAGCGACGTCACCGCTTCCCCACAAGAGTAGCTCGCATGAGCGCAGTGCCATGCGGGTGATCTGGCAAAGGCGCCGGATGTTGCTTTGCTCATCCGGGCGACTTCGCGCCGACCGCGCGAGGGAGCGTCATTACGCGATCAGGACACATTCTCGACCGGTACCGACACCGATCCGGGACCGTTTTCGATCGTAGCATTCGTATAAGGATGCTGCGCCGGCGACTCCTCATAGCGAAATGTCCTGGTGACGAGAGCCTGGCTGTGGACGGGACCGACCGGCAGATATATCTCGAACCTCAGAAGCTTGATGAGCGGATTGATGCCCTGCGGTACGGCTGAGATCAGCGTGACCGTCCAGTCGACCTCGACGACGGCGTCCACCGTCACGATCAGTTTGGATCCGTTGTCGACGCCTGGCTGCCGGTCGATCCACGCCTTGAGCGAACCGGGCACGACTTGCAGTGTGGGGCTCACATGGGTCGTGTGGGCGGCGACATAGGCCTGCGCTGCGGAATAGCTGTCGGGTCCGAACACCTTGATGTAAATGTCGATAACGGGGGCGCCGGCCCTGGCGATCAGGTAACGGTCGGTGCCGATCTGCCGATAGACCACGAATTGCGTCGCGGCGGCGTCAGCGAGCAGCAGCACCGGGGCGGTTTCAGGCCGATCGACGATGTCGATCGCGTGAGTGCCGTTCCTGTCCACGATCTGAACCGTTCTGGCCGATGCGGGATAATGTGCGAATGCAGTCTCGATCTCGAACGGAAGAACGACGGGATTAACGATACCGTTCGTCTCGAAAAACAGCCCGAGCTGCGGCGGGTAAATGAGGAATGGCAATTCCTCGATAGTGACGATCGTCTGCAACGTCGGCTTCAGGCCGCTGGCCCTGACATGCAAAATGCCATTCTGGCGATAAGCGCTGTAAACTGCTTCTCCAAAGGTTTTCGACATCATCATCCCCCAGTAGCCGCATCATTTCCGCTGTCTAATAATCTACCTAAAGTTGTTTTTTTGCAATAGGACGCCGTTGCGAAATTGCTGGATGACCTGGGCGTATTCATTCGCAAAGTCGTTCGCTTGCAGAGGAATTCGGCGACGGCATCATGTCGGCGATCGATTTCGACATGGTGATGCAGCGCATTGCCAACCCCAAGGGCGACCGCGTGCAGATCACGATGTCCGGCAAGTTCCTGCCGTACAAGTATTACGGCGCGACGGGCAACGTACCGGAATATGGGTTCAAGGAGGGGTAGCTCCGGATCCCTCATGGAGAGGAGCGTGCTTCCACGCGGAACACTTGCTCCGCCCCGCGCGCGTCTCGAATCTTGATGCGACACACGCCTCATCTTTCGAGGCGCGGCGAAGACGTCGCTCCTCAAGCCTGAATGCAATTGCGTTCAGGCGAGGATGAGACACTGTCGTTTGCGTTTCCCCGTCACCTGCATAACCGCCCGCGCCATCGCTCACTGCGGCCGGCCGCTTCGCGTTCACGCAGGCCCTTCCTTCGCGAGTGTCTGTGCAACGGAGGGCGCCGCCTTCATATGCGGGTCATGCAACGGGTGTTGGATGGGCGCGTCCGCCCCGTCCAAGCTTGGCCGCTTGATGTGCCTCAACCTTGGGCAGTAGAATTGTTCGACACTACTTGACATAAAGCCGGTCGCGGGATTGGCTTGTTGAGCCCCTCCATGGGCGATGATCTGCACGAATTGGACTCCGCTTTCCGATACTGCATCTTCACCCAGGAGAGGACGAGATGAGCGATCCAGCCGTCGACACGACGCCGAGCCCGCAGCAAATCGTTCAGGCCGAGGCGCAGATCTATCTGGATTTCAGCCACGCGCCGGGCTGCTGCATCGCGGTCTATGACCAGAAGGCGTTCGGCTCCAAGGGCTATGTCTATCCGCTCGGCATGTCGGCGCTTCCCGGCTCCACGCCGCCGCCGTTCAGCGTCACCACGGATACCGTGTTCGAGATCGGCTCGGTGACCAAGGTGTTCACCAGCACCTTGCTTGCGACAGCGGTGACGGCCGGCGGCCCGAGCATCACCGACACGCTCGGCACATGGCTGAACTATCAGAACAATTTCAGCCCGAACCCGGTGGGATCGGCCGCGCTCGACGCGCTCACGCTGCAGGATCTCGCCACGCACAGTTCCGGCATGACGGAGCAGCCGACGGGCATTGGCCTCGGCTACAGCAAACAACTCTTCGCCGATGAAAAGCCGGATTCGAAGCTGATCAATTGGTGGAACAATTATCCGCCGCCACCGCCGCCGCCGACATATCCGCCGGGCTGCTGGCAATATTCAAATATCGGATTCGTGACCCTCGGCTTCGCGACCACGCAGTTCTTTCCGGCGGACACCGGGTACAACTACAACATCATGCTGGCCCAATATGTCACCGAACCGCTCGGCATGACGCAGACGGGCGCCACCATCCAGCCGTCGTGGAAGGTCGCGCAGGGCTGTATCGGGAGCTGGATCCAGTTGCCCAACCCGCCCGGTCTGACCGTGTTCGAGGGCAATACGCCGACAGGCGGCACGGCCTTCGACCTGAAGACCACCGGCGACGACATATTGCGTTTCATCGCGGCGCAGATCGAGCCGCCGAATGGTTTGCTCGGGAAGGCGATCCAGCTCACCCAGCAGAAGCAGGGCACTTATCCGCTGTGCGGCGAGAGCACGGGCAGCGTGACCATGGGGCTCGCCTGGCAGATTTACTATACCAAGCAACGCCAACCCATCTTCATGAAGAACGGCGCGACGAGCCGCGGCGGTTTCGAGGCGATTGTGATGGTGGTGCCGGATCTGCAATGCGGTGTGGCGGTGCTCAGCAATCAGTATCTCGACGCCTCGGCTCCGCATCCGTCGCAGGCCAATCTCGGCGGCGTCGCGCGCAACATCATCGCGGCGCTGCATTCGAACTTCGAGCTGGACGGGCCGCTGCCGGAGCGCGATGTCTCCGAGTAATGCGCGCGGAGTGTGCGGGACATGCGTCTGGGCGACCGCGTCCAGATCACGATGTCCGGAAAATTCCTGCCGTACAAGTATTACGGCGCGACGGGCAATGTGCCGGAATATGGGTTCAAGGAGGGGTAGGGCCGGAGCGTCAGCTGCTGTCGAGCGTCATGGCCGGGCTTGTCCCGGCCATTTTTCATGCTCACTGCGACTTAAGTTGCGGCGCTTGGAAGAGCTCTGATCAATGTAACCTGCTCGGCCTTCCCCGTTGTCAGTAGCCAAGTTATGACGCCGGGGTCTGGGGGCATGATTGTGGAAACAAGCTCATCAACGGCACGCTCGTTGTGCAATCGAGCAAACTCATCGTCGTCGACTTCATCACCAGCATAGCTTTCCGAGTCGAAAACTAAAGCGGCACCATTCGGAAGAAAATCTATAGCGTATCGGTAACCAACTAGCGGGCACTGAGGAAGATAGAAGTTCCGAACGAAAGGATCCGATTCAGCTTCGCGCTTCAAGAAGCAAGCACCTTTGGTGCCCCTGATGAACCAACGTTGGGAGCCAAACGAACTGAACTGCCCTTCGATTATTTGCTTGATCAGCAATGCTGAAGAGAGCGCGTCCTGGCGCGTTTTAGAAGCGGTTTCTGGGCTAAAATGTAATGATCTGTTTCGAATTCGTTCTAGTTCGGCAAACTTTGCGGCAATCCCGGGCTCGAATACAGCCCAGTCATCTAGTGCTGTAATCGCTGCCTTCCAATTGTCGAAGGAGCGCTTGCGGTGCACGAGTTTATAGTTTGGTTTCGAGGTGTGAGAATTTCGAAGGTCCAAAATCAGATGGTTCAGGATTCGCTCGCCAAGCGCACATGCTCCAGTTAATGCTGGATAATAGGACTCAACAATGAACGCTCGCCTGACCTGATGGAAGAACAGGTTATGGTACGAGACGATTGACATCGGCACGTACCCAAAATCTTTGAAATTCTCAAGCTTGTGTTCGAATCTGTCGCTTCCGTATTCCTGGCGTATTGATGCAAAAATGCTCGCTTGATTGTCTCTGTGCTGCTTCTTTATGTTCTCTTCCCAGTGATCTTGTACTTCATCAAGACTACGAGGGCGTGTGTCCCAAAAGCCAAAAAACGGAGGGACAAAATAGCGTTTCCTGTTTGCATTCGTCACGATGGACTATCCGGCTTAGTGGTCCGTTGGGCCAAAACTAAACAACTTGGGTGTCATGCAGCCACTTACCCTCGATCAACGCCTTGGCCGTGTCGGTCAGCACATAATTCGAGCCAGACTCTTCTTGGATCTTTGGTCTTACTTTGAAGAGGATGTGTCGCGAGGCAAGATCATCGATACGATGCGGGAATATAACGAGTTTTTTCGATTTACACCGCATGCCTATTTAGTTTCTTACGTGATTTACATGGCAGGTGTGTTTGACAAGGCGAAGGGTACGATCAGTCTCGATGCCTTGAATCGTGAGGTAAAGAAGGCAGGAAATGTCAAGGCGCAAACTGCTACCTCCGTTGATGCGCTGCTCCTAAAGGCGAGGCCCATCGCTGATAAAGTTGTAATGCTACGTCACGAGGCCTTTGCACATAAGAGTGCGTACATCTCCTACGATGATGTGTTCAAGCTGGTCGCCATCTGCCCTCGCCAGCTGCGCGAGCTTGCAGACTTGGCACTGGATGTCGCGAACCAATTGTTTTCTGCCCGTGGTCTCCAGAGCCAATATTTTAGCGAACTGCCCCGAGAGGCGGCAGAGGCCATGATGGAGGCTTTAGGGAAGAAGTGACAAAGTAGTATGTCGTCAGCAAAGTGCTTGGCTTTAGATGGCTCTAAAAAGCTTTTCAGAACCCTAAACTCTAAACGGGACTGTCGATGCGAACGTCGTCCTGCGATGCGAAGTCCTCCTAAGTGAAGAACGGAAAACTATTCACTATTGAATTCGTAAGTGCGTGGAGGGAGAAGAAATCATATTTGCGAGCCACGCGTGCGTCCCAGTATCTACCATGCGCAATCCAATGGCGTAGTTTAAAAGCGCCCTTTAGGTCGCCTATAAGTGCTATGCTTACGTTGGTTTGTGTCTTCCAAGAATCCAGGATGTCGGGATCTAAATTTACCCGTTTGGGCATTCTCTTTTTTAGTTTTCGGAATGCGGTAGATAAATTGTCAATCGGGCCGGTGTGGCACCTTAGCCGAAAGTCAACTTGAAATGCGGCTTCTACGCTGGAAAGTAAGATTAATGTAGACGAGAGTTCCAGCTCAGCTAGGCGCGAATCAAGCTCTGCGCCGATCTCCGAAATTGAGTATCCAATAAAGCGGGGATTCGAAGTTGCGGATGCGTAGTAGAGCCGAAGAGAATCTTCGACATCCTGTCGATAGACAGCGACATCATCAATTTTGATCGATTGCCTTGGGTAATTAGACATTACTTACATCGAGCAGCGCGCTGAAGAAGGTGTCTTTGTTGAGTTCGGTGAAGGAGGCGGATGGTGGTTGACCGACAATCCTCCATGCCCACTCAATTTGGTCTCGACGAGCAACATTCGTTTGGCGGGGTTTGCTAGGATCTACGACCTGAACTTGGACTAGCTGTCGAGGATTTGTCACTTTTGCATTGATCAAAACTAAGCGTGCTCGACCAGCTTCTCCGATAATATCAACCCTACCTCGAGATCCGATAAGCATCGTTCCAATAGGTACTATTCGAATTTGCTTGAGGCCTATTTGCACGATCATCGTCTTGGCAAGGTACGGACCTGAAAAGTCTTCCTCTAGTTTGACGTCTTGCAGTCGATGAGAAACGGTGCCCTGTTTTACGTAGTCGGCGAGATATCCCGAAAGTTCAGCATAAAGGCTGTTCAGTCGATCTAGCCAAACCTTTAGCTCGCGCGCAGCGTCAAACGGTGGCTCTTCTTTTGCTGCCTCAGCCGCTTCTTGTTGTCGCCGAACGAACTCGTCAAAATCTCTCTTCTTATCAACCATAGGCTTTCCTTTGGGGTGGTTGCATCTTAGCTTGAATGAGTGGGTTTTAACAGTCTCATTAGTGTTGTTATTGAGTAGGGGCGTGCCGACGAACTTGGGTTCGTGTGTCGTGTCCGAATGCTGCGCCAATCAACCTGGACTTATTGCGAAGAGTGTCGATATGTCAGGTCGGCGGAGATTGTCAGACACTATTTTGTAAATCTGGCTCATGCCCCAACAGCAAGACCGATCAAGACACCCCCATCCGCCCATGCGATACCCGCCGCATGAACCAGCCCGTCCCGCATCGCACCCCTGATCTCGTCGCTGTCCTCGCCTGGATCGAGCAGCATCTCGACGATCCCCTGAGCGTCGAGATGATCGCCGCGCGCGCCAGTCTCTCGCCGTATCATTTCTCGCGGCTGTTCTCGGCTGCGATGGGTCGGGGCGTGATGGCGCATGTGCGCGGGCGCAGGCTGGTCCGTGCGGCGCAGCGGCTGACGGCCGATCCCGATCTGCGCCTTGTCGATCTCGCTGCTGATTGCGGCTTCGACTCGCAGGAGGCGTTCACGCGCGCCTTTGCGCGCCTGTTCGGCGTCGCGCCCGGGCGGTTTCGGCGCGGTTTCAGTGTCACTCCCATCGAAGGACAATATCCGATGACCATGCCCGATGACGTCGCCGTCGCTGTCACCCGCTTGCCGGACCTGGTGGCGCTGGACGGTTTCACCGTCGCAGGTCCTGCAGCGCGGTTCGATGAGGCGAACAAGGCTCAGATTCCGCAACTGTGGTCGAAGCTGATGGGCGCATTGCCGTTCAAAGGGCAGGCGCCAAGCTGGACCACCTATGGCGTGGTGTGGAATGTCGACCGCGCCGAAGGTAGTTTCGATTACATGGCCGGCGTCGGCGCGGACGAAGGCGCGGCGCTGCCTGCGGGCTTTGCGGCGAAGCGCATCGTGGCTTCGACCTATGCGGTGTTTCGCATCGTGCTGAATGGCGGGGCGGTGCATCCGCAGATCAAGCGCGCGATGGCGACCATCTGGGGTGAGCTGGTGCCGGCCTCCGGGCTCACGGTCGCCGACCGGCCGGATTTCGAACGCTATGACAGCGAGTTTGCGCCGACCAAGAAGGGCGCGGTGATCGATTTCTATTTGCCAGTGGAGGTGTGAGGCTCCGTCTTCTCCGCGTCATGGCCGGGCGGCACCGCGTGTTGCACGTTGTTCTCTCCCCACGTCATGGCCGGGCTTGACCCGGCCATCCACGTCTTGGCCGCAAGATGAGAAAGGCGTGGATCCCCGGGTCATCTAGCGAAGCCGCGCTTCGCGCTTTGCCCGGGGATGACGGAGTGGGTGGGGCTAACGGCGAGCTTCACGCAGGCCGGGTGTGTGCGTGTCGCGGAGCATTCTATCTCCGCCTGCTTCCCCTTGGGCGCAGCGCCGGATGATCCCGCTCCGGCGGCGTATGCGCGGCTTCCAGCAGCGCCATCGCATCGTCCGGAATCTGTGTCACATCGACGCCGCCGCGGCGCATCTCCTTCAGCGCGGTGCGGATCGCATCGTCGCGCTCGATCATCTCGCGGCCGGTGCGCGCGGGCATGTCGATGTGGCGGCGCGGGCGCCGGCGGCCCATCGCCTCCAGCCGCGCCATCTTCAGCACGTGCAGCGCCTGCATCAGGCGGTCGATGTCGACATCGGGCTGCGCTTCCAGCGCGCGCACGGCGCGCTCCGCCAGCGCGTGAAGCCGCTCGGCGAGTTTGCGCAGCTTGAGCTTCTGCGAGGCGCGGGCGGAGGGCACCGTGTCGGTGGCGCGCGGCGCGAATAGCGGGCGCTGCCAGCCGCCGTCACGGGTCCAGCGGCAGATCGAGGCGCGGCCGACGCCGGTCTGCTTCGATATCTCGCCATAGGTCAGCACCGTCGTCTCGATCAGGCGGCGCACCTGCGCGCATTTGGCATCCCCATGGGGCCGCTTGGAGCCGCGCACCCGCGGGCCGCCCACAAAGGCATCCGGCGCCTCGGGCTCATCGGGCGTGACGCGGAGGCGGAGGATGGGGCCGAAGAAGGGATGGGTCATGTAGAAGAATATATGCCTATATGTGGGATTGCGCAAGCCGGCTGTCTGTCCGCGCCCATGCATCGCCGGCCGTCGTCGCCGATATCGTGGGAGGCGCGCATCCGGTCACTTGGCTGCACCTGTGACTGCGCGATAGGCTGGCACACGTCGATCGTGCCTGGCTCACAAAGAGGGGCGGCGCGATGCGGAGGAAACCCGGCGGAAACGGCAGGGGGATTTCATGGCAGGTGTCGATTATCTGATCACCGCGCGCGGCGTCTCGGGCGCGGCCTTCAACGAGAATGTCGGCACCATCCGCTATCTGCGGGTACCGACCAATGTGGCGATCCCGACGCCGGCGATGGCGACATCGAGCAAGACCGATCTCGCCAAATGGGTGAAGGAGGTGCGCGATATCGCCGACGGCGATCCCAACCAGAATTCGATCAGCGTGGCCGGCGACATCCTCGTCTTCATCCACGGCTACAACAACGATCTCGACATCATCATGAAGCGCCAGCGCCAGCTGGCGAAGGATCTCAAGGCCGAGGGCTGGAAGGGCCTCGTCATCGGCTTCGACTGGCCGAGCGACAACGAGACGCTGGCCTATTGGCAGGATCGCTCCAAGGGCGCCGAAGTGGCGGTGAAGCTGGTGAGCGATTGCATCACCGTGCTGGCGCAGGGGCAGGAGAAGGACTGCGTCACCAATGTCCATCTGCTCGGCCATTCCACCGGCGCCTATGTGGCCATGGAAGCCTTCGTGCAGGCGGAGAAGGACGGCGCGCTGTTCAAGAGCAACTGGCGCGTCAGCCAGGTCGCCTTCATCGCCGGCGACGTGGCGTCGTCGAGCCTCTCGGTGAACGATTCCTGGTCGGGGCCGATGTTCAAGCGCATCCTGCGCCTGACCAACTATTCAAACCCCTATGACAGCGTGCTGGCGGCCTCCAATGCCAAGCGGCTTGGCGTGGCGCCGCGCGCGGGCCGCGTCGGCCTGCCGGCGGACGCGCATTCGAAAGCGACCAATGTCAATTGCGGGGACTATTTCACCACGCTCGATCCGAAGAAGAGCACCTTCTTCGGCGACTTCACCCATTCCTGGCACATCGGCAACCGCGTCTTCGCGCGCGACCTCGCGATGACCCTCGAAGGCGCCATCGACCGCGATGCAATCCCGACACGCGCGGTGGTCGGCGGCGCGCTGATGCTGCAGGACAGACCGCGGCCGAAATTCATGGCCGACTGGGGCATCAAGGCCGCCGCTACCCGCGGCGGCGCGCCCCGCGACGGCACGGGCGTGCTGAGCTAGCGCCGGGCTCCGGCGTGGTGCCCCGCTCAACGTTTCGACTTGGCTTTTGACTTCTTGGTCTTGGCCTTCTTGGTCTTCGCTTTCGCTTTTTTGACCTTCGCCTTCGCGACCTTCTTGGTTTTGGTTGTCTTGGCTTTTGCCTTTTTGGCTGACGCAGCCTTTGCCGTCTTCTTCGTTGTTTTCTTCTTGGCTGTCTTCGTCTTCGCCTTCTTCGCTACAGCCTTCGCCGCCTTTTTCTTCTTCGGCGGACGCACCGGTTCGTCATCGCTGCGGGTTGCGGCATTGACGGTCCAGTTGGACGCCGGGATCGTGAAGAACATCTCGCGCCGCCGCGACTTGAATCCGCCGGGCTTGAAATAGCTCTCCGTCCATCGGTCGTCCGGATCGAGGAATACCTTTTCCGGCTTCTCGCCTTTCTTGCGCTTGCTGGCGACGTCATTGGCGACATCGCGGAAATAGAAATGCCGGAACAGCCGGTCGAACTCGGTCATGTAGATGTCGGCCACGCGGGTTGAGCCGCGGATCAGGATCATGTTTTCGTCGTTGGTGGTCAGCGACCCCTCCGAGAAATTCGCCGAGCCGGTGCAGATCAGGGGATCGTCGCTCAAGGGATCGATCAGCAGATATTTGGTGTGAACGAAGAAGATATTGCCTTCGTCGCGGGTGAGCTCCTCCTTGAGAAACCAGCGGTCGAGCGGAAATTCCTTCACCTTGCGCTTGGCGACCAGCTTTCCGTCCACTACCTTGAACTCGGCGCCCAGCACGGCGCCGAACGAGATCTGCAGGTCGCGGTCGCCCTTGAGCGCCTTGCGCTCGTCGGCGGTGGGCGGCTTTTCCTTGAGCACGAAGCGCAGGAAGTCGCGGTCGCGCGCCAGCGGTTCGATGAAATCGGCGGCGACGTTGAAGGCCGCGGTGAACATGATCGACGAGGTGGCGTCGCTCATGCGGTCGGCATACCAGTTCAGCATCGACGCCGTCTGGCGCGGCGAGAAGATGCAGGTCTGCGATCCCTCCTTCACGAGGGCGGGCGGGTAGGGCGAAATCTCCGCGACGCCTTCCTTCGCCGGCTTGCCGGTTGGGTTGTCGCTCAGGATCGTCCAGTATTTCAGGTATTGTTCGGCGACGTCGCTGTCATGGACGAGGTGGCCGACATTCGACTGGCCGAGGAAACCGGACGGCGTGATGTTGGTCGAGCCGGTCCACACCTCTTGCGGCGCGTCGCCGTCGAGCTTGATGATGAACTTGTTGTGCGGGATCGGCGGCCGGGTGCGCCAGATCACGACCGGCTCGCCGTTATGCTTCGCCTTGACGTCGAGGCCGGCGGCCTTCATCGCCTTGCGGTTCTTGCCCTTCTTGTCGTCATGCACGATTAGCCGGACGTCGAAGCCGTCATCGATCTTGGCCTTCAACGCTTCGATGATGGGCGCATAGGTGAATTCGTAAATACAGGCGCGCAGCGCCTCGCTCTTCTTCGTCGTGTCGATATAGTCCAGGCAGGCCTCCAGCAGGCCGCGCGAGAGCCAGACCGTGTGCTTGTCCTTCGGATTGTCCATCTCCGCGTCGGTCGGCTTGTGGTTCTTGAACTTGCGCGCATAGGCCTGGCTGGCGATGGCGCCGCGGTTGAACCAGATGCCATGTTGACCATCGTCCTCCTTCTCCGTCGTGACGGTGAAGGCGAGCTTCTCGGCGTCGCGCAGTTCGGGCGCGGTCGGATCGCCAAATACGGGGATGACCTCGAAGTGATAGGTCGTGCCGGGCTCCGCGGTATAGTCGCTCCAGAGGAAACTCTGGATCGGAAATTTGTCGGTGAAATACTCTCCGTGCTCGGTATCGGGGTTCGGCTCGACCGCTTCGAACACTTTCAGCGAGCGCAGGAATTCCGGTCTGCCGGCGCCCTTGGCGCGCTGGAACGCAAATCCCAGCAGCCCCTTGCAAGCTGCCTCGTCGCAATTGAGGGCGATCATGATGGCGCGCGTGCCCGCGATCGCGCTCGCTTCGAAAGCTCCGGCAGACGTCGTGACGCGCATGGCCCTGTCCCCCCGTTTTCGATGTGACGCTGATGCTCGCCCAACGCCGTATTTTGGTCAACCTATAGAAGATTTGTGACAGGATGCACGCTTAAGGGGTGCGGGCGAGTGGCTGTGTGACGTCATGCCGTGGTGCGCGAAAGTGGATACGGATTTGCAGTCCACGAACATGATCGCCTCATCGGAAACGATGCGTTTCCATCGTTTCCCTTTTCTTGCTCCCATTCACGCCTAAATAGGTGGTCAGCAAACCCACCCCGAGTATCCGTCCCATGAAGAACATCGGCTTTCTCTCCTTCGGCCACTGGACCCCGTCGGCCTCATCACAGACGCGCTCGGCGGGCGATGCGCTGCTGCAATCCATCGATCTCGCCGTTGCTGCCGAGGAGTTAGGGGCCGACGGCGCCTATTTCCGGGTGCATCATTTCGCGCGCCAGCTCGCCGCACCGTTTCCGCTGCTCGCCGCTGTCGGCGCGCGCACCAAGAAGATCGAGATCGGCACGGCCGTTATCGACATGCGCTACGAGAACCCGCTCTATATGGCGGAGGACGCCGGCAGCGCTGACTTGATCGCGGGGGGACGGCTGCAGCTCGGCATCTCCAGAGGTTCGCCGGAGCAGGTGATCGACGGCTATCGCTATTTCGGCTACGCGCCCCCTGAGGGCCAAACCGATGCCGACATGGCGCGGCGGCATACCGAGGTGTTTCTCGACGTGTTGCAAGGCAAGGGCTTTGCACAGCCGAATCCCAATCCGATGTTTCCGAACCCGCCCGGCCTGCTGCGGCTCGAGCCGCATAGCGAAGGCCTGCGCGAGCGCATCTGGTGGGGCGCCTCCACCAATGCGACGGCGGAATGGGCAGCCAAGCAGGGCATGAACCTGCAGTCATCGACGCTGAAGATCGACGAAAGTGGCAAGCCGTTTCATGTGCAGCAGGCCGAGCAGATCCGGCTCTATCGGGATGCCTGGAAGGCGGCGGGACATACGCGTGACCCGCGCGTGTCAGTGAGCCGCAGCATCTTCGCGCTGGTGGACGACCGCGACCGCGCTTATTTCGGCCGGGGCAACGAGGGCGAGGACAAGGTCGGCTACCTGCACGGCACCGAGCGCGCCATCTTCGGCCGCAGCTTTGCAGCGGAGCCGGACGCACTGATCAAGCAGCTGAAGGGCGACGAGGCGATTGCCGAGGCCGATACGCTGCTGCTGACGGTGCCCAATCAGCTCGGCGTCGACTACAATGCGCATGTGATCGAGGCGATATTGAAGCACGTCGCGCCCGGCATGGGCTGGCGGTAGCTAACCACACGTCGTCATTCCGGGGCGTGCGTTGCCGGCGAAGCCGGCCAAGCACGAACCTCAGCCACTCCAATTGGAGTGGCGGGGAATCCCCGCGTGTTCATCATCTCGACATTCCGGGCGGCGGAGAGGTGACCGCCATGCCGGGATTCCCCGCTACTCCAAGTGGAGTGGCTGAGGTTCGCGTGCGAAGACGCACGCGCCCCGGAATGACGCGTGGGCGGAGGTGGCGCATCATGCGCGCCTACTTCTCAAACCCAACCTTCCTGATCAGTGCAATCGCCGCCTTCTGGTTCGCAGCGATCGCATCGATATCAAGCGTATCGCTCGGAAACGTCCCCATCGCCGCCACCAGCGGTGCGCTCTCGGCACCTGCAGTGACCGGATATTCCAGTTCGGCAGCCGCGTAGATTTTCTGCACCGCCGGTGTCACCAGGAACTCCAGAAACGTCAGCGCGGCTGCGCGATGCGGCGCATGTTTCGCGAGCGCCGCGCCGGTGAGGTTCACATGCGTGCCTGATGTGTCGAATGTCGTCGGCACCGTCTTCACTTTATTCGCCCAGGCGGTCCAGTCCGCGCCCTCGCGGCCGTCGCGCAATTGTGCCAGCGCCACGGTATTGGCGATGCCGATGCTGCAGCGGCCTTCCGCAAGCTGGCGAATGACGTCGTTGTCCTTGCCTTCCGGTGCATGCGCCAGATTGGCCTTGATGCCGCGCAGCCAGGCCTCGGTGGCGTCCGCACCGTGATGCACGAGATAGGCCGCAATCAGCGCGACATTGTTCTGATGCAAGGGCGAGCGGATGCAGAGCTGGCCGCGAAAACGGGGATCGGCGAGATCCTCGTAGCGGATCGCGCTTAGTGGTGAGTCATTGCGTACGACGACCACGCGCGGGCGCACCGACAGGCCGATCCACTCCCTGCCGCGCAGCTGCGGCGGGATTGCCTTGTCGAGCAGCGGAGAGGTGGTCGGTTGCGACAGATCATTCGCGGCGAATTGCGAGGTCTTGTCGAGACCGATGGTCATCAGCACGTCGGCAGGGGAGGCGGCGCCCTCGGCCTTCATGCGCTTGACGAGATTGTCCTCGATATAAGTGAGCTTGACCGTGATCCCGGTCGTCGCCGTGAAGGATGCGATGACCGGCTCGATCAGCTGCGGTTCGCGGGTCGAATAGAGATTGATTTCTTCGGCGTGGCTTATGGCCGTGCCGAAGAGGAGGAGCGACGACGCAAGCGTCAGAGCCAGCGGCAGTGCTCGAACGTTGCGTCGTCGCGATGGTCGCATTCTGTGTTGCCTTAGAACTTTACCGTCGCTGCCAGCGAGAAGCGCCGCGCATCGCCAAGGGCAACGTTGGGAAGGCTCACTGCCGACGGATAGTAGACCTTGTCGAAGATGTTCTTGATGTTGAACTGATAGATCACGGGCAGAGTCTGGTATTTCGTCTCGTAGGTCGCAAAGGCGTCGGCCACCGTGTAAGACGGCAACACGAAGCTGTTTGCAGCATCGCCGGGACGATCGCCGACATAATGTGCACCGGCGCCGACGCGCAGACGACCCGGCAGCATCGTGCCGAAATCATAAACGAGATAGAGCGACCCGGTGTTCAGGGCGACATTCTGCAGGTGGTTTCCGGTGTATTGCGAGTCCTGCGTCAAGATCGCATCGGTATAGGCATAGCTGGCGATCATGCTCCAGCTGTCAGTCAGCTTGCCGGTAACGTCGACTTCGACACCGCGTGAGCGCGCTGCAGCCGCGGTGCGTGCCTCGTTGGTCGTGGTGACCGTATTGTATTGCGACAGCATCACGTTCTTTTTGTCGATGTCGTACAGCGCGACCGTGCCTGACAGGCGCTTGTTGATATCGAACTTGATGCCGGTCTCCCACGACACGCCTTCCTCGGGCTTCGTCTGCGAGTCGAAGACCGCGCCGTTGGGAGCGATGGTCGAATTCGGCTTCAGCGATTCCGTGTAGCTGGCATAGAGCGAGACTTCGTCGGTGACCTTCAGGATCACGCCGCCGAGCGGCAATGCCTTGTTGCCGGACAGGTCCGTATTGGCGATGAACGGATTGCGCCCGCGCCCCGCCAGCTGGTCGAACGTCATATAACGCACGCCGCCGACCACGGCGACCCGATTGGTCAGATGCAGCGTGTCCTGGAAGAACAAGGACTGCGTGCTGAGCTTGTCGGTCTGGTCGCTGTCGGTAGCGACAACGGTGGTGCCGGGCAATTGCCGATCATAAACCGGATTGAAGATGTTGAAATTCGCAGCCCCCTGCCGGACCAGATCCTTGCGATAGATCACACGATACTGGGCATCGCCGCCGAACAGCACTTCGTTGCGCATGCCGCCGATCCAGAATCCGCCTTGGATATAACCGGTGCCGAAGCTGGAGGACGTCAGTGCGCCGTAGGTGCCGTCATTGCTGCGTGTCGCGATGCCAGTGGTCGGGTTGACCACCGTATTGCGGAGCTGCGCGGCATTATAGGTTTCTACGTTATAGCTGTAGCCGGCATAGACCTTCCAGTCCTCATTGATCTTTTGATCTACCGAGGCCTGGATGAGATCTGACGTGCCCCACATGCTGTTATATGGTTCGTCGATGCGGCGTGTCGCCGGAATGGCGAACGGGGCCTTGGTCACGCTGTTGAAGGCCGTGCCGCGATCGAATGGCGAATAAAAGTCGCGATGCTCGTAGTTGATCTGAACCGTGGTCGTGTCGCCATACCAGGCCAGCGACGGCGCGTAGAGTGTCTCCTTGCGGGTGCCGAAGTTCCGCCAGTAATCCTCGTTGATGCCATAGCCGACGAAACGATAGGCGAGGCCATCCTTGCCGAGCGGTCCGGTGATATCGATGGTCGCATTGGCCCCGCTGCGCGAACCGTAGGTCGCGCCTTCCAGCGTCACCTCGCCGTGCTGATACAATTCCGGCCGCTTGCTGATGGTGTTGACGATGCCGCCGGGATCCATGATGCCGTAGAGCAGCGACGCCGGTCCCTTCAGCACTTCGATGCTTTCAACAGCAGGATTGAACGAGCGGCCCTGCACGATCGGCATGCCGTTGCGCATGATCGATCCGTCGCGGTTGTCGCCGAAACCGCGACGGATCACGGCGTCCTGAGTGCCGGCCAGCGTATTGGTCTGGGTGATGCCGGAGATGTTGATCAGCGCGTCATCGAGATTGCGCGGACGCTGATCGCTGATCACCTGCTGCGGCACGACGTTGACGACCTGCGACGTGTTGAGCGGCGACGTCGCGCCGCGCAGGGTTGTCGCATCGGGCATCGCGCGATAGCCGAGGATCTGTTCGTATTTCGCGGCGGCGGCAGCGATCGCGCGCTCGGTCGGTGTCGGCGGGGCGGGGGGCGGCGTGGCATTGCGGCGTGTGGCGATAGCTCGCGCCCGGCTCGGCGTGGCGCTCGCAGCACGTGCGGGCCGGCGCGCCTGTGTTGGCGATTCGACGGTGACCGGCGGCAGCGTCGTATTCGTCTGTGCATTGGCGATCGAGGCCCCGGTCACATAATCGCCGAGCAGGAACGTCGTGCCGATCAACCAATACGCGCGGCGCAACTTGAAGATGCTGCGTGCGTTGCTGTTGAGATTGCAATGGTTGTCCGTCGTCACTTTGTGTCGCCTTCGCGTTTGAGAACATGCGCAGGCGATCTAGCAGTAGCTTTGAATGAAAACTTCGAATGGGAGGTTGAATCGCTCTAAAGCGACGGGATTGGCGAGCCTGTGTGTCTTCGGTGATGCAGTCGCAAGGTGAGCCGCGACACGATTGAACAATCAACGTGCACTTTGAGCAATTTGTAGCACGCGTATGCGAGCCGTCATCGGCACGCTGTGACTCCGTTTCAGAATTTGCACATCGCAATTCGGAATCTTGAGTCAGGCTCTGCGAGTCTGGAACGTTTCAAAAGACAAGAGCCGCGCCATCATACGATGCGCGGCTCTCTATGAAGCGTCGTGAGTTGCGGCGAGACGTTTCGTTGCAACTCGAAGCTGTGGAGATCAGGTTCCCGCCTTCACCTGCGCGACGGCCTCAGCGGTCAGCTGATCCATCTTCACGCGGAGCTGCGGCTCGGTGATCGCGATGCCCTTGGCGGTTAGATCGGCGAGCACCTTGCGCACCACGTCGCCGTCGCCGGCTTCCTCGAAATCGGCTGCGACGACTTCCTTGGCATAGGCGGCGGCCTCGTCGCCGGACTTGCCGAGCTGTTCGGCGACCCACAGGCCCAGCAGCTTGTTGCGGCGGGCCTCGGCCTTGAACTTCTGGCTTTCGTCGAGCGCATACTTGTTCTCGAAGGCTTCGCCGCGCTTGTCGAATGATGACATGGTTAAAGTTCCCGTCGGGGTTGTTGGGCGGTCAGGACGACGTTGTAAACGCCGGTTCGGAGCTTAAATAAGGTCGAGATACCGTTGGAACAATCGGCCGCAAGGTCGCAGGCAAGACGGTATCGGGCGAGGCTTATCGGACCAGGCTTGCGCGAGGTTGGGGTAAACCCCCGCTGGGCGGGCCGGGTCGATTGTACTGGCAGGGCCGATCGGGTAGGTTGCCACCAGGCCCGGTTCTCGTTCTGTTTCTTCCCGTTCCTGGCCTTCACGGCAGCTCCGTCGTGGGTCGATCCCGTTATTCGGAGCACACCACATCCATGGATTTCAACAACACCCGGTACATCCCCATGAGCCGTCGACGTCGCATTTATGAAGGCAAGGGCAAGGTCCTGTATGAAGGCCCGGAGCCCGGTACCCTGATTCAGCACTTCAAGGACGACGCGACCGCGTTCAATGCCAAGAAACACCAGGTGATCGAGGGCAAGGGCGTCCTCAATAACCGGATTTCGGAATACCTGTTCCAGCATCTGAACGACATCGGCGTG
Organism: Tardiphaga sp. 42S5; assembly: GCF_034044155.1. Lineage (NCBI taxonomy): Bacteria > Pseudomonadati > Pseudomonadota > Alphaproteobacteria > Hyphomicrobiales > Nitrobacteraceae > Tardiphaga > Tardiphaga sp. 42S5. The sequence goes on along the minus strand of NZ_CP139027.1, from coordinate 5,173,046 downwards.
CCGACCCATTTCATCCGCCGGCTCAACATGCGCGAACAGCTGATTCGCGAAGTCGAGATCGTGCCGCTGGAAGTGGTGGTGCGTAATGTGGCGGCGGGCTCGCTGTCGCAGCGCCTCGGCATCGAGGAGGGCACCCAGCTGCCGCGCTCGATCATCGAGTTCTATTACAAGAACGACCAGCTCAACGACCCGATGGTCTCGGAAGAGCACATCACGGCGTTCGGCTGGGCCACCCCGCAGGAAATCGATGACATCATGGCGCTCGCCATCCGCGTCAACGACTTCCTCACGGGTCTCTTCCTGGGCATCGGCATCCGCCTCGTCGATTTCAAGATGGAATGCGGTCGCCTGTTCGAAAACGACATGATGCGCATCATCGTCGCCGACGAGATCTCGCCCGACTCATGCCGGCTGTGGGATATCAAGTCGAACGAGAAGCTGGACAAGGATCGTTTCCGCAGGGATCTCGGCGGCGTGCTGGAGGCCTATACCGAGGTCGCCAAGCGTCTCGGCATTCTCTCCGAAAACGAACGCCCGATGGGCACCGGCCCGGTACTGGTCAAGAGCTGAGGATCAAGACGTGAAAGCCCGCGTAACTGTTACCCTGAAGAACGGCATCCTTGACCCGCAGGGCAAGGCCATCGAAGGCGCGCTGAAATCGCTCGGCGTCGATGGCATTGCCTCTGTGCGGCAGGGCAAGGTGTTCGACATCGAACTGAATGGCGCCGACAAGGCGAAAGCCGAGGAAGCGCTGAAAGCCGCAGCCGACAAGCTGCTGGCGAATACGGTGATCGAAAACTATCGCGTCGAAGTGCTCTGAGCCAGGTTATCGCTATGAAATCCGCCGTTCTTGTCTTCCCCGGAATCAACCGCGAGCGCGACATGGCGCGGGCGCTCAAACTGGCGTCGGGCAATGACTCGACGATGGTCTGGCACGCCGAGACCTCGCTGCCCAAGGGCACCGATCTCGTCGTTGTCCCCGGCGGCTTCTCCTATGGTGACTACCTGCGCTGCGGCGCCATCGCGGCACGCTCGCCGGTGATGGATGCAGTGCGGGCGTTCGCGGCTGACGGCGGCCTCGTGATGGGCGTCTGCAATGGCTTCCAGATCCTCTGCGAGTCCGGCCTGCTGCCGGGCATCCTGATGCGCAATGCCAAGCTGAAATTCCTCTGCCACGACGTGCATCTGCGCGTCGAACGGTCCGACACGGCGTTTACCCGTGGCTACAATGCCGGTCAGGTGATCCGCGTGCCGATCGCCCACGGCGAGGGCAACTACACAGCTGATGCCGAAACGCTGAAGCGCCTCGAAGGCGATGGGCGCGTGCTCTATCGTTATTGCTCGCCGACAGGTGAAGTTGGCGACATGCACAATATCAATGGCGCCGCCGCATCGATTGCCGGCATCGTCAGCGAGAAGGGCAACGTGCTCGGCATGATGCCGCATCCGGAAAATCACGTCGAAGACATCATGGGCTGCACCGACGGCCGCGGGTTGTTTGCTGGTCTTGTCGAGCATCTGGAGCGCGCTGCGTGATCGCCGCTGTGGCGCGGCTGTCGAAGCTCGCCGCAACGCTTGCGCTCGTGCTGGCTACGAGCGTGTCGGCATCTGCCGATGATTATCCCAAACGCCCCATCACCATGATCGTGCCTTTCGCGGCCGGCGGTACGTCGGACGTGATCGCGCGTGCGGTGGCCGAGCAGATGGCGGCGCCGCTGGGCCAGACCATCATCATCGAGAATGTCGTCGGCGCCGGTGGCTCCACGGCGCTGGCCCGGGCCGCGCGGTCTGCGCCCGATGGCTACACCATCGCCATCGGCAATGCCGGCACCAGTGCGGCGACCTACACGATCTACCCAAAACTGTCCTTCACGCCGGACTCCTTTGCCTCCATCGGCATGGTGGCCAAGACCTTCGGCGTCGTGGCGCTGCGCAAGGATTTCCCGGCGAGTGATCTCAAGGGCTTCATCGCCTATGCCAAAGCCAATCCGGGCAAGGTCAATCTCGGCCATGCCGGGATCGGCTCCTCGAATTACCTGATCTGCAAGAGCTTCGTGCAGGCCGCCGGCATCGACGTCACGCTGGTCGGCTATCGCGGCGCGGCGCCCGCGCTCACCGATGCCATCGGCGGTCAGATCGACGGCGTCTGCGATTCTGCAGCCTCCGTCTCGCAGGCCATCGACGACAAGCTGGTGAAGGGCATCGTGGTCGGCTCGACCGTGCGGCTGGCGACGCTGCCCGATTTGCCGACCTCGGCAGAAGCAGGGCTGCCCGACTTCGAGGCGCAGGGCTGGAATGGCCTGTTCGCGCCGAAGGGCACGCCGCCTGAGATCATCGCCAAGCTGAACGCTGCTGCTCGCTCGTCGGTTGAAAGCGATCTGGTGAAAAAGCGTTTCCAGGATCTGTCGACCGTGGCGCCCGACGCCAACGAGCATGCACCGGAGGTGCTGCAGCAGCTGGTGACGCGCGATGTGGCGAAATACAACAAGCTCCTGACGCCGTAATCATTCTTTCCCCGAAGCTGTGCCATCGGTGCGGCTCAAATTTTCAGCACTGCCGTTGGCCTCATTTTGCAAGGTACTGGCCTGATATTTGCTGAGTTCTCTTCCGCAGTCCGCCGCGCGTGATTGTCCAATCGCCGGCTGCCGGAGATGACATGTTCAAGTATCGTGGTTGCGCCAAACTCGCTTTCGCCGCTGCTCTCGCTCTCTCGACCCAGCCCGCACTCGCCCAATCGACCTTGCGGATTGCCATGACGGCGGCGGATATTCCCACCGCCACGGGCCTTCCGAACAATGGGTTCGAGGGCATGCGGTTCATGGGCTACCCGATCTTCGAAGGTCTGGTGCTGTGGGATCTCAGCAAGCCCGATCAGCTCGCCGGCCTGCGACCGGGCCTAGCGGAGAAGTGGGAACAGGCGCCGGACGACAACAAGACCTGGATCTTTCATCTGCGCAAAGGCGTGAAGTTTCACGACGGCTCCGACTTCAATGCCGACGCGGTGATCTGGAATCTCGATCGCTTCTTCAAGAACGACAGCCCGCAATTCGAGCCGCCGGCCTCCGGCATGTCGCGCGCCCGCGTGCCGCTGATGGGGACTTACAAGAAGATCGACGATTCCACAGTGGCGATCTCGACCACGACGGCTGCGTCGTATTTCCCCTACATGGCGGTGTATCTGCTGTTCACTTCGCCAACCTCGTTCGAGAAGGCCGGCAAGGATTGGGGCAAGGTCGCGACGCTGCCGGCAGCCGGCACCGGACCGTTCAGGATCACAAAGCTGGTGCCGCGCGAGCGCGTCGAACTGGCGCGCAATGACGGCTATTGGGATGGTCAGAAGAAAGCCAAGGTCGATACCATTGTGCTGATGCCGATCCCCGAGGCGAATGCGCGGCTGGCCGCGCTACGCTCCGGCCAGGTCGACTGGATCGAGGTGCCGCCGGCCGATGGGCTGGCATCGCTGAAGGCTGCAGGCTTCACCATCACCACCGGGTCCTATCCGCATGTCTGGCCGTGGTTCTACAATATCGGCGCCACCAACTCGCCGTTCAAGGATGTGAAAGTCCGCCAGGCGCTGAACTACTGCGTCGATCGGGCAGGGCTGGTGTCGCTGCTTTCAGGCACCGCGGAACCGTCGGCGGGTTGGCTCAAGACCAGCGACCCCAATTTCGGCAGTCCCGTGAATCGCTACACATTCGATCCGGCCAAGGGCAAGGCGATGCTGGCGGAAGCCGGCTATACTCCTGCGAAGCCGCTGTCGTTCAAGGTTCAGATCTCCAGCTCCGGCTCCGGCCAGATGTTGCCGCTGCCGATGAACGAGTTCCTGCAGCAGAGTCTGAAGGAAGCCTGCGGCGTCAATATCGAGTTCGATGTGATCGAATGGCAGGTGCTGCTCACCGCCGCGCGTGCCACGCCGGACAATCCAAGCCTGAAGGGTGCGATGGCGCTCAACATCTCGTCGCCGTCCTCGGACACTGGCATCATGGCGCGCTACTTTGCGGCGGCGAACTTCTCGCCGAACGGGTTCAATTTCGAGCAGTGGAAGGACGACGCGTTCGAGAACGCGCTGAAGACCCTGGCGGAATCGACCGATCCCAAGGTGATCACCGACGCCACCCGCAAGGCGCATGAGCGCCTCGTCGATAATCCACCATGGCTCTACATTGTCCATGACCTCAACCCGCGGGCCATGAGCACCAAGGTCAAGGGCTTCGTCTCGCCGCAGTCGTGGTTCCTTGATATGACCACGATCAGCATGCAGTGACAGCGTTGGGCCGGGCGCATGCGTCCGGCCCAAATTGCGTCGACCATGCGCCAGGTGTGGCAGTGAGCCACCTTTGTCCAAGGCGGTTTGTCAGTTACGAATGAATATCACTGCGCGCACCGCTCTGACCGCTTCGGTGGGTATCGGGCGGCAGTGGTGAATTGATACAATCGCAATCAAACGCCTGTACGATTCGCGATCGGAAGGCATTTGACCGGGGCACTGAATGGCAAATCGATTGGCGACGGCGCAACCCAACGTCGGGATGCGGCACTGGATATCTCCCGTCGTGGTGTTGGCAGCAATGATTGCGGTGGCCGCTCCGGCGGCCGGAGCCGCCGCAAAGCAGCCGCGTCCCGCCCGCGTCGTCGAGGCGACTGCGCCGCGCGAAGCAGGCGAGCCGATGATGGCGATCGTGTCGATCAAGAGCCAGCAGGTCACGTTCTACGACGCCGATGGCTGGATCACGCGCGCGCCGGTCTCGACCGGGGTGTCCGGCCGCGAGACGCCGGCAGGCGTCTTTGCCGTTCTCGAGAAGAACAAGGACCATCGTTCCAACATGTATGACGATGCCGCGATGCCGAACATGCAGCGGATCACCTGGAACGGTGTCGCACTGCATGGCGGGCCGTTGCCCGGCTATGCCGCGTCGCATGGCTGTGTGCGGATGCCCTACGGCTTCGCGGACAGGTTGTTCGACAAGACGCGGATCGGGATGCGGGTGATTATCTCGCCGAATGATGCGGCACCCGTTGAGTTCTCCCATCCGGCGCTTTTGATGCCGAAAGCGGAAGCCATCGCCGCTGCTCCCGGCCGTGTCGAGGTGGTCGCCCGCGAGGCTGCGGAGGCCGCTGCGGCCGCTGACGCGACGAAGAAGCTCGCAGCGACTTCTGCGCGCGAGGCGAAGCCGCTGCCGGGGGCCCTGCGCAAGCTGCAATCGCTGAAGGCGCGCGCCGATGTCGAGCTCGTATCTGCCGACAAGGCCGTCGTTGTGGCAAAGACCGATGAGGCCAAGGCGCGGGCTGAGGACGCAAAGCAGAAGGCTGCCGCCAGGGCCGCGGAACTCGGCGCGCAATTCGAAACCGCAAAGGCCGATACGGCGTCGAAGATTGATGCCGCGGCCGCTGCGAAGGATGCCGCCAAGGCCGCGGAGACCAAAAAGGTCGCCACCGCCAAGGCAGCGAGCGATGCGAAACTCGCGCTTGAGCCGGTCTCGATCTATATCAGCCGCGAGACGCAGATGCTTTACGTTCGGCGCAATACGCACAAGCCGGCACCGGACGGCGGCGGCGAGGTGTTCGATTCAAGCATCGAAGTTCCCATCACCATCCGCGACCCCGGCAAGCCGATCGGCACGCATGTGTTTACGGCAATGGCGCGGAACGACGCAGGCCTGCGCTGGAGCGCCGTCACGATCGACGAAGGCGATAGCGCGAAGGTCGCCCTCGACCGCATCACCATTCCACAGGAAGTGCTCGACCGGATCGGAGCGACCGCATTGCCACGCTCGTCGATTGTGATCTCCGACGAGCCGCTCAGCACCGAGACCAACTATCGCACCGAATTCGTCGCAGTGCTGAGTAATCAGCCTCAGGGTGGTTTCATTACGCGCAAGCCGACGCCACCTGCCGATCTCATGGCGAGCAGCGACGATGCGGATGGCGATGGCTTTGGCTCGTTCTTCCAGCGCTGGAATGCGGACCCCGCGCCCGTGCAGGCTCGCCGCAGGGTCGCGCCGTATCAGCGCCAGCCGCAAACCGGCTGGTGGTAGGTCGCGCCAGGCCATTGCTCGCCTGGGACGCTGAGCAGCCTGATCGCATCGACGCGCGCGGTGCCGTCAGCCAGCGCTCCTCTGGTAATGCCGATGTCCACGATTGTGCGCTATGACGCGCGCGTGGTCTGTGCGCTTTTGGTCGTCTTGCGGGCAATCGCCATGAAAGCGCGCGCGGCCGCTGTCTGGTAGCGATGGGCATCCCACAGCAAGGCTCCGGAGCGGCGTATCCACGGAGGCCCGATCGGAATGATCGCGAGGTCCTTTCGGGCGTTCAAGCTTCGGTCGGCAAGAACCGTCGGCAGACCTCCCGATTTGGCGAGTTCGATCAGGGCCTCGACCGAGTTCATCTCCACGCGAACATCGAGCTGTATATCGGGCGCTAGTGACTGGTCGAGAATGCGGCGGGTCGCAAAGGCGGGGGTCAAAAGTGCCAACGGACGTTGGGCGAGCGCCTGCAGCGTGATCGACTGTTGTCGTGATTGATTTTGCGACTTCGCAAGCACCAGGACGAGCCGCTCCTCGAACAACAGGTCGACGCCCAACTCCGCGTGCTGGGGCGGCGCGAAAGCAATCGCGAGATCGAGATCTCCGGACAGGATGCGTTGCTCGACATCGTTTGCGGAGCCGACCTCCACGCTGAGCCGAACCTCAGGATATTTCTCGCCGAAGCTGCCGATGATCTTCGGCAGGAATGTCGTGCTGTAGGTGTAGATGACGCCGACACGCAGCGTGCCGGCCATGCCGCCCTCCAGCTCGGCGATTGCCGTGCGCGCCGCTTCGGTCTGAACCATCAGACGCTGCGCGTGTTCGCGCAGTGCATGTCCTGTCTCGGTCAGTTGCATGCCTTGGGGCGTCCGGTTGAACAGAACGGTGCCGAGATCCTGCTCGAGGGCGCGTATCTGCTGCGACAGCGTTGGCTGGGCGACGCCGAGGGCTTCTGCAGCCTTCGCCATGCGCTTGTGTGTGGCGATTGCCAGAAAATAGCCGAGCCGTCTTGGGTCCATAGCGATTACAATCTTCTATCGCATCTATAGTTTTGACTGTGTTGGCCTATCACGCGTCCCGTGCCAGTGTTTGTCAATATCGGACCTGGCCGGCACGCTTGTGTGCGGCCGTCGAAACATAAGAACCGACTGGGAGGCTCTTTCATGCTGTCACGACGCACCTTACTTGCCCGGGCGACCCACGCCGCGGTGGCGGCTTGCTGTATCGCCCTGGGCGCAAACCGTGCGACGGCGCAGGACTATCCGACCAAGCCGGTCCAGTTGATCGTTCCCTTCGCCGCCGGCGGGGCCGCCGACATCATCGGCCGCACGATCGCGGAAAAGCTGAGCCAGACCTGGGGCCAACAGGTCGTCGTCGAAAACAGGGGCGGGGCCGGATCGAATATCGGCATCAACGCTGCCGCCAAGAGCGCCCCCGATGGCTACACGCTGGTGCTCGCGTCGATCGCCGTGGCCGTCAATCCGTGGCTTTTCAAGTCGATGCCTTACGATCCCGTGAAGGATCTGACACCGCTGACGCTGGCGCTCGAGACGCCGAACGTGGTGCTTGTGCCGCCCTCGTCGCCGATCAAGAACATCAAGGATCTGATCGCCTTCGCGAAAGAAAAAGCGGCATCGGGTGGCGCCACCTATGGCTCCGCCGGCGTTGGTTCTTCTCTGCATCTGGCGGCGGAAGTGTTCCGGCAAAAGGCCAATGTCGAGATGACCCACGTTCCCTATCGCGGTTCATCGCCGGCGCTGACAGATCTGATGGCCGGCCGGATCGACCTGATGTTCGACAACGCCTCGACGGCGCTTCCGCAGGTGCAGGGCGGCAGCCTCCGCGCCATTGCCGTCACCACCAAGGAGCGCATCGCCGCACTGCCTGACGTGCCGACGATCAGCGAATCCGGGCTGCCGGGCTTCGAACTCGCCAACTGGTGGGCCATTTTTGGTCCGGGCCAGATGCCGCCGGCGCTGGCGGAGCGCATCAGCGGCGATATCCGCAAGGTGCTGGCGGATCCGGACGTGCAGAAGCGTTTCGCCGATGTCAGTGGGCGCGTCATCGCGTCGTCGCCCCAGGAACTTGCTGCGCATCTGGCGCAGGAAAGTGCCAAATGGAAGCAGATCGTCGAGACGGCGGGCATTCGCGGCAGCCAGTGACGACAGACGCTTGACACATACGGCGATCAATCACTGACGAATATCAAGCAAGAGACGCGCGCTCAGGATGAGAGCGCTGATGGAGAATGATGTGAAGAAGCTACTTTCAGGCCTGACGGCATCCGTCATGCTCGTCGCCACCTCGGTTGCCATGGCGCAGAACACCGGGCCGCTGAAACTGGGGGCCGTCCTCGATATGTCCGGCCTGTTTGCCGACATTACCGGGCCGGGCAGCGAGACTGCAGCCAAGATGGCCGTTGAGGATTTCGGCGGCGAGGTTCTCGGGCGCAAGGTCCAGATCGTGGTTGCCGACCATCTCAACAAGTCCGACCTGGCCGCGAATTTCACCCGTGAAATGTTCGACAACCAGGGTGTCGAGGCTATCGTCGATGTGGCTGGCTCGGCTACGGCGCTGGCTGCTGCGGAAATGGCCAGGACGCGCGGTAAGATCATCATGTTCAATGGTCCCGGCGCGGTCAGGCTGACCAACGAGGCGTGCGGTCCCTACATCGTCCACTACACCTACGACACCTACGCGCTGGCCAGCGTCACTGGCCTGGCCACGGTGAAGCGCGGCCTCAATAGCTGGTTCTTCCTCACGGCCGACTACGCGTTCGGCCAGGAACTGGAGCGCGACACCTCGAACGTCGTCACCAAGGCAGGCGGCAAGGTTGTCGGCAATGTGAAGCACCCGATCAACACCTCGGATTTTTCGTCGTTCTTGCTCCAGGCGCAGAGCACCAAGGCCAGCGTGATCGGTCTCGCCAATGCGGGCGGCGATACCATCAATGCGATCAAACAGGCCGCCGAGTTCGGCCTGACCCAGTCCGGACAGAAGCTGTCGCCCTTGCTGGCCTTCATTTCCGACATCGACAGCGTCGGGCTTGAGACCGCGCAGGGCCTGTTGCTGGCCGAGGCGTTCTATTGGGATCTCAACGACGAAACGCGCGCCTTCGCGAAGCGCTTCATGGAACGGACCAAGCGCGCGCCGACGTCGGCGCAGGCGGGCGTCTATTCGTCGGTCACGACCTACCTGAACGCGGTGAAGAAGGCAGGTACCACCGATTCAGCGGCCGTGATGAAGGTCATGAAGGACACGCCGATCAACGACATGTTCGCGAAGAACGGCCGGATCCGCGAAGACGGCCGCATGGTGCACGACATGTACCTGTTCGAAGTGAAGAAGCCGTCGGAATCGAAGGCGCGCTGGGACGACTACAAGCTGCTTGCGACCGTCTCCGGCGACGACGCGTTCCAGCCGCTATCGGCGTCACGCTGCCCGCTCATCAAGAAGTAGCGCAGCGGCAGACGGCAAAGCGACGGGTCGCCGGGAAGCTAGCGGCGATCCGTTCGAGGCCTCATCCATGGACAACAGGAAAACGCCCTTCATGAGCACCAGCGTGGCAGTCCGCGTCGACGGGGTCGAGACCATCCTGGTCGATGTGCCGACCATCCGGCCCCATCGGTTGTCGATGCATACGATGAACAGCCAGACCCTGGTTCTGGTCCTCATCCGCTGCTCCGACGGAACGGTCGGAATCGGCGAGGGCACGACCATCGGCGGCCTTAGCTACGGCGAGGAGAGTCCCGAGGGCATCAAGCTGACTGTCGACACCTATATCGCCCCGGCCATCATCGGCATGGATGCGTCGCGCGTCGCCGCGCTCATGGCCGACGTGAAGCGACGGGTGAAGGGCAACCGCTTCGCCAAATGCGCGGTGGAGACGGCGCTGCTGGACGCGCTTGGCAAGCGCCTGGACCTGCCGGTGTCGGAGCTGCTTGGCGGGCGTCAGCACGACACCTTGCCGGTCGCCTGGACATTGGCCAGCGGCGATACCACGCGCGACATCGAGGAAGCCGAGCGGATGCTCGATGCGCGCCGCCACAATATTTTCAAGCTGAAGATCGGCCTGCGGTCCGTGGACGATGACGTGGCGCATGTGGCGGCCATCAAGCGTGCCCTCGGAGATCGCGCCAGCGTGCGGGTCGACGTCAACCAGGCCTGGAGCGAGCCCGAGGCACGGCGCGGCATTCCCGCCCTAGAGGCGGCCGGCGTGGACCTGATCGAGCAGCCTTTGTCGCGCGACAATCGCGGCGCACAGGCCCGGCTCAGCGGTCGCTATGCCGTCCCCATCATGGCGGATGAGGCACTGCACGGCACGACCGATGCTTTCGATGTTGCTTCGCGGGGCGCTGCTGACGTGTTTGCTCTGAAGATCAACCAGGCAGGTGGTCTGTACGATGCGGCGAAGATGGCTGCGATCGGCGATGCCGCGGGTATCGGCCTGTATGGCGGCACCATGCTGGAAGGCGGTGTCGGCACCGCGGCGTCGGCCCAGGTTTTCTCCGTGCTGCCGAAACTCGCATGGGGCACCGAACTGTTCGGCCCGCTGCTCCTGACCGAGGAGATCCTAGCGACGCCGCTCCGCTATGGCGACTTCGTGTTGCAGGTGCCGACGGCGCCCGGCATCGGCGTTGAACTGGACATGGACCGCGTCGCATTCTTCCGCCGCGATGGTTACGCGCCGCGCGTTCAACCGGCTGGCACAACCACAGGAGTTTGATCGATGCTTTTTCAGGTGGAAATGGACGTGCAGATCCCGCCCGGGATCGCTCCCGATGTGGTCGAGCAACTGAAAAAGACCGAGCGTGAACGTGCGCAGGAGCTGCAGAAGAGCGGCGAGTGGCGCCATCTCTGGCGGGTCGCCGGACGTTACGCCAATGTCAGCATCTTCGATGTGGCGAGCAATGAAGCGCTGCACGACATTCTGTCGACATTGCCGCTCTTCCCCTTCATGCGTGTCAGCGTGACGCCTTTGTGTCGGCATCCTTCATCCGTTCGCTCGGACGACGGCTAGGCGCGGGGCCGACCTCCGCCAGCGCAGTATTCCGGCGAGATGGTGGCTCACGCAGCAGCTTCATCAGTACAATCTCGCAAGCCTATCGAACAGCGCGAGGTTGAGGCGCTTCAGATTGTTGTCCACCGGCTCCGGCTGGGATGAGAATTTTGCGACGACCATTTCGGCGCGTGGATTCACATAGAGATATTGCCCGTGAATGCCGAGTGCGAAGAAAGCGCCGCTTGCGTTGCCGGTCTGGTACCATTTGTTGCGATAGCGGCCTTCAGGCAGCCATTCGACGAATTTGCCCGCACGCCAGGCCTCGGCGGAGCCGTTCGTGATCGTATCCGACACCCAATCCTGTGCGACGATCCGGCGGCCGTTGGCGATGCCGCCCTGCCGCATCATCTCGCCGATGCGGGCGAAGTCGCGCGGGGTCATGCAGAAGCCGCCGCCGGTCCGGGCGCTGCCGATCGCATCGACCGTAATATAGGCATCCTGCCGCGCCCCGAGTGGCTGCCACAAACGCGCGGCGGCAAAGTCCGCGAAACGCTGGCCCGAGGCGTGTTCGATCACCAGACCCAGCACGTCGGAATTCGGCGAGCAGTAGTGAAAGGGACCCCCATGATCGCCGGGGCCCTTTTGCAGCGTAGCGAGGAAAGCGATCAGTGAGTCCGGAGTATCTCCCGGCACCGAAGGCTCGAGCAGGCCGGCGCGGCGGTACCGCGCGAAATCACCGTGGGGATCCTGATAGGTCTCGTCGAAATCGAGGCTGACCCGCATGTCGAGGACATCGCGTATCCGCGCATCTGCAAAAGCGGAGGATTTGAGTTCGGGAACGTAGTGCGCGACGGGCTCGTCGAAATCGATCAGGTCGTCGCTGTATAAAATTCCCGCGACTATCGATGTCACCGACTTGCTCGCGGAGAACAGAATGTGCCGCGATTGCGCCGTGAAATTCGGCGCATGGTAATCCGCAACAACGTGTCCGGATTTCATCACGACGAGCGCGTCGGTCGACGTTCTGCGTAGAACATCCAAGACACCAGCCGTTTCTCCACCGACAGCGAATGTCTGCCTGAGCAAGTCTCCGGGATCGACGGGTGGATCCTCGATCAGTCCCGGCGTCGCTGCGATGCGTGCCGTTGGAATGAGTTCGGACACGTGACGAAACGCCCAGACGTTCCAGGGCGCCTGACGCCAGTTATCGAGTCGAACGTCGCTTCGCGTGAAGCCGTAGTCGGCTTCGAAAGCCGAGGGCTGTCCCTTGCTCGTCATGACGCAATCTTCTCGCATTCGGTGGGCTGAACGGCGCCGCCGAGCCAGCAGCCGTTGAGATCGCCGTCGTCGAAGCTGAAGCGCACCTTGATCGCGGAGGGGCGATTCATGGCGCGTCCCTGGCGAATGGTGATTTGGCGTTCCGACGTGTCCACCATCCGGTTCGCGAGGAGACCGAATGACAAAGCGGAGGCCGCGATGCCCGTCGCGGCATCTTCCGGATATCCCGACGAGCTCGGAAATTGGCGGGCATCGACGATCTGATCGTCCCGGTCGGACACGGCGTAAGGATAGAGGCCGGTGGAGTTGATGCTGTTGCACAGGCGCTCCATCCTCGAGAAGTCAGGCTTCAGGCCGTCGAGGATGGACACGCTCTTCAACGGAATGAGGGTCTTGACCCGGCTGGTGCGTGCATTCTGGATCGGGAACGGCGCGAGGCAGTCGGAGCCGATACCGAGGACGTCGAGAATGTCGTTGGTGCTTTGGCCTGCATCGGGAAGCGGCTCGACGATCCCTGCAGGCTGCGAGACCTCGACCGAGATATCCTGTTCGTCTGATTGGCTGATCCGCGCATGGACGCGGCCGCTCTTTGTCAGGATGATGATCCGATCGCGCTGCAGCCGGCCGAGCCGTTGAAGCAGCCATGTCGCGCCGACGGTGGCGTGTCCGCACATTGACATCTCATGATTGGGCACCCAGAAGCGAAACTCGAAATCGCAGTCGGAGTCCGGTGGAGGCGGCAATACAAATCCGCTTTCGTGCCCGTAGGCGCGCGCGACCTGCTGCATCTCCGCATCATTCATGCCGGCAGCGTCGATCACGATCGGGGCGGGATTGCCGCCCTGCGGGCCTGCCGCAAAGACACTGACAAATCGAACCTGGGGTTCGGCAGACGTCGTGGCCATGTGATGCACTTTCCAACCGGTTTGCGCGTTCGCAATACGCGTCAGCCAATGCTGCGCGGAATTCACCGGCATCAAGCTACGGGGGATGTTGCTGCGGCGCGCGTTCCGGCGGGCCCTAGATTTTGATCGGCCGGGCCATGCGCTTGCGCATCTGGGTCGGCGACTGGCCATCGGCCCGGCGCATCGCATGGGCGAGCGCCGCACCGCTGTCGAAGCCGACGCGGAGCGCGATCTCACCGATCGGGAGATCGGTTGCCTTCAACAGCTCGTTTGCATTGTCGAGGCGGAGACGTTGCTGGAATTCGCCGATCGACGCCCCGGTCCCCGCGCGGAACAGTCGGGTGATGTGACGCCGCGAAACGCCGAACCGTTCTTCCAGGGCGTCGAGCGGAACATCCCGGTCGGCATGAAGGGTGAGATAGTCCCTCAGCTCCGCGACCAACGTCATGCCGTGTTCGCGATGCGAGGCACTGGACACGGCATCGCCGGTAAGAGCCTCGGCGATGCACTGGACGAGCAGGGCAGAGGACAGTCCGTGCCGGACATGGGCATTGCCATAGGCGTGCCTGCCATCCCCGACCAGCAGCGCCTGCAGGGCGCGCAGTCTGTCTGACCGGCGAAACAGCCGGGTCGTTGATGTCCTGCGGCGGAATTCGCTCAGCGAGCCGTTCTCTCTTTCGAGGCGCTTCAGGACCGAGCCTGTTGCGTAGATCGCGACATGGCTATGCGCGCCGATCCCTGCGCGCGTCTCATGCGCGTGGTTCGGCGGAACGATCGCGAACCGGTCCTGCGACAGCCAGCTGCCTTCGCGTCCAGCCTCATGCTTGAGTTCGATCGTCCCGCGGCTCGGCAGGATGAACATCAGGCAATCATGCCAGTGCCACGGCATGGCGTAATCGCCGCGACCGGCGACAGCCGCGTGCTCGTCGTCCGCGGCGATCAGGAGATCTGCGTTTGCCGGATGACGTAGCCGTTCGAATGAACTCAGCATGCTCGGGCCCACATGTGTTGTCGACGAACCTAGCAGGATGCACCCATGCCCGCGAACCCGCGCCCGGTTACTCCGCCGCGATCGCCGCCGGCTTCGGGCGTTTCTTCACGCGCTTGATGGTGCCCGAGAAGGTCAGGAGCGAACGTTCGCCGGCTTTCAGGATTCCGCGCAGGAAGATCAATGAGCCGCCGATCCGGGTCATTTCGCCGTGGCATTCGACCAGCTCGCCTTCGCGGGCGGCATCGAGGAATTCGCAGCCGAACGAGACGGTGATGCCGGGGCCCTGCAACTCGCGGGAGGCCAGCGCAAACAGGCAGTAATCGGCAAAGGTCATGAAGCAGCCGCCATGAACGTTTTTCATGCCGTTGAGGTGCTTTTTCTCGACCCGGAAGGCGCAGCGGACGGAGCCGTCGGCCTCGACCTTGTGCCAGAACGGGCCGGAGACCGATTCGAAGGAATCCCGCTTCCAGGTCGTCCAGCCCGCAAATTCCCCCTCCGTCGCGGTATAGGCGTCGGCGTGGAACGGGATGGTGGCATCGGCGGGCACATTCACGGTCTGAACTCCTTGGATTGGCTGCGAAAAGTGTTAAATCCGATCCATCCGGCGGGCGCAATCCGGCGCCGGCGCAGGGCCTTATGCAGGCTGTTTTTCGAGCAGCACGGGCATTGCCCGGGCAAAGCTTGGGACATGCGGGGAACGGGCCGGAATAGGCCTTTTCCGCATGCTCCGATCTCCCTATGAAGAAGCCTTACAGAGCCAAGAGACCCCATGACCGAGCCAAAGATCACTCCCGAACTCGTCGCCAGCCACGGCCTCAAGCCCGACGAGTATGAGCGCATTCTCAAGCTGATCGGGCGGGAGCCGACTTTCACCGAGCTCGGCATCTTCTCGGCCATGTGGAACGAGCACTGCTCGTACAAATCCTCGCGCATCCATCTGAAGGGGCTGCCGACCAAGGCGCCATGGGTGCTGCAGGGGCCGGGCGAGAATGCCGGCGTCATCGATATCGGTGACAATCAGGCCATTGTGTTCAAGATGGAGAGCCATAACCATCCGTCCTATATCGAGCCCTATCAGGGCGCGACCACGGGTGTCGGCGGTATCCTGCGCGACGTCTTCACCATGGGCGCACGTCCGATCGCCTGCCTGAACGCGCTGTCGTTCGGTGCGCCGGAACATCCGAAGACCCGCCATCTCGTGTCGGGCGTCGTCGCCGGTGTCGGCGGCTACGGCAATTCGTTCGGCGTGCCCACCGTCGGCGGCCAGACGCGTTTCCACACCCGCTATGACGGCAACAACCTCGTCAACGCGATGGCCGTCGGTCTCGCCGACGCGGACAAGATCTTCCTTGCGGCGGCTTCCGGCGTGAACATGCCGATTGTCTATCTCGGTTCGAAGACCGGCCGCGACGGCATTCATGGCGCATCGATGGCCTCGGCCGAATTCGACGAGGATTCCGAGGAGAAGCGTCCGACCGTGCAGGTCGGCGATCCCTTCGCCGAAAAACTGCTGCTGGAAGCCTGCCTCGAAATCATGGCTGCGGATTGCGTGATCGCGATCCAGGATATGGGTGCTGCGGGTCTGACCTGTTCGGCGGTCGAGATGGGCGCCAAGGGCGACCTCGGCGTTGAGCTCAATCTCGACGCGGTGCCGACGCGCGAAGAGGGTATGACCGCTTACGAGATGATGCTGTCGGAGAGCCAGGAGCGCATGCTCATGGTGCTGAAGCCCGAGAAGGAAAAGCAGGCCGAGGATATCTTCCGGAAGTGGGGACTCGACTTCGCCATTGTCGGCTACACCACGCCGACGCTGCGCTTCGTCGTGAAGCATGGCGGCAAGGTGATGGCCGATCTGCCGATCAAGGAACTCGGCGACGAAGCGCCGTTGTATGACCGTCCGCATATGCCGTCGCCGATACTGCCTGTCGTGCATGCGCGCGATATCGCCGCGCCGTCGTCGATCCCGGATGCGCTGGAGAAGCTGATCGGCACGCCCGAGCTGTGCTCGAAGCGCTGGGTGTGGGAGCAGTATGACCACGTCATTCTCGGCAACACCGTGCAGCGCCCCGGTGGCGACGCCGCGGTGGTGCGCATCGAGGATGGCCCCAAGGGTCTTGCGATGTCGGTCGATGTCACGCCGCGCTATTGCGAGGCCGATCCGGTCGAGGGCGGCAAGCAGGCGGTCGCCGAAGCCTGGCGCAATATCACCGCGGTCGGCGGCAGGCCGCTGGCGGTCACCGACAATCTCAACTTCGGCAATCCGGAGCGGCCCGAGATCATGGGCCAGCTCGTCGGCTGCCTGAAGGGCATCGCCGAAGCCTGCATCACGCTGGATTTCCCGATCGTGTCTGGCAACGTCTCGCTCTACAACGAGACCAACGGCCGCGGCATCCTGCCGACCCCGTCGATCGGCGGCGTCGGCGTGCTCGACGATTTCACCAGGTCCGCGACGCTGGCGTTCAAGGCGCCGGGCGAAGCGATCCTGCTGATCGGCGAAACCAAGGGCTGGCTTGGCCAGTCGGTCTATCTGCGCGACATCTGCGGCAAGGAAGAGGGCGCTCCGCCGCCGGTCGATCTTGCCACCGAAAAGCGCAACGGCGACGTGGTCCGCGGCATGATCCATGCCGGCACCGCGACCGCCGTGCATGACATCGCCGATGGCGGCTTGCTGGTGGCGCTCACCGAAATGGCGATGGCCTCCGGCATCGGCGCCAAGCTCGATGCCGCGCCGTCATCGACGGTGCCGCATGCCTGGTGGTTCGGCGAGGATCAGGCGCGTTACATCGTGACTGTCGCGGAAGATCAGTTGCTGACGGTGCTGTCGAAGCTGAAGAATGTTGGCGTGCCCTGCGTGCAGATCGGCAAGACCGGCGGCCACGCGGTGGCCATTGCCGGTGAACGCGCTGTCGATATCAAGGCGCTTTTGCATGCGCATGAAAGCTGGCTGCCGAACTATATGAGCGGCAAGGCGTCGTAAGGCGCTGATCTTTTCCCTCCCCCTTGCGGGGAGGGTGGCCGGCCGAAGGCCGGACGGGTGGGAGTGCCACAAGCGACGGCGTTTGCGGAGACACCCCAACCCCGGCCTATCGGCCGACCCTCCCCACTGCGCTTCGCTTGGGGGGAGGGAGGCCATGAGCGTTCGTGCAACCGCCTCAATAGCTCAGCGTCCGATCGACCAAATTCATCAGCGGCGTGCCGCTTTCCGCGCGTGCGATATTCTCGGCGATGTTTTCGGCGGCCGATGCAACACGCGTTGCGGCTGCGACGTGCGGCGAGATCGTGACACCCGGATGCGACCAAAACGGATGGCCTGATGGCACTGGCTCGGTGCGGAAGACATCGAGCGTCGCCTGTGCCACGCGTCCGCTGTCGAGTGCCGCGATCAGCGCATCGTCGTCGATCAGCGTGCCGCGTCCGGCATTGATGATGAAGCTGCCCTTCGGCAGCAGCGCCAGTCTCTCCGCATTCAGGAGATCGATCGTCTCCGGCGTCTGGGGCAGGAGGCCGATGAGGATTTCCGCCGAAGCCAGCGCTTGCGGCAGGCTCTCCGTTCCTGCGAGACAGCGGACGCCCGGCACCTCGCGCAGGCTTCGACTCCATCCGGTCACGCGAAAACCGAGTTGCACAAGCGCTGTTGCTGCAGCCGATCCCAATTCGCCGAGACCCAGCACTGTCACCGATCGGTCCGTGGCAAGCGGCGGAACATGCTGCGACCATGTCAGAGGTTTTTCACAGACGTAGCGGTCCATCCCGAGATGCAAGCGCAGGGTATGACCGACGACCCATTCGACCATGCCCTGCCGGAGGCCGTCATCGACCATGCGGCACAGCGGCTGCGTCAGCGTCGCGTTGCCGACGATCTTCTCGACACCGGCCCAAAGGCTCAATACGGCGCGCGCATTGCTGAAAGGGGCGAAATCACTGATGGGACCACCGGTCGCGTGGATGATGTAGTCCACGTCCTGATGCGCAATGTCACCCAGGAGACTGGCTCGCGCGTCGATGCTCCGGCGCCGAAGCGCATCCAGAATGGGTTCGCGATAGTCCTCGAACAGCGCCGGCGTGACGTTGAACAGAAGATTGATCGCCTTGTCGCCGTTGCGCGCGCGCATGCTGGTCTCCTGCAGATCGTCGTTCATGTTGGAAGGCGGAAAGGACGGTGTGACGAAGCTACAGCACCCGCTTCACGCCTGGGATCGCCCGCAGCGCCCTTGTCGCTGCCCAGCTTGCCGCCAGCGTGCCCGCGAAGGCGATGAAGGCTTTCGAGCCCGCACCGAGCGGCGCATTAAGCAGCGCATATTGCAGCCACAGCATCGGGATGTAGTGCAGCACGAAGATGCCATAGGCATCGCCGCGCAGCGGGTCGAAGATGCTCTTCTCGCGCTGGCCAAAACGCAGGAACAGCGCCAGCACCGCGAGGCAGATCAGCGTGCAGGCGACCGCGTAGATCACGCCATAGCTCGACTGCCACCAGAACGGCGGCGCGCCGGTGAGATTGGCGAGCTTCATGCGGCGGAAATTGACGAGAAAAGCGAGCGAGCCAAAGGAGGCAGCGGCGGCGATGGTCCACCACAGCCATTGCCGGGCCAGTGCGCCGGTGCGGGCCAGCAGGCCCTGGTCGATATTGGCGGCGCCGATGCCCATGCCGGCGAAGAAGAACACGCCATAGATCGCCATGCGGCTGAACTGCACCTGCAGCGGGCCCCAGCTGAACCAGCGGACAGCGCCGACCGTAAACAGGAACGGTACATAGGAGATCACAGCGATGACGGCGAGCACGGCGGCGAACAACCACGGTCGTTCGAAGGCACGGATCGACAGCCGGTTGATGCCGTCCACCAGTCGCGGCGCGAGCAGGAAGACCGGGATCGCGACGAGATCGAGAAACAGCAGATACCAGATGAACCAGCCGGGGCCGGCGAACCATTGGCCTTGTTTGAAATTGTTGACGTAGAATTCGACAAAGCCGGTCTTGTGCGTCGACAGGCTGAACGACGCGTAATAGGCGATCGGCATCAGCACGAAGATCATTGCCAGGAACGGCAGGCCGAGGCGCAGCGCGCGGTCGCGCAGGAAGTCGGCGATGCCCTTGCGCTTCAGGCTCGGCCACACGAACAGGCCCGACAGCATGAACATCAGACACATGAAGAAAGTGTCGTTGAACAGCGTCAGGATGTTGAAGCCGATCCAGCGCTGGCTGTCGACGATCGGCGCGGTCGACCACAAATAGTGGTTCGGGTAATAGCGCCCGAAGGCGGTGTAAGCGACTGCGGCGTGGTTCGCCAGCACGAGCAGCGTGACAAAGGTGCGGGCGCGATCGAGCGCAGCGTTACGGTCTGACATGTGAACGGCGAGCCCCCTCGCTTCCGCGCGCAACAGGCGTCGCCGGGCGCATCAGTGATGCGCGCCGTCATGATAAATGTCGAAAGCCGCTTCGGCAATCAGCCGAGGATCACGCAGGCACTTCCTCGATTTTCACCTTGTCTGGATAAAATGCCAGATAATCCTTGATCTCGGCCATCGCCGGAAATGGCGTCTCGTAGGTCCAGATCGCGTTGTCGAGAACCTTCTCGCCGGTCTTGATGCTGTAATAATTCGCGTCGCCCTTGTACGGGCAATGCGTCACACGGTCGGTGCGCGCTACCGCGTCCATATTGGCGTCCGCGCGGGGGATATACAGCACTGCGGGGTAGCTGGCCTCCTTGAGGCTCAGGGCATTGGTCGTGTCGGCGATCACGACGCCCCCGGCAGAAACACGGATGTGTTTGCCGGCGGGCGCAATGGTGATCGGGTGGTCCGGGCCGGGAAGCTTCATGGTTAAACCCTTGTGATGGTCATATTTCACTTCTTCAGATGTGCGATCCCTCCGGCCTTTAAAAGGGGCATACGAGGGATTATCGTTAGAAAGCCGTGACGTCATGCGGCAGCCGCGATAGGCTCGCAATCCGAGGCGGCACCGACTGGCCGCGATTCGAACCTTTCTGGAGACCCGATTAATGCCGATGGACGCCCGCGATATCGAGACCATGATCAAGGCCGCGATTCCCGACGCGCAGGTGACGATCCGTGATCTGGCCGGTGACGGCGACCATTACGCGGCAACCGTGATTTCGGAATCCTTCCGCGGCAAATCCCGCGTCGCCCAGCACCAGATTGTCTATCAGTCGCTGAAAGGCCAGATGGGCGGTGTCCTGCACGCGCTGGCGCTGCAGACGGGTGTGCCAGAGGCGTAAAGCTCAGTCCTCATGGTGAGGAGGCGCCATTTGGCGCCGTCTCGAACCATGAGTTGTGGGCACCCAAGCGTGCCGCCATCCTTCGAGACGCGCGCAAGAGGGCGCTCCTCAGGATGAGGGCTGAGTGTGGAGCAGCCTTTTACCCCACCGCCATCAGCGCATGCACCGAGAAATGCTTGTCCGCGTCGGTCCATGACGCCTTCGGCTCCCAGCCCGAACCGCGGGCCAGCGTCGCAAAACGTTCGATGCTGTATTTGTAGCTGCTCTCGGTGTGGATGCTCTCGCCGGCACGGAACGCGAAGCTGCGACCGAGCACATGCACGGTCTGCGGCTTCCTGGCGATCAGGTGCATCTCGATGCGGTGACGTTCCTTGTTGTAGATCGCGCGATGGGTGAAGGCGGAGAGATCGAAATCGCCGCCCAGTTCGCGGTTGATGCGCACCAGCACATTCATGTTGAACTTGCCGGTGACCCCTGCCGCGTCGTTATAGGCGGCGTGCAGCAGCTTCTCGTCCTTCTCCAGATCGATGCCGATCAGCATCAAGGCGTCCTTGCCGAGAATGGCGCGGGCGGAGCGCAGGAAGGCGCAGGCCTCGTGCGGCTCGAAATTGCCGAGGGTCGAGCCCGGGAAGAAGCCGACCTTCGGCATCATCCGGATATCGGCGGGAAGGTCGAAAGGTGCGGTGAAGTCGGCATTCACCGGCAGCACCTTCAGGCCGGGGAAATCCTTGCGCAGCTCGGCTGCCTGCGCCTGCAGGAAGTCGCCTGAGATATCGACCGGCGCATAGGCGCCGACGTCGCATTCATCCAGCAGCAGTCGCACCTTGGTGGTGGCGCCGGCGCCGAATTCGATCAGCGCGGCATTCTTCGGAATGATCGCGTTGATGTCCTTGCCACGCGACTTCAGAATGCCGAGCTCGGTGCGGGTCGGGTAATATTCCGGCAGTTTGGTGATCTGTTCGAACAGCTCCGAGCCGGCTTCGTCATAGAAGTATTTCGGCGACAGCTTTTTCGGATGCTGCGACAGCGCTTCGGCGACATCCGCGGCAAATGCGGACGCGGAGGCATTCAGCAGCGACAGTGCCAACGGGGCATGAACGTTCATGTCAGTCTCCTCAACGCTTTCGAGGCGCCGTGATGATGTTGGAAGTCAGTTGCTGTAATCGGCCAGCCGCAGGCCCGTGAATTGCCAGCGATGGTGGGGATAGAAGAAATTGCGGTAGGTGACGCGGCTGTGATCGTCCGGTGTTGCCAGCGACGAGCCGCGTAGCACCAGCTGATTGATCATGAACTTGCCGTTGTATTCGCCGAGCGCGCCTTCGATGGCGCGGTAGCCTGGATAGGCCGAGTAGGATGAGCGCGTCCATTGCCAGACGATGCCGAAGGCGTCGTTGAGCTGGCCGGCGCGGGCGGCAACTTCCCATTCCATTTCGGTGGGCAGATGCTTGCCGCTCCAGCGCGCAAAGGCGTCACATTCGTAATAGCTGACGTGGCACACCGGCGCGTCGAGATCGATCGGCTGCAGGCCGGCGAGGGTCATGATCTGCCATTCGCCATTGACCTTGCGCCAGTGGCCGGGTGCTTGCCATTCCTCGCGGGCGGCGGCGGCGAAGCCATCCATCAGCCACAGCGTCGCTTCGTCGTAACCGCCGGCCTCCATGAAGGCGAGCCATTCGCGGTTGGTGACGAGATTGCGTGCGAGCTTCACGGGACCGACAAGCGCGCGATGCGCGGGCTTCTCGTTGTCGAAGTGGAAGCTGTCGCTCTGGTGGCCGATGGTATGGATGCCTTCGGTCAACGTCGTCCATGCTTCGCCCGATGTGGTCGATGGCGGGAGGCGCCAGTCGGCATCATAGGCCGGCGGGATCGGGTTCTGCGCGAAGGCATGCAGGATGTCGGTCAGCATCAGTTCCTGATGCTGCTGCTCGTGATTGAAGCCGACTTCGAGCAACGGGATCAGCGAAGTCAGTTTCTCGTCTGAGGTCTCGTTGAAGAATTTGATGACGGCCGCATCGACATGCTTGCGATAGGCAGTGACCTCGTCGGCGCCGGGCCGGGTGAGGTGCCCGCGCTGGGCGCGGGCATGGCGCGGGCCGGCGGAGACGTAATAGGAATTGAACAGATAGGCGTAGTCGGGGTGGTAGACCTTGTAGCCGGGGGCGTGATCGCCGAGCAGGAATTGCTCCCAGAACCAGGTCACATGGGCGCGGTGCCACTTCGCCGGGCTGGCGTCGGGCATCGACTGCACCAACTGGTCTTCCGGGGAGAGCGGGGCGGCGCGGCGTTCGGTTTCGTTGCGGACCGTCAGGAAGGCGTCGCCCAGTCTTTGGGCTAGTGCGCCTGCGGGGGCGGATTCGGAGGCAGGGGACGCGGTGCCTGAACTCATGCCTGAACTCATGCCTGAACTCATGCCTGAACTCTTGGCGAAAGCTGGATTCGTCACGAAAGTCTCCGATTTTGGAGAGAACGTTGCTCTTGGTGATGGGTTCCCGAGCAGCCTGTCCTAAATAGGTCATCCGATTGGTTATAAAAGGCCTGTCGTCATATGATCTTTGGCCGGACCGGACTTGGCAAAAACTGCGGAAAAGTGACCGTGGCGGGCCGGCAATAAGCCCCAATGCCTGTGATTTCAGGCTCTTGATCACGTCCATAAGACTTGGGGTGCGGAACGGATTCGGCTACATATATGACAAGTCTGACCGGGCGAGCGCCCGATGGCTGGGCCGCCAACTCCAGACCTTGAATCTGGACCTTGAACAGGGACGTGACATGAGCATTGAGCAATTCATCGAGAACGAAGTGAAGACCAACGACGTGGTGCTGTTCATGAAGGGCACGCCGCAATTTCCGCAGTGCGGTTTCTCGGGCCAGGTGGTCCAGATCCTCGATCACGTGGGCGTCGGCTACAAGGGCCTCAACGTTCTCGAATCCGCCGATCTGCGCGACGGCATCAAGACCTATTCGAACTGGCCGACCATTCCGCAGCTCTATGTGAAGGGCGAATTCGTCGGCGGCTGCGACATCATCCGTGAGATGTTCCAGGCCGGCGAGTTGCAGAGCCTGCTGGCCGAGAAGGGCGTGATTGCCGCCCCGGCTTCAGCCTGATTTCAAGTCGACAAATAGGCACGGCGACGTTCGACGTCGTCGTGGCCGACATCACGACTCTCCGCGTTGACGCCATCGTCAACGCGGCCAATGCGTCGCTTCTCGGAGGCGGCGGCGTGGACGGTGCCATCCATCGGGCTGCCGGGCCCGACTTGCTCGCCGAATGCCGCACCCTCAGGGGTTGCGAGACCGGCGACGCCAAAATCACCAAAGGTTATGAATTACCGGCCACGCATGTGATCCATGCGGTCGGTCCGGTCTGGCATGGTGGCCGGAGCGGCGAGGATGAGGCGCTGGCGTCCTGCTACCGGCGGGCGCTGATGTTGTGTCAGGCACATGGCCTGGCCTCCGTTGCGTTTCCGGCCATCTCCACCGGTGTCTATGGTTTTCCCGCGGCGCGTGCGGCTCCCATCGCCGTCGGCTCAGTCATCCAGACGCTGAAAGACGCACCGGTGGTCTCTATCGTCACCTTCTGCTGCTTTTCCGAGCCATCGGCGGACCTGCATCGCCTCGCGCTCACACGCGCACTTCCCCTTGTTTGAGAACGCCCCGCCGTTACACTCCTCTGATCAGGCAAAAGGAGCGGCGATGAATTTGCGGCACAGACTACGCGCGCTGCTCTGCGGAGCGCTGTTGCTCGCCGGATCGCCCGTCCTCGCCCAGGATCGCTTTGCTGCCGAAGGCACCTTCGACATTCCCGCCGGTGCCAAATTCTCGCAGGAGAAGCTGGCCAAGATCGGCGAATTCTTCCGCAAGCAGATCGCCGACGGCAAGATTCCCGGCGCCATCGTGCTGATCCAGCAGCATGGCAAGCCGGTCTACAAGGAATTCTTCGGCGTCCGCGATCCCGACACCAAGCAGCCGATGACCGATGATACGATCTTCCGGCTGCATTCCATGTCGAAGCCGATCACGTCCTTTGCGGCGATGATGCTGATCGATCAGGGCAAGCTGAAACTCGACGATCCCGTCTCGCAATACATTCCGTCTTTCGCCAAGGCCAAGGTCGGCGTCGAGAAGAAGCTGGAGAATGGCGAGAAGGCGCTGGACATCGTGGCGCCCAACCGCCCGGTGACGATCCGCGACCTGCTGCTGCACACGTCCGGCATCACTTACGGTTTCTATGGCGAGAGCCTGGTCCGCCGCGCCTATGGCAATGCCGATATCTACAGCGGCGATTTCGACAACAAGGAATTCGCCGACCGCATCGCGCAACTGCCGCTGGAGCACCAGCCCGGCACCATGTGGGACTACGGCCATTCCACCGACATTCTCGGCCGCGTGATCGAAGTCGTCACCGGCAAGTCGCTGCTCGGTTACGAGGAGCAGGCGTTCCTCGGGCCGCTCGGCATGAAGGACACCGGCTTCTTCGTGAAGGAGAAGTCGAAGGAGGTCATGCTCGCCAAGCCGATGGCCTGGGACCGCGATTTCCGCACCGGACGACAGGGCCGACCCGATACCTATCAGAAATGGGAGTCCGGCAGCGGCGGCATGGTCTCGACACTGGCTGATTACACGAAGTTCGCGCAGATGCTGCTGAACGGCGGCGAATATGACGGCAAACGCTTCATGAGCGCGGCCACGTTCAAGGATATGACCACCGATCACATCGGCAAGGACTCCGGCGTCGCGCGCGATTATCTGTATTTCCCTGGCGACGGTTTCGGCTTCGGCTATGGCTTCGCCGTGCGTACCGATGCCGGCAATGCCAAGCCGCCGCCGCCGGGATCGCTCGGCGAGCTGAAATGGGACGGCGCCAGCGGTTGCTATTTCATCATCGATCCCAAACAGGATTTTTTCTTCATCCTGCTCGAGCAGACGCCGTCGGAGCGACAGCGCATTCAAAGGTCTTTGAAGCTGTTGGTCTATGAAGCGCTGGAGAAATAGGCGCGCCGTACTCCTGCTGCTGACGCTCTGCTGCGTCGGCACCGTTATCGCGCCTTCACCGCCGGCCCGGGCCGAAAAACCGCAATCCATCGCGCGCGATTTTTCTGCCGAAAAATTGCTGGCGCTCGATCGCTACTTTCTCGACATGGTCGCGGAGCGGAAGATTCCCGGCGCGGTGGTGCTGGTGCAACAGCACGGCAAGCCGGTCTATTTCGATACGTTCGGCAATCTCGACAGCGGGCACCCGATGACGCGGGATGCGATCTTCCGGCTGTATTCGATGTCGAAGCCGATCACCTCGGTAGCCGCGATGATGCTGGTCGAGGATGGCAAGTTGCGCCTCGACGATCCCGTTGCGAAATACATCCCAGCCTTCGCGAAGACGAAGGTGGGCGTCGACACCAACGGGGGCGACGAACACGCCACATTCGGCCTCGTGCCGTTGCAGCGGCCGATCACCATCGCTGATCTGCTCACGCACACATCGGGCATCACTTACGGTTTCTATGGCGACGATCCCGCGCGGAAACGTTATGCGCAGCTCGATATCTTCGGCCGCGACTGGGACAATGCCTCATGGGCCGACCGCATCGCGCAGCTTCCGCTCGCCGAGCAGCCCGGCACGCTGTGGGACTACGGCCATTCCACTGACATCCTCGGCCGCGTCATCGAAGTGGTGTCCGGACAGTCGCTGTCCCATGTCCTCAAGAGCCGGCTGTTCGATCCGCTGGGAATGACAGATACGTCGTTCTACATCACCGACCTGCGGCATCGGGTGCGTGTCGCCGAACCTTTCGCTTCCGATCGCATGGTCGGGCCGGTGATCGGCATGCACGATCCCGCCGAGGTCATGCAATGGGAGGCGGGAGGCTCCGGTCTGGTCGGCACGGCGGCGGATTACGCGCGCTTCCTGCAGATGCTGCTCAATGGCGGCACGCTGGACGGTAAGCGCTATCTCAAACCGGAAACAGTGGCAGAGATGACGCGCGATCACGTCGGGCCTGATAGCGGCGTGAAGCGCGATTACTATTATTTCCCGGGCGCCGGCAGCGGCTTCGGCCTCGGCTTCGCGGTGCGCACGAAGGAGCTCGCGAGCGAGCCCGGCCCGGTCGGCGAATATCGCTGGGACGGTGTTGGCGGCACGTTCTTCTGGGTCGATCCAAAGAACGACATGTTCGTGCTGGTGATGGCGCAGGCACCGTCGCAGCGGGTGCGGATGGAGATCGACGTGCGGAAGATCATCGCCGAGGCGCTGGAGTAAGCGGCAGGGCAGGTCATCGTGGTGCCTGTTCCACATACTCAGTCCTCATCCTGAGGAGCGCGCTCTTGCGCGCGTCTCGAAGGATGGGCCAAATATCTCATGGTTCGAGACGGCGCCAAGCGGCGCCTCCTCATCATGAGGGCCGTCGGGATAAGGCTAAACCGCTCGCACCACGTCCCTGATCAATCCCAGCGTCTCCTCGATCATGTCTGCCGTCACATCCAGATGCGTGCAGGCACGGATGCGGCCGTCCATGGTGGCGAGCAGCACGCCTTTCGTGCGCAAGGCTTTCACCATAGCAGCACCGCTGATGCCTGTGCCCGCGGGATCGAAGAAGACGAGATTGGTCTCCGGCTGCTGAACGGCGATCCCGTCGATCTGGGCCAGTCCGCGCGCCAGCGCGTGCGCATTGGCGTGATCGTCGGCGAGGCGCTCGACGTGATGGTCCAGCGCGTGGATGCAGGCGGCGGCAACGATGCCGGCCTGGCGCATCGAGCCGCCCAATCCCTGCTTCCAGCGCCACACCGCATCAATGTAGTCGCGCGTGCCGGCGAGCACGGCTCCTATCGGCGCGCCGAGCCCCTTACTGAAATCGATCCACACCGAGTCCCAGCCATCGGACATCCTGCTCGCACCGATACCGGTGGCGACACAGGCATTCATCAGTCGCGCGCCATCCATATGCGTGGCAAGGCCGCGGTCACGCGCGATGGTGACGATCGCTTCGAGATCGGATTTCGACCAGATGGTGCCGCCGCCGATATTGGCAGTCTGTTCGACGCTGACCACGGTCTGCGCTGCCTCGTAGCGCGTGCGCGGATGCAATGCGGCGCGCAGCGTATCTGGTATGAACTTGCCATCGGCGCCGTCGAGCCCGGTAATCTGGAAGCCGCCAAGCGCGGCATGGGTGCCGCCCTCGCGCGAGAGGATATGCGCGGTGCGATGCGCGAGGATCTCGTCGCCGGGCCGGCAATGCGCCAGCAGGCCGGCGACATTGCACATGGTACCCGATGGCATGAACACTGCGGCTTCCTTGCCGAGCAGTTCGACGACGCGGTCGCAGAGCGCGTTGACGGTGGGATCGTCGCCGACTTGCTCATCGCCGACATCTGCCGCAGCCATCGCCGCGCGCATCGCGGGCGTGGGCTTCGTCTGTGTGTCCGACAGCAGATTGATGCGAACCGGCGGCTGTGATGGGTCGAGGCGAGCAGGGGTGAAGGGCATGCGAAATCTCTCAGTCGTCATACCCGGGCAAACGCGCGAAGCGCGGCTTCGCTAGACGTCCCGGGCATCCACGTCGTATTTTTTGGCGGAGCTTAAAGGCGTGGATGGCCGGGACAAGCCCGGCCATGACGGCATTCTTGTTTCGGCGATGCTCATTCAGGCGCGCCAACAAAAAAGGCCCCGGAAAATCCGGGGCCTTGATCGCGTCAGCGCTGTCAGAAATTAGCGCGAATAGAATTCGACGATCAGATGCGGTTCCATCTGCACGGCGAAGGGAACGTCCGACAGCTGCGGAATGCGGATGAATTTGGCGGTCATCTTGCTGTGGTCGGTTTCGACGTAATCCGGGGTGTCGCGTTCGCCGAGCTGGCTGGCTTCCAGAACGAAAGCGAGCTGCTTGGAGGATTCCTTGATCTCGATGACGTCGCCGACCTTCACGAGGTAGCTCGCGATGTTGACGCGCTTGCCGTTCACCTTGATGTGGCCGTGGTTGATGAACTGACGGGCCGCAAACATGGTGGCGACGAACTTGGCGCGATACACGACGGTGTCGAGGCGGCGCTCGAGCAGGCCGATCAGGTTTTCACCGGTGTCGCCCTTGAGACGGCCGGCTTCCACATAGATGGAGTGGAACTGGCGCTCGGAGATGTTGGCGTAATAGCCCTTCAGCTTCTGCTTGGCGCGCAGCTGCGTGCCGAAGTCGGAGAGCTTGCCCTTGCGGCGCTGGCCGTGCTGGCCGGGGCCGTATTCACGCTTGTTGACGGGAGACTTGGGACGACCCCAAATGTTCTGGCCCATGCGGCGGTCGATTTTATACTTGGCTTCACTGCGCTTTGTCATCGCGTCCTCGATTGAGATAGGGAGATGTGAGGAGACGCGCCCTCCTGTGCACCTGGATAATCCATTTCAGGATAATCTTGGGCTGACAGGTTCATTCCCAAAGCTGGGAGGAGAACCACGGGTCGCGAAACGCTTCGCGGGCCGAAAACGGCCCGCAAGCAGGCGGTTTCTAGGGGGAGGGAGCCGTTATGTCAATTGAAAGCCGATTTCCCGAAAATCGCAGCACAGGCCGCCAATTTGACGTGAAATTACAGCAAAACAACTTGCCGTGCGGATCGTTCTTCGTCTGTTCGAGGTCCGCGTACGTTGACAAGGTGTGAGCGACACGTGCGGCGGCCGGAGATGGCAGGCTCAGGGAATCAGTCCGCTGACTCGATAGGCCGCAATGATCTCATCGAAAACGGAGACGTCGCCACGACTATGGGCGATCAATTGAGCACCTGAAACCGCTGCAAAAATGGCGCGCCCCCGGTGCGCGGTCTCGTCGGGTTTTGCACGTGCGTCCAGCATCAGCACCCGCGCGATCCAGCGCTCATTCATCTCGCCCCACTTGACGACTTCCGATCGAACGTCGTCCGGGAGCTCATTGCGCTCGGCTGACAATATGCCTGCCAGACACATGCGATTGCCGTTTCGCAGCGTGTTGGCGAAAACGTCGGTGTAGCGCGCCATGCATGTCTTGAGATCCAGCCCCTGCGTGAGAAGCTCCTCGAAATATTGAGCAAAGTGCGAGGTGTAGCGACTGGTAATCGCGCTACCCAGCTCGCCCTTCGTCGCGAAATAGTAATGGATGCTGGCGCTCTTGATACCGACGTCCTTCGCCAGTTCGCGAAAGCTGAGGCCGCTATAGCCGAGATCCTGCACGGTCAACCGCGCCGCCTCCATGATCCGTTCTTTCGTATCGGCCGACATCATCATCTCCATTTTCTACCTGACGACAGATAGATGTTGACAGTGTGAAAGGGAAGGCTTATTCACCCTCTCGTGCCTACCTGACGTCAGGTAGAAATTATGGTCTCACCCGTTCATCCTCAGGAAAATCATCTCATGTCAGCCAAGCTTAACCTCTTCACCTCGCCTTCGGCCTTTCCTAACCCGCAGCGTTTGCGCCTCTTCATGCACGAGAAGGGCGTCGCCGATCAGTTCGACGAGCGCATCTACGACATGAGCCCGGTCGGCGAGCAGCGGCAGTGGCCCCATCTGAAGATGAACCCGTGGGGCGAGACGCCGACCCTCAAACTCCCGGATGGCAGCTTCATCGCCGAGACCGACGCGATTGCCCGCTATCTCGACCAGTCGATGCCGGGGCGGAAGATCATGGGGGCAAACGCGCTGGAGCAGGGCCTCGACACCATGTGGGGGAACCGCATCTGGGTGCATATCCTCTACCGGATCGTCACGGCCTTTCATGTGCTGCATCAGGGTCTCGGGCCGAAGCTCGAACTGACCACCAACCATGCCTGGGGCGAACATTGTCGCAAGGAAGCGCTGGCGCATACGGCGCTCGTCAATCAGCATCTGTCCGACGGACGCGATTGGTTACTCGGCGGCGATGCGCCCACTTTCGCGGACATGACGATGGCAGTTGCGATCGCGTTTTCCAAGTTTCCCGTGAACGCAACTCCGCTGGATGAGCGCTTCGAGCACATCGATGCCTTCTGGAAGCGTTGGCAAACCCGACCTGCGTTCCAGGCCGCTTATGCCGATCGCAACAGCGGCGTGCCAGAGATCGACAAGCGCTGACCTCCCAAGGGAGCGGCTTGTTCTCCGGAAAAGCCGCTCCGCCCTGACGCTGTTATCGAAGGCCGTTGCAAAGGCCGAATTGACATCAACTCTCACAAAAGGAAATTACCATGCCCTTCGCACGCATCGACCTGATCCAGGGAAAGACTCCAGAGTACCGCGCCGCCGTGGCCGACATCGTCTACAAGGGCATTGTCGATGTCCTGAAGGCACCGGACGGCGACCGCTTCATCGTTATCAGCGAGCATACTCCTGATAACCTGATCTACGATCCCAACTTTCTCGGGTGGAGCCGGTCGGCCGACTTTCTCCTCATTCAGGTGACCAGCACTGTCGGAAATAACAAGGAGTCGAAGCTTGCCTTCTTTCGCTACATTGCCGACCAGTTGAAAGAGAAGCTGTCCGTTCGCCCCGACGACATCATGATCAACATGGTCTACGTCGATCGCTCGGACTGGTCGTTCGGCAATGGCGAACCCTGGAATTAAAGATTTCAGAGCATCGACGGCAGCTTCGATGCTAGACATCCGAGGCTCGCTGATCGTGCGGGCCTCCGCACGCGGCCTCTAGCCTGCTTGCGACCATGGGGGCTGCCGCCATCTTCGGCGGCGGCGTCAGCTTCTCGCAGGCCGCGATCTGCAACATTGCCGCGCTTGTCGAAGTCCGGAACGTGGCGATCACCGCCTGATCCCCTCGAAACCAGCCATGATTCCGCGCTGGAACAGCGACCAGTCGAATCCCAGCGCCAGCAGCACATAGCCGCGGTCGATCATGGCGTTGCCCATCTCCGCATTGAGCGCTGCACCGCCCAGCGGAACGCCTGATTTGAGGATGCCGGCCTCGGCCCGGGCGACCAGCGCCTGCACCTCGGGATCACCCGGCTGGCCGCGTTTGCCGATGGATGTCGCGAGGTCGCCGACGCCGATCACGGCGATGTCGATGCCCGGCGTGGCCATGATCTCGCCGATCCGGTTCACCGCATCGACATGCTCGATCGTGATCATGCAGATCATGCTGTCGTCGGCGCGCGCCATGTAGTCGGGCATGCCGGTGTTCCAGCGGAATGGCGCGTGGAATGGCCCCCACAGCCGCTCGCCCTGGGTCGGATAGCGCAGACTGCGCGCGGCCTTATACGCATCGTCGGCGCTGTTGATCATCGGGAAGTTGATGCCCATCGCGCCGAAATCCATCGGTGCTTTCGCCAGCCACGGCTCGTTGGCGGCGATCCGCACCAGCGGCGTGCAGGGCGTGCCCGCGGTGGCCATGATCATCCCGTGGGCGGTGTTGAGATCGATCGGGCCGTGTTCGAGATCGACGATGATCCAGTCCAGCGTCTGCGCCATGATGCGTACCGTCTGGATCGACGGGATGGTCGCGATGGCCCCGAAAGTGGGGCGGCCGTCGCGCCATTTCTGCTTGAGATCGTGAAATGGCGCGGGGGTCGTCATGTCTGTCGTCGATCCTTACTTGGCGGCTTCCGCGAGCGGCTTGCCCTTGGTGACGACATAGACGCCGAGGACCTTCATGGGCTTGTCGCCGACGGCCTTGGCATCGTGCACGGCGCCGACGGGGATCTGATAGCTGTCGCCGGCCTTGAGTTTCAGCGGCGGCTTGCCGTCGATCACCAGTTCGAGCTCTCCCTCGAGTACGTAGCCGGTCTCGGCGCCCGGATGGGTGTGGCGACCCGAGGCGCCGCCGGACGGAATCTCGGCAATTGCGGTGACGGTCTCGTAGCCGTCCGGGAATTCGACCTTCTGTAGCGGTGTACGCTTGATGCCTTGTGCGGAGACCGTGCCGATGCCGGCGATGGCCGCAATGGTCAGACCGAGTATCAATTTCTTGAGCATTGTTCTTCCTCCCTAAGAGTCGGGAGACTACCAGTGCGGAAGCGACTGTCGAGGGGCGCCTTACGCCGCGACCTGTCCGCCGAAGAACGGCGCCAGTGCTTCCGGCCAGGCATGGCGCTTGCCGGAGGTGTAGAGCAGCACGGCATCGCCGGGCGGCACGCCGGGCTGATGATCTCCGATCAGGCCGACCACGCGGCGTGCGATTGCCGGGGCCGGATCGATCCATGCCACCGGCCAGGGCGCGATGCGATTGAGGTGGTCGAGCAACAGCGGATAATGCGTACAGGCGAGCACGATGGTGTCGGTGCGGGCACCGGCGGCGTCCTGCACGAAGCAGGGCGCGATCTCGCGAAACAGATCGGCGTCGTCGATGCCTTGGCCGCCGAGTGCGCCTTCCGCCAGTGCGGCGAGTTCGGCGGAGCCGACCAGCGTGACGATGCAGCCGCCGCCGAATTCGCGGATCAGCGTCTGGGTATATTCGCGCTTCACGGTGCCTGACGTGCCGAGTACGGAGACGCGCTTGCTGACCGAGCGCGCGCAGGCCGGCTTGATCGCCGGCACGGTGCCGACAAAGGGCACGGCATAGGCGGCGCGCAGATGGCTGAGCACCAGCGTCGAGGCCGTGTTGCAGGCGATCACCACGAGATCCGGTCGGTGCGCGTTGATCAGCTCGCCCATCAGCGGCACGACGCGGCCGATCAGCGCCTCCTCGGTGTGCTGGCCGTAGGGAAAGAACGCGTCATCGGCCACGTAGACATAGCGGGCATCCGGGCGCGCCTTCGCGATCTCGCGCTGGACGGTGAGGCCGCCGAGACCGGAGTCGAACACAAGGATGGTGGGACGCGTCGGCATCATGAGAGCCTAGGGGAGGATGGTTACTGCGGAGTTGCTGCGGGTCTGGCAATCAAGACAGGGGCATTCGGGCTTTTTCGGGAAGGGCCAAGCCTGTGAACGCCTCAAGCTCGTCATTCCGGGGCGACCGCGCATCTTGCGCGGGCGAACCTCAGCCACTCCAATTGGAGTGGCGGGGAATCCCGGAGTGTTCATCATTTCTATGGTGCGGGCGGCGGCGAGGTGGCTTCCATTCCGGGATTCCGGGTTCGCGCGCCGCCTGACGGCTCACGCGCCCCGGAATGACGAGTGTGGGTCAGACTACACCGGCTCCAACGGCCGTCGCTGACCTTCCGGCAGCTCAACGCCTATCGTGTCGTCCGGCGCAACCTCACCATCGGCAACGACGATCGCCATCACGCCGGCCTTGCAGATGACATTGTCATCAGCATCGCGATCCAGCGTCGCTGCCTTCAATCCCTCGTGAAAGCGATCCATCAGCACGCACGGCTCGCGCAGGCCGGTGAGTTCGATCACGGCGGACTTGCCCAGATGCAGCCGCGTGCCGGTCGGCAGTGCTGCGAGGTCGATCCCCGATGTGGTGACATTCTCGCCGAGATCGCCGGGCTGGATCGTGAAGCCCTTGGCGCGCAATTCGTCGAACAGCTCGGACGGGATCAGATGCACCTGGCGCAGGTTCGGCCTGGCATGATCGCGGCGGCGGTCGTAGCGATGCTGCACCAATGCGCCCATATGGCCGTCGCCTTCGACGCCGAGACCCGCGAGCAGGCGGATGCTCAGGCTTGGCGTCTTGCTGAAGTGATGACCGCGCCGCAGACATACGGCGACAATGTAGCCAGTGGACTCCGTCCTCATGGTGAGGAGGCGCCGCTTCGGCGCCGTCTCGAACCATGGCGTGTGGCGCTCATCCTTCGAGACGCGACGAAGACGTCGCTCCTCAGGATGAGGTACCGAACACGCGCTTGAAGATCGTGTCCACATGCTTGAGGTGATAGCCGAGGTCGAACTTCTCGGAGATCTCGTCGTCGGTGAGATATTTCTTCACCTCGGGGTCGTTCTTCAGAAGTGTCTGGAAGTCGCCTTCGCCGCGCCAGACCGGCATGGCGTTGCGCTGCACCAGCTTGTAGCTGTCTTCGCGCGACGCGCCCTTCTGCGTCAGCGCGATCAGTACGCGCTGCGAATGCACGAGGCCGCCGAGGCGATCGAGATTCTTCTGCATGTTGGCGGGATACACCAGCAACTTCTCGATCACGCCGGCCATGCGGTTCAGCGCGAAGTCGAGCGTCACCGTGGCGTCCGGGCCGAACATGCGCTCGGCGGAGGAGTGCGAGATATCGCGCTCGTGCCACAGCACAACGTTTTCCAGCGCCGGCGTCACATAAGCGCGCACCATGCGGGCGAGACCGGTGATGTTCTCGGTCAGCACCGGATTGCGCTTGTGCGGCATCGCCGACGAGCCCTTCTGGCCTTCGGAGAAGAATTCCTCGGCTTCCAGCACCTCGGTGCGCTGCATGTGGCGGATTTCGACGGCGAGGCGCTCCATCGACGAGGCGATGACGCCCAGCGTGGCGAAGAACATCGCGTGGCGATCGCGCGGGATCACCTGGGTCGAGATCGGCTCCGGCACGAGGCCCATTGCTTTCGCGACATGTTCTTCGACGCGCGGATCGATCTGCGCGAAGGTGCCGACGGCGCCGGAGATGGCGCAGGTGGCGACTTCCTTGCGCGCGGCGACGAGGCGCTCGCGGTTGCGGGTGAATTCGGCATAGGCATAAGCGAGCTTGAGACCGAAGGTGACCGGCTCGGCATGGATGCCATGCGAGCGGCCGATGGTCGGCGTCATCTTGTGCTCGAAGGCGCGGGTCTTCAGCGCGGCGAGCAGACGGTCGATATCGGCGATCAGGATATCGGCGCAGCGCGTGAGCTGGACGTTGAGGCAGGTGTCGAGCACATCCGATGACGTCATGCCCTGATGCACGAAGCGCGCCTCGGGGCCGACGATTTCGGCGAGATGGGTCAGGAAGGCGATGACGTCATGCTTGGTCTCGCGCTCGATCTCGTCGATGCGCTCCACATTGAAGGTCGCGTCCTTGGCCTTGGCCCAGATCGTCTTCGCCGCATCCTTCGGAATGGTGCCCAGTTCCGCCAGCGCATCGGCGGCATGCGCCTCGATCTCGAACCAGATCTTGAAGCGGGTCTGCGGCTCCCAGATGGAGGCCATTTCCGGACGGGTATAGCGAGGGATCATCGACGTCTCTGACTGTTGGGGGTTACGCCGCGCTTTAGCAGATCGGGGCGGGGGAGGCCAGAGTTGTCGTTATTCCGCTGCAACGGGACCTCCGCTGTCATCCCGTGATGCCGCCTGATGTGCGAACCCGAAATCCAGAAGATTTTGCCATATCGAGATTCCAGATTTACCGTAGGGCACCGATTGGCGTCCTTGCGCTACGATCTGTTTCGGTGCGCTTTCAAATTGCGGATCGCTTGGGCATGTCGGCTCCAAGAGCGCTGCGGATTTTCGCGCATCGCTGAGATTGCCATCCGGACAAGCTCCGATGGAGCTGTTGTTGAACCGTACGCTCCCTGAGAAATGATTGACCGCCGTTCTTCCGAAGTATTTGAGCTACTATACAGGATGAATGGCATCGTCGGCCTCAGCTCCCGTACGGTTGACAACAGAGAATAACCGGCACGCGTATCCTCTTGCCTTGCCATGTCCGATATGACGGCGTCGAAGTTCTTGCTCTTCAACAATCGTATCGCGTCTTCGGTGTTCAAAGCAAAGTCGATTTCAATGCCAAGCGCTCGAAAGGCGTCGGTTTCGTGGATGTTGTTTTCCGGCCTGTCGTCCACCCAAAGAATCCGCTTGCCGGCAACATCGCCTAAAGAAATATGAGCCAACCACTGACCGAGCTCGTGTGATTTGCCGATTGAGTCAAGCGCTAAGTTTATGCTTGTGGTCGGAGGGTCGAGGCGTCGCTTTTCAACTTCGGCAGTAGCCGTAGCCTCGATAGCTTTTCGCTTAGCCACTCCTTCAAAGCCGAATAATTTGAACGAGCCCTCTGACATATTGGCAATGAATTCGCGCAGGGCATCTTTGAACCACCAAACGCAAACAATGAAAACCATCGGCCAAGCAAGCGCTCCCGCGAGCTTTGACAAGACATCAACTACTTTGACAAAGCTATCGATCATGGCGCCCCACAAACAAAAAGGCCCTGCATGTCGGGGCAGCTCAATTTTAGGTGGCGTTACGAACGATATCAAGGCTCCTTGCGCAACGGCTATCCACTCGTGAATCCGCCATCGGATAGCTCTGAGAATAATAGGCTCATGGGCGAATTAGCGCAGCGCAATCCGCCAAGGTTTTGCAGCCTCCCACGGACTACGCCTGGGGCCAATCCGCGATCTGTGTTTGCTATAATTACAGCTTCGCCAGCCGCGCCGTGACTGCCGTGAACCTTCTGTTCGGTCCAGCGTGAAAGCCATCAGCGTCCACGGTCTCCACCAGCACCGCCAGCGTCTGCGTGCCGTCCTTGGCCTGGTGATGATAGGCCTCGGCGATCCCGTAGGCGGTGACGCAGCGGCGTCGCTTCGGCAATTGCTTGTCCTGCTGCAGGGTGACCGGTGCGGCGCCGTCGATGCTCAGTTGTAGTGTCATGCCGGTGACGATGACGCTGCCAAAGGTGCCGCGGCCGCCGGCGCCGTAGCATGATGCCTTGCCGAGTGCTTGATCGGAGATCGTCAGAAGCAACTTGCGGCCGTCGGGCAAAGTGATGGCCTGCGTGGTGGCGAGCGGCTTCGGGTCCATCTGATAGATGCCGATTTCGTCCAGATCCATCGATGGTTGGCCGGCGAAGCGCGTGCCGGGCTCGGTGATAGCAAGCTTGCCCAGCAGCGGTTTGGCCTTGGCCATCAGCTCGGCGCGCACGGCGTCCACTTCGCGCTCGTCATCGTCTTTGGTGCGAAGGGAGAAGGGCGTACCCTTCGCAAAGTCGTCGGTGCGCGTGTCGATCACCTGGATCTCGGCGACGATCTCGGTTGCATCATAGAGCTGCGTATACTGCTCGAAGGCGAAATGCGCGCCGTCCGGCGAGAAGCCGATCACTTTGCGCGCGGTAGCGTCGCCGGCCTGCGCTGTGCCGAGCAAGGCGAGCGACAGCAGGGGAACGAGCAGGAGGCGGCGAAAGCCGGCGATTGAATGCTGTGTCATCCCGGTTGGTCGCGCGACGCGGAGCAAAGTTCATGCGCCTATTGGTCTTCGCAGGTGTTGACAATATTCCTTGAGGGATTATTATCCGAATTGTCCGGTTCGCGAGGGGCGCTTCTAGAGGCGTCTTGAGGTGGAACAGGGATGTGGCGCCTGCGGGCGGGAGGGAGACGTTCCCTCACGCACTCGGGAGGCCTTGGGTCACCGTCCGGCCCCACTACGGGGGTCTGCCACTCATGCTGGCTGGACGTGGCATTGGTGAACGGCGGGAAACCGTCGGGATCAGCGGAGTGCGGAGCTCTGCGCCTTTGCCCGGAAGAACGGTCCCGGGGACAGAAATCGCCCGTAGCAGTCGCAGACTGCGTAAACTTGTCTGCGGTGTGGCGCGCCGTGAGGCGTTGCGCGGTTGCAGCTTGCCGGCGTTCCGGTGGAGCGGATCGCGACAGAAACCACCCCTTGCGCCTCACGGCGCGCTGCCACCCCTCATCGTTTGAGGGGGACTGCTCACACCTCGGACGCGCAAGCGCCGCGAGAATGCGAGAGCGTGGCTGTTTGATATGTGAATCGGGAGAAGCGACTACACCATCTCCCCGCGGGCATTCGCTGCCGCCGCGCGGATGCCGTCGATATTGGCCTTGTAGCTTTCCACCGTGCCGCCCTTGAATACGGCCGAGCCGGCGACGAAGGCATTGGCACCTGCTGCGGCGAGTTGCCCGGCGACTGCAGCGGACACACCACCATCGACTTCGATATCGATCGGGCGGCCCGCGGTCATCGCGCGCAGGTCCGAGATCTTGCCGAGCGCCGACGGAATGAAGGCCTGACCGCCGAAGCCGGGATTGACCGACATCACCAGCACGAGATCGACGAGATCGATCACATATTCGATGGCGGAGATGGGCGTGCCGGGATTGAGCGAAACGCCGGCCTTCTTGCCGAAATTGCGGATCGCCTGCAGCGTGCGATGCAGATGCGGGCCCGCCTCGGCGTGGACGGTGATGTGATCGCAGCCGGCCTTGGCGAAGGCTTCGAGATAGGGATCGCATGGTGCGATCATCAGATGCGCGTCGAAGATCTTTGTCGTGTGCGGGCGCATCGCCTTGATGACGTCGGGGCCGTAGGAAATGTTCGGCACGAAATGGCCGTCCATGACGTCGAGATGCATCCAGTCGGCGCCGGCGGTATCCACGGCGCGGACCTCTTCGCCAAGCCTCGCGAAATCAGCCGCCAGGATGGACGGGGCGATCACCAGCGGGCGGGGCGTGAAGCTCTGGGACATCGGGGTTTCCTGAACGTTTTTGGGCGGCAGCGAATGGACTGCCTCGCGTAACATGAGGCCGGGGGACGGGCAACGCGGCAGCCACGGCCGCGCCATCGACGCGCTGCAGCAGGATAGTCCCGGCACATTCTGCCGCAAGGGCACGATTTGCCGGGAAACGCGCGCGGCCCGTGCGACCAAGGCCGTTGTTTTATCGAACTTTTTTCGCTGGCATGGGGCTTGCTCCATGTTCCCCAGGGAATTCACGCCGCACGCTGCGGCATGATCAGGAATTTGACGATGCTGCCAGCCCTTGCTGCTGCCACCACCGCGATCGATGCGCTGCAGGCACTCACCAAGTCGAAGTCGAAGGCCGCGACCACCGCGACCGGTGTCACCCAGAAGACCGCCAGCCCGTTCGATGTCGCCAGCACGTCGACGGCGGCGAGCGCCACGTCATCGACGGCAACCTCCGCCACCAGCAGCACGAACAGCTCCTACAAGCTGGCCCCGGGCACCATGAGCACGCTGCTCGATGCCCAGAGCCAGCCCGCGACGGCAGCCTCTGAGGCGAAACGAGCCGACTCGCTGAAAAGACTGATGGGGATGCTCGACAGCGACGGCAGCGGCGGCATCAGCAAGGCGGAGTTCGAGAAGAAGCTCGGCGCCGGCGGCACCAACACTGCCAATGCCGACAAGGTATTCGCCGAACTCGACAAGAACGGTGACGGCTCGGTCAATATCGATGAACTGAGCCCAGCGCTGAATGGCGGTAAGGCACATCACGCCGGCGGCGGCGGTATGGGCGGTGGATCTGGTGGTGGCTCTGACACTGCTGGTTCGACCACAACGACCACGGTGAATGCTGATGGCAGCACCACGACGTCTATCGCCTATGCGGACGGATCGACGGTGAGTTCGACCACGGCCGTCCCGGCGTCGTCCACGTCATCAACCGCAAGCTCGTCCTATAACGCGATCGAAAAGATGATCGCGCGTCAGGCGCAGCAGATCTCAAACGCGAAGTCGACGCTGGCGATCAGCGCCTGATCTGCGCTCTGATCCCGAACGCGGCAGTTCGCGATAGGCGAAGCGATCACGAATACGGTGATTGAAGAACGCGCCGCGTGACGCCGCGCTGCTGAAGGCCGCGTGAACTTCCGGCGGCACCTGCGCATAAGCATACCGGCGGCCGCTCGTGAAGGTGATGCGTAGTTCGCGGCTCACCGGATCATAAGTGACATGTCGAATCGCAGTCGACGGCATCGCAGGTTCTCCGAAATGTCTCTTGGGTAGAAACGATTACCGGAGCGATTGGTTGCGGAACGATGACCTAGTTCTGGTCGCGAAACGCCGGAAGCGCGCCCGGAAACGGCAGTGCTGTCGCTTCATACACGCCGCGCGCGATGGCGCGGGCGATCACATTACCCGCGATCATGCCGAGCTCCGTCAAACCCACCAGCGGATCGATCGGCTTCTCGCCCGTCGCGGCCGCAAACACGATGTCGCCATCGAGCGGCGCATGCACCGGATAGATCGCGCGCGCGAATCCGGTCTGCGCCATCATGGCGAGACGCCGTGCCTGCGCCTTGGTCAGGATCGCATCAGTGACGACGACGGCGAGTGTCGTGTTCTCGATCGAGGTTGCCGCCGGTCCGCCCTTGATACGCATCGCCAGCATCTCGGGCTTCAACTTGTTCGGCATGCCGTGTCCACCGAACTCATTGCCGACTTCGAATGGCGCCGCCCAGAAGTGTGGACCATCCCCGATCGTGACGCTGCCGACCGCATTGACTGCAGCGAGCGCGGCGACGCGCACGCCCAATGGCGTGACGGCGGAAGCCGAGCCGATGCCGCCCTTGAAGTTGACCGTCGTGGCGCCGAGTCCTGCGCCGACGCTGCCGAGCTTGAAGTCATCGCTGGCTGCCGCTGCGGCGGCATAGCCGAGATCGCGATAGGGCGGGAAGCGGCCCCAGTTCTTGTCGCCGCCATTGAGCAGGTCGAACAGGATCGCGCCTGGCACGATGGGGATGACGGCATTGCCGATCTGGTAGCCGCGGCCCTGTTCGGCGAGCCAGGCCTGTACGCCGCCGCCGGCTTCGAGGCCGAAGGCGGAGCCGCCGGCCAGCGCGAGGCCGTGGATGGCGTCCACGGTGTTGACAGGATCGAGCAGGGCGCTTTCGCGCGTGCCCGGCCCGCCGCCGCGGATGTCCACCGAGGCCACGGCCGGCCTGTCGAACAGGATGGCGGTGACGCCGGAGGCCAGTTGGGCGTCGTCCGCGTGGCCGACGCGAACGCCGGCGATATCGGTGAGCAGGTTCTTCATGGTGGTTCCCTCTTGGCCCGACCAGACCGCAGCAAGGCTGCCCGGTCAACCGATCACGCGCGATCACAACAGCCGGAAGTGGCGGGCATTTGATCCATCCCGCTTGCATCCCGTCATGTCAGCAGTGCATCTAACCGCATGATCTCCGATGTCACGATCCCCGCCGCATTGATTGCCGGCATTGTCTCATTTCTGTCGCCCTGCGTGCTGCCGCTGGTGCCGCCCTATCTCATCTACCTCACGGGCGCGACCATCGAGCACGTCGCCAATGACGAGCAGGAAGCGGCCTCCAGGCGCGCGGTGATGATCTCGGCAGCCGTGTTCGTGCTGGGCTTCTCCACGGTGTTCGTGGCGCTTGGCGCCAGCGCCAGCCTGGTCGGCAGCG
The DNA here is from genome assembly GCF_034044155.1 of Tardiphaga sp. 42S5. NCBI lineage: Bacteria > Pseudomonadati > Pseudomonadota > Alphaproteobacteria > Hyphomicrobiales > Nitrobacteraceae > Tardiphaga > Tardiphaga sp. 42S5. The sequence continues at coordinate 5,131,676 of NZ_CP139027.1, read as the reverse complement.
TGATCCGCTCCTATGCGGCGGAACTGTCAATCGTTGCCGGCATCCTGATCATCCTGATGGGCCTGCATTTCCTCGGCCTCACACGCATCGGGCTCCTGATGCGCGAGGGACGTCTGAGCATGCCCAGGCCGGTCGGCCTGTGGGGCGCCTATGTGATGGGTCTGGCTTTCGCGTTTGGCTGGACGCCGTGCATCGGTCCGATCCTTGCGGCGATCCTGTCGGTGGCGGCGGCAGAGGCAACGGTGACCAAGGGCGCGGGATTGCTCGCGGTCTATTCCCTCGGCCTCGGCATTCCGTTCCTGCTGGCGGCCTTCATGGTTGAGCAGTTCTCCAGCGTGTTTGCGCGCATGAAGAAGCATCTCGTCTACGTCGAGCGCGCGATGGGCGTGTTGATGGTGATCACCGGCATCGCGTTTCTCACCGGCGCCGTGTCGAATGCCAGCATCTGGCTGCTGGAGACGTTTCCCGCGCTGCAGAATTTCGGGTGAGGGGCTCCCTCTTAACCTCGCCCCGCACTTGCGGGGGGAGGTCGGCGCGCAGCGCCGGGTGAGGGGCCTCACGCTGGAGATGACATAACCGATATCTATCGGGTCGGCAGATCAACAAAGTTAGCAACCCGCCCGGACAATATTCGATCCGATAGTCCGAGATGGGGCAGGTGCATACCATGCCCCTCACCCGGTCAGCTTCGCCGCCCGACCTCTCCCCGCAAAGAGCGGGGAGAGCGACTGTCTTTTTGGTCAAGCGTTTTGATGCTGCCATGGGGTCTTGTCTCGCAGGATAGCGTTGAGGATGGTGAGCAGCTTGCGGGCGACGGCGATGATAGCGACGAGCTTGGGCTTGCCGGCGGCGACGAGCTTGTCGCGGAACAGTTTGAGCTGCGGATTGAAGCGGGCGGCCACCATCGCTCCCATGAACAACACGCGGCGTACATTGGCCCGGCCGCCGCCGATGAAGCTCTTGCCGCGCCACTGGCCGGATTGCCGGGTCCATGGCGCCAAACCGGCGAGAGCCGCAATCTGACGACGATCGAGTGTGCCGAGCTCCGGCAGTTCGGCAATCAGGCTGCGCGCGATGGTCGGACCGATGCCGGGCACCGACGCCAGCAAGTCTTCTTTCTCGGCCCAGGCCGGCGATCCCCGCACGTGATCGCCGATGTCGTCGTCCAGTTCGGACAACTCCTTCTCCAGTGCCTTGTGGAGCCGGGCGATGCTCTTCTTCAGGCGCGGATTGCTGACGCGCCGCGCACGCTGGCCTTCCGCGGCCATCATCTCAACGATCTGGCGCCGACGCGCCACCAGATCGGCTAGCAGCCGCGTCGTGGCATCGGGAAGCGGCCGCAGTTGCGGTTTGGTCGCCTCGGTAAAATGCGCGATCACCATGGCATCGATCGGATCGGTCTTGGCGCGCTTGCCGAGGGCGTTGGCAAAGGCGCGCACCTGTGCCGGATTGACCACCACCACAGGCAGATCGGCGCCGGCCAATCCTGCGGCGACCACCGTCTCGAAGCCGCCGGTCGCCTCGATCGCCACCACCAGTGGCGGTCGCGCTTTCAGCCGCGCGATCAGATCATCGATCCCCGCACCATTGCGGGCAACCGCAAAACTCTCACCGCCCGGACGCATCGCCACGTCCAACCGATCCTTCGACACATCGATGCCAACATAAATCGCGTCCATCTGATCCCATCCTTGCGCAACCGGGCTTGCTGAGCGGCCCAAGCGACTGTTCGGGTTCGATGGAACGGCAAGCAAGGACCCGCGCTCTCCCACGGGCTTGGTGTCCCTCAGGTTACTCGGTCTCCCGCCTGCCACCGCTCCGCATAGCTTAGCAGAAACGGCGGGAGGCAAGTTACAAGGTTAAGGGAAGCGCTCGCGGCGTCGCCTCAGGTCCCCTTCGCGTCGATCTGGGTGTAGTTGCCCTTGGCGTCCCACTTGTAGACGACGTAGTCGATCGCCTTGATGTCGCCCTTGGCGTCGAAGGCCATCTTGCCGAGCACGGTGTCCCATTCGCCGGCCTTGATCACATCCATCACCTTCTTGGTGTCGGTGGAGCCGGCCTTGGCAACGGCCTGCGACCAGACCTGGAACGCTGCATAGGTGTAGAGCGTGTAGCCTTCGGGATCGATGTTCTTAGCCTTGAACTTCTCGACGATCGCCTTCGCGGTCGGCTTGTTGCGCGGATCGGGGCCGAAGGTGAACAGCGTGCCTTCTGCCGCGGGGCCGGTGATGGAGGCGAATTCCTTGTCGTTCATGGCGTCGCCGGCCATCAATATGGTCTTGAGGCCTTGGTCGCGCATCTGACGCAGGATAAGACCGGCTTCCTGATGATAGCCGCCGACATAAACCAGATCGATATTGTCGCGCTTCAGACGCGACACGATCGAGTTGAAGTCCTTGTCGCCCTTGTTGTAGCTCTCGAACATCTTTTCGGTGAAGCCGGCCTTGTTGAGCGCCTTCTTGGTCTCGTCGGCGAGACCCTTGCCGTAAGTGGTCTTGTCGTTGAGGATCGCGACGTTCTTGCCCTTGAAGTTCTTGGCAATGTAGTCGGCGGCGACAAGGCCCTGCTGGTCGTCACGGCCGCAGACGCGCAGCACATTGGCGAGCTTGCGTTCGGTGAACAGTGGGTTGGTCGAGGCAGGGGTGATCTGCAGCACGTTGCCGTCGGCATAGGCTTCGGATGCCGGGATCGACGATGACGAGCAGAAGTGGCCGGCGACGAACGGCACCTTGGAGCTTGCGAACTTCTCGGCGATCGAGCGGGCCTGTTTGGGATCGCAGGAATCGTCACCGACCTGCAGCGCCAGCTTCTTGCCGAGCACGCCGCCAGCGGCATTGAGGTCGGCCACAGCCTGGTCGGCGCCGTTCTTCATCTGGCGGCCGAAGGCCGATTCGCCGCCTGTCATCGGGCCGGCGACCGCGACGTTGATGTCCTGTGCAAAAGCTGCGGTTGAGAGCAGCGACGCGGCAAAGGCCAGGCCGATTACATTCAATGGTTTCATGGGGATGATCCTCGCAAAGAGTTTTCGGCCACAAACGCAATCCGGCCGCCCGAACGATAGGATCATTCTCAACTTATTTTGATGCCGAGTCATCGGCAATTTTCGGCCGCAAACAGCCTGCCTGCGAGTCCGGCTGCGGCAGGTCGTCGCAAGAGCTTTCGCTGTGCGAGCCCGCTCTGGCGGATCAAAAAAGATGCGAAACCGCCCTGGTGTGGGCAGTCGCGTCACGTCGGCACAGGCATCGACATCATGACGTGAGGCGAGCCGCACCTCTCGCTATGCGGGAGAGATGCGGCCGGCAGGCTTACTGCTTCAGTTCGGCGTAGTCGCCCTTGGCGTCCCACTTGTAGACGACATAGTCGATCGCCTTGATGTCGCCCTTGGCGTCGAAGGCCAGCTTGCCGAGCACGGTGTCCCATTCGCCGGCCTTGATCACGTCCATCACCTTTTTGGTGTCGGTGGTGCCGGCCTTGGCGACGGCCTGCGACCAGACCTGGAACGCCGCATAGGTGTAGAGCGTGTAGCCCTCGGGATCGATGTTCTTGGCCTTGAAGCGGTCGACGATCGCCTTGGCGGTCGGCTTGTTGCGCGGATCGGGACCGAAGGTGAACAGCGTGCCTTCCGCAGCCGGGCCGGTGATCGAGGCGAACTCCTTGTCGTTGATAGCGTCGCCCGCCATCAGCACCGTCTTAAGGCCCTGGTCGCGCATCTGGCGCACGATGAGGCCGGCTTCCTGGTGATAGCCGCCCACGTAAACCAGATCGATATTGTCGCGCTTCAGGCGCGAGACGATAGCATTAAAATCCTTGTCGCCCTTGTTGTAGCTCTCGAACATCTTCTCGGTAACGCCGGCCTTGTTCAGCGCCTTCCTGGTCTCGTCGGCGAGGCCTTTTCCATAGGTCGTCTTGTCGTTCAGGATCGCGATATTCTTGCCCTTGTAGTTCTTGGCAATGTACTCGCCGGCGACAAAACCCTGCTGGTCGTCGCGGCCGCAGACGCGTAGCACATTGGCGAGCTTGCGTTCGGTGAATAGCGGATTGGTCGAGCCCGGTGAGATCTGCAGCACATTGCCGTCGGCATAGGCTTCGGATGCCGGGATCGACGAGGACGAACAATAGTGACCGGCGACGAACGGAATGCGCGCGCTGGCGAATTTCTCGGCGATCGAGCGCGCCTGCTTGGGATCGCAGGCGTCATCACCGACCTGCAGCGCCAGCTTCTTGTTCAGCAGGCCGCCGGCGGCGTTGATATCGGCGACGGCGAGTTCGGCGCCATTCTTGAACTGGCGGCCGAAGGCGGATTCGCTGCCGGTCATCGATGATGCGACGGCGACAGGAATATCCTGTGCCAGTGCAACGGACGCAAACGCGATCGAAGCGCCCGCCGTCAGGCCGATGAGTTTGATGAATTTCATAGGAAGTCCCCGTGTTCCGTTCGAATGCAGACAAACGCGACGCCGTGACGGAATCGCGATTGGCGCATCATTCTACCTTCAGAATAGTGTCGATTGTTTGCATCGCTCTGCGTGTTCGATCGTCATGCGATGAAGGATATCGATCCGTCAGCCGTGCCGGCCGCCTTCGAGATAGGCGGAACGGATTTCCGGGGCTTTCAGTAATTCGCTGCCGGTGCCCGACAGGGTGATCAACCCGTTGACCATGACATAGCCGCGATGGGCCAAACGCAGCGCGTGATTGGCGTTCTGCTCGACGATCAGCACCGTCAATCCGTCCTGCTTGTTGAGCACGCGGATCGCATCGAAAATCTGCTTGGCGATCAGCGGTGCCAGACCCAGCGAGGGTTCGTCGAGCAGCAGCAGGCGCGGGCGACTCATCAGCGCGCGGCCGATGGCCAGCATCTGCTGTTCGCCGCCGGACAGTGTGCCGCCGCGCTGGGTCATGCGCTCCTTGAGCCGCGGAAACAGCGCCAACACCTTGTCTAGGCTTTCAGCGCGTTCGGCCGGCGTGCTCTCATTGACGTCGGCGCCCATCTGCAGATTTTCCGCCACGCTCATACGCGGGAAAATCCGGCGGCCTTCGGGTGATTGCGCGATGCGCATGCGCGCGATCTCGTGGGTCGGTAGGTCGGTGATGTCCGTCCCGTCATAGGTGATCACGCCCGAGCGCGCCCGCGGCTTGCCGAAGATCGTCATCATCAGTGTCGACTTGCCGGCGCCATTGGCACCAATCAGTGCGACGATCTCGCCGCGCTTGATGTCGAGATCGACGCCTTTCAGCGCTTCGATCTTGCCATAGGATGCGTGCAGGCCGGCGATGGCGAGCATGGGGGCAGCGCTCACGTCTCGCCCTCCATCACCGCAATGGCTTCCTCTTCATCCGCGCCGAGATAGGCGGCGATGACTTTGGGATTGTCGCGAATTTGCTGCGGCGTGCCGTCGGCGATCTTCACGCCGTAATCGAGTACGTTGATATGGTCGGAGATTTGCATCACGACGGACATGTCATGCTCGATGAGCAGGATCGATGTGCCATGTTCGGCGCGAATCTTCAGCAAGAGCTCATTGAGCGCGGCGCTCTCGCGCGCATTGAGGCCGGCAGCGGGTTCGTCGAGGCAGAGCAGGGCCGGCTCGGTACACATTGCACGGGCGATTTCGAGGCGGCGCTGGTCACCGTAAGGCAGGTTGCCGGCGGCATCATCGGCGCGCTCCAGCAGGCCGATCTGATCGAGCCAATAGCGCGCGAGGTCGATCGCAGCCTTCTCGGCGGCGCGATAGCTGGGCACGCCGAACAGGCCGAGAAGAGTGAAGCCAGAAGCGCGCATCAGCGTGTTGTGCTGCGCCACCATCAGGTTTTCCAGCGCGGTCATGCCGGGAAACAGCCGGATATTCTGGAAGGTGCGCGCGACCTTGGCGATCTTCGAGATGCGGAAGTCGTTCAGCCGCTCCAGCCGCCATTCACCGTCGCTGTGGCGCAGCTTGATAGTGCCGGATGTCGGCTTGTAGAAGCCGGTGATGCAATTGAAGACGGTGGTCTTGCCGGCACCGTTGGGGCCGATCAGCGCAGTGATCTTGCCGCGCTCGGCCGTGAATGAGAGATCGTTGACGGCGACGATGCCACCGAAGCGCATCGTCAGATTCTCGACGCTGAGAATGTCGTTGATATTCATCCGTGCCCCTCTTTGACGAGGTCGGACGAGATCACCGTGTTGCGTTCGAGAAAGACGGTGGGGGCGCGGTGGCCGATCAGGCCGCGCGGGCGCCAGATCATCAGCAGCACCATGGCGCCGCCGAATACCAGCATGCGGAATTGCTCGAGCCCGCGGAACAGTTCGAAGCCGCCGATCATCGCGAGGGCTGCGAGCGCCACGCCGAGTTGTGAGCCCATGCCGCCGAGCACGACGATGGCCAGCACCAGTGCGGATTCGTGGAAGGTGAAGGATTCCGGGCTGATGAAACCCTGACGGGTCGCAAAGAACGCGCCGGCGAAGCCGCCGAACATGGCGCCGGTGGCGAAGGCAGTGAGTTTGGTCGTCGTCGTATTGATGCCGAGCGCACGGCAGGCGACTTCATCCTCGCGCAGCGCTTCCCAGGCGCGGCCAATGGGCAGGCGGCGCAGTCGGATGGTGACCCAGTTGGTGAGCAGTGCAAGCGCGAGGATCAGATAGAACAGGAAGACGATGCGATGGGTCGGTGAGAACTCGATGCCAAGGCGCGCAGCGAGGCCGTCATCGCCGGGCGTCAGCGGAATGCCGAACATCGTGGGACGCGGAATGCCGGAGATGCCGTTGGGGCCGCCGGTGAGGGTCTGCCAGTTGATGATGACGAGGCGGATGATCTCGCCAAAGGCCAGTGTAACGATGGCGAGGTAGTCGCCGCGCAGCCGCAGTACTGGAAAGCCGAGCAGCACACCGAAGAATGCCGCGAGGATACCGGCGAGTGGCAGGCAGATCCAGAACGACAGGCCGAAATTGGTGGCCAGCAGCGCGTAGGAATAGGCGCCGACGGCATAGAAGGCGACATAGCCGAGATCGAGCAGGCCGGCGAGGCCGACCACCACATTGAGGCCCCAGCCGAGCATCACGTAAGTCAGCACGAGAATGCCGAGATCGAGGATGTAACGCTCGTCGTAGAAGATCACCGGGACGAGGAAGGTGAAGATCAACAGCGCCGGCACCAGCGCACGGCCAGCGAAGGAAAATACCTTCTGCGCCGATGGCGGCACGACGCGCACGGTGTCCACTGGACCCCACCAGCGGCGCAGCAACTCCATAACGATACTGCCGCCGAACACCACGGCGACCATGGCGGCGAGATCGCCGAAGCGCGTCCACCAGGTCAGCTGCCCGTCGGAGCCGGCCTCGGTGCGGATGCCGATCATCAACGAGAACAGCACCAGCGCCACCAGTGCGGAGATCACGGCCTTCTTCAGGATGAATGCGGCGTCCGGCCCGCGGGCAGTCTTAGCTTGTGATGTGTTTGCTGCCACTTGGATCCCGTCAGACTTTTTCGACTTCGGGACGGCCGAGCAGGCCGGTCGGCAGGAAGATCAGCACCACGATCAGAATCGAAAAGGCGGCGACGTCTTTGTATTCGGTCGAGAAGTAGGCGGCCCACAATGTCTCGATCAGGCCGATCAGCAAGCCGCCGAGCATGGCACCAGGCAGCGAGCCGATGCCGCCAAGTACGGCGGCGGTGAACGCCTTGATGCCGGCGACGAAGCCCATGAAAAAATCGACCAGGCCGTAATAGAGCAGGTACATCATGCCCGCGACCGCAGCCAAGGCTGCGCCGATCACGAAGGTCATGGAGATGGTGCGGTCCACATCGACGCCGAGCAGTGACGCCATGGTCTGGTCCTGCTCGCAGGCGCGCATGTCGCGGCCGAGGCGCGTGCGCGCGACCAGCCAGGTGAACAGCGCCAGCAGCACGATGGTGGTGATGACGACGATGATCTGGATGTTGGACAAGCGTACGGCGAAACCGTCGGCACCTTCGTGCAGCGTGTAGCCGCCGGTGATGATCGGCGGCACCGGCTTGACGCGGGCGCCCTGTGCGACCTGCGAGAAATTGGTCAGCACGAAAGACATGCCGATCGCCGACAACATAGGCGCAAGGCGGAAGGAGTGGCGCAGGGGACGATAGGCGATGCGCTCGATGGTCCAGCCATAGAGCGAGGTGATTGCCATCGAGACCAGAAGCACCAGCAGCAAGATCACCGGCACCGCGGTAAGGCCGATCGACACCAGGATGAGAAAAGTGATCAGCGCGATGAAGCCGCCGATCATGAAGATGTCGCCATGGGCGAAATTGATCATGCCGACGATGCCGTAGACCATCGTGTAGCCGATCGCGATCAGGCCGTAGATGGAGCCGAGCACGAGTCCGTTGATCAGTTGCTGGGCGAAATAATCCATGCGCTGCCGAATTCGAGTGAGGCGCCACCATGATCCGGCAGCCGGATCATTGCGTCGTTGTATCGTTTTCTAACAGCGGCCATTGGAGGCGGCAACAGGGGCCGGTGCGGCTAAAGTAGCCTGTACATGCTGTTTTTCGCGGCGATTGGCGTCCGTTCACTTGCGCCGCAGCGCACACAAATCCCCGCCTTATTTGCGGCTGTTCCGGTGTCACAGTTGCGCCGTGCAACGGCCTTGCAATCATCACGCGGGAACCGAAACGAAGATCGGGGCTGCACGTTGTCGGGCGTTGAATGGTTCAACACAGGAGATTGAAGATGTCCAATCAGAACCAGCAAAAGCCCGGTCAGCAGAAGCCAGGCCAGCAGAGCCAGAACCCCGGGCAGCAGGGCCAGAAGCCCGGTCAGCAGCAGGGCGGTGGAATGAAGCCCGACCATGAGCAGGACCCCGGCCGGCAGGGCCAGAGATAGGCGGTCAGGCAGACATCAATCGAGATTTGGGTCGTTCTCAGCGACCCATGTGGAAGGCCCCGCCGAAAGGCGGGGCTTTTCGTTTGGCAAGTCCCGATCGTATTCCACCGCCGTTATCCCGGCAATTTTCGAATTAAGGTTACCAATTGGTTTACGTTGTCCGTCTGATTGAACGGGCGTTACGTCGGCGCAGGCGTGCGACTCCTGCGAGTCGCCGGCAGAGCGGTGACGACGTGATGGATCAGAGCAGCGCAGACCAGACCGGAGCCCATCAGGGTGGAACTCTCCAGGCTGGCACGTTTCAGACCGGTACGTTTCAGACTTGGCGGATCAGCACGTTCACGGGCGCGCTGATCGCCTGCTATTTCATCCCGACCTGGACGATCTTCGCGTTCCGCATCATGGTCTCGCCGATCCAGGGCTTCTATGAGCGGCCCAATATTTCGCTGGCGCTGTTTCTCAGCGACTACATGCAATTTTCCAGCATGGGCACGGTGCGCTATGCGTGGCTGCTCGCCGTCGGCAAGCTGACGGTGGTGGCTTTCTTCACGGTATTCCTGGTGTTCATCACGCGCCCGAAAATCCGCAAGACGGGCGGCTGCGACGAGGCGTTGATGATGGCGCTTGGTATCGGTGGCGTGATCTCGTTCGCCAGTATGATGATGGCATCGAAAGTCGGCGAGATCGCCGCGATGCGGCTGCACATCACAGAATTGCTGCTGCTGCTGGGCACCGCGGTGCTGATGGCGATCGAGCCGCCGCTGCGTCGCGCGGCGGGGCAGGAGCTTGATCCCAGGCAGCCGGGCAAGGCAGCCAACGACGCGGAGCTTTTGCAGAAGGTTGCCTAAATAAAAGGTCGCCTAAATGGCCAGCCCGAGCTCCTTGATGATCGCGCCAGCTTCCTTGGTGGCATGATTGGCCGCCGGCACGCCGCAATAGATCGCCTGCTGCAGCAGGATTTCCTTGATGTCGTCAGGTGTGAAGCCGCCTTCGGTGAGCGCGGCGCGCACATGCATGCGGAATTCATCCCACTGGCCGAGTGCGAGCATGGTGCCGATCACCAATACGCGGCGCGTGCGGTCGTCGAAATGCGGCCGCGTCCAGATCTCGCCCCAGGCGTAGCGGCTGATCAGGTCGAGAAAATCCGCATTGAATGCGTTCTTGCCGGCGGCCGATTTGTCGACCCAGGCATTGCCGAGAACCTTGCGGCGTTTTGCGGTGCCTTCGGCGGCGCGCTGTTGCTCGTCCATCTAAGGTCTCCGTTCAGCGCTGTGTCAGGAAGCCGACTACGGCGTCAGTGAATGCGTAAGGCTGTTCGACGTTCGAGATGTGTGCGGCATCCAGGAGCGTCATGCTGGCGCCGGGGATGTTGCTGCGGATCAGTTCACCAGCCGCAACCGGCGTCGCATTGTCCTGACGGCCGGCGATCACCAGCGTTGGGCTCTTGATCTTGGGCAGCAGTGCGCGCTGATCGAGCGTGCTCAGCGCCTCGCAGGCAGCAAGATATCCTTCGACCGGTGAGGCGATCAGCATCGCCTTCATCTTCGCGGTGGTCTCGGGCTCGCGCTCGCGGAAGTCGGCGGTGAGCCAGCCGCCGATGACGGCGTCGGCCACCGCTTTGAGGCCACCCTCGCGCACCGCCTTGATGCGGTTGTGCCAGTTGGTCGGATCCGGATAGTAGCAGCTGGTATTGGCCAGGATGATCTTGTTGAACCGCTCAGGCGCGTGGGCGCCTAACCACTGGCCGACCATGCCGCCCATCGACAACCCGCACCAATGCACCTTGTCGATATTGAGATCGTCGAGGATCGCCAGCACGTCCTTGCCATAGCGCTCCATCGAGGTCGGGCCGTTCATGCCGGACTTGCCGTGGCCGCGCCGATCGTAGCGGATCACACGAAACAGCTTTGTCAGCGCCGGCATCTGCGGCTCCCACATCGCCATGGTGCAGCCGAGTGAATTCGACATCATCAGCGTTGGCCCGCTGTCGCGGCCCTCCACGGAGACATTCAGCAGGCAGCCGTCGGCGTCGATCATGGGCATGGTGTGTCTCCCGAGTTTCTTCTTAATTGAGTGAGGCGAGCTGGCGGTCGATCAGGGCTTGCGAGACGCCCTGATAATCCATCGGCTCGAACAGTTTGGCGATCGCGGCAGCGCTAAGCTGCGCGCTGACCTTGGGATCGGCCGTGAGAATATCGCGCAGATGTTTCTTCTCGGCGACGGCGCGCTTGGTTGCGGCCTCGACCAGATGATGGGCGTCGCTCTTGCCGAGCTTTTCGGCGAGTGCAAAGGTCACGGCTTCCGCCATAATGAGCCCGTTGGTTTCATCGAGATTGAGGCGCATTCGCTCGGTGTCGACCTCGAGTCCTTCGGCGATATCGACAATGGCGGCAAGAGCGCCCGATGTTACCAGCAGGAGCGTCGGCAGCGTCGGCCATTCCGCGTGCCACGGTCCGGCACTGCGCTCGTGATCCTGGATCTGCGCGGCAAAGATCGTTGCAGCCAGATTCGGAGCCATGGTCGCGGCGCCAAGCGCGGAGGCTGATGCCACGGGATTGCGCTTGTGCGGCATGGTGGAGGAGCCGCCGCGGCCTTCACCCGACGGTTCAAACGCTTCGCCGACATCGGTCTGCATCATCAGCGAGACGTCACGGGCGATCTTGCCGCAACTGCCGGACAGGATCGCCATCACTGAAGCCGCTTCGGCGATACGGTCGCGATGGGTGTGCCATGGCGCATCGGGCAGCGGCAGCTGCAATTCCTTGGCGAGCTGCTCTGCAACGACGAGGCCCTTGTCGCCGAGCGCAGCCAGCGTGCCGGCGGCGCCGCCAAATTGCAGTGCGAGACCTTCGGCGCGCAATCGCTTCAGGCGCAGGCGCGAGCGATGCAGTGCCGAGGCATATTCAGCGAGCTTCAGCCCGAATGGCATCGGCAGCGCGTGCTGCAGCCAGGTGCGGGCGACCACAGCGGTGTTGCGGTGCTTGATCGCCAGGGCTGCAAAGCCGGCAATGGCGCGGTCGAGATCCGCGAGCAGGGCGTCGATGGCCGCGCGCAGGCCGAGCATGGTTGCGCTGTCGATGACGTCCTGACTGGTGGCGCCCCAATGCACGTAGCGTGCGGCCTCGGCATCGGCTTTCGCCACTTTGGCGGTGAGCGTCTTGACCAGCGGGATGGCGAGATTGCCGGAACGCGTGGCTGCATCGGCGAGTGCAGCGAGATCGAACTGGTCGGCTTTGCAGGCGGCCTCGATGGCCGTCACGGCGCTGGCGGGAATCACCCCGACTGCGGCCTCGGCCCGCGCCAGTGCGGCTTCGAAGTCCAGCATATGCTGCAAATGGGCGGTATCATCGCAAACCGCACGCATCGCGCGGCTCGACAACAAGGGTGCCAGCAGAGGGGACAGGGATGTGCTCATCTGTGCGGGACCTAACCATTCCGGCGAGAGTCTGCCAATCCCCCGCAATCTTCTTGTCGCCGTCGCCTGTTGCACTGCGAATAGGCATCGCCCCATCTCGCCGGACGGTCTTTCCTTTGCGCCGTCCGTGCATTACTTGGGATTGAGGGTTCAATCCCTTGGGGATGACACCTCAATTCCGGACGGCGACAAATTCAGGAGACAGACCCATGGCCATGACGATGAGCGGTGAAGTCCAGCTTGCCGCGCCCCGCGAAGTGGTATGGGGGAAGCTCAACGACCCCGCAGTGCTGAAGGCCTGTATCCCAGGCTGCGAAGAGCTCGAGACCACAGAGGAGGGGGGCTTCCGCGCCACCGCCAAGATCAAGGTCGGCCCGGTCTCCGCCCGCTTCAAGGGCAAGGTCACGCTGAGCGATCTCGATCCGCCCAACGGCTACAAGATCACCGGTGAAGGCGAGGGCGGCGTGGCCGGCTTTGCCAAGGGCGGCGCTGTCGTCGGCCTGACCGACAAGGATGGCGGCACGCTCCTGACCTACAATGTGGAAGCCCAGATCGGCGGCAAGTTGGCCCAGCTCGGTCAGCGCCTGATCAACGGTTCAGCCAAGAAGATCGCCGACGAGTTCTTCGCAAACTTCGCCAAAGCCGTTCAAGGCTAAGGTGCGGAGCGTCTGATAGCGGCGATCAAGTGTGCTTGATACCGCAGAAAAACACACCAGAGACCGTCCCGACTTGAGGTTGCTCATTGCCGGGATGGGCCATATTATGCATTTGGAATGATTTTAATGACCGTGTCGCCACGCAATGGGACGCGGACCAAGAGAGTGCATATGGCCAAAATCTCGATGATCGTGAACGGCAATCCCGTCACCGGCAATATCGATCCGCGCACATTGCTGGTGCAGTTTCTGCGTGAGAATCTGCGGCTCACCGGCACCCATGTGGGTTGCGACACGTCGCAATGCGGCGCCTGCGTTGTGCATCTCGACGGCAAGGCCGTGAAGTCCTGCACCACGCTCGCTGTCATGGCCGACGGTCACGAGGTGAAGACCATCGAAGGCCTCGCAGCCGATGGAGCGCCGCTGCATCCGATGCAGGAAGCGTTTCGCGAGCATCACGGCCTGCAGTGCGGCTTTTGCACCCCCGGCATGATCATGACCGCGGTGGACCTCGTGCATCGCAAGGGACATGATCTCAGCGATCATCTGATCCGCGAAGAACTCGAAGGCAATCTCTGTCGCTGCACCGGTTATCAGAACATCGTGGCGTCGATTGCAGCCGGCGCCAAGGCGATGGCGAAGTCCGATCTCGCATAACGACGCACAACGATAATCGCGCACCGCGAATCAGGGATCCCCACCCATGTACGAATTCAAATATCATCGTCCGTCGACCGTGCGGCAGGCCGCCAATCTCCTCATCAAGAACGAAGACGCCAAGCTGATTGCCGGCGGTCACACGCTGGTGCCGGTCATGAAGCAGCGTTTGGCGGCACCGCCGCATATCATCGATCTCTCGCATATCGAGGGTGTCGACGGCATCGAGATGAAGGGCCGCTCGCTGGTGATCGGCGCGCTCGCCAAGCATGCCGCTGTCGCGTCATCGCCGATCGTTGGCGAAGCCATTCCGGCACTGGCCGAACTCGCCGGCCTGATCGGCGATCCCGCTGTGCGCCACAAGGGTACCATCGGTGGTTCGCTGGCCAATAACGATCCGACGGCGGACTATCCGGCAGCTGTAATGGCCCTCGGCGCCACCATCACCACCAACAAGCGCAAGCTGAAGCCGGAAGAATTTTTCCAGGGCTTGTTCACGACCGCGCTGGAGGCCGACGAGATCATTACCAAGGTCTCCTTCCCCGTGCCGAAGAAGGCCGCCTATATCAAGTTCCGCAACCAGGCCTCGCGCTACGCGCTGGTCGGGGTGTTCGTGGCGCGTCTGCCCTCGGGCGTGCGCGTCACCGTCACCGGTGCGGGCTCGGATGGTGTGTTCCGCGTCGAGGAGTTCGAGGCTGCATTGCAGAAGCGGTTCTCGCCAAAGGCGCTGGACGGGCTTACGGTGCCGGCCGAGGGCCTCAACAGCGATCTCCATGGCAGCGCCGAATATCGGGCGCATCTGATCGGCGTGCTGGCCAAGCGTGCGGTCGAAGCTGCCAACAACCGGGCCTGATATTTGTCAGGTCCGCACTTTTCCGGATTGGTTCTCTCATGACTAAGCCATCGGCGCTCCCCACTTCCGTCGATGGCATGCTGGAATTGCTGACATCGCGCGGCTATCTCGCCGAGCGTTCGCTGGCGACAGTCACCTATCTCTCGCTGAAAATGGGCCGGCCGCTGTTTCTCGAAGGCGAGGCCGGCGTCGGCAAGACCGAGATTGCCAAAGTGCTGTCGGCCGCGCTCGGCCGCAAGCTGATCCGGCTGCAGTGCTATGAAGGCCTCGACGTGTCTTCCGCTGTCTATGAGTGGAACAGCGCATCGCAAATGATTGCGATCCGGCTGGCGGAAGCTGCCGGCGATACCGACCGTGATCAGCTAGCCAGCGACATCTTCGCCGAGCGTTATCTTATCAAGCGTCCGCTGCTGCAGGCCCTGGAGCCGGACGTCAACGGCGCGCCGGTGCTCCTGATCGACGAGCTCGATCGCGCGGACGAGGCGTTCGAAGCCTATCTCCTCGAAATCCTCAGCGACTTTCAGGTGACCATTCCTGAACTCGGCACCGTGAAGGCGCCGGCGCCACCGATTGTCATCGTCACCTCGAACCGCACCCGTGAAATCCACGACGCGCTGAAGCGGCGTTGTCTCTATCACTGGGTCGACTATCCCAACGCCGAGCGCGAACTCGCCATCGTCAAGTCGCGGGTGCCGGGCATCTCCGCAAAGCTCTCGCAGCAGGTGGTGAGATTCGTGCAGGCACTGCGCGACCAGGATTTCTACAAATCGCCGGGCGTCGCCGAGACTCTGGACTGGGCGACCGCGCTGACCGAACTCGACGCCCGCTCGCTGACGCCTCAGGTGGTGGGCGATACGCTGGGCGCGCTGTTGAAGTATCAGGACGATATCCAGCGCATGCAGGGCGATGCGCTGGCGAAGGTGATCAAGGAAGCGACGAGCGACTAGTTGAAACTCGTCATTCCGGGGCGCGGGCGGCGATAGCCGAACGCGAACCCGGAATCCCAAAGTAGTTGAACACATCGAGGTTCCCCACCACTCCAATTGGAGTGGTTGAGGTTCGGTCGCGCAAGTGGCGCGCCCGTCCCGGAACGACGGAGTTAGGTTTGCCCATCGACCATCTCAACCCACCGACCGGCCAGATGGCAGACAATGTCATCGGTTTTGCGCGTGCGCTCCGCGCCGCCGGGCTTCCGGTCGGGCCGGGGGCGGTGATCGATGCGCTGAATGCCTTGCAGATGATCGAGATCGGCAAGCGCGCTGACGTGTTTACGACGTTGGAAGCGATCTTCGTCAAGCGCCACGAGCACGCGCTCGTGTTCGCCCAGGCCTTCGATCTGTTCTTCCGTGCGGCCGACGAATGGAAGCAGATGCTGGATTCGGTGCCGTTGCCCGACGATGCCAAACGCAAGCCGCCGCCGGCCTCGCGCCGCGTGCAGGAGGCGATGGCGCAGCCGGCGCAGGGCACAGAGCGAGAGGCGCCCCAGGAGCAGGAGATCAGGCTCTCGGTCTCCGACCGAGAGGTTTTGCAGAAGAAGGATTTTGCCCAGATGAGCGCGGCGGAGATCGCCGAGGTCACGCGCGCCATCGCGAATATGCGGCTGCCGCAAGCTGAATTGCGCACGCGCCGCACCCAGCCGGACAAGCACGGCGCGCGGCTCGATCTGCGGCGCACACTGCGTGGCAGCCTGCGCACGGGCGGCGACATCATCGACATCCGCAGGCTAGGCCTGATTGATAAGCCGGCGCCGATTGTCGCATTGCTCGATATCTCCGGCTCGATGAGTGAATATACCCGGCTGTTCCTGCACTTCCTTCATGCCATTACGGACGCCCGCAAGCGCGTCTCGGTTTTTCTGTTTGGCACCCGGCTGACCAATGTGACGCGGGCGCTGCGCTCGCGTGATCCCGATGAGGCGCTGGCCTCGTGCTCGGCCTCGGTGGAAGACTGGGCCGGCGGCACGCGCATTTCCGCGTCGCTGCATAATTTCAACAAGCTGTGGGGACGCCGCGTACTCGGCCAGGGCGCCATCGTGCTGTTGATCTCCGACGGGTTGGAGCGCGAGGCGGATTCGCAGCTGGCTTTCGAGATGGACCGGCTGCATCGCTCCTGCCGGCGGTTGATCTGGCTCAACCCGTTGTTGCGCTTCGACGGCTTCGAGCCGAAGGCGCAGGGCATCAAAATGATGCTCCCGCACGTTGACGAATTCCGCCCGGTGCATAATTTGAGTTCGATCGACGGACTGATCAAGGCGCTGTCATCGGCGCCCCCGGTCCATCACCGCAGCCTGATCCGGCCCGCAGCTTAAGAGAGGCTTCCATGCTCAATCGCGATGAAGACATCCTGCAGGCCGCCGAGGCGTGGCAGAAGGCCGGGCACGGCGTGGCGTTGGCCACCGTGGTTGAGACGTGGGGGTCGGCGCCGCGCCCCGCAGGCTCGAATCTCGTCATCAATGACGACGGCACCTTCCTGGGATCGGTCTCCGGCGGTTGCGTCGAAGGCGCCGTGGTGACCGAGGCGCTCGACGTGATTGCGAGTGGGGAGCCCAAATTGCTCGAATTCGGCGTGGCAGACGAGACCGCCTGGAATGTCGGCCTGTCCTGCGGCGGTACCATCCGCGTGTTCGTCGAGAAGGTGGGCCAGTCGTGAAAGCCGAGACACTTGCCACTCTGAACGCCGAGCGCGCCGCCCGGCGTCCTGTCATTTTGATCACCGATATATCCGACGGAACACAACGCCTCGTGAAGGCCGCCGATTTCGGCGCTGATCCGTTGCATGCCGAGCTCGAGAAGCAGCTCCGCATGGGCAAGAGCGCCATGGTCGAGTCCGACGGTAAGAAGCTGTTCCTCAATGTCTATGCGCCCACTGCACGGCTCGTGATCATCGGTGCCGTCCATATCAGCCAGGCGCTGGCGCCGCTGGCGCGGTCGCTGGATTACGATGTGACGGTGGTCGATCCGCGCACAGCCTTTGCCAGCCCCGAGCGTTTCCCGGACGTGAAGCTGATCGCCGAATGGCCGGATGAGGCGCTGCCGGGCCTCCACATCGATCACTACACAGCCTTCGTCGCCGTGACCCATGATCCGAAGATCGACGATCCCGCGTTGCTGCATGCGTTCGAGAAGAGCTGCTTCTATATCGGCGCGCTCGGCTCGCGGAAAACCCACGCGAAGCGCGGCGACCGGCTGAAGGCACAGGGTGTCAGCGAGGCTGACTTCGCGCGGATCAAGGCGCCGATCGGTCTCAATATCGGTGCTGTTTCGCCATCGGAGATCGCGGTCTCGATCATGGCCGAGATCACCGCCGAACTGCGCATGCCCAAGACGATACCCGCGGAATTGTCCAAAGTGAGCAACCCATGAAGTTCGGTCCCGCCAGTCCGGCGGATGCACTTGGCGGCGTGACCGTCCATACGCTGCGTCAGGGTTCGCTCGTTCTCAAGAAGGGCACCACTATCGGTCCCGATGAAGTCGCCGCGCTGACCGGCGCCGGCGTCAAGGACGTGGTCGTCGTACGTCTCGAAGAGGGCGACGTGTCCGAGGACGTCGCAGCCGCCAGCATCGCGCAGGCAGTGGCGGGCGAGGGCGTCAATGTTGAGCGCGCCTTCACGGGCCGCGCCAATCTGTTTGCGGGGGCGCCGGGCGTGCTGGTCGTCGATCGCGCCATCGTCGATCGCATCAATGCGGTCGATGAAGCGATCACCTTTGCAACGCTGGCGGCCTACAAGCCGGTGGTCGAAGGCGAGATGATCGCGACCGTCAAGCTGATCCCGTTCGGCGTCGCCGGTACGCTGCGCGACGCGGCCGTCCAGGCTGCCTCGGGCGGCGCAATGAGAATCGCGGCTTACACGGTCAAGAAAGTCGGCATCGTCTCGACGCTGTTGCCGGGGCTGTCGCCGAAGGTGATCGACAAGACACTGCGTGTGACCGAAGAGCGCCTTGCGCCTGCTGGTGCGAAGATCATCGCCGAGCGCCGCGTGCCGCACGACGAGAAAGTGCTGGCGAAAACAATCAAGGAATTGCTCGGGCTCGGCGCCGAGCTAGTGATCGTGTTCGGCGCCTCGGCCATTGCCGACCGCCGTGACGTCATTCCGTCGGCGATCGAGCAAATCGGCGGCGCCATCGAGCATTTCGGCATGCCGGTCGATCCCGGCAATCTGCTGCTGATCGGCAGGGCCGGCAACGTGCCGGTGCTGGGTGCGCCGGGCTGTGCGCGATCCCCAGTCGAGAACGGCTTCGATTGGGTGTTGATGCGGCTGCTGGCCGGTCTCAAGGTCACGCGTTCGGATCTCACAGGCATGGGCGTCGGCGGTTTGCTGATGGAAATCGTCACCCGGCCGCAACCGCGCGTGCCCGTCGGCAGCGATGGCAACAGAAACGTCGCCGCCGTTATTCTGGCCGCCGGTCGTTCGACCCGGATGGGGGGGCCGAACAAGTTGCTCGCCGAACTCAACGGCAAGGCATTGGTCCGGATAGTCGCCGAACAGGCGATCGCATCGAAAGCGTCGAGCGTAACGGTGGTGACAGGTCATCAGGCGCCGGAGGTCGAGAAGGCGCTGGCCGGACTCAAAGTCACGTTCGTCTACAACCCTGATTTTGCTGATGGCCTTGCCAGTTCGGTGAAAGCCGGCATCGCGGCGGTCCCGGCCGATGCCAATGGAGCCGTGGTCTGTCTCGGCGACATGCCGCTGATCGATGCCCGCTTGATCGACCGGTTGATCGAAGCCTTCGCGCCGGATCGCGGCAACCTCATCGTCGTCCCTGTAAGCGAGGGCCGTCGCGGTAATCCCGTGTTGTGGTCTCGGCGCTTCTTCAATGAGTTGATGACGTTGGACGGCGATATCGGCGCTCGGCACCTGATCATGAAGCACGCCGAAGCCGTTGCCGATGTGGCGGTCGAAGGTCACGGCGCCTTCCTCGATATCGATACACCGCAGGCGCTGGAAGACGCGCGGAGCGGCTAACGCATGGCGTATGCGGCGGGCCGCCGCATTGCACTTTCGTTCACCAAGTTGAAACGCCCTTCCTTTAGCGTCTGCCTCGATCGACCTCGGGGGAGGGGAAATTGTCACTGTTTGTTGCCGCGCGTCGTCGCGCGATTCTCGCCGTTGCCTTGTTGATGAGCGTCGGTGCCGTGGACGTGGCTTCGGCCGCTGGTGCCCTCGCCGTGGGCAAGTGCGGTGCCTATGGCCAGGCCTTCGACTATCAGGCGCAGGGGGCGGCGCTGGCGGCCGCTAAAAAGCAGTGCAAGGGCGAATGCACGATCGTAACGATGAACCGTGCCTGTGCAGCCTTCGCCGTGGATATGAAGAATCCCTGCGGCGCACACGGCTATGCCGTGGCGCCCCGTATTTCGAGTTCGCTGAACCAGGCGACCAAGAAATGCTATGACTACGGCGGTAAGGAATGTGTCATCCGCGCCTGGGCCTGCGACGCCAAGGGCTAGAGCTCCCCGACAAATATCTCGTTCAATGCGCCTGCGGCAGCTAGACTGCTGCAATGATTCAATTTTTCCGGACACTTCTGAAGTCTGCCGCCGACGCCGATCCGTCCGTTCGCGAATTTCGCAAGGCGCTGAGCCGCGAGATGCTGTTGACCGAACGGTTGCGGGTCAAGACGGTCATTGGCACCGTGGTGATCGTGACGCTGTCGCTGTCCATCGCCTATCTGCTGGCGCCATCGAGCTTCGCGCGCATATCCAACGGCCAGTTCGATCTTAAATCGTCTTTTATGATCACGGGCCCGCTGCTGCTGTTCGAGTTCTTCGTTCTTTACAAGGTCAATCAGCGCATCGCTGCAGGGCAGGATATTGCGCAGGGGCGGCGCTATCTGAGCGCACTCATCGAGACCAGCATTCCAACGGCTGCACTGCATCTCCATATGGGCTGGATGGGGCCGGCGGCGGCGTTGGCATTTGCGGCGCCTTTGTCCTATTTCATCTTCATCATTCTATCCACGCTTCGGCTCGATTTCTGGCTGTCGACATTTACCGGCTTTGTCGCGGCCGCCCAGATGCTCGCGCTGGCCATGCTGTATCATCCGGTGCAATTCGCCTCGGAACCGGCACCGGATTTTGCGTTTCAGCTTATCCGCAGCGCCATGGTCCTGCTCTGCGGTATTCTTGCAGGCGCCGTCGGCTTGCAACTCCGTCGCCAGTTCGAGGCGAGCATCGCGGCAACTTCGGCGCGCGATCGTGTCACCAATCTGTTCGGTCAGCATGTCTCGCCGCAGGTTGTGGAACGGTTGTTGGCGTCGGGAACGAGCTCCACGACCGAGATGCGTCACGTCGCGGTGATGTTCGTCGATATCCGTAACTTTACCGCAGCGACCCGTGTGCATTCGCCGCGCCAGGTGGTGGAGCGGCTCGACGAGACGTTTGCATTGCTGGTCGATGTGTTGGATCGCCATTCGGGGATCGTAAACAAGTTTCTCGGGGACGGATTTCTCGCGCTGTTCGGAGCGCCCATTGAGGATCCGAACGCGGCGCATTGCGCCGTACAAGCGGCACGCGAGATGCTCATAGCTGTCGAGCAAAGCAATCGGGACAGTGAATGGCCCCTGCGCATCGGCATCGGGCTTCATATTGGGGCCGTGATTGCCGGCAACGTTGGCTCCCCGCGCCGCAAGGAATACACCGTCATCGGCGATACCGTGAACTTCGCGGCTCGGCTTGAGGCGCTCAACAAACAGTTCGGCTCGCAACTGCTGATCTCTGCTTCCATACGCGATGCCTTGGGCGACACTTGCAGCGATGCGGAGCTGCTCGGCGATGTGCCGATCCGCGGCTATGACCTGCCGCAGGCGATCTGGCGATTGGGCTGAGTGCTGCGTCAGTTCTCGAAGAATGGCGCGCGGGGCGGTCGCATGACCATGCCGAAGCGCGCATAGACTCCCTGGCGCTCGAAATTGTCCCGCACATGTCCCGCGGCGAATGACCATTCGTAGGGACCGGTGCGCAAGCCAGTCAGATGGCCGCCGATCCGGGTCTGTTGGCTGAAATAGTCATTCGACAGTGCAGCCTCCGGGCCGATCCAGAACAAATCGAACAGGCGCCAGCCGGCTGCAATGCGCGTCGTATAGCCAGTATCGATGGTCGTGCCCGAGATGGCATATTGCAGCATCAGCTCGCGTGTCGGCTCCCACCAGACATCCATCGTGCCCCGCGCGCCGAGCATCGCGCGAAGCCGGGAGCGGCGCTGATCGTGGTAGAAATAGTCGGCTTCCATATCGAGGCCAGCCAATAGCTGAACTTCCAGATTGCCGGTTCGGATGAGGTAGCCCGGCAGGATCGCCGCGCGGCTGATCTGGGTGTAGTCGGAGCGCGTGCCTGTCGTGTAGCGCTCAAGGTTTTCCGACAGAAAGAAACGCAGAATGAAGCCGTCCTTGTTAAGGCCGGCGGGAGCCCATTGCAGCCCCAAATAGGCACCAAGGCTCCAATGCGACGCGTCCACGCCGCCGAAATACATCAGGCGGTCCGGCATGCCTCCGGAGAGAAAATCGAAGGCGCGCCGTTTTTTGATACGCGTGTCGAACAGGGGCGACCAGAAGCTCGATGAGTCGGATGCCGGCTCGATCGTGGCATCGATCTCGCCGACATCCTGAGCCAAGGCTACGCCGCAGGAGTGTGCGGCCGCCGCAACGCATAATGCGCGTAACGCCAGTCCCCAACGCATCGAGCCCCCACCCAACGCAACAGAAACGCAACAAAATAATACAACTTAAGGTAGATTATCTTGGGGATAAGCCGCCGTCCAGTGTGGATAAGTGAGAATCCGAAAAAATCTGCTTGGAGTGATCTAAACGCCGTCAGAGCTGTGGCGGCAGCAGGTTCTGAACCTTGGCGCCTTCGCGCTCCTCGATGATCTCGGCGATCCAGCGCCGATGGCAGTGTTCGTGGTCGCGCTCGTAGCAGAGGATGCAGACCGGTCCGGACTTCGTCACGAGCGCCGCCAGCTCATCCATCTCCTCCCGTGCCTGCGGTGTCTTGAGATGAGCCATATAGATCTTTTCGAGCGCTGCGAGCTTGCCGCTGCGTGCGGCTTCGCGGCCGTCCTTGGGCGTACCCAGTCCGCGCAGATGGATGTAGCCGATGCCGCGCTCGTCGAGGCCGGCGGCGAGTTGATTCTTGGAGAAGCCCGGCCGCCGCGATGCGGCAACGGCACGCACATCGACCAGCAGCTTGACGCCGGCATTTTGCAGTTCATCGAGCACGGCTTTCGCTGGCGTCTGCTCGTAACCGACGGTGAAGAGGCGAGGTATCTTGCGGGCCATGTGAGCACCCCGTGATCGACAGATGATTGGCACAATGTCGCGGCCAGCCGCGAGGCGTTGCTCCCATTTGCAACATGGCACATAGTCAACTCAACAAACTCCGCCAGTTCAATGGCCGATATCACCGGGGGAATGATGGCTCGCATGGTTGGTGCGTTAGGCGTAATCGCGCTCGCGCTTGTGTCGTTTCAGTCCACATCTCTGGCGCAAGGCGCATATCCGGATCGTCCGGTCAGAATTATCGTGCCGATCGCGCCCGGCGGCAGCTACGATCTGGTCGGGCGGCATCTCGCCGATGCGCTGGCGAAGCGAACGGGGCAGGCGTTCTTTGTCGAGAACAAGCCAGGAGCGGGCACCGTCGTGGGCACGCAGGCTGCGGCACAGAGCGAGGCCGACGGCTATACGCTGATGGTCGGCGGCCTTTCCAACATGGCCTTCAACTCCGCGCTTTACGCCAAGCTCGCCTATGACCCGCTGAAGGATTTCGTTCCGGTCGCGCTGGTCTACAAGTTTGGTTACATCATGGTTGGCCGCAAGGATCTGCCGCAGCAGACGCCGAAGGAGATCGTTGCCGCCGCATTGGACAAGCCGGGGTCGATCACTGTGGCGACGGCCGGCGTCGGGACCGGCCAGCAATTGGTGGCCGCGGCCTTCATGAAGTCTGCCGGCGTCAAGCTTCAGGAGGTGCCTTACCGGGGATCCCCACCGGCCTTCGCCGATCTGCTGGCAGGCCGCATCGACCTGTTCTTCGACTCGATCGCCGCCGGGCTGCCTTATGTGCAGACAGGGCAGGTGAGGGGAATCGCGGTGCTGTCGTCGAAGCGGAGCCCGCTGGTGCCTGACGTGCCGACCATGTCCGAAGCGGGCGTGCCCGGCCTCGATGTGGATTCATGGCTGGGCATTTTCGTGCCGGCCAAAACGCCGCCTGCAGTGATCGCAAAGCTCCGTCAGGATATTCGGGCTGTGTTGCCCGATCTGAAGGAGCGGTTCGAGAAGAGCGGCGGTGAGCCCTGGGATATGCTCGACGACAAGCTCGACGGCTTCGTCGCATCAGAACACGCGACCTGGACAAAACTGATCCGCGAGGCTGGCATCAAGCTCGATTGAGCAACGCGCGTGGGTGCTACGTCACCCGCTCGATCAGCGCCAT
The DNA here is from genome assembly GCF_034044155.1 of Tardiphaga sp. 42S5. Taxonomy (NCBI): domain Bacteria; kingdom Pseudomonadati; phylum Pseudomonadota; class Alphaproteobacteria; order Hyphomicrobiales; family Nitrobacteraceae; genus Tardiphaga; species Tardiphaga sp. 42S5. The sequence goes on along the minus strand of NZ_CP139027.1, from coordinate 5,107,831 downwards.
GGCACCATGCGGTGCACGCACCTTGGCCTCGTGGATCACATAGGCGAACACGTCGCGTGGCTGTTTCTTGATCTTGGCATCGTCGACGCGCGGCAGGTCTGTTGGCTCGCCGCCGCCGGCCCAGGTCTCGAAACGTTTGGCCCAGGCGTCCAGCGCCTTCGGAGGATAAGCGGTCTTGATGCTGTCTTCACCCTTCTGCAAACGCAGATAGACGAAGTCGCCGGTGACATCGGCGATGGCCGGGTAGGTGGCGTGTTCGGAGAATACCACGGGGATCTTGAACTGCCGTAGCAGCGCAATGAAAGCCGGCACGCAGAAACTGTCGTGGCGGACCTCGACCACATGGCGCAGCTTGCGCCCACCGAGCTCGGTCGGCAGCAATTCGAGAAACTTCCCGAAATCGGCTTCGTCGAATTTCTTGGTCGGCGCGAATTGCCACAGAACGGGTCCGAGCTTGTCACCGAGTTCGAGCACGCCGGAATCGTAGAAGCGGCTCACGCTCTCGCCGGCTTCGGCGAGCACCCGGCGAGTGGTTGCGAAGCGGGGGCCCTTGAGCGAGAATACGAAATCTTCCGGCACTTCGCGCGCCCATTTGCGAAAGCTCTCCGGCTTCTGCGAGCCGTAGAAGGTCCCGTTGATCTCGATCGAGGTCAGCTTGGACGCGGCATAGCTGAGCTCCTTCGCCTGTGCGAGCTTCTCCGGATAGAACACCCCGCGCCACGGCGCGAAAGTCCAACCGCCGATGCCGATACGGATTTGTCCGGATTTTGCAACCATTGTGAGGCCGATCCTTTCAGTATTCGCCGTGTTACTCAGTGCCGCGCCGGCAGCACCGGCTTGGTCACGCCCTCCACGCCGGTCAGCACCAGCATGGTCAGCAGTGCATTTTGCGGCCCGATATACGCATCCACGGGCTTGTACCATTCATTGCGCGAATGCCAGTTGCCGCCCTGGCCGCCGCCGCCGATGGTCACCGCAGGAATGCCGAGCGACATCGCGAGATTGGAGTCCGTGCTGGAGCCGGCAAAGGTGACATGGGGCGCGCGGGTCAGCGCGGTTACGGCGCGCACGGTCGCCTGCACGAGGGGAGAGCCTTCTGCGACAACGCCCGCCGGACGGTCGCCAATCAGTTTGATCTCGACAGTGATCTTGTCCGATCCCCAGCGCTTATTTTCTTCACCCACTGCGTCCTTCACCTGATCGAGAAGCCTCGCTTCGAGCTTCAACAGTTCTTCGGTGGAGTTCGATCGCATGTCGATCGTCATGCGTGCTTCGGCAGCGATGGCGTTGACGGATGTGCCGCCACTCACCGTTCCGACCGTGAAGGTGGTTTTCGGATCCGCAGGTGTCTGCAGCTCCGAGATTTTCGCGACCGCGCGCCCCAGCGCATGGGTAGCGCTCGGCAAGCCGAATTCCTGAAAACTGTGACCGCCCGGACCCTTGAAGATCATCTCGTAGCGATGGCTTCCCGTTCCCTGGTTGACGATCCGCGTGACGCCGAGTCCGTCGATCGAGATGAAGCCGTCGATGTCCTTGTTGTCGCGAAACAGGGCTTTGACGCCGCGCAGATTGCCCAGCTCTTCTTCGCCGACGCTGGCGACGAACATGATGTCTCCGACCGTCGCGATCTGCTGCGTGTTGAGGGTCTGCATCAAAGACAACAGGGCCGCGAGCCCACGGGCATCGTCACCGATCCCTGGCGCCAGATAGACGCCGTCCTTTTCCTTCACCGTGACGTCGGTCCCCTCGGGAAAGACAGTGTCCTATGTGCGGAGATGACCAGCTTCGGCGTTCCGGCGGTGCCCTTGCGCCGGGCGATCACATTGCCCTCGGCGTCGATCACGGCGTCCTTGAAGCCCAGTTCCTGAAACCGTGACAGAATATAGTTGCCGCGCAGGTTCTCCTTGAACGGAGGCGCGGGAATTTCGGTGATCCGGATCTGCTCTTTCAGGGTGCGGGCATCGTCGGCCTTGATGGCATCGAGCGCAGCCATGACGCGCGAATCGGACAGCAGCGTCGTCGTGACGGTATCAATTGTCTGCGCGGTGACATGGCTGGCGCCGAAGGATGCCAGCGTCAGCAATGCAGCGAATAGGCATGGTCCGAGCGAGCGTCGCATGGCATCTCCGATTATCACGCGCGGAGACGATTGTGGTCGCGGTTCAGGCGGGGCTTCCGCCTCAGAAAACCGCGCGAACGCGCCGCTGTTGACCGGGGCAAGGTAGCGGGCACCCGCAGGACTGGCTATAGCTCGCCAGCAACAGAATGGTGCCAGGGGGCGGTGTTTGCGGCCGGAATGTGGCGTTGAACGCAGTCCCGGGACAACCCCTTGCGGAATGTCTCCAGCGTCCCTATTTTGTTTCCAACGGCGACGATGATGCTTCATAGCTCCGGCGCTGGAACGACCTTGAATAGCTCGGTGCGCCGGATGTACGTGCGCCTGTTGTTCGGGGTCGTTGGCATTTTTGGGCCACTTTTGGCCATTCCCCCCTCTGATGGCTTGTTCCGGCACCAGTTAAGGGCTCGCCGTTCCCTGTCCGCCTTGGCATGGTCCGGCGCGGCAGATATATGCTGGCGCCATGAACGAAGCCATCAGACCGGGGCCCGGACAGATATTGCAGGCGGGCGCTCCGCTGCAGCTGTCCGTCGTCGTCCCCACTTTCAACGAACGCGGCAATGTCGCCACCCTGGTGCAGCGGCTGGACGCGGCGCTGGTCGGCATTTCCTGGGAAGTCATTTTCGTCGACGACAATTCGCCGGACGGCACGGCCGACGCGGTACGTGAGCTGGCGCGGGGTGACTCGCGTGTCCGCTGCATCCGCCGCATCGGCCGGCGCGGCCTGTCAGGCGCCTGCATTGAGGGCATGCTGGCCTCCAGCGCGCCCTGCGCAGCGGTGATCGACGGAGACTTGCAGCACGATGAGACCCAGCTCGGCAAGATGCTCGGTCTGATCGAAAGTGGCGCTGCCGAACTGGTGATCGGCAGCCGCTATATCGAGGGCGGCAGTGCCGACAGTTTCAACCAGCAGCGCCTCGGCGCCAGTAAATTCGCCACTGCTGTCGCGCAACGCATATTGCGCGTGAAGATCGCGGATCCGATGAGCGGCTTCTTCATGATCCGCCGCGATCGCTTTGAACAACTGGCGCCGAAACTCTCAACGCAGGGCTTCAAGATCCTGCTCGATGTCGTCGCGACGGCAGAAGGCGATCTGTGCGTTATCGAGGTGCCCTACACATTCGGCTCGCGGCTGCATGGTGAAAGCAAGCTCGATTCCATGGTGGCGCTCGACTTCCTGGGCCTGGTGCTGGCGAAGCTGACCAACGATACGGTGTCGCTGCGCTTCCTGCTGTTTGCTATGGTCGGCTCGATCGGCCTGTTCGTGCATTTCGCCGTGTTGTTCGTCACGCTGGAAGTTTTCGATCCGCCATTCGCAGAGGCGCAGGCTATTGCGGCGTTTTGCGCGATGACCGGCAACTTCCTGCTCAACAATTTCCTGACCTATCGCGACCAGCGTTTGAAAGGTTTCGGCATCCTGCGTGGTCTGGCGATCTTCTATGTGGTCTGCAGCGTGGGTCTGCTCGCCAATGTCGGCGTGGCTTGGTCGGTCTTCGACCAGGAGCCGATCTGGTGGCTGGCGGGTGCTTCCGGCGCGCTGATGGGCGTGGTCTGGAACTACGCGATGTCGGGCCTGTTCGTGTGGCGGAAACGGTGACCGCTGGATGACCACGCAGGAACTGCGGCTGGTTCGCGGCACCGCGGCCGTGGTCGTCGGTCTGGTGCTGCTGCGGCTCGCGGCGGCCGCATGGACGCCGCTGACCTTCGATGAAGCCTATTACTGGATGTGGTCGAAGCATCTGGCCGGCGGTTACTACGATCACCCGCCGATGGTCGCGGTGGTGATCCGGCTCGGCACCATGATTGCCGGCGATACCGAATTCGGTGTACGCGTCGTCTCGGTCCTGCTGGCGTTGCCGATGAGCTGGGCGGTGTATCGCACGGCCGAACTGCTCTTCGGCGGTCGACGGACCGCGTCAACGGCGGTGATCCTGCTCAATGCGACCATGATCACGTCGGTCGGGTTAATGATCGTCACGCCGGACGCGCCGGTGCTCGTCGCCTCCAGTTTCGTGTTGTTGGCGCTGGCCCAGGTGCTGGCCACCGGGCAGGGCGCGTGGTGGCTCGCGGTGGGCGTGGCCGTCGGCGTAGCGCTGCTATCGAAATATACCGCACTGTTTTTCGGGCCGGCGATCCTGATCTGGCTCATTGTACCGAAGATGCGGCGCTGGCTGATCTCGCCATGGCCCTATCTCGGTGGCCTGGTCGCACTCGCGGTGTTCTCGCCGGTGCTGTTCTGGAATGCCGAACATGGCTGGGTGTCCTTCATCAAGCAACTCGGACGCGCCCGGATTGATCACTTCAATCCGGCCTTCATCGCCGAACTGATTCCGACCCAATTCGCCTTCGCGACACCGCTGGTATTCATTCTCGGCGTGATGGGCCTCTATGCCCTGGCCGTCCGCAGGCCCGGAGCGTGGCCGGCGCGGGTGCTGCTGAATGCGATGTTCTGGGTCATCGTGCTGTATTTCGGCTGGCATGCGCTGCACAGCCGCGTCGAGGCCAACTGGTTCGCGCCAGTCTATCCGACGCTGGCCATCATTGCTGCCGTCGCGGCAACCATCGTGCAATGGAAGCCGCGCGAGCAGCGCACGGTGGATTTTTGCCTGCGCTGGGCGGGGCCGACCGGCGTCGTCATGTTCACGGCACTGGTGGTGCAGGCCAATACGGGTCTGCTGTCCGGCTACAAGCGTGATGCGACAGTACGCAGCATCGGCGTGGGTTTTGTCGAACTGGCGGCCGACGTCGAGGCGGCTCGCATCCGTGTCGGGGCCACATGCGTGGTGGCGCCCGATTACGGCACCACGGGATGGCTGACCTTCTATCTGCCGAAGGGGACCTGTGTCTTCCAGCGCACCCAGCGGATTCGCTGGGTGAACATGCCGGAGCCGAGTGCAGAGCAGCTATCCGGCAAGCTTTTGCTGGTGGGTGAGCAAAATGCTGCGGCCAATCCGGAATGGCGGGCGGCTTTTGCGAATATCGAGAAAGTGGCTGACCTCAAACGCAAACGTGGCCCGCTGGTCGTGGAGAATGTCGAGCTGAATCTGCTGGAAGGCGCGAAAGGCGATGTACTGGACCGTTCGCCGCCACCCGAGATGTTACCGCGCTAGGAGGCGCGACCACCATGCGCTTGATAGCGCCATGGTGGTCGGCTGTCGCATTTATGGCGCAAAGTGATAATTCACGCCGATCTTGCCGAGCTGCATGGTCTGGGCAATATCGGCATTCAGATAATAAGGGCCGACCATCGGAGGGGCATTGATCACGCCTTCGAGGCTCGCATTGTCGTGGCCGAAGCCGATGTAGTTGTACTCCGCCTTGACGGACCAGTTTGGTGCGAAGGCGTATTCCACGCCGGCACCGACCACGTAACCGGTGTGAAGGCGGGATCCGTCGAGATTTGCGTATTGCGGGCCCGACGACAGCGATATGGCGTGATGATCCCCAGCGACGGCGACACCGCCCTTGAGATAGGTCAGCCAGCGCTCGTTGGTCACCATACCGATACGTGCGGTGGCCATTGCGAGCCATTCGGTGCGCGAGCGCATCTCGAGATTGTTATCAAAGTTGGTGCGGGTGCCGCCGCCGATATTGCCGCCGACCAGTTCACCTTCAACACCCATGACGATCACCCCGAGCTGCACATTGGCGCCGATCTGGCCGCCGCCGAAGCCTCCGGTCATCGAGAACTTCCCATCGGGCGTGTAGTCGCGCCAGTCGCTGTGTCCCGATCCGTAGCCTGCCTGCGCACCGAGATAGAGCCCGGTCCAATTGAATCCTGACTGTGCGTATTGCAGCGGCGGGATCGGTTTGGCGGCACCGGGAGCGCCGAACTGGTAATTCGCGCCGAGCTTGATGAGATGCAGCGTCTGCTTGGTCGAAGCCGTGGAGGCGATCGGCCCGGTGGAGGCCCGCGCGCCGCTGAAATCGAACTCGTGGTCGGGGAAGTTGACGAAGTTATACTCGCCGCGCAGCGACCAGTTGTTGGCAAGCGCATATTCCATGCCGGCGCCGACGATCCAACCCCGCCGTGTCTCGCTGCCGGACAGTGTAAGCCGGTCCGGCCCCGGCACCGAAACCTGAACGTCGTAGCCGTGATCTTCATTGGCCCAGGCGAAGCCGCCCTTGGCGTAAGTGAGCCAGCGGCCATTGGCGAAGCCAACGCGTCCCGTCACGGTCGACAGCCAGTTGATTTGCGACGTCTGGGACAGGGTGGCCTGGTTCAGAATGCTCACCGTGCGATTGCCCTTGATGCCGCTAAAGCTGATGTCGGCCTCGATGCCGAGCAGCAGATTGCCGATCTGTTGATTGTAGCCGGCCTGAATGCCGCCCAGCGCGCCGTCGGTCCGGATATTCAGGATCTGCCATTCGGTCCCGCCGAGACCGTAACCGGCATGAACGCCGGCATAAAAGCCGGTCCAGTTATAGGCAGGATCGATGGCGGAGGCCTTGGTATAGGCGCGGGCCGGCACGTCTGCGGCGATGGCGGCATTGCCAAGGCTGAGGATGCCGATGGTGCCGAGGAGAAGCTGTTTCATGTCGTTTCCTTGCAGTGCGCTGGCGGCCCTCGAGGAATCGGAGCTGCTTCGCGCGTCATTTCGGCAGCGACCATGTATAAAAATACCGCTCTCGTCGTGGTCGTAAGCGCGTGACTTGTGCTGGATCGCGCTCTTGGCGTCGCATTGTGAGCGGCTGTCGCCGCTCGGTCTCACCTGGAAGTACTACTGGGGAACGCGATCTTGGGACCACACGACGACCACCGGCCAACGACTTATGGGTCACCATCGGGGCGCAGTGCGCCGCTATGGTTTCGAAAGACGATAAATTATCGTCGTCGGCGTTGAACCAAAGTCAGGGGTCCGGACGACCTATCTCCGCACACATTGAAATGGGCGGTGATTGGGAACATGGAAAACACAAATCTCGCATTCAGCAGCCACTCCGACTTTGGATCCGACCGCGCCAAGGTGCACAGCATCGAAAAGCCGGACCCCGTGAACCTCACCGAGGTCGGCGGCCTGCGCGGAGCGCGGATCGCCAGCGTGATCAACCAGATCAATGAGAGCTTTGCCGATCAGCAGTTCTCGACCCGGGTGGTCGCCGAGAAACTCGGCCTGTCCGTCCGCTACGTTCAGGATTTGCTGCAGGGTTCCGGCCTCAGCATCACCGATCGCATCATGGAACTGAGGCTTGAAAAGGCCCGCAGCATGCTGACCGGCGATCGGCAGTGCAGCCTGAAGATCAGTGAAGTCGCGGCCGCCTGCGGCTTCAACGAACTATCCTATTTCCACCGCAGCTTCCGTCGTCGCTTCGGCGCGTCGCCGGCTAAATTCCGTATCCAGTCAATGAATGGCTGACGCGCGCTTGCGCTTGAAATAGTCCAGCGTCCCGCGGCTGATGACGTGATCCTCAGGGGTCACCTCGTCGGCCGCGATGTCGTCTGCTTTGGCCAGGCGGGTATAGAGTGGGCCGAAATCCTGATAGCTGTCCTGCAGTAGTTTCTCAAAGCTCTCGATGACGAAATAGCTCTGCTGGAAATCGTCGATGATGTAGTTCGTCCGCATCACGCGTTCGAGATCGAACGTGATCCGGTTCGGCGAGGCGTCTTCCAGCGCGAAGACCGACTCTGTTGCTGACGACAGAATGCCGGCGCCGAAGATGCGCAACCCGTCCGCGCTCTTCATCAGTCCGAACTCCACCGTGTACCAGTATAATCGTGCCAGGTTTTTCAACTGGCCGAGCGCCATCGCGCGCTGGCCGCCTTTTCCATAGGCCTCTATGAAGTCGGCATAGACCGGGTTCGCCAATAGCGGAACGTGCCCGAAGACGTCATGGAAGATGTCCGGTTCCTGCAGATAGTCCATTTCGTGTTCGGGGCGGATGAAGGCGCCGGCCGGGAAGCGGCGATTGGCAAGATGATCGAAGAAGATCTCGTCGGGCACCAGTTCGGCGACCGGCACGACCTGCCAGCCCGTCAGCGGCGTTAGACGGGCACTCAGTTTCTCCAGATCGGGAATGCCGGATTCGGACAGCTGCAGCGTGTTCAGCGCAACGAGGAATTCGTTGCAAGCCCGGCCTTTAAGGACGGTCTGTGCGCGGGCGAACAGGCGGTCCCAGCGATCGTGCTCGGCGGCGGAGTAGGAACCCCAGTCCTGGTCCAGCGTGAAGTCAGGGCGTTTCGGGGCGCTGAGGTAGCGGCTCTTCTCGGTCGACTGGTTCAGCTCGGTCATGACGCTCTCCGACTCCGACGGTCCGATCAGAACATAAGGTTCCGCTGCCGAATAGTTCCGTCAAAAGAAGCAACTTCTCGCATCCGCCCGTCCGACGATAGCAATCCACCATCGTCCAGATCTTATTTGCAAGGGCGTTTCCTTGTCGGAAACCCGTCTCGATGACATTTTCAATGACAACAAACGTGGTCCCACATCGCTGAAATGATTGCAAAATCTCGGCGAAACCTCGCGGGCACCACGGGCAAAACACTCTCATCATCGATCATAAGGAATACGACCGTGCGGTCCGTCATGTCTTCTCGACTCGTCTCAGGTGCTTTCGCGGCAGTGCTGCTGGTTTCCGGCGCGACGGGGGCGCTCGCTGACAGCTGGCCGAGCCGGACGATCAAGCTGATCGTTCCGTTCCCGCCGGGCGGCGCTGCGGACATCACGGCGCGGGTCTATGCCGACAAGCTCGGCGAGGCGCTGAAGCAAACCATTGTGGTCGAGAACAAGGCTGGTGCCGGTACGGCTATTGCTGCCGACGCGGTCGCCAAGGCGGATCCGGATGGCTACACGCTGTCGCTGGCGCCCGCAGGGCAGCTCACGATCCTGCCGCATATCAACAAGACCATCTCTTACGACCCCTTCAAGAGCTTCACGCCGGTGGCGATGCTCACGTCGGTGCCTTACGTGCTCGCGGCCAGCCCGGATACGCCGGTGTCATCAGTGAAGGAGCTCGTCGCTGCGGCCAAACGTGAGCCCGGCAAGTTCACCTACTCGTCGTGCGGGCCCGGCACGCTCTGCCATCTGAGCGGCGAGCTGTTCAAGAGCCTGACCGAGACGGATCTGCTGCATGTGCCGTTCAAGGGCAGCGCTCCCGCCGTGAATGCGCTGCTCGGAAATCAGGTGAACCTGTCTTTCGACACGCTGACGGTGCTGGCGCCGCAGATCCGCGACGGCAAGGTCAAGGGTCTCGTGATCACCAGCCGCGAGCGCTCGTCGCAGCTTCCCGATGTGCCGACGCCGGCGGAAGCTGGCGTGGCTGACTTCGTCGTCGACTCCTGGTTCGGCCTCGTCGTGCCTGCAGGGACGCCCGATGCCATTGTTGATCGCCTGAACGCCGAAGTGGTGCGCATCGGCGCGCTGCCGGATGTTCGCGAGCGTCTCGAAAAGCAGGGCCTCAGCATCACGACCTCGACCCAGGCGGCTTTCGCCAAGACGATCAAGGACGATTACGCCCGCTGGGGACGCGTCGTCGATGCGTCTGGCGCGAAGCTTTTCTGACCACTAGCCATATTGCCTGACACATCGGTCGGGCCAAGCTGAAACCAAGAAAGGCCGGGTTGAATTTTCAACCCGGCCTTTTGCTTGTCGATTATCTGCTGAAGCCTGTGTTCAGGCAGCGGCCTTCGGCTTCTCGATCGGATGCGGAACGCGGAAGCCGACGGCAAGACGGTTCCAGACATTGATGGCACCGATCGCTACGGTGATCTTGAGGCATTCCTCTTCCGAGAAATGCGCGCGCAGAGCCTCATAATCGGCATCGGGTGCGCGAGTCTGCGCGATCAGCGTGACGGCATCGACCCAGCCGAGGAGGGCACGCTCGCGCGGCGTATAGACCGTGGATTCGTGCCAGACCGACATCATGTTGATCCACTGCTCGCTAAGACCGTCGTGGCGGGATTCCTTCACATGCATGTTGACGCAGAAGGCGCAGCCATTGATGATCGACGAGCGGAGCTTGATGAGGTGGACGATCGCAGGCTCGAGGCCGCTTTCCTTGACGACGTATTGATCAAGGGCGGCGACGGCTTTGTAGGCGTCGGGGGCGGCCTTGGTGATGTTGAGACGGGCTTGCATGGTCTTTCTCCTGGTGTGCGGTTTCAGGTTTCAGTTGGCGTTACGGCGGCGTTCATTGAGTTCCAGAAAGGCGCAGCCACGAGCGGCAATGGCGCCGTCGGTGTCCTTGGCGCGGAGATCGCCGAGCACATCGGCGATGCTCACCTTGGCCAGCTCGTCGCGATAGACGCGCTCGGCACGCAACATCGCGGCATTGATGCCGCAGGGCGCCGTGGGTTTGCCGGGCAGGGGATTGGGGCCGCGCTGGCGGATTTCACTGCAGCGGAAGGCGGGCGCATCGCCCTCAACGGCAAGGACGACATCAAGCAGGGTGATCTGGTCTGGCGTCCGGGCAAGGCGATAGCCGCCGGTCGGGCCGGGCTGTGCGATGAGCAGGCCGGCGCCCGAAAGCGCCTGCAGGTGTTTCAGGAGATAGCTGGTGGATACGCCATGGAATTCGGCGAGGGCGCCGGCGGACAACACGCCGTTCGATTGCAGGCCTGCGAGCATCGCCACGCTGTGGATCGCCTGCTCAACCCCGTCGCTCATCTTCATGGCTTTATTCCATCTCTATCGTGGATAATTATTATCCGCGATTAAGGATGTCGTCAAGTGCCCGGTCCTGAGGTGGTTCGCAGGTGGGCAGCGCAACAGAATCTAAATCCCGATGCCGGTATCACCCGACCTAGGTACTGTGATCCGAAGCCGGGGGCCGGGTCAGTTCAGGGAACTCGACATGGCATTGCGTGACTTGCTGGCGCCGCAGGCGCGGCGGACGACTTTCGTTGCAGCAGCCATTCTCGGAGCCGGCCTCGCCGCGACATTCGCCATTCGCGAATTCTCGGAGCGTCTGATTGCGGCCGATATGCAGCGTCGCTTCGCAGTCGACGCGGTTGATATTTCCAATGCGATCAGCGAACGGCTGCGCACCCACGCCGAAGTACTGGTCAGCATGCAGGGGTTGTACGCCTCGATCGGCCGTGTCGATCGCGCCCAGTTCCGACGCTACATCGATGTGCTCGATCTCGGCCGCCGCTATCCCGGCTTCCAGGCCTTGCAGTCGCTGCGTCATGTGACGCCGGATCATCTCGATGCCTTCGTTGCGGAAGTTCGTGCCGACAAGAGCATCGAGCATTCCGGACAGCCGGATTTCGCCGTGCGTCCGCCGGGGCCACGATCAATCTACAACGTGGTCGAATTCGTCGAGCCGATGCGTGGCAACGAAAACGCGCTGGGCTTCGATGCCGGTGCCAATCCTGCGCAACTGGACTCGCTGCGGCGTTCCGCGGAGACCGGCCGGATTGTCGCGACGCCGCCGGTCAAACTGGTGCAGGACACCTCGGGCGGGCTCGGCTTCATCATCCGCGCGCCGATCTACCGGGCCGGCGAGCCCACGCAGACCGTCTCGCAGCGAAACGCAGCGCTCCACGGTTTCGTTGCATCGGTCTATCGCACCAATGACCTGATGCGCGGCATCCTCGATCCGCGGACGTTGCAGCAGATGCATATCCAGGTGGTTGATCGCGGTTATGCCAAGCCGACGCAGGAAGGCGTCATGATTGGCGAGCCGGAAGATACGACCGTCACTCCGACCCTCATGTATGACAGTCTTGAACCCAATCTCGGTCTCGTCACGCAGATGGTGATGTCGGCGGGGATCTCGGCGGATCGTTCGCTGGTTGTCGGCGAGCGCGTCTGGCGCGTCCTGTTCACCGCCAATCCCGGCTCGATCTACGAGGTCAGCCATACAGTGCCGAACGTCGTCCTCGCTAGCGGCAGCGCCATCAGCCTCCTGATGATGCTGCTCGCCGTGATCACGATGCGGTCGCGCCGGTTGTCCGGCAATCTCAGCACGCTCGATGCCGAGCAGCGCGCGCTGGTCGACAATCCGTTGGCAGGCATCCTGTTTACGTCCGGCCATCGCATCCTGCGCGGCAATCGGCGGATTGCCGAACTCTGCGGCCGCAGCTCCGCCGATACGCTTCCCGGCAACACGATCGACGAACTGGTTGCGACGAAGGTGGACGGGGAGGCGTTCGATGCCGCGTTGAATCGCATTCGTGACAGCGCCATGGCGACGGAAGTCGAACTGCATCTGTGCCGCAGCGATGGCTCCACGCTGCTGGTCGATGCCTATGGCAAGCCGCTGGCTAGCGGCGATATCCTCTGGGTGATCCAGGACAAGACCGACGCGCTCGCTGTCGAGGCGGAGCGGCGCGCGCATGCGCACGCTATGGAGGAGGCCAACGAACGGCTGACGACCTCGCTGCAACTGGCGGAAATTCGCGCCAAGGAAATCGTCCTGCTCACTGAACTCTCGGGCGTGCTGCAGTCGTGTCAGTCGCGCGAAGAGATTTTTGCGGCGGTTCAGACCTATGCAGGTTACCTGTTCACGGAGGAGGCGGGCGCGCTGTACTATCTGAACAACGCACGCAACGCAGTTCAGCGCGGCGCCCATTGGGGCGCACTACAGGCCGATGCGGTGTCGTTTCCGGTCGATGACTGCTGGGCGCTGCGTCGTGGCACGACATTCCCGATTTCAGAGGCGAGTCAGGGACTGGTCTGCAATCATGCCGGTCCGTGCGGTGCCACCGGTACGGGATTTATTTGTCAGCCGCTGATCGCGCAGAACAACCTGCTTGGTCTGCTGTATCGCGAGCATACTTCTGTGTTCGGTGAGGGGGCGGATCAATTGGCGACGATGCTGGCCGAACAAGTGTCGCTGGCGATGGCCAATCTCGAACTCCGCGAGCTGCTGCGTCAGCAGGCAGTGCGCGATCCGCTGACGGATCTTCACAACCGCCGCTACCTCGAAGATGCCCTGGTGCGCGAGACCACGCGTAGCCAGCAAGACGGCAAGCCGCTCGCGCTGGCGATGCTCGACATCGATCACTTCAAGGGCATCAATGATAGCCACGGCCATGAGGCCGGTGATGCCGTGTTGCGCGGCCTCGGCAGGATATTGCGCGAGACGACGCGCGCCTCGGATATCATCGGCCGGTTCGGCGGCGAGGAGTTCCTGATGCTGATGCCGGGCGTCACGGTCGAGGTTGCCGCGCAGCGGGCGCAGCAGGTGCTCGATGCCGTGCATCGCATGCAGGTGACGCTGCCAACGGCCATGCTCGACGGCGTCACGCTGTCGATCGGTCTGGCAGTGATGCCGGTGCACGTCGCCGAGGGCGATGACCTGCTCGCGGCCGCCGACGCCGCGCTTTACGAGGCGAAGCGCGAGGGCCGCAACCGCGTCGTGGTCAGTCATCGCCGTGCGAAGGCCGACACCGCGGCCTGAGCTCGTGGGTCATTACAGGATGGGTAGAACGTAGGCGCATCGCGCCGAAACGATACTCGTCGCACATCGTGACAACGAGCGATGAATGTCGCGAAGACGCTCTACGATTCTATGACTCCTGAACGTCCAGGCATGCTTTGTCGGTTTAAGGCAGCGCGATCGGTCAATCCAACGTATTGCGAAGCCGAATGCCGCTGACATGCAGCGATGTCTCCCACAAGGGCGCCAGCGTCTTCAGGGACGGCAGGACACGCAATTCGACGCCGGCGGCTTCCAGTGCCTTTTCGATGTTGTCGATCCGCTCCATGTTCAGCGGCATGGACGGCGTGCGCGAGGCCCATATGCCCGAATCGTCCAGCGATTCAAACCCGTCCGGCGAAAGCTCGTAGCGATAGATGGTGGTGTGGGAGAGCCTGTCCAGCCAGCCGATCTCGATATGAGCGACCATGCGGCAGGTGGTCATCTTCTTGTAGGCGGTGAGGTATTCCGGCGTTGTCGTCGCTGTCGGCCAGACAAAAATGCGCGGGCAGTCGCGTGGGAACAGATACATCGGCGCATGCCAGTCATCGATCGCCCAGACCAGGGGGCCGTTGAGCCACTCCTGTCCGTGGGCGCGAGGCGTCGCAACCTCCACCTGCCGCGGCATGAAGACTTCGATGTTGTTCTCTTCGCTGAAATGAAACAGGCGCATGGCGCACTCATGTGCGTCCGTGCTCAGCGCGTCAATGACCGTCATGCGTGTTCTGGCCGTTCACGAAGCTGCGCATGATGAATTTGTTGCTTTGTCATGTCGGATCGGCCGGTCCCGGAACGTCTTTCAGACGGAACACGTTGAAATTCACTAAGGGAGGATCATGTCATGACCGGTTCCAGCCTGACGCCTGCGCCCGAACTCGCGAAGAAGGCCAGTTTTCGCTATCCCAATGAGAGCCGTGAATACCGCGATGCGCGTAATGCGTTGCTTGTCGAGGAGATCGAACTGCGGCGTCAGATCGAACGCGTCGCGGAGCTGCGTCGTGCGCTGCCAGATGGCGGCGAGGTGACCAAGGACTACGACTTCATCGGCGAGAAGGGCCCCGTGAGTTTCGCGGGCCTGTTCGGCGACAAGCAGACGCTCGTCGTCTACTCCTACATGTATGGGCCGCAGCGCGAGAAGCCCTGCCCGATGTGCACATCGTTGCTGTCGGCTTGGGACGGCGAGGTGCCTGACATTACGCAGCGCGTGGCGCTGGCCGTTGTGGCGCGCTCGCCGATCGAGAGGCTGGTCGCTTTCAAGAAGCAGCGTGGCTGGCATTACTTGCCGCTGTTTTCGGACACCTCCGGCGCGTTCAGCCGCGACTATCACGGGCTGACCAAGGACGGTGGCGACGATGCTGCCTTCAACGTCTTCACCCGCCGCAGCGGAAAGATTCGCCATTTCTGGAGCGGCGAGATGGATGGATCTACGGCCGATCCCGGCCAGGACCCGCGCGGGGCGCCGGATCTGATGCCGCTCTGGACGATTCTGGACGTTACGCCGGAAGGGCGGGGCACCGACTGGTATCCGAAGCTGAACTACTGAGGTCGTGATCATTTGACGCCTTAGCCGGCACAAATTGATCTTTTTGATTACCTAAATACCGCAAAAGGAAATGTGGTTCCCCGCGCACCAGCCTCGCACTAGGCCAATGGCCTAATCACAGCGCGCCAATAGTTCGGGCCGGGCGTGACCCAAAACCCCAGCGCGCCTGAGACCGGCCTGCGAGAGCCCACAAAGCTCTCGCAGGTTCCCCGAATTCGTCCTGTCGGTTACTCAAAAAGGCCATGATTGGCAGGCCTTTAGGTAGGCAATCGGTGGGGGACCTCCAATTAATTCGCATTTAACTAAAACTCGCCTTAATGGCGTTTCGCATCCCTGCGCGGTGCTTTTCGAGACCTGTGTGTCTCGTCAGGCACAACGGGTAGGGAGCTTAGTAAACGTGTGTTGGACGTCAGGCGTATGAGCAGCAGTAAACGTGCGTTGAACCATTCTGCACCCTCACGCCGAGGCCAGCATCAAGTGTCGAAATCCAGTTCACGCATGTTCGTGACCGGCGCTGCTCTTGCCGCCGTCGCATTGACCGGTGGATGGACGCTCGCCGGCAAGCTTTTCCAGAACGGCGTGCAGCCTGCGATGGTCTCCGCCAATCTCGGCAATGATGCAGGCATTGGCCAGTCGTCCTTCGCTGAGCGCTTCGACAGCCGTTTCTCGCGCACCGAACACCGTACTTCCTTCTCAGAGCGTTTCGAGCCGGCCGTTAATGCGCCGCTCGCTGCCGCGCAGACCGAGCCCAAGCGTCAGGTCGCCTGGTTCGACCCGACCTATTCGATGGGCGCCGCGCCCGAGCGCTTCGTCAAGCGCAACCCGGCTTCCGAAGCTGTTGTCCCTGCACCAGCCGCGAAGCCGCAGGAAGTCGCACTGATGCAGCCGGCACCGACGGTGCGCCAGCTCGTCGACAGCATTCCGATGCCGGCCGCACGGCCCTCCGATGCCCGTACGCCGTCCGCGCCGCAGCAGGCAACACAAGCGCCGTCGCAGCCGGTCGCACAGGCCAGCGCCGCCAGGGGCGGCGCCTATGGCCACGACTCGCTGGTTCAGAAGGCGCGGCTGGCGCTGGCCGCACAGCCCAAGTCCGGCAATTTCAACGTCTTCGAGAAACTGTTCGGCGGCAACGCTCCGCAGTCCGGCCCCGTGCTCGCTTATGCGGGCTCCGACGGCGGCGTGCTGAGCAATGGCACCGATGCGGCGGCCAGCAACGAACCCACCCTGAGCGATCGCACCACCGCAGTTTACGACATCTCCGCGCGTAAAGTGTACATGCCCGACGGCACCAAGCTGGAAGCGCATTCCGGCCTTGGCAGCCGTCTCGACAATCCCGCTTATGCCCATGAGAAGATGCGCGGCGTGACGCCGCCACACATCTATGATCTGAAGCCGCGCGAGGCGCTGTTCCATGGCGTCGCCGCGCTGCGCCTGACGCCGGTGGGCGGCGAGGGCGCGATCCATGGTCGCACGGGTCTGCTCGCGCATACCTATATGCTCGGCCCCAATGGCGATTCCAACGGCTGCGTTTCGTTCCGGGACTACAACAAGTTCCTGCAGGCCTATCGCAACGGCGAAGTGAAGCGCCTCATCGTGGTTGCCAAACTTGACTGATCGATGTGACTGACGTGTCGCCGATGAAGGCGATGCGTGTTCAGTCACTATGAGCCGACCTTTGGATCGATCTTCCGTGCGCTGGCGACATCTGCTGCGCCGCCCGTACTGTCACCCATTTCAAGCCGTGTCATGCCGCGCAGATAGAGCGCCTTGGCGTATTTCGGATTGATGCGCAGCGCCGCATTGAAATCGGCCATGGCGCGGTCGTTGTCGCCCTTGTCGGACCACACGCTGCCACGATTGGTCAGCGCCGCCACATAGGTCGGTGCGATGCGGATTGCCTCGTTGTAGTCGGCGATGGCACGATCGTTGTCCCCCTTCAGGCTGAAGGCGAAGCCGCGGTTGAACACCGGGCAGGGGTCGTTCGGATTGATCCGGATTGCTTCGCCGAAATCGGCGATGGCGCGCGCATGATCGCCCTTCACGAGCCAGGCGCCGCCGCGATTGCTGTAGGCGCCGCCTTCCTGCGGATTGAGACGGATCGCCATGTCGTAGTCGGCAATAGCGCGGTCGTTATCGTCCTTGGCGTACCAGGCGACACCGCGATTGACATAGGCATCGGTATTGTTGGGATCGAGACCGAGCGCCACGCTGAAGTCGCTGATGGCGCGGTCGTTGTCGCCGCGGGCGAGCCAGAGATTGCCGCGCATGAAATAGGCGCGGGCATAATCCGGGTTCAGGCGAATGGCTTCATCGAAAGCGGCCATGGCAGGGCCGCTCTCGTGCCGTTCATTATATTCGAAGGCACGGTTGAAATGCAGCTCAGCAAGCTGGCGGCCGCGGTAGTTGCCTGACGCGATGGCGCGGTCGCAGGCCGCGATCGCCAGGACGCCGGAGGCATCGGTACATTGCTGTGCATCGTCGGCGGCAGCTTGCGCGATCGGCATTGCTGCGCTCGCCAGCATGGCAGCGAACAGGACGCGGATGGCGCAACGGTTCAGGCTTGGAAAGTGGCGCATGGCTCGACCTCTCGCGTGTGACAGGCGTTGGTCACACCGCGAGGAGGAAGGGTTCAATGGTGGGAGAGGCTACCGGAAATCGATGCTGCGCAGCACGATACCGGGCGGCTTGCCCTCAAATTCGGCGTTCGCGAATTTGCGCGCTGCGCAGGCCTCGATGCGATCACGCAGCCGGGCGAATTGCTCCTCACGTTGTTCGGGCTTGGTGCGTGTCGCCTTTTCAAGCTCGTCCATCGCGCTGGTGCTGATCGCGCAGGTAACTTCGGTCGTGTCATTCATCATCGAGAACAGGACGACCATTCGATTATATTCGAAGTTCTGGAAAACGCTATGTGTGAGCACCATCATCTTCTTCCCGTGTCAGGCCTTGCGCTTCGGTACGACAGGATTGAGTTCAGCGATCTTGCGCAGGCATTCGGCCTCGGTGGGATGTGGGCCCGTAACAAAGGTTCCGCTGATCTTGGTGCTGTACCAGCCGGACTCGACGCCGAGGCGGAGAGATTCTGCGACTTGAACGTGACGGTGCAAGAGGTTCTGCATGAGGATGCTTTCGGTTGAGCGCTGGCTGCTGCGGGATCGCTGCGACCTGCGTAATGATGGGATCAGTCGTTGGCGGCAAGCCGCGTGAAGTCGTCCAGCACGATCGCGATCAGATCGCGGTGCTGGGTATCCTGTGCGCTGAGCGATGCGCCGTAGAGATTGAGGACGTAGCGCGCCTTCGCTGCAGCCTCAGGCCATGTGGTGGCCGGCGTGGTCAGTAACTGCTCTTCGAGTGCCAGCTGCCGCTCACGCAGTGCTGTGGCATTGGATTCGACTTCGGCGAGACTGCGTCGGATATCGGTGGCCTTCTGTGCCGCCATGCCGCGGCGGCTATCCAGCTCGACGGGAGTGTCGGTCATGGTGCGCTCGCATCGATGCGCTGCGCATCTGCCAGCTCAAGCGACCCAATGGAGATCATCTCCATGGAACTTGCATGGGGTGGTGCACCGGGCACGATGATCATGGTCGCCGTGCGCCGATAGCTGGGGAAGGACAGTCCCTCGATCATCTCCTCATCGGTGATGACGTCATACGACCCTGCCGGGATCAAACGACCAAGGCCCTTCAACTGGAAAGGATGCTTGAAAGTAACGGTCTCACGGCGCGATCTCGTGGTCACGCGCGCATGTCGCTGCTGAGATCCGGCATGTGTTCAGCGTGCGCCTATTCACAGACATTAGCCATCGATTTCTTTGAGCGATCCGGTGTTTCGTCGAATTTCGCTATGATTGTCTTGTTATTGGACGTTTTGTCGCCATTTCGAGGATGTATCTGACATCGATGACATTCTAGCCGACGCTTGCGCTGGGTTTTTCTCGCAAGGTCGTCGCGCAATGTGCAACGCTTGCGATGTCTCGCTTTTGAAATCAACGATTTACCGGGATGAGGTGTTTTGCATGAAGATTCGTGTTGGCTACGAGATGATCTATGATTTCCCGCAGCCGACGCCTGTCATGATCGTGATGGGAACGCATTTCACGCGTGCCTCGGACGTCGTGGTACCGGATTATCTCACCACGAGCCCGGCTGTGCCGATCACGCCCTATCGCGATGGCTTTGGCAACTGGTGCAGCCGCATTGTCGCGCCGACGGGCCGCATCACGTTCAAAGCCGACGGGATCGTCAACGATAGCGGCAAGCCGGATATCATCGTGCCGTCCGCTGTGCAGCACGCAGTGGAGGATCTGCCGGCCGAGACGATCGTCTATCTGCTCGGCAGCCGTTACTGCGAGACGGATCGACTGTCGGACGTCGCCTGGCAGCTGTTTGAGAAGACTGTGCCTGGGTGGGCGCGCGTGCAGGCAATCTGCGATTTCGTGCATAACCATATCCAGTTCGGTTACGAGCACGCACGCGCGACCAAGACCGCCTGGGACGCTTACAACGAGGGGAAGGGCGTTTGCCGCGACTATGCACATCTGGCCATCACCTTCTGCCGCTGCATGAATATTCCAGCGCGCTACTGCACCGGCTATCTCGGTGACATCGGCATGCCGAAGCCGTGGGCCGACGGCGATTTCGCCGGCTGGTTTGAAGCCTATATCGGTGGCCGCTGGTATACGTTTGACGCCCGCAACAACATCCCGCGCATCGGCCGCGTGTTGATCGCGCAGGGCCGCGATGCCGCGGATGTGCCGATCACGCAAACTTTTGGGCCGAATACGCTGGTGAGTTTCAAGGTGTGGACGGACGAGATCGAAGAAAGCACGCAGGCGGTCAACTGACTCGCTTTGTCGGCTCTGTCGTTACACTCGCTTAAGCCTGCATTTTCAGCAGCATGTGAGCGGCCAGGAAGGAACCGGGCGCGCCGTTGAGAATTTCACCTGTCATAACTTCATCAGGACAGGACCGATGGCAAACACTCTGACAAGCCTGACGACCGCCGTGGCGTTGATTGCGGGTTCCAGCGCTGCGGCTTTGGGCAGCGGCACGGAGGCGCAGCGCGAAGCCTGCACGCCCGATGCGTTTCGCCTCTGTACATCCGCGATGCCGGACGAGGGGCGCGTGGAAAACTGTCTGCGCAGCGCAGGACCGCGATTGAGCCGCGCTTGCTATGATGTGTTCTTTCCGCAGATCGAGCACGATCAGGCTCAGATGATGCGTGGGCAAGCTCCGTCACGCGAACGCATGAAGCCATCAGCGGCGGATCGCATGCAGACACCGTCTATGCCGCAGATGCCGGCGGCCGGCGGTGATGATGATTGAGGCAAGGAGAGATCTGGCCTCGCGATAAAAAGCAAAGGCGGTGCTGATTGCACCGCCCTTGGCCTATGTCGGATAGACTGTTGAGCAGAGCGCGTGGGTTACCTGAAGCCGCCGGTGGCGTGCAGCGTTTCGCCCGTCACGTAAGATGCAGCATCCGAAGCCAGGAATGCCACAACGGAGGCGATTTCCTCGACCTTGCCGATGCGGCCCATGGGCGTGACGGATTCGATCCACTTGCGCATGTCGCCTTCATGGAATCCGGCTGATACCACGCCCTCGGTCGCGATCATGCCGGGATTGACGGCGTTGACGCGGATCTTGCGCGGCGCAAGCTCCTTTGCCAGTACCGATGTGATCGCATCGACCGAGGCCTTGGTCGCGGTGTAGACCGCCGAGCCCGGTGGGGTGATCGTCGAGACGCCCGATGAGATGTTGATGATGCTGCCGCCATTGGCGTTGAAGTGTCTGGCCGCTTCCTGCGAGGCGAGCAGCAGCCCAAGCACATTCAGATCGAAATGTCTGTGGAAGTGCTCCGGCGTAATGCTATCGAGCGGCGCGAATTCGTAGACGCCCGCATTGTTGACGAGAACGTCGATCGGCCCGAACGCCTTGACGGTCTCGGCCACCACGGATTTGGCGCCGTCCGGCTCGGCGAGATTGCCGTGCACGGCGATGGCCTTGCCGCCCTTGGCAGTGATCTTCGCGACAACCTCGTCGGCGCCCTTCTTGCTGGATGCGTAATTGACGGCGACGGCAGCGCCCTCGGCGGCGAGCTGAATAGCAATTTCAGCGCCGATGCCCTTGGAGCCGCCGGTCACCAGCGCAACTTTGCCTTCGAATGTCTTGGTCATGGTCGTGGTCCCTCTTGGATGCTTCAATAGTTCGGAAGTATAGGACTATTGAACCAGCGCAAGGGGCGCCTATATCTTTTTCATGGTTCAGTTCGTTCACCCCGCGACCAAGGACATCACGCTGGCCGGCGTGCTCTCGGCGCTGGCTGATCCCATTCGGCTGCAGATCGTCCGGGGCTTGCTGCAGGAGAGCGGCTGCCTGTCCTGCACGGCGGCGTCGCCATGTCCGACCATCGCCAAGTCCACTTTGTCGAACCATTTTCGCGTGTTGCGCGAGGCCGGCCTGATCCAGACAAGCAAAAAGGGCGTGGAGCATCAAAACGCCGTGCGCGCGGCCGATATCGAAGCGCGGTTTCCCGGGCTGTTGATGGCGATCTTGCAGTCGTCGGTGGCGGAGGCGGGGGCGTAAGGTTGGCGCTAAAAGCACAACCTATGTCAACGAGTAGCCCGCATGAGCGAAGCGACATGCGGGATTGACCAATTATAAGATCCTCTCCGGATAGCGCTTCGCTTATCCGGGTTACTCTTGTTGCGTTCGGCAAGATGGTGTCGAGCGAAGTGACGCGCTGGCGAGAGGCGGTGAGGCACGGGGGCGTGAAGCTGAAATGAGGCACGAGGCCGGGGTAGCACCCAAACGACAGGAAGCCCGGCATCGATGCCGGGCTTTTCGCTGTCGCGACGATAGGGGCGCAACAGAGTTCGAAGTCGTAGGGCGCAATAGCGCAGCGTATTGCGCAGCTCCGCGTGCTCGGCGGATCAGGCTTCGCTAATCCGCCCTACGGGCCTATCTCACCGTGATATTGAAAGCGCCGTTGCGCATTTGACCATTGGGATAGAATGCCTCGAGCCTGACGCTGTCCGATCCGGTGTAGCCGCGCTGCGAAACGTATTTGATGATGACGCCGGGGACGCGCCGCCAATTGCAGTCGCTCCGCGGATTGATGGGGCGGAAATACGGAAAGATCGACGCATTGCTGATGATCAGGCGTCCGTATTCGGGCTGCTGAGTCACCCGAATGACGGGGCGTCCCGCATTGCTGCAGTCCGGATTGACCATCGCAATCTGACTAAGCTCGATCGTCGCACCACTCAATGCGACCCTTGAGGCTTGCGCCTGAGCCCCGGCGCAGGACAGAAGAAGGCTCATGGCGACGATAACAGCGCGGTGCATTCCCAATTTCCCGGCAGGAGCGGCTCGAATAATTCGGCGGTATCCTATTCGGGAACGGACTTTATGCAATTAGTAATTGTATCGGTCGCAGCAATAAGTGATGCGGAATCTCCGAGCGACTCGATGCAAACAAAAACCCCGGCATCGCTGCCGGGGTTCTGCGTTTGATAGTTCGCTTGAACAGCGTGGACTTAGAAGTCCATGCCGCCCATGCCGCCGCCCGGAGGCATGCCGCCGCCGCCTGCGCCGCCCTTCTTGGGCAGTTCGGCAACCATGGCTTCCGTGGTGATCAGCAGGCCCGCAACCGAAGCTGCGTTCTGGATCGCTGCACGGACAACCTTGGTCGGATCGATGATGCCCTTCTTGAGCATGTCGCCGTAGGTGCCGGTCTGCGAGTCGAAGCCGTAGCTGTAGGTCGCGGTCTCGAGGACCTTGCCGACGATGACCGAACCGTCTTCGCCTGCGTTGATGGCGATCTGGCGAGCCGGAGCCGACAGGGCCTTGCGGACGATCTCGACGCCGGTCTTCTGGTCGTCGTTTGCGGTCTTGATCTTCTTCAGCTGTTCCGAAGCGCGGAGCAGAGCGACGCCGCCGCCGGGGACGATGCCTTCTTCAACCGCAGCGCGGGTCGCATGCATCGCGTCATCAACGCGGTCCTTGCGCTCCTTCACTTCGACTTCGGTCGCGCCGCCGACGCGGATGACGGCAACGCCGCCAGCCAGCTTGGCGAGACGCTCCTGCAGCTTCTCACGGTCGTAGTCCGAAGTGGTTTCTTCGATCTGCGCCTTGATCTGCGCCACGCGTGCTTCGATGTCGGCCTTCTTGCCGGCGCCGTTCACGATGGTGGAGTTTTCCTTGTCGATCATCACCTTCTTGGCGCGGCCGAGCATGGCGAGCGTGACGTTCTCGAGCTTGATGCCGAGATCTTCCGAGATCGCCTGGCCGCCGGTCA
Organism: Tardiphaga sp. 42S5; assembly: GCF_034044155.1. Taxonomy (NCBI): domain Bacteria; kingdom Pseudomonadati; phylum Pseudomonadota; class Alphaproteobacteria; order Hyphomicrobiales; family Nitrobacteraceae; genus Tardiphaga; species Tardiphaga sp. 42S5. The sequence goes on along the minus strand of NZ_CP139027.1, from coordinate 5,084,516 downwards.
GGATCGCGATGTCCTGCAGCATGGCCTTGCGGCGATCGCCGAAGCCCGGTGCCTTGACGGCAGCGACCTTGAGGCCGCCACGCAGACGGTTGACGACGAGGGTGGCGAGAGCTTCGCCTTCGACGTCTTCCGCGACGATGACGAGCGGCTTGCCGGTCTGCACGACGGCTTCGAGCAGCGGCAGCATCTCGTTCAGCGAGGAGAGCTTCTTCTCGTTGATCAGGATGTAGGCGTCGTCGAATTCAACGCGCATCTTGTCGGCGTTGGTGACGAAGTAGGGCGAGATGTAGCCGCGGTCGAACTGCATGCCTTCGACGACGTCGAGTTCGGTTTCGAGCGACTTGGCTTCTTCAACCGTGATGACACCTTCGTTGCCAACCTTCTTCATCGCGTCTGCGAGGAACTTGCCGATTTCCGCGTCGCCATTGGCCGAAATGGTGCCGACCTGGGCGATTTCGTCGTTCGAGGTGACCTTCTTGGAGTTCTTGACGAGGTCAGCAACCACGGCTTCCACAGCCAGGTCGATGCCGCGCTTCAGATCCATGGGGTTCATGCCGGCAGCAACCGACTTGGCGCCTTCACGGACGATCGCCTGGGCGAGCACGGTAGCAGTGGTGGTGCCGTCGCCGGCTGCGTCGGCCGACTTCGAGGCCACTTCGCGCACCATCTGGGCGCCCATGTTCTCGAACTTGTCGTCGAGCTCGATTTCCTTGGCGACGGTGACGCCGTCCTTGGTGATGCGGGGCGCGCCGAACGACTTGTCGATGACGACGTTGCGGCCCTTCGGACCGAGCGTCACCTTCACGGCGTTGGCGAGAATGTCGACGCCGCGCAGCATCTTGTCGCGGGCATCAACGCCGAATTTCACTTCTTTAGCTGACATGTTTTGCTTCCTTGAAAATCAGGATGGGTGGGGAAAAGGCGCTTAAGCGGCCTTCTTCTTGGCGGGAGCGGCACCTTCGAGGACGCCCATGATGTCGCTTTCCTTCATGATCAGCAGGTCCTGACCATCGATCTTGACCTCGGTGCCCGACCACTTGCCGAACAGCACGCGCTCGCCGACCTTCAGATCGATCGGGATCAGCTTGCCGGCTTCGTCGCGGCCGCCCGGGCCGACGGAGACGATCTCGCCCTGGGAGGGCTTCTCTTTGGCGCTATCCGGAATGATGATGCCGCCAGCGGACTTCTCTTCGGCGTCGATACGCTTGACCACAACGCGATCGTGAAGCGGACGGAATTTCATGCAGTCCTCCTAAGTTTCTGTAGATGCTTGAGAAATTTAAATTGGCAGTCTGAGCCAACAAGTGCCAGCGCAGCTGGTCCGGACATAGGCCGAACGTTCCTCACCGGCAAGGGTCTGTATCAAATATTTTGGCACTCAAATATGACGGGTGCCAGAATTGGTTAAGACCCTCCGATACCGGTTCTCGAATCCGTTAGCATCCACGGTAAGTGGCTGCTAACATTCGGCTTTCAACCCATTATTAAACTTTTAAGCTTGTGATGAGGACGTTGCTTGCGTCACATTTCATGCATCGTGTTGTCATGGGCGAAGTGGAAGCCGGTTCGCTGCAGTCAGCACGGTCACAGGAGAGCAGAGCGAAGTTCGACGCCAAACCGGAATCCACTTAGCCGAATGCGCTCTGTCCATGGAGGTTGAACATGGTCTCGAGAAATGCAGCTTCTGACGATTTCAGGAAGCAGGTGCTTGGCTACGGACTGACGACGGCGCAGATTCTCTACCGCATGCCGGACCATCCATCGCTGCTGCAGACCTATGTCTGGCAGAACTACGATCTGTTTCCGAAGTTTCCCGCGCTGAAGGATTTCCTGGATTTCTGGCAGGAGAAGCTCGATGGCCCGCTCTTTGCGGTAACCGTCGCGCATTCGAAACTGATCAAGCCGGCCGAGCTTCGTGCCGTGGATGGCGTCTTCCGGTTGCACTAGTCCGCGCCTCTCAACGCGCCGGATGAATTGCCGCTGTGCTGAACTACAGCTAGGTTCCCGGACGCGCTGGCCGTTTGTTCGGCATTGCGCCGGGTGGGAAACACGACATGGCGAAGCTGAAGCGAACGTCAAAGAGCGCAGCGAAAGCGGCCGCGACGAAGAAGCCTGCGACACAGGCGGTAGCGAAAGCGGCAAAGAAGTTCGCGGTTGGCAAGCCGGCCAAGGCGAGTACAAAAGCTGTCGCCAAGGCCGCGGCGAAACCCGGCCCGCGCCGCAAGCAGCGCGTCGCGATCAGCCACTATCAGGAAGAAGCATTTCTCGGCGACGGCCTGCGTGCCTACGCGAAGTATCGCGATCTCGGTGTCGCCGCTGCGACTGGCGGTTTGGCGCACGCGCATGTCATCCGGCTGATTGGACCTTGCGATCCGAAAGAGGTCTCCAAGCTTCACTATCACGATGCCGAGTTTCAGCTGGTCTACGTGCTGAATGGCTGGGTGAAGGCCTATATGGAAGGCGAGGGCGAGATGACCATGCGTCAGGGGTCATGCTGGACTCAGCCGCCACGCATCAGGCACCTGATCCGCGATTACTCCGACAATTGCGAACTGCTGGAAGTGATCCTTCCGGCAGAGTTCAGGACGGTGGAAGTCCGGTAGTTCGCGTGCGGAAATGCGACGTGTGCCTTGTTCGCGCGTCGCAGTGGCGTTGAATCAGCTATGCTGAGCCCGTCGCTGCCCTGGCCCTCAACGAGTATCTCATGACTGCATCCGTTCCGGTTTTCGACGGTCACAACGATGTGCTGCTGCGGCTGTACAAATCGCAATCGCACGATCCGGTATCCGACTTCCTGATCGGGGAAGCCGCCGGTCACATCGACCTGCCGAAGGCGAAGGCCGGCGCGTTCGTCGGCGGGCTGTTCGCGCTGTATTCGCCGGCGGCTCAGGCGTCATCGGGATTCATGGCGCAGATGACGGGCGGACGCTACGCCGTGCCGCTTCCCGAGCCGCTGACGATGGACGAGGCGCGCAATTCCGTCGTCGCCGAACTGGCCATCCTGCTGCAGCTCGAACGCGCTTCCGCAGGCGCGGTGGCGATCTGCGCCACCACCGCCGAAATCCGGTCCGCCATTGAGCGCAAGGCGCTGGCCGTGGTGGTCCATCTGGAAGGCGCGGAGGCCATCGACGCCGAGCTCAGATTCCTCGACGTTCTCTATGCGGCGGGGTTGCGGTCGATCGGGCCGGTGTGGAGCCGGACCAACATCTTCGGCCATGGCGTGCCGTTTCACTTCCCGTCCGGGCCGGATCTCGGCGACGGTCTCACCGCGGCCGGCGAGCGGTTGATCGGCGCCTGCAATGACCTGAAGATTCTGGTCGACCTGTCGCACATCACCGAGAAGGGTTTTTGGGACGTGGCGCGGCTGTCGAAGGCGCCGCTGGTGGCGACCCATTCCAATGCCCATGCGCTGTGCCCGTCGCCGCGCAATCTCACCGACAGGCAGCTCGCCGCGATCCGCGACACCGGCGGCATGGTCGGCCTGAATTTCGCGACCTGCTTCCTGCGCCCCGACGGCAGCATGCGGCCCGACACCGGCATCGAGCTGATGGTGCAGCAGATCGACTATCTGCTGGAGAAGCTGGGCGAGGATCATGTCGGGCTGGGATCGGATTTCGACGGCGCGGTAGTGCCCGAGGCCATCGACTCCGCCGCGGGCCTGCAGGTGCTGTTCGTGGCCTTGCGCGCCAAGGGCTATTCCGAGACGCTGCTCGGCAAGCTCGGCGCGGGCAACTGGCTTGATCTGCTGCAGCGGACGATCGGCTGACCGGCGCTGGCGGCGTATCTCAGGTGAGCATGCCGACGATCGCGCCCATCAGGCAGGTCGTCAGCGTCCCCGAGACGATCGACTTCACGCCGAGCGCGTTGATTTCGTTACGACGTTCCGGCGCCATGGTGCCCAGGCCTCCGATCATAATTCCGAGGCTGGCAAAATTTGCAAATCCGCACAGCGCATAAAGCATGATGAGGCGCGAGCGCGCATCCAGCGCATCGGGACCGAGCTTCGCCAATTGAACATAGGCGATCAACTCGTTGAGGATCGTCTTGACGCCCATCAGCGAGCCCGCGGTCAGCGCCTGGTCCCACGGCAGGCCCATCAGCCAGCACACCGGTGCCATCACGTAACCCAGCATGCGTTGCACGGACAGCGTGTTGCCTCCCACGGTCGGCATCATCATGAGGATCGCGTTCATGAGATACATCAGCGCCACGAAGACCAGCAGCAGGGCGATGATGTTGACGAGTAGTTCGATGCCTGCACTCGTGCCCTTGACGATCGCATCTATCGTGCTCGTGGCCGATGCGTCCGGATTGGCGAGCAATCCACCTGTGCGACGATCCTCCGTCTCAGGCACCATGATCAGGCTGACAAGGATCGCAGCTGGCGCCGAGAGCACGGAAGCAATCACGAAATGCGCCGACGCATCAGGGATCAGCGGCGCCATGAAAGTGGCGTAGAGCACCAGCACGGTACCGGCGATCCCCGCCATGCCGCCCGTCATCACCAGAAACAGTTCGCTGCGCGTGAGCTGCGCGAGGTAAGGGCGAATAAACAACGGGGCTTCGACCATGCCCAGAAAGATGTTCGCGGCCGTTGACAGCCCGACCGCGCCGCCGATGCCGAGTGTGCGTTCAAGCAGCCACGCCATGCCGCGCACGATCGGCGGCAGGATACGCCAGTAGAACAACAGGCTGGTCAGCACGCTGATGACCAGCACCACGGGGAGTGCCTGCAGTGCGAGCACGAAATCCGCGCCGGGATTCTTGAGATCGAACGGTAGTGCGCCGCCGCCGAGATAACCGAACACGAAGGAGGTGCCGGCGCGCGACGCTGCGGCGATGGTGCTGACAGCATCGTTGATGCTGCTGAAGGCGCGCGTCACGACGGGAAGCTTCAGCAGGATCACGGCAGCGACGATCGTCAATGCGAGACCGATCGCGGCCTGTCTCAGCGACACCTTGCTGCGGTTTTCACCGAGCGCCCAGGCGATCCCCAAAAGTGCGATGACGCCGAACGCCGATTGTAGCTGAAGCATAAATCCCCCGAAACCGCGGCGATGATGCCGCGGCTTCCCATGTCATGCAATCGCAATGCCGCTGAGGCGGATTACGTTTTAGCCGCGTCCGACGAACGGCATCTTCGTCGCCATGACCGTCATGGTCAGCACATTGGCGTCGAGCGGCAGGCCGGCCATATAGGCGACGGCGTCGCCGACGGCTTTGGCGTCCATGCGTGGCTCCTGCTTCGAGGTGCCGTCGGGCTGCAGCACGCCAGGGCCGTTGACCATGCGGTCGGTCATGGGGGTGGCGGCGTTGCCGATATCGACCTGGCCGACGGCGATGTCATAGGCGCGGCCGTCGAGATTGCTGGCCTTGGTCAAGCCGGTGATGGCGTGTTTGGTCGAGGTATAGGCGGCGGAGAACGGGCGCGGCGCATGCGCCGAGATCGAGCCGTTATTGATGATGCGGCCGCCGCGGGGCGTCTGATCCTTCATGATGCGGAAGGCGTGCTGCGTGCACAGGAACGGCGCGGTGAGATTGGTGTTCACCACGGCCTGCCACTGTTCGAGACCGAGGTCTTCGAACGGGATCGCGGGCGCGCCCATGCCGGCATTGTTGAACAGCACGTCGAGCCGGCCGAACTCCTGCATGGTCCTGGCGAACAGCGCGGCGATGGAGGCGGGATCGGCCATGTCAGCAGACACCGGAAGGCTCTTGCCGCCATTGGCCGCGCCAAGCTTCTGGGTCTCTTGCAGCAGTTCGAGCCGGCGACCGGCGAGCACGACGGTGAAACCGGCATTCATCAACGCGAGCGATGCGGCACGGCCGACGCCGGTGCCAGCTCCGGTCACGAGTGCGATCTTGTTGGTCATCTGTTTCGTCCCTGTTTTCTTTTTACGAGAGGTCTTTTTGAGTGAGGTCCCGGACCATGAAACGTGCGTTGTCGCCGTAGCTTTGCAGTTTCTGATCCAATTCGGAATCGCGCATGATGGTGAAATCGTGCCGCTGCCAAAAATGAACTGAATTGTTGACGGCAACAAGCGTCATGTTGGGCAGTTGCATCAGCCTGGCGCGTGCCGCCATCATATCGACGGCCACGGTCGCCGCGCCGGATCTGCGGGTTTCGGGCAGCAATGCGAGATCGTGAATGTAGAAGGTCGAGGGCGCTGCGGGCATTGTCAGCAGGCTGTTCAGCGATGGCGGCTCCCTGAATTGCCAGGGATGGCTGACGAGATAACCCTTGATCCCGTCCTGGGCTTCGAGCACGGCGCAACCGTTTGGATCGAGCGCCAGGCGGTTCGCGAACACGACCTCATCTTCGGGGAAATCGGGATGAACGGCATCGGCGATGGCGAGGACGGATGGCAGGTCTGCCTCCGTCATGATGCGCCATTTCATCGGAACTGCGGTCATTGCGGCCGCGCTCAATTGTCTTTCTTGTAGGGTGGGCGCGGAATGTTTTGATGTGCCGCGCGCAGTGCTGCCGACCAGCGCGAGCGCAGGTCGTGAAAATAGGGCTCGCCGGCTTCAATACGGTGATTGAGATCGGCGTCGCAGACATCGGTGCGCACCACCAGCACATCGATCGGCAGGCCGACGCCGATATTGGAGCGCATGGTCGAGTCCATCGAGATCAGGCCGGTCTTGAGCGCCTCGTACAATTCTACGTCGTAATGCATTGCGCGGTCGAGCACCGGCTTGCCGTATTTGTGCTCTCCGATCTGCAGATAGGGCGTGTCCACCGTGCATTCGATGAAATTGCCGGCCGGGTAGATCATGAACAGCCGCATCTTGGCGCCCTTGATCTGGCCGCCGAACAGGAACGAGACGTCGAAATTGATATCCTCGGCCTCCAGCGCCTTGCCCTCGGTGGCGTTGACGTGCCGGATGGCGCGGCCGATGCGCTGCGCAGCCTGAAACATCGTAGGTGCGTTCAGCAGGGTCTCCAGCTCACCGGTGGTCGGGTTCTCTAGCCCCTCGCTCAGGGTGGAGAGCACCGATTGGCTGATGGCGAGATTGCCTGCGGAGGCCACCGCCATGATGCGGTCGCCGGGCTGGTTGAAAATGTGCAGCTTGCGGAAGGTCGAAATGTTGTCGAGTCCGGCATTGGTGCGCGTGTCCGCGATCATCACCAGGCCGTCCTTGACGAGAATTCCGCAGCAATAGGTCATCGTCGGTCCCTTGGTCAGGGAAGCGTCTTACGCGGTGGGTATCGACCGGGCAACCTCGGAAAACCAGTTTGAGGTTGTTCAGGACTGGCTCTGCGATTGGGACTGGCCGCGGCCATTGGCCTGATCGACCTTGACGGCGACGGTCAGGGTTTCCGTGCCGCCGCCATAGCGGGTGCCGCGGACGGGGGCTGCGCCGAGGTAATCCAGGCCGATGGCAACGCGGGCATGGGCGTCGGTGGTGCAGATGGCATTCGCAGGGTCGAAGCCGACCCAGCCGAGATCCGGCACATAGGCCTCGGCCCAGGCATGGCCGGCCTGCTGGTTGGTCTCGCCATCGGCACGCCAGAAATGGCCGGAGACGAAGCGGGCAGGGACGCCGGCCGAGCGGGCACAGGCGATGAAGATATGCGCGTAATCCTGGCAGACGCCACGCTTGCCGATGAAGGCCTCGCTCGCCGAAGTACCGGTGCTGGTTGGATCGACGTCGAAGGTCATGTGCTCGTTGATGGCCATCATCAACGCGTGCAGGAAGCCAAGTACGTCGGTCTCCGCGCTTGGTGACAGATCCTTGGCAAAGGTCTGCATCGCTGCGCTGAGGTCGGTGAGATCGGTCTGACGCAGGAAGAAGCTCGGCGGAAAGCGCTCGTCGGTGCCCTTGAGCACGCCACCGGTATCCTGGGTGTCGATCAGGCCTTCGACGGTCACGGTGAGGTCGGCGATCGGCCCATGGGTCAGCACATGGGTGACGTTGCCGAACGCGTCCTCATGCAAATCCAGGCGCGAATCCGTGGAGACATCGATCTGCCACTCGGCGACATACTGGCCGTCATGGCTGCCCGGCGTCATCCGCAAAATCTGGATCACGCCCGAAGCTGGCGGTTCGTAGCGATAGGTGGTCGAATGGGCGATACGCAGGCGCATGGCAACGTGTCCGAATCTGCAGATGAGCCGGGACGCTAGCTCAAATCAGGTATTGTTTGGCAATGATGTCGCCCAGACGGCTGTTATCTGCAATGAATTCCTGGATGAATTCATGCAACCCATGCTGGAAAATATCCTGCATGTTGCTGTGTTCGAGGCGGTTTCGGACGCCGCGGGCGTGGCGCTGCGCTGCGCCCTGACGGCCATAGGACACGCCGATCTGGTCGAGATTGCGCACCAGATTGCCGTAGCAGCTCGCCAGCGAGCGCGGCAGCGTGTCATTGAGGATCAGCAGATCCGCGATCAGCCAGGGCTTCAGCGTCTCGCGATAGACCCAGTGATAGGCCGTCAGTGCGGAGACCGAACGCAGGATCGAGGTCCATTGATAGTAGTCGAGCGGGCCGCCGACATGTTCGTCTTCGGGCAGCAGTAGATGATATTTCACATCGAGAATGCGCGCGGTGTTGTCGGCGCGTTCCAGATGCAGGCCGAGCCGTGAGAACCAGTAGGCATCGTTGCGCAGCATGGTGCGGTAGGCCGAGCCGTCGAAGCGCAGCGATGTCTCCTGCACGAAGCGGAGGAAGTTCGCCAGTTGCTCGCGTGTCTTGGCGCCGCCGCTCCAGGCGGATTGCAGCTCCAGCCATGCGCTGTTGATCGTGTCCCACATCTCGCCGGTCAGCGCGGTGCGGACCGAGCGCGAGTTCAGGCGTGCGGCTTCGATGCAATTGCGGATCGAGGAGGGATTGGCCGTCGAGAACGAGAGATATTCGACGACGTTGGTCTCGTTGGCTTCCTCGTAGATTTCGTAGAAGGCTGCGCTGACGCCTGCGGTTAGTAGCGCCGAATCCCATTCGTTGGTCTGGCCGATATAGGTATTCGGCAGCGCGGTGACGCGCAGTGTCGCCTCGATCGTGCGCGCGAGATATTCGGCGCGTTCGACATAGCGGGCTAGCCAGTAAAGGTTCTCGGCGGTGCGCGACAGCATGCGGGAATTACCTAAGCTCGTCATTCCGGGGCGCGCGCGCATCTTTGCGCGCACGAACCCGGAATCTCGAAATGAGATTCACTGATCGGGATTCCGGGTTCGTGTCCGGCAAGTGCCGGCCACGCCCCGGAATGACGACGAGAAAAGCAGCAGCCGTGGCGGTCATCTCACTCATCCAAAATCCACGTATCCTTCGTGCCGCCGCCCTGGCTGGAATTCACCACCAGCGAGCCTTCCTTCAGTGCGACGCGGGTCAGACCGCCTGCGACGATGGAGACGTTCTTGCTGCCGGTGAGCACGAAGGGGCGAAGATCGACATGCCGCGGCGCGAGGCCTGACTCGGTGCAGGTCGGGCAGGTCGACAGCGCCAGCGTCGGCTGGGCGATGAAGCCTTCCGGCTCGCGCTTCAGCTTGTCGCGGAAAGCTTCAATCGTTGCTTTTGTAGCAGCAGGGCCGATCAGCATGCCGTAGCCGCCGGAGCCGTGGACTTCCTTGACGACGAGTTCGCTTAAGTGATCGAGCACATAAGCAAGATCGCCAGGTTCGCGGCAGCGCCAGGTCGGCACATTCTTCAGGATCGGTTCTTCGCCGAGATAGAACTTCACTACTTCCGGCATGTAGCTGTAGATCGCCTTGTCGTCGGCGATGCCGGTGCCGACCGCATTGGCCAGCGTGACATTGCCGGCCATATAGGCCGACATCAGTCCGGGCACGCCGAGCGCTGAATCCGGGCGGAAGGTGAGGGGATCGAGGAAATCGTCATCGACGCGGCGATAGATCACGTCGACGCGTTTGAGACCTTCGGTGGTGCGCATGAAGACCTCATCGTTCTTGACGATGAGGTCGCGGCCCTCGACCAGTTCGACGCCGAGCTTGTCGGCCAGGAACGAATGTTCGTAGTAAGCCGAGTTGTAGACGCCGGGTGTCATCAGCGCGACGGTGGGCTCTGTCGAGGCCGAGCGCGGTGCCACGGAGCGCAGGCAGGACAGTAGTTCGTCTGGATATTTCTCGACCGGCGCGACGCGATGTCGCGCGAACAGGTCGGGGAACAGCCGCATCATGATCTCGCGGTTCTCCAGCATGTAGGAGACGCCGGAGGGCGTGCGGGCATTGTCTTCGAGAACGAAGAATTCGTCCGGATTGGTGCGGACAATGTCGATCCCGGCGATGTGGACATAGACATCGTGGGGGACGTCCTGGCCGTTCATCTCGGGGCGGAACACCGGGTTCTGGAAGATCAGGTCATCGGGGATCAGGCCGGCGCGGAGAATTTCGCGGCCATGATAGATGTCCTTGAGGAACATGTTGATGGCGCGGGTGCGCTGCTTCAGGCCCTTTTCCAGCAGGGTCCATTCCTTGCCAGAAATGATCCGCGGAATGACGTCAAAGGGGATCAGCCGTTCGGTGGATTCGGAGTCGCCGTAAACCGCGAAGGTGATGCCGATCCGGCGGAACAGCAGCTCCGCTTCCTGGCGGCGATGTTCCAAAGCGTCCGGAGGCGTCTCCTTGAGCCAGCGGGAGAGTTCTTCATAGGCCGGGCGGAGTTCGCCTTGGGGCCCGTTCATTTCGTCGAACGCGACTGCCATGTACCCTGACTGTTGTTTCGAGGCCGTACGGAGATTGCACGACTGAAAGGGATGGTAGCAAGGGGCGGGCCAGCACGATATGCATTCAACAAGAGCAATTCGTATGAGATGCGTGTAAAGCTGCCTGAAAAAACGGCTGGACGCTGCTCGTTTCGGCAGCAAAACCCCGTGACATCAGGACTTTGCCTGCGCATGGTCCCGGGAATGGTGAGGAACGACAAATGACCGAGATTGTGACCGCGGGCATCCTGGTGATCGGCGACGAGATTCTGTCAGGTCGGACCAAGGACAAGAACATCGGCTTCATTGCCGAGTACCTCACCAATATCGGTATCGATCTCAAGGAAGTCCGTGTCGTCTCCGACGACGAGCCGGACATCATTGCTGCGCTCGATGCGCTGCGCAAACGTTACACCTACGTTTTTACCACTGGCGGCATCGGCCCCACCCACGACGACATCACAGCGGATGCGGTCGCCAAGGCGTTCGGCGTCAAGATCGATCATCATCCCGAGGTGGTCGCGCGTTTCCAGGAGCGCTTCGGCGCCGACCTGAACGAAGCCCGGCTGCGGATGGCACGCATCCCTGACGGCGCCGACCTGATCCAGAGCGCGACCATCCTGGCGCCCGGCTTCAAGATTGACAATGTGATCGTGATGGCCGGCGTGCCGACGATCATGCAGGCGATGATGGACATCGTGTCGCCGAAACTGAAATCTGGTTTGCGGATGCTATCCGATACGGTGAAGGCCAATGCGCGGGAGGGCGACGTCGGTGGGCCGCTGCGCGATATCGCGAAGGCGCATCCGGACACGATCATCGGCAGCTATCCGTTCATGGACGAACAGGGCAAGCCGAACACCAATCTGGTGGTGCGTTCGCGCGACCAGGATAAGCTCAATGCGGCAATGGAGGCCGTCAAGGCGATGTTGGCGACAATCAACGCGCCCAAGTGAAATTAAGAGTGAACTAACGAGTGGATCAACATAAGTCCGGCCGCCTGAGGGCGACCGATGTGAGGAGACGAACATGGCCGATCATCCGGAATTGAGTGCTGAGGAGCGCGCCGGGAAGGCATTCCCGGTGTCCTGGGATCAATTCCATCGCGATTGCCGCGCGCTGACCTGGCGGCTGAACAGCGCCGGTCCATTTCACGCGATCATCGCTATCACACGCGGCGGTCTCGTGCCGGCAGCGATCGTGGCGCGCGAACTCGGCGTCCGCGTCATCGATACGGTGTGCATCGCCAGCTATGAGCACAACAAGCGCGGTGAGTTGCAGGTACTGAAGGGGCTCTCGGCCGATGCGCTGAAACTCGGCGGCGGCGACGGCAAGGGCCTCTTGATCATCGACGACCTCGTCGATACCGGCAAGACGGCGCGTATCGTTCGCGACATGCTGCCGAAAGCGCACTTTGCGACTGTCTATGCCAAGCCCATGGGCCGGCCGCTGGTGGATACGTACATCACCGAAGTGTCGCAGGACACTTGGATCTTCTTTCCGTGGGATCTCGGCCTGTCGTTCCAGCCGCCGATGCGCGAAGGCGCAGGCTAGGGCACCAGCTCTTCAGCCGTCATTGCGAGGAGCACTCGCGACGAAGCAATCCAGTCTTGGCTTGTTGCTTCTGGATTGCTTCGCTGCGCTCGCAATGACGTGGAGAGGACAGGGATATGCCGCTGCAAAATCGTGTCACGCCGTCAGGCAATATCGTCGCGACACCGGAGCGCGGAACGTTCACCGGCAATCGTGGCATCATCCATGATCCTTCGACCAAAACGCTCCTGAACAGGCGCTGGTCGAATCCGGCCTGGATCACCTGTGTCTGCGAATTTTGCGGCCGTCGCCGCGATGTGATGGCGACACGTAGCTGGACCGAACTGTTCTTCCTCGACGAGGCCACATCCTTCGCCGCCGGTCACCGCCCATGCTTCTATTGCCGCCGCGACGATGCCAACCGCTTTCGTGCGGCGTGGGAGGAGGGCAACGGCGTCACGCGTGTGCGGGCGACGGAGATCGATGCGGTGCTGCATCGTGAGCGGCTGGATAACAGGAAGAAGCGATTGCATCCGGTGGATGGGCCTGTCGAGGTATTGCCGGATGGGGCGATGGTGCAGGCGGGTGGTGAGAGCTTTCTGATCGCGCAGGGGCAGGCGCTGCAGTGGTCGTTTGCGGGCTATCGCGCGGCGGATGTCGAGCTCGTCGACGCGCATTTGCTGACGCCACCATCGACGCTGAGGGCATTTCGCGCCGGCTATCGTCCGGTGCTGCATGTGAGTGCTGCCGCGGGAAACTAGAATTCGTCATGGCCGGGCTTGTCCCGGCCATCCACGTCTTTCCTTGTTTGGTGCTAAGACGTGGATGCCCGGCATAAGGCCGGGCATGACGGCGTTTGTTGCGGGGGACGTCTTACCCCAGTTTCTGCCTTGCGAGCTTTGCACCCGCACCCAACGCCCGCAGTTTCGCTTCCGCGATATCCCGCTGCATCGGAGCCATGCCGCAATTGGTCGTCGGCACGATCTTGTCCTTCGGCACGTGTTTCATCACGGCCTCGATGGTGGCGACAACATCCTCCGGCGTCTCGACAGTGTCGCTGGCGACATCGATCACACCGGCCTGGACGATCTTGTTCTTCAGCAGTCCCAGCAATTCCAGCGGCACGCGCGAATTGCGGCATTCGATGGCGACCTGCTGGATCGGGCTGGCGTCGATGGCCGGGAATATCTCCTCATATTGCCGCCACTCACTGCCGAGGGTTTCTTTCCAGTCGGTATTGGCCTTGATGCCGTAGCCGTAGCAGATGTGAACGGCTGTCGCGCAAGTGAGGCCTTGCGCGGCGCGCTCAAGCGCCTTGACGCCCCAGTCGGCGGCTTCGTCCATGAAGACGTTGAAGGCCGGCTCGTCGAACTGGATCATGTCGACGCCGTCGGCCTGCAGTGCGAGCGCTTCCTGGTTCAGCAATTCGGCGAAGGCGAAGGCCATCTTGACGCGGTCGCCGTAATAGCTGTCCGACAGGGTATCGATAATGGTCATTGGGCCGGGCAGCGTGAACTTGAACTTGTTCGTCGTATGCGCGCGGGCAGCCTGCGCTTCGAAGGCGTGCACGCGGCCCTTGAGCTGCAGCGGCGCGGTCACCTGCGGCACCATCGCTTTATAGCGATCCTTGCGGATGCCCATCTCGACCTTGTGGGCGAAGTCGATGCCGTCGACCTTTTCCAGAAAGCCATGGACGAAATGCTGCCGCGCCTGCTCGCCTTCGGTGACGATGTCGACGCCGGCATCTTCCTGCACTTTCACCGCCAGCAGCGTCGCGTCGCGCTTGGCGCGCGCGAGTTCGTCGCCGGAGGAGCGCCAGGTTGGCCACAGCTTGTTCGGCTCGGCGAGCCATTCGGGCTTCGGCAGCGAGCCGGCGATGGTGGTTGGAAACAGCATTTGTTCGCTCCCCGGAAATTGTGTTTTGCGGAGGCCTATCTGCCACGTTCCTGACCCTCCGTATATGGGATTGGCGCATCCATAAGGGAGGGCTAGGATCGGCCAAAACGTATCGAGGACGCCGGGAAAATTATATGATCGACCTGCATTACGCACCGACGCCGAACGGCTGGAAAATCTCGATCATGCTGGAGGAGTGCGGGCTGCCCTATACGGTCGTCCCGATGCAACTCGGTCGCGGCGACCAGCACCAGCCTGAATTCCTCAAGCTCAGCCCCAACGGCCGCATGCCGGCCATCGTCGATCATGCGCCTGCCGATGGCGGCGCGCCGGTGTCGATCTTCGAGAGCGGCGCAATCCTGATCTATCTCGCGGAGAAATCCGGCCAGTTTATGCCGGCCGAGATGCGAAAGCGTTTCGACGTCATGCAATGGCTGATGTGGCAGATGGGCGGGCTCGGTCCGATGCTCGGCCAGAACGGACATTTCCTGCTCTATGCCCCCGAGAAGATTCCCTATGCGATGGATCGCTATACCCGCGAAGCCAGGCGCCTGTACGGCGTACTCGATGCGCATCTTGGCGGGGGCCGCGATTATATCGCCGGCGACTACTCCATCGCCGATATGGCGTGCTTTCCGTGGATCATGACCCATAAGGCGCAGGGGCTGACACTGGATGATTTCCCGAACGTGAAGCGCTGGTTTGCGCTCGTCCGCGCGCGGCCGCAGGTACAGGCAGGGCTTGCCGTCGGCAAGCAAGAGAAGAAGCCGATGGATGAGCAGGCGAGGAAGATCATGTTCGGTGTCGATGCACCGGCGCATGCGCAGGCGCAGCAGTGAGATTCGTCGTTCCGGGGCGGCGGCGCGCCTTCGCGCCGACGAACCCGGAACCTGGCAGTAATAAAAACACATCGGGATTCCGGGTTCGCGCCAAGTGGCGCGCCCCGGAATGACAGAGAACAATAATAAGAGGAAACACCCATGATCGAATTCTTCTTCGACTGTTCCAGCCCCTGGACCTATCTCGCCTTCCACAACATCCAGCCGCTGGCGAAGGAGTTCGGGGAGGAAATCTCGTGGCGGCCCATTCTGGTCGGCGGCATCTTCAATTCGATCAATCCCAGCGTCTATGAATCGCGCAAGACGCCGGTGCCGGCCAAAGCGCGCTACATGAAGAAGGACCTCGGCGACTGGGCGCGCTCGGCGGGCCTGGCGATCAAGATGCCGCCGACGGTGTTTCCGGTGAACAGCGTCAAGGCGATGCGCGGCTGCATCTGGCTTGGAAGCGATGCGATGGTGCCGTTCGCGCGCGCGGTATTCGAAGCCTATTGGGGCGACGACAAGGATATCTCCAGGGATGATGTTCTCACCGAGATCTGTACGCGCACCGGCATCGATCCCGCGAAATTCTTCGCGGGCATCGGCGATCAGGCGATCAAGGACCAGCTCAAGGTCAATACGGATGACGTGATCGCACGGGGCGGCTTCGGCTCGCCGACCATCTATCTCGACAAGACCGACATGTATTTCGGCAATGACCGCCTGCCGCTGATGCGTGAGGCGCTGCAGCGCCGCCGCGTTGGCGCTGGAAGCGCCGAGAGCGCCGCCTGATGCCGAAAGCGATTGTTTGCCGTGAGCTCGGAGCGCCGGAAATCCTGCGTCTCGAACAATTCGAATCAAAGGCGCTAAAGCCCCGGCAGGTCCGCGTTGCCGTGCGCGCTGCCGGAATCAATTTTCCGGATATCCTGATGGCGGCCGGCGAATATCAGCTCAAACCGGAGCTGCCGTTCACGCCGGGTATGGAAGCGGCGGGCGACGTCAGCGAAATCGCCGGCGATGTGCCCGGCATCGCGGTCGGGGATCGCGTCATCGTCAAGCTGCGTCATGGCGGCTATGCGGACGAAGTCGTGGTGACGCCGGCACAACTCACTCCACTACCGTCGACGTTCGACTATGCGGAGGGGGCGACGTTTCTTGCCGCCCACGGCACCGCGCATCACGCGCTGGTCGATCGCGGCCAGATCAAGCCGGGCGAAGTGCTGCTGGTGCATGGTGCCGGCGGCGGCGTGGGGTTGGCAGCGGTGGAGATTGGCAAGCTGCTGGGCGCCACCGTGATCGCTGCCGCGTCGTCAGAAGAGAAGCTCGTAGTGGCGCGTGAGCGCGGCGCGGATCACGGCGTGCTGTATGGCGCCGGACCGTTCAGGGATGCCGTTAAACGTCTCACGGATGGCAAGGGCGTCGATGTCGTGTTCGATCCGGTCGGTGGCGAAATCTTCGAGCAGAGCCTGCGCTGCATCAATTGGGGTGCCCGCCTGCTGGTGATCGGCTTCACCGGCGGCATCGGCGTGGCGAAAACCAATCTCGTGCTCATTAAAGGCGCCAGCGTGCTCGGCGTCCGCGCCGGCGAGGCGGCGCGGCGCGATCCGAAGATCGGCGAAGCCCGCATCGCGCAGCTCCTCGCATGGGCAGAAGCGGGAAAGATCAGGCCAAATGTTTCGCATCGCCTGCCGCTGGCGGATGTCGCGGCTGCCATGCGGCTGCTGACGGAGCGCAAGGCGATCGGCCGTGTGGCGCTGACCATGGGCTGAGCGCTCAGCGCCGAAACTGGCCGTCCTGCAGGAAGGCGATGGTCTGCATGATTGCTTCCCGATTCCGGATCATCATCGCATGTGACGCGTGGATGACGAGGTGGTCGGTCATGCCTTCAAGTTTCGTGCGCGCGACGGTGACACGACCATCATTCGGGCCACGCAACATCAAGCGCGAAGCGATCGGATCGAGCGTACGATCGCCGGCGATGATGCCGACCGGATAGTCAACTGGGGGAAGCATCGCCTCAGTTACGTCATCCCGCATCGTAACGAGTTGCTGCCCCGCCGGGCCGAAATACTGGCGATAGGGCAGCCAGTTCTTGAACAGATCGGCGATCTCGCTGCCGCCGTTCGGCGTGCCCAGCATGACCACGCTGCCCAGACGTGATGGACGGTGGCGCGCCAGATAGACACGCGCCAGCAGGCCCCCCATCGAATGGCAGACGAAATGCGTGCAGCCTTCGTTGGCTTCGGCAAACGGCGCGATGGCGGGATGGATGTCATCGGCCAGCGCAGACAGCGTCTTGCGCCGGCTGGGATAACCGATGTTCCGCGTGGCGAATCCTGCGGCTTCGACCGCCTGCTGCATCTTGATGAAAGATCGGAACGACCGGCTGATGCCGTGCAGGAAAATGACGCCCTCAGACGGACGACCAGAGGGCGTCGGATTCATTCGTGATCCTACTTGTAGCCGCGCTCGTCCCACCACGGGAAATAGCTCGGCATATCCGTGCTGACCTTGTTCTTGAACTCGGCCGGGCGCTTTTCGAGAAACGCCACGACGCCTTCCTTGACGTCTTCGGATCGGCCACGCGCATAGATGCCGCGGCTGTCGATCTTGTGCGCTTCCATGGGATCGTCGGCGCCCATCATGCGCCACATCATCTGGCGGATCAGCGCCACAGACACCGGCGCGGTCTTGTCGATGAAGGTCTTCGCCAGCGCGCGCGCGGTCGGCAGCAACTCATCGGGCGGCACGACCTTGCTGACGAGTCGGCCGGCGAGGGCCTCCTGTGCCGGGAACACGCGACCGGAGTAGCACCATTCCAGCGCTTGCGAGATGCCGACGAGGCGCGGCAGGAACCAGCTCGACGCGGCTTCCGGCACGATACCGCGCTGGGAGAACACGAAGCCGAAGCGTGCGGCTTCCGAGGCGATGCGGATGTCCATCGCGAGCTGCATGGTGGCGCCAATGCCAACGGCCGGGCCGTTCACCGCGGCGATGACTGGCTTGAGGCATTTGAAGATTCGCAGGGTCACCTGACCGCCGCCATCGCGCACCATTGGATCGCTGTAGTCGACATCGCCGCTGGCGAGGCGCTTCACCGGGCCGCGCCGCGCGTCGCGATCGAAGGTGTCGGCGCCCGAAGAGAGATCCGCACCCGCGCAGAAACCACGTCCGGCACCGGTCACGATGATCGCGCGCACATTGTCGTCCGCATCGGCCTTGTCGAAGGCGTCGATCAGCTCGGCCTGCATGGTGGCGTTGTAGGCATTGAGCTTTTCAGGGCGGTTCAGCGTGATGGTGAGGATCTGGTCTTCGACGCTGTAGAGGATGGTCTCATAGGCCATGATGGTTTCTTCCCTGTTTTTTGTTTGTTGGACGGTTGCTCGCCGCCGATTTTAGGATGGGTTGCGCGATAGCGAAACCCATCTTGTCATGCGCGCAGTCGTGATGGGTTGTCGGACAGCAGCTTGCACGGCTGCTCTCAACCCATCCTGCGGAATTATGCCGACAGCGTTGGCTGCCGCTTCTTACGCCGGCAGCCGGGTTTCGACGATGCGGGCGAACATGCTGGCGCCGATGGGCAGGATTTTATCGTCGAGATAGTAGCCGGGATTGTGCACCGGCACCGAGCCTTCCTGGCCGACCCAGAAATAGGCGCCGGGCACGGCATGCAACATGTCGGCGAAATCTTCGGAGCCCATTTTCGGCTTCGCGCGGGTGATCACATTGGCGTCGCCAACGATCGTGCGGGCGACGTCCTCGACGGCCTTGGAATGTTCTTCCTGATTGACCAGCACGCTGAAGCCGTCGCGGATATCGACCTTGATCTCGCAGTCGAATGCCGTCGCCATGCCGGCGGCCAAGGCGTGCATCCGCTCGCGGATCTGCATCCGGACCTTCTCGGAGAAACAGCGCACGGTGCCGCAGAGCTTCGCATCATCCGGGATGACGTTATAGGCCGAGCCCGAATGGATCTGGGTGATCGACAGCACCGCGGATTCGAACGGGTTGACGTTGCGGCTGACGATCGACTGCATCGCCTGACCGAGCGACATCGCGATCACGACAGGGTCCTTGGAGCGCTCCGGCATCGCGCCGTGCGCGCCATAGCCCTTGATGGTGATGTCGAAGAAGTCGGCGGCGGCCATTGCGGGACCGGGGAAGATGCCGACTTCGCCGTGATTCATGTCCGGCGCATTGTGCAGGCCGTAGATTTCATCGCAGGGAAACTGCTTGAACAGTCCGTCCTTGATCATCGCGCGCGCACCGCCGAGGCCTTCTTCGGCGGGCTGGAAGATAAAATGCACGGTGCCGTCGAAATTGCGGGTCTCGGCGAGATAGCGCGCGGTGCCGAGCAGCATGGTGGTGTGGCCATCATGACCGCAGCCGTGAAAGCGGCCCGGAATGGTCGATCGCCAGGCGAGGTTGGTGTTCTCCTCCATCGGCAGCGCGTCCATGTCGGCGCGCAGGCCGATACGCTTGCCGCCCGAACCCTTGCCCTTCAACACGCCGACGACGCCGGTGCCCCCTAAGCCGCGATGCACTTCGACGCCCCAGGAAGTCAGCTTATCGGCAACGATGCCGGAGGTGCGGACTTCCTCGAAGCCGATTTCCGGATGCGCGTGCAAGTCGCGGCGGATGGCGGTGAGTTCGTCGGCGAAAGCGTCGATACGTTCGAGTGTGGGCATGGGTCTATCCGTTCACGGCACGAGGGCAGGTGATGAGGTCTGGGGCGTAAATGGTTCGCCGTTCGGCTTCAGCCGAATGCCCGGACGCAGATGCTTCCAGGGCAGCACCGACGTATCCGCGGGCATCGCACCGGGCGCGGCGCAGATCAGCAGCTTGCCGGCGATGGGCTCGAAGTCGGCGCGGAAATGCACCGAGCTCTTGTTGACGAGAATGTTCTGCTCAGTCGGCTCGATACCGACATAGCGATACATCGACTGGTCGGCGAGCTGGGCCTTGTGCGAGGAGATGACGACGCGGACGTCGTCGATACGCAGACAGGCCGAGAGGCCCATATCCATGTCGCGGCCGCCATAATAGGGGCCGTTAGCGACGAACTTGCCGTCCGACAGTTTCTCGACCACGAACGTGTTCTCGTAAGGCGCGTCGCCGGGAATGCCCGACTTGCCGCCGATCGAGAGTTTGACCGTAGCGCCTTCGCCGGCCTGATGGGCAGCCTTCGCTGCAGCGGGATCGTAGATCACGCCGGTGGCCGCCTTGATCGCCTTGTTCTTCACCAGCGCGCGCAGCATGCCGGTGGTGTCGCTGTCGCCGCCGGCACCGGGATTGTCCTGGGTGTCGGCGATGACGACCGGCTTGGTGAGGGTCTTCGCCAATTCCATGGCATGCAACACGCCTTCGTCCGGCCTGTAGATCTTGCCGTCGAAATCATCCTCGTGGCCCATCACCAGCTTGACGATGGTGTCCGCTGCGGCGTCGGCATCGGCCCGCGTCACGCCATAGGCGAACACGCTCGGGCAGCAATGCGGGAAATCGGCGGCAGGAAAGCCGGGGCAGAACGACAGCGTCGGCACCTGGTCGTGTTCGAGCGCGGCCAGCTTCAGATAGATGCCCTTGGTCGGCTCGTCATTGGTGCATTGCCAGCTGATCGGAATCAGGAACGGCAATTGCCGGAACGCCTTGGCGAAGCGGTTGCCGGCGAGCAGCAAGTCCATGTGGCGTGCGCAGGCGCGGCCGGTGTCGGCCATGTCCACATGCGGGTAGGTGCGATAGGCGATCAGCGCGTCGGTATATTCGACCGTTTCCGGCGAGACGTTGCCATGCAGGTCGAGGCTGACCACGAACGGAATGTCCGGCCCGATCACCTCGCGCACGCGCCGCGCGATTTCGCCTTCGCCGTCGTCGAGATGTTCGGTGACCATGGCGCCGTGCAGATCGAGATAGACCGCGTCCAGCGGCAGCGCTGCCCTGATGCCGTCGATCATCTCGCCGACGATGCGCTCAAACGCGTCCCTAGTGACATGCGCCGAAGGGCTCGCGCCGCAGGCGATGGTCGGGATCAACTCCCAGCTGCGTGTCTCGGCTTCCTCGATAAAGCCGGCGAGGCCGACATTGATGCCACGCATCACCTTGAGGACGTCGGCGCCATGCGTCATCGACGGCCAGCCGCCGCCATGTACAAAGGCCTCATAGGTCGCCTTGGTCGGCGCAAACGTGTTCGTCTCGTGCAGAAAGCCGCCGACAGCGATACGGGTCATTCAGAATCCAGGGTCAGTTTCGGTATGGGCTCAGGCCGCCGGCACGGTGGTACTGCCATCGACCGCGCGGAAGTTGGCGAAATCCCATCCTCGTCCGGGCGCCGCGTCAAGCAGCTGGCGCGTATAGGGCTGTTGCGGATTTGCGAGGACTTCCGCTGCCGGGCCCTGTTCCACCACCCGGCCATGCTGCATCACGGCAACATCATCGCAAATCTGGGCGGCGACGCGCAGATCGTGGGTGATGAACAGGATGGCGATGCCGAGCCGGGTCTGGATGTCATCGAGCAGCCGCAGCACCTGGGCCTGCACTGAGACGTCGAGGGCCGAGACGGCCTCGTCGGCCACCAGCACTTCCGGATCGAGGGCAAGCGCGCGCGCAATGGCGATACGCTGGCGCTGGCCGCCGGAGAACTGGTGCGGATAGCGCGACACTGCGTCTGCCGGAAGACCGACCAGTTCGAGCAGTTCACGCGCCCTGGCCATTGCCACCGAATGTTTGGTGCCGAAATTGATCGGACCTTCGCAAATGGACTCGCCGATGGTGATGCGCGGATTGAGTGAACGATAGGGGTCCTGGAAGACGATCTGGATCTTCTTGCGATGCGGCTGCAACGTGTGGCGTGACAGGTCGGAAATTTCGCGACCCGCAAGACGGATGCCGCCGGAGGTCGGGTCGATCAGCCGGACGATACAGCGTGCCACCGTGGATTTGCCTGAGCCGCTTTCGCCGACGATGCCGAGCGTACGGCCCTTGCGCAGCGTCAGCGTGACGTCCTTGGCTGCGTGGACCTCGCGTGGTTTCCCGAACATGGAACGCTCGCGATAGACCTTGCCGAGCTCATTCGCTTCGAGCACGACTGGATTGAAGCCCACTTCCTCGCGGGCCGCGCGGGGAATGAGGCTCGGCACCGACGACAGCAGATTGCGGGTATATTCCTGCGTGGGCGCGCTCAGGATATCCTTGAGTGCTCCGGTTTCCACCAGCCGTCCATGACGCATCACCGCAACGCGGTCGGCAATGTCGGCCACCACGCCCATGTCGTGGGTGATGAACAGCACGGCGGTGCCGTGATCCTTCTGCAGGTCGCGCATCAGCTTGAGAATCTGCGCCTGCGTGGTGACGTCGAGCGCGGTGGTCGGCTCGTCGGCGATCAGCAGCTTCGGCTCCAGCACCAGCGCCATGGCGATCATGATGCGCTGTCGCTGGCCGCCGGAGAGGCGGTGCGGGTACGAGGCGAAGATGCGTTTCACATCCGGAAGCCGCACCTGCTCCATCATGTCGAGGATCTTGGCGCGACGCGCGGAGGCACCGAGATTGGTGTGGGTGCGCAGCACCTCGTCGATCTGCCGTCCGACCGGGACGACAGGATTGAGCGCCGTCATCGGCTCCTGGAAGATCATCGCCATCGTCGTGGCGCGGAGCTGACGCAGCCGGCGATCGCTGGCCTGCAGCACGTCTTCGCCGACCAGCTTGATGCTGCCGCCGATGGCTTTGAGTGAATCTCGCGGCAGCAGGCCCATGGTGGAGAGCGAGGTCACCGACTTGCCGGAGCCGCTTTCGCCGACCACGCAGAGCGTTTCGCCCTGGCGCACCTGGAGAGAAATGCCGTCGATGATCTTCTTGCCGGCGCCGCTCTTGCCGACGCCGACGACGAGGTTTTCGATTTCCAGTGCGATGGGGCGGGTATTCACGGTGGGGTTCACGAGTTCGCTCACTTGCCGGCCTCACGCTGTTTCATGCGGGGATCGAGCGCATCGCGGGCAGCGTCGCCGATCAGGTTGACGGAGAGGATGGCAATCGAGAGCAGTAGTCCCGGCCAGAAGATCAGCGATGGCTTGACCTGGAAGAAGGCGCGGCCCTCGGCCATGATATTCCCCCAGGTCGGGGTTTCCGGGCTGATGCCGGCGCCGAGGAACGACAGGATCGCTTCGGTGAGAATGGCGGATGCGGCGATGAAGGTGCCCTGGACGATCAGCGGCGCCACCGTGTTGGGCATCAGATGCTTCCACATGATCTTCGGCATGCTGGAGCCGAGCGAGATCGCCGCCTCCACATAGGGCTCCTCACGCGCCGACAGCACCACGGAACGCACCAGTCGCGCGACACGGGGGATTTCCGGAATAGTGATCGCAATCAGCACCGTCGTCAGGGTGGCGCCTGACAGCGACACGACGGCGATGGCCAGCAGCACGCCGGGCATCGCCATCAGGCCGTCCATGACACGCATCATCACAGCATCGGCCAATTTGAAAAAGCCCGAGAACAGGCCGATGAACAGGCCGATGACGATACTGGTGACGGCGGCGCCGAGGCCGATCAGGAGCGAGATGCGACCGCCATAGAGGATGCGCGCCAGCACGTCGCGGCCGTAAGCGTCGGTGCCGAGCAGATATTCCGAACTGGCCGGCTTCAGCCGCAAGGCTGGTGCCAGCAATTGCGGATCGTGCGACGTCAGCCACGGTGCGAAGATCGCCGACAGGATCACCAGCGTCAGGCAAATCGTCGCCAAGGCGATAATCGGCGTCGCGGTGAGAAAGCCGAGCGACGGACCGCTGCGGGAGGGGAGGGCCGGGTTGGGAAGGGATTCGATCGCCATCAGATACAGATTCCTAGTAACGAATTCTGGGATCGAGCAGTGCGTAGGCAAGGTCGATAAGCAAATTGACCCCGACATAAACGCCCGAGGTCAAAAGGATCATGGCCTGGATCACGGGAAAATCCCGCGCCAGCACGGCGTCGACCGTCAAGCGACCGATGCCGGGCAGGTTGAACACGCTTTCGGTGACGACGACGCCGGAGATCAGCAGTGCGAAGCCGGTACCGATCACCGTGATGACCGGCACGGCGGCGTTACGCAGCGCGTGGCGGAACAGCACACCGCTCTCGTTGATGCCCTTGGCGCGCGCGGTGCGGACATAGTCTTCGCCGAGCACTCCGAGCATCGCCGCCCGGGTCATGCGCGCGATTAGCGCGACATAGACAAAGGACAGCGCGATGGTCGGCAGCGTGATGCGCTCAAAGAACGGCCCGAATCCACGCGAGATACTGCGGAAACCCTGCACCGGAAACCAGCGCAGTTCGATCGCGAACACCTGGACCAGCACGTAACCGATCACGAACACCGGCACGGAGAAGCCGATCACTGACAGCGCCATCACGAAACGGTCGATCCATGTGCCGTGTTTCCATGCGGCGATGACGCCGAGCGGGATTGCAACAAGGATCGAAACCAGCATCACGCTCAATGCAATGCTCAAAGAGGGCTCGATGCGCTGGTTGACCATCTGCAGCACAGGCACGTTGGAGATCAGCGAGGTGCCGAAGTCACCGTGCAGCAGCCGCCAGACCCAGCTGAAAAACTGCGTGTAGAGCGGTTCGTTGAGGCCGAGCTGCGTCCTGATGCGGTCGAGCTGCTCGGCCGTCGCGTTATCGCCGGCGATGATCGCGGCAGGATCGCCGGGCGTCAGCCGAAGCAGCAGGAAGACAAACAGGGCCACCACACCCATGACGGGTATGGCCGCAAGAATCCGGCGAATGAGGTATCCGAGCATGGCGCTTTCCTATTGGTGGTGTTGATCGAACGTAACTGGACCGCGTCGGTCAACCGGAAACGTCACGGGCTCGCTGCTCTTGGTCGTCATTGTCCGCGAGAAACACAGATTTTTCGAGAAACGCTGATTCACCGTCGCAACTTGCCTCAACCCGAAGTTCGCTAAACTTAAACGTAAAGGTAGCAAGTCCTGTGCCACCGCCGATTTGCGCCATGCGATGCATGTGCAAACCGGGCGACGTTGCATCAATCGAGGGTTGCCAGCAATCCCGCCATCAGGCGGCCACGATCAACAAGGCTCTGCGCGACGATATATTCGTTGAGCGTGTGCATATCGGCGCCATGAACGCCGAGCCCGTCGAGGGTCGGGATGCCCATCGCGCCGGTAAAATTACCATCCGAACCGCCACCCTTGCTGCCATGGGTCAGTTCGGGCAGGCCGAGGCGACCATTGATGGCCTTGGCTTTCTCGAACAGCGCCATGGTCGCCGCGTTCGGTTCCCACACCGGGCGGGTGACGCCGCGGGTGACGTTGAAGGTCACGTCATTCTCGGTACTTGAGAGAGCGAGCATGCGCTGGACGCCGGCATCGAGATCTTCCTGACGCTTGGCCATGCTCAGCGCTTCGCCGGTGCATGACGAGGCAACGCAGTTGACCCATTGTCCGCCATGCACGATGCCGACGCTGAACGTGCAGTCCGGTCCGGTCATCTCGTCGATCTGCACGATCTTCTTCGCCATTTCGCGAATCGCGGAGCGGCCGTTCGACAGCGTCGCGCCCGAATGGCTGGGCCGGCCGATGGTTTCGAGATTGAAGCGGGCGATCGCATAGCGGCCAGTGGTGACACCGTTGCCCGCACTACCGGGCTCCGGCACCAGCACGTATTTGTTCCGCGCGGCTTCAGCTTCGATGATGTCGCGGGTCGATGGCGTGCCGACTTCCTCGTCGGGCGTGAACAGTACGGTGATGGGTAGCGGCGTCGTATAGGAGATACGTGCGAGCTGGCGAATGGCTTCCAGCGATAGATAATTACCGCCCTTCATGTCGCAGATCGCCGGGCCGTAGCAGCGCTCGCCATCGCGGCGCCACTTCAGCTTTTCAATGGTGCCAACCGGATGAACCGTATCCATGTGGCCCGCGATCAGGATACCGGGTTCGCCGAATTTCGGATGTGGAAAACGGGCGCGGATGCAGCCGCCGAATCCCTGACGTCCCGCGATGCGCTCGATGGTCGCACCCATGATTGCCATGTCGCGTGCAGCGAGGTCGAGCATGCTGTTGACCGCATTCGCGTCCCATGTGGGGCTCTCGCATTCGACCCAGATGCGCAGGCCCTGCAACATGTTCTCGAGATCAAACGGGAGTTCGGCGGGGTTCATCAAGTCATTCCTCTTGGATGAGAATTTCGTCACGGATGATCAAGGCGCTCCGTGCCTGCGCACATTGCGAGAGTTTGTCGGCGAGAGTTCGCGCATGACTTAGCAGCAGCGCAATCGCCTTTGCAAATCGACAATGTGCATTGCAATGCATTCTACACCGTGTGGATGTATCGCGTGGAAAACGCGATTGACGCGCATCACGCTTGATGCCAAGTCCTTGAAGCCTAAATGATAAAGGCAATACGCGAAGGCGCCTAAAATTCTATCGCGTTGCATAATCGATCATCGATCGATGGTCAGATTCCAGTCAGGAGAGATTGAGTGTCCTACATGTCACGTTGGCAGCATTCTGCGGCCTTCACGAAATTTGCGCTGCCCGGTCTGGCGGTCGTCGTTGCGCTCGCGCTGCCGGTGCTGTCGTCGCCCGCGCATGCTGCAGGTAAGACCATCACTGCAGTGATGCATTCCGATCTGCGTGTGATCGATCCCGGTATCACCACCGGTTATATCGTCCGCGACCACGGCTACATGGTTTACGACACGCTGCTCGGCATGAACTCGAAATACGAGATCAAGCCGCAGATGGCCGACTGGAAGGTCTCCGACGACAAGCTTGTCTATACATTTACCCTGCGCGACGGCCTGCTGTGGCATGACGGCAAGCCGGTCACCGCCGAAGACTGCGCCGCGTCGCTGCAGCGCTGGGGCCGCAATGACGGCATGGGCCAGAAGCTCATGGATTTCACCAAGAGCATCGAGGCGCCCGACGCCAAGACCATCGTGCTGACGCTAAAGGAGCCCTACGGCCTCGTTCTGGATTCGATCGCCAAGCCATCGTCGCTGGTGCCGTTCATGATGCCAAAGCGTCTGGCTGAGACGCCCGCCGGCAAGGCGATCGCCGAGCAGGTCGGTTCGGGTCCGTTCAAATTCGTGCAGTCGGAATTCCAGCCCGGCGTGAAGGCCGTCTACGAGAAGTTCAAGGAGTACAAGCCGCGCTCCGAGCCGACCGACTGGCAGGCCGGCGGCAAGGTGGTGAAGGTCGATCGCGTCGAATGGATCACCATGCCCGATGCACAGACCGCGGTGAATGCGCTGCAGTCGGGTGACATCGACTTCATGGAAAATGGTCCCTACGACCTGCTGCCGGTCCTGGCGAAGGATCCGGAGCTTAAGATCGAAGTGCTCAACCCTCTGGGCTTCCAGACCTTCGGCCGCATGAACTTCCTTAACCCGCCCTTCGACAATCCGAAGATTCGCCGTGCCGCATTTTTGGCAATGAGCCAGAAGCCGGTGCTGGATGCGCTGGTCGGCGATCCCAAATATTACAAGGTCTGCGGCGCGGTGTTCGGTTGCGACACGCCGAATGCGACGGATGTCGGTTCGGAAAGCCTTGTGAAGGGCAATGGCGTCGAGGAAGCCAAGAAGCTGCTCGCCGAGGCCGGTTATGACGGCACGCCGGTGGTGATCATGGCGCCGACCGACGTGACCACGTTGAAGGCGCAGCCGATCGTTGCGGCGCAACTGCTCCGCAATGCCGGCTTCAAGGTCGAAGTGCAGGCCACCGATTGGCAGACGGTGCTCAGCCGTCGTCCGAGCCAGAAGCCCGTCAAGGAAGGCGGCTGGAACATGTTCTTCTCGAACTGGGTCGGTGCCGACATTCTCAATCCCATCAGCAATGTCGCGACCTCCGGCCGCGGCAAGAGCAATGGCGGCTGGTTCGGCTGGAGCGAAGATGCCGAGCTGGAAATGCTGCGCGACAAATATGCGCGTGCGACCACGCCGGAAGAGCAGAAGAAGCTCGCCGCCGAGATCCAGAAGGAGATCTATGACAAGGTCATCTACATCCCGCTCGGCGAATACAAGGTGCCGAGCATCTGGCGGACCTCGCTGACCGGCGTCACACAGGGCGCTGCCATTCCGATGTTCTGGAACATCGACAAGAAGGACTAACCGGCGCCGCTGTCGCGGTTCGTGTGAAGTAACAGAACGCCGGCCTGAGTGATCAGGCCGGCGTTCTTGTTTTTGCGAATGACCTCTCCACGAGCGATGCGTTCGATGGTCGCACCCATGATTGCCATGTCGCGTGCAGTGGGGTCGAGCATGCCGTTGACTGCGTGCGTGACTTGGCAGTAGCGGGCAATCTCCTTTGCAAATTGACGATGTGCATTGGAATGCATTCTGCAGCATGTGGATGTAGCGCGTGGAAAACGCGATTGACGCGCATCACGCTTGATGCAAGTCTTTGATGTCTAAAAGATAAAGGCAACGCGTGGTCGCGCCTAAATTTCTATCGCGTTGCACAAGCAATCATCGACCGATGGTCAGTTTCAAGTCAGGAGAGATCGAATGTCCTACATGTCACGTTGGCAGCGTTCTGCGGCCTTCACGAAATTGACGCTACCGGGCGTAGCCCTCGCAATTGCGCTGGCGCTGCCGGTGCTGTCGTCGCCCGCGCATGCTGCCGGCAAGACCATCACCGCAGTGATGCACTCGGATCTGCGCGTGCTCGATCCGGGCATCACCACCGCCTATATCGTGCGCGATCACGGTTACATGGTTTACGACACGTTGCTGGCGATGGACGCAAGCTTCAAAGTCCAGCCGCAGATGGCGGAGTACAAGGTCTCCGATGACAAGATGGTCTACACTTTCACGCTGCGCGACGGCCTGAAGTGGCATGACGGCAAACCTGTCACTGCGGAAGATTGCGTCGCTTCGCTGCAGCGCTGGGGCCGCAATGACGGCATGGGCCAGAAGCTCATGGACTTCACCAAGAGCATCGAAGCCCCTGACGCCAAGACCATCGTGCTGACGCTCAAGGAGCCCTACGGCCTGGTGCTGGATTCGATCGCCAAGCCATCGTCGCTGGTGCCGTTCATGATGCCGAAGCGTCTCGCCGAGACGCCCGCCGGCAAGGCCATTCCGGAGCAGATCGGTTCGGGTCCGTTCAAGTTCGTGCAGGCTGAATTCCAGCCGGGCGTGAAGGCGGTCTATGAGAAGAACAAGGACTACGTGCCGCGCTCCGAGCCTGCGAGCTGGGCGGCCGGTGGCAAGGTCGTCAAGGTTGACCGCGTCGAATGGATCACGATGCCCGATGCGCAGACCGCGGTGAACGCGCTGCAGTCCGGCGACATCGATTTCATGGAGAACGGTCCCTACGACCTGCTGCCGATTCTCGTCAAGGACAAGGACCTCAAGATCGAGGTTCTGAACACGCTTGGTTACCAGACGCTGGGCCGCATGAACTTCCTTTTGCCTCCCTTCGACAACGTCAAGGTTCGCCGCGCGGCCTTCCTCGCGATGAACCAGAAGCCGGTACTCGATGCTCTGATCGGCGCCCCCGAATACATGAAGGTCTGTGGTGCCATGTTCGGCTGCAACACACCGAACGCCTCTGATGTCGGTGCGGAAACGCTGGTCAAGGGGAACGGTATGGCGGAAGCCAAGAAGGCGTTGGCCGAATCCGGTTATGATGGCACCCCCGTTGTCATCATGGCGCCGACCGACGTATCGACGCTGAAGGCGCAGCCGATCGTGGCGGCGCAGTTGTTGCGCGATGCCGGCTTCAAGGTCGAAGTGCAGGCGACCGACTGGCAGACCGTGGTGACCCGCCGCGCCAGCCAGAAGCCAGTCAAGGAGGGTGGCTGGAACATGTTCTTCACCAATTGGGTCGCTGCTGACATTCTCAACCCGGTTTCCAACGTCTCGACGTCGGGCCGCGGCAAGAATGGCGGCTGGTTCGGATGGTTCGAGGATGCCAAGATCGAAGAACTGCGCGACAAGTATGCGCGCGCAGCGACGCCTGCGGAACAGAACGCTGCCGCTGTGGAAGTCCAGGCCCGTGCGCTCGAGCAGGTCGCGTATCTGCCGCTTGGCGAATACCGGATCCCCAGCATATGGCGGAAGTCGCTGACCGGCGTGCTGCCGGGCGCCGCCACCCCGGTGTTCTGGAACATCGACAAGAAGGAATAACCGGCGCCGCTGCGGCGGGCAGGTTTGAATAAGAGAGCGCCGGCCTGAGTGATCAGGCCGGCGTCTTTGTTTTTGCGAATGACCCCGCAATGACGGGGATGGGCCGGTACTACCGCTCGGGCGATGCCGCCGACACCACGAGCAGCACATCGGCCTTGGGCTTGCCGATGCTGCGCACCCAGTGCGGTGTCTCGCCGGAAAAGTACAGGCAGTCGCCTTTCTTCAGGACGATCTCTTCGTCCTCGATCTTGATCGCCATCTTGCCTGATATGACGAACAGGAATTCTTCGCCCGCATGCGATGCGCGCGGCGCGAATTTCAGCGGCGGCCGGATCAGGAACGGCTCCATCATCTTGCGTGTGCGTCCCGCAGCCAGCGCCAGCAGATCGACGCCGTCGTCCTGCATGGGCGTTTGCTGTTCGTCCTGCCGGAACAGCGTGTAGCGCGGGGCAGGCGTTGGGTTGGGGTCGAACAGATAGGTGACGTTGACATCGAGCGCGGCGGCGAGGCGCAGCAGCGCATTGACCGACGGCGTTTTCAGGCCGCGCTCGACGAGGGAAATGTAGCCGCGCGTCAGTTCGCTCTGGGTGGCGAGCTGATCCAGCGTCAGTCCCTTGGTGGTGCGTAGCTGGCGCAGGTTGAAGCCAACCGCATTCTTGCTGACGTCGAGCAACGTCGATCTCCTGATGAGGTGCTTGTCCTTTTAGAGGGCGCGCGGCGATGGTGGAAGGGCCGTCTCGCTGATCTCTTTGAAAGAGCTCCAGAGCGATGCCGGAGTGTTTCTACAGGAAAACATTGCTGCAGATATTTCCAGCACGAGCAAGGATAATTTAGGCAAAAGCGCCGGGAGATGCCGATTTTTAGCCTGCGTTATGTGCATCGGCTGCCTTTTGCCGATTTAGGCGTCAGATGCCGATTTTCGTGACGTTGATTTCTGTCAGTAAACATGTTGGATTTTGATGACGGGAATATGTCCTCAGAAAACGACACGAAGGCAGATATATGATCAAGCGTTTGAAGCCCGGTAAGCGGCTCAGCATGGCCACTGTTCATGGTGGTCTCGTTTATCTCGCAGGACAAGTGCCGGACGATCTGTCTGTCGGTGTCGAGGCACAGGCCGCCGAAGTGCTCGCCAAGATCGATGCACTGCTCGGCGAAGCCGGCACCGACAAGTCATCGATCCTGAGCGCCACGGTGTGGCTGCCGAACATCGCGGATTTCGCGGCTTTCAATACGGTCTGGGATGAGTGGGTGCCGGCAGGCGCATCGCCCGCGCGCGCCTGCGTCGAAGCACGGCTCGCCAATCCGTCGATCCGCGTCGAGATCGCAGCCATCGCTGCGATTCACTAGGAATCGCTGCCATTCCTTAGGCATCACCACCGCCTGCGCTGGGGCGACTGAAGCAACAGCGAAAGTTCACGAGAAGACCCGGACCGCGCCGCGAGATGTCGTGGCACGGAACGAGCCCATGCGCCTGAAACTGAACATGTCTTTTGAAGGAGTGAACGATGACCGTCGCAGAAGAATTCAATGCCGTTACGACCGCCGACCATCCCGACGACGCAGTGTTGCGCAAGATCGTTTGGTCGAGCGTGATCGGCACCGCCGTCGAGTGGTACGACTTCCTGATCTATGGTGCCGCGACCGCATTGGTCTTCAACAAGGTATTCTTCGCGGCCGGCGATCCGGCGCTCGCAACTATTGCAGCCTTCGGCACCTATGCTGTCGGCTTCCTCGCGCGTCCGCTCGGCGCGGCGATCTTCGGTCACTATGGCGACCGCGTTGGCCGCAAGGCGATGCTCGCGATTACAATCATGGTGATGGGCCTCGGCACTTTCGCCATCGGCCTGCTGCCGACCTATGCACAAATTGGAATCGCGGCGCCGATCCTGCTCATCGCGCTGCGCTTCCTGCAGGGCATCGGCCTTGGCGGCGAGTGGGGCGGGGCGGTCCTGATGGTGGTCGAGAATTGTCCCACGCATAAACGAGGTTTCCTCGGCAGCATGGTGCAGGTCGGCAATCCCGTCGGCAATCTCGCGGCCATCGGCATGTTCGCGCTGGTGTCGCAACTGCCCGAAGAAGATTTCATGAGCTATGGCTGGCGCATTCCGTTCCTGCTGTCGATCCTGCTGGTCGGCGTCGGCCTCTGGATCCGCATGAGCATGGAAGAGACCCCGGCGTTCCGCGCCCTTAAGGCCAAGAACGAAGTCGCCAAGATGCCGATCGTGGAAATCTTCAAATATCACCGCCGTCCGTTCTTCACCGCCGTCGGTCTGAAGATCTCGGAAATCGCCTATGCCTCGATCGCTGGCGTGTTCATCATGTCCTATGCGACATCGAAGCTCGGCCTGTCGCGCGGGCTGGTGCTGAACGGCGCCTTCATCGCATCCTTCGTTGCGCTGTTCTCGATCCCGTTCTTTGGCTGGCTGTCGGACAAGGTCGGTCGCAAGGCGATGTTCTATGCGAGCTGCCTCTTTTGCGCGGCTTTCGCATTCCCGATGTTCTGGCTGCTGGATACGCGTGATCCGACCATCGTGATCCTCACCATCGTCGTCGCAATCTCGTTCGGCCAGATGGTGATGTTCGGCATCGGTGCGCCCTGGTATTCGGAGCTGTTCACCGCGAAGCTGCGCTATAGCGGTGCCTCCCTCGGCTTCCAGGTCGGAGCGGCGATCTCTGGCGGTCTCAGCCCGTTGATCGCGGCGTCGCTGATGACCTGGGCCGGTGCGACCTGGCCGGTGTCGGTGTTCCTGATCTTCTGCGCCTGCATCACCGCGATTGCGACGTCCTTTGCGCCGGAAATGGCGAACAAGGAACTGACCTGACGGCAATGGGGCGGCAGCACGGCTGCCGCCCCATATGCCTGCCCATCAATGACTGCGATGATGATTTCCGCAGAAGGGATATGAGCGATGCTCGATACGTTGACTGCCAAACCTGTACCCGGCGCCGTGGTCCCGTCATGGACTGGCGTGGTGCGCCATCTCCACATCACACCGCGCGCTTTCCTGCCGATGCGTGAAATGCCAGAACTCACACTGATCGCCGGCAAGGGCATCGAGGGCGATCGTTACATGATCGGCCGTGAGGAGGGGTTCTACTCGCACAAGCCCGAAGAAGGGCGTCAGGTCACGTTGTTTGAATACGAGACGCTGGTAGCGCTCAAGCGGGATCACAATATCGATCTCGGTCCCGAGGAGCATCGCCGCAATGTCACCGTATCCGGCGTACCGCTAACGCATCTGGTCGGTCGCCAGTTCTGGCTCGGCGAGACGCTGCTGGAGTCCACGCGGCTGTCGATCCCGTGCCGGCATATCGAGGAGATCACCGGCAAGGCGATCTTCGATCCGCTGATCAACCGCTCCGGCCTCAACTGCAGGATCCTGCAGGGCGGCATCGTGCGCGTCGGCGATGCCGTGCGGAACATGCAATGAGCGCGGTGCCGATTACTAAAGTCAGGACCATCGTCGACACGGTCGAGGACGGCGGCCGGGGCATCAAGCTGTTCTCGCTGGTCGATCCCGATCACTGGGAGCTGCCGCCGTTCCGGCCGGGCGCGCATATCGATCTGCATCTACCCCGCGGATTGGTGCGGACCTATTCGCTCTGCAACGATCCGGCCGATAACAAGCGCTATGTCGTTGCGGTGAAACGCGAGGCCGAAGGGCGGGGCGGCTCGATCGTGCTGCATGACGAGGTCAAGGTCGGCGACACCATCGGCGTGACGCTGCCCCGCGGCGGGCTCGATCTGTCCGCGGATGTGACGCGCTTCACCTTCATCGGCGGCGGCATCGGCGTGACGCCGTTCCTCTCGGCTGCGGCCTGGCTCAAGCGCATGGGCCGTTCGAAATTCACGCTGCACATGATTGCGCGCGGTGAGCCGCCACTCGCCGATCTGCTCGCGCCGCTGCGCAAGTCCGGTCATGTGGTGATTCACGACACGTCGAGTGGGCAGCGCCCGGATATTGCGGCACTGGTCGGCCGGCCACTGTCGGATGTCGCGCTTGCCTGCTGCGGTCCCGACGGCATGATCGACGACTTCGAACAGGCATCACGCGACTGGCCCGCCGATCGCGTTCATATCGAGCGCTTCGTGCCGCCGCCGCTGCCGATCGATCCCGACGCCAAGCCCTATGTGCTCGCGCTCGCAAAATCGAACCGGGAAATCACCGTGGCTGCAGGACAGACCATGCTGTCGGCGCTGACAGATATCGGCATCGACGTGCCGGCATCCTGCTGCGGCGGCATCTGCGGCTCCTGCAAGGTGGACTGGCTGGAAGGGCAGCCGGTGCATCGCGACCGCGTGCTGTCGCCGGCGGAGCGCGAACGCAGCCTGCTGGTCTGCGTGGCGGGTTCCGCTGGGGATCGTCTGGTTCTCGATCTCTGACGTCCGATCTGACAGCCAAACAGGCGGCAACGGTCATCCGTTGCCGCCTGTTTGCGTTCAATCGAGGGGCGCGGCGTTCCGGTCAGCGAACGCCCGCTTTGGATGGCTTACAAACATACCTTGATGGCTTAACTAATTCTTAGAAATTGCGCAAAGTGCGCAAAAAGTGTTTGATGTCTGCGTAATTTGCGCATATCGGGCGGTGTGCGCAGGGGCTCCTGAGGGAAATTGCGCAGAATAATCAGTGATGCGCACGGCGCGGGAAGGAAATAACCATGCAGATTCCAATTAAGCGGGCGATTGAGAAGGTGCCGGGCGGCATGATGACCGTGCCGCTGCTGATCGGCGCGCTGTTCGCGACCTTTGCCCCCAACACCCCGAAATTCTTCGGCTCCTTCACCGGCGCGCTGTTCTCCGGCGGCGCTCTCAGCATTCTCGCCGTGTTCTATGTGTGCATGGGTGCGAGCATCGACTTCAAGGCGACGCCTTACATCGTGAAGAAGGGCGGCGCCCTGATGATCGTGAAGGTCGGTACCGCAATTATCTTGGGCCTGATCTTCGGCCGCTTCCTCGGTGAAGCGCCGGTCACCGCCGGCATTTTCGCAGGCGTCTCGACGCTGGCGATCGTCGCCGCCATGAACGACACCAATGGCGGTCTCTACATGGCGCTGATGGGCCAGTATGGTCGCCCGCGCGACGTCGGTGCCTACAGCATCATGACGCTGGAAAGCGGTCCGTTCCTCACCATGGTGACGCTCGGCGTTGCCGGTCTGTCGTCGTTCCAGTGGCCCGCGCTCGTCGGCGCGATCCTGCCGCTGGTGGCCGGCATGATCCTTGGTAATCTCGATCGCGAGCTGCGTGACTTCCTCAGCAAGGCCGTGCCTGTGATGATCCCGTTCTTCGCCTTCGCGCTCGGCACCGGCCTGAACCTGACGCAGGTCTGGCAGGCGGGTCTGCTTGGCGTCGGCATGGGCGTTGCCGTCGTGATCGTGACCGGCATCCCGCTGTTCTTCGTTGACCGTCTCACCGGCGGCAACGGCGTTGCGGGTGTTGCTGCAGCGTCGACCGCCGGCAATGCGGCGGCTGTGCCTGCGATCGTCGCTGCGGCCAATCCGGCCTATGCGGCTGCTGCCGGCCCGGCGACCATCCTCATCGCGGCCTGCGTGGTCGTGACAGCGATCCTGACGCCGATCCTCACCTCATGGGTGGCGGGCATTGTCGGCCGTGATGTCGAGCCGGGCGAAGAGGCGACGACGCCTGCCGCGCCAAGCGTCGCAGCACCCGCACCAGTGGCTGGGCACTAAGATGGCGGGACGCTGGTTGATCCTCGCCGATGATCTCACCGGTGCAGCAGACTGCGCCATCGCCTTCGGTCGCCGGGGCCTTGCGGCTGCCGTGACTTGGGGCGACGTCGCAAGTGCCGGGGATCGCCAGCATCCGGTTATCTCCTATGATGCAGCGAGCCGCGGCCTGACGGCCGAGGCCGCTGCGCGTCGCCACGCCGACGTGTTGCAACAATTGATGGAGCCGGACCGGCTCCTGTTCAAGAAGATCGACTCGACGCTGCGCGGCCAGCCGGCTTCCGAGACGGCCGCTGCGCTGGCGCATCTCAAGGCGCAGTCGGGTTCGGCCTTCGGCATCTTCGCGCCAGCCTTTCCGGCGACGAACCGCATCACGATCGATGGCCGTGTTGTGGTCGGCGGCCGTCCACTTGAAGAGGCCGAGGTCTGGAAGCGCGATCACACTTACGACAATGCCGATATCGCCGATGTGCTGGCCTCGGCAGGCGTTCGCAGCGAGAAGGTCCTGCTTGCGACGATCCGCGGCGGCCATCTCAAGGCTCACTTGGCGCGTATCGCGTCCGAGGACAACGTCGTTGCGATCTGCGATGCGGAGACCGAGCACGATCTGCATCTGATCGCCGAAGCCAGCCTGAAGATTTCGCCGGCGACAGTGTTTATTGGCAGCGCCGGCCTTGCGCATGCACTGGCTGAGCTCGATGACGCCAGCTCTGTCGAGACGCTCGAAATTCCGCCCAGCACATATGGCACATTGATCGTTGTCGGCTCGCTCGCCGGTGCATCGCGCTCCGCAGCGCGCAAGCTCGTCGCGAGCGGCACCGTCACCCATCTGCCTGTCACACCTGAAGTCTTGCTCGGCAACAAGGTGGGACAGGCGGCGCTCGCCGCGCGTGTGACCGAAGGACTGACCGCAGGCGGCGATGTCCTGGTCGAGATCGTGATGGATGACAATCCGAAAATGTCGCTCGGCCCGCAGCTCGCGCAAAATCTCGCCGATGCGCTGATGCCAGTGGCGTCCAGCATCGGCGCATTTGCCGCAACCGGCGGCGAGACCGCGGCGGCACTCTTGTCGCGCTTCGGTGTCAACGGAATCCGTCTGGCCGACGAGATCGAGCCCGGCGTCTCGCTGGGTCTTACGCTTGGCGCACTATCAGTTCCGATTGCCACCAAGGCAGGCGCCTTTGGCGACGAGAACAGCCTGATCAAAATTCGCGAACGTCTTCACACCGTCCGAACTCAAGGAAGCTTCACATGACCCGTCCGACCATTGCGATCACCATGGGCGATCCTGCAGGCATCGGCCCCGAAGTGATCATGAAAGCCTTTGCCCATCCGGAAATGCTCGCGATGTGCAATCCGCTGGTGATCGGTGACGCCAATCGCCTGCGCAAGGCCGGTGAGATCGTCGGCGCCAGGATCGGCGTCGACTCACTGACCGACGCAAAGGCTGCGAATTTTGCGTCGAAAAACGTCCAGTGCGTGGATCTGAAGATCGTTCCCGACGATTTGCCGTTCGGACAAAACTCTCCGATCGCAGGCGAGGCGGCTTACCGTTTCATCGAGAAGGCCGTCGAGATCGTTCAGGCCGGCATCGCGCAGGGCATCTGCACGGCGCCGCTGTCCAAGGAAGCGCTGCATGCAGCCGGCCACAAATATCCTGGGCATACCGAACTGCTCGCGCATCTGACCGGCACGCCGGAAGTGTCGATGATGCTGGTGTCGCCGAAGCTGCGCGTCATTCACGTGACGACGCATATCGGCCTGATCGACGCCATCAAGAAGATCGAGCCCGGCCTGGTCGAACGCGTCATCACGCGTGGCCATGAGGTGCTGGTCAAGGCGGGCATCAAGAATCCGAAGATCGGCGTTTGCGCGATCAATCCGCATGCCGGCGAGAACGGCCTGTTCGGCTACGGCGAGGAAGCCGAGAAGATCACGCCGGCCGTCGAAGTCTGCCAGAAGAAGGGCTGGGATGTCCGCGGTCCGCTGCCGGCCGATACGCTGTTCTTCCTCGCCGGCCGCGGCGACTACGACATGGTGGTCGCGATGTATCACGATCAGGGCCATGGTCCGATCAAGGTGTTGGGCTTGGAATCCGGCGTGAACATCACGGTCGGCCTGCCGGTCATCCGCACCTCGGTCGATCACGGCACCGCCTTCGACATCGCCGGCAAGGGTATCGCCGATGAGCGCAGCCTTCTCGAGGCCTTGCGGCAGGCGGTGGATCTCGCACCGGGATCCAAGGCGGCCTGACAATCTCCGTCATGCCCGGCCTTGTGCCGGGCATCCACGTCTTGTTACTTCGAAGACGTAGACGGCCGGGACGTCAAGCGAAGCTCGCTTCGCGCTGCCCGGCCATGACGAAACGCTGGTAAATACCAGCTTGATTGGCTGAGGTTAGATGTCGATGCGCAACAAGGAACGTCGCTCACGCCTGTTGGACGCGCTGAATGCCGGCGAGATCGATGTCGACGATCTCGCGCGGCGCTTCGGTGTGTCCGGGTCCACCGTGCGGCGCGACCTGCAGCATCTCTCGAAGAACAATGCGGTGCGCCGCACTTACGGTGGCGCGATTCTCACCGGTCACGTCGCAGAAACCACGCTCGACCAGCGCTTCGCGGTGCAGGGCAAGGAAAAACAGGCCATCGCGCGCGCCGCGATCGACCTGATCGAGGACGGCGACACGCTGATCCTCGATGCGGGATCGACGGTCGCGGCATTCGGCAAGCTGCTGCTGCAGCGCCGCTTGCGCATCATCACCAACAATATCGCGCTGCTGCCGTTTCTCGCCAAGGCACCAAGCATCGAACTCGTGGTGCTCGGCGGCGCGCTGCGATCGACGAGCATGAGCACCATGGGGCCACTGGCCAGTGAGGGACTGCGCCGGCTCACTGCCGACCGCGCCATCATGAGCGCCGACGGTGTCGTGAGCGGCCGCGGGTTGTGCGAGGCCGACCTCGATCAGGTCGCCTTGAAGTCCCTGATGATGCAGCAGGCCAAGGAGGTCATCGTGCTCGCCGACGCCGGCAAGCTCGGCCGCGCCGAACAGGACGCCTGGGCGCCGTTGCCGCCGCGCTGGACGCTGGTGACGGGCGCCGGTGCCTCGGCGGAGCAGCGCAGGCTGATGGAGAGTGCAGGGGCGCATATCGTCGTGGCGGGGGCGTAGCGGGGCTTTATGCGTGTTCTGGCGCCAGGCGGATATGGGATCGACTTGCGGCGAAAACCGGCTAAGTAGGTGCCAGCGCGGACGTGGCGGAACTGGTAGACGCAAGGGACTTAAAATCCCTCGATGGCAACGTCGTGCGGGTTCGATTCCCGCCGTCCGCACCAGCCTTCAGGGGAACTTCGGCCTCAATCCGGCCACCGGCGGCTGCTTTACGCAACTTCAATCCTGCCCGGCTAGAAAGTCCCGATGATCGCATCTTCTTCCCGTTCTCGCCTGCCGATGCGCGCTGCCGCGATGGCATCGTTGCTCGTCCTTGCCGGCTACCTCGGCGGCTGCGCCAGCATGGGCGATGGCATGGTGTCGGGCGCCTTTGTCGATCCTGCGAAATATGACCTCTATGACTGCCCGCAGCTTGAGACCGAGCGCAAGACGCTTGCGACGCGGACGGCCGAATTGCAGGGGCTGATCGACAAGGCGCAGACCGGCACGGGTGGAGCGGTGGTCAGCGAACTCGCTTATCGCAACGATTACATCTCGACGCGTGCGCAGGCCAAGCTGGCGGAAGAGAACTGGCAGAAGAGCAAGTGTGTGGCCAGTCCGCCGAAAGCGCCGGCAGCGTCAGAACCCATTACGCCGCGCAAGCGCGCTGGCGCCCGCTCCTGAGCCTGTCAGGATCAGAGTTTCCAGTCGTAGATCCAGTCCTGCCGCGCCTGCAGACGTCCTGCACCGAGCGCGCGCATGGCGAGGTCGCGCGCCAGCGCCATGGGTCCGCGCAGATGATAGATCTGCCCGGATTGCCGGGCGGTGCGCTGTATCAGGCAGACGCGCGGCTGGCGTAGCTGGGCGTAGCGCGCCAATGCCGGCGCAATCCCTGCGGCATCGTGGCCAGCCGTGCCAAGGCATTGCGCCAGCACCGCCGCATCCTCGATGGCCATGCCTGCGCCCTGCGCGGCGAAAGGCAGCATCGCATGGGCGGCATCGCCGAGCAGCGCCACGGATCCCTCGTGCCACATGCCGCCGTCCGGCAGTGTGAACAGTGGCCAGCGCCGCCAGTTATCGACGCTCTCGATCATGGCGCGTGCATTGGCTGGCCAGCACGACCCTGCAAGGTGCCGCCTGATCTCGCTGGCGTCGCCGATGTCGCTGCTGCCGGGCTGCATCACCGCGCCGGGCATGATGGCGACCATGTTGATCCGCTCGCCCGATGACACCGGATAGACAACGAGATGGGCCTTCGGCCCCATCCAGAGCTGGACGCCATGGGGGATCAAGTCGCTTTTCAGCCGACTCGTTTCCAGCGTCCCGCGCCAGGCGATGAGACCGGAGAAGTGCGGCTGCGTTTCGGGAAACAATTGCCGTCGCACGAAAGACCACGCGCCATCGGCGCCGATCAAGGCCAGCGCCGACTCGCCGTTGACGATGATACCGGCGGGCGTGGCGCGGAGGTTGTCCACGGGACAACCGAGGCGCAGTTCAATGTCGGGATGCGCCGTGACCGCGCCGAGCAAGGCCGATTGCAGATCGGCGCGATGCACCAGCCAGTAGGGCGCGTCATCGC
This sequence comes from Tardiphaga sp. 42S5, assembly GCF_034044155.1. Taxonomy (NCBI): domain Bacteria; kingdom Pseudomonadati; phylum Pseudomonadota; class Alphaproteobacteria; order Hyphomicrobiales; family Nitrobacteraceae; genus Tardiphaga; species Tardiphaga sp. 42S5. The sequence goes on along the minus strand of NZ_CP139027.1, from coordinate 5,044,066 downwards.
GGGTGCTGCCGAGCGGCAGGCGGATCACCTCGCCGCCGCTGCGCGCGGTCATGATGCTTACACTGGCGGGCGTCGTGACATGGGGCGCAAGGCGCGGTTGCAGGCCGAGGTTGATCAGTATGCGGGTCGCATTGGGCGAGAGCTGCAGCCCGGCGCCGGCCTCTTCGAGCCGTCCGGTCTTCTCACAGATGATGACGCGAAAACCCCGGGCGGCTAGCGCGAGTGCGGCCGTCAGTCCGCCGATGCCCGCACCAGCGATGACGATGGTGCGCGGCGCCGTCACGGCCGGAAATCAGGCAACCTTGTCTTTCACCACGCATTCCGGCGGACGTGACTGGCCGGCGCCGAGATCGGCGGCAAAGCGATACAAGGTCGAGCAATACGGGCAGATGATCTCGTTGTCGTTGCCGAGATCGAGGAAGACATGCGGATGGTCGAACGGCGGATTTGCACCCACGCACATGAATTCCTGCGAGCCGATCTCGATGATCGGAACGCCGGCGTCATTGTGAAAGTGCGGAACCACGTGGTCGGACATCTTCTCTACCTTTGCTCGCAACAGCCGCGGGCGTATGAGCCGGCGCGCCATTCAGTGCGGCGCACCATACTGGTCCGGAACCATGATTCCTAGACCGCGCAGGGGTCATTCATCCGTACAAATTCGACACAATTCGGGTGTCTCCGAATAGCCCTTCTTTCGTCGGGGCAGTTGTGTCCACGATGTGACGCACCATTTCTAAAGAGGTGCAAGGATAGGGTTTTCCGCCATGTGGTTCCGGCTCGACACAGCTTTGACGGGGGTAGCGGTCTGCGCGACCGCCGGCCTGCTGTTGCTGCCGCATGCCCGCGATGCCGGCGCCGTGCTGGCCGCCCAGGATGACCCGGTCGCTCTGGCCGATGCGCAACTCAGCTCTGCATTACGGAATGATCCCGCAGTGCTCGCCCGTAATATCGAGGAGGCGCTCGCGGCCAGGGATGCCGACCTCGCCAAAAGCTTTGCTGATGTTGCGGCTGCCAGAAATGTTCAACTGCCGGACGACCTCGCCAGGCGCGTGACCGAGGCGGTTGCGGACGAGAATTCGGCGTCCCATTTCGCCAGCCGCTTTGCGAATGGCTTTGTCACCGGCAATGCCGACGATGTCGGCAGCCTGTCCGGCACCGTCGCCGGCGATCTGTTCGTATTCGGCGATATCCGCGACGTCGTGCGCGAAGGCAAGCACATGGCGATGGGTGAGGACACCGATCACCTCATTCTCGGCCTTGCTGCTGCAGGTCTCGCTGTGACCGCCGCGACCTATGTCAGCGTCGGCGGCGTCGCGCCCGTGCGCGCGGGCCTCACGCTGGTGAAGGATGCGCGCAAGGTCGGACGGATCGGCGAGGGGCTCACCACCTGGGCGGCGCGTTCGGCGCGCGGCGTGGTGGATGGGCCGATGCTGCGCGCCGCCGTGGCCGATGCCTCCATATTGCGGCCAAGCCAAACCATCACCGCGGTGAAGGCGGCGTTCCGCACCGAGAAGGCTGGCGGCATCGTCCGCCTCGCCGGGGATGTCGGCCGCGTCGGCGAGAAGGCTGGCACGCGCGGCGCGCTCGATACGCTGCGCATCGCCCAGAGCCCCAAGGATGTTAGGCGCGCGGCGCGACTCGCCGAAGTCAAAGGCGGTCAGACCCGCGCCATCATGAAGATGTTCGGCCGCGGTGCGCTGCTGCTGGCGGCTGGCGCGTTCAATCTTTCGATGTGGGTGTTCTGGGCATTGTTCGCGCTGCTTGGATTTGTCGTGTCGATCAAGGCAACCACCGAGCGCATCACCTGGTCGTGGCTGCAGCGCTCCAAGGCGAGGCGCGCGCGCCGCGACCTGGCGGTACGACAGGATGCTCTGCTGCAGGACATCTCACGCAAGGACGCATTACTCAGGGACATGGCTCTCCGCCATCCCGCGCCGGCTCACTCACTGGCGCCGGTGCTCGTCCACGGGTAAACTGCGCGCTTCCCATCACCATTCATTCTCTCAATCACCCCATCTCTCAATCGTAACGGAATTCTGGATGCCGAGCTTTCACAACGGCGCTGTCGAAATTGCTTATCTCGATGAAGGCGAGGGCGATCCGATCGTTCTCGTGCATGGCTTTGCATCGAGCAAGAACGTCAACTGGGTCTATCCGACCTGGGTGTCGGAATTGAAGAAGCACAATCGCCGCGTCATCGCGCTCGACAATCGCGGCCATGGTGATTCCAGCAAGCTCTACGATTCCGAACAATACAGCATCGGTGCGATGGCCGCCGACGTGCGCGCGCTGCTCGCACATCTTGGTATCGCGCGCACCGATATGATGGGTTATTCGATGGGCGCGCGCATCACCGCCTATATCGCCTATAGCCATCCCGAACTGATCCGCAGCGCGATCTTCGGCGGTCTCGGCATCGGCCTCATCAACGGCGGCGGTCCCGGCGAGAATGTCGCCCTCGCGCTCGAGGCGGATTCGCTCGATGACGTCACCGATCCCGTGGGGCGTACGTTTCGCGCGTTCGCCGATCAGACCCGTTCGGATCGCCGCGCGCTCGCAGCCTGTCTGCGCGGTTCGCGCCGGCTGATGACGAATGAGGAAGCCGCCGCCATCAAGGTGCCGCTGCTGATCGCGGTGGGAACGACGGACGAGATCAGCGGCTCCGCGCAGGAGTTGCAGAAGGTCATCGCCGGCTCTGAAGTGCTGGATATCCCGAACCGCGATCACATGCGGGCGGTCGGCGATCGCGTTTACAAGGAAGGCGTGCTGGATTTCCTGTCCCGCCGCCCGTGATAATAATTGGCGGGGGCGCATCTTGTTTTGATCACACGAGCGCCCACTTCTGATGCACGCCCGGTTTGTGGGCGGGGTGGAGTCGTCCCCGGAATGTCTGCACTTTCAATGTGTTAGCGGGCGATTGCCGGGTAAGCCACCGTTCACGATGGCATCAGCGGCGTCACGACAGCGACGCGTCTTGTGCTATAATCGACGCTCTATTCAGGGAATTGCGAGTCCGCCATGGCCGTGCAGAGCATCAATCCGCAGAATTCAAAACTCGCAACGCTGGATCCGATCTGGGATCGGATCCGTTCCGAGGCGGAAGACATCGTCCATCGCGAGCCTGAACTCGCATCCTTCATCTATTCGACCGTGCTGCATCACAACCGTCTGGAAGATTCGGTGGTGCACCGCGTTGCCGAACGTCTCGATCATGCGGCGCTGTCCGGCGACCTGATCCGCCAGACCTTCGACGAAGCACTGCGCGACGAGCCCGACTTGGGTAACGCTTTCCGCGCCGATCTAGTCGCGGTGTTCGACCGCGACCCAGCCACGACGCGCTTCATCGATCCGCTGCTGTACTTCAAGGGCTTCCACGCCATCCAGGCGCATCGTCTGGCGCATTGGCTCCACAACAAGGGCCGCAAGGACTTTGCATGGTATCTGCAAAGCCGCTCGTCGGCGGCCTTCCAGACCGACATCAATCCTGCCGCGAAAATCGGCCGCGGAATCTTTCTCGATCACGCGACCGGCTTCGTTGTGGGTGAGACCGCGGTCATTGAAGACGATGTCTCGATCCTGCATGGCGTCACGCTCGGTGGCACCGGCAAGGAAAACGAGGACCGTCATCCGAAGATTCGCCATGGCGTGCTGATCGGCGCCGGCGCCAAGATTCTCGGCAATATCGAGGTCGGCCATTGCGCGCGCATCGCGGCGGGCTCGGTCGTCGTCAAGCCGGTGCCGCACAACGTTACCGTGGCCGGCGTGCCTGCGAAGATCGTCGGTGAGGCTGGTTGTGCGGAGCCGTCGCGCACCATGAACCAGATGCTGAACGCGATCGGGCTCTGATGTGTGCCTGTGATTTTGGGCTTGTGATTTTCAAGCACTGATTTCGCACGCGTTTTCGTTCACCTGTGGGATGGCGTGATTTTTCGAGAAACGGCCTAGCCGTGGCCGTCATCTCGCATTAAAGCTTCTCTCCATCAGCTCAACAGACATCAACTGCATTGGAGACACCTGTGGACGTTCAGGAAGTCAGAAAGCTCGACGCCTATCTCAAGCGCGTGTTCGGCAACCAGAAGCTTCGCGTGGTGCCGCGCCCGAAGAAGGACGACTCCGCCGAAGTCTATATCGGCGAAGAATTCATCGGTGTGCTGTTCGTCGATGACGAAGACGATGATCGCTCGTTCCAGTTCCAGATGGCGATCCTCGAAGAAGACCTCGTCGATAACGGCTGAGGTTGCGCCTTGCCTCCGCTTGGCGGCGGCGAGCTCACGCGAGCGCAGCGCAGGCCCTTGCGCTCTGTGCATCACACGCTAGAGCCTCGGTTCTGATAGAATCAGAACCGAGGCTCTAGCTTTTTGTTTTGACGCGTTTTCTTGATGCGAACCGGTACCCACTGCGCTCGAAAACGCTCTAGGCTGCGTCGTCCGGTGCGACCAGGCCGGCGGCGGTGGCAAGCCAGACCAGGTGCGCGTCGGTGCGCGCGCCGATCTTCGATTTGATCTGGTAGTGATAATTCTGCACGGTCTTGGTGCTCAGATTGAGCGATGTCGCGATCTGTTCCGTGGTCCAGCCTGACGCCACCAGCCGCAGGATTTCCGTTTCGCGCGGCCCGAGATCTTCCACCAGCGACCGTTCGTTGCCGAGCCGCTCGCTGGCGATTTCGCGCGCGATGTCTTCGCTCAATGCGCGTCCGCCGCGGGCGACGGTGGCGATGGCGCGCACCAGTTCGTGCGGCGCGCTGCTCTTTGTGATGTAGCCGCAGGCGCCAGCCTCGAACGCTTTCAGCGCGAACGCGGCGCTCGCATGCATGGTGAAGACCAGCAGGCGCGCGGTGCGATCCCATTGCCGGATATGCCGGATCGCTTCCAGCCCGCCGGGGCCGGGCAGCGACAGATCCATGACCACCACGTCCGGGCGCTCTGCCTGATAGGCGCGATAGGCCGCAGCGGCATCCTCGGCCTCGGCGCTCACGCGAAAACCGATCTGCCGCTCCAGTAGCCGGCGATAGCCTTCGCGCACCACCGGATGGTCGTCGACCAACAGGATGCTGATGGCGGTCATGCCGCCGCTTGTCGTGGCAGCAGCGGAATCACCGCGGCCACGCGGATACCGTGTGCCGCCGGGGCGATCGACAGGCTGCCGCCAAGCGCTGCGATGCGTTCGCGGATGCCGAGAATGCCGTGGCCGGAGGCGGTGTGGGCGTGCCTGGCGTCGCCGCCGCCGTCATCCTCGACACTGAGGGCGACGGCATCGCGGGCCTCTTCTCCGTGGCTGACGCGGAGATGAACGTGCTGCGGCCGGCCGTGGCGGGCGGCGTTGGTGAGGCACTCCTGCGCGATGCGGTAGATGTTGACGGCGGCTTCTGCGGGGACGGCGGTGAGATCGCCGGTTACGTCGAGATGAAACACGGCGCGCCGCGTTGTGCTTGCATTCCACTGCGCCACCAGTTGCACAAGGCTGGCCTGCAATCCCAGTTCCTCGAGATCCTGCGAGCGCAGCCGCGCCAGCGCGCTGCGCAGCGTAGTCATCATCTGGCCCGTGATGCGGGCGACGGCGCGGGCATCGTCGGCCAGATCGGGACGGGACGGCGTGGCGCCGGTCTCGATGGCTGCGGCGAGCGCCGCGGTGGCGGTGAGGCACTGGCCGAACTCGTCGTGCAGATCGCGCGCCAGTGCGCGGCGTTCTTCTTCCTGTACCTGAAACAGTCGTTTGGTTAGTGCGACGCGTTCGGCAGTGGTGGCCGCGAGACGGCCGGCGAGATCGTTGACGGCGCGGGCGATATGGCTGAATTCGGTGGCGCCGAAAGCGGGCAGGCGATGGCGGTGGTCACCATGTTCGAGGCGGCGCAGGCCGCGTATGATGCTCCGGGCCGGCATCAGTGCATGGCCGATCAGGAGGATCGCGAGCAGACTGATGCCCAGCGCCATCGCCGCGGCGATGCTGACCATCACGGTCACCTGCCGCCATGCCTGACGCACGGCGGCGGCTGGGTCGACACGGGCTTGCACGGTGCCGGCATCGCGCTGCCGCACGGTCAGCGGCCGCGTCTCCGTGGCATGTGGCCCGAATAGCGCGCCGTAGAGACTGACGAACCATGATGGCGCCGGGCTGCCGATGTCTTCGGTCTGGCTGCACAGGTCGAAGGGCGGCGCGCTACCGAGCCGGAAGTCAATGCATACGCCTGGCGCGATCACCTTCATGGTCGCAACGGATTTCCAGTCCGGCAGCGGCAGCAGTGCATCGCGGTAAGTGCCGTCGCGCCACAGCAATTCGCGCCAGTACAGGTTCTGCAGGGTTGTCGCGACGCGGTCGGCGGAGGCGGCGGTGTCGGCCTCGATGGTGCGGCGCGCATCGACCAGAATCCATCCGATCGTACAGGCCAGACAGAGCAGCACCACGGCGACGAGACGAAGAACGAGATGTATCAGCAGGCGCATGATCGCATTCCCCGCGGTGAGACATTGATATTAAAGCGGCACGCACCGCGGTCTGGCAAGCGGTTCTGCATCGTTTGGGCAATTTGCCCGGTATGTGGCGGGTGCGATGCCCTTGGAGGCTCAGTCGTACAGGCGGCAGATTGAAGCCAACCGCCGATCGTGATCGGTGAAACAACCAGCAGGAGGGACATGTGGTGAGCCGGCATCATCTCGATCCGGCAGATCGCGCGCCGCTGCTGCACTGGTTGATCTTTACCGGGCTCTGTCTGTTCGCCGCGGTTCTGCTCTGGCACTATGGCCTGGTGCGGCAGATGCTTGCCGTCGATCGCACCTATATCTCGTCAGTGATCGTACTGCTCTATTTCGGTGCGTCGCTGCATTGCCTGTGGCGTCTGATCGCGGTGTCGCGCGAAGCCGATGCGGCGCGGGGTGCAGCGGAGCTATTCGCGGAGGGCGGCCAACGCATCGTCGTGGCCGGCGACGGTGTTGCGATCGACGGCGTCGGTGCGTTACCGAAAGGCCTGATGGCGTCGCATATCCGCGACCTCGCCGTGAAGTCCGCACTGCAGAGCGGTCGGCAGCTCGACCAGACGCTGCTGCTGCGTCGTCTCGCCGGAAATTTGCGTGGCTCGAACGGCTTCGGCGGCTTTGCCGGCGACACGCTGATGAAACTCGGCCTGATCGGCACGATAGTTGGCTTCATCATGATGCTGGCGCCGATCGCCGGCCTCGACACCGGCAATCAGGGCGCCATCAAGGCCTCCATGAACCTGATGAGCGAGGGCATGGCGGTGGCGATGTATACCACGCTGGCGGGGCTGATCGGTTCGATCCTGATCCGCATCCAGTATTACATGCTGGAGGACGCAACCGCCAAACTGTTCGCCTTTGCCGTCGGCGTCATCGACGTCCACGCCGTGTCGCTGCTCGAACGTGAAGCGGAGCACGCGAAGTGATCGACGAGTTTGAATTCTCTGGCAAGGAAGCACCGTTCGATCCGCTCGGCGTCATGCTGTTCAAGGCGCTGCAGGTGATCGCCTTCCTGTTCTTCATCGCGCTGCTGGCGATCAAGACCCATGACGACGAAGGCAAGGTCGATCCCAAGCTGGAGTTTTTGATCACGGTGAGCTGGCCCGACAAGCACCCGGACGACATCGACATGTTCGTGCAGGACCCGATCGGCAATATTGTGTGGTACCGGCGGCGTGAGACCGGCTTCATGGTGCTCGACCGCGATGATCGCGGCGGGCTCAACGATTTCATCATGGTCAACGGCCAGAAGGTGCTCTCGCCGATCCGGCAGGAGATCGTCAGCCTGCGCGGCATCGTGGCCGGCGAGTACATCGTCAACATCTACCATTTCGCGGCGCTGACCGGACAGCCAGTGCCAGTGACGGTCAAGGTCGAGAAACTGAATCCGAAAGTACAGGTGGTGCACTACGACACCGTCAATGTCGATCATGGCGGCGCCGAGACAACCGCGGTGCGCTTCATCATGGACAAGACCGGCAATGTTACCGAGGTCAATCACGACCAGACATCGCTCGTGCAGATGCTGAACAAGCGGTACAGGGAGCGCAAGGCTGGATGAAGCGATGAGCCTGCAAACCAGCATTATCGGTCTGTCGCTCGGCTACGTGCTGCTCGGCCTGTTGCTGTTGCTGGCGGTGGTGCGGACGCGGCTGCCGTGGCCGGTGAAGGCCGGCGCGGTGATGGTGACTTCGGCGTTTTACGTGCTGGTGTTCTTCCGCACCCAGGGCCTGCTCGGCTGGTCGGCGGACGATCCGCTGCCGCCGAACTTCCAGTTGTTGTGGGTGCGCAGCGTCGAGCCCAACATCGCCCAGGGCGAGCCCGGTGCCATCCACATGTGGGTCGAGGCCCTCGACGACGACAATCTCCCGAGCGGGGCGCCGCGGGCCTATCGGCGGCCTTACTCCACCGCGCTCGCGCGCAAGGCTGAGCGTGCGCGCACTGAGATCGCCGCGGGTCATCCGCAAGGCGGGCGTGCCGCGCAATTCGGATCCGGCGAGGGCGAGTTGCCACCTGGTGGGCCGCCAGGTGCGCTGTTCGCCAGCGGCGAACCGGGCGGCGATCCGTCCGGCGGTGGCCTGCTGGACCCCGCTTTCATGCGCGGCGACTCCCAGTCCATCACATTCGCCCCGCTGCCCGTGCCCGTCCTGCCAGCCAAAGATGTGCCGTAGCGGCGATGGCCGGCGCGAGCGTTAACTCCGCGCAGCTCCGCTTGGGGTGACGGGGTGGGGCGGCGATGCAGCCATCAAACATTTTTTCCTATCTCCCGTTGACAGCATCCCCATCAGGTTTATATTCCCCTTCGTCCTGCCCCACTGAGAGGGGCGATCGCGATCGTCACGTTCGCGGGGCAGGATGCGGTGGACGCCGGAGATGCGGCGTCACGCGGTTCACGGGGGAACGTCTGTCTTCGGGCAGGACGAATCTGCGCCAGCACTGCCACTGGCTAGGAGACGGCCGACCTTGGGATGGAAAGACTCCTGGACAGTGTGACGGACGACCAAGTCAAAACGCGTTCGGCCTATTCGCTTGAGGCTCCCTTCCCATCGCCTTGGGACTTTAATTCGCGATCGGAGCGTTCGTCGAGGCAAAGTGCAAGCAACCGAAAAAACACCGCAGGCGGAACGTCGGGCACTGGCTCGGCGCCTCCGAAAGTCCTGATGCACTCTAGATTGCGGAAGACCGCATTCGCATCAGGCCCAAGGGTGCAACGGGCACCCGGCGTTCCGCACGCCCTCTCACAAAAGGGCGGGAATGCAAGATACGACGGCGCCCCCGCGCCGCAAACAACAGGGGTGATGACGCATGTCTGAAGAGCAGTGGCTGTTTGACAGTTGAATCTGAAATAACGTGACGCGCGCACGCTCAAACCAGACGCCGTCATGCCCGGCGCATGCCGGGTATCCACGCCTTGGCGACGTCCACAGCAAGGCGTGGATGGCCGGAACATCTAGCGAAGCTCGCTTCGCGCCATCCGGCCATGACGACTGAGAGGGTTAGGCAAGATCGTGGGATGGAGTGAGCGCAGGCGCATCGAGCAGACGCCCACCCCAGCCTACGATCAACGCAATCACGACGAGGGCGTTTACCGCAGCCCGCTGAGCTGGATCGTCAGTCGATCCATCGCATTGCCGACATCGCGCCATTGCGCGAGCCAGCTACGCGGAAAGCGGAAGATGAGATCGGCGCCGCCGATGCGGCGTTCGCTCATGCACATGCCTTCCGTGGCACCGTCGCGCGTGCAGCGCGCCACCAGCGCCGGCGTCGTGCCGAGAAACAGATCTTCATTGCTGTAGGGCGAGTTGTCGCGGAATGGCTGCGTGGTCAGCCCGTCTTCGCTTGATGTCGCGCGGTCGATATAGCGCGGATAGATCGTGCGCAGGCGGGTGTCCGGCGAGGTCGCATCGTGATGCGCCGAGATCGAGACGAAGATGCGATCGATCGGCTGCGCGTTCTCATCGAAATTCTCGACGCTGACATGCCTCGGCAGGTTGCTCGCTTCCAGCGATGGATAGACATAGCTCAGATCGACGCGTTCCTGCGGCCCTGAATGTTTCTGCACCTTGCGGCGAAACGCATGGGTCGGGACGTTGAACAGTGTGGCGCCCACGCTCACCGGAATGCGGTCGGGATCGCCGGGCTTCTGGCTCTGCCAGGTCGGCCACAACAGATAGGCCACCACTGCGATAGCGGGGGCTGCAAGCGCTGCACCGATCAGCATCGGCACGACGTGGTTGCGGCGGTGGCGGCGCCGCGGCCGCGTCGTCGGGTGGGTCGGAAACAGCAGAGACATGCGCACGCTAAATTGGAACTGGGACGGTGTACCGGGTGGGCGAATCAACCGCGAATATGCCAGCCGATGGTTAACGGCCTCGCGCGCCTCGCCGCGGGCGGGATCCGGGAGCCATGCACCGTACGCGGTTCCCACCGTGCCGTTAACCCTTTATTAACGTTATGCTGGCGTGGAGCCTCGCGTTTTGCGATGCAGGGCGGTGTTTGTATGTGCCGTGAAAGAGCTTCGATGTCCCCCGATGCGTTGAATTCATTCTTCCAGCTATGCATTGGCTTCGCGCTCGCAGGCGCCATTGCAAGCGCCTATCAGGCCTTTGCCAAACGTCCCCCGAGCTTCAGCCTGCTCCAGCAGGGGCCGTCCCCTGAAGCCTTCGCAGCCGTGCCGCTGCTGGTCTTCACGGCGCCCTTCATCATCATGCGCAACACGCTGCGCAACGGCGCGGCCGAGCAGCATCGCGTTCAGTTCGTGATGATCGCGACCGTGCTGGCCGGCCTCTGGAGCCTGATGTCCGGCACCTTCATCGTGATGACGCTGGAAGCGCTGGGCATACTGGCCTAGGCACAAGAATCCGTGGCAGTGTCTCCCACAAAGGGAGACCACTCAATCATGGCAATCTACGAACTCGACGGGCAGGGACCGGATCTTCCGGCCAGCGGAAATTACTTTATCGCCGACACTGCCGATGTGATCGGCAAGATTCGTTTGCTGGAGCAGGCGAGTGTCTGGTTTGGCGCGGTGCTGCGCGGCGACAACGAATGGATCGAGATCGGTGAAGGCTCCAATGTGCAGGACAACTGCACGTGCCATACCGACAAGGGCTTTCCCCTGACCATCGGCAAGAACTGCACCGTCGGTCACAACGTTATCCTGCACGGCTGCACCATCGAGGATGGCGCGCTGATCGGCATGGGCTCGATCGTGATGAACGGTGCAAAAATTGGCAAGAACAGCATCGTGGGCGCCGGCTCGGTGATCACCGAGGGCAAGGAATTTCCGGAGAATTCGCTGATCATCGGATCGCCGGCGCGCGTCATTCGCACGCTGTCGCCGGAGCAGGTGACGGCGATGGGCAGCGCGGCGCGGTTCTATGAGGCGAACGGCCCGCGTTTCCAGAAAGGTCTCAAGAAGATCGGCTAGAGCGTTTTAGAGCGAAGCGGGTACCGGGTCGCGTCAAGAAAACGCATCAAAAAGCCAGAGCCTCGGTTCTGATTCTATCAGAACCGAAAGGGCTCTCGTTGTGATCGCACGCAGCGCGATCACGTCCCTTCTGACTCATTGGCTTCTGTCTCGCCGGCCACGCGCTCGTGGCCGGCGCTCCATAGCGAATGTTCTTCGGTGCCGTCCTGATAGGGATTGGCCTCGGCAGGAATGCCCTCGCTGGCGGCACGCTCGCCTTCCTCAAATGGATCTTTTTGCGGATCGTTTGGCATGGGCCTTCTTCCTTGCTGGACGTGACGAGGCGGGGCGCATCGCAGTCTTGCGGCTTGATGCCGATGATGGACCGGCGGCTTTCACGCTCTTGCGGAGCGCATCCTTGAGATCGATCGGAACGCCGTGCTTCTTCAGGAGGTCGGCGAAAGCTTCATCGGCAAGTTCTTGCGTCGTTGCCATGCGATCGCGACCGAGCTGGGTCAGCTTGTCGAGGGTCTCGTCATCGAAGTCGATCAGCTTGCGCATGACATCTGCTAACTGAGGCCCGGCTCGCGCCAGCGCGATCGCTTGCGCGTCGGGTCGAATACTTTCTCCTGATGGCGATGCAGTGCCTGTGCAACGCCGAGCCGCGCGAAACTGATGGGGCCGCCGTAGTCGGCCGCCTCGATCAGGCAATGCATCGCGGTCTGCCACTCCTTTGCATCGTGTTCAGATGGTGACAGCTGTGTGATGTAAGCGCCGGCGTCGCGCAACGACACCAACGTGTTGCCGTCAGGCAATTCGATCGGTTCGCGAAACGGCTTGTCCCAGGACACGCAGGCTTCTCCTCGGCAATGTCAGGGATTCAAGCCGCCGGCGCCAAATTCGTTCCCGCAACGGAACCCGTTTCCGCTGGTCTCGTTGAACGCCGAAGGAGATTTCCAATGGCGCATTCCTCGAAACTCATCGCGACTGCAACGGCTACCGTCCTGTTGTCTTCAGTTGCGGCGTTCGCCCAATCCGGCAGTGCAGGTGGCGGCGCGACGGGCGGCGCTGCGGGTACCAATAGTGCAGGCACGGCGAATGCGAGCGGTGGACGCGCCGCGACCGGGATCACGGCAGGCGCGAGCGGGACCGGACAGGCGTCGCCCGATGGCAAGCCGGCGACAGGCGATGCAGCGGTTGATGCGCAGGATCGTGCCGTCGATCGCAAGGTGAAGAGCATCTGCAAGGGTTGCTAGCGCAACGTTGCGCGACAGGCGTTCAGCAACAGACCGTAACCGACAGTCGCGAACAAGTGACGGCTATTGATCGTCACACCGTGGCGGTTCACGGAGGAAAGAGCTACCTACTTGAGACGGGCGGCGCTGGAAGTGACCCGTGACGGAGTGTAGTTGATGTTACGCAAATTGGTGTTTGGTCTGATGACCGTTGCCGCAGTCGCACTGATCGCCCCGACAGCCGCATCGGCGCGCGGTGGCGGAGGCCATGGTGGTGGAGGTTTTCACGGCGGAGGAGGCTTCCATGGCGGCGGATTTCACGGCGGTGGCTTCGGCCGTGGATTTCGCGGTGCGGGAATAGGATTGGGATTTGGTCTCGCCGGCGCCGGTCTTTATGGCGGTTACTACGGCTACGGCCCCTATGCGTATTACGGTGGGTACCCCTACGCTTATGGCGGTTATGATGACGAAGGCGGATGTTACATAACGCGTAAGCGCGTACGGACACCGGCTGGATATCGGGTGCGTCGTGTCGAGGTTTGTGACTGATTGGCCTTGAGCGACGCCACCTGATTACCTCGTCGGCTCCAGCATAGCTGTGCTGGAGCCACATCATGGCTGGTCAGATTGTCTGGTATGCGTTTTGCAAAATCGAAACGATGACCATGACCCTCGACATTGCCAATCTCACGCTGCTGTTCGTCACCACCGTCTTTGCGCTGGTGATGGCTTTCGTCTGGATGTTCTGTGAGTTCGAGCGCCGGTTCGGGAAGCGGTTGACGGCGACTGCACTCGTGCGCTTCGGCTATCGGCCCGACGGCACCATCGACCGAAACGCAAATCGCCGCGACTAGCGCGGCGATTTCTTCGTCGGTTCGGGTTTCTCAGACGGCAGTCTGAGATCAGCCCAGCACTTTGTACTTCGTCAGCCAAGCCTGCATCTATTTCCCCGCATTGTCGGCCGCTTCCTGCCGCAAGCTGCGTGGCCACCACCTCAAAAAGTTGCGCCCGAACCTTGGGGGAGGTTCGGGCGCGCGCGATCCGGTCTGGGACGGGGAGGGGTGGGGATGTGACCGGGTCGCGTGTCTCCAATTCGTGTTGTTGTTTAGCGATCCCGCGCGCTGGCCGTAGCCACTGCAGGACGGTTGTCGCCGAGCGAGACCCAGACATTCGGATCGCTCTGTGACTGACGTTTGACGAAGCGGTAGCCGGTCTCGGTCCAGGCGAGGACGTTCTCATTCTGGTTGTCCAGAACGTATTCGCCCTTGTCCGTCTTCACCGTGAGCACGGCGTGGCCTTCGCCCTTCTTGTCACGCACCACGGTGATCAGCAGCGCCTCACGTGGCCAGCCTGCTTCGATCAGCATCTTGCGCTTCAGGAGTACATAGTCTTCGCAGTCACCGTAACCATCTGATGGCAGCGACCACTTTTCGATCACGCCCCAATGATCCATGTCGGTCATTGGCTTGATGGTCTCGTTGACCCAGCGATTGACCCGCACCAGATCCTTCCACGCAGTCTGCGTGATGACGATGTCACGTGCTTGCGTCGCACCGCCGCGGCAATCGGTCGGATTGTCTGAACAGAATTCGACCCAGCCGATCGGTGCGCGTGTGCTGTCGCCCAGGCTTGCGTAGAGTTTTTCGTTGCCGGCACGTGCCGACGAAGTCACTCCAAGAAGGACTGCTAAAACGGCCAGTCCGAAGTATCGCCCCTTGTTACCAAACATTGTGGCCCCCGTTTTCTTGTTGGGACCATGTTTCGCACAAAGGATTTTCGTCGCCGCTAAATCGCTCAAGTACAATTGAAGCGATTACAAGTAAAAGGCGCGGCGAATTCGAACTATACTTGAATCGAATGTGATTCAAATTTTAGCTAATTGTATTTGATTCAAATTTTACGCGTTAATGGCTTGAATGCTGCAATTCAGGAACTTGCGTGCGCAAAGCGGCGTGAAATTAACCCCTCGCGACCGCGTGCAGATGACGCGCAACGGTATCCGCTGACGCGTATAGCGCCTTCAAGACATTGAAAAACGAGGATCGGGGGCGTTCGGCCGTTTACCGGGCGTTGACGCTGTCTTCGAGCGTCTCTGCCAACTGCTCGTGGAAGAACTCCAGAGCGAAGCCTTCTTCGAGATGGCGGACCACACGGGACTGGATTCGGCCGAGCATGACGATCGAATTCAGCAGCGGGCGCTTCTCTGCCGCAATGGCGGCGCCGGACAGCGACAGGTCGATAATGCGGCCGTTCATCTGGACGCCATCCTCGAGGGTGAGGAGCACCATCGGATTGCGCGGCACGATACGGTCGTGGCGGCGGTCTTCCGGCAGATTAAGAATGTCGCGGTTGGCCAGCCAGGTCAGCTGGGCTGCCAGCTTGTCGCGTTTGCGCGGTGTCGCACCCACGGTCATGGCGAAGCCGTTGTCGATGATCCGGGTGATTTTACCTTCGACACGGCCGATATGGTCGAGATAGGCGATGACGCGGTCGCCCACATTGCCGATGCCGGGACCGAGCAGCGCGAGGCCACCGGGCGACATATTGATGACCTGGCACGGAAATTCGCGGCGATCCGGCAGCATATAGCGGCCAAGCAGGTGCACTTTCACCCGCTGAAAGCGACGGCGTTCTTCTGCAGACGGAAGAATCGATTTTGTTTGCGCGAACGCCATCAGTGCCGTGCCGGTGATGCGGGTCGAGTTTCGACCGACCCTACGGCCCGTAGGGTTAACGCCGCGTTAGCAAATACCGAACTGGCGCAACCAGTTGGCGTGATTGTTCTGCGCGACACTTATAATGAGCAGCGTATGTAGAAGGCTGCTCAGCGCAGCCCTTCATAGACCATCAGGCCGCGGGCAACCTGCAGTTTGCGCAGGGCGCGCGGCGCAAAGCGCTGCGGCTGGTGGGCGAGATAGCGAAACGACGTCAGCTGGAATGCGCCGAGCCGACCGCGGACTTCATACATAGGCGCCAGCAGGCCGGTCAGGCTGATAGGGGAATGCGCGCGCGCCGCGAATGGCAGCAACAGCAGTTCCAGATGCGCCTTCTGACCGAATTCGGTCATGGCAGTGACGCCAGCGACGGCAACGAGCTGCTCCTCGGATACGACGGTGATCATGTCCCGGATCTCGTCGCGACACTCGGGCGCGAACAGCAACGGAAACGGCTGGTTCTTCAGGTCGCGGCCCAGCAGGGCACAAACTCTTGTGCCGGCCACGCGGAACGGGAATTCGACGGGCTTGTCATAGGACAGCACAAAGATGTCGCCGAGCAATTCGCGGACGGGGCCCGGTTCCAGCTCACTCCGATCGGGAGCGCGCGCAAAACCGCGTTTGTCGTCCCAATAGGCGAAGAACGCGCGGCTGGATGGATGTTTCATTCGCCTGATCCTGACCCGGCTTGCAGTGGATCGGGGACATTTCTGTCCCGAATCCATCCATCGCTCGCCGCTACATGTTGTGCAGATCAGTCATTGCAGCGTCCATGCCGAAGGCGCGTTTTCCACCGCGTTCGGGCGGGTATCCGCCGTTAAGGTTAAGTTTACTATGATTTTTAGGATCTCATTAACCGTCCGGTTTCGGAGCGGGTGGGCCGGCTCGCCGTTAACTCTAAGTTAAGCATGCGCTTGGCAACGCGGGGATTGCCGGTAGTCTCCTGCTCACTCCAGAGCGGACTGTCTCCAGCAGTTCGTGACGCGTTTCGATAAACAGGTGGCTGAAAACAGAATTGGTCGTCACGCGGGGAGGGGTGGGGATGTCGGCTTGTCCGGCACACCGGGACATCCATCCGCGGGAAAAGATCAAGACGGACCCGGGAGAGCCTTTCTCAGAGGCTCTCCCTTTTTCTTTTCAGGCGGGTTTGCTGTCCTGCGGCTATCCTGAGCTTGCACCGCACCGGCAAAGCCGACTATCTGGAGCATCGCTCGCCAGAGCCGCTGACAGGCCGTTATCCCCTTGGACACCTTGGATTCCCCCGCTCCCCCGCGTGAACCGATCCTGACCCTGCCGGGGGCGCTGACGGCCTATGTCGGGTTGCTTGCCGTGATCCATATCATCCGCATGTTGCTGCCGGTGGATCTGGAATACTGGACCATTGAGGTCTTCGGTTTCATTCCGAAGCGCTACGATCAGACGCTGCTGTCGATGCCGTTTCCCGGCGGCAATGGCGCCAAGGTATGGAGTTTCGTCACTTACTCCCTGTTGCACGCCAATCTCAGCCATATCGGCTTCAACGTGTTGTGGCTGCTGCCGTTCGGCAGCGCGCTGGCGCGGCGCTTCGGCGCTGTCCGCTTCTTCACCTTCATGGCGGTGACGGCTGTGGCTGGCGCCGCTGCCCATCTGGTTACCCATGAACACGCGCTCGCACCGATGATCGGCGCCTCGGCTTCGGTCTCCGGCGCCATGGCCGCGGCCATCCGTTTTGCCTTCGTGCGCGGCAGCTTCCTGTCGTTCAACCGTGGCGATGCCGATGAGGCGGCACGCGTGCCGGCGCTTCCGCTGCTGCGCTCACTGCGCGATCCGCGCGTGATCGGATTTCTGGCGGTCTGGTTCGGCGTCAATATCATCTTTGGCGTCGGCTCGATTGCGATCGGCGCGGAAGGGGCGAGCGTTGCGTGGCAGGCGCATATCGGCGGCTTCTTCGCCGGGCTGCTGCTGTTCTCGCTGTTCGATCCTATTCCGAGGTTGCAACGCACGGGGTCACAAACATCGTCTCCGGACATCTCCGACCTGCATTAAGCGCGTACCGGCTTCTTGCGAGGCCGACGCATTTGATCCATCTTATGTATTCGACAGGTGACTCACGTTGGCAGGTTCGGCCCTTGAGGCCGATCCCGTTCCCGGCGCGAATGGTGTGTCAGTGCGATCACCACATCTGAACGACTGTTGAACTGCGCTGTTACACTGCATCTGTCTGACGACCCTAGAATGAAAGACCGCGTCCGACAAAGGGCATGGTCGACTTAGGAGGCGACAATGACGGTACGTGCAATTCTCGATTCCAAAGGCCACCAGATCATCAGCGTCTCGCCGAACGATAAGGTCTCATCGGCGGTGCAGCTGCTGTCACAGCGAAAAATCGGCGCCGTGCTGGTGATGAGTGATCACCACATCGACGGTATCCTGTCCGAGCGTGACATCGTGCGGGTGATCGGAGAGCGCGGCGCTGCGGCACTGGATGAAGACGTGAGCGCCGTGATGACGCGCAAGGTCATTGGCTGCAAACCGTCTGATACGGTCGGTGCAATCATGGAAAAGATAACGACCGGAAAATTCAGGCATCTGCCCGTTATCGAGGACGAAAAGGTCGTTGGCCTGATCTCGATCGGTGACGTCGTCAAATTTCGCTTGCGCGAATTCGAACGTGAACAGGAAGCGCTGCGCGAATACATCGCGACGGCCTGAGCCCGCCGTGTTCAGCTCTGCGAAGCGGTCGGCTTCTGCGCAACGACGGGCGCAGGCGAGTTTGCCACTTCAGGGGCGAGGATTTCGATCGCTTCTTGAATGGACTCGACGGCGCGTTCTGCGGCACGCGCGCCGAGCGTGATCATTTCTTCGGCGCGGTGGAAATCGAACCAGCCGATGCGGCCAACGCGCGGTGCGATCAGGAGATCCGGCGGATCGCCGGCAAGGCGCGCGCGGGTGATGCGATCCTGCATGATGTTGAAGGCATCGACCATTACGGTAGAGATGCCCGGTCGACCGCCGCCGCCGAAGAATTCGCGCTTCATGGTGCGCTCGGCCGAGAAGAACTTGCTGAAACCGCGCTTGGGCTCTTCGACTTCGATGATGGGCTCGGCCACTTCCGGTCCCGTGCCATGGTCGAAAATCGTGGTCGAATGGCCAAACACGTCATTGCTGAGATTAGCTGCGATGACGATCTCGGCGCCCAGCGCGCGCGCCGCCGATACCGGCACCGGATTGACCAGCGCGCCGTCGACCAGCCAGCGATCGCCGACCAGAACCGGAGAGAAGATGCCCGGCAGCGCATAGGACGCGCGCATCGCATCGACCAGGCGACCATGAGTCAGCCAGATTTCATGACCGGTGCGAACTTCGGTGGCGACGCTGGCGAATTTCAGCGGGAGATCTTCGATCAGTGTATGGCCCAGCGATGCTTCGAGCTGCGCGGCCAGCTTGTTGCCGCCGATCAGGCCAGAACCGTTCAGGCGGATGTCGAGATAGCTGAGAATATTGCGGGGCTGCAGACCGCGGGCCCATTCCTCAAGCGTATCGAGGTGGCCGGCGGCGTAGGATCCGCCAACCACGGCACCGATCGACGTGCCCACCACGACGTTCGGGACGATGCCATGAGTAAGCAAAGTGCGGAGGATGCCGATATGGGCGAAACCGCGCGCCGCACCGCCGCCGAGCGCCAGACCGATGATCGGACGTCGAACGCTGCCCAAACCAGGCTTGTCGCGACCGTTCGCGCCATTCTGGCCGCGCCCCATCAAAATCTCCAGCACACCAAGCTCCTCGACGCCGCCGATATTAAATGCAGCAACGCCATCATTCCAGACGGTAGCTAATTCATGATTTATGTCGCGTTTGCGAGGTTTAGGCACCAAATGTGACTGCAGAGCGACCCGTTACCGCACGGTACACCGGTTCATGGGGAACCTCACGCGATTGTGGGTCTGGCCGCGGGACAGCCGTCAAGGCTTGAATTTGTCACGTTTTCGGTGAAAAGCATGACCATGAGTGCATGGGGCCATGATTTGCGAACATCCGGCCGGAGCGGACGGCTGGCCATGGTGCTGGCCCTCGCTCTGCTGCAGGCTGTTGCCTTGCCCCGGATAGCGTCCGCACAGTTCTTTTCGGACCGCCCGGCACCGGTTCCGCCGGGCTCGATCCCGGATGTCCCGTCGGGTCCGGCCATCAGCCTCGCGCCGCCGTCCGGCCCTGCTTCCACCCCCCTGTTGCCGACGCCGTTGACCCAGCCGCCGGTTGCCAATGTCGCCCCGCCTGTGCCGTCGCCAGTTCAGGCTGCTCCAACGGGACCGGCACAGGGCGTGCTGGCGCTGACGGCGCGCTATGGCAAGGATATGCCGGTCATCAATAGCGGACTGGTCTGGCGGGTCTATTCGGATCGGCCGGACGAGACCGGTGCCTTCAGGCTGATCCGCGAGGATCGCGGTGCCACGCCCAACATCGTGCTGCCGCCGGGCAGCTATGTGGTGCATGTGGCGCTCGGCCTCGTGAGCGCGGTGCGGCCGGTGACCATCAAATCCGAGACCGATCGTGAAGCGTTCGTTCTCCCTGCGGGCGGATTGCGGATCGAGGGCCGCGTCGGCACCACGAAGATTCCGCAGAACCAGATCTCGTTCTCGATCTACAAAGGCAGCCAGTTCGAAGGCGGCGAGCGCACGCCGCTACTGCCGAGCGTTCCTGCCGGCGATGTTGTGTTGCTGCAGGAAGGCACCTACTACATCATCTCGAATTACGGTGACGCCAATTCGGTGGTGCGCTCCGACATCCGCGTGCAAGCGAGCAAGCTCACCGACGTGACCATCACGCATCGTGCGGCTGTCATCACCATGAAGCTGGTGAGCGACAAGGGCGGCGAGGCCCTGGCCAACACCGCATGGTCGGTGATCACGCCGGCCGGCGACGTCATCAAGGAATCCATCGGAGCCTTCCCGCGCGTCACACTGGCGGAAGGTGAGTACCGCGCCATCGCCAAGAACGAAGGCAAGGTGTTCGAGCGCCCCTTCAACGTCGTGAATGGCGTCGACGGCGAGATCGAAGTCATCGCGCGCTAACTGCTGCTCGCAGGCTACTCAACAATCTTCCAGAACAAGATCTCGTTGCAGACAACACGCTTCAAACGCGAATGAATTGTCATGCGCGTGTCATGGTCCTGAATCGCTAACTAACCATCGTGCCAGTTTATCGCGTTATAACAGGTCGTTGCCGTCCGCGGCCGCGGAACGTTTACATGACGTTAATCCCCATAGCCCGAATAGCACGTATCGCTACAAGTGTTCCGAAGGGGATGTCGTGACCGCGGCCAGACAGTTATCCGGAAGCCCGGACGTCAAGTTGTTCGACGACATTCCCGCCTTGCAACGCAAATGGCGGGCGGCCGTTCGTCCCGGCCAGATTCTGCCCGGCTATGAAGAAGTGATGCTCGGCAGTCTTGGGCGGATGGCCGATCACATCGTCCTGCTGAAAGTCGAAGGTGAGACGCTCGAAGTGTCACGCAGCGGCCGCTATGTGCAACAGTGGTTGGGTGACGATCGCTGGGGCATTCCGCTCGACGTGCTGGCACCTGATTGCGTGCGTGCGCTAACGGAAGCCGCAAACTGCGCCTTGCAGGCCAACAGGCCGCATCTGATGGTGGCGCATTGCGTGCGTGACGGTCTCGTCCACACCTATGACATTCTGGCGCTGCCGACAGCGTCACGCTGGGGTGGCCGGTTGGTCGGCGTCTATGTCAACGAGCAGGGCACCCGTTACAATCTGGTCGATGCGATCTTCTCATCGACGGACGAAGGCATCGTGTCGCTTGCGGCAATCAGGGATTCCGCAAGCCAGGCTTTTGACTTCCAGATCGTGCATCATAATCAGGGCGCTTCGCGCCTGCTGAAAGTATCACCCACCGACCTTCAGTGGCGCAAGCTGAGCGCAGGCGGCCACGCATTGTCGCTGCCGAGCGTGACGAAATGGCTGTTGTCCATGATTGCCAATGGCCAGAGCGGTCAGCTCGAAATCGACAGCGATGATCGCAACCTTCGGCTCAGCGCGACGGCTTTCGGCGATCTCGTGTCCCTCACGGTCTCCGACGTCACCGACATCAAGCGCCGCGAGGCCTCGTTCCGGCTGCTGTTTGACAGCAATCCGATGCCGATGTGGGTGTTCGATGCCGAGACGATGAACTTTCTCAGCGTCAATGACGCCGCTGTTGCGCATTACGGATATGACCGCGCAACCTTCCTGCGCATGCAGCTCAAGGAAATCTGGCCGCGTGACGAGTGGGAGATTCACACGCGTGCGCTGATGCAGCTCGGAGATATCTATCAGTCGGACCGCAACTGGCGCCACCTGAAGGCCGATGGAAGCGAAATCGAGGTATTGACCTATGGCCGCCGCGTGATGTTCGAAGGCCGCGACGGTTTCCTCGTGGCTGTCGTCGACATCACCGAACGTCGCAAGGCCGAGGCGCGCGTCGCGCATATGGCGCATCACGATGCGCTGACGGATTTGCCGAATCGCGTTTTTCATCAGGAGCGTCTGGCCCAGGCGCTCGATCACGACGATCCGAGCAAGCATGTCGCGGTGCTGTGTATCGATCTCGACCTGTTCAAGAATGTGAATGATTCCTTCGGTCATCCGATGGGTGACCGGTTGCTGAAGATGGTCGCCGCGCGGATGCGCGCCGAGGTGCGCGGCAACAATCTCGCGGCGCGGCTCGGCGGCGACGAGTTCGCCGTGGTGCTCGCGGCCGATATCACGCCCAACGAAGCCAATGATTTTTCCGCACGGCTCATTGAGATCATCAGCGCACCCTATGACATGAACGGCGTCGAGGTCGTGATCGGCGCCAGCATCGGTATCGCCATGTCGCCGGGCGATGGCGACACCAGCGAAGAGCTGATGCGCAATGCCGATATGGCGCTCTATCGGGCCAAGTCCGAAGGCGGCGGTGTGCATCGCTTCTTCGAGCGCGAGATGGATCGCCAGGCGCAGAAGCGCCGCGACATGGAGCTCGATCTGCGCAGCGCTTTCGCTGACGGGGACTTCGAGCTGCACTACCAGCCGCTGGTGGATCTGGCCGCCGACCGCATCACCGGCTTCGAAGCGCTGCTGCGCTGGAAGCATCCCGACAAGGGCATGATCTCGCCGGCGGATTTCATCCCGGTTGCCGAGGACATCGGCCTCATCGTCACGCTCGGCGAATGGGTGCTACGCAAGGCCTGCGCCGAAGCCGCCAAATGGCCTGATGACATCAAGGTGGCGGTCAATCTCTCGCCGGTGCAGTTCCGCAGCCGCAATCTGGTGCAGGTCGTGGTGGCCGCGCTGGCTTATTCTGGCCTGTCGCCGCATCGCCTGGAGCTTGAAATCACCGAGTCGGTCTTTCTCGCCGAAACCGAGGCCAATCTCGCCATCCTGCACCAGTTGCGGGCGTTGGGCGTCCGCATCTCGATGGACGATTTCGGCACCGGCTATTCCAGCCTGAGCTATCTCCGGAGTTTTCCGTTCGACAAGATCAAGATTGATCGGTCATTCGTGAAGGATCTGATCGAGCGGCCGGATTGCGTTGCCATCGTACGCGCGATCTCCGGGCTTGGTCGCAGCATGAACATCACCACGACGGCTGAGGGCGTCGAGACGATCGATCAGCTGGACTGGCTGCGCGCGGAAGGCTGCAACGAGGTGCAGGGTTTTCTGTTCAGCCCTGCCAAGCCCGCGTCGGAAATCGAGAACCTGCTGCGCCGGTTTGGCAGCCAGGCGTCCCAGGCTGCCTAGCTATACCTTAGAACCGGGTCACGAGGTCCTTGAGTTCTGGCCGTGGCCGGTCCTCGATCGCCTTGTCGGGTCTGCCGCCAATATGGATGAAGCCCGCCAGTTTTTCATTGGCGGCCAGGCCGAGGCCTTCGAGCACGTCGCGGTCATAGGCCATCCAGCCGGTTAGCCAGTTGGCGCCATAACCCATGGCTGTGGCGGCCGACACGATATTCAGGCAGCTCGCACCTGCGGACAGCTCCTGTTCCCATGGCGGAATCTTCGGATGCGGCTTGATGATGCTCACCACGCCGATCACCAGCGGCGCTTCCGTCAGCTTGTGTTTCTGCGCCTCGATATCCTCGACCGATGCATCGGGATTCTTCCGTGCGAACACGGTAGCGATGAGGTTGCCTGCGCGTTTGCGGGCGTCGCCTTCGAAAATGATGAAGCGCCATGGCGCCAGCTTGCCGTGGTCCGGCACGCGCGCGCCGATGGTCAGAATGGTTTCGAGTTCGGCGGGCGAGGGGCCTGGGCCCGTCATCTCGCGCGGTTTGACGGAGCGGCGGGTCTTCAGGAAATCGATGGTGTTGGGCACGAAAAAATCTCTCGAGTGCAGGTGCCGAACCGCTTAGCACGCGCGGTCCTCGCCAACGAGACAGTTTTGCCTGATCTGGAGCGATTGTGAAGGCGGCTCAGGGTCTTCGGGCAGGGGCCGACGCGGTGGTGCGGGCCGTGGCCGGATTGCAATTGATCGAGCCGATAGTGTTCGGACCATATTGCACGAAGCCGGACGCGGTCGTTGGCGAATGCGGCGCCGAGATCGGCAGATAGAGATAGCAGATCATGCCGTCGACCGGGTCGCGCCAACGCTGGATCACGGTGTCCTGCAGCGGTCCGGCGAACTGGCGTTCGAGGATCATCTTCGGCAACGTGTTCCATTCCGTCGATTGCGGAAACGGCTTTGCCGGCTGCGGCTGCGCCGCCTGAGGCGCAGAGGGCGGCGTGGGGGCGGACTGCTGTTGCGCCAGCGCCGGCAGCGCACAGCTCGCCATCACGAGGGCAGTGGCGAGAAACCGGCAACCGGGAAGCCGGGCGAGACAACGATCCATGTGCGATCCGGCCATCTTAGAATTCCACGGCCATGCCAGCGCGGCCGACATGCTCGACGCCGCCGCCGTTGGAATAGCTGCCATAGAGAACGGTCGGCGCGCTAAAATTCAGGCGATGGGAGAAGCCGATGCCGACGCCGGCCTCGCCGCGATAGTAACCGGTGTTGACCGCGAGGGTGGTGCGGCCGGCTGCCGACGGCATCAAGACCGGGGCGACGGCGACCGCGGCCACGATGCCGCGCCGCGCTTCGACCTGGTTGGCCGTGACCTGTGACTGGATGCCGGTCAATTGCGACTGGACACCGGACACGGTGGACTGCAACTGCCCGACATTCACCGCATCGGTGGAGTTGATGCCGGCGGCGACATTGGTGAGGCGGCGCTCGTTGCCAGCGCTGCCGAACGATACCGTATTGGCGACGGCGTTGGTCGAGCCGGAGCCGATCGCGACGGAATTTGCAGCGGTCGCCGATGCATTGGGACCGAGCGCGGTGGCGAGCGAACCGGTGGCCGTTGCGCCGTCGCCGAACGCCGCGCCGCCATTCGCAGCCGAGGCGGCGGCTCCGACCGCAACCGAGCCGGTGGCCGAAGCGCCGGTGCCGATCGCTATCGCGTTGACGCCGGTCGACGACGCATTCAGTCCCATCGCGATGGCACCCGATTGTGTCGCCTGCGCATTGGTGCCGAAGGCCAGTGAGTCCGCGCCGCTGGCGTTCGATGCCGCGCCGATGGCGACGGCGTTGCTGCCGGTTGCGGAGGCCGCAGGTCCGGTGCTGTTGGCGCGAATGTAATTCGATCCGGTGCCGCTGCCGCCGAGCCCCGCGACCACGCTGGTCAGATTAGCGATATCCGTTGTATTGGCGGCGACCTGCTGGTTGGTGGCATAGAGCTGGCTGCCGTTGACGGCATCGGTGCTGCTCGACGTCACGGCGCCGCTCGCCACGCCAGTGACGCTGCGGTTGCCCGCCGTGCCGGACACGTCGACGACGGTTCCGCCGGTGCTGGCGCCGATGGTGATCGGCTGACCTGCCGCGCTTTGCTGCACCAGTCCGCTGGACCCGCTGACCTGAGTCTGCAGGCTGGTCAGGCTGGCGCCAATGGTGGTCAGCCATGAATCAACTGCGCCGAAGGCGCTGCCGACATTGCTGTAAGCTGTTCCCTGGATGGTGTAGCTCGGCGCATTGAGCTGGCCGTTGGAATCAAGTGTGGTGCCGAAGGCATCGGCGACGCGCTGGTTGGCGGTGTAGAGCTGTCCGGTTGTGGCGGCGTCGGTCGAGCCGGACGCAATGGCGCCGTCGGCGACATTGACGATCCGGCGCTCACTGCCGAGCGCGCCGACCGACACGGTGTTGGCGACATTGGCCAGCGATCCCGTGCCGAGCGCGATGGCATTCGCCGCCGTCGCGCTGGCGCTGGCGCCAAGCGCAAGTGCGTTGTTTGCCTGGGCGCTGGCGCTGATGCCTAGGGCGGTGGCGTTGCTGATGCTGCTTGCGCTGCTGCCAGCCGAAGCGCGCTGGCCGATCGCGGTGTTGCCGGCGTTGGTGAAGCCGTTGGCAGAGGTGCCGCCGGCCGCGGCGCGGTTGCCGATGGCGATTGAGCCGAGGCCTGACGAATACGCCGCCTGCGTTGCATTCAGGCCGCCGCCGATCGCGATCGATTCCTGTCCGATGGCCTGGCTGGAAACGCCGACTGCCGTGCTGCGTATGCCCGAAGCGAGAGCGCCGTTGGCCAGCGCGGTGGCCTGCGCCGCCGTGGCCAGAGCCGATGTGCCGAATGCGCTGGAGCCGAGCCCGGACGAAATGGCGGAGGAGCCGTAGGCCACGCTCGAGCCCCCGGACGCGAGTGCATGATAGCCGGTTGCGATGGCAGACGTGCCCGTCGCCCCGTACAATTGGTTGCCGCCGCCATCGGTCCCCGAACCCGTGTTGATCGCGATGCTGTAGTCGCCCTGTGCAAGGCTGCCGAAGCCGAACGCCGCGCTCTGCTGGCCGGTCGCCGAGGTCGATCCACCGACGGCTGTGGTGAAGCTGTTGGTCGCGTGCGCCACATAACCAAACGCCACGCTATTCATGCCGATCCCGCTTGCGATGGCGTCGACGCCGCAGACGGTATTCTGGAAAGCGCCGGCATCCGACGTTCCCGAAGCCGCGCCGGCGGTTCCGTCGCAGGTGAAGGCGTGCGCCGGGTCCGTTCCGAGGCACGACACGGTTGCGGCCGATATCGCGATGGCCGCAGCGAAACGCCGCACCCGGCTTGACGATCGGGCAGCAAATGCCGTTCCTACACGTCGGCAGAGTGTCGTCCGCGTCGTCAATTCAAGTCCCCTTGTTCGGGGCGAAACTAGACGCTGGCGGTGCGCCCGCAACTGCAGAAATTTGGTCGTATCTGGCGAAATGTAGTGTCTCGCGAATTAACTAAAGTAGCGCGCGAGCGCGAACGGACGTGGAATGAAACAGGTGGCGGCGCCGGGGGCAGGTGATCTCGAGGCGAAGATTGCGGCTCTGCGCGCGCATCCCGCGTTCCCGCAGGCCGCCCGCAACA
Source organism: Tardiphaga sp. 42S5 (assembly GCF_034044155.1). NCBI lineage: Bacteria > Pseudomonadati > Pseudomonadota > Alphaproteobacteria > Hyphomicrobiales > Nitrobacteraceae > Tardiphaga > Tardiphaga sp. 42S5. The sequence goes on along the minus strand of NZ_CP139027.1, from coordinate 5,017,348 downwards.
TGGCGATCGGACTCACCGGCTTCTATCGTGGCGGGCCGCTGCTAAACTGGCTGATGGACGACCGTGCCCGTGTCGTGCTCAGCCATGTCGTGCTCCATTGCCATTTCGCACGCGATCCCGCCGATCCGTCTTCCGGCCTGACGCCGACCCGGATCAAGCAACTCTGCCGCGAATTCGATCTCTGCAGTCCGGGGCGCGCCACTGCGATGGTGTCGCTGATGCGCTTTGCCGGCTACGTCGCGCCGGATCCAGATGCCGACGATCGGCGCCGGCGGCCGCTGGTGGCGACACCCAAGCTGCTCGACCTGCTGCGGCCGCGCTGGCGATCGCATTTCGTCAGCGGCGTTCCGGTGTTTCCCGACGGCGCTGTGCTGGCTGATCGCCTCGACGATCCGGTCTTCGTGCGAGCCTTTGTTGCCGCGATGTTCGCGCGCTACGAGGACGGTTTTCGGCTGATCATGTACACGCCGGGGCTTGGCCTGTTCGGCGACCGCAGCGCCGGCATGATGATCGCCTCGACCTTCCTGGCGGCGGGCGCCGAAGACGACACCGTGCCGCCGTCGCGTCCGTTCGCGATCTCGATCTCGGAGCTGTCGCGGCGGTTCGGCGTGTCGCGCGCCCATGTCGCCAAGATGCTGCGCGACGCTGCGGACGAAGGGCAGTTGGTGCGCGCCGGCGACAATGGTGAGGAGATTACGCTGACGCCGGTTCTGGCGGAGGCGCTGAGCGTGTTCTACGCCAATGCCTTCATCTACTTTTTCGACAGCGCGCGCGAGGCCGCCACCACGCTCGATGCGAACGCTCGCGCCTCCGACGAAAGCCGGCAGCGTTCCGCCTGACACCGCGCATCTGACAAGATTGTTGCGTTTTCGACGAACCGAAACGGGCCCTAAGGCCGCGTCTTTTCCGGCATCTTGGAGGCGCGGTCCAGCAGATCCCGGCCCAGATCCTCCAGCACGGCCCGCGAGGCCAGATAGAGGCTATGGCCACGCTCAGTCTCGAATGCCAGCGCGACCACGTCCGGCCGGTTGGGATCGGCGATCAGCTGATAGGACCGAAGCGGATAGGCTTCGATCTCGATCTCTTCATCGTCGCTCATCGGCTCAGCCCTCTGCCAGTGTGCGCTTCACGTCGGGCGGTGTCGCCTCATCGACCAGCGCGGCAAGGGCTTCTTCGAGCGAACTCACCTTCTGGCCATCGCTGCCGAGACGACGCACCGAGACCTGGCCGGTTTCGGCTTCCTTCTTGCCGACGACGAGCAGAGCAGGGATCTTGGCCAGCGAGTGTTCGCGGACCTTGTAGTTGATCTTTTCGTTGCGCAGATCGATCTCGACGCGGAGGCCAGCCTTGCGCGCGGCCGCGGCGACGACCTTGGCGTATTCATCGCCTTCCGAGGTGATCGTGGTGACCACCACCTGCACCGGCGACAGCCAGAGCGGGAAGTTGCCGGCGAAGTGCTCGATCAGGATACCGATGAAGCGCTCCATCGAACCGCAGATCGCGCGATGCACCATGACGGGCGCCTTCTTCGATCCGTCGGCGTCGATATAGAACGCACCGAAACGTTCCGGCAGGTTGAAGTCGACCTGCGTGGTGCCACACTGCCAGTCACGGCCGATGGCGTCGCGCAGCACATATTCGAACTTCGGTCCGTAGAACGCGCCTTCGCCGGGGCTGATCTCGGTCTTGATGCGGCCGCCGGACTGGCTCTCGATCACCGACAGCACGGTGGCCATCACGCGCTCGGCGTGATCCCACATCTCATCGGTACCGACGCGCTTCTCCGGCCGGGTCGACAGCTTGACGACGATGTCGCCGAAGCCGAAATCCGAATAGGTCGACAGGATCAGGTCGTTGATCTTGAGACATTCGTCGGCGAGTTGGGCCTCGGTGCAGAACACATGGGCGTCGTCCTGGGTGAAGCCGCGCACGCGCATCAAGCCGTGCATGGCGCCCGACGGCTCATAGCGATGCACGACGCCAAATTCGGCGAGGCGCAGCGGCAGGTCGCGGTAACTCTTCAACCCGTGCTTGAATATCTGCACATGGCCGGGGCAGTTCATCGGTTTCAATGCGAACCAGCGCTTGTCCTCGGCCTCATCGCCAGCGGATTGCGCTGCGAACATGTTCTCGCGGTACCATTCCCAGTGGCCTGAGGTCTCCCACAGGACCTTGTCGAGGATCTGCGGCGCATTGACTTCGCTGTAGTCGCCATTGAGGCGACGCCGCATATAGGCGATCAGCGTCTGGAAGATGGTCCAGCCCTTGGGGTGCCAGAACACGACGCCCGGGCCTTCTTCCTGGAAGTGGAAGAGGTCGAGTTCGCGGCCCAGTTTACGGTGGTCGCGCTTCTCCGCTTCCTCGATCTGCTTGAGGTATGCGTCGAGGTCTTCCTGCTTGGCGAAGGCGGTGCCGTAGATCCGCGTCAGCATCGGATTGTTGCTGTCGCCACGCCAATAGGCGCCGGCCACCTTCATCAGTTTGAAGGCGTTGCCGACCTTGCCGACCGAGGTCATATGTGGCCCACGACACAGGTCGAACCAGTCGCCCTGGTAGTAGATCTTGATCGGCTCGTTGCCGGGAATGGCGTCGACCAGCTCGACCTTGAAGGCTTCGCCCTTGTCGCGGAACACCTGCTTGGTCTTTTCGCGATCCCAGACGTCCTTGGTGAACGGTTTGTCGCGCGCGATGATCTCGCGCATTTTCTTCTCGATCGCGCCGAAGTCCTCGGGCGTGAATGGCTCGTTGCGGAAGAAGTCGTAATAGAAACCGTTCTCGATTACCGGACCGATGGTCACCTGGGTGCCCGGCCACAGCGTCTGCACGGCTTCGGCGAGCACGTGCGCCGCGTCGTGCCGGATCAGCTCCAGCGCGCGGGGGTCGTCGCGGTTGATGAAATCGATCTTGGCGTCGGCGTCGATCGGATCGGAGAGATCCGAGACGGTGCCGTCCAGCGCCATAGCAACGGTGCGCTTGGCCAGCGACGGCGAGATGCCCTTGGCGATCTCGAAACCGGTCGTGCCCCTGGCGAATTCGCGCTTGGCGCCGTCCGGGAAAGTCACGGTGATGTTGTTGGTTTCGGCGGGGGTGAGGTTGGCGAGGCCGAACTTGAATCCCGAGCCTTCATTCTCAGTCATGTCTTCTCTCCTGTGGCTCACTCCTGCACACGGGCGCAGGTAAGCGGACGAGCGGTATAGCAGCCGATTCGGGCGTTGCAACACCAGTCTGGCTGACCTGATTTGCACGCTTGGCTTGCAGGTTTGACTTGCATGCAGTTGCATCCATAAGATGCGATATCTTGACAGTTTCCCGCCCTTACGCGCCCACCGCACTCATGATCGGCAATTTCGTCACCGGCATCGGTCTGCTGGGGCCGACGGCGATGCCGGGTGAATTGTCGGCAGGCCTCGGCGTCACGATCCGCGAAGCGGGACTGCTCATCACCTTCGGCGCAGTGATGCTGTGCATCTGCTCGCCGCTGATGTCGTGGCTGACCAGCCGGATCGAGCGACGGCACATGTTGATCGGCGTCATCGCGGTCGTGGCCGTGTGCAATCTCGCTTCGGCCCTTGCGCCCAACTATGCGGTGCTGCTCGCTATCCGCCTGGTGATGTGCATCGCTGCGGCACCGTATACTCCGCAGGCGGCAGGCGTGGTCGGCATGCTGGTGCCGCGGGAGAAGCGGGGCAGCAGCGTCGCTTACGTCTTTCTCGGTTGGACCCTTGCTGCTGCGGTCGGTCTGCCGCTGGTGACGTTCATCGCCAGCCGCTTCGGCTGGCGCGAGGTCTATGGCTGCGTCGGCGTAATGAGTTGCATCAGTCTCGTGTTGCTGGTGTGGCGGATTCCGCGCGGGCTGTTCGGCGCCACTGTCGATCTCAGCACATGGTCGTCGCTGGCGCGCAACCGGCTCGTGCTGTTGTTGCTGTCGATCACCATGCTGCAGATCGCCGGGCAGTTCTCGATCTTCACCTTCATGGCGCCGCTGCTCGAACGTCTCGCGGGCGCAGGGCACGACGCAGCGGCATCCGTCTTCGCGATCTACGGCGTCTGCGGTTTTCTCGGCATCATGACGGCGACGCGGATTGTCGATAGCTGGGGGCCGCTGAGGACCTCCATTCTATCGACATCGCTGGTGTTGGCTGGCATGACGGTCTGGACGCTCGGCGCAGGCCATCTGCCCGTAATGGCGCTCGGCGTCGCGATCTGGGGGCTCGGCTTCGGCGCCATCACGTCGATGCAGCAGGTCCGCTTGATCATGGCGGCACCGTCGGCCGGAGCAGCATCGGTGTCGCTCAATACATCGATGCTCTATGTCGGCCAGGCGATTGGATCGGGCATCGGTGGCGCGCTGTTCGCCGGCGGATACTTCTACGCGTCGGGGTTTGTCGCGATGGGTTTCCTGACGACGGCACTGGCGGCTATCGTGTTCAGCCGTAAAATGTCGGGACGTGTCGCTTAGTCGCAGATGCGGGTCAGTTGCGCCTTGAACGGCACGCCGGGCAATTGCAGCGCACTGCCTTCGAAATCGAGCAGGTCGCCATTGACGCGACCGGTCAATGCCAGTGTGACACCTTCAAAGCCGAACACCGACTTGAAGTTCTGATCCGGGTTGTAGCGTTTCGATGACACCTTGACAGAGATGGTCTCGCCTCTGTTTTGATAGTTGCCCATGAAGGCGAAAGCGGAGTTGCCGCCGCGCAGCTTTCCGCCGATTGCATAGACGACGCCGGTCCCGGTGCCATGAATAGTATGAAAATGTACTTCGTATAGGCCGTCTTCCACCTGAGTGCCCCGGGCAATGATGTTAAGTGAAGATGAATTTGGCGAGATGAAGTGGCGGCACCCTATGGTATCAAATGTTATTCAACAATCCCACCAGTAGGCATTTTGTAAAAATAGCTTTGATAATTTGAGGTTCGGCGTGCCGCGACATATCCGCCAACTGTTCTCCGCATGCCTTGCTGCATTAACAGTCAGTGTGCTGATGAGCGGCTGTGCATGGCTGCCGCAAGCGTGTCTGCCGCCGTCGCGTGTGATGGCTTCTGCGGAGATGATCTTCGGTCGCAACATTGGCGATCGGCCTGGTATCAGCGAATCTGTATTTGCAAATTTCGTCGCAAGGGAAATCACGCCTCGCTTTCCCGATGGTCTCACCGTCGTCGATGGAGACGGGCAGTGGCGCGACGGCGTGCGTAATGTTGATGTCCGCGAAAGGGCAAAGGTCGTTCTGATCACTTTCGCCGACGACGCTCAGAAACGTGCCGACCTCGTTGCCATCGCGGAAAGCTATAAGCGGCAGTTCAGTCAGCAGTCGGTGCTCACGAAGGTCGGCAATGTCTGCGCAAGCTTCTAGTTTGCGCTGTCATTGACACCGCGCCAGCGTGCGTAGCGCCACGGTGTATACCAACGGGCATCGGGCGTCAGCTTGGCCGGCACGTTATCGATACCCGAAGTGCCCCATGGCTGGCAGCGGAGCAGCCGCGCCAGTGTCATCCAGCCGCCGGCCCACAATCCGTAGCGCTCGATCGCTTCGTCGCCATAGACCGAGCAAGTCGGGAGATGACGGCAATTGTATCCGACCAGCGGAGACAGCGTGTGGCGGTATATCCAGATCATGCCGCGACCGGCATTGCGTGGCAGCCGTTGAATAGTACCGGCGCAGTTGGGGCACATGGATGAATGTTTCATGGTCGGATTGCTATCAGATCAGCCGGGTTTTGCCCGGTTCCTTTGCATGGAACCCATCTACTTATGCATTGGAGACACACCTGCCAATTTATTGCATGCAGTGCAGCAAAAGTAACTGGACGCTGCGGCGAAGCTCGTTAGGTTTTCACTTAACGCCCGTGTGACAGAATCATGAGCGTTGTTTGGGGCCGTTGCCATTGCTCATGAGAGTGCGGGGAAGGAACCGACTTGGGACGTATGAGGTCGCTTCGATCGGGTAGTTCGGCGCTGTTTCGCGCCGCGGCCTTTTGCATCGTTCTTCCAGGACTCGCGGCCGGCCTGCTGGCTTCGGTCGCGTTTTCTGCCCAAGCTGCAGCCGTTCTCGAAGAACGCAAACTCCCGATGCGCTTCACCTGGGTCGCCTGCGAGCCGAATTGCCGTGGCTGGATCGGCGCGGTGGGGATTGTCACCGGCGACACCGTCAGGGATTTCGACGAGTTTTCCAAAGGCCGCGATCTGACTGACGCGACAGTGGTGCTGGATTCCAGCGGCGGCTCGGTCAATGACGCCATCACCATGGGCCGGCGCTGGCGCAAGCTTGGTCTGCGCACCACAGTCGGTATCACGGTCGACCTGCAATCGTCCTCGGGCGTCATGAAGCCGGCGGTCGTGCCGCAGGCTTATTGCGAATCCATGTGCGTTTTTCTGCTGCTGGCGGGCAAGACCCGCTATGTGGCCGAGGAATCCCTTGTGCGCGTCCATCAGATCTGGATGGGCGACCGCGCCGACGACCCGAAGGCTGCGAGCTATACAGCAAACGATCTGATGATCGTCGAGCGGGATATCGGCCGTCTCGCCAAATACACCTTCGACATGGGAGGCACGGGTGATCTCTTGTCATTGTCGCTCAGCGTGCCGCCGTGGGACGATCTGCATCGGCTTACGGAAGCCGAATTGAAGATGACCAATCTGGTCACCAGCCATAGTGTCGATGATGTGTTGCCCGAGCCTCGCGAGCAGGAGGCGCCGGTCGCATCACTGGTGCCGAAGTCGGTACAGGATCGTTTCGTGAGCGGGCCGGAGAATGAAAAGACCCCGGTCGCTTCGGCGCCGGTCGTGTCTTCGACGAAGTCGACCAAGACGGCCGAGGCCTCGGTACCGACTGGCGGCGTCGCATCGGCACCGTCAGGGAAATAGCCGCGCTGGCGTTACGCCGGCGTCGGCTGGCTGGCCTTGGCGTTTGACTTGGCTTCGATCTGCCCGATGGCGTCCACGACCGCATCGAATGTGAGAAGCGTCGAGGCGTGGCGCGCCTTGTAGTCGCGTACCGGTTCGAGCAGGGCGATATCTGCCCACTTTCCGTCCGACGGCGGTGCGCCGTTTTCCTTCAGCATCTTGCGCACGGTCTCGCGCAGCGCACGCAATTCTTCGGCGGTCGAGCCCACCACATGACGCGCCATGATCGACGACGAGGCCTGGCCCAGGGCGCAGGCCTTCACGTCATGGGCGAAGTCGGTGACCACATCGGCATCCATCATGAGATCGATCTTGACGGTCGATCCGCAAAGCTTGGAATGGGCGGTGGCTGACGCATCGGGGGCAGGGAGGCGGCCCAGCCGGGGAATGTTACCGGCGAGCTCGATGATGCGCTTGTTATAGATGTCGTTCAGCATCTGGTTCGGACCTTAACTGTGCCATCGGTCACCGGGATCACGTCTTTGGCGCGCGAGGAACTGGACTCTATATAGCGTCCATTCCATGAAATAAAAGATCAGCAGTTTCAATGGTCTGTGAGCAGTTATGTTTTGGCGGCGCGCGGATTTTGCACGTCGCAGCCGTCCCCGTCGTGTAGGGACACTCTAGCGATCGCCCAACATCTTCAGAAAGAAGGCACGCCGATCGGATCACATGCGATCCGTGATGGGAACAGACCCAAAGGCTCGATGCCTCCGATCAGCCGGCGCTCGTCCTTGGGACAGACAAAAAAGAATCTCGGATCCCGCCGCGCCGCTTAATCGCTTCCGCGGCTGACGTCTCGCCGAGCCTGCGCGCGCTTGTTCGCCTGCGACACCCTCCCAATCCGTGAAGGAGGAATCTTGATATTCCGGCGCCGGCTCGGGATGGCGCGCATTCCTTCACCAGGGCGAAGATCATTTTGAGGTCGAGAGAATTGCTGTGCCCGTCGCAGGGCCAATGCGCGCCTGGCGGCCTCTCCGAGTTCCTTTTTCGCTTCGAAGTTTTGCAGGCGCTTTAGCTCCTTGCTAACGCGTTTTATAGCAGCGACGAAGAGTTGCTTGCGCTGAGTTGCATGCTCTGCTGTTCCCGAAAAGCTGCTGCCCCGCGGTTCGGCTTTTCCTCTTGCTTCGCGCTGTCGATGCCGCGCTAGGGTGTGCTCCTTGCCATGAAAATCCCGTAGCCTCGAACGAAGGATCTCCAGCTTGTCGCGCGTTAATTCGCCGATGGCGGGATGATGAGTAGCAAGAACGATTTCTTGCTCGTCGTGTTTCAGAATGCTGATTTCATACTTGCAGGATGCTGCCATCGCCTTTTCCTCCAACCAATGCCTGGGTTACGGATCGTTCGCGCTGTTTCTGGCACGTCCCTCCGGACCTGCGTCCTCCATAAGAGTCGCGCGGGGAGCTGTTTGACGCGATGCGCGCTGCCAAGATTGTTCCTCCGTGCCGTTCTGAAGTATCGGGTCATCACCCTAGGCTCACATGGGAACTGCCCGCATCGCCCTTGAATCGCGTGCTGGGAATAATAGGAAAAAGACCAACGATTTAAATGTGATGAGTGGGTAGCCTGATGGCTGGCAACAGTCGTAATGGTCCACTATATAGGGCGCAGCCTGGGCAACAGAGCGCCGGGCGTTCTCCAGATCGCCGGAATTTGAGAATTCAGTTCGGCGGCCTCGGTGTTATTGTCGCAAGACGATGTTTTATTGACGGACTCAGGCGTCCGGCGGCCTTGCCGCCCCGTCTGCCCGGTGACACTCCGGCCTCCCGTGGGGCCGGTCGAACGGAGTAAAGATGGACGCTGTGATCAAGCCGCTTCGCGGCAAATCCCCGGATGGCAAATCTTCTGAAGTTAGATCTGCCGAGAGCAAAGTGCAGGAATTCCGGCCGGCGGAGCTCGATCCCGCCGAATTTCTGGCTGCGGCGGTAAATCCCGACCAGCTGCGGCCCTCGCGCGCCGAGGCAGAGCAGGCCGTGCAGACGTTGCTCGCCTATATCGGCGAGAATCCGCAGCGTGAAGGCCTCATGGACACCCCGCGACGCGTGGTCGAGGCCTATGACGAGCTGTTCCAGGGCTATCATCAGTGCCCGGCCGAGGTTCTGAATCGGACCTTCGGCGAGACCGCGGGCTATGACGATTTCGTGCTGATCCGCGACATGGCCTTCGTCTCCCATTGCGAGCATCACATGATGCCGTTCTACGGCAAGGCGCATATTGCCTATACACCGGTGGAGCGTGTTGTCGGTCTCTCCAAGCTGGCGCGTCTCGTGGATATCTTCGGCCATCGGCTGCAGACCCAGGAGCATCTGACCGCGCAGCTTGCTGCCGCGGTCGATGAAGTGCTGAAGCCGCGCGGTGTTGCGGTGATGGTCGAGGCCGAGCACACCTGCATGTCGGCCCGCGGTATCCGCAAGGAAGGCTCACGCACTTTTACCACGCGTTTCACCGGCAATTTCCGCGACAATCCTGCCGAGCAGGCGCGGTTCATGTCGATGATCCAGTCCATGTCGCGCTAAACCCACGTCGCGCTGATCGCGCGACGATCGTGATTTGCTGCTAGAGTATCGGGCGCATCAGGCGCCCGATTTTCGTTTGACGACCACAGCGAGAGATTTTCCCGTGTCCAATACATCGCACGCGCACAGCCATGATCTCGAAGAAGGCCTCGTGCTCACGCCGAAATTCGACGCTGCCGGTCTCGTTACCGTCGTGACGACCGACGTGGCGAATGGCGACGTGTTGATGGTGGCGCATATGAATGAAGAGGCGCTGCGCAACACTATCGAAACCGGCGATGCCTGGTATTACAGCCGTTCGCGCAAGGCGCTATGGCGCAAGGGCGAGAGCTCGGGCAAGACCCAGCGCGTGGTCGAGATGCGAATGGATTGCGACCAGGATGCGATCTGGATCAAGGTCGAGCAGATCGGCGGAGCCGCCTGCCACACCGGCCGTCGCTCATGTTTCTACCGCGCGATCACCAAGGGCGAGGGTGGGGCAGCGAAGGTGTCGTTCATCGATGCGGACAAGGTGTTCGATCCGGCGTCGGTCTACGGAAGCTGAACTGGCTCTGATCTCAAGTTACGCCAGCCGGCTGGCAAAATCCTGCCGGGATTCGGCGGCGTTGATGCCGGTCGGATCGGCGATCATGTTCATGTAATCGACGGCCGCCGACCGGAGCTTGCCGTCCTTCATGGTCATGACGCCAGACAGGGTCTGGATGTTCATCGAACGGATATTGTAGTTCTTCCAGGCTTCCGCCTGTTTCGCTTCACTATTGGTCGATTTTTTCTGCTCATTATAGAGATCGAGCGAAGCTTGCGCCGCCTTCAGGGCATTCAGGCCCGAGACTTCCTTCATCTCCTTGGCGAGCGCCGGATCGTCGCTGAACATCTTCTCTATCTTGGCCTTCCAGGGGCCTTCGGCAGTCACGTTGCCGAATTTGTCGACCTTCATATGCGTCGCATACTCCGGCGGGATGTTCATTTTCTCGAACGCTTTGGAGAGGCGGTCGGCCAGGGCGTCGGTCCGCTTCGTCAGCATTTCGTCGAATGTATCGGTGAGTCCCTCGGTCGCGGCCTGATCGGCCTTGGCCTTTTCGATAATCGCCTTGGCGCGGTCTGACAGCGATACGAAGGCGGCAGGGGCTGTCGGCGCAGATGCAGGCTTGTCGGATGAGACGGATGGCTTGGCGGGTGCAACGGCGGCGGGCGCCTTGTCCCACGGTTGGGTCGACGTTGAATTCGCATTTGCGACCGCAACCATCGTGAGCTCCATTCTCGCTGCCGACGGGAGCGAATTTCCGTCAGAGACATACGGAAACACCCTCTCGTTAATGCTTTGTAAAATATGCAACCACGGATGGAGGTGTTGGGCGCCAAAACCGCCTTAGCGTTTCGTTAACCATGAATGTCCCACTGTGTCCGCGGCTTCCGCACGGCTGGCAGGGCACGATTCCCGGTAGTCATTTCGCGGCAGCGGGGCACCACACTATGGCGGTCGACGCGACCAACCTCGCATCAGCACTCTCGTCAACGCGCAGTCAGGTGACCGGCGCGATCAAGAATGCTGCCGGCACCACGGGCACGAGCTTCGAATATCTGCTCGCCACCGCCAAGATGGAATCCAATTTCAATCCCTCGGCCACGGCTTCCACATCCTCGGCCAAGGGCCTGTTCCAGTTCATCGAGCAGACCTGGCTCGGCACTGTGAAGGAAGCCGGCACGCAGCTCGGCTACGGCAAATATGCCGACGCCGTCACCAAGTCGCCGTCGGGCAGTTATTCGGTGAGCGATCCCGCTGCGAAGGCCGAGATCCTGAAACTGCGTGACGATCCCGTCGCGAGTTCAGCGATGGCCGGCGTGCTGACGCAGTCCAACAGTTTCAAACTCACTGGCGAGATCGGTCGTCGCCCCAGCGATGCCGAACTCTATATGGCGCATTTCATGGGCGTCAGTGGTGCATCGAAGCTGATCAACAATGCGGCGAACAATCCGAGCGCATCGGGCGCTGCGCTGTTCCCGAATGCCGCCGCAGCGAACCGGCCAATCTTCTACGATCAGAGCGGCAGCGCGCGCAGCGTGTCTCAGGTCTATTCGGTGCTGTCGGCGCGCTATGACAGTGCTGCGAATTCCACGGCGACACGGACGGCGATGGCATCTACTGGTGTGGTGACGGCGCAGGCAGTCTCGCCACTGACGCCGTCCAGCAATGCGACGTTCCTGTCGCGCTTCCCGGATCTGAGCACGGCGCAGGTCGCAAGCTTTGCATCCGATCAGTCATCGACGGCCGTGCAGGAACAGCCGATTTTCCGGTCGCTGTTCCAGGGCGGTGATCGTGCGCAACCTGTGTCGCCGGCCGTGCAGGAATTGTGGGGCAACCGCACGTCACTGACGTCCACGTCGCTGCCGAAAGCACCTGAAGTCGGCGTGCCCAAGCCGCTCGATCTGTTCAGCGATCGCGCCGGGACTTTTAGTAGTTAGCTCCGTCCCCTCATGGTGAGGAGGCGCGCAGCGCCGTCTCGAACCATGAGCTGTTGGCAGGCATCGCCGCTAGCGGCCATCCTTCGAGACGCGCGCAAGGGCGCGCTCCTCGGGATGAGGGCGGAGTGTGTGATATTCACCGGGAGCCACAGATTTCCCCGCGTGTCCGATCCCTTAATAAAACCTCAACAAACCCATAAGCTTATGGTGAACCGTTTGTTAAGTGGGATGGTTTATTTTCTCTGACAGTGGCATCGCGTTTCGGTGTTGATCTTGTTGCGTAGGCTGGCAGAACCATGATTGTTCGGCAGTTCATCAGTTGGGTACGGACCGCTCCAGCCAGCGAGCGGGCAGAGGCAACGCGCTCTTTGGCGCGGGCCTGGATTTTTTCTGATCTTTCAGACGACGACCGTGCCGCCGCCGAAGGCGCGCTGCTGATGCTGCTCGATGACGCATCGCCGCTGGTGCGCCAGGCCATGGCGCAGGTTTTTGCCCGCGCGCCGTCGGCGCCCCCGGCCATCGTACAGGCGCTGTCGGTGGATCAGCCCTGCGTGTCGCTTCCAGTGCTTGAACATTCGCCGCTGCTGATCGATGCCGATCTGGTCGACATCGTCGCGACGGGGAACAGCGAACTGCAATGCGCGGTCGCGCGCCGCATCAATCTGCCGATTTCGATCTGCGCCGCCATTGCCGAAGTCGGCTCTGCCGCTGCGGCGCTCGAACTCATTGAAAATCCGTATGCCGAACTGGCGCAATTCTCCTGGGACCGTATCGTCGAGCGTCACGGTCATCTCGCCGCCATCCGCGAAGCGATGCTGGCCCTTGGCGACCTGCCGGCCACGACGCGTCTCGCGCTGGTGGCCAAGCTCTCCGAAACACTGACCCGCTTCGTCGTTGCGCGTAACTGGCTGTCGCCGGATCGTGCCGAGCGCATTGCCGACGAGGCGATGGCGCGCTCCACGGTCAACATTGCCTCGCGTTCGCGCGGCGACGAGATGCGCGATCTCGTGCATCACCTGCGCGAAGCCGGGCAACTGACCGTCGGCCTGATCCTCCGCGCCCTGCTGTCGGGCAATCTCGACCTGTTCGACCAGGCGCTGGTGGAGCTGTCCGGCCTGCCGCAGAGCCGCGTGGCCGCGCTGGTCTATGACGGCGTCGGTGCCGGGCTGAACGCATTGCTTGCCCGCGCAGGCCTGCCGGAGTCGACATTCCCTGCCTTCCGCGCCGCGCTGGCTGCGCGCAATGAAATCGGTTTCATCGGCTCCGTTGGTGGCGCCGTGCGGCTGCGCCGTCGCATGGTCGAGCGGGTGTTGACGGTGTGCGAGACCGATGAAGCGGCGTCCGAGCCGCTGCTGATCCTGCTGCGGCGTTTCGCAACGGAATCGGCTCGCGAGGAAGCGCGGGTGTTCTGCGATGAACTGGCCGAACAGGCGAATGCGCGCGACGAGTATCAGCTGATCGCGGCGTAAGCATCGAATATCTCAGTCATGCCCGGCCTTGAGCCGGGCATCCATCGTTCGACATCAGCGCATTTCAATAGATGGATGGCCGGGTCAAGCCCGGCCATGACGTGGAGAGTGTTTCGATCGCATCAAACGAAATTGCGGAGCGACGCTATTCCTTCGGCACGATGCTCGGTGCCGAGATCATCTCAAGATGGTCCGGCCGATCCCGATTGACGACCGTCAAATAGTCATCCGCGACGGCACGCAGGCGGGCGCTGAGTTCGTTGGCTACGCCGGCCTTCTCGATGGTGTTGTGTTCGCGCACGATGGCCTGGATCGCATCGATATGGTGCTGGATCAGATCCGCCGGCACCACATCGAGATCGGGGGCGTGTTCGAGAATCCGGCACAGGCTTTCGGCGGCGACGCCAGCGGCAGGAAAGCCGAAGGTCGAGGCGTCGCCCTTGATGTCGTGAGCGGCGCGAAACAGCTCGCCGCGGGTGTGCGTATCGAAGCCCTTCTTCAGGATCGCGGCATGTGCTGCGGCAAGGCGGTCGCATTCGCTGCGCATCCAGGTCTTGAACTCGCCGGAGAGATTGGCCAGAGCCTGTTCGGCGCGCGCGACGGGATCGTCGAGCTCACGATCGATGACGCGGCGGATCGCGTGCTTCAGTGTGTTCGGCGGCGTGATGACCTGGTGATCGGCGAAAGCCTGCACCTTCGGCGGCGCCGGCGCTTTGTTCTTGGCCATGGTCGTTTCTCCGAACATTGCGCTAGCCAGTGACACGGGCTTTATCTAGCAGCGACGGCTGCTGCAGAACCTCGGCTTCGCCGCCGTTGCGGCGTTCAGGTCCGATATAGGCGACGGTTGTGTTGCGGCGGCGGTCGGGCCCGAAATAGTTCTTCGTCTTGATGAAGGGGCGGGGATGCGCGACCACGCTCATGATGCGCAGATAAAGGCCCTTGGCCGAGATCGGCTTGGCCAGAAATTCGGTGACGCCGGCATCGCGCGCCATGGTGATGCGTCGTTTTTCGGAATGGCCGGTCAGCATGATGATCGGCGCGTAGGGATTGCCCTTGGAATCCGGCTGCCGGATCATCTGCGCCAGTTCCAGCCCGTCGAAAATCGGCATCGCCCAGTCGGCGATCACGATGTCAGGCACGTAGTGGCTGTACATTTCCAGCGCCGTGGCGCCGTCCTCGGCTTCATAGACTTCGCGGGCGCCGAACGAATGCAGCAGCGTGCGCAGGATGCGCCGCATGTGCGGATTGTCGTCGCAGACCAGAAAACGCAGCTTGTTGAAGTCGATACGGAACATGATGCGGCTCGAACCGGGCTGGGACCGTTACCCGACGTTAACCATACCGCGCCGCGTCTTAACGAATGGTTGAGGCACTGCAGGAGCCCAATCCGCTATGGGGACGTCCCAAGTCGACGCGATATTGCAAGAATCGCGTCCGCGGTCTCTGCGGGGCGGAGCATGGGATGCAAATGCGTGCCATTTAGCCTCGTAACTGGCCAGGCGCGTCGCTGAGCTTCTGCGGCTGCATGATCGTAAATTGTTGAAGTCTGGATGAAGCCGGCAGGCACATGATCCCAGCGCGGGAGTTCGATCGTGTCATCGAACCAATCGACGTGCATTTTGGGAAGTTCACTTTCGAATTGCGCGAAGGCTACGGGATCTCTGGCCAAGATATCAATGCCAACCAGAGATGCGCGACGGGCATCCCCAAAAAACCATTGTGACCAAATCGGAAGCGTCCCGTCGGCACCGGCGAGGTTTTTCACGTGGTCGTGCAAGGCGGGTCTGACGGGTGAGGCTGCGCCATGCGATGGGGGCACATCGCCATCGACAATGATGACACCACGCATGGGCAGCCTGGTCGCCAGATCGACAGCAAGATGACTTGCAGAACTATGTCCCACCACAATCAGTTGGCTGCTCGGCACGATATGATCGAGAAGACTTTGGGTCCATGCGCTCTATGCAGGTGGCGAGGCATGGTAAGCCAATATGTCCGGTACTTGGACATGGCATCCTGCCCCCCGCAGATGTTCGGCCGCCGACTCCCAGCTTGATCCTCGGACCAAGGGGCCTGCCACAAGGACGAAATCGAACGGCATAAGTCCCTCGGCGGTATCAGTTGGATGAATTCTAGTATCCGAACTGTTCGCTCAGGATGCGTTCTTCCAGGCTGTGGCCGGGGTCGAACATCATGCGCATCGAGATCGACTTGTCGGAGATGATTTCGACCCGCCGGACATCGCGGGCTTCCTCATTGTCGGCGACGGCGGCCACCGGGCGCTTTTCGCCTTCCAGCACCTCGATCGCGACGATCGCCGTATTGGGAAGCAGCGCACCGCGCCAGCGCCGTGGGCGGAACGCGCTGATCGGCGTCAGCGCCAGCAGCGCGGCATTGATCGGCAGGATCGGACCCTGCGCCGACAGGTTGTAGGCGGTCGAGCCGGCCGGCGTCGCCACGAGGATGCCATCGGCGGCAAGTTCGGCCATCCGTTCGCGTTCATCGATGAGGATGCGCAGGCGCGCCAGTTGATGCGTCTGGCGAAACAGCGAGACCTCGTTGATGGCGTGATGGATGTGCACGCCGCCATGGACGTCCGTGGCGCGCATCAGCAGCGGGTTGATCAGCGTCTCGCGCGCCGCGGTGAGGCGCGCATGCAGATCAAGCGTTGAGAACTCGTTCATCAGGAAACCGACGGTGCCGCGATGCATGCCGTAGATCGGTTTGCCCGTGCGCATGAAGTCGTGCAGCGTCTTCAGCATCAATCCGTCGCCGCCGAGGGCTACGATGATATCGGCGGTTTCCGGATCGGCATTGCCATAGAGCTGCGTCAGCTGGTCGAGCGCTGCCTGCGCTTCCGCACTGGTGCTGGCCACGAAGGCGATCCGGTCATAGCGCTTGGACGGGTTCATCAGGGGATCGCCGGCTCATGCTGCGTGATTGCGCGGGGTCGTCTAGCCGACCTCGCTGGGGCTTGTCGAGCGAAAGGATAGCAGGTCTTTGAGACGGCCGGGCTGCAGGGAGCGCCGCATCGTTAACGGGGCGAGCGGCGCCCGGTTGCTCCATATTTGCGGGTCAGCTCCTCCGCGACCGCCTTTTCGGGCCTTAATTTACTGCCGGCGAGCCAAACCTCGGTCACTTTCCCGGTCTTGCTACGGACCCTCCGGACTGCTTCCCCATAACTGGAATAACCCGCGGCCGCGGCGATCGTGCCCTTGTCCTTGCCGGTCACCTCGATCTCGGCGACGTCCATGAAGGGATTGATCGCCTGAGGCGTGGCGACCAGCACCCGGTCTCCGATGGGCACCAGATCAAACGCGCTCCATGAGGTCCACATGCGTCCCGTCCAGTCGCGGACGCGCTTTTGCGGCGCGCCGCGCTGGGCGAATGCGCGCAGGATATGCATGGCGCCATCAACCCAGATGGGCGCCCAGCCGTCGGTGGCATTGGTGAAAATCGAGATCGTCAGCTCGCAGGCCGGGATCACGGCGGTGCGCGAGATATAGCCATGAAATCCGCCATTGTGTCCGAACCAGTCCCAGCCGGCGGTGGTGCCGTTCATGGTGCCGAGGCCGTAATAGCTCTCGATAGTTGCGTGCGGATTGCGCCAGTGCCGCCGCGTCATCTCACGCCGGCCCGCCGCAGACAGCACGCTGTGCTTTGCATTGGGTGCAAGCTGCGCGAAGAAGCGCGCGACGTCGGCTGCGGTGCTGACGAAGCCCGCAGCAGGCGTGATGGCGTGGCACGGCGTGTCGCCGGGAATGACCAGACGGCGGTCGAGCGGAAGCCGCGGCGTATGACCTTGCGCGAGGGGCGCGCCCTTTGTCAGCGGCATGTCGGGCTGGGTCTCGCGCAGGCCGACCGCATCAATGATCTCGCGCCTGATCCAGTCGCGATAGGGCTCGCCGGTGACAGCTTCGATGACGAGGCCGAGCAGGCCAAAGCCATGGTTGGAATATTTCAGCCGCGTGCCGGGCGCAATCGCGGGCGGTTGCTGCAGCTCGGACAATAGCTCCTTCTTGTCGAGATAGGGGCGGCTGTCGATGAACTGCCCGGCATCGACGCCGTCGCGCGTGAGGCCGGCGCTATGCGACAGTAATTGTCCGATAGTCGTTGCAGCGACCTGCGGATGCAGGCCTTTCACATGGTCGCCAACGGGATCGTCGAGGCGCAATTTGCGTTGCTCGCGGAGCTTCATCAGTCCGGCAGATGTGAAGCTTTTCGAATGCGAGGCGATCCGGAAGCGATGCCGCGGCGTCAGCTTCTCGCCGGTCGCGAGGTCGGCGTGACCGAAGGCATATTCAGCGACGATCTTGCCGCGATGCGCGATGGCCACGAGGCAGCCGGGTTGCTGCGTCGTTGCCATCTGGAATGAGAGCCAGTCGTGGATGTAGTCGAGTGCGGGCTTCAGCCAGGGATCCATCAGAGGTCTCAATGTGAGGAGAGCGTCGCAGCCGCGAATATGAGCTGATCTTTCAGCCATAACAAAGCCGGCACAATCCGAAGGATTGCACCGGCTGACTGATCCGCGAATGGGATCAGTAGGTGGGACCGGAGCCGGGCGCCTTTTCAAGCGCAGCAGCGAGCGATTTATATTCGGCGGAGTCCTTGCCGCTCAGCGAAGCAATCTTGTTGAGATGATATTGCGCCTGATCGCGGTTGCCCTGTTCGACCTGCCACAATCCGTAATACTGCCAGGTGCGGACATGAGCGGGGTCGGCCTTCAGCGCGCGCTCGTACCAGATCTGCGAGACCTTGTAGTCGCCGAGCTTGCGATAGGAGTAACCGATCAGATTGGCGACATCGGCGCGATCGTCCTGGCCGAGCGCTTTGAGCTGCGCGATGGCGGCCGTGTAGTCCTGCTTGTCATAGACCGTGGCATAGGCCGCACGATAGTCGGCGAGGAACGCGGTATTCTCGGTGTTCGGATTCCTGGTTTCGGTTTTCTTCTTCTTGTCCTTGGTGCCCTTGGTGTCGGACGCCGGCGGTGCGGAAGGCGTATCGCCGCCTGCGGCATAGGCCGAGGTCATGAAGGGCGTGGCGGCAACGGCCACGGAAAACATTGCCAGCGTCGTCAGCCTGATCGCGAGGTGGGTCATGCAGCGCTCCTGTTTGCAACAGCAATAATCTGACACGGAAGTCTCAGGTTGTGAACACCGGGCGTGGGTGTTCATTCCCGCTTTTGCCGACATGAGGAGCAGACTTGGGGCAGCAGACTTGGGGCAGGACGCCTGACCCAGCCGATCATGACGAGGATGTCACCGAGATGAACGAAGTCTGTCCGGCGCCGTCAGAGTGGGTTCAGGGCAGCGTCGCTAGTCTGACTGCATTGATCGACAAGCCCGGCCAACCGACCGGTCAACTTCGTGATCGAGACCGACAGGAGACGACCATGTTGAAGATGTTTTCCGCAGCTGTGATTGCCGCATCCATCCTCGCGGCGCCAGCGATGGCGGCCGGGCCGGGCCGCACCGTGACGACGCACAAGGTGGTGACGACCGAGCGTCACGTGCAGCCGGGTGCGCTGAATGCCAATGCGAAGATGATCCATCGTCATCACGACTATCGGCATCACCAGCGCCATGTGCGGCCGCATTTCCACTTCCACAAGAAGCTAGGCGTGAGCCACACGCACAAGCACACCGCCATCCAGACCACAGTCGTGCACAAACGCGGCTGAGGGGGCTCCGCGGTCGCGGCCTCATATTGCCCAGCCGCGATCGCGGAGTTTCAAGGCCGGCCTGCTGCACCTATCCCCTGGGATGCATAACATCCCTGAGGTGCGGCAGGCCGGTTCGTTTGCGCGGGTCCGTCACCGAGATGCGAATTCCAATTCCGGAGCGAACCGTCTAGGAGAGGCATGACGGGGACACGCCTGCGTAATTGAGACGGCGCGACAGATGAGACGGCATTTGGGGATATCTTTGAGACGGGCAGCAGCGGTACTGCTGCCGCTGTGGCTTGCAGCATGCGGAGGAGGCGGCGCCGGTGGTATCAGCTTCACGGATGATCAGGGCGTTGCCGCCCAGCCATTTCCGACCAATTATCGCGTGGACCTTTTGGCGTTCTTCAAGACCTATCTGAACAATCCGGTCGGCGTTCGTGACGCCATGATGGCTGAGCCGGTGCAACGCACCGTCGGCGGACGGCTGCGCTATGTCAGCTGCGTGCGCTATACGGCGAAGGATTTCGACGGCAGCTACACCGCGCCGCAGGAGCGGGCGGTATCCTATGTCGACAAGCGCCTCGATCGCATTGTCGAGAATGTCACCGAAGCCTGCGCCGGCGCCACCTACGCGCCGTTCCCCGAAATGGAAAAGATGACGCGGTAGCGCGTTGTTGGCAGCTCTTTAGATCTACTGTCCGGTGCTCGATGCGAGTACGCTTGATGCCGGCGTTGTCGCCCTCAACTGACCGCAACGTCGCCACAAGATTGCCGCAGCCCGACGTGGGTATCCAGACACTGAAAAACCCGATCAAGTTCGTGTGAGCACTGAACCAAAAGCGCTTCTGCTCCGTCTGAAAATGAATAAATCCAAAAGTGTTGCTGCTTTGTCGCAGTCGGCAAACATCGATGTGGCAACGCCTGCCGTGAAGCAACCAAACTGCCGCCACGTTGTTTTTCGATGGTCATTACGCAACACAGGGGAACAACCATGAAGAAGCTTTTGCTCAGCGCGTCGGCCATCGTTGCCGTGGCCGCGATCTCGTCTTCAGCCTTCGCTGCCGACCTTCCGGCGCGGACCTATACCAAGGCCCCGGCCTATACGGCGCCGGCTTTGGTCTACAATTGGACCGGTTTCTACATCGGCGGCCATCTCGGCGGCGCCTTCGGTGACGGCAACAGCCTCGTCGGCGATAGCGGCCGGTTCATGGGCGGTGTGCAGGGCGGCTTCGACTATCAGTTCGCCACCAACTGGGTGGTCGGTGTCGAAGCCCAGTACAGCTGGCTGGCGAGCAGCAATACCAGCCTCGTCTTCCCGAATGGCACGACCATCACGGGCGGCGGTAACGATCAGCTCGGCTCGGTCACCGGTCGTCTCGGTTACACCTGGGGTCCGGCACTGCTCTACGCCAAGGGCGGTTACGCCTGGAAGGATAACAACAACCTGACCATCGCCGCTGTGGCTCCCGCGGTTGCTGTCATCGATGGCAACAAGAAGGACGGCTATACGGTCGGTGGCGGTCTCGAATACATGTTCTCGCCGAACTGGTCGGGCAAGGTCGAATATCAGTACTACAACTTCGGCAACACCACGATCACCTCGACGGCCATTCCCGGCGGCTCGACCAGCTTCAACAACGACGAGCACACCATCAAGGCCGGCCTGAACTATCGCTTCGGCTGGGGCGGCCCGGTGGTCGCCAAGTACTGAGCAAGTACGAAACCGATTCAATCTTCGACGGAAAGGCCGGCATCACGCCGGCCTTTTTTGTTTGTGGGGGTGTCGTCCTGCCGCTACGTGTGTGGCGCTGATAACGCGTTACGTCGTCACGGATCCAAATTTCAAACAGCCACTGTTCTGCAGACATGCGTCATCGCCCCCATTATTTGCGGCGCGGGGGCGCCGTCGTCTCTTGCATTCCCACCCTCTTGTGAGAGGGCGTGCGGAACGCCGGGTGCCCGTTGCACCCTTGGGCCTGATGCGAATGCGGTCTTCCGCAAGGATAATGCATCAGGACTTTCGGAGGCGCCGAGCGATTGCCCGACGTTCCGCATACGGTGTTTTTTCGGTTGCTTGCACTTTGCCTCAGCGAACGATCCGATCACCGAATTAAAGTCCCAAGGCGATGGGAAGGGAGCCTCAAGCGAGTAAGCCGAACGCGTTTTGACTTGGTCGTCCGTCACACTGTCCAGGGGTCTTTCCACCCAGGGCCAGCCGTCTCCTTGCCAGTGGCAGTGCTGGCGCAGATCCGTCCTGCCCGAAGACAGACGTCACCCGTGAACCGCGTGACGCCGCATCTCCGGCGTCCACCGCATCCCACCCCGCGAACGTGACGATCGCGATCGCCCCTCTCGGTGGGGCAGCACGAAGGGGAATATAAACCTGATGGAGATGTTGTCAACGAGATATAGGAAAAAATGTTTGGGTGCTGTCTTGCCGCCCCGCACTCGTCATTCCGGGGCGACTGCGCGCGTTCGCGCAGGCGAACCCGGAATCCCGACCTGTTCAGCGCAAAACACTTCGAGATTCCGGGTTCGCGCTCTGCCGGCTTCGCCGGCGACGCGCGCCCCGGAATGACGAGCGCGGGGCAGTAGACAGTCGAGCTCTCCGCTGCCCCCGCACCAGGAATCGAAAGTAAACGAGTCCTGAATCCCGGGAAAAATAAGGTTCGAGACTCCCTTGCCAGAATCGCTTGATGGTTGTCGGGCGATGAGAATGATCGACAATATCCGCAGCGACGGGGTGCAGGTGGCACTCACGGTCGCCCTGATGGCCGCCTGTGCGGTCAATCTGCTGCTGCTTTACGCATGGCTGTAAGCGCATGCGCCGGTTTGGCGCGCGGGAGTAGCCCTTGCCGGACAACTCTGATATCTGACTGCGCGACGCGGGCAGGCGACTGATCCGGACGTCCCATTTCGATCTTGGGCAATCAATTAACCCATTGATCTTGTTGCCGGTTTAGCTCAGCGGTAGAGCAGCGGTTTTGTAAACCGAAGGTCGGGAGTTCAATCCTCTCAACCGGCACCACCAATTTAGCCGAAAGATAGTCATCTGGGTTTGTAAGAGCCGCTAGACGGCCCTTGTCTCGATACGATATGGCGCATTCTTAGATCTTGGCAGAACGACGACAGAATCAATGAGCTCACGGAGGTTGTGGCGTAGCTGTTGATCGACCGTTTCAGCGATGGTGATGTGTTCCAAACAATCTTGGAAACGCTTTATCGCAGCCGGCTGCAGATCAGCTTTTAGTATGCTTTCGTCTGATTTTGCGCTCTCTAGTCGAAGTTTGGCAAGCGCCTCCCTTTTGTGGAGGTACCGCCATAATCATCGCGTGACCGTCAAAGCCATCCGCACAGATGCCAATAGGCACGCGAACGTGCCCGATGGGGTTGAAGCCGCCGTCAGTCCGCCTTGGCTCGCGGCCCTAGTCGTTCTCCCGACGCGAAAGGGAAGCAGCCGATCCATTCTCAGGCGGCCAAATCGCTTGATACGTGTTCCGCGCGCTGCCTTTGGCTTGAGGATGGCTCGCGTCATATTCGGCTGCGATAAGGTCGCCGTAGGACCATTCAAGAACGCGTGAAAAATTGAGCTTCCACGATGACCAGTTTGGCGAGCGCATGTGTGCGTTTCATTCGGTTGGCGGTTGAAGCTTTCAACCAGTACAAGCAAAGGGTATGCCACCCTTTCTTGGTGCTGCTCCGAGTGTCGATCACATGAAAGGCGCCGTCTCTTGGGAGGCGGCCCGCTTCGCCGCTGCTGGGCGCGATAGGCGCCAGCGTTCCCGCTCTGAATAGCGTAGCGCCGGTCCAGTGTAACGGCCGCTCGCGCAGCGACTACGGCATGCGTTGACAAGGAAAAGACGATCGAGTGTGCGGATTGCAGACAGCCTGCTCGATTGAGACGGCAAGCTTGCCGGAGATTCAACCGAGGCATCTTAAGAAATAGCGGGCAACCCATCTCGGCTTTGGTTTAAAAGAGCGCTTGGATCGACGCACGCAATACGTCGCCGGCGCCCGCGGCCGCTTAGCGGCTCATTTGAATATCCTTCACGACCACATCGCCATCGATCACGACGGGCTCGTCGTCGAGCAGAAGTGAGCAATTGCGCATCGGGATGTCCAGGTGGCAGGCGGTGTCGTTGGGGCCGCCCAGTTCGCTGTTCGGGCCCGTCGAGAACATGACGTTCCCGTAGAAGCTGCGCGGCTCCATTCCCATTCCGCCGGTAAATTCGCCCGGTACGAAGTTGTGCCATCTGGCCTGCGGGTTCATGCCCCAGCCGACATGACTCATGCCGAAACCGCGCTTGTCGTTGAACGAAGCCATATAGGCTTTGACTATCTCCGCCTCGAGGCCACCGCGGATGTCGGTGACCCACCCCTTCTCGATGGTGTAGGTGATCGGTTCGCGCACCATGATGTTCTGCGGCAGCAGGATATCGCCAGTCGCCACGACGATCTGGCCGTCGACGCCATCGTCGTCTCCGCCGGTGAAGACGAAGCCTGATGGCCAATGGTCCCAGCGACCGGGTGTGTCATTGCAGGCATATTCTGCAATCGTATCGTAGGTGTTGAGCTTGTAGGTCACGTCGGTGCCGTGTGGCGACGTGATGCGCATGACCTTTGCCTTGTCGAGAAGGCCGGCGGCGATTTCGACTTTCTCGCGTAGCTCCGGATAAGGCAGCATCCGGGCAAGCAAGTCCGGTGGCTCGACCGCGGTGAGAATGCGGGTGCCGGCGGCCTGGATCGCAAACTGCTCGGGCGAGAACAGCAGGAAGATGCAGTCGATCAGCATGTCGCAATTCTTCAGCGCTTCGACTGCATCGGGCAGGGCGGCCAGGCCGGTCACGCCGACGTTCCAGCCCGCGGTCGGCATCGGTGCGGGAAGGCGCATGTGATACATCCTGGCGCCGAGACGCTGGCCTGCGGCCATGAAAGCGTCGGCATATGACAGGCGATCGCTACCCTGAGTCAGAACGACGAGGCGCTCGCCTTCGCGAACCCCGGACATCTTGAGCTGATGCAGGCAGATTTCAGTGAAGCTGGCGTGATCCATCACTCTTCCTCTCGAAAGCTTATTGCGAAAGCTCGGCTCCTTTGTGGAGCGGCGCCGCATGATCTGTCGTGTACGCTCGCAAGCGCCGAGATCGCCGAGCGCGTCTTCAACACTCGTGTTTGGCGCCACGCAAAATAATTAAACGCACGATTAGTTTTCTTGCAAGAGGTTTTGATCGGTACTGTGCCGGCGGGAACGCCAGCCGAGCTGCGAAGGTGCTCAGCCTCTGAAGCCTGAGGCCGTGAACCGAACGATCTCCTCGATCAGCTTGGCGGCGGGCGGCGGGCGGCGTCGTATCCCGCTGATCTCTTCGATCCGATGGGCGTCTGACAGGATGTAAATGTAGATGCCGATGAATTGCGCAAAACGGAGATAGAGGTGCTCATCCGTTAGACGCGGTAACAGGTTGGCCAGAATTTTTACATAGGCCCGCACCGGCTGGTCGTAAACCTCGCGGCGCAATGCGTAGGCCGTCTCATCCGGCTCGGCGTGAAGCCGCGCCTGCAGACGCAGGAACGCGCGCCCCTGAGCGGACTCGCGCAGCTGAAATGGCGGCGTGATATAAGCGCGAAGAATGTCTTCGAGGGCGTAACGCTTCTTGGCGGTCACCTCGTCGAGCAGTTCCATGCGGCGCGTCGCCAGCCACGCACCGCGCCGAAGATAGACCTGTCGAAACAGCTCCTGCTTTGTTCCGAACCAGTAGTTGGCCATGGCTTGGGTGACATTGGCGTCTTCAGCGATTTCGCGTAGATTTGCTGCTGCATAGCCACGCTCGGCGAAGTAGCGCTCGGCGGCATCGAGCAGGGCCTCGCGGCTCTCGGTGCGTCCTTCCGGCCGCCCCAGGCTTCCCCGTTTCTTGGTCGCGCGAGCAGTTTTCGCTACCGCCATTTCAACCTCAGTTATCGCCATATCGATGCCGCGCGTCCGACGCGGTGACGGCGAAGGCTTGTCAGGCATAGCAATCGTGAGCTTGAGAGGCCAGAGTCGGGGAACGATCATCGATATAGTGACTGGCCGTCATCGTCCCGATCCAGGTCCGGGACAACGGCACTTTCACGACGTTTTTCGCCGACGCTTGGCCTTCGTCGGCGCGGCGGCGAGAGGCGCGGTTGCCTCCCGGCACATGCCGCCGGCAATGAAGGCGACGGTCTCGGTCATCAATCTCGACGCGTCCTTGGGATCATAGGCGTCAGGTAACATGTCCTCCATGCGGTTGGTGTCGGAGAGCGCATAGAGATAAGTGCCGATCATGAGTGTCATACGCCAATGCACGTCGAAGCGTGAGAGATGCGGCAACGCCTTGTGCAGCGCATCGATATAGAGATGCGTGGACTCGTCATAAGCCGTCTTGCGCAGCTCGTAAGAGAGATTGGGCGGCTCGGTATGCAGGCGGGCATGGAGTCGCAGGAAGGCGGGGCCATGCTCGGTTGAGCGCAGTAGCAGGACAGGTTGCAGGAAGGCCTCGACGATAGCGACGACGTCCCCAGCTTTGCCTTCGGCTTGCAATCTCGCCAGGCTTTCGACGCGGGCGTCGCCGATCGCCGTTGCGCGACGAAGAAAGGTCTCGCTGAAGAGATCGAATTTGGAGCCGAAATAGTAGCTGATGAGCGCCTGGGTCACGCCGGCCAGTTCGGAGATCTCGCGCAGCGTCGTTCCCGCATAGCCTTGATTGGCAAACACAACCTCAGCGGCATCCATGATGCCGGCGCGCATCGTCCCGTTGCCGCCTTCCGGCCGGCCGGGACGCTTGGTCGGCGGTTCGGCAGAAGGAACGCCTCGGCGGCCTGAAATGCGGTTCATGCGGACCTCATCTGGAATCCAGTGCCGTGGCAGTAATTCGAGCAGGCCGGCGCATAAAATCGATGCAAGCGACGTCGCGGAAATCGCGAAGAAGGCATTGCGGAACCGTGAGTCGGTGTTGCGGAAGCCATTTCCTGCCTTTTCTCAGGCTGGCACGGGGATTGCAATTTGAAATTATATAGCTGGCCAACAAAATAATTATATGGCCGGCCAATTAATGTCAGGCTGCGGCCAGTGTTTGAGGAGCCACGAATGTCCGTCACGACTTTATCGGCCCAGCGGCCGATCACCGCGCAGGATGGCTGTCAGGATCCGGTTTTGCTCAACGACTGGCATGTCGTCGGCTATTCCTCCGATTTCGCCTCCGACAAAATCCATCCCGTTCGCTTGCTTGAGCGCGACTTGATCGTCTGGCGCTCGGCCAACGGCGACATCCATGTCTGGGAAGACCTCTGCATTCATCGCGGCGCCCGGCTGTCGAGAGGCTGGATCAAGAACGATCACGTCGTTTGCCCCTATCACGGCTGGGAGTATGACGGCGGCGGTCGCTGCACCCTCATGCCTGCTGCTCCCGACGAGACGCCGATGAAAAAGGCGCGCGCCTTCCCCTATCAGGCAGTCGAGCGCTATGGCTTCGTGTGGGTGTGTCTCGGCGAGCCGACGGCCGACATACCGGTGTTCCCGCAATGGGATGATCCGAGCTTTCTGAAGGTCCATAGCGGCCCCTATATATATTCGGCCAATGGCTTTCGCTCGATCGAAAACTTCATCGATGCCAGCCACTTTCCGTTCGTCCATGCCGGCCTGAACGGCGTCATGGACAATCCGGATCGGCTTGAGCCCTATGACGTGTATGAGGTCGATACCGGCCTCTGCTCGTCGGAAATAAAGGTGTTTCAGCCGTGGGGCGATGCGCGCGGCATTCCGCTGATGGCGTTCTACACCTATCACACGTTCCGTCCGCTGGTGGCCTACTTCTCGAAGCGAACCCAGCAGGCGGACAAGTCCGGCAATATCGTTTCCGACAAGTCCGATATCTTCGCCACCTTCTTCGTCTGCCAACCGGTCGATGAGAAGACGACTATCGCGCGCGTTTGCGCAGCGATGAACGTGAATCCGCATCCCGATCCGAAAGTCGTGCGTGATCGGGCGGACGTGGTCTTCAATCAGGATCGCGAGATCGTCGAGTCGCAGCGACCGGAGCGCATTCCAACGGAGCTGCGCTACGAGTTGCATCACCGAACGGATCTGATGGGGCAACGCTACCGGAGCTGGCTGCGCGCCAAGGGCATCACCTATGGCGTCATCTGACCTCGGTTTGAGGTTGCGGCTGGTCGAAGTGCGATACGGAGCGCCGGGGATCAATCTCTACCGGCTCGCTTCGTCCGACGGCGCGACGCTGCCGGCTTTCGAGCCCGGCGCTCACCTCGATCTCGAGGTGGCGCCCGGACTGATGCGGCAATACTCGCTGCTTTGGCCGCAGCCAGCTTCGGACTGCTACGAGATCGCGGTGCAGGAGGCGTTCGACGGAAGAGGGGGCTCGCGTGCCTGGCATCGGCAGTCGGTCGCAGGAGAGATCTATCAGAGTTCGATCCCGCGCAATCATTTCCCGCTCGGCGCTACCAATGAGACGACACGTTACCTGTTCGCTGGCGGCATCGGCATCACGCCGATCGTCTCGATGTATCGCAAGCTTGTCGCCGATGGTCAGCCGGTACAGCTGCACTATTGGACGCGCAGCCCCGAAGCGACCCTGTTTCATGCCGAGCTTGCCGCCGTCGCCGACGGTAGCGTGCGGATTCATCACACCAGTGGACCAGCGCCACGTCTCGCCGATGTCCTTGCGGATACGCCGATGGAGGCGCCGCTGTATTGTTGCGGGCCGACGCGCATGATCGATGCCTTCGACGAACTGACCGAGCGGCGTTCGATCGACCTCGTGCATCGCGAGCGTTTTGCCGTGGCGCCGGTGGATACCGGCCCCACGGGCAGCTTCACCGTTCGTCTGGCGCGCTCGGGGCGCACGCTCGATGTCGGGGCAGAGGAGACTGTGCTCAGCGCCTGTCTCGCTGCCGGCATCGATCTTTCCTACTCATGCGAGGAAGGCGTCTGCGGTGCTTGCGAAGTCCGCGTTCTCTCGGGGCGCGTCGATCATCGCGACCAAGTGATTGCGCCCGCGGCGAGAGCGTCTTCCAGCACGATGATGGCCTGCTGCTCGCGCGGGCTGACCACACTCGAGCTGGACCTTTAATTCACGTGACGTCCTGTGATCGGAGACAACATGAAACATAATTTCCAAGTAGCCATCATTGGCGGCGGTATCGGCGGCGCGGCACTGGCCCGCAGTCTGGACCGGCTCGGCATCGATTATCACATGTTCGAACGCGCCTCGGCCTTGAGCGAAGTGGGTGCTGGCGTGCAGATGACGCCCAACGCCGTCAAGGTGCTTGAAGCGCTTGGACTGGGACCGGATCTGGCGGCGGCAGGCTTCCTGCCAGAGGCCATGGTGGGATGGAATTGGCAGAGCGGAGAGGAGTTGTTCCGCACGCCGCTACGTGAAGTATGCCCTCGAGTGTTCGGGGCCGAATTTTATCACGTTCATCGCGCCGACCTGCACACCATGCTGGCGAAAGATATAGCACCTGAGCGCATCACGTTCGGTGTGTCCTGCACTGGGCTGCGCCAGCAGGCCGGGCGCACGATCGCCTGCTTCGACGACGGCAGCGAATATGCGGCCGATCTGGTGGTCGGCGCCGATGGCGTTCGTTCGGCTGTCCGCGCCGCGCTCTGGGGCCAGGAACCGGCCAGCTACACCGGGCATATGTGCTGGCGTGCCCTTGTTCCGGTCGAACAGTTTCCACTGCCTTTCGTCACGCCGACGTCTGCCTTCTGGATGGGACCGAAGGGGCACGTGGTGACCTATTACGTCAAGGGTGGCGCGATGGTGAACATCGTTGCCGTCAATGAGAATCACGATTGGGTCGAGGAGTCCTGGACCATCAAGAGCAGCCGGCAGGAACTACTCGATGGGTTCGCGGGCTGGAACGACAACCTGATCCGTCTGTTCGAGCTCACCAATCCCGACCAGATCTACAAGTGGGGGCTGTTCGATCGCGATCCGATGCAACGCTGGTCGCGCGGCAATGCCACGCTGCTCGGCGATGCCGCGCATCCGATGCTGCCTTTCCTGTCGCAGGGCGCAGCCATGGCAGTCGAAGACGGCTATGTTCTCGCGCAGGCACTGAGCCATTTCGGCCCGGGCGATCTCGGCGCGGCGCTCGATGCTTATGAGGCCGAGCGCCGTCCGCGCACTACCCGTGTCCAGCTCGAAGCGCGCGAACGTGGCCGCACATATCATCTGTCTTCGCCCGAAGAATCGAAAGCGCGTGACCTCGCATTCAAGCTCGAGCAGGCGAAGAACCCCAACGCAGTCGGGATCAAGGCTGAGTGGGTCTACCAATACGACGCTCGCACCTGCCGTGATCGCTTCGGCAAATCCCCAGCCCTGAGCGCTGCTTCCTGAGCTGCGCCCAGTCAGGCGGCATGCTCCAGATCGGCATTTGCCTGTTCGGCACGGTCGATCGTCGGGAGCCGCCACCACGTTGTTCCAAGCAACCACAAGCGTTTCACGATCGCATCACCCACCGGAGAAGGTAAGTCATGACCAAGCAAGTGAGTTTTAGACACGTCCTACTGTCTGGCCTGGCGACGATTGCCATTGGAGCCTCGGTCCCGGCCAGGGCCGAAGACACCATCAAGATTGGCGAGATCAACAGTTACAAGTCCCAGCCGGTCTTCACCGACGGCTACAAGAAGGGCATGATGCTCGCCATTGATCAGATCAACGCCAAGGGCGGTGTGGCCGGGCGCAAGCTCGAGCTCATCACCCGCGATGACAATGCCAATCCGGGCGAAGCGATCCGCCAGGCAGAAGATCTGGTCACCCGCGAAAAGGTCGACATCCTTGCCGGCGCCTTCTACGCGCATATCGGTACGGCATTGACCGACTATGCGAAGCAGAAGAAGCGCTTCATGCTGATCACCGAGGCGCTGAGCGATAACATCGTCTGGGCCGTCGGCAACAAGTACACATTCCGCCTCGACTCCTCGACCTATATGCTGGTTTCTTCGCTGGTCGACGAAGCGGTGAAATTGAAGAAGAAGCGCTGGGCACTGATCTATCCAAACTATGAATTCGGGACGTCGGCTGCATCAGCCTTCAAGAGGTTGATGAAGGAGAAGCAGCCGGACGTCGAGTTCGTCGCCGAACAGGCGCCGCCGTTCAACAAGATTGATGCGGGCAGTGTGATCCAGGCTCTCTCCGACGCCAAGCCCGAGGCCACGTTCAACGCATTGTTCGGCTCCGATCTCGCTCAGTTCATCCGCGAGGGCAATACGCGCGGGTATCTCGGCGACCAGATGCCGGTGTTCAGCATCATCACCGGTCAGCCTGAATATCTCGAGCCGCTGCGCGATGAGATCCCCAAGAACTGGATGGTGACCGGTTATCCCTGGTACAGCATCAAGACGCCAGCTCATCAGGAATTCCTGACCGAGTATCAGAAGAAGTACGGCAAGGAGAATCTGCGGTTCGGTTCGATCATCGGCTATTCCACGATCAAGGCCATCGAGGCGGGTGTCGCGGCATCCGGCGGAAAGACCGACAGCGATTCGCTCGTCGCGGCGTTCGAAGGGCTCCAGTTTGATACGCCGGATGGCAAGACGAGCTTCCGCAAGATCGATCACCAGGCGACCTGGGGACTCTATGTCGGCAAGCTTGCCGTCGAGGACGGCAAGGGCGTGATGGTCGACTACCATTACGCGCCGGGCGAAAAATTGCTGCCGTCGGACGACGAAGTGCGCAAGCTGCGTCCTGCCGACTAACCTGATGCCGGGCGCCCCCTGTCGAGGGCGCCCGGTCGCGTTTGGATGCCACATCTGTCCCGAGCGAGACTGCCATGGATCTGTCTGCCCTCTTGGCTCAATTGTTGAATGGCTTGGCCGGGGCGTCGTCCCTGTTCCTGGTAGCGACCGGCCTATCGCTGATTTTTGGCGTCACCCGGATCGTCAATTTTGCCCATGGCTCGTTCTTCATGCTTGGCATGTATGTGAGCTATTCATTGATCGAACGTATCGGCGTGGGGCCGTGGCGAGCGGTTGGCTTTTGGGGCGCGCTTGTGCTCGCAGCACTGGCTGTCGGACTGCTCGGCGCGCTGGTGGAAATTCTGCTGCTGCGTCGGATCTACAAGGCGCCCGAGCTGTTTCAGTTGCTGGCGACATTCGCGCTGGTGCTTGTCTTTAACGATGCCGCGCTATGGATCTGGGGGCCGGAGGATTTGCTCGGTCGTCGTGCACCAGGACTGGAGGGCGCTATCCAGCTCTTCGGTCGTGCCTATCCGAGCTACAATCTGTTCCTGATCGTGATCGGCCCTGCGATTTTCGGCCTGCTCTGGATGCTGCTGACCAAGACGCGCTGGGGCGTCATGGTGCGGGCGGCAACCCACGACCGCGAGATGCTGGGCGCCCTCGGCGTCAATCAGGCGTGGCTGTTCACCGGCGTGTTTGCACTCGGTTGCATGCTGGCGGGACTCGGCGGAGCGGTCCAGCTTCCGCGTCAGCCGGCGAGTCTCACCGTCGATATCTCGACGATCGGTGATGCGTTCGTCGTCGTCGTGGTAGGCGGCATGGGCTCCATCCCCGGTGCCTTTCTGGCGTCGCTCCTGATCGCCGAGGTGAAGGCGATCTGCATCGGCATCGGTACAGTTCATCTCGCGGGGATCGAGATCTCGTTCTCCAAGCTCACTCTGGTGGTTGAATTCCTGATCATGGCGGTGGTCCTTGTGATCCGGCCGTGGGGGCTGTTGGGACGACCTCAAGCGACCAGTCGAAACTCGGCGCCGGTCGAAGCACCGTTGAAGCCGGGTTCCAACTGGTTTCGCATGATGGTCATCGGCGTTTTCCTGTTGATGGCGGTGTTGCCTCTGCTCGATCAATCGCTGCCTTATGCTGCGGTGCTCGGTCAGGACATTCTGGTCGCAGCGCTGTTCGCGGTCAGTTTGCATTTCATGATGGGACCGGGCGGGATGCATTCGTTCGGGCATTCCGCCTATTACGGCCTTGGTGCCTACGGCGCTGCCATCCTGGTCAAACTGGCATTCATGCCCATGCCGCTCGCGATGCTGGTCGCTCCCCTGGTGGCCGGTCTTGGCGCCTTGCTGTTCGGCTGGTTCTGCGTTCGGTTGTCGGGCGTCTATCTCGCGATGCTCACGCTCGCCTTCTCGCAGATCGTCTGGTCGGTCGTGTTTCAATGGGATGCGGTCACCGGCGGCTCCAACGGCATGGTGGGCGTCTGGCCGGCGGATTGGCTGAGCGGAACGCGCTACTACTACCTCACGCTCGTATTGGTCGGGCTCTCGGCCTACGCGCTGCGGCGGTTCGTTTTTGCGCCGTTCGGTTATGCGATGAGGGCCGGACGGGATTCATCGCTGCGTGCCGAGGCCATCGGTATCGATGTGAAGCTCGTGCAGTGGCTGGCCTTCACGATCGCTGGCGTGTTCGGCGGATTGGCCGGCACGCTCTACATCTTCTCCAAGGGCAGCGTTTCGCCGGATGTGATCTCGGTCAGCAAATCGGTCGACGGTCTCGTCATGGTCCTTCTGGGCGGCATTCAGTCACTCACGGGCCCTGTGATGGGCGCTGCGGTGTTCGGCGTGCTGCAGGACTGGGTGATGCGCGCCACGGATTACTGGCGGGCCTTGTTCGGTGGCATTATTCTGTTTCTGGTGCTCGCCTTCCCGGAGGGACTGGCTGGTATCTCGCGCCAGATCGAAAGTCTGTGGCAGCAATATCGACCAGCCGTGGGCGTTGTCCGACGGGAGAAGCTGACATGAGTGGCGCGCTACTTGAGGTCCGCGATCTCTATATGGCCTTCGGCGGCGTATGTGCCGTCGATGGAATCAGCTTCGACCTTCATCCTGGCGAATTGCTGGCGTTGATCGGCCCGAACGGTGCAGGAAAATCCACCACCTTCAATATGGTCAACGGCCAGTTGCGCGCCTCGGGCGGCTCCGTGCGTCTGGCTGAGCAGGAGCTGGTCGGAATCAAGCCGCGCGCGATCTGGCGCCTGGGCGTCGGACGCACATTCCAGATCGCTGCCACATTCGCATCCTTCACGGTCGTCGAGAACGTGCAAATGGCGGTGATGTCCCATCAGCAGCAGATCTTTTCGCTGTGGCGTCCCGCGGCAAGCCGTTATCGCGATGAGGCGCTTATGCTGCTTGAGCAGGTCGGCATGGACGCGCAGGCTGACCGAGCTTGCAGCGAACTGGCTTATGGCGACATCAAGCGCGTTGAGCTCGCCATGGCCCTGGCGAACAATCCCAGGCTGCTGCTGATGGACGAGCCGACTGCCGGGATGGCGCCACGCGAACGCAACGAATTGATGGCTTTGACCAAGCGGCTGGTGATCGAGCGCGGCATGGCCGTGTTGTTCACCGAGCACAGCATGGACGTCGTCTTCGCCCATGCCGACCGCATCATCGTGCTCGCCCGCGGCAAATTGATTGCGGAAGGGGACGCAGACGAAATCCGCAGTCATCCCAAGGTCAAGGAAGTCTATTTCGGCAACGGCCTGACTTTCGAACATCCGCCGGAACTGGCCGTCGCGGCAAGGATACCCGCATGACTGTATTTGTGAACCCGATCCTGCTCGACGTCTCCGGCCTGAACGCCTGGTATGGCGCAGCTCACATCCTGTTCGACGTCGCGCTCAACGTGCGCCGTGGCGAAGTCATATCGCTGATGGGGCGCAACGGCGCCGGCAAATCCACTACGCTCAAGGCCATCATGGGCCTGCTGTCGCGCAGCGAGGGGCAGATCAATTTCCTGGGGCAGGACATCGCTGGCAAGGCGCCTTTCCAGGTGGCGCGCATGGGGCTTGGGTTCGTGCCCGAGGATCGGCGTATCTTTCCTGATTTGACGGTGACCGAGAATCTCGAAACCGGCAGGCAGGCGCCGCGGCAGTGGGCGGATGGAAGTGCCACGCTCAACTGGACGCCCGACGCGCTCTACGAGCTCTTTCCCAATCTCGGCCGCATGCAGGACCGGCGCGGCGGCCAGATGAGCGGCGGCGAACAACAGATGCTCACGGTGGCCCGTACGTTGATGGGCAATCCGCTACTGGTCCTGCTCGACGAACCGTCAGAAGGTGTTGCTCCGGTGATCGTCGAGCAAATGGCGCATATGATTCTGGCGCTCAAGGCGCGCGGCGCAAGTATTCTGCTGTCCGAACAAAACTTTCATTTTGCGCACCTGGTATCGGACCGGGCTTACGTGCTTGAGAAAGGCCAGATCGTGTATGAAGGGTCGATGCAGGATCTGGCGCACAACGACGACATTCAGCGATCTTACCTTAGCGTTTAGCTTTTCCTGTAACCGAAGAAAAAGATGGGCTTCAAGATCACCGATCACCGATCGCCAAGCGCAATCTGCGACTCGACCAAATCTACTCTAGGCCTGAATTACAGACAGTCGCGTAGGTGCAAGTATATTTTCTTCGACGCCTGTCTATAGGGCGTCCGTTTCTGGCGCGAAGCGGACCGGCGACCAACCTGCCGAAGATCGACGAAGTCCAATCCTGCTCTTAGTCGGCAGCTCTCAACCTGGGCACAAGCAAGCCAGATACTCCCGTAATTCCAGTCTGGCGGCTCAATCTCCCAATGGCGGACCGAACTCATCGGAGGTCGGCGAGGAGTCCACTCCCGCTCCCGCCAACCAGTGCGATCGACCAAATCTCCGCGCAGTCTCCCGAAAGGGAATGTCTACCGTAACTGCCAAGGACTTTCGGGAATTGAACCGTCCCAAGCGCCAATTTCGCCACCCGGAGACTTTTCCTGAAACGCAGAAGGGGCGGCCAGAGATACTGGGTTGGTCGATTAGCGAATGCGTGATGCCATTGCAAAGCGAACATCTGCCGATACGCGGGTGTCACGTATATGCCAAGACAAAATAGCTTATTGAGCTTCCCCAACCGTGCCGTGAAAATTTGTGATGGACCTTGGGCGCATCGGCGAGCATGGGCAACGTGCTGGCCTCCCCCCTGAGAAGTGGTCCGGTTTGAGAGTTAGAGTTTCGGCTATTTTGGGCTTTGAAAGGAGCACGGAATGGCACGGAAACACTACACGGCAGAGCAGATCATCGGGATGTTGCGCGAAGCTGAGGTTCGGCTTTCACAGGGTGAGAAGACCGGTGCGATCTGCCGCAGCCTCGGGATATCGGAGCAGAGTTACTACCGCTGGCGTCGTGAGTATGGCGGTCTGAAGATGACCCAGGCAGCACGGCTGAAAGCGTTGGAGAAGGAGAACGCGCGGCTCAGGAAAGCGGTCTCCAATCTGACGCTGGACGCGCTGATCCTGAAGGAAGTCGTCGAGGGAAAGTACTGAGCCCTTCCCGACGTCGTGCTGGCGTAGCCCATGTCTGTGCGGCGCTCGGTGTGTCCGAGCGTCGTGCATGTCGTGTGACTGGCCAGCACCGCTCGACCCCGCGCCGGCGTTTGCAGCCACGATCCGATGAGAAGCGCCTGACGGCGGATATCGTCCGGCTGGCTTCGAACTATGGTCGCTATGGCTATCGCCGCATCACAGCCCTGCTTCGTCAGGAAGGCTGGACGGTAAATGCCAAGCGGGTGGAGCGCATCTGGCGTCGAGAGGGGCTGAAAGTGCCGCACCGACAGCCGAAACGTGGCCGTCTATGGCTGAACGATGGATCGTGTGTTCGACTGCGTCCACGCTATCGCGGTCACGTCTGGAGCTATGACTTCGTGGCTGACCGCACCCACGACGGCAAGGCCTTCCGCATGCTGACGGTGATCGATGAGTTCAGCCGTGAGTGCTTGGCGATCCACGTCCAGCGTCAGATCCGAAGCGACGACGTGCTGGCGGTGTTGACCGATCTGTTCGCTCGGCATGGTCCGCCGGCGCATATCCGGTCAGACAATGGCGCCGAATTTACCGCCATTACTGTTCGCGAATGGCTGGGCCGCATCGGCGTCAAGACGCTCTACATCGAGCCAGGATCACCTTGGGAGAATGGATACTGCGAGAGCTTCAACGGCAAGCTTCGCGACGAACTGCTCAACGGGGAAATCTTCTACACACTGAAGGAGGCTCAGATCCTGATCGAGAACTGGCGGCAGCACTACAACACGATCAGGCCGCACAGCTCACTCGGCTATGTACCGCCGACACCGCAAGCCATCTTGCCTCGTGCGGCCAGCATCCTCTACGCTCCACCACGCTCAGCCAATCTCGGCGACTACAACCGCCGGAGCTCTAACTTATCCAGCGGACCTCCCTAATGGGGCAGGCCAGCGGCGACGCCGCTTCTGATCAAATGTCGCGATTGTCCTGAGGATACCAGCTTGCGTTGGATTTGCGCTCACACAAGCGAGTGGGCAGTTCCGTCGCCAGCAGAAATATGTTCGTTGACGAGACAGTACCAATGGTGTGAGGCGGATTTCGTCTAAAATTCATAGACGAGTAGTAGCATCCGAGCAGGCGGATGCGATGTTCTGTATTTTGTTACCTTGAAAAATTCCACCAGATCTCCGCTGAGATTTTCCCATCAACCATGATTACGCATGGTTGCTTACGGTTCAATTCCGAAGTCTGGAATGAAATTTGCAGCGCATTAGGCGTTGGGCTGAGTTGAGTATTAGGAGGTAAAGATGGCGATGTTACACCGGCCTTGGACTGCCGATGAAATTGCAATGCTTCACCACTTGGCGGGAACCCTGCCGCCGGAGGAAATAGCGAAAGAAATTGGGCGCACCCGAGCTGCCACGACGATCAAAGCCCATGAGTTACATCTGTCCCTAAGACGACCAAGCGCGGAGCGCCTAAGCAAGGGTTGGACGAAGAGTTCGGTTCTCGGCTAGGTCGTTAAACTCAGGCCGCCATAAAGCTGGCATCGTGACATTGATCGACCGTTGGGCAATGCGTGACGCCCTCGGGTGAAGTTATCGGTGCCACTTTGAGGATGGTCACAAATGCGCAGCAGCCGGTGCTGAAAGTGGCGTGGTGAGGCGTGTAATTTGTCGTCTCAGCCAATCGTTGCGTCAGTATGTTGTCGCGCATCGATCGACTTATCGTCGCTGTCTACCCTGGAACATTAATACGCATTCGTGCCGCAACATATTGACGGTCGCGCGCGAGTTCCTGATTTTGATCTAAAGCGCGCTCGCTTTATCCAAACCGCGAGATCCCGGGGCGCGCACGTCCGGCCCTGCCTAACGGGACACCTAAAGAACTGGCCCGTCGTTTGACGGCGGCCAAGGTGCGGTCCAGGTCTTGCGCGATCTCGAGATTGGATCGGCCCGCTATAGCCAGTTCCCTCAATCTCTGATCGTCCTCAACCGACCAAGCATTGTTCGATGGAACTGTCACGTTACTCCCCCTTGTTCGCGAAAGGCATTTACAATGAGTAGAAGCCCGTTGGAGAAATCGGATCGGTGATCATTGGACTCCTGCAGAGGGGGCGACGGATATCATGACGATCCCATCGACATTGATAAGGAACACCATAGTCGGTTCATCAGACTCGGGAGCGCGAAGATACGCGTGCTCAAAGGCAGCGATCTCGCGTGGCGAGGCAAGGCGGTATGCGAGGCGGGAATGGCGGGCGCAAATCGGCTCGCCATTGGCGGTCAACGACTCGAGATCTGTTCTAAGCAGATCATCGGCACACATTGCACCAGCGATATCCGCATCGGGTGCGTCAAATACAAGCGTCGGCCTGCCGTCAATCTCAAGAACAAATACTCGAGCCGCTGTCATTAGAAGACGTGCCTCGTAACAAAAACGGAAACTAAAATCCAACAATAGAAAAATAGAATGAACCGCGTAGTTGTCTCCGAGCCGTGCCGCGGATTGATGAGCCGGCCGTGGTCGGTCAATCCAGGAATAATCCGTGAAGGGAAAATCAGAACTCAACGCTCCTGTACAGCTCCTTCACTCGCTCTCGTCGGTATGTTGATTTGATCCAGCCGGCGGCACAATTGCCCAAATATTGCCGATGATTCTCGCAGTCGAGATGTCTCCCAATAATATCGGCCACATACTGCGGATCCATCGATGCCAGGTGAACAGCCGTCCTCCCGTCGCAAGAGTAATCGCGTATCCCGCCCACGGCATTTGCGATAACGGGCAAGCCTACCATCATAGCTTCGGCGACGACGATACAGAATCCTTCCTCGTCACTCATATGGATAAAGAGATCGTGCTCAGCCGCATCGGCGTACCATTTATGCTTGAAACCGGCGAACTCGACCTGTTGGCCAATGCCAAGCTCGTTCGCCAATTGTTGAAATGCGGATTTCATGGGGCCCTCGCCATAGATGGTCAGAACGACGATACGACCACGATCGGCAAGAATCCGAATTGTCTTGAGCAGGAGATCGACGCGTTTTCGACTGACCAAGCGACCAGCGGTTACGATCCGCGCGGGGCCAGAGAGTTCATAACAGCTCTTCAACGGTGCTTCATCACTGGCAAGGAACAGCGGTACGACTTTCTCCTCACGCGGCCGCGGTTTGAAATAAACGCGCGTTGCATTTAATGTCGTCGTGCAATCTGCCCAAACGCTATCGACGCGACCGGAAGTCAGTCTCAGTAGCTTGCTATATAACGCGACGGCAGGTCCGCGCTCCAGTTCGGCAATGTGCTCGAAGGCGATGCACTTGACCTTGGGAAATGCATATAAAACGAACCTGCCAATAATGTTTGCCTGTTTGAGTGACAAAATGACGGAGTCCGGGCGGAAGGTGACGATGGTCCGGAACAGCAGATACATTCCGATGACGCAGCCGCGGATTGTCAGCTTCGGCGACGTGCTGGCTTCTATAATTCGGTCTTCGCCTGCCAAAGCCCCGACTTCACGCCTGAGTTCGGCGGAGCCTCTGTGCAGAATGATGACCCGGAAGTCGTAACCTTCGAAAAGGCCGTTCTCCAGCAGGCTGCGCAACCCGATCTCGGCGCCACCTCGCGTGAGGCCATTGATGAAGTAGATGACGCGGCCTTGCTCGGTCATGATCGGCTCGCGCGTGACAGCGTTAATTTTACGGCTCTCATGGCCGATTCACCACCTAGATAGTGCAATGCGAGAGTCAGCAAGGCTCGCAGATTGAACGGGTTGAAATAGATCGCCGACGTCAGAAGATTCACGGCGCTCTCGCTGCGGCCGTCCAGCGCCTCCAGATTGCCGAGCTTTCGCGCTCGTTCGGATAGCCGCCTAGCTGCGTAACGAAGCAGACGTGGATCCTGAGCGGCGATATGAAACGCTACGTAAGCGTGATGCTTCATCAACTGGTTACGTTTGGAGGTCATGGCCGAATCGTGAAGTCGCTTGTCGACCAGAGGGATCTTCACCGCTGCAACCCGACCTAGCTTCGTTGCACGGAAGAAGAACTCAGTGTCCTCGAATACTTCCAGTGCCGCGTCAAAGCCGCCAAGCTTGTCCCATAATGATCGCCGCATCAGAACCGTAGACGGGACGATAGGGGGGTCGTCCATGAAATATGCCAGGCTCTGATCGGATTGAAGGGTAAGATCAACGAGCGGAGCCACTTCGGGTGGCTTGCGATTGTCTGACCAGAATAATGAGAATGCAGTATAGACGAGCGCGGTCTCCGGCATGGCGTCGAAGATGGAAAGCTGCCGTTCGAGTTTGTCCAATCGCCAGAGATCGTCGGCATCCAGGAAGGCGATATAGTCGCTATCGGTGACAGCGACGCCACGATTGCGGTTGAGCGACACGCCGCGTGTGCCCTGGATCTTGTTTGTGGCGACCGGCAAGATCGATATGCGGGGATCGCGCGCGGGCAGCTCCTGCAGGATCGCCTGGGTCTCCGCGTCCGACCCGTCGTCGCAGATAACGATGTGGTCGATCAGGTCAGCGCGACTTTGCTCGAGCACGCTGGCAATCGCTGCATGCAGAAAAGGTCCCTCGTCAAAGCAGGTAACGATAACGGAAACACTCATACGACTACTCACTACTACGTTCTAACCGGATTTTCCCTGTCAGGCGCCGTCCATGCATGTCGCCACCAGCTCAGGTGGCCCGATTCTCCATGATATACCGATGCCGTTTTTCGGGTTCGGTCGCATGCTGCGCGCAGGCGGCTGCGGCGTATTGCTCCGCGTAAACCCGCGCGCGCATGACAATATTGGGCAGCAAATCCGGCATCAGGGTAATCAAGACGATGATCACAAACATCTCGGTGCCGGACCCTTCGTACCACATGTAGGTCAGCACCGGGATGAACATGATGAACAGGAGT
This sequence comes from Tardiphaga sp. 42S5, assembly GCF_034044155.1. NCBI lineage: Bacteria > Pseudomonadati > Pseudomonadota > Alphaproteobacteria > Hyphomicrobiales > Nitrobacteraceae > Tardiphaga > Tardiphaga sp. 42S5. Next base: position 4,977,147 of record NZ_CP139027.1, on the reverse strand, counting down.
CGGATGTAGGCATAGTCGCCGAAGCGGCGGCGCATCCAGACGGCATCACGAATACCAAGGACCATTGAACGGCCAAGCGCAGCAAGTACGATCCCCGTACCGAGAATCCCGTTCTCGGCCAGCATGCGCAGAAATTCATTATGCACGGCTGCCCGCAAATACGGCGGGTAGTTCGCGAAATAGGTACGTGCGAAATTTCCGGTTGCGTCGGTACCCGCGCCCAGGAACGGGTTCTGGGAAAACATCGCCCACGCGACTTCGGTGCCAAGCTTGCGAGCGGTGTCACTGATGGAGGAGGGTAAGCCGCCTTCGATCGCGTACCAGATCTCATTCCGGTCCTGCTCGACAAATATGCTGCCAACTCGCTGCGATATCTGTCCGTCGGTCAGGATGTCCGTAAAGACCATGGCCAGGGCGCCCGCGGCCGCAGCCAGAACGAGAGCGCCCAGGTTTCGAACATTGAGGAACACCGCGAGTGTGATGGCCAGAAACGGCACCAGCGCCTTCCGCTCGGCTGACATCAGGATCAAGACAAAAAGCAGAGCCCAGATCGAGAGCCAGAAGCGGTTGGTCGGCAGTGCGCCGATCGCGAGGCCGATGGCAATGCACATGGGGAGAAACAGAAAGGCCGATTTCGGATCGCCCAGCTGCTTCCAAACGATGATATGGCCATGCGAGACATGCCAAATGACGTTGAATGCAATTGTCGCGGCCAGAAGTCCGAGAAGTAGCTGGTAATGCCAACGTTGCAGGCCGGACGTGTCGATATTGCAGATGAGAATTCCAAGAGAGATAAGAATCGCGATCTGCAAGAATCGCTTGCTGATGTAGACCAGTTCACCAGTCCAAAGTGCCGGAACCGTCGAAACCAGATAGAACATGACGAGAAGGAGCATGCCTGCACTAATTCTGATGTGATGTGGATGCGTCGTGCATAGATACAGTGCAATGAGACCCAAGGTGACTATGTCGATAGGCTTCAGCGTGCCGACCGGGGTTCGCAGCTCCAGTCCCATGAAAAGTGCGCCGAGCGAACAGACGATACCGGCCGTGACGATGCTTCGCGGTGTAACCTCAAATCGGCCTCTGGAGGAGTTATTGTACAATGGCCCGCGCTCGCATGATGGCAGTTTGGTAGATCGTTTCTAGAGAGACACCCATACTGGCAGTCGACCACTTTTCCAGATCGATGGATTTTGCATTTGAGCTCATGCTGGCAAGAAGAAACGGGTCGTCGAGCAGGTTGCGGACGGAAGTCAGCATTGAATCAAAGTCACCCTGCTTGCAGACCACGCCGTTATACTCCGACTTCACAATCACCTCGATGCCAGGCAGGTCGAAAGTAACGGCAGGCTTTCCGCTGGCACAGTATTGAACAACGGCTCGCGGCAGGCCCTCTCTGCCGGAGCAATAGATGCACAGATCTGCCGTCTCAAGCAGTGCGGGTGCATCCGAAGCGTATCCGCATACGTCAATGATCTCCTGAAGACCAAGATTGGACACGTGTTCCTTCAAGGGAGCCTCAAGTGCGCCCGTGCCAGCCAGCACGAATGTCGTGTCGCCAAACTGTGCTCTTCGCTCGCTGATACCGTCGATCAACTCGCGATGAGCCTTCCGCCGTTCGTAGTTGGCCAGATAGACAACTCGCCGGCGCGGACGGCTCGTCGGAGTTTCGATGCGCACCTGCTGCGCTTGCCGGCTCCGGAAGGCATCAATGTCCATGCCGCTGGGCACGATATAGTGTAAATCGGGGGTGCCGACGCCATGCGCGAGCGCTAGCTCCATCATGCCGGGGCTCACATCGACGAAAGCATGGGTGCATGATGCAGTGACCCGCTCCAGAGCAACATAGATCTGACGCTGCAACCAGCCGACATTGATGAAGGCGAGGATATGGATTCCGTGAACGACGGCGAGACTTGGGATGCTCATTGCCGCCATGCGTCCGATGACGCCGGCCTTGCTGGTGTGCGTATGTACGACGTCCGGACGGAGCCACCACAGCAGGCGCCTAATCGTGCGCATGGCACGAAGATCACGCATCGGGCTGATGCTTCTGGTGAGGGACTTGACCTGAATGGCTTTCACCGCCGGATGCAACCGGGCAATCATTTTCGGATCGAAGTCGTGACCATAAATGATTGTGACGGGGTGCCCCAGTTGCGCGAAATGGTTGCAGCTGAGGACTGTATTTTCATCAGCTCCTCCTGCAACGAGACGAGTGATGATGTGAAGAATATGATGCGGATTCGTATTGTACATGTCGATTTCTCCGGAAGAGAAAACGTAAATTTTCAAACGAGTCAGGGAACGCGACGTCCCGGTAAATCAGTAGACATCGCGAATTTTCATAACCGAGTAGATAGTTCGAAAGATAATTTTGATATCGAGAACCAGACTCCAATTTTCGATGTACCAGAGATCTTGCTCCACGCGCTTGGCCATAAGGTCCGTAGTGGCCGTCTCGCCGCGATAGCCGGTGACTTGCGCCCATCCCGTAATGCCCGGCGGCATCCGATAGCGAAGTGCATAGTTATCGAGCAAATTGCTGTAGGTGATGTCATGCGCAACGGCATGCGGACGAGGTCCGACGATCGACATCTCGCCGCGGAGAACGTTGATCAGCTGAGGCAGTTCGTCGATGCTCGTCGATCTGAGCCAGCCACCGATCCTGGTGATGCGTGCGTCGCCACGCGATGCTTGCCGGATAACGTTGCCGTCATCAGCGGTGGTCATTGAGCGGAATTTCAGAATTCGGAACACGCGGCCATTAAAGCCAGTGCGTCTTTGTGCGAAGAAGACGGGTCCCGGGCTATCCAGGCGGATCAGTGCCGCGATCATCAACATCATTGGACACAGAGCAAGTAGGCCGGCACCGGCCAAAGTAACGTCAATCAGGCGCTTTATGCTCTGTTCGAACGTTGAGCATGGTCGGCGCTGCAGCTCGAAAGCAACACCAGCCCCGATATCGACCAGCGGTCGTTGCAGAAGGGAATGTAGTTCACTATGCGGGATCAATTTCACGGAAACGGGAATGCGACGCAGTTGATGCATCAGGTTTGTAAGCTGCGTCGAATTCATAGCGCCGGCGCAAATGACAATCTCGTTGAGTTTTCCGTCGCGGTTAAGATTGAGGAGGTCGTCGCGGGCTAGCGCGCTGTCCCGGCCCAGGGTGTCCGCGAGATCATTGGCGGGATAAGATCGAACAATCTCATACCCATGCTGTGACAGAGAGTGAATAATGTCATTGGTTGTTGACAGCGGCACGTGCGGGTCGGAATCCTGGATCAGGGCGATCCGCTTGCGCTTGAGGCCGCCGTGGCGAAGCGCATTCGTTAGAAGACGTCCAGCGGAATACCTTACAGCTCCGAGCGCTACGGCACCGGTCACGAAGTACAGAATAAGAGCGCCTCGCGAGAATTGATCGCCGATTTTCAGCAAAAACGCCGCCAGAGAGCCAAAGAGAAAGACGCCTACCCAGTTCGTCAGTATCTTGGTCAGTGTGGTTCCGTTTCGCAACAATGAGGACGGGCGATATATCCCTCGTGCTTGTGCCGAGGCGAGATACAAGGCGCCAAGTATGAAACTCGCGCCGAGCGGAGCGCTCAATTCGCTGAAAACTGGAATCTGGGCGTGAGAATAGAAGTATGCATATGTCAGCACGGAGATACAGCCGGTCAAGATAATGGCGCAGGCGTCGCTTGTTGCCAGCGCGTAGCCCCATGCTTCATACGATAGCGGAAGTCGGTGGCTCGGCTTGAACAGGAGCTGTGGCCCGTTGAACTCTGATACCGATGCCATAGTTGCTACCGACGCGTTGCATTGAAAAGAGATAGAAAGTCGAACCGGTATGAAAGCCCCGCATGGGGACCGTCGCTTTGTATCGTTCTGCAGTCGAGGTCGTTGAGCGTAATTCTTGATAGTCAGGAATTGTTAGTTCAGAAGAAAATATCGTGGCCCTATTCAGGGTTGCGAAGGCGCTTAACGTCAAGATTAAAAGTTTAGCGGTGTTTGCTTTCAAAAGCGTAGGTTCGTCGTCACGACATGACCTATGACGAAGAAATTACGGATGCTCTGCGAGATTTCGCGGCAGCGGCCGCCGAAGATGTGGACGTTACGATTGCTCTGCAGGCAGTGTCCCGAGTTCCATCATTAATCATCGCGGCGGCAAGATATGAAGTATTACGCAGTCTTCGTGTAGTGGTGTGCTTGCTCTTGCGTCGATAATAGTTGGCATAGCGTATGCTTGCTTTCTAGCGACTGCTTTGAGTCGGAGTACTCGATTATGTGGTTGCGGCATAAGCAGGACGATCGCCAGTCCCTCGTTGTTATGCTCACATGCCAGTTCGTGGAGATCATGGGCGGCGCGGAGAAGCAGTGCTTGAGCCTGTCCCGGGCCTTGGAAGGTCGTGGAGAGAATGTCATCGTCTTGTCGAGCCGCGTCCCCGGTGTTGCTCTCGATGATGGTGCAATCGGTATCCGAGTGATCCGATTTTGGTGTCCGTCGCCGCCACAGCTCGCCGGTCGCCATTTGTTGTCGTCATTACTATGGGCGGTTCAGGCACTGTTCTGGCTATCCTGGCATCGCCAAAACATCAAAGTCGTTCACGCGCACCAGCTCCGGATCAACGCCTATGTCGCCGCGGTCGCGAGCAAGTTCCTGAAGCTGCCATCGGTCCTGAAGTTGGGCGTTGGTGGAGAAGAGAACGATCTCGTGGTGATCGGACGGAGGAAGTATCTGTTCGGGAAGGCCGGTGTCGATTTTGTGGTTAGGCATGCGAGCCGGTTTATTGCGATCAGTAAGCAGATCGAAGACGACCTGAAGGCGCATGGCGTATCCCCATTTGCAATCGCGTCGATCCCGAACGGTGTCGATCTCACTCGTTTCGCAGCGCGCATTGAGGAGACGCAGGCAGCCCGGGCCGCAAGTGTCAAAGACGCGGCGGTGTTCAGCTTCGTGGGGCGGTTGTCTCCCGAGAAGAATGTGTTGTCGATGATTGCGGGCCTCCAGTCCGTACCGGCGCCGAAGGGGACAATGGTGATGCTGGCCGGTGAGGGACCTTTACGGGGAGCGATCGAAGCCAGATTGAAAAGTGCGCGAAATCCGCTAGATGTACGGCTGCTCGGTGCCATTACGGACGTTAGCGTACTTCTTCACCGCTCGCATTTTTTGCTGCTGCTCTCAAGTTCTGAAGGCCTCTCTAACGCGCTGCTGGAGGCGCTCGCGGCTGGTGTGGTGCCAATCATTACGGATATGAGCGGTGCGCGCGACGTGATTCCGTTCGAGAATTATCCGTTGTTTTCGGTGAGCGGTAGCGAAGTCGATATCGCGGTCGCCGTTCGCAGGGCCTATACACTCGATCCAGCGGTCTGGTTGGAGTGGTCGCGGCGGCTGTCCCAGCACGCGGAGAGAACGTTCGATCTTGAGTCAGTCGCGATGCGCTACGTTGAACTCTATCGTGCCCTGTCCGAGCCAGGCGCTTCTGTCGGACTAAGGACTACTCGCGAGACATCTCAGGTCAATCAAGCCTAGTGATCTTTCAACCCTCAGAAAAGGGGATGCGACCGTGCTGGCTAACCTCACCGAGATCGCCCATTTGCTCAGGCGTCCTGAATGTCTGGAGACGCCGTTATTCTTGAAGGAAGCTATTGGCACCAGCGGTGGCGAAGCGGTCCAGACGGAAGACGCCGTCCGCCGCATTCATGGGCAGCCGATACTAATTGATTTCAACACCAGCGTGGCGCGACCGGAGGACTTCAGCGAGGGATTTCGCCCGCTTCTGGATAGGAAGCGACACTCTTTTTTCAGACGGTTCGCGAAAAGTCTCTATGTGTCTACGGCGACGAGCGCACGGAACTACAAGCGGGTAGCGGCGGAGATCAAGGCGCGTGTCGCCAAGCCGGTTGTGCTGGTGATTGGTGGCGGAACCAGGGGAGAGGGGGCGGACGCGCTTTATAGTGATGCCGAATTACGCGTCGTCTCGTTCGACATCTATCCGAGCGAGAATACGCTCTTCATCGCCGACGCGCACTCGATCCCATTGATGTCGGGGTGTGTCGATCTTGTTTGCATTCAGGCCGTGCTGGAGCATGTCGTGGATCCTGTCCGAGTGGTCTCCGAGATCGTTCGCGTACTGAAGCCGGGCGGGTTTGTCTATGCGGAAACACCGTTCCTGCAGCATGTTCACGAGGGTGCCTATGATTTCTGGCGTTTCAGCGAAAGCGGTCATCGGCTGCTCTTCCGCGAGTTCGAGGCAATCGATCGTGGTACTCTCGGTGGGCCCGGTCTTTCGCTTTACTGGGCCGTTCGTCAATTCTGGAGGGCGGTCACGCGATCAAAGACGCTAGGAAATTTGTTGGCAGCTCCAGGACTGGCCTTCGTCATGCTGGATCGATTCATCCCCGAGCAGCGGCGGATCGACGGTGCAAATGGCTCATTCTTCTTCGGCGTTAAATTTTCGGGGAATGTTCGGCCGCAACTGCATCCAGCGGATATCTATCTGGGCTAGCGAGGTGGCGTCGTGAACCGTAACACAGTTGATACTGGAGGGACGTTTCGCTGATGGACGCGCGTGGGGAATCCTCCGGCGGCAGCCTCACACGAAGGCTCGGTACCGGCGTTGGCTGGCTGATGATCGGGCGCCTCGGGTTGGCACTTTCCGGGCTTGCGTCGTCAGTGGCGCTAGCACGACTGATGTCACCGCGTGAATTTGGCATGATGGCCGCGATCATGGTCGTCCTGTTTCTCGGCAATGCTCTGACCGAGGGCGGGTTTGTCTCTCCCATAATTCAAAGGACACAGGTCGATGCTGATCTCAGAAATGCGGTTTTCAGTCTGTCTGCAATATTTGGCCTTGTGCTCGGAGCTTTGGCAGCCGCTGCATCGCCGTGGGTGGCCGGGTTTTTCAGGATAGAAGGACTTGAATGGCCGCTGTTAGCTGCGGTTGTCATCATTCCGATCAAGGCGATGGCGGCGCCTGCCATCGGGTTGCTGATGCGGGATCATCGCTATCGGGAGGTCACGGTTGCCGCACTGTTATCGAACATATTCGCTTACTCCATCGTAGCCATCTTGCTTGCCGCGCTGGGACTTGGGATTTGGGCTTTGGTGATCCCGAGCATTCTCGCCGCGTTGACCGAGCTGGTTCTGGTTGGCCGCGCAGCCGGCCCGCCTCGAAAATTCGTTTGGCGTATTACAGATCGGAATTTCATCAGCGACTGGCGCGCCTCCGTCTCCAGTGGGCTTTTGAACTGGGGTGCGCTTTCGAGTCCGAATGTCATCGTCGGACGACTGTTCGGCGCGGATGGACTGGGGCTTTACTCACGTGCCGGTAGTCTATTCTCCATGGCAACGCAACTGTTCTCCACGACGGTTGAGCGGGTCATGTTCTCGGGCTTGTCGGGAGTTCAGGACGATGGCGAGCGTGTAACGTTGCTCTTTCGGCGCATGCTGTCCGTGCTGCTGCCTATCTACGTCACTATAGGCGTCGGGCTCGCCATCCATGCCGAGCCGATCGTTCGTATCCTGTTCGGTTCTCAATGGTTGGCCGCGATCCCCGTGACCAGTGTGTTGTTCCTGGCATTTTCAGGTCGCGCCAGTTACAAAATATCGGAGTCGCTAGCGCTCAGCAAAGGGCGTTTCAACAGCGTTGCCTTTCGTCAACTGCTCTATCTTGTCCTTGTGAGCGTTGGCTTGCTGGTCGGATCTCCGCACGGCCTGGTCGGAGTTGCGAGCGGCTTCACTGCTGCAATCTGGATATTCTACGTGGTGAGTGTTCTCCAGGCTCGGCGTCTTGTTAATCTCAGCTGGGCAAGCATCGCCTTCGTGCACGTGCGCGCCGTTGGGATCGCTGGCGTTGGCGCATTCGCCGACATCGCGGTGATCTGGTCCTTCTCACAGTTTGGCTGGCTTTTGTCGCATGGTGCGGGGGCAATGGCGCTAATCATCGTTCTTGCGGTGACGATGTCGCTGTTGCCGGATCGGATCATCGGCGAGGATCTGGTTTGGGCGCGGCGCAGAATATTCTCACTGATCAAGATCCGGACGGGCAGGCCGGTGGTTGGCCTGCCCGTTGTGTCGGTCGACTGAGGCTGACTGACAGCCCAGGCGCCTACATGTTGCCATCTAGCTGACGGCGCGAAGCAAAGACCTGGGTCGCGAAGGCTTGTGACCGACGCTGTTGTAAATGAAGCCGTGGCGTTCGATCTCGGCCGCCCGGTAGACATTCCGGAGGTCGACGAGAATAGGCAGATGCATCAGCTCGAGAAGGCGTGGAAAGTCCAGTGCACGATAGGCATCCCACTCCGTCACCAAAACAAGGGCGGACGCGTTGTCGGCGCAAGTGTAGGCATCCGGGTAGAACGTCACTCCGCTGATAACCCCCTGGGCCTGCGCCATTCCCACGGGATCTGTAACATTGACCGTCGCTCCAGCATCGAGCAACGCTTGAACGATCGCGATGGATGGAGCGTCACGCATGTCGTCGGTGTTGGGTTTGAATGTCAGTCCCAGCAATCCGATCGTCTTGCCTTTAACGGAGCCGCCGCAGGCGGCAATGACCTTTCGGGCCATGGCGCGCTTTCGCTGGTCGTTTACGGCGGCAGCCGTCTCGACGATACGTAGAGATCCGCCGTAGTCCTGCGCCGTCTTGACGAGTGCCGCCGTATCTTTCGGAAAGCATGACCCGCCATAGCCTGGGCCGGCGTGCAGGAATTTCTGACCGATCCGGTTGTCTAGCCCCATACCGCGCGCGACATCCTGGATATTGGCATCGGCCAGCTCGCAAAGGTCTGCGATCTCGTTGATGAACGTGATCTTGACGGCCAGGAAGGCGTTAGATGCGTATTTGATAAGCTCGGAAGTTCTCCGCTCCGTGAAGAAGATTGGCGATTGGTTGAGGAACAGTGGGCGATAGACTTCGCTCATCACATCCCGTGCACGCTCTTCCTCGGTGCCGATGACAATACGATCTGGCCGCTTGAAGTCGCCGATCGCAGCACCTTCACGCAAGAATTCTGGATTTGAAACGACCGAAAACTGCAGATCAGGCCGCGCCGACCTGATGATGCTCTCGACTTCATCGCCGGTTCCAACTGGTACCGTCGACTTAAGAACGATGACTGTATAGCGATCGACGGTTCCCGCTATATCGCGCGCTGCCTGGTAGACATAACTCAGATCCGCATGGCCGTCGCCCCGTCGTGATGGCGTGCCGACGGCGATGAAAATGACGGATGCGCCTTTGACAGCATCCTTGAGATCTGTGGTGAATCGCAATCGATCGGCGGAAATATTCCGGGTGACGAGGTCGTCCAGTCCGGGTTCAAAGATCGGAATGGTACCAATCTTGAGGTTCTCGACCTTGGTGGAGTCCGTATCCACGCAAGTCACAGAGTGGCCAAAATCTGCGAAACAAGCTGCCGAAACAAGTCCGACATATCCAGCGCCGACTACCGTAATATCCATCGCTCAAACCTCTTTTACTCGAGAAAACGAAAGTCCGGCAATTGCACATATACCAGGCAACGCGTGAGCGGCACCTCATAGTCTGATATGCAGAATTCCTGCCAATTCGCGGGATCGGTGGACGGTATGACCCAGCTTGAGGAGTTCACGTGCAACGTGAAGACCGATGAAGCCGGCTGTGCCCGTGACAAGAAAACGCATTATCGGCTTCCTTTCGGGATATGCGGGGTGGCCCGCGTTAGACCCCGGGCAACATCGTCCTCATAATTCCGTCGGCGGCCCGGAGCGCCAGCTGGATGATGGTGAAAGTTGGATTGGCGCTGCCAGAAGTTGGGAATGCCGATGCGCTGGCGATCCAGACGTTCGGAACCGCATGGCATCGCAGATCCGGATTGACGACAGAATCTGCCGGTATGGTGCCCATGCGTGTCGTGCCGGATGGGTGAGAAGTGTCAATAGAGTCGGAGAGGGACAGGGTTCCCTCGATCACGTTCGGATTCCAGATAACCGGACAAAGCCGTTCGATCCCCGCACGAACCCAGAAATCGCGGAGGCACTGAATCGTCCGCAGGAAGGTGCGGAGATCGGTCTCGCCTGGCGCCCATTGCAACTTGGGTAGCGGAACGTCGAAGCTGTCGCGCTGCTGCGAGAGTGCAATCTGGTTGTCGTAGACGGGGACTTGCTCAATCCTGACATCGAGGCGTAGTTCGGCGGCCGATGGTAGAAAATTTTTCTGCGTCAGCGCGCGCCAGAGGCCAAGACTCCTCAGCAAATTGACGTTCGTCGAGAGATAAAGAAACTTTCGTAACGAATGCTGTATCTCGTTTCGCTGGAAATCGCGAACGAGGGCTCTCAGCATGTCCAGGGGTGTTCCGTCGGATATATGCAGGCGCACTTCGGCATAGGCGCTGGCGACGGCATTGATATCCTGCGCCTGGTCACTGAGCTGGAAGTAGAGCTTTCGGCGAGTATTCCCCCAGTAGTCGTAACCGAACAAGCGGGTTACGCGACTATCGTCTCCGGGCTGCAGGCGCCCGACTTCGAGCCGGATATGATCCTGGAAATAATGGCCTAGTGCACGGCAGTTTTCGAATGCGCGATATTGTGTCTGCAAATTGAGCAATAGTAGCAGGCGCGTCGTTTCTATCGTGCCGGCTGAGATCAGGAACTGATCGGCCCTGACCTGAAGCTTGCGGCCTCTGAGCGAACGTGCCTCGACCGAGGTCAGTCGACCCGTCGCTTCATCGACTTGCAGGCGGCAAGCGGTTGCTCCGAGATAGAGCTGGAGACCGGAACTGCGTGCGATCTCCCGCCTTAGCCGCTGGCCGATATTTCGGCGTCGGAAGTTTGGCCATTTTGGCAGGCGGATCTGGATATCCGGATCGCGCCGCGGAATGACAGTATCGGGGTCCAAGCTGTCAAGAACGTCGCCCTCGAAAGCGCTGTTGTCCAGACCGAATAAGCGCTCAATCTCAGTCGTATAGATATCGAGTTCATGGATCGGAAACGGCCAGCCATCCAGCGACAGGTGCGGTCGTGGACCTGTGTCGTGCGGTGTCAGTGGAAGAAGGCGGCCACCCCACCGGCGCGATGTGCCGCCAAGGCCGCGCATCCGTCCCGTCATGGCGCCAGCATATGACGTCGTCGATGTGTCCGCGCGGTTCAACTCGTTGATGTCAGACTCGACCGTCTGATAACCGCTTTCAAGAAGGATTACGGAATAGCCCTGCCTGGCCATGCGCAGCGATGCAACCAAACCGGCAAAGCCGGCGCCGATGACACATATCTGTGCAAACTTCGTCTCGTCGATCTCTGCGTCGCGGAGGTCTCGAATAGACATTCGCTCGTCCACGGTAAGTCGCATCGCGCAAGCGCGATACAATGGATTTAAAAGGATGCGAAAATAGCCCCAAGAATGTAGTGCAAGAAGAATGCCGCAAAGCTCTCGCGGGAGTCATGTGGCGCTATCGGCAGCAGCTCTGTCTCAGCTGATATTGTTTTCGATCGAAGTTCTAAAATTACCCCACGTCGAGACGACGAAGTCGCAGCGCTGACATCTGACTTCCTGATCCTCTCTGAGGACCTTCGGGATCCGAATGGATGGGCTTCCGCATGCTGCGCAGTGAAACTCGCGCCAGCCTGACGAGCGAGACTCGTCTTCCCAGCTATGATCCGACATACGCACCTCTAACGCTCGAGATGAATTGCTCATGCAATAGTGAGGCCAGCTCTGGCATGTCGATTGCTTGACGCAGGATGTAGTGCGTCATGGGCTTCATGCCCGGGGCCGGCGACCGATTTCGACGGAGCAAAGGACCTATGACCTATTCCGCAACTCGTCCGACGCCGGAAGTCATTGATGAGCAGAAGTCGCAGCAGGAGCCGCATGCTGGAAGGTTGGAATCGGCGTCGGCTGATGCGTTCAAAGGTATCTGCATCTTCCTTATCATCTTCGGACATAACAAAAGCCTGGAATATGCGAGCCCGGAGTTCCGGGCTTTTCTGTATTTGTTTCACGTCGCGATGTTCTTGTACTTACCATTCCTGAGGCCGTGGCAGACGTGGGGGCGGGCAAAACCACTCGACCTGATCATCCGCTACGGCTGGCCATGTGTGGTGTTCACACTCGTCTACTCACTTATCTTTGTAAAATTCTCCGGTCGCTCATTGACCGAAGTACCCATGCTGGTCGCTGAAGCCGTGCTTGCCATGAGCGCGCGCGGCTTCGATCACGCGACAGGCCTTCAACTGCTCTGGTTTTTGCCAGCGCTGATCGGCATCCGTTTCGCGATGATGCTCGTAGCATCGCTCGCAGGCGCGCAATTATGGCCTGTTCTGGCCGTCGCGGCTTTCGCCCACAGCCTGATAGGTCTGTTGCCGGAGAGTCTGAAATACGTCACGCCATTCGGGTGGCCGATTGCGGCGTTGCTGCTGTTTCCGGGAATGGTAATTGCGCTCCTCGACCTTGGGCGACGCCGAATACCAGTGTGGATGCTCATCGGGCTTGGCGCGATTGCATTGACGCTCATGCTCGCGACGGGGCTGATCAATCGTGGTCATCCGCTTAATGTCGGAATGATCTTTGTGCCCTCAATCGCAACGCCGTTGAAATTGATTGCGCTCGACCTCATCCAGATATGGGCCTTTGTTACTCTCATGGCCGTCAGCCGGTTATTGCCGGTGCAGAGGTTGTTCGGCGGGCTTGGCAGGATGTCCTTCGAGCTCTTTGTCCTTCACCAGCCGATCTATATCGGGATCCGCGCGATATCGCCGGCGGTGCTGGTCACCAATTGGGGGCCTTGGGCGACAGGCGCTGTGACGCTCGCTTCGACGATTGTGATCGCCGTGGGTGTTGCTGTTGTCATTCGCAGCGTGCCGCCAGTGCACCGGCTCCTGTTTCCGGCCGGCGTGGGCTCCTTCGGTCGCTTGTGGAATCCGCGCCTGCAGCAGTGAGAACCCTGGCCTGGCCGAGCCGGCGAACGCGCGAGCTGAAAGTAAACGTGGCAGAGTGAGGCAATCATGCAGGCCGAGACGAGTTCTTCGAATGACGCAAGCGCCGTCAAAGAGATGGCTCACGCCGCAGCTCTTTATATCAAACCGGGAGGCTCATTCGTTCTGCTTGGCATTGCCTTCGTCCTGACGCTTGCGATGCTGGCCCGTAACGGCATTTTCGGCGTTGTCGAAACATTCTCGGACGAGCATGATCACTTCAAGCGGTCAATGATGTTTGCCAGCATTGTCCGCGGAAATGCAAATCTCGAGGCCATCGGCACATTCTATGCGGGGGGAATCTGGCCGCCGCTCTATCCGATGCTGATGGGCAGTATCCAGGCGCTAACGAATTGCGGTGTGGGGTTTCTTCGGGGAACCAATGTATTGCTTGCCTATGGTGGCTTTGCGTTTTTGATCGGCGCGATAGCGCAGCCATGGGGTCGCTATATCGGTATCGTCGTTGTTGCTCTGTTCGTTATCGGAACACATTATTACTTTCAAATTCGTCCTGAAAGCCTGGTTCTCCTGTTGCTCGGTGCCGCGATATTTCTGATCGTGAAGTATCGCCTGTTCTCCGTTGGTACGCAGGGGCAACCTAGCCGATATGTGCTTTGCGGGGCGTTGTTCGCGATGGCTTGTCTGACACACGCTTTCGTTGCGGTGCTGGCCATTTATCTTGTGATACTCGCTCTGCTCAGGGTCCGGTATCGGTTTCATTTTGTGGTGGCATTTGCCCTGATCGCCGGGCCCTACGTTGCTGCGCAGGCGATGATACATAACGGCGTGGTGCTATTCGCGACCACGGCCGAGGAAAATCTTGCACGGAACAATAATGTGTTCCTTCGGAATCATGAGCGACCGCAGGCGGATGAACTGCTCTTCGCGGAAATGGAGCGGCGGTATCAAGCGGGTGACAAGGTGACATACCCGCGCCCCATGTTGTTGCCCCAGGGAAGATACGAGCAGTGGCTCCATGACGAAAACAAGCGCCGCATATTCAAGGAAATGGCCATGGAGGAGGTCCGCGCCGATCCGGCGGGCGCAGCGATCCGGGCGATGCAGCGCGTCACAGGCCTGATTGGCGGAGAGGGCTGTGTCCCGGGCCAGCGTTATGGCTGTAATGTCAGCCCAAAACTCGACCTGATGGCATTCTACGGCCTCGAGCTAATGGCACTCATCGGTTTGATCTATGCGGCACGAAGTGAACGAATTCGAGTTTCATCATTCTCATTTGCAATCGCATGCGTCGCGTTGCTCGCTCCCATGATTGTCACCCAGGCGGTGGAGCGCCAGTTCGTTATTGTGCTGGTATTGGCATCGTTCGGTGGATTGGCTCGCCTCAAATCGCCGCGAACATAGGCACTGCGCGCGACGCGGGCGCAGTCCGCAGTGCGAGCGATGCGCTATCGGACATCGCGCGCTTCCGAGGAAAACCTGCGGAAGGCTAATTTTGCAGGAAAAGTTAAGTCTCGGTTCCATCCGAACAAACTCGGAAGTGTAGTTTCTGGAGATGTCATAAATGAAGGCGTTTCCTGCATATAATATGTACTTGCCGAAAATTGTACGCGTTCGATAGCCTACTCGAAGTGGAATTTTCCTTTAGGAGGATCCATTGCGTTTCGCAGCTTTGGACGGCTGGCGTGGTATAGCAGCCATCGGGGTTGCAGTTTTCCATCTCAGTGTTTTGGGTCATTTTTTTGAAATTCCCTTTGTCCGAAAGGCGGACGTATTCGTCGATTTCTTCTTTGTCCTGAGCGGCTTTGTTCTTACTCACGCTTATGGAAATCGCCTCTCGAACAAGGACGAATTTTTTCGTTTCGCTATTCGTCGCTTCGGCCGGCTGTGGCCGCTGCACGTTGTCACTACGCTTGTTCTGCTCGCAAGCGAGGTCCTGAAGTATGCGACGATGAAGTTTGCAGGCCTCGGTGCGGGTGCGCCTGCATTTGCCGGACGAACAAGCGTGGAGGCGCTCATCTATAATGTGTTCTTGCTGCATGGCCTTGGCTTCTTCCCGGACTTCACCTGGAACCTGCCGAGTTGGAGCATCAGCACTGAATTTTACGTCTATGCAGCATTCGCGAGTGTTTGCGTGGTGTTCGGACGGCCATCCGTGGTGATTGCGGGGGTAGCCGCTGCGCTGGCTGCCGTCGTCTTCTACATGTTGATCGGTCAACGTACCGGGCCGCCGCCGCTCTATACCGCTGTTCCGCGATGCATGTGCGAATTCTTCGTCGGCGTTTTCGTCTATCGGCTCTTTCGCATGACGCCGTCATCGGGGATGCGCGTAGCTTCGTGGTTCGAGGTCCCAATCGTTATCGCGATGGTCGTGCTGGTTTCGATTTCATCCCGCAGCCAGCTAGCCTTCGTGAGTCCGTTTCTCTTTGGAGCGATGGTCTTTGTCTTCGCGGGCGGGGGCGGGATCGTATCGAACGGGCTCAAGTGGCAGCCGCTTCAGAGTATGGGAGAGATTTCGTATTCGATTTACCTGGTTCATTTTGTTGTTTTGACTATCTTCAACGCGCTGACGCGGGCGCTGGAGCAAAAATTGCATATGTCGCTGCGCGCGCAATTCGTTCATGACGGAGCGCCGTTCGATGTTCTCACGGTGGGTGGCCCCTGGTTTCTTGATCTCGTAGCGGTTGGCTATCTCGTCGTCGTGATCTTCGTGTCGCGTCATACGTACAATCTAATTGAAGTCCCGGCGCGAGATTTCTTTAACAATGTGGCCGCAAAGATGTTTCCGGTCGCACCTGCGGGGAGTGCAGAGAAGCCGATTCCGTGTGGCCTGCGAGATGCGCTCTGAAGTCCGAGGCGGCGACAAGGTGGGTCCTCTATGGGCTAACGCGACGTGAGACGAGATGCAGACGAGTTGATGTGAGACGACCGAAATACTGTGAGGCGAGCTGGAGTAAGGCGTATGGGCTTAGCAGAAGCGTCGTTGTCCGGTCTGTCGGTTCCGCTTATTGTCGATGTCGACGGAACGCTCCTGAAGACAGATTTGCTCGTCGAGTCATTTCTTGCGTTGCTCTCACGCAAGCCATGGAGAGCGCTGCTGGCACTGGCGGAGTTGCGGAAAGGCAAGGCTGCCTTCAAGGCGCGGCTAGCGAGCGAAGCCGAGATCGATATCTCGCTGATGCCCGTGCGGGAAGAGGTCATCACGTTCCTTCACGGTGAGAAGGCTCGAGGGCGGAAGATTTATCTCGCGTCAGCGGCAGATGCGCAGCTTGTATCCGCATTGTCCGATCACCTCGGCCTGTTCGACGGTGTGCTTGGATCGGACGGCACGATCAACCTGTCTGGTGCTGCCAAAGCGGATGCCTTGTGCGAGCGATTTGGCAGGGCTCAGTTCGACTATGTTGGCGACAGCCGGGCGGACCTCAAGGTCTGGAGCACCTGCAACGTTGCGATCGTCGCGGGTGGTCGGGGCGCGTGGCACTCCGGGATTTCAGGCGGCCAGCCCGGCGTGGTGGAGATTGTCGGGTCCCAGCCGGGCCTTCGCGATTACATCGCGGCGCTGCGCCCGCATCAATGGCTGAAGAACGCGCTCGTGTTTGTTCCCGCTATAGCCGGACACGTCCTGATGACGACCTGGTTCGGGTCGATCCTCGCCTTCATCAGTTTTTGCCTGTGCGCGTC
Source organism: Tardiphaga sp. 42S5 (assembly GCF_034044155.1). Lineage (NCBI taxonomy): Bacteria > Pseudomonadati > Pseudomonadota > Alphaproteobacteria > Hyphomicrobiales > Nitrobacteraceae > Tardiphaga > Tardiphaga sp. 42S5. The sequence goes on along the minus strand of NZ_CP139027.1, from coordinate 4,960,553 downwards.
CGCAGTCTATATTCTCAATGATCTACTCGATCTACGAGCCGACCGACAGCACCCGCGCAAGCGCAATCGTCCGTTCGCATCAGGGCGCGTTCCCATCATCCATGGGGCGGTGATGGCGCCGAGCCTGTTGCTTGCGGCGTTCTCCCTCACATTGTTTCTGCCGAAGGTCTTTGCGATCGTCCTAGCCGGCTACCTGGTTTTAACAACGCTTTATTCTTTTTGGCTCAAGCGCAAAGTGTTGGTGGACGTCATCGCGCTTGCGTGCCTGTATGCCGCGAGGGTGGTCGGCGGATCAGTGGCGACCGGCGTGCTGATCTCGCAGTGGCTGGAAGCATTTTCCATCTTCCTGTTCCTCAGCCTCGCCCTCGTGAAGCGTTCCGGCGAACTAGTCGATCGCGTTAAGAGCGGACGTGGTGATCCGGGCGGGCGGGGGTATCGGCTCGACGATTTGCCGGTGATCGAGTCCATGGCCGCTGCCAGCGGCTATTTGTCGGCGCTGGTGATGGCGCTCTACCTGAACAGCGAGGCTGTCGTAAACCTCTATAACAAGCCGCATCGACTGCTGCTGATTTGCGTGGCGTTGCTGTTCTGGACGAGCCGGATGTTGCTCAAAGCTCATCGCGGACAGATGGATGATGATCCCATCGTGTTCGCTGCGCGGGACCGGGTCAGCCTGGGCGTAGGAGCGGTATGTCTCGGTGTCGTGTATATCAGCCTATGAAGTCATCGACTCACAGCCTGATCGCGACTTATGTCGTCTTTTGCGTCATAGCAATGGCGACCAACCTCGGGACGCAGAACGCGTTAAACTGGCTGTTGGTAGAACAGGGAGTCGCGGACCAGTTTCGACTGCTTGTCGTACTCGCCGGCGGTACACTGGCGGGCCTTCTGATTAAGTACGTGCTGGACAAGCGCTATATCTTCGAGGACCGTAGCCGCGACCTTAACTCCCATGCGCGCAAGTTCTCGATGTATACGGCGATGGGACTAGTGACGACGGCCATCTTCTGGATATCCGAATCCGTGGCGTTCTTCATCGTGCCGACGACAACGGGATTGATGGTCGGCGGCGTGATCGGACTTACGATCGGCTATGTCATCAAGTACCACCTCGATCGGCGATTTGTCTTTGAGGCGGCGGTATGATGCTTTCGGGATGGGGACGATATCCTGTGCTGCCATGCACAGCCCGGAAGGCGCGCGGCGAAGCTGATGTCATAAAATTAATGGCTTCAACAACAAGTCTGATCGCTCGTGGAGCCGGCCGCGCCTATGGCGACGCGGCACTGAATTCGCAGATGACGCTGCTGATGGAGGGCAGCGACCGCATTCTTTTTTTCGACGACCAGACGGGTCGTCTGACATGCGAGGCGGGAGTGCTTCTCGCGGACATCCTGAACGTCTTCGTACCGCAGGGCTGGTTTCCGCCCGTTACGCCGGGCACGCAATACGTGACCGTGGGAGGCATGATCGCCTCGGACGTCCATGGAAAGAATCATCATGGCGCGGGAAGTTTTGGCGAATATGTTGAGTCCCTTGAACTCGCGGTCAGCGATGGACGAACGTTGCGCTGTGCGGGTGATGAGAATGTCGACCTGTTCAATGCCACGATCGGCGGCATGGGACTGACCGGCGTCATCCTGCGCGCGACCTTCCGCATGCTGCGCATCGAGACGGACCTGATCGTTCAGGAAACGATCCGTGCAAACAACCTGAGAGAAGCTTTCGACGTGCTGGAGAACTCGCTTTCTGCAACGTATTCGGTCGCATGGATCGATAGCCTGGCAAAGGGTGACAAGTTCGGCCGCTCGGTTGTGTTCACGGGAGAGCATCTAGCGGCGGCGGAATTGCCGAAGGATCGGGCATCTGTGCCATTTTCCGCCAAGCTTCCGAACGGGCGAAAAGTGCCATTTGACCTTCCTGGAATGACTCTGAACAGATTTAGCGTATCAGCCTTCAATGCACTCTATGTCGGATCGCGCAAATTCGGGCGCTCGTTGATCAATTTCCAGCCTTACTTCTACCCTCTAGATAGTATCGCGGAATGGAACCGGATCTACGGGGCCGCGGGATTCGTTCAGTATCAGGTGGCATTTCCGCGCGCGAGCAGTTTCGAAGGGATAAGTGCGATCCTTCGGACTGCCTCTGACTACGGACTGGGGTCATTTCTCTCCGTATTGAAGCTCTGTGGCAGACAGCGGAATAGTCCACTTTCGTTTCCACGGGAGGGCTACACGCTGACTCTCGATTATCCCATTAGAGCAAGAACTTTCAGCATGCTCCTCGAACTTGATCGCATCGTCGATGATCACGAGGGGCGGATCTATCTGGCGAAGGATGCCAGGATGGGAGCCCGCATGCTGGAGCGTGGATATCCGCGGATCTCCGAATTTACCGCCATACGGCAACGGTTCGATCCAGATCGCAAAATGCGTTCCTTACTCTCTGACCGGCTGGGCATCTAATGACAATCGCTTCACCTGTTTTGATCGTGGGTGCAGCGTCCGATATCGGACGCGCGATTGCGGCGGAGTATGCCAAGGCGGGCGCTTCGCTCATTCTCGCCGCGCGAGATGTCAGCAGGCTGGAGCCCGACGTGAAGGATCTCTTCTATCGATATAAGGCGAACGCGCAGCTCATGGAGCTTGATATTCTTGACGAGGGGCAGCGAGAAGCACTGCTTGGAAAATTAACGGAGGTTCCCGGTACCGTCATTTCCGTTGCTGGCGTTCTCGGCGACGAAGCGGCCGCATGGAGCAGTGCCGCTGCGGCTAACCACATCATGCAAGTAAATTATGTTGCTCCGTCCCTATTGCTCGGAGCATTCGCCAATCTCATGGCGGACCGGCCAGGCGCGTGCATCATCGGAATTAGCTCGGTCGCGGGAGACCGGGGACGCAAGAAGAATTATACATATGGTTCTGCCAAGGCGGGTTTTACTGCGTTTTTATCCGGTCTGCGTAATCGCTTCGGATCGAGCGGACTTCATGTGCTTACGGTCAAACCTGGATTTGTCGCCACCCGAATGACCGAGGGTATGGCACTTCCATCGTTTCTCACAGCGAGTCCGCAGCAGGTTGCCAGTTCCATCATCAGTGCCCACCGCAAGAAGAAGGACGTACTCTACGTGCTGGGTGTCTGGCGAGGGATCATGTTCATTATCCGGGCGATCCCCGAGCGCATGTTCAAATCCATGGATATCTAAGAAGGAACGAGCATGGAGATGTCTGAGTGAGATCGTGGCCGATATCTGGCACCGTCCTTGCTTACTATTTGGCTCGGCTCAGAAGATTTCGAGTCCAACTGCCTTTCTATGCTTTCTACGACGCGCAGTATTGTGAAGTAGTGTCAGAGTAAGGGAGCATGCCGTGCTCGAATTGCATCGAAATTCGTTTCGTGTTGACCAAGAGATCAATCAGGCGCCGCCTTTTGGCGATCGAAGTCTGAGCCTGTCCGGATTCCTGGCAATATTCCGCCGAAACCGCTGGTTGGTGATAGGCTGCCTCGTCCTCGCTTGGGGCATTGGTGCGACCGTCTATATGACGTCTCCCAAGCTGTACACGTCGAAGGCCCGCATGATGCTGGATGCGACGAGGTCAAAGTTCCTGTCGTCGCAGCAAGCTAGCGCGCCCGACGGGGTTCTGGATGCCATGACCGTCGAGAGCCAGGTCGAGGTGGTGCGGTCGGAAGGCGTTGCCATTGCTGTCGCCAAGAAATTTGATCTTGCCAACGATCCTGACTTTACTTCGCCGGGAGGGTCTCCAGTGGCGACTGTTATCCGTTTTGTTGTCGGCCTCTTCACGGAATCGTCCGATCCCAGCGAAAGCCGGGTTTCGCGTGCTGCCGTCGATAATCTGCTTGAGAATCTGACAGTCACTCGGGTTGGATTGACTTACGTCATCGAGATCAGCTTTCGTGCCCGCGACCCCAAGAAGGCTGCCATCATCGCCAATGCGTTTTCGGATGCATATATCGCAGGTCAACTGGAAGCAAAGTATAGTGAGGCGAAGAGAGCGGCCGACTGGTTGCGTGAACGAATTGCAGAGCTTCGGCAGGAGTCATTCGTTGCTGAAAGCGCCGTGCAGGATTTCAAATCGCAGAACAATATCGTCGACACCAAGCAGGGCCTCATTAGTGAACAGCAATTAGGCGAACTGAACACGCAATTGGTGCTCGTCCAAGGGCAGGTCGCGGAAGCCAAAGCGCGACTGGATCGTGTGAACGTGGTCATGACCGAAGGTGTTACCAACGCCGCGGTCGCAGATACGTTGAAAAGTGAAGTTATCAACCGAATGCGCCAACAATATCTCGATATGCAGCAGCAAGAAGCACAATTGTCGAGAAAGTACGGGCGCGAACACGGAGCCGCCGTCAACCTGCGAAACGTGATGATTGGCCTCGAGCGGTCGATGGCCGACGAAGTAAGCCGCGTTGCCGAGGCGAACAAAAGCGACTACCAAATCGCCCTGCTACGTCAGCAAGCGATTACTGCAAACGTAAATACCTTGATCAAAGGCGAAGCGCTGACGCGCAAGGCGCAGGTGACCCTACGCCAACTTGAAAGCACAGCGCTGAGCTATCGTGCGATTTTTGACTCGTTCCTCCAAAAGTATGTGCAGTCGAATCAGCAAACCTCGGTTCCTTCCACGGAAGCGCGCGTTATCACGATTGCGACGCCGCCAGAAAAGAAGAGCAATCCAAAGGGCGGAATAATTCTTGGTATCGCAAGTGCGCTTGGCTTGATGGCCGGTGCGGCGGCTGCGTTTGGACGCGAGGCACTCGATCGGACGTTCCGTTCGATTGAAAGTGTTGAGTCGACGTTGCGCGTTTCTTGTTTCGGAGCTTTGCCATTCGTAGCGGGGAGGAAATTGCGCAGGTCGGGACCAAAGATCCTAGGTCTGGGACAACCTAAGATCGACGCCCCGGCCCGTGACCTCGACCCAGGCGAGTCGATCGCGCGCTATGTTATCAATGATCCCTTCTCGCGCTTTGCTGAAACTCTTCGCACGATCAGGGTCGCTGCTGATCATGCCGGGTTGATCGGGAAGTCGAAGGTCATCGGCGTTGTTTCAGCGATGCCTGAAGAGGGTGCAACCACGATTGCTGCTAATCTCGCTCATCTGGTGGCGCATGCAGGCAATCATGTGTTGTTGATCGACGGCGGTCTGAGGGATGCCGGCCTGACGCGTGCGCTGGCTCCAACGGCGGCAACCGGACTACTGGATGCGATCGGACGTCCTGAAGATACCGATGAATTCTTCTGGCAGGATGCTGAAACGGGATTGAAATTCCTGCCAGCGATAACGCAGGAAAGGCCAATCCACACGGCGGAGAAACTCTCGTCGCTCGGGATGGATCTGTTGCTGAAGAAGGCCAAGGAGAACTTCGACTATATCATCATCGATTTGCCGCCGCTGACCAAAGCGGTCGATGCCAGGGCAATTAGTCCTCTGATCGAAAAATTCGTCTTCGTGGTGGAGTGGAGAAAGACCTCCTACGACGAAGTCATTGGCGCGCTGTCTACGGCGCCAATGGTCTACGAGAAGATGCTCGGTGTTGTGCTCAATAAAGCGGCATCCTGAGAGCATCTTTTGAGATCACCGCATGAACTGAGCGTATTCGATTGCCCGCGAATCCGCGGTGCGCTGTTGCTCGTCGGAATCTTTCACCACTGCGCTCAGGATTCCTAATAATATCAGTGCGTTATTTTGATTACCCCGCGCATAAGCATTCGTTAATCGTCTTTGGTCATCATCGATTAACCAATGTTGCCTGAAATCCTCCATTCCCAATAAAAAAGCACTGGTAGTTCAAAGGGGTTGGACGAGTCTGACCTGCCTTGGTACGGCATCTGCAGGCTATTGTTCAGAAATGCGTTTGCGTTCTTGCCAATAAGGCTGCCCTTTTGATGAATAAGTCCACGCCAACCAATCCCAAGGGCGGTTTACGGATCACGCTTTCCTCGAATTGCGCGCGGCCTCGGCCTGTCTTGGCGGGGCTGGCATTTGTTTGCCTGCTCTTGGGAGGCTGTGCGGGCGGGGTGCTTCCGTCCAGCGGTCCTCCATCGGCTAGGGTCTTCAAGGAGTCGGTCGACACCGTCGGTAACCCCAATTCGACCGTCGGCTATGTGGTGGTTAACCTCCGCCCCGAGGTGGTTACGCATTTGAACTCTGAGGATGGCGGGCGCCTCTTCAGCAACATGAGGGGACGTGCGAAGACAAGTGTTGCGCTTGGAATCGGCGATGTAGTCAGCATCACAATTTATGAGGCGCAGCGCGGCGGTTTGTTCACGTCGACCGAGGGCAATGCCGCGCCTGGCAATGCCGTGGAGCTGCCACGTCAGCAGGTCGACCTGGCCGGCAACATCACCGTGCCTTATGCTGGCGCCATCAAGGCTGCGGGCCGGTCGCCGCAGGATGTGCAGCTTGAGATCAAGAGCAAGCTAAGCGGCCGTGCGATAGATCCTCAGGTCCTTGTTTCGGTCGCGGATCGAATCTCCAACAGCATCAGCGTTCTTGGCGAGGTGAATACGCCTGCTCGTATTCCGATCGAACCTGGTGGCATCCAGCTGCTGCCAGCGCTTGCCCGGGCGGGCGGCACAAAGGCACCGGCGTTTGAAAGTCTCGTCTCGATCCAGAGAGACGGGAAAATCGACAGCGCGCTGCTCGTTGCTGTGAATGAACGCCCGGACAACAATATTCAGCTTCGTCCCGGTGACGTCGTGACCGTTACCCGTCGTCCGCGCTACTTCTTGGCTTTCGGTGCTACCGGCCAGACAACGACTCTGGGTCCGCTGGATCGTCGCTTCCCGTTCGATTCTTATCGTATGTCTCTCGGAGATGCTCTCGCCAAGGCCGGCGGTCTTCAAGATGACCGCGCGCAAGCGGCAGCCGTATTTCTCTATCGATTTGAGTCGCGCCAAGCGCTTGAGCGCATGGGCGTAGACGTCAGCCTGCATCCCGGCCCGCTTGTCCCGACAGTGTATCGGGCAGACCTTGAAGATCCGTCCGGTTACTTTCTTATCTCAGATTTCATCATGCGGGATCGAGATATGATCTACGTCTCGAATGCGCCCTCTGTTGATTTCCTGAAGTTTATCACTCTTATCCGATCGGTCCCGCAGACCGTATCCGACTACAGGGTGGCTGCGGAAGCTCGCTTCTGATTCTTTGAAATCACGCGCATCAGATGCACGCTCGTCCCATGTGTCCAAAACATGGGCGCCTACCGCGAATGCTAACAAGATTTTGCGCCGCGGAATCGAATATTCTGGACTCTGGGTGTAGTTCCGTTAGTTCGATAGTTGCCTCACAAAATTTAGCTTGGGACGCATTAATGTTCTGCTTAGGCGGCGAGAGCTGACATGAGCGTCATCATGATGCTGATTATAATCAACGGGCTGGCTGGCTTTGCGCTCGGTCTGCTTGGACGGAGCGGCATCGCAATTTTTGCGCTACTTGGCTCGATGCTTTTCTCAGCAATTGTACTCTCAGCTAATGTCGAAGGCCAGATTGTTTGGAAGACGCTTCTTTGCATGTTCACCGGGCAAGCCGCATTTCTGTTGGCTTCCGTGTTCGTCTTCTTGCGGGGCAATAAGCGCCGTTCTTCCGAAATTCCTTTATCGCAAGATGTCGCAATCAAGGAAGCAAAGCGGTGGGAGAAGAAGCCCGCTAGCAAGACGCACTAATTGTTAAGGACCGATGGCCTGTATGCGATCAGGGTGCCTTTCAAGACCTTGAGCTAGCCGGCTTATGCGGGGCGGTTTGGCGCATAGAGACATGCTCCGATGATCTCGTCGATGGCGGTCGCGATATATCGGCCCTGTTTGTCTTTCGGGACGTCAGGTAACTTCCGCTTAGTGACGATCATCTCTGCCTTTCGCAAAGGTAGTAGTGCCGTTCCAGGTGCTCTCGCCAACCCAGACGGATGGCCGTCCTTCTGGAAGGCATCCTCGGAAGGTCTAGCTGCGACGCTTAAAACTCCTGCAGCCGGCCACGAATGTCCGACTTTGGCGATTTCGACCAGGAGAGTAGAGTGGGCATGCGCTTATTGATGGTGAAAGCACGATCTTCGAGCGAACTCTGCGGCGCCCTTCAGGGCGACCGGAAGCGATAATCTGAGTTCAATTTACGATAGCAACGGCTGGCCTGACGGGCTCCTAATCCAGCGATCCTCATCCATTGATAATGCACATCTTCTAGACGCCGCTGTTCACTAGCCGGAAAGGCAGAAACACGGATTCCGGTCGTGTTGTCGGGAGTCTACATGTCTGTATGATTAATTACACAGCGTATGCACCGATCAAAATCTCTGAGCGAGCAGCATAGGGCTAATGTATCGACTATGACCGTTTGGCGCAAAGCGGACCGAGCCTGTTTTCCCATTTTGCGGATACGCAGATGTATCGCCGGTCAGCGCGTAGCCGCACCACTGCTGCAGGAAGCGGATGAGGCCCTCGTCGCCCTTGGTCGCTTCCGACAAGAACCGTCGCCAAGTGGGGAACATGCTGTATCTGAAATTGGTTCAGCAGCTTGCCGATCCGAAATTCAACGACAGGTTTAATCCATTCGCCACGGTCGTCTCTGACCCGGAAACCAAAGCGATAGATCGCTGTTTCAGGCTTATCTTCGATCGGCGCAAGGTTCAGGTTGAGTAGTTGTAGTAGTTCGCAGCAAAAGTCTTCGGTTATTCTCGCGTTCGCCAATTCGGAACAACGCGATTCGAATTCCAGAAGTGCCATTGTTTGAGTGAAGCCAGTTCGACGGCCACGTGTCCTTGGTATCAACACTCGCTCGGCGTCTTTGCGTAGCATGGATACCAGCCAGCCGCGAAGTCCCGGCGTTAGATCGCCATCTTTTGCAGATCCCGTCGTGAGCGATGCAGTTTTTGGGCGTCTTGCTCGTCGTCTGAAATCGAGGAAATGTCGCTGGTCGGAATCACCTCGAAGCAGTGCGATGAGCCATTGCCGAAGAAAAGGGGGAAGCTCCTTTCCCTCGTGAAGATATGCCGCGAAAGGCTCGATTGTGAATTCATCGCCGTCGCTAACGCATCTATTCCAGATCGTCAGGTCTCTGAATGATGGTCTGATGATATCAACGTGAGTGCTTCTTTTCGCCTGACAGTCGCGTACAACTAACTCCTTCGCTAGTCACGAAACTGTACGGCGAGAAACGCTTTGGCTCGCAGCGAGGTTGAATGAAACGATAAGGTTTGCATTCAGCTATAGTTGCGCGCAGCCAGATATGTAGCTTTTGCGTTGAAGATTTGCTCGATAGATCAATAGGCATCGCTCATGAAAGACATGCAGCGTCGGCGTGGAGGTTTTTTTAGTATGCCGCAGGCAAGACTTTAGAAATGTCGGAGTCGATGAGCGTGAGAGCGGCAAATCCTCACAGGCCATTATTTCAGAGGATGCTTTGCGGAGACTGGCTGGCAGATAGTTGTCGGCATCAGGCAAGTGGCCGACCGCGAAGGTATTCAAGTAGCGTGAGGCTGTTTCTTGGTCCGAGCTGTACGCAGTGAGGGTTCGGACCAAATGCCGAGGCTAATAATTTCAATAGGTTGTTGTCGGCTAAAGCGCGCAAATCGCTCAACCGGCACCACCATTTCAATAACTTGGCCAAAACGGTCTTTTCGCACCGGCTCGCATCGGTGGGGTAGACCTATGAACGTTGTTCCAAGGCAGCCCGGACTTTTGCGATGACCTCTTGATAATCGGCCTCCCGCTTGTCCTGCATTTCCTGCTGCCGTGCCTTGAATGATGCCACGCGATTCCGGATGTCTTCCCGGAGATCAGTCAGCTTCATCGGCTGCGCAGGTTCCGGGACGATCTGCTTCGGATTTTCAGCAGCTTTCATCTCGGCGTCTACCGCAACGGTCAACCTCGCGGCCAGCTCGGGCTGGTTGCCCGAGACCTCTTTTACAAATGCCAATGTCTCCGCGATTAAACGATCGCGCTCTTCGACCCAACTCATGGCGTCATCATTTAGATTGAGCGACGTTAGTGCAAGCGCGTCAGCGGGTTAAGCCTAACGGGGCACAGTGCAGAATCTGGCTCCGTTGTCGTGTCGGCGCCAATGCGTCTCCAAGCGGCCTGCTGACGCCTTTGGGCGGCTGGCTGTGGGAGGTTCGCCGAAGGCGAACGGGCGTCAAATAAACAGACAGGCTGCGAACGAGGCCGTCAGGCCGAAGAGTAGGGCGCCTGCGCAGAGGGCGCGCTCCAAAACCTCGCGTGCGTGATGTCGCTCGAAGCACTGCCGGCTGAAATACTGGTGAGTGAAGTGGTCTTCCATCTCCGCCTCCCTGAACGGGGATAGAGAATCCTTCATGTGATTCGCCGTCAAGCGGAGTGTGTGTTAAACTGTTAAATAAGCCCCGCGGCGAATTGAACCATTTTGCCGTTCGCGCGACTTAAGCGCGTCTCAATGAGTAAGGGGAATCGCATGACTTTTCGCGAATCCATCACCCGGCTTTTCGGCAGCACCTCAACGCCCGAATCTGAAGAGCGCGCCAGGCGACTGAACGCGTCCATGGATGAGTTTGTGCGGCTACTGCATACCAATGGCTACGACAGCAAAAGCCCCACCACCCTTAGAGAGGTGGCAGGACTTTCGGAACGTCCATCCTGCGCTCAGGACGCTCAGTCTTCCAACCAAGGATTGTGAGAGTCGTTCCTAGGTCACTGCTGGCGGTACCGCGATCGGCTTGCCCGTGTCCTCTTCGGTGCTGCACGGCTGAATAGTGTAGCCGTCCTCCAGCACCGTCTTGCCGTCCACAACGTCAACGAGTCCGGCTTCGTCGGCATGTTGCCAGACGTCCTCCTCGGTCGGGAATTCCTGGCTGAGCTTCTGGTCGTCTTCGAATAGCGCGTAGGGCATGTGCCACCTCCGACGCGGCAACGCGGCGGAGGTTGAGTAGTTCGATCGCAGCGGCCAATCGCCCACCCGTCAACCGGCCTGTGGAACCTCGGTCAGAAGCAGGGATACGCCCGGCCGTCCTGGCCGCGATAGGCCGCGGCCGATTGCTTGCAGCGGGCGGCGAGGGCGCCGTCGTAATAGGCGAAGGTGCCCGGCTGCAGACCCGGACCGTAATTGTGCCCGAACTGGATCCGGTAGGGCTGGCCGGGTGCGGCAAAGACGAAGGTCTCGGCGCTGTGATGATGCTTCCAGTGGCGCGCGAAAGCGGGAGTCGCGACCAGCGTCGACAGGATGATGGCTGCACTGAGGAACTTCATCGGGGCTCTCCGGACATGACGACTGCAGATGTCTGCGACAACGGCTGAAGGGATCAGATCACGTTGCGACGGCGATACGCAAGATGTGCGCGGCGCGGGCTTAACGCCTTTCGACCGGGATCGGATCGCCGTGCGAGCGCGTTGCGTTAACGAATCCACGCTGCGATCCAGCGCATTTGAACTTCGCCTGATGCTTGCGCGTTAGGCTTACCGGCAGTTTAGACCGCGCCCTTAACCCATCCTGCCAGGCGTTCGAATATCGTACCGCCGAGATGCAGGACATGGCCATGCGAACCCTTTCAGCACTGCTTTTTGTGATTGCGACCACGCTTCCGGCTGCAGCCGCCGATGGTTTCAACATCGTCGTGCCCGGTCGTCCCGGCGTGCCGATCATCATCAATGGCGTCGATGCGTCCTATCGCGTGATCGAAGGCGATTGGGGCTTGCAGCGCGGCATTCATATTCAACCGACAGTCTTTGGCGGTCGTTACGTCGATCCGGTGCCGAATGTCGGCCACTACTATCCGAGCCTCGGCCACAAGCCCGGCTACGGGCGTCTGGAAATCGAGCCGCCGGCCAATCGCAAATTGCCGCAGCCGGCCGAGAGTTTCCACGAAAGCTGGTCGGCGAGATCTGCGCCGATGGAGCGGCAAAATGAAGTGCCGTTCAATCCACCTGAGGTCATCGTCGCACCGCCGGAATTCCGGCGCTGACCGATCAATCACCAACACCAAAAAAAGACACCCGACAGGAGAGAGTATTCATGCGTAACGCGATTTCGAAATGGGTTGCGGCATTTGCCGTTGTCACCGCCACTGCCGGCGCTGCGCCTGCAATGGCCTGCGGCGGCGGCCTGTTCACCTCAAACGGCTGTTCGCCTTGCGGCCAGGTCTATGTCAGCCCCTGCGGACAGGGCTATAGCGCCGGTTACGGTTACGCCGGCGTGGCCGCCTATGAGCGGCTGCCCGATCCGACGCCGGTGACGCGTCAGTATTATTACGCCAATCAGGGCCCGACCTTCAGCGGCCCGGGCATGTTCGCGCCGGTTCCGACCTATCAGGAAACCGCGATCGGCTGGCGCGGCTATGGCCAGGGTTACGGTCAAGGTTACGGTTACGGCTATCGTCGCGGCTATTACGGCGGCCCCTATGCCAATCCGGTGAACTACTCCTATGGTCCGGCCTATCGCGCGCCGGCGATCTACAGCTATCCGTCGCGCAGCCAGTATCGTGCGCGCCCAAGCTATCGTTACGGCTACAGCATGCAGCCGCGCACGCGTTACGGCACTACGCAGCGCAGCTACGTGTCGCGCACCGGTTATCATCAGGCGCATCGCTATGGCGCGCCGAAGGTGATGTATGCGCCGCGCGCCGCAGGACCGCAGCGTGGTTATCACCAGTCGCAGCAGCATCGCCGCGCGTACTGATCTGCACTGATTTGAACGCAAAGAAAAAGCCCGCTCGCAGCGATGCGAGCGGGCTTTTTTGTTGCCTGCGGATCTAGCCCATCAGGCCGAGCTTGCTCGCGCCGACATAGAGCGCAAGCACGGCAGCGTTCGACACATTGAGGCTCTTGATCTCGCCGGGCATGTCGAGCCGCGCGACGACACTGCAGGTCTCTCGCGTCAGCCGTCGCAATCCGCTGCCTTCGGCGCCGAGCACCAGTGCCAGCGGCTGTTGCAGCGGGATCGCGCTGATGTTTTCGCTGCCCTCGCTGTCGAGACCGACGGTCATGAAACCGAGGTCGTTCAATTCGTTCAGCGCCCGCGCCAGATTGGGCACCGTGATCATCGGCACCAGTTCCAGTGCGCCCGAGGCGGATTTCGCGAGGACACCGGTGGCTTCCGGGCTGTGCCGCGCCGTGGTGATGATCGCTTTGACCGCAAAGGCCGCGGCGGAACGCAGGATGGCGCCGACATTATGCGGATCGGTGATCTGGTCGAGCACCAGCACGATGCCGTCTTGCGATAGGCTGTCCAGATCCGGCGATTCCAGCGGCTCGACCTCGGCCAGCAGGCCCTGATGCACGGCATCGGGCCCCAGCCGGCGGTCGATCTCGTCCGGACGGACCAGGACCGGTGCCACCCGAGTATCGATCTTCTCCTCCGCAAGGCGCCGGGCGGCGTTCTCGGTCAGAATCAGCTTGAGGATTTTCCGCTGCGGATTGGCCAGCGCCATGGTGACGGTATGCCAGCCATAAAGGATGGCCGGACCATCGCCGCCGCCGGATTCCCGGCCGCGCCGGGGCGGGCGCCGTCCGTGATCTCGGCCCTGATCGCGGGGTTTATCCCGGGTTTTGTCGCGGCTTTGGCCGCCGTGGCCGTCGCGCCCCTTGTCGGGGCCGCGCTGGAATCGCTGTTTTCGCTCTCGATCGCTCATGCACGGCTTGTCTCACGGGGGCCGAATAATGGCAATTTGGGGCCCCGGAAAGAGGTTCGGACAGGGCGGATATTCCGGCCCTGGTCGGTTGACTTTGCCCCATGGCTTCCGTCATAAACGCGCCAACCGGGAGCCCGTTTACGGGCGCGCGTTTTAACGTCATCCATGGCCGTCCAGCCACTGATTTGGTGGGACTGCCGTGTTGGGCCAAGGTCTTGTTGGGCTTGGGTCCGATGGCGTCAGGCGGGGGAGTGTCCCGAGTGGCAAAGGGAGCTGACTGTAAATCAGCCGTCTTATGACTTCGAAGGTTCGAGTCCTTCTTCCCCCACCATTTTCAAATCGCTGACGAATTGGCCCTGCGGGGCGGCGGCCTGTAAGCAATCCGATTTTCGGTGTTTGTTCGCTTCGCGCAGCGGGCTTGCACTGGCCTAGTTTGAAGCCGCGGCCGATGGCGGCTTCCGCATGTTCGCCGTCTCAGGATCGTAGCCAATCGCGTAGACGTCAGCGACGCCAGCGTCGCGGAGCTTCCGAAGTTCGCTGGCCGCCTGCTCAAGGGTCTGCACAGTACCGTAGAACACCTTCTCCGGCCGCCTCTGAGGGGTCCCATAGATGCAGTAGGCCACGACCGAAGAACGCTCCGTTATTGCTCAGAAAGTTTCGAAAACAATAAAGCAGCCGCCGGCAATTTGTCTATAAAATTAGACAACTGACCGTCGTTGGCCGTAGCCAGTTCTATCTGATCGCGCGTCAGTTTCTCGATCAGCGGCCGGTTGGCCTGTTTGCTGTCGGTTACCCCAGGATAGATTGGTACAGAGCCAGGTAGCGATCTGCCATTCTATCGACGGTAAAGTGCTCGGAAACAGCCGCCCGGCAGGCGTGTCTATCCAGTTCGTCAATGCGCTCAACCGCTTCTGCGGCTTCGATGGCACTATTGACCAGGAAACCTGTTACGCCATCTGTGATCAATTCGGGCATCGATCCGCGGTTGCGCGCGATCACGGGTGTTCCGCAGGCAAGTGCCTCGACGACTGATAGCCCGAATGGCTCATCGAAATTGATCAGGTGAAGCAATGCCCGCGCGGACCCCAGAACGCGAGTCCGCTCCAGACCTCCGACCGGACCGAGATAAGTCGCGGACCGCCCCAGTGCTGGCGCCACATGACGTCGGTGATAGTCCGCATCCTGAACGATACCGGCCATGATGAGGTGGCGGCCAACCGCTTCGGCAGTTGCTATCGCTTCCGCAGCCCCTTTATCGGGATGAATGCGACCGAAGAATAGAAGGTCATTACTGCCAAGCGGATCGAATGGAAACTCGTCGATCGGAATGCCGTGGTAAATCGTTGCCGCGTAGCGAAGGTCGGGATGGCGATTGGCATCGCTTATTGCGACGTAATGGACACGATCTTCGTATTCCTTGAAAACCGGAATGATACGGGCTGATGAAAAGCCGTGAATGGTTGTGACGATCGGCGTGTCTACAAGGCGAGAGAAACCCAGCGGTACAAAATCTGCCTGATTGTGGATGATGTCGAATTCGCCGGCCCGCTCAAAGACATTCGCAACATGCAGGAGTTCCCACGTCTTGGCATCGAGCGACGAGTCTTCAGAGTATGGTGCCGGGACGACACCGGCGAGATTTCCCGACGTCAAACTGTCCTTGGTGGCAAACAGTGTGACGTCAACTCCCCGCACGAGCAGCGCTTCCGTAAGCAAGCTCGTCACGAGTTCCCACGGGCCGTAGTGCCGGGGAGGAGTTCGCCAGGATATAGGTGCTAACATCGCGACGCGCATCGTGTTTAGCCTCGCAGGATGGATGGCGGACAATCAGCGACGTCAATCCGGGCACGGATGTATGGCCGAAGGATTGTCTGAAGACCCGCTGTAAATTGGATTGACGCGACGACTCAGGAGCGCATGGTGAATGTCATCGATGGCTGGTTCGGTGGTGTCATCATCACTGCAGAATGAGAGGCGCTCGGCCCGTCGTCTGTCAAGAACACCGGCCGCCGCAGAACGGGGCGCGGCACCTTCAGATAAACAGGCAGGAAGCGACCTTTTGTAAATGCTGTTTCGAAAGTGAGGCTCGACATGGTGGCTATGTATCGCCAACCAAACCTGGAAGTCATCGTCACTCCACATCCGTTGCTTTTCTGGGAATGGCAGGTGCAGGACAATGGTGACCTGTTCAACAGTGGCTTTAGCAGTACGCGATGGAAGGCTCGGTATGATGGAAACGCGGCGCTTTTCGAGGTCCTGGCAGCCGGATTCTACTCTGAGCCTCTGTTTGACTGATATTTAAAAGTGCCGCAACGCGGTCTTGCCCTCAAGGCAATCCGATCTTGCTGGGTTAGCGCGGTTCTTCAATAGGGGCCCAGTGCGTTGGGGGCAGTTCGGGTGACGTTGACGCATCCTGCTTCAGCCAGGGTAATAATCCAGTCGCCGTCGTTCCACCATGCGCGGCAGGCAATTCGCATTTTTTCTGCCTCGGATTCCATGGCATGATCCGAATTGTCATCGTAGCCGCCAGCCAGAAATATGGGCGTTCCGTCTATTGGTGCGGTGTCTATAGGTTGCCAATTCAACGGTTCATGTCCTGTCATTGGTCGAAGAAATTGAGCTGATGTGATCCGACGCGATGACTACGTGCCGCGGCTTCGTCGGCAAGAAGCATAAGTCGCCGGTACACCTCAGGCCTGCTTTGGGCGGCTGCCAAACGTCTGTACCGAGCAGCACGCGCGCCGTTCATGGAAAGGCCGTCGTCAGATGCTGCGTGTCTGCCGGCCTGATGGAGGTCATGTGGTCGTTCGAGTAACTGGTTGCGAAGCGATAATGGCATCGAGTGCTGCTCTACCGAGTAGCCGCGCTTCATCTTCGTAAAGCGGTGATGGCATGTCGCCCATCGTATCCCAGGTCTTTCTGATTGCCTTCGCAGCAACCTCGACCGCAGCATCATATTCGGACTGCTCGTTACATCTGGCGTGGTGCGGCGTGTGTTGAAGGTCATTCACGGCACTGAATTCCAGCTCCGACATTGAGAGCTCCCCTCAAGTTGAGATCGTGCAAGATCTGCTTCCGTTCAATCGAGGATTTGGCGTCACGCAGATTATGACGCGTTCTGACCGGAGGTGATTTAGCGCGCGACTGAACAACGATGGCGTCAAGCATAGGAAGAGCCAAGAAGAGGGGCAGCAGCACCGAACGCACAAGCTGATCCCGGATAGATACTGATGTTCCGACGCTCTGACATGACCTCCCGCAACTCTGCTAGCGAGGCGCTTTGTTGGACTATTTCTTTCTGGGCTTTTCCGCTTCGGGGTGCATCAGGCCCTTCATCGTCGGAGCTGCGGCGATCGTCTTGGCCTTGTCCTTCTTGGGCTTCTTTGCTTCCCGGTTGTTTCGTTGTTCGCCTTTGGCCATGGTTTCGTCCTCCGCCCGCACGGGGCTCCGATGACAATAGCACGTCAGTTGGGCTTCCCGGAGATTATGTTGCCCAAAACCGCTGTCACATCACGGCAGTGCGGACGGATGACTGTCCACCGTTTGCCCCGACAGCGGTTCCTGTATCCCACTGCGAGAAGCAAGGTTTGCTCGATTGACTCGTCGCGGAATAGAGCGCTGCTGTATTTCCAGAGACAACCGGGAGAACTGAAGTGACGACTGGCGTAGTAAAATGGTTCAACGCGACGAAGGGCTTCGGCTTTATCCAGCCGGATGATGGCAGCAAAGACGTCTTTGTTCATATCTCGGCTGTCGAGAAAGCGGGACTGAGCACTTTGAATGAAGGGGCCAAGGTCAGTTTCGAGGAGGTGGCTAACCGTGGCAAGACGTCGGCAGAAAACCTTCGGGTTGGCTGATCGAGGCCTCCTTTTGCTTGGCGCCGCCTCGCTGGAACATAAATCCCCAGGGCGACTTTTCGGGCGTGAGTAATCCCAACCAGAGAATGTGAGGCCCCTGCATCAGCGGGGCTTTTTATTGGAGAAACCGATGGCCAAAAAGCCCAAGCTGCTCGCCGACCTTTTCCATGACGCCCTCAAGGATGTTTATTTCGCCGAAAAGAGGATCTACGGTTCGCGCACGCGCTTCGCTGACATCGTCGCGTCGTCCGCGCGCTAACGCTGCTGCCCCGTTATTTCCTTCGCTCAATGTCACGCGCTTGTTGTTCCAGCTCGTCGGTGAGCTGCAGTATCTGACGTTGGATTTCTGCGTCAGTGACCCCGCGCGCCAGAGCGCGATACTTGGACACCTTGTTCCGCAGATCCCTGACATTGTTTCGCCGGTTATCTATTGTCGTCCTCCACGACCAAGACTCCGGCGGGCCGAAAATGCGATCTCTATTGCTCATAGAGCGATAGTCATTCTGCATCGCGTTCTGCGATCTGATGGAATTATGTTTCCTATTTTTCAGAATCCGTAGAACTTCCTCCTTAAATCATGCGTCAACTGGACCGCTTCTGAAACTGCCAGTAGTAATCCGGCGTCATCACCTCAAAATCACGTTCGGATCATTCGATGTTTGCGTTCCCGGTTGTCGCGGGTTTTGCGATTGGCGCCGTTTTCGGCGTGGTCGGTCTGCTGAGCGGTTTCTGCCTCATGAGCAGCCTGCGCGACTGGTGGGCGCATGACGATGGACGCAAGATCCGCAGCTATGCGCTGGCGGTTGCCGTGGCGGTTGTTGGCACACAATTCATTGCCGGCGCTGGGATCGTCGAGATCGCCAAGTCGCTTTATCTGCAGCCGTCATTCTCGGCGCCTTTGATCTTCGTCGGCGGCCTGTTGTTCGGCTTGGGCATGGTGCTGTCGAACGGCTGCGCGTCCCGTGCACTGGTGTTGCTGGGCAAAGGAAATCTGAGATCGCTGGTCGTGATCGCGATCATCGGCGTCACGGCGCAGATGACCTTGAAGGGCTTGCTCGCGCCGATGCGGCTGTCGATCCTGCAATGGACGCAGACGACGCCTGGGGTGAATTCTCTCCCGTCGCTGTTCGGAACGCTCGGCCTGCCTGACGCAACGGCGCGCGTCGTAGCAACTTTGATTGTCGGCGTTGCGCTGTTGGTATTTGCGCTGTCGCATCGTGCGTTCCGCCGTTCGCCGGGGCAACTCGCGGCGGGTCTCGTGATGGGCCTCCTGGTGATCGCCGGCTGGCTGACAACCGGTTGGCTTGGTGCCGATGAGTTCGATCCGATTCCGGTGGCGTCGCTGACATTCGTGTCGCCGGCTGCCGATACGCTGCAATTCATCATGCTGTCGACGGGCATGACGCTGAATTTCGGCATCGCGCTGGTGGCGGGTGTGTTCGTCGGCAGTCTGTTGACCGCGCTGCTGACAGGCCGGTTTGAATTCGAGGGCTACACCTCTGCGCGTCATACCGGCCGCTCTATGGCCGGCGCGGCGCTGATGGGGATCGGCGGCGCGATGGCTTATGGCTGCTCGATCGGGCAGGGGCTGACAGGTGTGTCCACGCTCGCGCTGCCATCCTTCGTCGCGGCCGCTGGTATCTTTGCGGGCGCTGCAGTTGCGATCCGCGGCCTGGCACTGCGTCCTGTGTTTGCGACGCAATAAATCCTCTCTAGTCCGCTTCGTTAGTTTGATTGCGCTGGCGCAGGGCGATTGCTAATCAATCCCCTGATCGTCAGAGGTTTTGTGCGCAATGAATAAGCGAGGACTGTTTTTCTTTCTGTCGATCCTTGCGCTGACGTCATTTGCAACGGGCCCGGTCACTGCGCAGACACGGCCCGCGAAGCAGGACGCCGCCGCGCCTGACAAGCCCTTCGCCGAGCATTTCATCGCCTTGCAGCTGTCCGATTCCGATCCGAAGAAAGAACGCCTCGTTCTCAGCGTCGCCAGCAATCTCCTGAAAGCCTATGGGCCGGACAAGGTGGCGGTCGAGGTGGTCACCTTCGGCCCCGGCGTCGATCTGCTCCGCGACACCAACGAACATCGTGCGCTGGTCGATAGTCTGGTGACCCAGGGCGTGCGCTTCAGCGTCTGCGGCAACACGCTGGACACGATCGAACGCGACACCGGCAAGCGCCCGGCGATCAATCCGCATGCGGTGGAAGTGCAGGTCGGCGTCGGCCATTTGCTGGATTTGACCGAGCGCGGTTTCACGATCGTGCGTCCCTGAAATTATACGTCCCTGAAAAGGAATTTCGAGATGCGATCATTGTTGAGATCGATTGCCGGAGCCGTCCTGTTGTCGCTGATCGCGTTGTCCGCTTACGCAGCAGGCGCGAAGGAGCATCGCGTCGCCATTCAGGTCAATCAGAACGATCCGGCCCTGATGAATCTGGCCTTGAACAACGCGACAAACGTCATGGAATTCTACAAGGCGAAGGGCGAGGACGTTCAGATCGAGATCGTCACTTATGGGCCAGGTCTGCACATGCTGCGCGACGACACCTCGCCGGTGAAGGACCGCATCAAGCAGATCGTCGATGCCAGCTTTCCGTCCAGCGTCAAATTCATCGCCTGCGGAAATACCAAAGAGGGCATGGAGAAGCGCGAGGGCAAGGCTATCAGTGTCGTATCCGAGGCGACGGTGGTGCCATCGGGCGCGGTTCGGCTGATTGAGTTGCAGGAAGCCGGCTGGAGCTACCTCAAGCCTTGAAGATTCGCTTTTTTTGACGCGTTTTCTTGACGCGAACCGGTCTCCACTTCGCTCGAAAACGCTATGACTACTTGGACGGTGGCGCTTTCCGCGCCAGCAGCATCCAGTTGCGCTGAATGAGGTCGCGTGGCGAGCCATCGACCAGGATCGCAATGCCGATGCGTGCGCCAAGTATCATGCCGCCGACGGCAATCGGCCAGGACAGCGCCAGCATCGATCCCGCGGTGATGCCCTGACCGATGGTGCAGCCGCCCGCCAGAATGCCGCCGACACCCATCAGGCACGCGCCGATAAGATGACGGCGCATTTCGTGATCGTCGTCGAAGGCTTCCCATCGGAGTTCAGCCGCGAACCACGCTGCAGCCAATGCACCGGCAATGACGCCGAACACGCTGCCGACGCCGAAATCGGCGAAGTTCGCGACATTCAGGACCCCGGCATACAGTGCTTTTCCGATGGTCGACACGAATGTCAGGCTTTGCGGGCGCGGCGGACCCGCGAAATCGTCGTTCAATTCCACCGTGACAATCCAGCCGGCAATCGTGAGTAATCCGAGTGCGATACCGGCAGTGAGCAGGCGCGGCGCGCGGCGCAGGCGTTTGTCGCTGAGTGCCAGCCAACAAAGGCCGCTGCCGACAATGATGGCGAGCGGCACGCGCAGATCGCGGCCGGTCGCTTGCGTCAGCAGCGATGCAAAGTCGGAGCGTATGCCGTCCGGCATGCGGATCGCTAGCTGCTCAAGCACGCCAATGCGGAGATCGGCGAACAGTCCGCGCAGAGTGGCATAGGCCGTCGCGCCCAGCACGAGGATCACGATCAGGCTCCTGAGATCGCCGGTGCCGAGCCGGACCAGCGAGCCGAAGCCGCACGTGCCGACCATCGCCATGCCGGTGCCGAACATGATGCTGCCGATGACGATCGCAATGAGGGGCAATGCAATGGGAACGTAAGTGGTGTGTTCGGGCGCGAGAAAGCCGGACAGGATCAGCGCCTGCGTGCCGAGCACGGCGATACCCAGCGCCAGCCCAAAGATCTTCAGGCGGCGATTGTCACCGCCCATCAACGCATCTTCAATCGCGCCAAATGTGCAAAGCCGCGCGCGTCGTACGGCAAACCCTGCAGCAGCGCCGATGGCAAATCCAGCCAGCGCGGATAACCAGGCAGACATGTTCTGCATGGGTTTCCTCCTGATGTGAGGTGCGCTGGCCTTACGGGCCGCGCGCCTCCGCCTGCCAGATCGGCGGCGTTATTTTTTCTTGGTCGGCGCCGGCGTGGCGCAGAAAATATCGTAGATGACCGAGATGACGCTTCGCACATCGTCATTGGCCAGGCTGTAATAGATCGTCTTGCCGTCGCGGCGGGTCTCCACCATGCCGTCGTAGCGCAGACGCGCGAGTTGCTGGGACACGGCTGACTGCCGCAGCGACAGGATGTTCTCCAGTTCGGACACCGACCGTTCGCGCTCAGCCAAAAGGCACAGCAGGAGCAGGCGGTTTTCGTGCGAGATCGCTTTCAGGAAATTGCTGGCCTTGCGGGCCTTGCGCATCAACTGGTCGAGTTCGGGGGAATACTCCGCACCGTCGCGCAGTTCGTCTTCGAGTTCGGATGGGATGATAGAAGCCATGGCAGCGTGCGTGTCCCGCGAATGTTTGAAGAGGATCAGGAACGATTGGCGTTGGGCTGTGAGTTGGTCAGTCTGGCAGCATACTTCCCGAGCAGGCTCCAGAAAGATTCGTCGTTC
Organism: Tardiphaga sp. 42S5; assembly: GCF_034044155.1. Taxonomy (NCBI): domain Bacteria; kingdom Pseudomonadati; phylum Pseudomonadota; class Alphaproteobacteria; order Hyphomicrobiales; family Nitrobacteraceae; genus Tardiphaga; species Tardiphaga sp. 42S5. The sequence continues at coordinate 4,938,591 of NZ_CP139027.1, read as the reverse complement.
ATGTAACCGGTGATGCGGCCGATCTCGCGGCCGTTATTGTCCACGATCAGAAAGGTCGGCGTGAAACGCACCGGCGACGCCAGTGCGACGCCGGGCGACTTGTCGCGATCCATATCGATGCGGCGCAGCGGAAGAAGCTTGGCTTCGTCGGTCCTGTCATAGACCGGCGCGATCTCGCGATTCCAGCGCGCGCACCAGACGCAGCCATCGCGCTCGAACATCAGTAGTTCGGACGCATCAGCGATGCTCGGCGACAGCGCCGCAGTCATCACCAACAATGTTGCGATCAACGAGGTTTTCAGAGGCAATTTCCACGTCATGTGCTACATATACACGAATTCGAATATTTATGCCAGAACCGGATCCGCCGTGGTGTCCTCAATCTCGTTCCTTGGTGCGCTGGGCGCAGGGCTGTTGTCGTTCTTGTCGCCCTGCGTTCTGCCGCTGGTGCCGCCCTATCTCTGCTTTCTGGCAGGCGTCAGTCTGGACGAACTCGACGATCGCGGTGGTCAGGCCGGCTGGCGACCGAACGGACGCGTGGTCGCGTTGTCCTTCGCTTTCGTGCTGGGTTTTGCCACTGTCTTCGTCGCCTTGGGCGCATCGGCATCGCTGATCGGCAAGGCGATCACGGCCTATTTCGATACGCTGGCCGTCATCGCCGGTCTGCTGATCGTCATTCTCGGACTTCACTTTCTCGGCGTCTTCCGGATCGGGCTGTTGTTTCGCGAAGCGCGCTTTCAGGCGGTGCGCAGACCGGCGGGCTTTCTTGGCGCCTATCTGGTCGGCCTCGCCTTCGCCTTCGGCTGGACGCCATGCGTTGGTCCGGTGCTGGCCGCCATTCTGATGGTCGCAGGCGCGGAAGGTGCGCCGGCGCAGGGCGCACTTCTGCTTGCGGCCTATGCGATGGGGATTGGAATTCCCTTCATGCTGGCCTCGCTGTTTTCGGGGCCTTTCATGCGGCTGATGGCGCGGCTGCGTCAGCATATGCTGGCTATCGAGAAGGTGATCGGCGCCGGCCTTGTCCTGACAGGTGTTCTGTTTTTGACTGGTGCCATGCCGCGGATTTCAGGTTGGATGCTGGAGACCTTTCCGGCCTTCGGCACGATCGGATGATGTGTGGCTCGGGAGGATCGAATGTCTGAGGTAACTGGCGTGATCACCAGACGGCATGCGCTCGCGGCCATCGGTTTCGGCGTGGTCGGGTTACGCGCTGCACCGGCATCCGCAAAGGCGACGCTCGGTGATGACGGGCTCTATCAGATGGACTGGTATCTGGAGAGCTTCCTCGATCTCTCCGAGGATCTGGCGGGCGCGACCGCCAAGGGCAAGCGCTTCGCTGTGATGTGGGGGCTCAAGGGCTGTCCGGCCTGCAAGCGCATGCACGAAAGCTACATGACCGATCCGAAGATCGAGACCTATATCCGCGACAATTTCGAGATACTGCATCTCAATCATATCGGTTCACGTGAGGTCACGGATTTCGACGGCCGCAAGCGCGGCGAGAAAGCCTTTGGCGAAGCCTATGGCATTCGCTTCACGCCGACGATCCAGTTCTTTCCGGAGACCGTCGCGGGACTGGCATCGAAAAGCGAGCAGGCGCGGGAAGTCGCGCGCATGCCCGGGCTGCTGGAGCCGACCGAGTTTCTGGCTATGTTCCGCTACGTGCGCCAGAAGGGCTACGAGACCGCGACGTTTCCGGAATGGCTGAAGAAGCAGGCGTAGTCGCTAACGACCAGGTTAAAAATCAAGCTTGTCCTGGATCGCGGCAATGCCTGCCTTGGCGCAGGCTTCGTCCGCATCCCCGCCGGGGGCGCCCGAGACGCCGATGGCGCCCAGCATTGCACCGCCGCCTTCAATCATGACGCCGCCGCCGATGATCACGACACCAGGCAGGTTGCGCAGCCCGGCCTGCATCATGCCGGGCTGGCTGATCGCATTGAGTTCGGTGGTGCTGTTGCGGAACGTCGCGGAGGTCCACGCCTTGCCGGTCGCGGTCGGCGGCGTGTGCGGTCCGGCAAAGCGATCGCGCAGCAGGACTTGCGGTGTACCGAAGCGATCGACCACGGCAACGGCGACCTGATAGCCGCGCTTCTGGCAGTCCTTCAGCGCCGCACGCGCGGCATCTAGCGCCAGTTCAAGTCCGAGGGACTTGTAACTGACGACGGCTTCTTCCGCCTTTACTGCAGATGACGCAAGCGTCGACAGGACGATGGCAATCCATGCGTTTCGCATCGTCATATCGATCCCCTCTCAGCTTCGGTTACTTGTTGACCGGCGATTCCGGATCGAACAGGAAAGCCACAATATCCTTGATCTGCTGTTCGCTCAGCACCTTGTTGACGCCGAAGCGCGGCATGTTCGAGCAGGCGAACATGGCTTGCGAGTCGTAGACCTTGGTGAAGGCGTTCTTGATTTCCTGCGGATCGTATTTGCGATCCTTGCCGTAATTGGTCAGGCTCGGCCCGAGCGTGCCGTAGCTGACTTCCTTCTGCTCCATCTGATGGCAGGCGTAACAGTTGCCGCCGGCGACCGTATCAGGCGGATCCGAGAACTGGCCGCCGCGGCCGTTATTGGCGATCTTCGCGCCTTCCTTCCAGTTGCCGAGAAATTTGCCGTCGGCGGGATACACCACCCGCGCCAGTTCGCGCGCGGTGATCTTGTCGGCTTCCGCGCTGGGCACCTCGTTGTGAAAGGCATTGCAGGTCTTGAGCGTTTCGTCCGGCTCGATGCGGGCCTGCCATTCCGGCGGCGCCTTGCCGAAGGTGGATTTCATATAGGCATCGACGAGGGCCGGATCCGGCGCCTTGGCAGCGGTCTGCGCCGATGCGGATGTCGTGAGCGAGCCTGCTGCGAGAACGAGCGCGGCGAGTGTCAAAACGCGTTTCATCCCGGGCTCCTTATCGCTTGATCGACGGAACGTTGAGTTCGCCGGCCACCGCTTGTTTCTGCAGGAAAGAGGTGAGGGCGGTCAGTACGTCCGAGCCGTATTCCGGCACGGGCCAGCGCTGCTGGCGGAAGCAATCCCACAGGCGGTGCTGCATGGTGCGCAACGCGCCCTGCGAGACGCGGTAGGTCGGCCAGCCGCCCATGGTTTCCTGCGCCGGCTTGCCGGGCTTGGAGAAGTTCGGCAGTCCCTGCAGCCGGATGCGCTTGCCGTCGTCGGCATGGCAGGTGGCGCAGGAGAAATCGTTGACGCCGCCGCGGCGATAGAAGAGGGCTTCACCGACCGCCACCATCTCCTGCTCCTTGGGATGGCTCAGCGGAATGTCGATCTTCATGCCGTTCGATTTGTTGGCGATGTAAGCGACGAGGTCTTCCATGTCCGACGCACGGCCCGGGCCTGAAAAGCGCCGCGCGACGACATCCTTGGTGTCGAGACCCTGAATGTTCTGCATGCACCACAGCAGGCGCTGTTCGAGGTCCATGACCTTGTCGGCATCTGCGAAGTAGCGCGGCAATTGCGCGAAGGCGCCTTCGAGCTTGCCGGCGCCGAGACCGAGGTTGCAGGTTTCCAGCGAGACGTTCTTGGTGCCGCGGGCTTCGCTCCACAGCGCTTCGCCGCGGTCGACGGCGAGATAGCCGGGATTGGACATCGGGTCCGAGATCATCTCGCGATAACGTTCGATCTCTTTCTCGCTGGCGTCTTGCGCATGACTGCCGAAGCTCCCCGCGCAGAGTACCAGAATGGCCGCTGCCGCTGACCGAATGACGGTCTTCCTCATCTGTCCCCTCCCACATCGCCGTCTGTGCGGCACTTGTGCATTTCAGATCTTTACATTCAAGAAAAAGAATATAATGATATGTCCCAGATAAGATAGATCAGACTTGGAATCGTCAAGCGATACTATTGTAAAGGGATTGCTCAAATCCCGCAGGAGGAAGCACTCATGATTTTGAAGTCGGTCGAGAAGACCCGTCGCGAAACGCTGGCCATGGCCGCGATCGCCGGTCTCGCAGCAATCCTTGCTCCCAGACTATCGTTGGCCGATGAACAGGCCGTCGCCGCCGAAATCAAGAAGCTGTATGGCGACAAGAAATTCGAAAGCGGCAAGATCAAGCTCGACGTGCCCGAGATCGCCGAGAACGGCCTCGTGGTCCCGGTCAATGTCGATATCGAAAGCCCGATGACCGATGCCGACTACGTCAAGTCGGTGCATGTGTTCGCCGAAGGCAATCCGTTGCCGGCCGTCGTCAGCTACCGGTTCACGCCTGCCTGTGGCAAGGCCTCGGCCTCGACGCGCATGCGCCTTGCGGAAACCCAGAACATCGTCTGCATCGCCGAAATGTCCAACGGCAAGCTGCACATGGCGAAGGCCAATGTGAAAGTCACGATCGGCGGCTGCGGCGGCTAGTCGCGCGGCTTCGTTCACAGAACAGATTTATCAGGCGAGGACTTTCCCATGGCAACCAAACCAACCCCGCGCGTTCGCGTTCCGACCCAGGCCAAGCCGGGCGAACTGATCGAGATCAAGACGCTGATCTCTCACGAAATGGAATCCGGCCAGCGCAAGGATGCGGCCGGCAAGGTCGTGCCGCGCAAGATCATCAACAAGTTCACCGCAGCCTTCAACGGCAAGACGGTGTTCGAGGCCGACTGGAATCCCGCCATCTCGGCCAATCCCTATCAGTCGTTTTTCTATAAGGCTGCCGAGTCCGGCGAATTCACCTTCACCTGGAAGGATGACGACGGCTCCGACTATGTCGCGACCAACAAGCTGACCGTGGCCTGACGGATTGCAGACTTTGTATTGCAGATCCTGAATTGAAGATTCTGGATCTGACGTTCTTCTGAACATTCACCCTTCCATAGCGGAAGGGATCATAGGTGGATCATGATATCGAGGCGGGATTTCCTGCAAGCGACGGCGGCTGCGTCGGCGCTGACGATTGGAAGCGGCCTTGGCCCGCTCGGCCGCGCGGCGGCGCAGCAACGCCTGACACAGGCCGATATTCTGCGGTTCGATCCGCTGGGCACGGTGACGATCCTCTATGTCGCAGATACCCACGCGCAACTGATGCCGCTGCACTTCCGCGAGCCGTCAGTCAATCTCGGCGTCGGCGAAGTGAAGGGCATGCCGCCGCATCTCACGGATACCGAGTTTCGCAACTACTTCAAGATCGCGGCCGGCACGGCCGATGCCTTCGCGCTGACGGCTGATGATTTCGTAGCACTCGCCAAGAATTACGGCCGCATGGGCGGCATGGACCGTATCGCGACATTGATCGGCGCCGTGCGCGCCGAGCGCGGCGACGACAAGGTGCTGCTGCTGGATGGTGGCGATAGCTGGCAGGGCAGCTGGACGTCACTGCAGACCAAGGCGCAGGACATGGTCGACGTGATGTCGGCCCTGAAGCTCGACGCCATGGTCGGCCATTGGGAATTCACTTACGGCGCCGAGCGCGTCAAGCAGATCGCCGATAGCGCACCTTTCGCCTTCCTCGCACAGAACATTCGCGACAACGAATGGCAGGAGCCGGTGTTCGAGGCACGCAAGATGTTCGAGCGCGGCGGCGCCACCATCGCCGTGATCGGTCAGGCACTGCCGCGCACGGCCGTCGCCAATCCGCGCTGGATGTTCCCCAACTGGGAATTCGGCATTCGCGAAGAGGACATCCAGAAGCAGGTGGATGAAGCCCGCGCTGCCGGTGCGTCCATTGTGGTGCTGCTGTCGCATAACGGCTTCGATGTCGACCGCAAGCTGGCCGGCCGCGTGAAGGGGCTCGATGTCATCCTGACGGCGCACACCCATGACGCGATGCCAGGCCTGATCAAGGTCGGCAATACGGTGCTCGTCGCCACCGGCTCGCACGGCAAGTTCGTGTCGCGTCTCGATATCGAGGTGAAGGACAAGAAAGTTGCGGATATCCGCTTCAAGCTGATGCCGGTCTTCTCCGATGCCATCAAACCCGATCCGGCAATGACCGCGCTGGTGGAAAAGGTGAGGGCACCTTTCGCGGGGGATCTGGCGCGCGAGATCGGCAAGACGGATTCGCTGCTGTATCGCCGCGGCAATTTCAACGGCACTTTCGACGATCTGATCTGCAACGCGATGATGTCCGAGCGCGATGCGGAGATCGTGCTGTCGCCCGGCTTCCGCTGGGGCGGCACGCTGATCCCCGGTGATGCGATCACCTGGGAGCAGATCACCAACGCCACCGCGATCACCTATCCGAACTGTTATCGCAACCAGATGACCGGCACGCAGATCAAGGAAGTGCTGGAGGACGTTGCCGACAATATCTTCCACCCCGATCCTTATTTCCAGGGCGGTGGCGACATGGTGCGCATGGGCGGCATGGGCTACGCGATCGATATTTCCAAACCGATGGGTTCGCGCATTTCCGGGATGACTCATCTGAAGTCCGGCAAGCCGATCGAAGCCAGCAAGACCTACACGGTCTCGGGCTGGGCCAGCATCAATGAGAACACCCAGGGGCCGCCGATCTGGGACGTGGTCGCGGCGCATGTCGCGAAGGTGTCGACCGTGAAGATCGAACCCAACACCGCCGTCAAGGTGACCGGTTCCTGATCGCAGGCCCCTGCATTGCAGAGATACGAAAGCTGGTCGCATGACTGATCGAACCTCAACCGAAACGCTCAATCGCCGTCGCTTTCTCGGCGCAGCGGGTCTGGCCGGTGCAGCACTTTCGGCGATTCCGGCGCTCGCAGGTGAGACGGCAAAATCCGAAGCACTCATTACGGATGTGCAGGACTGGCAGCGCTATCTCGGCGATGGCGTCGACAAACATCCTTACGGCGTGCCCTCGAAGTTCGAGAAGAACGTGATCCGGCGCGATGTTCCGTGGCTCACCGCGTCGGCGGAGTCCTCGGTCAATTTCACGCCACTGCACGACCTCGACGGCATCATCACGCCGTCCGGCCTGTGCTTCGAGCGGCATCACGGCGGTGTGGCCGAGATCAATCCGGCGGATCACCGGCTGATGATCAACGGGCTGGTCGACAAGCCGCTGGTCTTCACCATGGACGACATCAAGCGGATGCCGCGCGTTAACAAGGTGTACTTCCTCGAATGCGCGGCCAATTCCGGCATGGAATGGCGCGGCAGTCAGCTCAATGGCTGTCAGTTCACGCACGGCATGATCCACAACGTGATGTATACCGGCGTGCCGCTGAAAGTGTTGCTGGATGAGGCCGGGCTGAAGCCGAATGCCAAGTGGCTGATGCTGGAGGGTGCAGACTCTGCCGGCATGAACCGCTCGCTGCCGATCGAGAAGGCGCTGAACGATGTCATGATCGCTTTCGCGATGAACGGCGAGGCGCTACGTCCCGAGCAGGGCTATCCGCTACGCGCCGTCATTCCCGGCTGGGAAGGCAATCTGTGGGTCAAGTGGTTGCGCCGCATCGAGGCTGGCGATCAGCCGTGGCAGACCCGCGAGGAGACGTCGAAATATACGGATCTGCTGGCCGATGGAAATTCCCGCAAGCATACATTCGTGATGGATGCGAAATCGGTGGTGACCAATCCGTCGCCGCAGGCGCCATTGAAGCACAAGGGCCGCAATGTGCTGAGCGGGCTCGCGTGGTCCGGGCGCGGCACCGTGAAGCGCGTTGATGTTTCGATGGATGGCGGCCGCAACTGGCAGACTGCGCGCATCGACGGCCCGGTCTTCGACAAATCCGTCGTGCGCTTCTACGTGGATTTCGACTGGACCGGACAGGAGCTGATGATCCAGTCCCGCGCCATCGACTCCACCGGCTATGTGCAGCCGTCGAAGGACGATCTGCGCAAGGTGCGCGGCGTCAATTCGATCTACCATAATAACGGCATTCAGACCTGGCTGGTGCGTTCGGGCGGGGAGACTGAAAATGTCGAAATCGGCTAATGCCCTGACACTAATGCTGGCGGCATGTCTGCTCGGCGGCACGAGTGCGCCAAGCGCTGCCCAGCAGATGGCGGGCCGCGACGCTACCAAGCCCGCCGCGAAGCTCGGGCTGGGGCGGGCGGCCACGGCTGAAGAAATCGCCGCGTGGGACACCGACGTGCGGCCGGACGGGCGCGGTCTTCCGGTGGGCAAGGGCACCGTGAAGCAGGGCGACGATTTGTTTCAGGAAAAGTGCGCGTCCTGTCACGGCGAATTCGGACAGGGCGTCGGTCGATGGCCGGTGCTTGCCGGCGGCGCCGGGACGTTGAAGGCGGACCGGCCGGACAAGACTGTCGGCTCGTTCTGGCCCGATCTGTCCACCGTGTTCGACTACATCAAGCGCGCGATGCCCTATGGTAATGCGCAGTCGCTGACCAATGACGAGGTCTATGCGCTGACGGCTTACATCCTCAGCATGAACGATATCGTCAAGGACGAGACATTCGAACTCAACGAGAAGAATTTTACGTCGATCAAGATGCCGAATGCAGCGGCGTTCTTTGAGGACGATCGTGAGACCTCAGAGAAGCAGTTCTGGAACAAGAACCCGTGCATGAAGGATTGCCGGCCAGCGCCGAAGGTCACCGGGCGGGCCATGGCCATCGACGTCACGCCTGACGGCAAGTCCGGCCCTAAGGTCGAATAGTGCGACGGCATTCTTGACTTGCCGCCCTCGCAGACACGCCACGACAATCACCGCAATCGAGGTTTGATCAGGATGACGTTTCGCTTTTCGCTGCTCGCTCTGTCGCTCGCACTGATGACAACCGATGCCATGGCGCAGGATGTTGCAGCCGGGGAGAAGTCCTTCAACAAGTGCCGCGCCTGCCATCAGGTCGGTGAGACCGCGAAGAACACCGTGGGGCCGATCCTGAACGGTCTGTTCGGGCGCAAGTCCGGCACCGTAGCGGGCTACAATTACTCCGACGCCAACAAGAATTCCGGCCTGACCTGGGATGATCAGGTGTTCACCGACTATATCAAGGACCCGAAGGGCAAGATCCCCGGCACCAAGATGAGCTTTGCCGGCATCAAGAACGAGCAGGAGATCAAGGATCTCGCCGCGTTCCTGAAGCAGTTCGCGGGGGACGGCAAGAAGGGCAGCTAAAGCGCTGTCACTTCTTAAGCGGCCCTGATGCTCGCCAGGAAGCGGTCGACTTCGTTGCGCAGCACTTCTGATTGCGACGCGAGTTTTGTCGCCGAGCCCAGCACCTCCTGCGCCGCAGAGCCGGTCGTGGAAATGCCCGACGTCACGCTGGAGATGTTGCGAGACACGTCGTCGGTACGCGCCGCTGCTTGATTGACATTGCGGGCAATCTCCTGGGTTGCAGCACCCTGTTCTTCAATAGCTGCGGCAATAGCCGACGAGATCTTGTCCACCTCGTCGATGGTGGCGCAGACCGCCTGGATCTCCTCCACCGCGGCGTTGGTCTCGCCCTGGATTGACGCGATCTGGGCGCGGATTTCCTCGGTGGCCTTGGCGGTCTGGGTCGCCAGCGATTTGACTTCACCCGCCACGACCGCAAATCCCTTGCCAGCCTCGCCGGCGCGCGCCGACTCGATGGTGGCATTCAGCGCCAGAAGATTGGTCTGGCTGGCGATGTGATTGATCAAGGCGACGACCTCGCCGATCTTCTGGGCCGCAGCGGCCAGACTCTGCATGCGCGCATTGGAGCGCCGTCCGCTGTCGGCGGCCTTTCCGACCGCAGCGGAAGATTGCGCCAGTTGCCGGTTGATCTCGCCGATCGAGGACGACAGCTCTTCCGACGCTGCAGCGACGGTCTGCACATTGTCGGTCGCCCACAATGACGCATCGGAAACTTCGTTGGACTGGATCCGGCACTGTTCGACCACTGACGACATCGACTGCGCCGTGTTCTGCATGTCTGCCGCAGCCGATGAGACGTGGTCAACGACCTTGCGGACATTGCCCTCGAAGCTGTCGGCGAGCGAGGCGAAGATCGCACGTTTTTCCTGTTCGGCGCGTGCAGCACTCGCATCCTGGTCAGCCTGAAAGTGGCTGACCCGGATTGCGTTTTGCTTGAAGACCTCGACCGCCTGCGCCATCTGGCCAACTTCGTCCTTGCCGCGATGTTGCGGCAGGGCGACCGACAGATTTCCTTCGGCGAGTTCGCGCATCGCCTGCGTGATGGCAAGAATTGGTCGCGAAATGCCGCGGGCAATCAGAAGGCCCCCGGCGGCAGCTAGCACCAGACAGATCGCTGCGATACTGGCGGCCAGCAGACGCGCGTGCGCGATGGACGCCGCATATTCGCTGTTGTCCATGACGATCTCGACGGCGCCGATGGATTGACCGGAGAAGTCCTTGATTGGTCCCAGCAGGGCGACCACGGGTGTCGTCTTCATCTCGCCCTGCCGGACGATGAAACTGCCGTTCGTAGCGTTGCGATAGGCGTCGGCATCAAAGAAACTCGTGCTGCCCAGCGTACCGCCGAAGGTTTTGAAGCCGTCATTCCCTGCGAGATAGAACGCGACGTCGACGCTGCGCGCGCGCTTGAACTCGTCGAAGAAGCCCTGTCCGAACGTCAACCCGAACTCGACAGTGCCGAGATGTTTGTCTTTCTGTGCAACCGGCACGACGCCGCGAATGCCGAGGCCGGCGACGCCGCCTTCCAGGCCGACAACGGGTTTCATTGTCGAATTGGCCACGACCACGGTCTTGCGGAAGCCGGTCAGATCATCGCCGAACTTGGCAGGCTGATGCACCCGGAACTGGGATAATCCCGATGGCGTATGGAACTGAAATTGGTCGACGCCGTAGTCCGACTTGAGCTGGGCGAAGCCCGGTCCGAACAACTGCAACAGCGCGTCGCGATCGTTACGTGCGACCGCGTCCTGCACCGCCGGAATGGTTGCTACCACGGCGCTCATGGCCGCCGCCCGGCGGGATTCCTGCATCAATCGCGACTTTAGGGCATCGTAGTTGCTTTGCAGTTCACTGCGATCGGCCCGATCGACGATGCCACCGATGATCCACATGGCCCCGAAAAGCACGGCGAGGGCGGTTGCTGCCGCAGACACTGCAAGTGCTGCTGTAATGCGGGCCTTCAGGCTCAGATTTGCAAGCATGTCTTGTTCCGTCTGGCGGCGTCGCGCCGAACTACTCAACTTCTGACGAGTCTTTGGTCAACTGTAGATTGAATAGGTTAAAATACAGTCGAGCTGTCAGATGCTTGCAGATTCGTCGCGGCGACCCGCGCAAAGGGGCCGCTTACGGCGATGGCAACGGCGTTCCACCCTCGCGCAGTCAGACGACGAGCGTGATCGAAAGGCCAAGCAGCTATAATTTGTACGGTGCCGCTCAGTGCCGCGGTATGCTGGATGATGAATAGAATGCAGGCCACTGGAGGAGGCGCGCTGCCACGTTAGTTTACATCCGCCGCCGCTCTCTTAGTACTGCTGTTGGCACAACTCTTGCTCGCCGCAATAAAGAGATAGGGCAGTAGCGGGAGTGAATCTTGAGAAACGCGTTGACCCACGGAGCGAGAAACTGGTGTGTGAACATCTGGCGTGAAATCAGGGATTCCTTGAAACACGCGCCAATGCACTAGAGCCTTTTCGGTTCTGATAGAATCAGAACCGAGGTCCTGGCTTTTTGGTTAGACGCGTTTCCAGACGCAAACCGGCCCCCACTTCGCTCGAAAACGCTCTAGCCGGATGCCGACCGTGCACCGCATGTCATCCGGACCGACGTTTTCGGCCGGTTTTCTTCGATTGGTCACCTCGCACATTTTTACCCAGCGACGGACGACGCCGCCTTCGGGCTTTTCACCTACGGCAAGAGCAACCTCTGAACCATACTGAAATCCGTCGAACCGCATAGGTTCTTTCGATTTCTGCAACGAAGCGGGTCTCTCTAAGGTTCAAATTGCGGATGCGCTGCGTCGATGCGTAGGTGCAGGCGTCCTGTTGGTGGAGGGATGAGCATCTGGGATCATCCGACGTCACTCGTTCGTTGGTATTTTCTCCCGGTTCGGTCTTGCCTCTCAAGAATACCCGATTGCCCTCCAGACAGATGAAAGCGCGGCCATGACGTCTCCAGTTGTCTATTTCCTCAATGGTCCCAATGCCAATCTTTATGGGCTGGACAAAAGCGGCACCTATGGCCGTGAAAGTTTCGTCTCGATCAAGAAGCGCTGCGAAGACCATGCAGTTTCGCTCGGCTTGACGGTCGACTTCCGCCAATCCAACCACGAAGGCGTTCTGGTTGACTGGATTCAGGAGGCGAGGGAGAAGGCCGAGGGGATCGTCATCAATGCCGCCGGTCTCACTTACTCGTCGGTACCGATCCTCGATGCGTTGCTCGCTTTCGAGGGGCCGATCATCGAGGCGCATATGAGTAATATCTGGAAGCGAGAGCCGTTTCGCCATCACTCCTATGTGTCGCGTGCTGCAACGGGAGTCATCGCCGGGCTCGGCGCGCTGGGCTATGAGCTGGCATTGACGGCGGTATCGCGTCTGATTGCCGAAAAGGCCGCGCAATGACATCGGAGGTGATGGCGTTCTACAGCGCCTTCGATGACTTCGAAACGTGGCGTGCAGCGCTCGCCGTAGAGGGGATTGATCTGCGTCAGGCAGATGATATCACCGATCCCACGCGCGTACGGCAGGCACTTGTCTGGAAGCCGCCGCATGGCTTCTTCGCGCGTTATCCAAATCTTGGCCTCGTCGTCAATCTCGGCGCAGGAGTCGATGCACTGGTCGGGCGTGACGATCTGCCTGAGGTGCTGATCACGCGCCTGTCCGATCCGAAGATGGCGCGGATGATGGCTGGCTATGTGTTGTTCGCGGTGATGCGCCATGCGCGCGACATTCCAGCCTTCGAGCGCGCTCAGCGCGAGCGCCGCTGGCACTATATCCATCCGCGCGATCCAGAGTCCATCACCGTCGGCATTCTCGGCCTTGGCGAACTCGGCCTGACCGCGGCGCTCGAATGCGCCCGGCAAGGCTATCGCGTGCGTGGCTGGTCCAACTCCTTGAAGTCGGTGGAGGGCATCGAGACATCGGCCGGTCTGTCCGCATTGCCGGATATCCTGGGCGATAGCGACATTCTCGTCTGTATGCTGCCGCAGACGCCACAGACGCGCGAGCTGCTGAATGCCGAGCGTCTGACACAAATGAAGCGCGGCGCGGTCTTCATCAATGCCTCAAGGGGCAGCATCGTCGATGAGCCGGCGCTGATCGAAGCGTTGCGCTCCGGCCACATCGCTGAAGCCACGCTGGATGTTTTCGCGACTGAGCCACTGTCTTCCGAGAGCCCACTCTGGGCGATGGAGAATGTTCTGATCACGCCGCATCTCGCATCGGTGGCGCTGCCGGGGTCGGCTGCGCGGCAGATCGGCGAGAATGTGCGCCGGCTGCGGTCCGGGCAGGAGCTGCTAAGCCGCGTCGATTCGCGCCGGGGCTATTGAGCCCGGCGCGAATTGGCCGCCAACGGCAAAGGCGTCGCGCGCGTAGTCGGCGAATGTCTGCACCGCCGGTCGCAGCGCGTGGCGTTTCAGACGCAGCGCCATCACATGCGTGGCCGGCAGTTTTTCGGTGATGGGAACCACGGCGACGCGGCTGCCGTCATAGCCGATGGTGGTGCGCGGCACGGCATTGTGGATCGAATATCCTTGGCCATTTCCGATCAGTCCGCGGATCAGCTCGAATGACCGGGTCCGGAAGGAAATGCGTGGCTCGATACCGGATGCCGTAAACAGGCTGGCGAAATAGTCGCGCGAATGCGGCAGGTCGAGCAGGATGAACGGCTCGTCGCGCATCTCGGTCAGGCTGATCGACGCCCGGTTTGCCAGAGGGTGATCCGCCGACAGCACGATATAGGGCGGCAGCTCGCAGAATTTCTCACCGACGATCTCGTCGGGAACGGCAAAGGAATAGGACAGCGCGAGTTCGGTCCGTCCAGAGACCAGCCCATCGATGATCTCCTGCTGGTCGCCTTCCTCAAGTTTTACCGAGATGCCCGGCTGGCGTTCGCGAAAGCCAGACAGCAGCCCTGGCATGAAGCGTGTGGCGAGGGTCGAAAAGCTGCCGACGACGATCTCGCCGTGCAGCGTGCTGCCAAGCGATTGGGCGCTCTGGGCAAAATCGCGCGCATGCGCGAGCAGCAGTCTCGCGTCGTTTACCAGCCGCTGGCCCGCGGGGGAGAGGGTCACGCCCTTGGCGAGATGGCGAATGAAGATCTGGACGCCGAGTTCGGCCTCCAGCTGGCTGAGAGCGGCCGAAATCGAGGGCTGTGACACGTTCAGGCGCTTGGCGGCTTCCGTCACGCTGCCCGCATCGGCCGTCTCAACCACGTAACGCAGGGCCCGGAGCGAGAACCTCATCGTGTTTTCCTATGCATCTCCAAACATAAAAATATTTTCCTTATGATAGGCCCTTCGGCACCCTGTCGTCCAGTCGAACAGGAGCCGATCAATGATCCGCACGGGTGAAGAATACAAACAGGGCATTCGCGATGGCCGCGAGGTCTGGATCGATGGCGAGCGCGTCAAGGACGTGACCACGCACCCGGCGCTGAAGCCGATCATCGACGTCAAGGCCCGCATGTATGACATGGCGCGTGAAGAGCGTTACGCCGCCGATCTCACTTACGTTGAAGACAACGAGACACATTCGGTCTTCTACAAGCCGCCGACGGAACAGAAGGACTGGCACGACAAGATCAGGGCCGTCGATCACGTGATGAAGGACATCGGCGGCGTGGTCACCCGCGTCGGCGACGAGACCATCGGCGAAATGTGGTCGCTGACCGATGGGCGCGATGTGCTGGCCGAGATTGATCCGCGCTTCGCCGCCAATATTGATCATCACATCCGTGCCGTGATCGAGAAGGACATCTTCCACGTCTCGGCCAATACCGATCCGAAGGGCGACCGTTCGCTGCCGCCGCAGCAGCAGGATCCGGACCTGATGGTTCACGTCACCCGTGAAACCGATGCCGGCATCATCATTCGCGGCGCGAAGTATGAGACCGCTGCGGCCTATGCCGATCAGGCCTATCTGAAGCCGACCGTCGGCGCCTGGGCCAATGAGAAGCTGTCCGACTATGCGGTGGGCTGCATCGTCAAGATGGGCGCGCCGGGCGTAAAACATATCTGCCGCGGCGGCTTCGCCAATCGCAGCAGCGCCAATGCCAAGGACTATCCGCTTGCAAATCGCTTCGATGAGGTCGAGGCGCTGGTGGTGTTCGACGACGTGCTGATCCCGTGGGAAGACGTGTTCTTCTATCGCCATACCCGCGCTGCGCAGTTCGTCCGTTCGACGCTGCATCGTTACTCGGCATTCCCTTATGTGCTGCGTCTCCTCTACACCGCCGATATGATGATCGGCGCGGCGATGTGGAACGCCAAGCAGACCGGTCTCGACAAGCTGCAGTCGGTGCGCGAGAAGCTCGCCGATCTAGTCTGCTACCGCGAAGGCATCAACGCGCATCTCACGGCCTCGATCGCCATGGCGGAGAAGAGCCCGGGCGGCCTTCTGATGCCGCAGCAGTCGATGCTCTATGCCGGCCGCGTGTTTGCCTGTTCGCAGCTCCCGGCGATGATGCATATCGCCCGCGAGCTGTGCGGCGGCCAGATCTGCATCACCCCGAATGCCGATGCGTTCGAGGTCGAGGGATCAGGCAAGTGGCTCAACAAGTTCTATTCCCTGAACGACCAGTGGCAGGCCGACGATCGCCGCAAGCTGCTCGCCTTTGCGCGCGATCTCTTGAACTCCGACTATGCCGGTCATCGCCTGACCTTCGTGCAATTCGCACAGGCGCCGCACTTCAATCATCTGGCGGCGGTCTATAACAGCTTCGACTTTGCGGGGCCGCTGGATTTCGTCAAGAAGTCGGCGGGTCTGTCAGATCGCATCGATGGAGCGAAGTCGTGAGCGCTGCGGCGCATCCCCTGGTCGAGGTCGATATCTTCCGCGACGC
Source organism: Tardiphaga sp. 42S5 (assembly GCF_034044155.1). Classification (NCBI taxonomy): domain Bacteria; kingdom Pseudomonadati; phylum Pseudomonadota; class Alphaproteobacteria; order Hyphomicrobiales; family Nitrobacteraceae; genus Tardiphaga; species Tardiphaga sp. 42S5. The sequence continues at coordinate 4,922,762 of NZ_CP139027.1, read as the reverse complement.
CATGCGGATGACGGCTTCGGGCGTGGCGGTGGTGACAACGGATGGCGAAGCGGGGCGCGCGGGTGTCACGGTGTCGTCGCTGTGTTCGCTCTCGATGGAGCCGCCATCGGTGGTGTTCAGCGTTCACCGCGATAATCGCCATCTCGAAAAGCTGCTCGCCAATGGCGTGTTCGTCGCCAACATTCTGTCCGATACGCAGGAGCGTGTTGCCAACAGCTTCGCCGGGTTGATCCCTGAACTGCGCGACAACCGTTTTCTTGCCGGTGACTGGTCGGAACTGCTCACCGGCGCGCCTGCGCTCGATGGCGCGTTGTGCAATTTCGATTGCCGCGTCGCCAGCGTGTTCGATTTCGGCTCGCATCGCATCGTCGCAGGTGAGGTGCTGAACGTTCGCAACCAAGCTTCGCTGCCCCTGATCTTTTCCGATCGCACATTCCGTCGTCTCGCCGCCTGAGGATCTGCTCCATGACCACTCATCAGCGTTTTCGCAAGTTCAACACCAAGGATGCGTATCCCGAGCAGTCGCTCGACAACGATGTCTGCATGGTCGTTCGCGCCAACAACACCGTTTATGTGCGCGGCCAGACGGCCATGGATCTCGACGGCAAGATTGTCGGTATCGGTGATGCCGCTGCGCAGACCGAGAATGCCATGACATGCGCCAAGGTGCTGCTTGAAGAGGCAGGCTCCAAGCTCGAGGACGTGGTGAAGATCGTCATCTACATCACCGATCGCGCCTATCGCGAGCCGGTCTATCGCGTTGTCGGCAAATGGCTGAAGGGCGTCTATCCGGTTTCGACGGGGATTATCGTGCAGGGCCTCGCCAAGCCTGAATACCTGATGGAAATCGACATCATCGCGGAAATTCCGGCGTAACGACGCGTCTTTCGCCGGCACTACAGAGATCAATCGGACGTTTGCGGCTTCATCCTTCGCATGATCGATGAGTGCGGATGCGCGCGCCCGTGCGGCGGAAATTCTTTAGGTAAATCAATCGTCTGGCACGATGCTTGCTTTTCTTTCTGGGTCATAATCCTTGTGAGGTTTCGAGATGAAGCGCGCCTTGAAGTTTACTGCATTGATGTTGCTGTCGACGCTCGCGATTGGCGGGCAGGCATCCGCCCAGGAGAAGCTGGTGGTCAGCACCTGGGGTGGAAGTTTCCGCGATCTGATCGATGAAGCGATCGCCAAGAAGTTCACTGCCGAGACCGGCGTGAAGGTCGAATACATCACCGGCGGCACGATCGATCGCCTCAATCAGGCCAAGCTCGCTGCTGCCAAGCCCGAGAGCGACGTTACCTTCACGACGGCTCATGTCGGCTGGCTCTATGCCAACGACAATCTGTTCGAGAAGCTCGACATGGCGAAGATCCCGAATGCGAGCCATCTGGTGGAGCAGGCCAAGATCAGCCCGTATCACATCGGCGCCTGGGCCTATGTCTACACCATCGGCTATCTGCCCGATCAGTTGCCCAAGGGCGTCAGCTTCGAGAGCTGGGAAGGCCTGTGGAATCCTGCGCTCAAGGGCATGATCTCGTCGCCCGATTTCGATCCGAGCCATGTGATGGTCGTTGCAGCCAAGCTCTCTGGCGGCGACGCATCGAATTGGGAAGTCGGCGAAGCCAAGATGAAGGCGCTGAAGCCGAACTACAAGGCGTTCTACACCAACGATGCCAACAGCCAGCAGCTGTTTGCCACGGGTGAGACGCCGGTGCAGGTCGTGCTGTCGATGAACGCCTATTACATGCAGGCCCAGGGCGTGCCGATCAAGCTGGCGATTCCGAAGGAAGGCGCCGTGCTCGGCGTCGATACCATGGGCATCACCAAGGGCTCGACCAAGGCGGAGCTGGCCTACAAGTTCATCAACACCGTGCTCGATCCGGAAGTGCAGGCGAAGATCGCCGAACTGAAGAAGGGCAGCCCGGTGGTCGATAACGCCAAGGTCAAGCCCGAGATCGCAGCACTGCCGGGCGTGTTCACGACCGCGGATCAGTGGGCGAAGCAGACGCTGGTGATCGACGCCAAGCTGCGTGCCGAGAAGACCGGCACCTGGCGCAAGTGGTTCACCGAGAACATCATGGCTCCGTAAAAGAGTTCTAGCCGCGATCCGGCTGATACCGCCGGATCGCGGTCCATGACGTCACGTTCGCCCACCTCGAGTTTGTCCATGAACACACGTCCATTTCTGGGATGGTTTGTCTCGCCGGCCGGCCTCGTTGCTGTGGGCCTGATCGCGGCGATGCTGGCTGTCTTTCAGTACAGCGTGCGGGCCTATATTCCCGGAACGCTCGAAGTCGGCGGGTTCACCTGGGCCAATTTCGAAGCCATGCTGCGGCCGCTTTACGCCCTGGCATTCTGGAATACGGTGCTGATCTGTTTCGAGACGGCGGTGTTCACGCTGCTTCTTGCCTATCCGCTAGCCTATGCGTTGACGCGCACCAACAGCTCTGCGTTGCGCTCCTTCATCCTGATCGTGTCGGTCACGCCGCTGTTTCTCGGCGAGGTGGTGCGGACCTATTCCTGGATGATCGTGCTTGGCAATAACGGCTTCCTGAACACGCTGCTGCTCAAGCTCGGCCTGGTGGATCGCCCGTTACGCATGATGTTCACCTCGGGTGGTGTGATAGCGGCGCTGGTGCATGTGACCATGCCGATCATGGTCATCATGCTGGCCGCCGCGCTGTCGCATATCGACCGCAATTACGAGAAGGCCGCTGAAAGTCTCGGCGCGGGTCCGATCCGCATCTTCATGACCATCACGCTGCCGCTGTCGATGCCCGGCATCGTTGCCGGCTTCTCGACCGCCTTTGCCTGGACCTTCAGCGCCTTTGCGACGCCGCAACTGATCGGTGGCGGCCGTGTCGCCACCGTATCGACGCTGATCTATCAGCTCGGCTTCTCGTCGTTCAATTTTCCTTTCGCCGCCAGCCTCTCCATCATTGGCCTCGCATTGTCGCTGGCCGTGATCGCGCTGCTGAAGAAAGCCGCGAGTCCGCTCGAACGTATGGCGGGCACGACATGAGACGCTCACCTGCAACCCTTGCGCTGCGCTGGTCGGGCCGCGTCCTCGTTGCCGCCATTCTCCTCTTCGTGCTGCTGCCCGGCGTTGTCGTTGCAATCTCGGCCTTCAACGACCGTGCGATCCTGCAGTTTCCGCCGCAGTCCTGGTCGCTGCGCTGGTTCTACCGCGCCTTCTCTTATGCCGATTTCGCCAGGGGATTCTGGAATGGCCTGACCGTGACGGTGTGGGCATCGAGCATCGCGGTGGTTGTTGGTTCAGCCTTCGCTTTCGCGATTCACCGCTACAAATTCGCACTCAGGGATTTTCTCGAAGGCATTCTGCTGTCGCCGCTGATCATCCCGCATTACACCGTCGGCCTTGGCATTCTCATCCTTGCCTCGCAGACGGGGATCGGCCGCGGCTTTCCGCTCGTGATCTTCGCCCATGTGGTGATGGTGCTGCCCTTCGTGATGCGCAGTACTTACATCTCACTGGAAAATCTCGACACGCGCCTGGAACTGGCCGCGTCCAGTCTCGGTGCCACGCCGCTGCGGATCCTGTTCACGGTGACGATCCCGCTGCTGATTCCAGGCCTGCTGAGCGGCTGGCTGTTCGCCGCGATCCTGTCCTTCAACGAATTCACGGCGACTTTGTTCGTCAGCAGCCAGGCCACGCAGACGCTGCCGGTCGCCATGTATAATTATGTCCGCGAATTCGCGGACCCCACGCTGGCCGCGCTGTCGGTCATCTACATCGTCGTGACGGCGACTTTGCTCACGATCGCCAATTCCTTCCTGGGCCTCGGGAAAATCCTGAATGTTGATGCGCACTGATCCAATGACGGCACCCACGCCAGCCGCGGCGAGCGACAAGATCCGCCCGGCGGTGCAGCTCGACGGCGTCACCAAGCGCTTCGGCGATTCCATGGCGCTGCATGAGGCCTGGCTGAAGATCCGGCCGAGCGAGTTCATGACCCTGCTGGGCCCGTCCGGCTGTGGAAAGACGACGCTGCTCAATCTCGTTGCCGGCTTCCTCGAAGCCGACAATGGCGAGATATTCATCGATGGCGATCTGGTCACCGAGACGCCGGCGCATATGCGTGAGATCGGCATCGTGTTCCAGAACTATGCGCTGTTCCCGCATATGAGCGTCGCCAAGAACGTCGCTTACGGATTGAAGACCCGCGGCGTCGAGAAGAGGGAGATCGCGCGCCGCGTCGACGAAGCGCTGGCGCTGGTCAAGCTCACAGGTTTTGCCGATCGCAAGCCTAAACAACTTTCCGGCGGCCAGCAGCAGCGCGTTGCGCTTGCGCGGGCGCTGGTGATCAAGCCGAAGGTGCTGCTGCTCGACGAGCCGTTCTCGGCGCTCGACAAAAATCTTCGCGGCTCGATGCAGGTCGAGCTCAAGCAGATCCAGCGCGAGCTCGGCGTCACCACGATCTTTGTGACGCATGATCAGGGTGAGGCGCTGTCGATGTCGGATCGTATCGCGGTGATGTCGGCCGGGCGCATCCGCCAGATCGCGGCACCCGACGATATCTATCGCCGTCCGGCGGATCGCTTCGTCGCGTCCTTCGTGGGCGACGCCAATATCCTCAACGGGCGTCTTGTCGAGAAGCGCGGCGATGTCGCGGTTGTCTCGGTCGGCGACATCAGTGCCGAAGTTCCTGCGGCGCCGATTGCCGCGCTCTCGATCGGCGATGCCGTCGAGGTCTTTGTGCGGCCGGAGCATCTCGCCGTCACGGCGCGCGGCACTTCGGGATCGCTGCCCGGCACTGTGACGACGCAGGTGTTTCAGGGCGGCCATGTCGATCTCTATATCGAGGTGCCGGGCAGCGCGCGCGAGCGCATCTTGCTGCGTTCGCCCGGCATTGCGGCACTGTTGTCATGTCCGGTCGGAGCCGAGATCGGATTGACCATCGGCTCCGACGATATCGTGGCGTTTCCGCCAGGCGAGGCGGCGTGAGGCTGTCGCGTCTAGAACGACGGCGCGGCGCCCGGATTCATCGCGCGCGCGACATAGTCCTTCTGCTGCGGCCGATAGCGCTCCCACAGCGCGCGGAGTTCACCGATCGGGGCGTCGTGCCAGTCGACACGCAGGTCGACCACCGGCCAATCGAACATGTGGGCAACATGCAGGCCCGCGGCATGTTCGTCGTCGGTCTCGCCGCCGGCATCGAGGCCGGCTTCCAGCGCCGACATCAGCCGCTCCGCCAGCGGCTGGCCTGCTGTCGCCTCGAACCGCGCGATCATCACGCGCGGCACTTTTTCATCGACCAGCAGATTGCCCATCGCGAGACAACCATTGCCCTGCGCAATGCCAACGATCGGCAGCGCCTGCGCGCCGGAATGCCACGCCACCTGACCGTAGCGATCGATCACACCCACCTGCCGCCACGCCAGTTGCGGTGTCCCTTGCGTCAAGTTGCCGAGCACAGCGCCTGCGCCGAGGCCCTGACGCAGCAGCGCAAGACCGGCCGGGCCGAGTGCCGGGTCAGTGACGTTCTGCGACACCACGAGACCCAGAGGTCCCACCCAGGCGCAGCGCGCCGGCACGGCAATCGAGGACGACGTGATGGCAATGCCGAACGCGCCGGTCTCCGGACAACGTGCCGAGATGGAATAGGTCATCGTGATGCTCCCGCAATCGTAAAAGTATTTGGAGTATAGATGATCGAGAGAATAGCTCAAATACTTTGCGAGCTGATCAGTATTGAAAGTATAAGTTCGAATTCGAATCTCGATGTCATCACCTATATCGAGAAGATACTTGCGTCGTCCGGCGTGCCCGCACGGCGCGTGCCGTCGCCCGATGGACGCAAGGCGTCGTTGCTCGCAACTATTGGTCCGGCAGATCGCTCCGGCCTTGTTCTCTCGGCGCATACGGATGTCGTGCCGGTGGAAGGGCAGGCGTGGACCGTGCCGCCATTCGCAGGCGTCATCCGCGATCAGCGTGTCTATGGTCGCGGCGCGACCGACATGAAGGGCTTTCTCGCCGTCGTTCTCGCAAGCGTGCCGCGGTTGAAGGACGCGGCAACTGCCGCGCCCGTGCATCTTGCGTTTTCCTATGACGAGGAAGTCGGATGCCGCGGCGCGCCGGATCTGGTGCGCGCGCTGATGCAATCTGTTGCACCACCAGCACTCGCCATCATCGGTGAGCCAACTACGATGCGCGTCGTTCGCGCGCACAAGGGCAAGGTCGCGCGTCGCCTGATCGTCACCGGTCGCACCGGTCATTCGGCGATGCCGCATCGTGCGGCCAATGCGGTCGATGCGGGCGTTGCGATCGCGCATGCGCTGCGCGGTCTGGCCGATGAAGAAATCGCGCGCGGCGGCGATGCGGCATTCGATCCGCCATACACGACCATTCACGTTGGCTCGCTGCATGGCGGCAGTATGGTCAATCTGGTGCCGGAACGGGCCGTGCTGGAATACGAGATACGCACCATGCCGGGCCGTGACGCGGGCGAGATTCTTGCGCGGGTCGATGAGGTGGTTGCGCGCGAGCGCGATCGGTTGCGCGCCAATGCGCCGGAGGCTGACATCGTCTCCGAGGAACTGTCGGCCTATCCCGGGCTCGATACTGCTGCCGATGCCGCCATGACGCGTCTGGTCGCAGGAATGGCAGGCGATACGCAATCCGCAACCACAGTCGCCTTCGGCACCGAGGCCGGCCTCTACGCAGAGGCGGGGATCCCGACGCTGGTCTGCGGACCCGGCGATATGGCGCGGGGGCACAAAGCCGACGAGTGGATCGGCTTCGACGAACTCGCGGCTGCGAACGCGATGATGGACAGGCTGGCGGATTTGCTGCGTCGGCCGAGTGAAGAGTGGATACGCGTATCATGAAGAACGAAGTGTCGACGATCATGTCGACCATGCAGGCGATCATCGCAACGCAGGCAGGCGGTCCTGACGTTCTGACCCAAGTCGAACGACCGGTGCCGGTGCCCGGTCCCGACGAAGTGTTGATCGAGGTCGCGGCCGCAGGCGTCAATCGCCCGGACCTGATGCAGCGAAGCGGTGCCGTGCCGCTGCCGCCGGGTGTCACTGACGTGCTCGGTCTCGAAGTCGCTGGCCGCGTGGTCGGCGGCGACGCTGCGTTGCAGGGGCAGGCGGTGATGGCCCTCGTGAAGGGCGGCGGTTATGCGCGCTATTGCATCGCCAAGGCGTCGCATTGTCTTGCGGTGCCCGAGGGGCTGACGATGGAGCAGGCGGCGGCATTGCCCGAAGCGCTGTTCACCGTCTGGCACAATCTGTTCGAACGCGGCCGGTTGTCGAAGGGCGAGACCGTGCTGGTGCATGGCGGTGCCAGTGGTATCGGCACCATTGCTATCCGCATGGCCATCGCCCGCGGCACGACGCCAATCGTCACGGTCGGCAGCGGTGCCAAGAAGGAGGCGGTGGAAGCCCTCGGCGCCATCGCCATCAACTATCGTACCGACGACTTCGTTGTCGCAGTGCGCGACGCCACAAGCGGGCGGGGCGTCGATGTCGTGCTCGATATCGTCGGCGGTTCCTATGTCGCGCGCAATCTCGATGCGCTGGCACCCGGCGGACGGCACGTCAGCCTGTCCTTCATGGAAGGCGGCGTGGTGCCGATCGATCTCGGACTGGTGATGCGGAAGGGATTGTATTTGACGTCGTCGACACTGCGGCCGAAGTCCGACGAGGAGAAGACCGCAATCGCTGCCGCGCTCCGTGCCGAGGTGCTGCCGCTGGTGGCATCTGGCGAGTTGAGGCCGCTGATCTGGCGCGAGTTGCCCCTCGGGGAGGCAGCGCAGGCTCATCGCATTCTGGAAGCCAATGAAAACATCGGCAAAGTTCTGTTGCTGTCGGCAGGCGCTGCGTCATGAGCGGCCATGTCGAGCGTAAGGGCCGCATATCGATACAGGAGCAGTCCCATGGCGACGACTAAACCCTCTCTCAAGCTGACACATGAAGGCGCGCTCAAAGCGCTGGCTGGCGCCATCGCCAAGGCGGAAGAGTTGGGCGTGGCACAGAACATCACGATCGTCGATGACGGCGGCAATCTTCTGGCCTTCGTCCGGATGGACGGCGCCAAATTGCTGTCGCGGGAAACATCGATGTCCAAGGCCATCACGGCCGCATCGCATAGGCAGCCGACCTCTCGTCTCAATCCCGCCGACGAGATCAAGCTTGCCATCGCGGGCGGGGGGCGGCTTACCAATCTCGAAGGCGGATTGCCGATCGTGATTGCAGGCCAATGCGTCGGCGCGGTCGGCGTCGGGTCGGGCACCGGCGCGCAGGATGTCGAAGTCGCGCGTGCCGCGCTGGCCGCCATCGACGCGGAGGATCAGAAGCCATGATTGACAAGATCGAACTGTTCTACGCGCCGACATCGCCCTATGTGCGCAAGGTGATGGCCTGTGCGATCGAGCTCGGGATCGCCGATCGTATCGTGAAGCTGCCCAGCGCCGCGCATCCGCTCAAGCGGGACGCGCGGATCGCAAGTTTCAACCCGCTGGCCAAGGTGCCCGCGGCGAAGCTGGCGGATGGCACGCTGCTGTTCGACAGCCGGGTGATTTGCGAATATCTCGACGACCTCGGACACGGTTCGCTGTTTCCGCGCGGCGCCGAGCGCTGGCAGGTGCTCACCGAGCAGGCGCTCGGAGATGGCTTGCTCGATGCGGCGCTGCTCACGCGCTATGAAAATACCTGCCGTAGCGACGAGATCAGATCGGCGGAGTGGATCGATGGTCAGATGACCAAGATCGCTGCGGCGCTAGACCAGATGGAAAACGACGTCGCAGTGTTTGGCACCCGCATCACCGTCGGCAGCCTCACCATCGCCTGTGCGCTCGGCTATCTGGATTTCCGTTTCGCATCATTCGACTGGCGCAGCTCGCGGCCGGCCCTGACCGACTGGTTCGCAACCGTGTCGGAGCGGCCGTCACTACGAGGTACGTTTCCGGCCGAGGGGTAATTCTGTCGTCAGCTTTCAGCCTCGACCCAGTTCAGCGTCATCCGCATCGCATGGCTGTGCCGGGCTTCGATCAACCACTGTTCTTCGCGATAGCAGATCGAGCGCAGCAGGCTCTCGATGGCGAAGGAGGCGAAGAACCGCGGCGTGATTTGCTCGACCTCGATGGGGCCGAGCGGAAAAGCGACGATCGACGCCGCCTTGAGGTGGCTGTCGTTGGGACGTGGTTCTGAGGCGCGCAGCAGATTGAGCGCCTCTATGGCAATGGTTTTCTGACCGGGCATCGGGGCATTCTGCCGAAAAACCTTACGCTGCCAGCCAGTGCTTAATTTTTCGTGGAACCGGGCGTCGCGCGGCTCAGGCGGCCAGATGAAAATCAGAAATCTGTACGCGATTTCGGCCTGCCGCCTTGGCTTGGTAAAGCGCAGCATCTGCTCGGCTAAGCAATGCCTGCAGTGTTTCAGGCTCGGCTGACCGGATCGCGATTCCCACGCTGACCGTGGCGTGGATAACACCGGCGGAAGTCGGGAACGTCTTTGTCTCCAGCGTTGATCGGATGCGCTCGGCGACAGCGGCCGCCGCTTTTGGGCTCGACGCGGCTAGGACAATGCAGAATTCCTCGCCGCCCAGACGCGCGGCAACGTCTTCGGCGCGAATGTTCGAGAAGATCACTTCAGCAAAGGCCCGCAGCACGCGGTCGCCGGCGGCGTGGCCGAACCGATCGTTGATCGTCTTGAAGTGATCGAGATCCATCACCAGAATTGCGGTGTTGGATGCTGTCTCCGTTACCTTTTCGCCAAACAGCGCGCGCCGATTGAGCAGGCCGGTCAAAGGATCGGTCATGGCATCGGATTTATGCCGGTTCGACGTCCGGATCTGGTTGATTGTCAGTGACAGCGCACCGATCCCGGTCAGACCGACGATCACCATCAGTGAATTGAACTGTTCTGCCCAATTCATCGGTCGATCGGTCAGCACGAATTGCCCGGTACGCAAAAGTTCGGCACCGCAAGCCACGAACGATGCGGCCGTGACGAGATAGAGTAGCGCATTTGCGACCATCAGCAGCGGTGCTTCGGCGCGCGCGTGCCAATATTGCGCAGCCGAGAGCGCAACGAGAAGGCCCGTGCCAAAATTCGCGGCCATCGTGCCGGTGCCGGTGTAACCAAGCGCAAAGCCGATGATCATCGGAACGAGCCCTGCAGTGGTGACGAGGGCGGCGCGGATCCAATGGGCCTGGTTCGAGCAAAATTGCGTGGTGCCCGCATAGATCACCCCGAAGCCGACAAGCAGCAATATGAATGCAGCGAGCTGTAGCCTCGAATCATACTGTTCGAAGCCTGCATAGATGATGACGGCAACGACCGTGGTCGCGAGACCGATCGACCAAGTCAGCAGATAGGTCTCGGATCGCGCGACGAGCCAGGTGGCGAGCAATGTGAGCGCGAGCGCCGCGCTCGAGAGTCCGATCGCTGCGAAGATGGAGGACTGATCTAGCAACATGATGTCCGAACGCGGTGTAATTTATTTGATGCGCAATAAGCAGCACCCACTTACCACCGATCGCGGTCGGGGCCACCCATTTTGTATGGTGAGCAAAGCGTTACCAGACCGATGGAAGGGATGTCCGGAGATCGTCGTAAGACCGTTTTTTGCAACGATTTGCGCCGGAACGAGACGCAGCGACCGGCGTTTTCCTGCAGGGCGTTACAGAGGGTTGAACATGAAAAAGATTCTGGCGACGGCGGCAGCTGCACTGATGATCGCGAGTTTCACGGCGACGGCGGCGTCGGCGAAGAAAGTCCATCGCGGCTACAAGGCGCACCACGGATATTATGGGACCTATGGCCAGATGCGAGGGCCGGCGATCTTTCGTGGCAATGCCGCGATGAGCGGCAATCATGGCAATTCTGCCTATGGCAGCAACTCGCTCGGCCATATCAAGGGCGGCAATATCGGGGGCGGCAAGTAGCGCGGCATTACATTGGGGAAGGCGAGATCGATCGTTTCAATGCGACCGATCTGGTTAACGTCTTTCTGATGGGTTGGTGGTAATTGGCTATACCGCAACTTACAGTTTAGGTTTGTCATGCTCCCGGATGGTCGTTATTCGGCGTGGTTTCGTATTCCCGAGAAGGAAGGCATGGGGATTATCACGCTCGCTGATGGTCGATTGTCGGGCGGCGATACGGTGATCGCCTATAGCGGTTCCTATATCCAGAACGGCGATGCTTTCACGGCGACGATTGCAACCCGCCGGCATGCGGACGGCCAGCCAACGATCTTCGGCATCGACGAGGTCGAGATTGATCTGGTCGGGACATCCAAGACCACGACGGCGTCCTGCAGAGGCGTCGTCAAGCAACGCCCCGGCGTGCCGTTTGAGGTCGTGCTGGTGCGCATGGAAGGCTAGGCCTCCGGTCTATTCGCGCAACTCGTATTGATGTCGCAACAGCTGAACCATGTCCTGGACCCGCTGGCGCCAGGCACGCGCGTCAGACACCGCGCCGGCGGCCGGCGTGATGCGCAACATGGCGTTCCACGGGCGCGTGCCATAGACGACCACCTCGAAGCCGGCTGTCGGACAGCCATCGATACCCTTTAGCGCGCGCAGGATCACATCCGCGATTTCCGAGCGGTCAAGCGTGCGGGTGCTCTCGACCGCAAGTTGCGGCTCCAGCGATGCCGCTGGATTCTCCTCTGCGACGACCGGATCGAAACCGTCTCTGGTGTCCGCGTCTGGCTCAGGCCTGATCGGTTCGGGATCGCCTGGCCTCCTCATGAGTCGTTCGACCAGACCGAGCAGGCCTCGATCGCGTTCGGGCGTCTCTTTCACATCAACGGTCCAATATCAGCGGCGACGGGCGATTTCACATCCTCCGCGGGGTGTTGTCGATGGGCTTCACGGTCATTGCGGTGCACAAATGCGCTGCGGGTTGGCTTTGTCGCAAAAGTTTCATCTGCGGCCTATAGTGGGGCGTCACGCATTCCCCTCAGACTTCTATGCGCCGGCCTTAAAGCCTGCGTCAGGATGGAGACGATCGCCGTGAAACCGTTCCGTTTGGTATTTGCTCTGTCCGCGCTGGCGCTCGCCGCCCTATCGCAGCCCGCCCGTGCTGCGGATGTCATCTGCTACAATTGTCCGCCGGAATGGGCCGATTGGGCCTCTATGATCAAGGCGGTGAAGACCGACCTCTCGATCGAGATGCCGCACGACAACAAGAATTCCGGTCAGGCACTGGCGCAGATCCTGGCCGAGAAGGCCAATCCGGTCGGCGACATCGGCTATTTCGGCGTCACCTTCGGCATGAAGGCCAAGGCGCAGGATGCACTCGAATCCTACAAGCCCGCCGGCTGGGATCAGGTCGATGCAGGTCTGAAGGACTCTGAGGGTTATTGGACCACGATCCATTCCGGCACGCTCGGTTTCTTCGTCAACAAGGATGCGCTCGGCGGCAAGCCGGTGCCGAAGTGCTGGAAGGATCTCGCGAAGCCCGACTACAAGGGCATGGTCGGCTATCTCGATCCGACCTCGGCCGCCGTCGGCTATGTCGGCGCCGTTGCGGTCAATCTGGCGCTCGGCGGTTCGGACCAGAATTTCGATCCGGCTATCGCCTTCTTCAAGGATCTGAAGAAGAACGACGCGATCGTGCCGAAGCAGACGTCCTATGCCCGCGTCGTCTCCGGCGAGATGCCGATCCTGTTGGATTATGATTTCAACGCCTATCGCGCCAAGTATTCCGAGAAGGGCAGTTTCGAATTCGTCATTCCCTGCGAAGGCTCGGTCGTGTTTCCCTATGTGGTCGGTCTGGTGAAGAACGCGCCGCACAAGGACAAGGCCAAGAAGGTCATGGACTATCTCCTGTCCGACAAGGGCCAGGCGATCTGGACCAACGCCTACCTCCGTCCGGCCCGCAAGATCGAACTGCCGGAAGCCGTGAAGGCCAAGTTCCTGCCGGATAGCGAATATGCCCGCGCCAAGAGCGTGGACTGGGGCAAGATGGAGCTGGCGCAGAAAGGCTTCAGCGACCGCTATCTCGCCGAAGTCCGTTGATGCACAATGGTGCCCCGGCGGGGGCAGGGGCACCATAATTTCATGTCGCATCGTAATTTCATCTGGATCTGCCTGTTGCCGCTCGTGGTGGTGACAGCAGCCTTCTTCCTCTTGCCGATGGCGCAATTGCTCGCCGTCGGTGCCGGTGGATCGCGCGGCGTGTCCGCCTATCTCGCGATCATTACAGAACCGCGCTATCGCGCCACGCTGATCAATACGGTCGTACTCGCTGCGGCGACGACTATCGCTACGCTGGTGATTGCCACCATCGCCGGCCTATTCCTGCAGCGGCATCGCTTCCCCGGCCGCGCCGTGCTGATCGCGATGCTGACATTTCCGCTGGCATTTCCCGGCGTCGTGGTCGGCTTTCTGATCATTCTCCTTGCAGGACGTCAGGGCCTGATCGGCGCCATCACCGCCGCGGTGACGGGCGAGAAAGTCGTATTCGCCTATTCGATCTTCGGTCTGTTTCTCGGCTATCTCTATTTCTCGATTCCGCGCGTGATCCTCACGGTGATGGCCGCGGTGCAGAAGCTCGATATCGGATTGGAGGAGGCGGCGCGTTCGCTCGGTGCGAGCCCGTGGGCGGTCCAGCGCGACGTGGTACTGCCGGCGCTCGGGCCGGCTTTTGTGGCCTCGGGCGCGATTGCCTTCGCGACGGCGATGGGTGCGTTCGGCACTGCCTTTACGCTTGCGACCAATATCGATGTGCTGCCGATGCTGATCTACACAGAGTTCACGCTGGCCGCGAATTTTTCCATCTCGGCGGCGCTGTCGATCGGACTTGGTGCGATCGCCTGGGCAATCCTCGCGCTGGCCCGCTCAATGAGCGGCGGCGCTGTCGCGGCGGCGGGGTGAGCCGATGCGCGATCGCCTGATCTTCGCTGGCCAGCTCGGCTTCACACTGCTCGTCGCGGCATTTCTCGTTGTGCCCGTTGTGCTGTCGATTTCCGCCGGTGTCACCGTCAATTACTTCCGTGGCATCCAGTCGGGCGTCACGCTGCAATGGGTGGTGCAGGTCTGGAACCTCTATGCTGGCGAAATCGGGTTGTCGTTTCTGATCGCCTTCGCGACCCTGGCGGTGACGCTGGTTGTCGGCGTGCCCGCGGCTTATGGATTACACGTGAAGGGCGGGAGGTTGTCGCGCGTAATCGAGGAGATCATCACGCTGCCGCTGGCGATTCCCGGCCTCGCCATCGCGCTGGCGCTGCTGCTGACTTATGGCGGCTTCGGTGGCTTCAGGCAGTCGTGGCTGTTCATCCTCACAGGCCATGTGGTCTTTACGATGCCCTTCATGGTGCGCTCGGTGATGGCGGTGTTCGCTTCGGTGGACATCAAGACACTGGACGAGGGCGCTGCCTCGCTCGGCGCCTCGCCATGGACGCGGTTTTGCAATGTCATCGTGCCGAACGCCATGCCCGGCATTCTCGCCGGATCGCTGATGGTGGTGACGCTGTCGCTCGGCGAATTCAACCTGACCTGGATGCTGCACACGCCGCTCACCAAGACGCTGCCGGTCGGTCTCGCCGACAGCTACGCGTCGATGCGGCTCGAAGTGGCATCGGCCTACACACTGATCTTTTTCATCATGATTGTGCCCCTTCTGGTGGCGATGCAGATGTTTGCCGAGAAGGGCGAAACGAAATGAGCGCTGTTGCGGGCCACGGTGCGGCCGTTCATATCGAGAACTGCGGCAAGACCTTTCCGGACGGCACGCAGGCGCTGGCGCCGGCTTCACTGGATATCGTGTCAGGCGAGACGCTGGTTTTGCTCGGTCCTTCCGGCTGCGGCAAGACCACCATGCTGCGGATCATCGCCGGGCTGGAGACGCCCGATGCAGGCGGCCGTGTGTTGTTCGACAAGACCGACATGACCGCGGTGCCGATCGAGCAGCGTCATGTCGGCATGGTGTTCCAGTCCTATGCGCTGTTTCCCAACATGACGGTGGCCGAGAATATCGGCTACGGGCTCAAAATCCGCGGTGTCGACAAGGCCGCGCGGCAGGCGCGCATCGCCGAGATGGTGGCGCTGACCAATATCGGCGGGCTCGAAAACCGCCGGATCGATCAATTGTCTGGCGGCCAGCGTCAGCGCGTCGCGCTGGCGCGTGCGGTGGCCGTGCGCCCGCGCGTGCTGCTGCTGGATGAGCCGTTGACGGCGCTTGATGCGTCGCTGCGCGACCGGCTGCGCAGCGAACTCAACAGCCTGCTGCGCTCGCTCGGCATCACCGCGATCTACGTGACCCACGACCAGGCCGAAGCCATGGAGCTCGGCGACCGCATCGTGGTCATGCGCAAGGGTGCCATCGCGCAGATCGGCACGCCGCGCGAGATCTACTTTGCTCCTCAGAACCGTTTCGTCGCCGAATTCGTCGGTGCGGCCAATATCGTCGAAGGGCCGGTGGTGGCCGGCCGACTGACGCTCCCCGGGGGCTGGCTGGCGCTCGATGACGCGGCCGACAATGCTACGGCAGTGGCGATGATCCGGCCGGAGACCATCGGAATTGTCGCCGAGGCGGACGCCTTCCTGCGCGGCACGGTCGAAAGCGTCGCCTTTATCGGCGATCGCCAGCGCCTCGTGGTGACGGGGGCGGCGAACAAGCCGTTGACGGTGGACGCGCCGAACACCATCAATGTGCGTGCAGGGGAGCGCGTCGGCCTGTCGGTCGCGCCTCAAGCGGTTCGCGTGTTGCCGAAAGAAGATTGATGTCGAAGCCCAAGCCTACCATCATCGCGCAGATCTCCGATCTGCATATCAAGGCGCCGGGCGAGCTGGCCTATGGCAAGGTCGATACGGCCAAGGCGCTGGAGCGCTGTGTGGCCGAGCTGAACGCACTTGATCCGCGGTCCGATCTCGTCGTCATCTCCGGCGATCTCGTTGATACGCCGACGCCCGGCGAATACGAGCATCTGTGGCGACTGTTGGCGCCGCTCAAGATCCCTTTCATCGGCGTGCCCGGCAATCACGACGCCCGCGACATGATGCGCGCGGCATTTCCCGATTGGGCCTATGCCAAGTCGTCGGGCCCGCTCGATCAGGCGCGGACGGTTGGTCCGCTTGATATCATCCTGCTGGACTCGCATGTTCCGGGAAAGCCGCACGGCACGCTGGAAGCGGCAACGCTGGAGTGGCTGGATGCCACGCTGGCATCATCGCGCGAGCGGCCGGCGCTGCTGTTCGTGCATCATCCGCCGTTCCGCACCGGTATCACCCATATGGACGTGCAGGACCTGTTCAATGCGGATGAGCTCGCTACCATCGTCCGCAAACATCCCCGTATACGGATCGTCGCCGCCGGCCACGTCCATCGTGCGACGCTCGCGACATTTGCCGGGACCACGGCGACCATTTGCCCGGCGCCGAACCACGCGGTCGATCTCGATATCGCCGAATTGCGCCCGCCGTCGTTTCGTGTCGAGCCGCCAGCTTTCCACCTGCATGTCTGGTTTCCAGATGGCGAGGACGGTGGCCATCTGGTCACGCATCAGGTGCCGATCGGCGACTTCGACGGCCCGCATCCGTTCTTCGGCGCTGATGGGAAGTTGCTCTGAGCTAGACCAGCGCGTTCGCCGCGATCAGGCTGCGATAGAACTCCGCGCTGAGCTTCGGCGTTCGTTTCTGCGTTTCGAAATCGACGTGATACAGCCCGAAGCGCTTTTCATAACCATCCGACCATTCGAAGTTATCCATCAGGCTCCAGTGGAAGTACCCTTTTACGGGGATGCCTTCCGACGTCGCGCGCTGCAGATGCGTGAGATAATTCCTGAGATACATGACGCGGTCGAGATCGTGAATCTTGCCGTCGCCGGCCGGCCGGTCGGCGGCCGATGTGCCGTTCTCGCTGATATAGATCTGCTTGACGTTCCAGACCTTGGCGACATTGCGCGGCGCCCAATACAGCGCTTCCGGCCCGATCCGCAGCCAGTCTGAATCCATGCGCGGGAACGAGGTCGGGAACGGCACCAGTGCGAAGCCGTTTTGATCCCCACTCGCCACCACATAATATTGCGGCATGTAGACGTTGAGACCGACGAAATCGACGGGGGAAGAAATGATCTTCAGTTCTTCGGCGGTGAAGCTCGGCGCATTCCTGCCGGCATAGGCGAGAAACGCATCGGTATATCTGCCTTCGAGAATGACGGTCATGTAGCCGCCATTCATCTCGCGCGTTGCGATTTCGGCTGCGCGGATATTGGCAGGCGTCTCAATGGCCGGAACGCAGGATGCGACATTCTCGGCAACGCCGACCTTGGTGTCGGCGCGTCCATTGGCGCGGATCGCCTGCACAGCCATGCCGTGGCCCAGTGCGACGTGATGGCGAACCTGGTTGAGCTGCGGCTGTGGCAGCTTCAGGCCGGGCGCGAGCTCGACCGGGCCGTGGCCATAGCCGAAATCCACGAAGGTCCCGCATTCATTGATGGTGAAGATGTTCTTGACGCGGTCGGTGATGCGCTGCGCGACATGGCCGGCATAGTCGCCGAATGCCTTCGACGTATCTGATGACGCCCAGCCGCCGACGCGATCCTGCAGCGCCTGCGGCAGATCCCAGTGATACAGCGTGGCGAATGGCTCGATGCCATTGGCCAGCAACTCGTCGATGAGACGATTGTAGAAATCCAGCCCTTGCGGATTGGGCGTGCCCACGCCGGTCGGAAACACGCGCGACCATGAGATGGAGAAGCGATAGGCCTTCGCGCCCAGCGCCTTCATCAGTTGGACATCTTCCTTGTAGCGCTGGAAATGATCCACCGCGCGGTCGCCGTTGCCGCCGCCACGGATCTTGTTCGGCGTGTTCGAATAGCTGTCCCAGATTGAGGGGCCGCGGCCTTCGGCCGCGACGGCACCTTCGATCTGATAGGCCGACGTGGCGGTGCCCCAGACGAAATCCGCAGGAAAACGCCGGTCGTTGGCAAGCATTGCCGGTGTGGCCGAGACTGTTTGAGCTTCGGCCTTCCCAGGCGGGACGGCGAGGCCGGCGGCGAGCGCGCCGGCCGCTCCGGCAAAATCGCGGCGCGTGAAACGATGGGACACCATATCTCCTGCTAGTCCGGGACGCGACGGTCAGTCGTCATGCGGCTCATGATAGTTCTCTGCGCCACCTTTCCAATAGCCTGATGCCTTGACCCATGCCTTGGGATGCTGGCGCTCGTCGACGAGAATCCTGCGGAGGCGCTTGGCGACTTCGGATTCCGCGGCGATGAAGGCGTAGCCGTCGCCAACGGGAAGTTTGAGGCTGCGCAGGGCATCTTCCATCAGGGTGGTCGAACCGGCGCTCTGCTGGCCACGATGCAACCAGTTGATGGTGACGGAGGCCTTGGATGCGAAGATCTGCTCCTCGGCAGCATCGGCGACTTCCGCGATCACGATGGCCCGTGTGGCAGGACGTAGTTCTTCAAGTCGGCGGCCGATGGCGGGCAGGGCAGTTTCGTCGCCGATCAGCAGGTACCAGTCGAAGTCGTCCGGCACCACGAACGAGCCGCGCGGGCCGCCGATACCGACTTTATCGCCTGGCTTGGCTTGGGTGGCCCAGGTCGTGGCAGGCCCCGCATCATGAATGGCGAAATCGATGTCGAGCTCTTTCGCGGCTTCGTCATAGCGCCGCGGCGTGTAGTCCCGCGCGATTGGCCGCGCGCTCTCATCGACCAGCACGCGGCCTTCGCTGAAGGCGGGCATCAGGGGCTCGGCTTCTCCGGGGCGCGGGAAGAACACCTTGACGTGGTTGTCATAGGACGCGCTGACGAAGCCATCGAGGTCGTCGCCCGTGAGGGTGATGCGCTTCATATGCGGCGTCACCGACGTCACGCGCTTGACGGTGAGCAGACGGCGCTTCAGCTCGTGACGAACGCGCGTGATGCGATGAAGGTCGTTGGAAATGGTGTCTGAAGATGTGTCGGTCATGTGGATTCCCGGGGAATCCAGATCGGCCTGTTTGACACGATGTCGCGCAGGTCGAGCCTGGATCAGGTTCGATCGGCGCGTTGGTTCACGTTAACGCTTACGTGCGGCCTCGCCGAGACAGCAATCACCGCAGACGTATCGAAACGTCCTTTTACGTGCAAGCCTGGGATTGTCGCACGTGCCGCACGATGGCGTGAGGCCGGAAGCCTTCTAAACTGGCTGACGTCACCGCATGGACATTGCGGCCTTTCCGGGGGAGAACGGTTGCCGGATGTGGCGGCATGCCCCCGAAATCATTGGACGAGATCGACGTAATGAGCACTGAAGCAAAGTCTGCCACGCGCGTGGCCATTGTTGGCCTTGGCCCGATCGGCCGCAAGGTGGCGGAAGCCCTGGACCGCGGTATCGACGGTCTGGTTCTGGCGGCGGTCGCCGTGCAGAATCCGGAGAAGCATCAGGCGTTCCTGTCCGGTCTCGGCAAGGCGCCGCCGGTGCTGCCCATCGCAGGCCTCGTGGATGTCGCCGATATCGTGATCGAATGTGCGCCGGCCAAGCTGCTGCCCGAAATCGTCAAGCCGTTCGTCAGCAAGGGCAAGACTGCGATCGTGCTGAGCGCTGGAGCGCTGTTGTTCAATGAGGATCTCATCGCGCTGGCCAAGCAGAATGGCGGTCAGATCGTAGTGCCGACTGGCGCCCTGATCGGGCTCGATGCGGTGACCGCAGCGGCCGAAGGCAAGATCAATTTGGTGAGGATGGTGACGCGCAAGCCGGTGAAGGGTCTCGCCGGCGCGCCCTATATCGTCGAGAACAAGATCGACATCGAGAGCATCACCGAGCCGATGAAGATTTTCGAGGGCACGGCGCGCGAAGCCGCCAAGGGCTTTCCCGCCAATCTCAATGTCGCCGTCGCGCTGTCGCTTGCGGGCGCGGGGCCTGATGCCACGACGCTGGAAATCTGGGCCGATCCGGCGCTGACCCGCAACGTCCATCGTGTCGAGGTGGATTCGGATTCCGCACGGTTCTCGATGCAGATTGAAAACATCCCGTCGGAGAACCCGAAGACCGGCCGCATCACCGCGCTGTCGGTGATCGCCTATCTGCGCAAGCAGCGCGCGGCGCTGCGCGTCGGAACGTAAGGCCTACTTGCTGCTCTCGGCTTGATGCGCAGGGGCTATCTGCTGCGCAGTCTCGATTCCCTGGGTCCGGGCGATCCTGGCGAGTTCGCAGCCTTCGCAGTAGCGGCGATCCTTATAGTCGATCCAGTTATGGGCGAAGACGCGCTCATTCGGGATGTCGTAGCGGGCCTGCAACACGCGGACCAGCACGCGCCACGCCGCGATCTGGGCGTCGGTGGGCGGCTTGCGGACATTGGGGTAGTTGCCGACGAACTCGACCCCGATCGATGAGTCATTGTCGATCTGCTGATAGGTCCCGCTGTTGTCGATATACTTGTTGTCGTTGCGGTTGCCGCGGTTGAGATGGTTCGGCACCGCCCATTCGGGCGTCGACCAGTAAACCGTGCCGTCGGTCTCGATCCAGATGGCGACGCCGCGACGATCGGGTTTCTGCATCTGCGCGACCGCGTTACGCCAGGCGGAGCCGACCGCGCCTTCCGACTGATGCACGACGATGTTGCGCCATTCACGGGCGTGGCGGAGATCGGTCCATGGCCTTAGCCAGACCATGTTGAGGCCGGGAATGTCGGGGGTGCCGCGGGAGCGGGCGGCGATCTCGAAGTTTGACAGCGTCTGGGCGGTCGCCGGTGTGGCGATCGCGCACAAAGCCAGCAATACCCCGACGGTCCGATCTCTCATGTCCCTCGTTTCCGAAGGCGCCTCATAACGCCTCCGGAAAGCGTAACCGAGCCGCGCTGGGAGTCAAATCCGCGGCTCGGTATGATCGTCGCGCTAGGGCAGCCTGCGCGCGTAGGTTGCGCTCAGTTGAAGTATTCGGGCAGGGTGAAGCCGGCGTAGAACTTGTCGTTGCGGATCGCGGTCTTGAACGTGTCCGATTGATAGGCCGCAACGATGTCCTTCGCCCACGGCGCCTCGGCATTACCCCGGCGGACGGCCACGACATTGGTGTAGGGCTTAGTCATCTTTTCCAGCGCGAAGGCCTCGGTCAGCTTCAGCCCGCTATAGATCGCGAAATTGCCCTGCACGGCGGCGAAGTCGGCATCACCGAGGGCGCGGGGAGCCTGGGCGTTTTCCAGGGGGACGATCTTGATGCCCTTTGGATTCTTGATCACGTCGAGCTCGGTGACATCGACGGGGTTATTGTCCTTGATCTCGATCCAGCCGAGATCGCGCAGGATCCACAGCGCGCGCTGCAGGTTTACGGGATCATTGGGCACCACCACGGTAGCGCCGGCCTTCACGGCATCGGATGTCTTGTGCTTGGTCGAATAGAGACCCATCGGCGGCGTCGGCACCGTGATAATGCCGGTCAGGTCGGTCTTCTGGCGCTGGTTATAGCTGTCGAGGAACACCGTGTGCTGCATCACATTGGCGTCGATGTCGTTCTTGAACACCGCGGTGTTGGCTTCCAGGCCCGTCGAGAACTCATAATATTTGACGGTGTAGCCCTTCTTTTTCAGCTCGGGCTCGACGCCCTTCTTGAAGCCGTCGATATAGGGGCCGGGCACGAAACCGACCTTCAGTTCAGGCTTGGTGGCGGACTGCGCATTGGCATGCTCGCCAAAGGAGACGAGTGCGAGCATCGCGGCGGCGATGACGGAGAGGGCGGTCTTCATTGTCGTTGTCTTTCAGGGAATGTCAGAATGGGATTATTTCGGCGCCCAGATCTTCACGTCGCTGGCGTCGACCTTCACGGGGATCAGTTTTTCGTTGAAGAAGGCGTCGGCGATGATCTGCTGCTCGGACAGGCCGGCTTTGGTGACGGCGCCGACCTTGTAGGAGCGGTGGCTGTTGGCTTCCTCGACAGTGGCGGCGTCGATGCCCCACAGGCTTGAGAGGAGCTTGGCGGCTTCCTTCGGCTCGGCCTTGGCCCATTTGCCGGTCTCATCGAGCTTCTTGAAAATGACGTTCAGCACGTCGCCGCGCTTGTCCGCATAGGCGGCCGAGGACAGATAGTAGCGCTTGTAGCTCGCGAGGCCATTGCTGCCGTCGGCGAGGACACGGGCATTGGACTGGCGCTGCGCGCTGGTGAGGAACGGGTCCCATGCCACCCAGGCATCGACATTGCCGCCGACAAAGGCAATACGGCCGTCGGCCGGCGGCAGATAGGCCGGCTGGATGTCCTTGAAGGTGAGGCCGGCCTTGCTCAGCGCGGCGAGCAGCAGGAAGTGGCTGCCGGCACCCTTGGTCACCGCGACCTTCTTGCCCTTGAGATCGGCGACCGTCTTGAGCGGCGATTCCGCCGGCACCACAATCGCCTGTGCGGCTGGCGAGGCGGCTTCCTCGGCGATGTAAGCGAGCTTGGCGCCGGCCGCCTGCGCGAATAGCGGCACGGTGTCGGCGACATCGGCGCCGAAGTCGACATTGTTGGTATTGATAGCCTCGAGCAGCGGCAGGCCGCTGGTGAATTCATGCCAGCTGATCTTCACGCCAAGCGGCGCGAGCGCCTTCTCCAATTCGCCATTGGTCTTCAGCACGGCGGTCAGCGTCGACGACTTCTGATAGCCGATGCGCACCGTGTCCGGCGTCTGTGCGCAGGCGAAGGAGACCGACAGCATGGAGGCCACGGCGGCCAGTTGCAGCGCCCGGGTGCGCCGGAACACTAAGCGTTCGATGAAGCGGGCGATGTGGATCGGAAGCATGTTGGGACTGCTTTGCTGATGATGTTTCGTGAGCAGCAAAGGTGCGAGAGCGGCGCGTTTCCGTCAATGAAATGGCCAACTGTAGTTCCGGGCGCGGCGATGCAGGCATGCTGCACAGGCCTTGTTGTGCAGCGGAAACGTTCTCTGTATGCCTTCCGGGTGGCTCAGGAAGAGCAGGTTATTTCCCTGCGGCGGAGATGAAGCTGCTCCCGGAGCGGACCTGAGGATTGCAAAACTTGCAGACTGCCCACGACCTTTGAAAGCACAATCTTCGCAATTGCGCGTAGCGTTTGACCATCACGCCCTTGCATCGCCCGGGCGCAAATGGAGCAACAGCGCATGTCCTATTCCCGACGATCTGTGGTCGCAGGTCTCTCCGCAGCACTGTTGCTGTCCGCCGGGCTGATCGCATCGCCAGCCGCCGCGCAGGAGCTGAAGGAAATCCGCATCGGCTTCCAGAAGGCCGGCATCTTCCCGGCGGTGAAGCAGCGCGCGACGCTGGAGAAGGTGTTCAAGGAAAAGGGCGTCAGCGTCCGATGGGTCGAATTCCAGTTCGGGCCGCCGATCCTCGAAGCGATCAACACCGGCAATGTCGACTTCGGCTATGCCGGCGACGCGCCGCCGATCTTCGCGCAGGCTGCGCGTGCCAATCTCGTCTATATCGCCGCCATTCCGTCGCGGGGCTATAATCAGGGCATCGTCGTTCCCGAGAATTCGCTGATCAAGACGCTCGCCGATCTCAAGGGCAAGAAGGTCGGTTTCGGCAAGGGATCGAGCGCGCATAACACGATTATCGCCGCGCTGGAGAAGGCGGGGCTGACCTATGCGGATATCACGCCGGTCTATCTCGGCCCTGCAGACGCCGTTGCTGCCTTTGCCGGTGGCAATATCGACGCGTGGTCGATCTGGGATCCGTATCTGGCGCTCGCCGAGGGCAAACAGGCGCGGGTGATTGCCTTCTCCAAGGACGTGCAGGATTCCATTTCGTTCTTCCTCGCCAACAAGGATTTCACCACCAGGCATCCGGACATCGTCGCGCTGTTCAACAAGACCTTTGCCGATGAAGGAAAGTGGGCCGAAGCCAATCGTGCCGAAGTCGCGACGCGCCTGCAGGAGGCGACCGGTGTCGACAAGACCGCCACCACGCGCGCCGTCGAACGGTCGAACTACACGGTGGTGCCGATCAATGACCGGATCATTGCCACCCAGCAGGAAACGGCGGATCGTTTCCACAAGCTTGGCCTGATCCCCAAGGCGATCAATGTGAAGGACATCGTCTGGACCTGGACTCCGGGCTCCTGATCTCCCGAAAACTCGCCGGGAGACGATTAGCGCTGTCACCAGCCGTCTCTCGGCACTCTTTTACTCCCGCAGGCCTTTGAAACCGTTGGATTTTCCTCATTTGTGCAGTGCGGTTGAAATGTTGCCCGAAATCAGTAGGTTGCAGCCACGGCGCCCGCGACACGCAGGCCGGCCCCGTGCTTCACAACTGCGCAGAAACGTCATTCAATGAACGCTCCCCTGTCCAAGCCGACCGGAGCGCCCGTGCCAGTTCTCGATCCGCAAGATCCTGGCCAACAAGGGCGTGCCATCATCTCCTTCGATGGTGTCAGCAAGATCTTCCCGTCGCGGAAGGATTCCGCCGAGGTGAAGGCGGTCGACAATATCGACCTCGTAGTACCGGAAGGCGCCATTGTCGGCGTGATCGGCAAGAGCGGCGCCGGCAAGTCGACGCTCATCCGCCTGATCAATGGGCTCGAGCAGCCGACCCATGGCAAAGTCACCGTCGACGGCCTCGACATCGGATCGCTGGACGAGAAGGCGCTGCGTCAGGCGCGCCGCTCGATCGGCATGATCTTCCAGCACTTCAACCTGCTGTCGTCGCGCACCGCCTTTGACAATATCGCACTGCCGCTGGAGATCGCCGGCACGCCGCGCAAAGACATCAAGGGAATCGTCGAGCCGCTGCTCGACATGGTCGGCCTTGCCGACAAGCGCGACCGTTATCCCGCTGAACTCTCCGGGGGCCAGAAGCAGCGCGTCGGCATCGCGCGTGCGCTCGCTACCAAACCCAAGGTGCTGCTGTCGGACGAGGCGACCTCGGCGCTCGATCCCGAGACCACGGCGCAGATCATTGCGCTGCTCAAGCAGATCAATGCCGATCTCAACCTGACCATTCTCTTCATCACTCACGAAATGTCCGTGGTGAAGAAGCTGGCGCAGCGCGTCGCTGTCATGGAAGGCGGCCAGATCATCGAGCAGGGCACGACCTACGAGATCTTCTCGAAGCCGACCCACGCCACGACCAAGCGTTTCGTCGGCGAAGTCACCGGCGGCAATGTGCCGGAATGGCTGCAGGCCAAGCTGCTTGCGGACTATGCGCCCGGCCGTCAGGCCGTCATCCGCATCGCCTTCACCGGCGCCGATGCCGATGAGCCCGTACTCTCGCGGCTAACGCGTGCCTATGGCGTGGACTTCAACATCATGCATGGCCAGATCGAATATGTTGCCGATCATCCGTTCGGTACGCTGATCGCCTCCGTCGCGGCCGAGCCCGAGCTGCAGGCGAAGCTGATCGCCGATCTCACCGCGACCCGCAACACCGTGGAGCATCTCGGCTATGTCGCCTGAACTGATCAACATGATCCTGTGGTCGACGCTGGACACGCTCACCATGGTGGCGCTGGCCGGCATTTTCGGCACGTTGGCCGGATTGCCGCTCGGCATCTTCCTGGCGACCAGCCGCGCCGGTGAACTGTTCCCGGCGCCGAACGTCAACCGCATCGTCGGTCTTGTGGTGAATGCGACGCGCTCGACGCCCTTCATCATTCTCGTCGTCGCCATCGTGCCGCTGACGCGGCTGATCGCCGGCACCTCCATCGGCACCAGCGCCGCCGTGGTGCCGCTGACCATCGCGGCGACGCCGTTCATCGCGCGCGTGATCGAAGGCGCGATCCGCGAAGTCGATCAGGGCCTCGTCGAAGCTGCGCGTGCCTTTGGCGCAAGCCCGTTGCAGATCGTCTGGAAGGTCTTGTTGCCTGAAGCGATGCCGGCGGTGACGCACGCGCTCACGCTCGCGACTGTCAGCCTCATTGGTTATTCGGCCATGGTCGGTGCCGTCGGCGGCGGCGGTCTCGGCGATCTCGGCATCCGCTACGGCTATCAGCGCTTCATGCCGGAAGTCATGGCGACGGTGGTCGCCGTGCTGATCTGTCTCGTGCAGGGCGTGCAGAGCCTTGGCGACTTCATCTCGCGCCGCCTCGACAAGCGCACGCGACACTCTTGAGCGATCTCGCTCGCGTCAGCGGGCCCGCTCACACTCGTTTACTCACAATGGAAAACACAATGTCTCTTCGTCGCTATCTTCTCTCCATCCTCGCTTTCGCCGCGCTCACCGGCGCTGCGTCAGCCGAGACCATCAAGGTCGGCGTGACCCCCGGTCCGCATGCGCAGGTGCTGGAAGCTGCCAAGGCCGTCGCCGCCAAGAAGGGCCTCGACATCCAGATCATCGAATTCTCCGATTACGTGGTGCCGAATGCGGCGCTGGAAGCCGGCGACCTGCAGGCCAATTCGTTCCAGCATCAGCCCTATCTCGACAACCAGGTGGCCGATCGCAAATACAAGATCGTTGCGGTGGGTAACACCATCAACTTCCCGATGGGCATCTATTCGAAGAAGGTGAAGACCTGGGACGAGGTCAAGTCAGGCGCTACGCTGGCGATCCCGAACGATCCGACCAATGGCGGCCGCGTGCTGATCCTGCTGCGCGACAAGGGCATCATCAAGCTGAAGGACGGCGTCGGCTTCAAGCCGACACTGCTCGACATCACCGAGAATCCCAAGAAGCTGAAGATCACCGAGGTCGACGCCGCGCAGCTGCCGCGCACGCTGCCTGACGTCGACGTCGCCGGGATCAACACCAACTACGCGACCCAGGCCGGTCTCGATCCGGTGAAGGACGCGATCCTGCGCGAGGACCCGAAGGGTCCTTACGCCAACATCATCGCCGTGCGTGCGGTGGACAAGGACAAGCCCTGGGTGAAGACGCTGGTGGAAAGCTATCAGTCGCCCGAGGTGAAGGCGTTCATCGACGAGAAGTTCAAGGGCTCGGTGCTCGCGACCTGGTAAAGGCAGCGAGCGCTTCGCCGAGCAGGCGAGGCACGTCCAGCGGGAAGCGGCGGTCACGCTCTTTCCCACGTCATGGCCGGGCTTGACCCGGCCATCCACGCCTTCCTTCGTAAGCAAGACGTGGATACCCGGCATTCGCCGGGCATGACGATTGTGTGTGGGGCGACCTCACCGCGCCATCGCAAATCCAGAATTTCAAACAGCCCCACCGTCCTGAAAACACACGTTCGCATTCTCGCGGCGCCAATGGCGTCCGAGCTATGAGCATTCCTTCGACCCTCTCCGAAAAGAGGGCGTGCGGAACGCCGGGTGCCCGTTGCACCCTTGGGCCTGATGCGAATGCGGTCTTCCGCATGGGGTAATGCATCAGGACTTTCGGAAGCACGAGCGATTGCCCAGCGTTCCGCCTGCGGTGTTTTTTCGGTTGCTTGCACTTTGCCTCGACGAACGCTCCGATCGCGAATTAAAGTCCCAAGGCGATGGGAAGGGAGCCTCAAGCGAGTAGGCCGAACGCGTTTTGACTTTGGTCGTCCGTCACACTGTCCAGGAGTCTTTCCATCCGAAGGTCGGCCGTCTCCTTGCCAGTGGCAGTGCTGGCGCAGATCCGTCCTGCCCGAAGACAGACGTCACCTCCAAACCGCGTAACGCCGCATCTCCGGCGTCCACCGCATCCAGCCCCGCGAACGTGACGATCGCGCTCGCCCCTCTCATCGGGGCCGGACGAAGGGGAATATAATCAAGATAGGGATGATGTCAACAGGAGCTAGGAAAAAATGTTTAGCTGCTGTCTTGCCGCCCCCACCGTCATTCCTCGCCAAACCAATTGGTTTGCCTGAGGGCGGGACCGGCGCCGCAGGCGACGGGACCGAGCCTCAGCCACTCCAATTGGAGCGGCGGGGAATCCCGACATGGGAATCTCGGCAGAGCCAAACATTCCGGGATCCCGGGTTCGCCTGCGTGCGACTTTGTCACTTCGGCGCCCCGGAATGACGAGATGGGCGCTTCGGTATCCGCGGACGAACTACGCCCCGAGCGCCGTGCTCTCTCGCCATCCCCTTGAAATCCATGCACAACTCGCGATGCCACGAGGCAGGGGATGCGACGGCGGATGAGGTTGAGACGCGCCGCATGACGTGTTACCTGATGCCGCGCGCGGGTATAGCTCAATGGTAGAGCAGCAGCCTTCCAAGCTGAATACGAGGGTTCGATTCCCTCTACCCGCTCCAATCTTTTCAATGACTTAGCGCATCAGGAACTTTCCATTCCGACAAGCTCAGCGAGTTCATTCCGACAAACGTTCACTTTTTGGCCGCCTGCTTGCGCCGTTTAATGCGCTTGATCTGAGCTTGCTGCTTGCCTTCGTCGTCGTCGTGCAGGTAGTTCGCCATTGCCGCCACCGACGACCACTGACCCTTGTCCATCAACTGCAACGTGGTCAGTCCCGACGATTTCGATTCGGTGGCCCCGCCGTGCCGACCAAACGATGTGAAGGTTAGCTCAGGTCGCAAGCCCGCAGCGATGATGATCGTTTTCGAGATGCGCTCTACTTGCGTCAGCATCTCGCCCTTGCCGCTCCACGGCAGGCTGCTGCCGTCCCGCCGCAGCATCAGGCCGCCTGTTGGCCGCAGCGCCTTCATGGCATCCAGCTCAGCCATCAGCAGGGGATAGAGCGGCTTGCCCTTCTTATCGAACAGCGGTTCCCATGAGCCGGTGCTAGTTTTGTAGTTGATGACGTAGACGTGGTTCGGGTGGCTGTTCGGGCGATAGTGCTCGGCCATAAACCGGATGAAGATATGCGCTTTGCGCTGGAGCCATTCCCAGCCGATCAGAACGCCGGTTGCCAGCGACGCGAATTCCATTTCGAATGCCTTCGCGCGGAAAGCCATCAGTTCATCGAAGTTCGCGTGCGGGGTCTCGCGCGATGTCGATCGCAGACCCATCTTTTCGAATGGGTTTTTCGGCGGAAACATGTGAGGGTGCGCCCGCGAGATCGTGTTCCATGCACCACGCGCGGTTTTCATGGCGTGATTGACGGTAGTGCGGCGTTCGATCTTCTCGCCATCAACTTTTTTGTAGAGCAGCTTCTCGAACAGATCGTCGGCAAACGCCGTGTCGATGCTCGACACCCGCCGCGTGCCTAGACGCCTGCCATCCTGCAACAGATATTCGCAGATCATCTTGATGCCGGTTTCATGGACGCGGCATTGTCCGGGGCTCAACGGCTGCAAACGCTTCGCAGTTTTCTGCTTCCACGTCCGGCGGTACTCGTGAAACATCCAGTCCAGCGTTCCGATCACCACGCCGATGCCGACCGGATTTGCATCTTCGCCGCCGCTCAGCCAACTATCGAACGCGGGTAGGAGTATTTTTTCGACGCGTTGCACCGCCAGGTCGTAATCGTTACCCAGCGGTTCATTTTTGACCGGGCAACCTCTCTTGCGTGCCCAAGTCGGCGCGTCAAAAAAGTATCCGAGCCCACCCTTCTTGAGGCGTTTGCGCCTCGTGTAGCGCGGCAAGGGCAGGGCAGATCGGCCGATTTTCATAGAAGCCTCCGCGACACCTCCGGATCATCTTCCGGGTCTATCGAACGGTGTTTGTTCTCTTTGACTGTAACCGAAATGCGCCCGTCAGGCCAAATATCAACGCTCGCGACCCTGCCACCGCCATCGATGATGCCTTTCACGGCGCGCCTAATATCGGCTTCTGTGAATTTGGCTTTCGACATTATTGTAGCGCAAAAGATGAAATCTCTACGACCGGTGACTCAGTTTTTGGCTGGCCGTCTGCCGCGTCTTTGCGGATCGCGCCAACCGAAATTCTGAGGTTGAGGCTCGTGCGTTCAAAGAATGCCTCCCGTGTCAAGGAGGTGCTGCACCATCAAATCCGTTGAGTCTGTGTATGGAAAGAGCCCTTATTTCCGTATGCGGCAATTTGCGGTGATCGGGTGTAGATATGTCGATCTGGCGCAAGCAATCGAGCCGATAATCCGTCTACAGCGCTGCGGCTCGATGGCGCGCACCATGTCTTTGGTGACGACCCTGTTGGGAAGCGACCATCTGCGGGCCGCCTTTAAGCACCGTTTTATAAGCCTTCCAAAGATTCTTTGACGTTGCCCAGGCCAACCGAAAAGTAGGCCCGAGTGAGCCGTGGGCAGATGCGAGGAGCGATCTGGACTGTAGTGTAGGTCTTCCAGACGAGGTGCTTTTGGGAGGTTTGCGGTGGAAAGACCCTGACCGGATCGGCGCTCTACTATCCAAACATCGACGTGAGCGATCAGACCTGGCTACGTTCGGCGCTCCTGTACTGGGACAATATCTACACCATCGTGCCGAAGGCCATTCGGAAACCTTACGAGACCCCGGATACGCAAATTTGTGTCACTGAGGGCCACCTTCGGCCGCTTTACTGCGACGACTACCCGACGTCATTAAAAGCTTGGGAAATCGTACGCTGGAGCTCCTTAAGCCTCAAAGGCCCCGCTGCCGTTTTGCTTGGATGTCTGCTCTTGCAAAGAGGTAAGTGCGATCAGCATCGGCTCGATGATCGTAAGCAGAATTGGGTGATCCTGGATGGCCGTCCGGACCAATTGAACGTACCGGAGTTGACTGCCGATCTTGAGCACCACTCCAAAGGTCTTGAGCAACCCGCGGACAGTATTTTTGATCTTCAAAGCCGTGCTGACGAACTGCGCTCGTGCGGTGGTCATGGCACGGACGGCGTGCGTCTGCATACTCTTTACCGGCACTTGCCGATACCAACCGACGCGCACGATTTGAGCAATGCTGTGCGCATCGTTCGCGTCTGTTTTGTTGATCTGCAGCGATACCGCCGCTTTAGCGGGACGCGCATCAATACAAACCACCGGCAGTCCGCAGCTCTTGAGTTCATGGAACAACCAGACCGAACGCATCCCCGTCTCGAGGCCAATGCGAGCGGCGTTCGGCGCATGCTTACTGACAAGCTTCTCAATGTCGTCCGGTGTAGAGGCGCACTTACCGCGCCAGATCGGACGGCCGGATTCGTCGACTACGCAAGCTTTGGTTTCCTCAAGAGAGACATCGAGACCAACATATTGGGCAATCGGTTGCATTTTGCTGCTCCTGTCATTGGGGATCAGAGCGCAAAGACTAGCAATGACGGCGCTCCGCGATAACCCATTTCCCGACCAACAATCGCAAAGCCGCCGCGCGCAGTGGCGGTCCAGGGCGGCCGCAAGGCCGGCGCGAAGAAGCTTCACCCTGGACGGACGCGAGTACGGTGGCATGTTTGCGTCGTTTAGGGACGGTCGCTTGTACCGTCGTAATGGTGTTGTCGTTTGCGATCGTGCCGGTGAATGCAGCACAAGCCGATAACGCATCAACCGGACATCCGGCGAGCGCACGACCTGCCGGACCGTTTGCGAATTTAATCGAAGAGGCCTCACGCCGCTTCGCTATACCGGCGCACTGGATACGCGCCGTGATGACCGTCGAAAGTGCTGGTGACGCGTGGGCCAGATCGCCAAAAGGTGCCATGGGGTTGATGCAGATCATGCCCGAGACCTGGGCAGATCTGCGCACGCGTCATCGCTTCGGTGACAATCCCTACGATCCGCGTGACAACATCCTGGCCGGTGCTGCGTACCTCCACGAACTGCACGACCGCTATGGCTCGCCCGGCTTCCTAGCTGCGTACAATGCGGGACCAGGCCGCTACGAACAATATCTCGGAGGCCGACCGCTGCCGGCCAAGACCCGCGCTTATGTGGCAACCCTTGCTCCTTTCTTCGGTAACGGTGAACTTGCCAATTCGATCTCCGTTGCAGCTGTTCATTCGAAGTCATGGACCGAGGCGCCGCTGTTCATCGGACGACCCGAACGCGCAACCGCTACCGATCGTGTGTCGGCTGAGCAGCGATCGGACCGCGCTCAGGCGGGCGATCCGATGCGCAATATCTCTGCAGTCCTGCCGCAAGCGCGAGGCCTGTTTGTTGCTCGATCCAGTGCGGGAGGCCTGTAATGACGGGATTTGCAGCTTGTCGTGCCATGGCGTGCTCCAGGATAGAACGGCCGGGAAGAGGAGAGCAGCAGGGAGGCACGACAGCGGGACGGCTCTTCAAATCGGGCTCCGAGAAACCGGTGCACGGGGATAAGCGAACCGTGGCGGAATCCGGAGCCTGGTGCAACGACTTAGGCTGTCGTTGGCACAAAGGAGAGCTCCGATGAAACTCTACGTTGGATTGGACGTCGGTCTTGAAGAAACCAGCCTTTGCATCGTCGATAGCGAGGGTCTCACGGTCCGCGAAGTTAAGATCAGCACGGAGCCCGCGGTGATCCGCGCCGCTCTTGAGGGCTGCGCGGATCGCCTCGATCGCGTGGGTGTTGAAGCGTCATCGCTTGGCATATGGCTGTATCGGGAACTGCAGCCCGTTGGGCTGCCGGTCATTGTCGTGGAAGCGCACCACATGCGGGTGTCGTTGTCGACCATGCGCAATAAGACCGATCGGAACGACGCGCGTGGCATCGCACGGATGATGCGGCTGGGCTGGTATCGTGCCGTCCACGTCAAGAATATCGAGATGCAGAAGATGCGCTCGTTATTGGCCAACAAGAAGCTCCTCACGCGCAAACTGATCGACATCGAGAACCATATTCGTGGCACGCTGAGGGCTTATGGCTTGCTGATTGGCGCAGTCGGCCGGGGAGGATACGAGGCTCGGGTCCGGGAGCTGATCGAGCACGGCGACCCGGTATTTTCTCTGATGATTGAGGCCATGCTGGACGTAAGGCGGGCGATCTTCGAGGGGTATGAACGACTTCACCGAGTGGTGCTGCAAGTGGTTCAGCACGATCCGGTCTGCCGCCGCTTGATGACGGTTCCAGGCGTCGGTCCGGTCGCCGCGCTCTCGTTCAAGGTTGGTGTGGATGATCCCTTGCGCTTCACTCGATCGCGAACAGTCGGTGCCCATTTTGGGTTGACGCCCAGGCGACATCAATCCGGCACCTCGATCGACTTTGAGGGGCGCATCACTAAACAAGGCGACGTCAACGTCCGCGAAGCGCTGTGCGAGGCGGCCGCGAGCCTGCTGCTGCGAATTAGAAGGTGGTCTGCGCTACGGGCGTGGGGCCTTCGCATCGCTAAGCGATCAAGCATGTTGTGCGCGATCGTCGCGGTGGCGCGCAAGCTTGCCGGAATCCTGCATCGCATGTGGATCAGCGAGACCGATTTCCACGTCGGCTTCGGCGGCAAGGTTACGCAGCGGCTGCGATTGAAACCTGCGCAGTAACTGCTGCACGGATCGCAAGGAATTAGCGCTGGTGTTGCATCCAGCATGTTGAAGAGGAGCAAAGATTAGAGATCCGCGCGCGCGGTGAGCGTCCCCTGGCGGGGCCGCGAAACGGGGAATGTCCGCTATCTCTTGCCTGCTTCCGTCCATGTGACGAGAGCGTCGGACTGCTTGGACAGCCCTGTTACGAACCTGATGAAGAGCATGCGACAGCCAAGTGCTGAACGCGAAGGAACGCATGGACCCCGCCTGGAGAATGCAGATCGTGCACGTGGTCATAGCGGACTCTGCTCGCCATCAGCGCAGAGAGAAAGGAAATGGTGATATGCGGAAAATCGCGAAAAAGCGTAGTGAAGTGTTGACTTTGCACGCCCGATTAGGAAGGCGAGATAAAAGAGGCTCGCTGGTCGAACCACAAGCCATTGCGATGGCTTGGGTTCTGCCGTGCCGGTCGGTCGGGGCGCGTGCCGCCCCTGATGCTTTCGCCAATGAATTCAAGAACATTTTCGGCACTGCTCCACATTCCGCGTTCGTGGAGCCTTTGCCATGAGCGCAGGCGACAGCGAGTTACGCATCCGGCCTGGCCGCATCCGCGGCACACGAGCGCCAAAGCCGAAGAGCTTTATCAGACCGGCGCCGACCTCGTGATCTCCAGAGATTACATCAGCCGGGGCCTGAGCTCGCGCGCCGAGGAGTTCGCGTCTATCGAGCTTGGTCCAAAGCCCGAGCACGAGAGCCGCAACGCTCTGGAAAAGGAGATTGCGGCCGAACGCTGGACGCGGCTCGACGTTGAGATCCGCATGGCCGCCGATGAGACGGGCGCCATCGACCTGCGCCCCGAAAATCCTGGTGCGGCCGACCCCGAAATCCGCCGCCTGATCGGACGGCTCCAGCACCTGGAGAAGATGGGCCTTGCCGCGCCTGCCGGCCCCGGCGAATGGATGGTCGGGCTGGAGGCCGAGCGCAATCTCCGCGACCTTGGCGTGCGCGGCGACGTCATCAAGACCATGCACCGCGTCTTCACCGACCGCGGGGAGGCCCGTGGCGTCGCAATTCCTGTTCATTGGATTGTCATACTATACCGGTATCACGCCGCCGATTGCCTTTGGCTCGCGGGGGTGACGTGTTGCCGGGCAATCCTGCGCGCAGAAAGGGTGGGGCATGCTTGGCCAAGGCGCTGGCGGCGCGATCGTCGCGCTAAGGGCATGTGTTCTGCTCGCGTCGTCCCTTCTCGTGACATTCCTCGAGCCGGTGCGTGCCGAAACAACGCGGGATTCGTCGTTATCAGGACCGGTAAGTTTCGACATCCCCGCGCAACCGTTGGGAGCCGCACTGGACGCCTATAGTATGACGACGGGGCTGGATGTCTTCTACAACGCTGCCATCGCCGAACGACGTCATTCCAATGCAGCGCACGGAACATTCACGCCGCTTCGCGCTATTCAGATCATACTTGGTGGTTCAGGCCATGTCGCGCATGTTACGGCACCCTGGTCCTTGACGATCGTCCCCGAAAACACTGGAGCGCGCGCAGCGTCCGGGCCCGGCAGGGCGGATGTGCGCTTCGAGCCGTATTTCTCGCTTGTTCAGCAGCAGGTTGAGCAAATTCTCTGCGATCTCCCGGATGAGGCCACCGGCCGTACCGAAGTCTTGCTTCGGATGTGGCTCAAACCATCAGGCGAGGTTGTACGTGCGGATGTGCTCGCCGATGCAAACGGTGCAAGCCGGCCGCTCGCCAGTATCATTAGTCAGGTGAGGTTTGTCGCACCTCCTGCGGACATGCCGCAACCCGTCACATTAGTGATTTTCCCGCCGGTGTCGAAAGCGGACCGGCAATGCTTGGTCGCGCCCCGCAAAGATTCTTCAAACGACGACGTCGGCAAAAAGTCGCCGCGGTCTGCACAACAGCTTGAAGCGGTGCAGCAATGACGCATTCAAACGGGCAAAGTCTTCGCCGGCTGCTGCTCGTCGATTATCCCGAGCTCAAGAAGCAACTTACCCGGCGGATCGGTTCTGCGGAGCGGGCGGAGGATGCCCTGCAGGATGCCTGGATGCGACTCGAAGGCGTGACGCCCGCCGAGCCGGTTCGCCGGCCGTTTTCCTATCTGCTGCGCATTGCGTATTTTCTCGCTCTCAAACGTCTTCATAAGGAGCGCGTTAGCGCGACTATCGATGATGCCCGTTCGGCACTGGACCTGATCGACGAGACGCCGGATCCCGAACGGGTTGCGGTGGCGCGATCCGAGCTGGCTGCGGTGCGTGAAGCGCTTGCGGAGCTGACGCCGCGCCGTCGGCAGATTCTGCTCGCGGCCCGTATTGAGGGATTGCCGATGCGTGCGATTGCCGAGCAACATGGCATTTCGCTACGGATGACCGAACTCGAGCTGAAAGCTGCGATCCGGCATTGCGGCGAGCGGATCGAACGAAAGATCATCCAGCGTTTCGGTCCCAGGGCGGCCGATGCATCCGATACATGAGATACCTAACGCGACGATCGACGAAATATGGACGCGATGGCCAAGGCTGAAGACACATCGAGGCAGACAGACCTTCCGGACCGCGACGCCTATGACTGGGTGGCGCGATTTGCATCGGGCGATGCAAGCCAGAAGGACATCGACGATCTGAAGCGCTGGGCGGCGCGCGATCCCGCGCATGCGGAAGCCTTCGATCGCGCCAGCCGGGCGTGGCAGACGATCGGCACCGCAGCATCGGAGACACCGCATCCGGCTGGTGCGATGCGCGTTGTGCGACCCAGCCGTCGGCTCTTTATTGGCGGTGCGTTGGCGGCGTCGGCTGCGGCAGCGACTGTCGTTGCTGTCCGCCCGCCGCTCGATCTGTGGCCGTCATGGTCGGAACTCGCGGCCGACTACCGGACCGATATCGGCGAGCGCCGGCAGATCAAGCTGTTCGACAATATCGCCGTCGACATGAACACGCGGACAAGCATCGCCATGCTATCCTCGAAGTCTGGCGACGATCGTATCGAATTATTGACTGGCGAGGCTGTGGTTGCGACGCCACTACAAAGCTCGTCAGCACTGACGGTCGTTGCGGGAGGTGGCCACATCGTCGCACGCCGTGCGCGCTTTAATGTGCGGCGCGACCCGGCATCGGTCTGCGTGACATGTATCGATGGTGAGACGACGATCGAGCGCAACTCAGCCAGACAAATCCTGACGGCCGGACAACAGATCGTCTATTCGGATCAAGGAGTCGGCGTCACATCGGCGGCCGATACGGGCACGGTGACCGCATGGCAGGGCGGCCTCATGATCTTCAAGGCAATGCCGGTTGCCGATGTTGTCGTTGAGGTCAATCGCTATCGACGCGGCCGGATCATCCTGACCAATGCGACGCTTGGACGTGAACGTTTCAGTGCCCGGTTCAGGATCGAGAACGTGGACCAAGTCGTGCATCAGATAGAGCACATTTTCAACGCACGTGTGACAGCGCTGCCGGGTGGCATCATTCTGCTCGGTTGAGCGTTCTCAAATAAATTTCATTCGGTCGTTTCGGTTTGCGCCTGCAATCGGGATCAGCATGACGAGAGCATCGCAAACATTCTGTGATGCTTCGCTTTGCCAGATCTGAAAGTGCAGTCATGTCCGAATTCCATGCCAGTGCCCGTCGCTCCTCCCGCATCGTCCGCCGGGCGGTGTTTCTCGCAGGTGCCAGCGCACTGGCTTTGATTGGATCGATGGGCGCCGCCGGTGCCCGCAATCTGAACGGCAGCGCCTCCACGCCGGTGACCACGCAGGCCGCGGTGGCGGCACAGGCTGGCGCCCAGCAGGCCGCCCAAGCGGCGTCGCTGGCGATGCGTCGCGCATCGGCCGCGATGGAGAATATGCGTGGCGTGCAGGCGGCAGCGCGGGCAGCGGCTGCTGCCGCTGCGGCATCGGCGGTGCCGAATGGGCTGGCGCCGGGCGGCCTCGTCGTGGCGCCAGGTGCAGTCCCGGGCACGACTGATGGCGGCGCTGGTCTGTGGCAGGGCGCCAATCTACCCACGCAGACGGCCACGGGCGGACGGACGCAGGTCGAGATCAAGCAGACCGAGGCCAAGGCGATCCTGACCTGGGACAAGTTCAACATTGGTCGCGAGACGGATCTGTATTTCAACCAGACGGCCGGCGGTGCTGACAAGGCCAACTGGATTGCGCTCAACCGCGTCACAGATCCCTCGCTGGCACCGAGCCGGATTCTCGGTACCATCAAGGCGGATGGGCAAGTCTATGTCATCAATCGCAACGGCATCGTGTTCGGCGGAGCGAGCCAGGTCAACGTCCACACGTTCGTGGCGTCCTCGCTCAGCCTGAGCAACGAGCAGTTTCGAGCGGGTATCAACAACACGCTCTCCATCTTTGGGAGCGACGGCTTCGATCACGGTATTCCGACCTTCGGGGACAGTTCGACCGACACGGAGCCGACGAACATCGTTCATTACGGCCGGACGCCAGGAAATGTCGTTGTCGAGGCGGGCGCAATCATCGAAAGCCATAGCGGTGGCAAGGCGATGTTGTTCGCACCACGTGTCGCCAACGCCGGAACGATCCGGACGCCGAACGGCCAGGTGCTTTTCGGAGCGGGCGAAAATGTCTGGCTGGCGGATCCGAAGTTGAATGACGCGAGCACTACCATACGCGGCCTTGACTTTGCCGTGTCGTCGCCGTTGGCGGCTCTGCCGAATTATTTGCTATTGAGCAGGGCGGTCGGCAACCCCAACATAAGCCCGGCTTATGTGGCGGTGATGGCTGAAATGGACGCGCGTGCCGCCAGCGTCGGATATCTCGTGTCGAATACCGGAGCCATCGAAGCTCCCCGCGGCAATATTACGATCAAGGGCCGGGAGATTCAGCAGAGCGGTACGGCGGTCGCATCGACCGCGCTCAACAATCAGGACGGCTCCATCAATATCAGTGCCTGGAGTCAGGGCATCGTGGGAGTTCACACCGACTTCCCGTCCGGTCGTGGCCTCTATTCGTGGGGCAGCGGAAAGCTGAGCCTCGGTTCGGGCAGCCTCACGATGGTCATGCCGGACCTGACCGATACAAGCGTCATCGAGCAGAGCAATGTCGGAACGCGTTATCGCGCGGGTACGATCGATCTGCGCGGCACGTTGATTGACATTCAATCCGGAGCCAGCGTCGTTGCACCTTCTGGCACGATCACGGTAATC
Organism: Tardiphaga sp. 42S5; assembly: GCF_034044155.1. Classification (NCBI taxonomy): domain Bacteria; kingdom Pseudomonadati; phylum Pseudomonadota; class Alphaproteobacteria; order Hyphomicrobiales; family Nitrobacteraceae; genus Tardiphaga; species Tardiphaga sp. 42S5. Next base: position 4,884,519 of record NZ_CP139027.1, on the reverse strand, counting down.
GCCAGCAAGCTTCCGCCAACGATTCCCGGCGCCGTGCCTGGCGCGTTGGACAAGACTGACGATGGCAGCCGCATATATATGGATTCCGATGCGTTGATCAGCGTTGGTGGTCTGCGTGACGTGGTGCTCGCGATGGAAACCAATAATGTGACGGCGGAGCTGCGCATCAACGAGTTGCGTGACAGCGTTCTCTATATCGACTCGTGGTTGCGTGGCGCGACGATTCATATCGACAAGCGCATGAATGGGACGTTTGCCGATGGCCCAATGGCGGGCGTGCAGTGGTTCAAGGACAAGAGCGGCGCTTACCAGACCGGACGCTGGGAAGGGACGCCGATCGGCGATGCGAGTGGATGGATCGGAACCGGCAACACGACCCTCGCCGAACTATCGACCGCCGGTGGCAAGATCTCTCTGAGGGCGGGCGGCGAGACGATCATTCGTGCCGGTGCGATGCTCGACGTGTCCGGCGGTTCGGTGCGCTACACCGATGGCTGGATCACCACGACCAAACTGCTGGGCGCCGATGGTCGTATCTACGATATCGGCAACGCAATGCCCGACCAGCAATATGTCGGATTTCCCGGCAGCTTCATGCGTCATCATGAACGCATCAACCTGACGGAGACGTGGCGAACTATATTCGATCGCAACACCGTAAGACGTTTCGAACTGGGCTATATCGAAGGCCGCAATGCCGGCAGCATCCTGATCTATGACGGTGCCGGTCTGGCCATGGAGGGTGAACTCGACGGCCACGTCATCACGGGCCGACGCCAGCTGGCAAATGGCAAGCCCGCCACCGCCGGTATATTGCAATTTGGGGGCGGCAGCGTTCCGGAGGGACCGTGGCTGGGTTCAACATTCGTGATCACGCATGCTGCGCCGACGCTTGGCAGTGGCTTTACCGTCGCCAGCAAATTGCCGAGTACCTTCTACGATCCGCGATTGAACGACGCCGATATGACGCGCGAGCAGCCTGCGCGCGCGAAGACAGTCTACATCGAGGATGGCATCCTCAACCGATCGGGCATGGCCAGGATCGACATCACTTACAACAAGATGTTCAGGCTTGAGGAGGGCGCGCAACTCGATCTGACGCCGGGCGCAACGCTGAACGTCCTCCAGCATGGCGCCCCGAGCGATGCATTACCAGCCACCGCAGAAATCAACGGCAGTATCCGCATCGCTGGCGGCACTATCAGTATTGGGGTCGGAAACAAGATAAGTGTGGGTGCCAAAGCGGTTCTCGACGTCAGTGGAAGCTGGCTCAACGACGCTGCCGATGGCGGGCCGGCGCCGTTTTCGCAGATCAATGGCGGCACGATTGTGTTGGCGGTGGATGCCAATGCGCTGGCGTCAGGGGTCAAAGGCGAGGTCGCCATTGCATCCGGAGCCACCATCGATGTCTCCGGTGGAGCCAGACTGAGTGCGAATGGCGCCAAGACGAAACTAAAATTGGGCGACGCCGGCTCGATCACGCTCACCAACCTCTCCAACAAGAGTCTCGACGGTATCAATCTGCGTGGCTATGCGGCTGGATCCGGCGGCACGCTCAACATCGGCGTGCTGGCTGATGTACAGGTCGGCGGAACAGCGCCGGCAGATGCTGCAACATTCCATCTGCATGACACTTTGTTTGCAGATCGCGGCTTCCGCGCCGTCTCCATCTCCACGATGGGCAACGCCATGGTTCCCGTCGGCACAACGGTCAGTCAGTTGCCGCAGAATGTCGATCTGGCTGGCGTCGACCCATCGTCCTTTGCCACGGGCACGAAGCTGACCGATATCGGCACCGTCCGGGTGCTTGATTTGCAAGAACGTCTGGCGCGTAAGCCGGCGAGCCTGGGCATCACGGCGTTCAATACGGTCACGGTGGGTGCCGGCGCTACTCTGATGACGGATGTTCGGGGAAGCATTGCCCTCTCGCAGCATACTGCGAGCACAATAAAGACGGGGGGCGTCGTTGTTGCCGGCACGATCGTTGCCCCTGCCGGAGCGGTGTCGATCGATGCGAAGACCGTGACGCTGGCTGCCACGGCTCAGATCCTGGCCAGAGGCGAGGCAACGATCTACACGGATCCGCGCACCGGTCTGCGCAGCGGCAATGTTCTCGATGGCGGATCTGTCAGCCTGAAAGGCGGGCTCACGCTCGATCCATCGGCTCTGGTCGATGTGTCCGGTACCAGCGGCGTGATCGACGATCCCCAGCGCGCACGGGACAGCGATGCGACATTACTGCTGACCAGCGACGGCGGCGAGATCACGTTGACGAGCGGAGGCATCGGCGGATCGAAGATCGACGCCAGGCTGATCGCCCGTGCGGGAGGGGCCGGCGGGTCCGGTGGCAGGTTGAACATCGTCGACCCGGGAGTGCCGTCCGGCTCCGTTCAGAACAGCATGGCCGGCACATATATGGGATACTTCCGGCTGGTCGGAACTGGCGGCCAGTATTCCTTCGATGCGGCGACTGGCACATACTATGCGAACGCCGCGTCGGGCACGTACAATTTCATCGGCGGAACGATGGCGGGGTCGCCGATCTCCACGCTTGTCCTCGATCTCGATGTCTATGACGAATACGGGACGGCGGCGTATAAAATTCCCATTGCGATGAAAACTGCGATCAATGCACTGCCGTCGGTCATCGGGCTGACCCCGCGCATTGTGAGCGGCCGTGCGGCGGACGCGCAAGGAGGCGGTGCAGTCGTGCCCTGGGTCATCGATCCGACCATCGACCAGAAGGCCGTTGTTCTCATCAACAAGTATTTCTATCGCGCAACGCGTATAGGCACGACGAGCGTCTACACGCCGGGAGCGAAAATGCGGATCGACGACACCGTCTATGCCGGGATGACGATGTCTGCGGATGCCATCAGTGGCGGTGGCTTCGGCGGTGTCAATCTCCCCGGCATGCTGCGGCTCGACAACGGCGTCGTGCTCAATCTGCAGAATGCGGCAGTTTCGATCGCCGGCAAAATTTCGGCTGCGACGCCGACCGCGAGCGCGGAGATTCACGCAGGCTATCTCGCCCTCGATCTGGCTGTGGCGGATGCGAACACGAGCAGTGGTTCGGGAACGCTGCTGCTCGACGCCGGCCTGATCGACATCACGTCCGGTGTTATCCGCGGCTACGGCAACACCAGGCTCGTGGCCAATGAAATCCGCATGCACGCGTTCGAGGTTGGCGCGACGGCCTTGCTCGATGTCGATGGCGCGCTGACCTTGCAAGCCGGGCAGATCTATCCATCGACGCAAACGACGGCGATGATCAAGGCGCCAGAGAAAATCCTGGTATTGCCCAACGGTGCGCCATCCGCGCCGTTGTCGGCCGGCGGCAACCTCACTCTGTCGTCCAGAGACATCGACATCTATGGCTCCGTGCGCGTGCCGTTCGGCAGTCTGACGCTCAAGGCCACGCGCGAAATCACATTGGGGACGGGCGCCACCGTGTCGGTGTCGGGCGAAGGGCTGACGGTGCCTTACGGCATGCTGTTGAACGGTGAAGACTGGGCGTTGCCGGTGAGCAGCGGTCTGCCGACCGTGATCGCAGCGCCGCCGGAAAAGAAGCTTCTCCTCGATGCACCGGCGGTCAATGTGGCTGTGGGCGCGAAAGTCGATATTCGCGGCGGCGGCGATCTGCGGGCTTCGGAATTCGTCGTTGGCAGCGGTGGCTCGCACGATATTCTGGCGATGAACGGCGTTTACGCAGTTCTTCCCTCGTCACGGTCGGCGACCGCACCGAGAAGCGGCGGTGTTGCAGTGGGCAGCCGCATTTGGCTGGCTGGCGGCGGCGGTCTCGAAGCGGGCTGGTACAATCTGTTGCCAGCGAAATACGCATTGTTGCCCGGCGGCTTCGCCGTCCAGGTCACAGCCGGGAGCACCGGAAACTCTGTCCGGAATGCTGTGAGGATGCTCGACGGGACATGGCTGATGTCCGGCCGTCTCGGCAGCGGTCTCGACGGCTCGGCAGATGTGCGCGCCTCGAATTGGCGTGTGATGGACGGCAGCGTGATCCGTTCCTATTCCGAATATAACGAAGCCGGCGCTAATGACTTCTTTGCTTCGGATACTTTCAAGCTGGTGCAATACCGCAAGCTCGGTCTTGATGTGGTGACGCCCCGGCTGCCGTCGGATGGCGGCGCCATCGTGTTCAGGGCCAGCAACCAGCTCGTATTGGATGGGCAGTTGCTGTCGCAGGCCGCAGCGGGTGGTCGTGCGGGTATCGTCGACATCGCAGCGGCCAATATCGCGGTGGTCGGGGCCGGAGCCGACACCAGTGGCCTTGGCGGCTATCTGATCATCGATGCAAGCCGGCTCAGCAATTTCGGTGCTGCAAGTCTGCTGCTCGGAGGCGTCCGCACGGGAACCAATCTCGGCGTCTCGCTTACGGTACAGGCCGGCAGCATCGTGGTTCGTAACGACGCGAACAGCGCCTTGGCCGGCCCCGAGATGATCCTCGCTGCGAACGGCGACATCACCATCGCTGCCGGCAGCGTGCTACGGGCCGAAGGTGTCTCGACCAGCGATTCCGGGGATATCACGATCGTGCCGCAAGTGGCGTCGCCCGCGCGCGACTACGGCGCGCTGATGCGTCTGTCCAACGGCACTGTCGCCAGCGTTCGTCGCACCGATGTCGATGGTACGGCGCCGGGCACTGTCGATATCGGTGCTGGTGCTGTGGTTGCCGGCGGCAAGGCGCTGCTGATCGACGCTACCCGCAACACTACGCTTGCAAATTCTGCGCAGATCTCCGCTACCGACGTCACGCTGTCCGGCAGCAAGATCGGATTCGGCGGCGGTAGTTCGGGCCTCGTATTCGATGCGGCCGGTCTGGCCCGCTTCAGTCAGGCGCAGAATCTCACGTTGCGCAGTTACTCCACGATCGACTTCCACACTGGAATCGATTTTGGCTCGGCCGATCTCAGGTCGGTCACACTCGATGCGGCCGGAATGGTCGGTTACAGTGCTGGCGCGACGACGGTGACCGGCAACACGATCCTGCTGCGTAACAGCGGTGGTAGTTTCGTTGATCCGTTGGTTACGGCGCAAGGCACGCTTGCGGTCAATGCCGAGCGCATTGTGCTCGGTGCGGGCGCCAAGACGATGCGCGGCTTCAACGCCGTCACGCTGACGGCGGCGAAGGTCATTGCCGGGCAGGGCGATGGCAGTCTGGATGCATCTGGCAATCTCACACTGGTGGCGCCGCTCCTCATGGGCGAGAATGGTGCGGGCCAGTCCATCGTTACCACAGGCCACCTGACGGTCACGGCGCATGACACGACCGCTGCTCGTGACGTCAACAGTCTCGGTTCACGCTGGGCATTGACGGGCGCCGCCGTCGATTTCGGCGGTCGTATCGATGCGCTCGGCGGCAGCGTGTCGCTGACCGCAACCGGGGGCAACGTCAATGTCCTGGGCGGTGCCATTATCGATGTCGGCGGGTTCGGCAAGACGTTCAACGACGTCACGGCCTATGCCAGTGCTGGCAGTATCGAGCTCACATCCGTTGGCGGCAGTGTTGTGGCCCATGCCGGTTCGACGCTGAATCTCTCCGCGGCGTCCGGTGGCGGAGACGCCGGAAAACTGGCAGCCATCGCCTCCGGTGGCGGTAGCGTGACCTTGAATGGTCAGATCGATGCGCATGCTGCATCTGGCAAGGGCGGCGCGTTCGCGCTCGATATCGGTGCGTTGCCCGATTTCGCCGGCTTCTCTCAACAACTGGCAACCGCCGGTTTCTCGCGCTCGCGTACGTTCCGAATCCGCAGCGGTGACATCGTGCTCAATGGCGTGACGCAAGTGGAAAACTTCGATCTCAGCACGGATGCCGGCAAGGTTACGATCACCGGCACCGTCGATGGCAGTGCGGCCTATGGCGGCAATATCGCAATTTCCGCCGGCAACGGTCTGGTGATGACGGGGGCGGCCAATCTGTTCGCGCGGTCCACGACGGCGCTCGGCAGCGGCCGCGTCGCGCTGACTGCGTCCGGCGGGCGCCTCGATGTCCAGGGCGGCATCATCGATGTCTCCGGCGGCAATGGCGGCAAGGTGCGCTTCCGTGCCGAGCAGGTTGCCGGCCCCGATTATGTCGCCGTCGATACTCTGTCGGCCACGATCGTCGGTGCGCGGTCTACGGTGCTCGAGGGCGTGTGGCGTCCAGGAACGACAGTGACTACCGTCGATGCCGCCCTGCGTGACCATGCCACTGCGGTCGCCAACGACTTTGTCGGCCACGGCAACGATATCAAAGCGCGCCTGCATGCCGGCAACGATGTCATCGTTGCATCGGGCATCGAAATCCGCAGCGATACCGATCTCTCACTGAACGTCGATTGGGATCTGTCGGGGCTGACTGCACGCGAAGGCGCTCTCACTTTGCGTGCCGCAGGAAACCTGAACATCAATGGTCATATCAGCGACGGCTTCAGTGACGTCACGCGGAGCGGCGCGCTGCTGGCGCAGGATTCGTGGGACATAAAGCTGGTGGCCGGCGCAGACCTCGGAGCCGCAGATGCCTTATCGGTCAAACCGCTCGCGGCGCTCGCAGCCGGCAAGGGTTCGCTGATCGTCGGCGATGCGACCCATGGCTATCAGATCCGTACCGGGACTGGCGATATCGCTGTGCAAGCCGGCGGTAACATCGAGCTCGCGCACTACGAATCGGTGATCTACACCGCGGGCCGCAACGATACGACGGTTCATTCCGACTTTGTCGCGCCGCCTGGCGCCGAATACGGTATCTTCGGCGGAAACCTCGCCATCGCGGCCAATGGCAATGTCAGCACCAGACTGCCCGTCGATAATTCCGACAACATGCTCTACACCAACTGGCTGAAGAAGGATGGCGTGACTGACGACCAGCTCTTGTTCACCAGTCAGCAGGCGACCTGGTGGATCAACTACGGCCGCTTCACGCAAGGCATCGGCGTTCTCGGCGGCGGCAATATCGATGTGCAGGCGGGTGGTGATCTCGACAATCTGACCGTCGTGCTCGCGACCACGGGGCGTGTTCATGGAGGCACGGTCCAAGGCGCCTCGCGCTCGTTGCAGATCGACAATGGTGGTGCGCTCAACGTTGTCGCCGGCGGTGACATCAAGGCCGGCAACTACTACATTGCGCGCGGTGCTGGTGCGCTCGATGCAGGCACCTTCGCCATTGGGCGAACGGTTCGCGGGCGGTCGTTCGATACAGCCGTAGGTGTCATGACATCTTACGATATCGCGCCTGTGCTGGCACTCGGGGACGCCACCCTGAATGTTCGCACGGCAGGAGACCTGCGGCTGCAGGCCGTACTCGATCCGCTGATGACGTTGGACCCGTCCAAGCCAGTTTCCGACGGTCAGACCTTCATGCTCAGTCAGACCGACGATACGCGGTTAAGTCTGGCATCGACCGGTGGCAACATCACGCTGGTCAATCAGGTTCACTATCTGTCGCAGGACGTAAACACTACCAATTTCTGGCATGAGAACGCGAACGGTACGTTGTTTGTCCAGTTCGCGAATCTGTACGCGAATCTTTATCCGGCACTCACCAACATTGTTGCGCTGAACGGTTCGATTTCCAATCCCGGTCGCATGAACGTGCTTCCCGCCAGTAGTGGCGGATTGACGGTGCTGGCCGGGCAGGACGTCACGCTAGGCAATCTCGTGATGTCGCGTGCCACGCCTGAAATGCTGCCTACGGCTCTCCGGCCGTTCGGGAGTGGCATCAAGCTGAATCCGGGGTCGAGCCAGTCGGAGGCGCACTTCCTCGCGCTGTTGACCAATTCCATCGATCCATATGGCTACTACGCGCTTAGCATGGATTATTTCCGTGAGGTCGCCAATCCATCCGTACTTTTGAATGCCGGGGACAGGGAGCCGAGCCGTATCTATGCGATGACCGGCAGTATCCGCAGCGGCAACGTGACCACCAACGAACAGACGCTGATGTCGGCCAAAACGGATATCCGCGACTTGACGCTCAATCTGCGCAACCTTCACGCCACCGACGTAACATGGCTGAACGCGGGCAACGACATCCTCAACAACAATCTCAATACCGAACGTACCCTTGGCACCGTCATCCAGGGGCCGGGATCGCTGTTGCTGACGGCCGGACGTGACATCCATGCAGCCTCGCAGGTGATCATTAGTCAGGGCAATGAAAGCTATAACGCATCTGGACCGGTCAAGGATGCGCAAGTCAAAGGTCTCTCGGAGGCTGGGGCATCGATCGACATGATTGCCGGCCTGAATGGCCGACAGCCGGATTATGCCGCTGTGTCGAAAACCTATCTCGATCCGTCCATGGTGAGCACGATGCCCAACTATCTGACCACCACGGTCGATGGTCGGATACTGCCGCTCTATCTGGTCAACGAGACCAATGCTCTCGCCGACGGGAGGGGCAAACTGACCCGCACCGGCCTGGTCGCCTTCATCAAGCAGACGACCGGCGAGACTCTGTCACCGCTGCAGGCCTGGGAGACATTCCAGTCGCTTCCCGCGCTCACCCAGCAACGCTTCCTGCGCCAGATCTATATGCAGGAACTCCGGATGGCCGGCCGCGACCAGAACGAGCGCGATGCGGACGGGCGTCCGCTGAACGGGGGCTACCGGCGTGGCTATCAGGCCATCGCGGCGCTGTTCCCGGGCGACACCTGGAAGGGCTCCGTGCTGTCAGCCAATTCGCTAATCCGCACCGAACATGGTGGCGACATCAACATCTTGGTCCCCGGCGGCAGCCTTCAGGTTGCCGCATTGAATCAGGCCGTCAATCCGGGTGATGGTCTCGTTACTCTCGGCTTCGGCCAGGTTAATATCGCGGCCCGCGACGATGTGGTGGTGAACCGTTCGCGCATTCTCACCTTCAGCGGCGGCGACGTGACGATCTGGTCGACGCTCGGCGATATCGATGCCGGCAAGGGCGCCAAGACTACGCGCGTGCCGAAGGCGCCGTTGACGGAAACCGATGTGGATACGGTAACGCTGACCAAGGAGCAAGCCGACATCAGCGGTTCCGGCATCGGCACCATCGTCGGCTTCGCCGGCGTCGAGCCCGGCGATCTCGATATGGTCGCACCGTCCGGCACGGTGGATGCAGGTGATGCCGGCATTCGTGTCGCCGGCAACTTCAACGTCGCTGCGCTCGTTGTGTTGAACACCGACAACATCAAGGTTGGCGGCGAGAGCAAAGGCGTACCGAAGGCACAAGCACCGGTGGTCAATCTGATGGCCGAGACCAAGGACAAGGCGGCTGCTGATGCGGTCAAGGATGCGAGCCAGCAGGGCAATGGCAACGAACGGCCATCGGTGATCATTGTTGAAGTGCTGGGCTATGGCGGCGGAGACGATCAGCGTACAAAAGACGATGAGGATATCCGTAAACGCAGCGACAATCGGCTGCAGGATCCGCGAAGCCGGGTACAGGTGTTAGGCGCAGGCGAGTTTTCCGACAATGAAGCGCAGCGCCTGGCTGACGTGAAGCGTGGATCGCGGGGGGACTAGAGAGCGCAAATTCATGCATCTCGTCAAACTAGCCCGGTCGCCCACATGATGGTTTGTCCGTAAGGGCGTCGCCGACCGTCGTCATGGCCTGTCGTCGACTTGTGTTACTTCCGCCGGTGAACTCATTAGTGAAGGGCATTCACTAAGGGGCACTATGCCGATCCTGACGTTCGTTTGTCATCTGTATCTCCGCCGCCTTTCTCCGCACGAAACTGAGCAGTCTTGCTGCGAGTACGCCAATTATCTCGACGTCGAAATCGGTGTTGCGACGATTGAGCTTTCCGAGCAATGCCATCGTACTGACCCCGATGGATTCCTCGGCAGTTATGCCTCGGCGGCTACCGATATGGTCGTTCGCGGTGTCAAACTGCTCGCAGGCGGCCAGCATGCCAGAGCCTCGATCGCCGATCTCGCGATCCACAAGCCTCGGCAACCGAGAGGGCATCAGACCTAGGTGCTCGCTTCGCATTCGGAAGCCGCCCTGTACTTTCTTGACTTGATCGCGGAAGTTCTGGCGCCACCACTGCAGGCGGCCCGCTGCGCCGGGCTCGAACTAAGCGGCGGTCTGGATTCGTCATGCGTCTCGGCCGCGTTGCCGCGCACCGCGCGTAATGTCGGACGCTCCGCAAGACTTCTGAGCTACGGGCTCGTACACGCGGGTCCCGTCGACTCTCAGCAGATCGCACGTCGAAACGAGATTGTGCGGCTTCTAGCCCTGTCCGACATTGCCGAACCATCGTCTTCATGCTCGCCGTTCTCGTTCACGCCCGCCCGAAGCGGGATGATGGCGTTGAACCGCGAACCCCCGGCGATTGACAACCCCGGTCTCGCGGGGTTGGGAGTCTATTGCAGCTGATGGTCGCAACTTCCCCCGCCCAACGATCAATTAGCCGGAGCCGCACTCTCAGCCGGCACGGAGCCTTCCGAGAGATCGAATTCAGCACTGAGCCCCTCGGGACTCATTTTGATCCCCACGCGAATAACGAACGATAAGGCAACATTATCACTCGTTTTTATTAACCATAACCTGGGACGGTTTGGGCGGATTTTATGGCGCAAAGCGCCGCACCGACTTACGCTGCGGCATGTCTTCCCGCATCCGCCTGATTCCCGCACCGCCCCGCCGCTTCCCGCCGATGCCGGGCTGGGCGCGGCTGCGCGATGTCCCAGGCAGCGCCGACGACGCGCCATTTGTGGCCGGCGCAGCGCTGGCGGCGCTGCATCCGATCGCGCGCGATGAGCATCTGCTCGCCACGTTGTGGCGCCAGCGCCTGGCGCTCACATGCGCAGCTAGGCTGGCCGGGCAGGGCGGCCGCACCGAAGACGAAGCGATGTTGCGTGATCACTGGTATCTGCGCCAGAACCGCGATGATCCGGGCCCCGCCGGCCGACTGCTCGGCGCCTGGCGCCGGCTCGGGACCGGCAAGGCGCTCACGCTGAAGGAGACGTGGCCGACCATGCTGCCGGCGCTGCTGGCTTGCCGCGACGACGAAGCGCTGCAGCAGGCGATCGCATGTGCGCTGGCGCAATGCATCGGCGGCGGCAATCCGGTGCAGGCCGCCGCGGCAACGGCGGCGATGAGCCTGCGGCTGCGACCGGACTGCTGGCCGCTGGCGCTGTGGCTGGCCGATGCCGTGCTCGCCCATCACCTCAGCTGGCCGGCGCCGGTGCCGCTGCTGGCGGCCCATCTCACCGGACATGGTCTGCGCCGGGCGACAAATAACTCCAATGATCAAGGCTGGATGCAGGCCTGCAGCCTGGCTTATGCCTGCGCCGCCGCGGCCGCCTGGATCGCTATGCCGAGCTCGGACACCGCGCCGATCGCTTGCTCGGCGCGGCGCCAAAACTGCGCAGCCGGGATGCCGACACCATGGTGGCGACCTTGCTCAGCGAAGATGCGCAACCGGCGCGGGGAGGGCAGACCGCCAGCGATCGCTCCAGCCGCCGGCTGTTCGAACGTCTGGTGTCGCTCGGCGTCGTCCGCGAACTGACGGGCCGCCCCACGTTCAGACTGTACGGGCTGTAGGATGGGACGCCGCGCCAAAGCCAAGGTCTCGCTGGACACCGCGCTGACGGATCTGCCGACCGCGCTGCGCTGGCGCGAATGGATGGGCCGCGTCGAGGCGGTGATCTTTGCCTCGCGGGAGCCGGTCACCCGCGCCATGCTGGCGAAGGTCGTCGGGCCCGACTGCAATCTCGATCCGCTCATCGACGACATCCAGGCCGAACTGCGCGGCCGGCCTTATGAACTCGTTGCCGTCGCCGGCGGCTGGCAGCACCGCACCCGCAAAAAGTTCGCCGACGCGATCCGCACCGCGACCGGGGCCGGGGAGCCGGGCAGCATGCTGTCGCCAAGCGAGATGCAGGTGCTGCTGTGTGTGGGCTATTTCCAGTCGATCACCCGCGGCGAGCTCGGCAAGTTTTTCGGCAAGGAGATCAGCCGCGACGTCATCGGCCATCTGCGTCGGCTGGACCTCATCGGCTCCGGTCCGCGCGCGCCGCAGCCCGGCGCGCCGTACACCTATGTAACCACCAAGGCGTTCCTGGCGCAGTTCGGGTTCGACACGTTGCGCGACCTGCCCGACATGGACGCCCTCGAGGACGCCGGCCTGCTCAGCAAGGACAGGCTGTTCGCGGGGGACATATCGCTCACGGCTGAAGCGATCGATGGGAACGGCTACGAGGAGGATTAGCGCTCCAGGATCCGAGCATGCCTGGCTCATAACCTGAAGGTAGCGTTTCCAACTTGCATGACTGCGGCACGCACCGCGTCGAAAGTGTCTCGCCAAATTTACATGATTAGAGTGCAACAACTTCGAATGCCAATCTCTGTAAAAGCCTTTGATGCCGATTGGCTGGATAATGACCAAGTCCATTTAGTAGTCGCGCAGCCCAGGCCTTACGACTTGGATGTCATGCGGTCTCAAGGTCCGCGACATGAAATCCTTACGACGCTAATGAAGTTGTTGGCGGGTAGGCGTGCTCTTCGGGATGTGCAGAGGATTGCGAAGCGCATCTCGAAGACCGTGATCATACCTGATATCTAGATTTAGGCTTTGCCTCTGTGTGGGCATTAAGGTGAGGGATGGCAACGCTTCCCACTGAAGCCATGCTTGAAAAGCGCCTTAAAACGTCTTGCTCCATATACTGCAAGGTTTTCTTACGCCCCGTTAAACCCGGCTCCTTGTCGCACTCCGAGTGATGGGTGGGCGGTGCCTTAGTGCGCTTAAACGCATGTCGTGCATTTCTGGATTGAATCTAAGGCTGCCCCATGGGAACTTTTCAATCGTTCCTGTAAGTGAGCTTGGGGGCCTAACAGAAAAGGGCCGATTTACGGGGCAAATTTTCCGATGTTCAGTTTTGATAACACTGCTTGCAGAGTAGCTTTACTGGGGGCGGTCAGCACGGTCGCGTTATCAATAGATGGACAGCGCGGAGCTGCGGCCCAAGCGCCCACTACTTTGCCTGCTGTACGAGTGGATGCCCCTAATCCAAGAACTGTAACTCGCGCAACGCCGCGTCGATCCGCCGCCGTTCGAGCAGCACGGCCCTCTGCACGCGCCGTCGAGCCAGCAAGACCGACTACGCCCTCAACGGGTATGATTGGCGCTCTCCCCAAAGCCTATGCAGGTGGACAAGTTGCTTCTGGGAGTCAACTCGGGATGCTGGGCAACCGAAGTGTAATGGACGCGCCGTTCAATACCACCAGCTTTACCGCACAAACTATACAAGATCAGCAGGCGAAGACGGTACGCGATGTCTTGTTGAACGACCCGTCGGTGCAGTTCACCCGCCCCACCGGGAGCAGCGCAGAGGATGGACTAAACATTCGCGGCTTCCCCGTCTCCACGTCAGATATCAGCTATGGCGGTCTTTACGGAATGCTCCCGTATTGGTCCGTGAGCACAGAGCTTGCCGAGCGCATCGAGATTATAAAGGGGCCGGGAGTGCTTCTGAATGGTATGCCACCGTTCGGGTCAGTTGGAGGGACTATCAATGTCGTACCGAAACGTGCAGGCGACGTTCCGATCGCGCAGTTGACGACAGGTTACGGTTCAAATTCTCAATGGGGGACTCACCTTGACGTCGGAAGGCGTTTTGGCGAGTTCAATGAATTCGGCATCAGATTCAACGGGGCCTACCGCGACGGCGAGACGTCTGTCCAGACCAATAAAGACAAGATGGCTTTAGCTGTCGTGGGGCTTGACTACCGAAATGAACGCATTCGCGTGTCAGCAGATGTTGGCTATCAAGAGCAGAACACCCGAGGTCTTGTGACCTTTGCCAGAATAAACCCAGGCTTTGCTATCCCCGCCGCCCCAGACGCAAGCAAGAATTTCGCGCCCCCATGGACCTACATGGAGCGCAAGGATCATTTTCAGATTTTACGCGGCGAGGCTGATCTCACGGACAACCTCACGGTCTGGGCAGCTGTAGGAAACCACGAACATCAAGCCAAGCCGCTAACGCTGTTCCCTGCGGTTATCAACGCGAATGGCGATTACACCACGTCTGCGTTCAAGAATGATCTGTACGAGAAATATAAGACATTAGATGCCGGCGTAAGAACGCAAGTCCAAACCGGCTTTATACATCACGCAGTCAGCCTACAGGGGGCCATTGTAACTCGCGATGCCGGCTTCGCTAGCGTCAACGCGCCGATACCAGCATCGAATATTTATAACCCGCTGTTCGGACCCGCCCCGTTTCTGGCTGATCCAGTAGCTATAAAGAACTATGACGGCAGCACCTCTAGCGTCGGCATTGCGGACACCATGTCTACGCTCGACAAGCGGGTGCAGCTCACTGTAGGCGTTCGGCAGCAGTATGTTGACGGTAATAATTATGCCGCCACTGGAACCCGTACAAGCGCTTATGCCTCCGATGCCCTCAGCCCATCTGTCAGTTTGGTGCTTAAGCCGCTGGAGAACGTTTCAGTTTATGGCAATTACATTGAAGGCCTCCAGCAAGGGACTATAGTTGGCACCCAATACGCTAACGTCGGTCAGGTATTGCCGCCTTACCAGTCGGTGCAGCGCGAAGTCGGCGTCAAGGTAGACTTCGGGCGTGTAACTGCGACCGTCAGCGCTTTTGAGATCACACAGCCTAGTGCAATTCTAGATGCGCCATCAAACACACTTACAGTTGCTGGCGAGCAGCGTAATCGCGGCGTCGAGGTAAACACGTTTGGCGAGGTCGCTAGCGGTGTCCGCGTTCTTGGCGGCGTAACGTTTCTCGACGCTGTCCTAACAAAGAGTCAGGGGGGCGTTAACGATGGGAAGCGTGCGAATGGCGTTCCAGAAACGCAGATTAACTTTGGCGGAGAATGGGACGCGCCCTTCATACCGGGTCTGACGTTGAACGGTCGTGTTATCTACACAAGCTCTCAACTGTACGACCTTACGGAGCCTCGTCGCAGTATTCCCGATTGGACGCGAGCAGATGTCGGCGCCCGCTATACTTTCGCGGGCCAAAATGGAAAGCCCGTTACGATCCGCTTTAACGTCGAGAACGTATTTGGCGAGAATTATTGGATGTCGGCTTACGGGGGCACTCTAGCCATCGGTGCGCCGCGCACCTTCAGGCTTTCCAGCACGTTCAATTTCTAATGCTAGGGCCGAGGGCGCATATTGCCTGTCGGCTCATCATTGCCGTCTTTGGTGGCTACTTTTTCTCTGCCAACATCGTTGCCCTCATGGCGGCGGCGCTGTCAGCGATGTTGGTCTTGCATCGTTCGGAGTCTGCTGTTCTTGCTTCAATGCTTGGCTTTCCGATCTTTCTCTGCCTGATAATTTGGGCATTTGCGGAAAGCCGATTGACGCGGGTTGGTTTGATTATGACGTTTGGAACTGCTGCTTGCAGCCAGGGAGTGCGCGGGATTCACTCCCTGATGGCTGGAAGCTGAAATGGATTCAACCTTCCGCGCGTCGATGAGCCGGCTCCACACGTGGGCCGGGGTTACCGTCGGTGCGTTACTGTTTGCCATATTCTGGATGGGCACGCTTGCGGTCTTCGATCGCGAAATCGACCGATGGATGATGCCGGAAACTCGTTTGGCCAGTCCTTCCGGTCAGATGTCGCTAGATCGTACAATCGTTCCGTTGCTTGTGACGCTCCCTTCGGTCGGAACTCCAACTAGTTGGCATGTGGTCCTGCCGTCGAATCGCTCGCCATTCATGCAATTTAGATACGACGGGCCGGGAGGGGTTCAGCAGATCTACCTCGTAGATACAAGCGGCAGAGTGTTGAACTCAGGCTCACTAGGCGGGACTGGCTTTATCAATCCGTTTCACTACAGCCTGCATCTAAAAGCAAAAGGTATAGGCTTCTGGATTGTTGGGTTTGCCGGAATGGCAATGCTAGCGCTGCTAGTCTCCGGCGTTATTATTCATCCCCGGATATTTCTTGATTTCTTTACAATGAGGACCATGAAGCCAACCCGTCTATTCCTTGATCTACATAACCTGACCGGGGTTCTTGGTCTGCCGTTTCATATCGCAATAACCCTCTCCGGCCTAATCGCCTTCTTTGCAATCTACTATCCGGCAGCAATCAACGCGACCTATTCCGGCGGCATAAACGCGTTCTATAGCGAAGCATACGGTGATTTTTCGCGACCCGCGGCACACATCGGCGGACCGTTAACTTCGCTGGATCGCATGGCAGATGAAGCTTCGCGCAGATGGGGCGGACGGAAGATCTCAGCAGTGAGTATTCGCCACTATGGTGACACAGAGGCATACGTTCGATTGGCGAGTTCGAGCGAAGGTACCGTGGCAAAGAATTTCGACTCAATCACGTTCGATGGTGCAACTGGTAGCGTTTTGTCGCAGCATGTTGCGCCTCCCATCATGCAATCCCAGCGGTTTATATCGGGCTTTCACTTTATTCAATTCACACACTGGACGCTTCGATGGATCTACTTTCTCTTAGGACTGTCCGGATGCGTCCTTATTGCAACCGGCTTCTCCTTTTGGCTTGAAGCACGCAAAAAGCAGCACGATGGCGGCGATAATGGCTATCGAATTGTGCGGTGCTTGGCTGTTGCCAGCATCACTGGGATAATTATTGCGACAATATCATTCTTTGTAGCGAATCGGCTGCTCCCGACCCCTTTCTCCGCAAAGCATCTTGATCGTTCTGCGCTGGAAGTATGGGTCTTTTATCTTGTGTGGCTTCTTGCACTGGGGGATGCATGGTTGAGACCAGTACAGGTGTGGTCACGACATTGCTGGGCAATTGCCTTGCTTGCTTCTGTCGCCGTTTCATTGAACTGGATTACAACCGGCGACCACATCGCGCGAACTACGCTCGACCGTTCTTTGTGGCCCGTAGCTGGGATGGACCTGATGCTCCTAGTTGGCGCTATCCTGGCGGCCCGCATCGCACAAACGCTTCAGCGGCAAGCTCGCCTCGCGTCAGCGGCTCGGTCGGGGTGACTGCATGAAGAGCATTTTCGAAGCAATCATGCTTTTGATAGTGCTGGGGAGCACGTATTTTGGTTTCGCCTTGTTAGCTCTGAGTCAGAGCCATCACTGGCGTAAGGTCACACGCACCGATTCATTCTCCCATCTCGCGGTGAGCATTTTCCGCACCTTCGGATACTGCTTTCTATGTTTCGGTTTGGCCACAGCGGTAGTCCGGGATGGCGTTAGTTTCGGCGCTGTTCTTTGGCTCACGATTATAAGTGTTAGCGCTGTCTTGGTCGCGGTTACTCTCACTTGGAGGCCCTCGTTACTGCGTGGCTTGGCGCACCTCCTTGCATTTACCTCCGAGATCAACCAGGAATCGAGATGAGATAACTGCGCATGTGCACTGCTGCCGGTTGCGTATGAGGTTCGGCTCCGAACACTCGAAGTCCCACTTGGCCACAGCGCCCTGTCAGTGGGTCGACCGCGTTCCCTTTCCACAGAAGCCGCCGGGAAGTTCCTCAGGCTCGAAGCTGGCCATTGTATTTGCGTTGAGGTTCACCCGGTCACCTTAGGCGAGTCGAGGAAAGAGTTGCTGATAATCGACATCGGCGATGGGCTCATCGTCAATGCGAATACGCCTCCGCTCACTGCGCTCCATCGACATCCAGAAGCCGCCGTTTGAACGACATCAGGAACTCAGGCGATAGCGTTACTTTACTCCAGGAGATCAGAAGCCATATGCAGGGACGCGGTCGTTCAGGAACCTTCGGCAGAGCGGCTTGGTAGCCGAATTTCACCAGCGGCCCGCTCTCCGTATGATCGGTGTCCAGTTTCAGGCGCACTCCAAACGGGCGGTTGGCCGATGCTGCTCTTTAGCGCAGTGATGAATGCCTGGAACGTCGCGGTCGGCTTGGCCAGCGCGCGCAGGACGAAGATGCCGTCTTCTGCCGGTTCGGCAAAGTCGCGCGGTTGCGGGAGTTCGATCAGGCGGCCGGCGGCGAGATCTTCCCACACGACCCACGATGCGAGGCGAACGATGCCCAATCCGCGGCAGGCGGCGTCGCGCAACCCCTCGAAATCGTCACAGCGAAACACCGTCTGCCGACGCACGGCCGGCATCGCGTCGACGCCGACGGCGAAGCGCCAGCCGAGCAGATCGTCGCCATGCAGCTTGTCGATCAATCGATGCTGCTCGACCATCGCGGGGCTGAACGGTGCGCTTGCCTCTTTCAGATAGTCCGGAGAGGCGCACAGGATCATGCGCTGGGTCGCGATCTTGGTGGCGATCAGGCTGCTGTCGGGCAGATGTCCGATGCGGATCACCGCGTCCATGCGATCGACGACGGGATCGGCCAGCCGCTCGGTCAGGTCGATCTCGATCCGTAATCCGGCATGCGCATGCATGAGGTGTTCGATCGCCGGCAGGACGTAGCGTTTGCCGAATGTCGGCAGGCAGGCGATCCGGAACGAGCCGGAGATTGCGCCGTCGAGTGATGCGATCTCGGCGCGAGCATCCGCCAATGCATCGAGAATCGGACCGGCGCGTTTCAGCAAGATCTGCCCGGCAGCGGTCAGCCGGATCATCCGCGTCGACCGTACGAACAGCCTGGAGCCGATCATCTCTTCCAGCGCGTCGATCTGGCGGGTGATCGAGGATGGCTTCGCCGACATCGCGCGCGCGGTGGCCGAGAAGCTGCCGGAACGGACAATATCAACAAAGACCGCGAGATGTTCTGCGAAGCGCGCGTCCTGCATCTTTGCATTTTATGCAAAGGCGTTTCCCGTGGCAACGCCATTCCAAACCACGCGAGCAACTGCCAGATCAGGCGAACCAGCACGCCGACCTCGCGCGCTGCCTTTCGAACAAGCGACAGTCCAATCGTCCAAGAAACATCCGGCGACTTACTGTCTTCTGACGCTCACACAGCGCGCACACCTCGCTGCATTGGTATGGAATGAAACTGCACATGAAGGCCATCCTATTCGATACGTTCGGCGACGAGGGCGTGCTGCGTCTGGGCGAGGCGCCAAAGCCCGAATTGAGGCCCGACGATCTCCTGGTGCGCGTGGCGGCAACGGGCGTCAACCGCGCCGACCTGCTGCAGCGGACCGGCGCCTATGGCCGTCCAAATTTCGGCGACAGCGACGTGATGGGACTGGAGATCGCCGGCACCGTCGTCGAGGTCGGCGAACGGGTTGAGGGCTTCGCGCACGGCGACCGCGTGATGGGGATCGTTGGCGGCGGCGCCTATGCCGAATTCGCGCGGATCGATCACCGGAGCGCAGTGCGCATCCCCGATCATGTCTCCTTCGTCGATGCGGCAGCGATCATGGAATCCTTCGTCACCGCATGCGAGGCGGTGACGCATCTCGCAGACGTGAAGCCGGGTCAGTCGATCCTCGTCCATGCCGCGGCCGGCGGCGTCGGCTCGGCCTGCGTTCAACTGGCGTCGGCGCTCGGCGCTACGGTTTACGCGACAGCTTCGACGGCTCTGGTCGACCGTGTGAAGACGATCGGCGCGGCGCATGTGGTGGATTACCGGCATGGCGATTTCGACGCGGATATTCTGGCGCTGACCGGCGGCGCCGGCGTGGACGCGGTGATCGACTTCATCGGCGGCGACTATCTGGCGCGCAATCTGCGCCTGCTCAAGCCGGGTGGCGTGCTCGTCCAGGTGGGATTGATGAGCGGGCAGGCCGAAACAACGATGCCGCTCAATCTTGTGCTGCACAATCACCTCAGGATCATCGGCACGGTGATGAAGTCGCGAACCGCACAGGAGAAACGCGCGATGACCACGCGTTTCGTGGAGCGGGTGCTGCCGCTGTTCGCGGCCAGCCGGCTGCACCCGCTGATCAGCGCCACCTATCAGCTCGCCGACGCCGCGCAGGCGCATCGCCGCATGAAAGAGGGCGGCGGCTTCGGGAAGATCGTGCTGATTGTCGATCCATCCGTCGTTTCCAATCCACCATCACCGTACCAATCGGAGACCACCCCATGACCAAAGTCATCACTGCTCTGAAACTGTCGGACAGCAGCTACAGCCACGTGCTGGATATCGCAGCCGACAAGATCGACATCGCGGACTGGCTGTTCAACCTGCCGAACGACGAATACAAGCGCTGCTGCCCGCCCGACCATGTCGCCTGCGGCGCCACCTATACCGACGAGGGCAAGCGTATGTCGATCAATGTGGAACGAATCGGCGAGACGCTGATGATCCAGCAATATGTCGGCGAGATCACCGAGAAGCATCACTGCCGGATGGTTTCGATCTCCGACGCCTTCACGCCCAACGGCCGCACCAAGGTGCAGATCATCTGGGATCTCAGCATCAAACCGATCGATGCGGATCATTGCGAATACACAAACAGCGTCATCGCACATCCGACCGAGGAATTCCTCGCGTTCCTGAAAGAGCACAATGTGTCCTTCGAAACCGCCGCGGCGGGCCGTCAGGCCGCCGGTGGGGACCACAATCACCGCGAGACGCCGCTGTTCGCCGAGAGCATGAAGCGCAAGGCACTGGCGCGAAAGTAATTCCCGCGCCCGCCAGTCAGCAAAGCCCGAAGGTGGCGACCTGCGGGCTTTGCGGCGCTAAGAGCCGTTGATTGTCACACGGTAATCACGTCAAAGGAACGCCATATCTCGCGATCGGTCGCTAGGATCGAGGCGCTCATCAAGTTATTAGTCCTACGTCAAAGCCAGTCGGGAATTTGAGTGGCAACTCATGGCGCTGTGCGAGCGCGATAAACTGTATCTAAAGTCAAAAACCGGACTAGATTGAACCTCATTCTGAGAAGTGGCAGTGCTGAAGGAACTGGAGAGGTTGCAATGCGCGAGCGCAATCCATCGGAGGATCAACTTTCGGCGTAGGGGTCTGCGTCTTGATACGAAAGTGGACCAGCCTTTTCTCTGCGGCGATCTGCTCATTCCATAACATTCGATCGACGAATATCCTTGGAAGATCGCGCAGGAACGGCCGAATCTTTGTGCTGTCTGAATCGATGGGAATGAATTGAGTGTGATGGGGCAGAGAGCGGACTAAAAGTACTGTTGTTCTGTGGCTTCGACCGACGTCAAAAGAGAAGTGAAAAATGAGTTTCGTGAATGAGCGTATCCCGGAAGCTAGGAAAGACGATCTAGCCGAGCTAACGACCGTTGCCGGCTTTGGTCGACTGTCATATGGATCAGGATCCATCGGTGTCTCAGGTCACCGATGTCCTTCTACGCTTTTGGTAATTTCTCAACGAAAGCGGGAACGCTCTAATGCATGCCTTAACCGAGATTCGATGTATTTATCTCGTTGTGAGCTCTAAATTTGTCCGCGCGACATTTATATCTGAGCCGACTTAGCCTCGTTCGAACCGGACCTGTCCATGCCAATTGCCAACGGGCTCTATTCGATACGCATCTCGATGGACGGAGAGGATCGACGCCGGGCCTCTGGCATCATCAACTTGCAGGATGGAGCGCTTATCGGAGGCGACAGCTTCTTTTATTACACAGGGATCTTCGATGCCAAGAATGGACGATGGCGCGGCGAGTTGATGACGCGTCAACACACCGATGCGCCCGGGAAGAACCTCTTGTTTGGTG
The DNA here is from genome assembly GCF_034044155.1 of Tardiphaga sp. 42S5. NCBI lineage: Bacteria > Pseudomonadati > Pseudomonadota > Alphaproteobacteria > Hyphomicrobiales > Nitrobacteraceae > Tardiphaga > Tardiphaga sp. 42S5. Next base: position 4,863,015 of record NZ_CP139027.1, on the reverse strand, counting down.
GACGGGAAGTCAGCTGCGGGTTCTCCGGATCTTATGCCGGCAAGATTGCAAAAGTTGAGGGCACGGCCCTTGTCGGCAAAGTCAGCGTGGCTTTCAGAGCTGAGTTACAGCTGCTCGTACCAATGGCCTTCCCCCTGAGAAGTGGTCCGGTTTGAGAGTTAGAGTTTCGGCTATTTTGGGCTTTGAAAGGAGCACGGAATGGCACGGAAACACTACACGGCAGAGCAGATCATCGGGATGTTGCGCGAAGCTGAGGTTCGGCTTTCACAGGGTGAGAAGACCGGTGCGATCTGCCGCAGCCTCGGGATATCGGAGCAGAGTTACTACCGCTGGCGTCGTGAGTATGGCGGTCTGAAGATGACCCAGGCAGCACGGCTGAAAGCGTTGGAGAAGGAGAACGCGCGGCTCAGGAAAGCGGTCTCCAATCTGACGCTGGACGCGCTGATCCTGAAGGAAGTCGTCGAGGGAAAGTACTGAGCCCTTCCCGACGTCGTGCTGGCGTAGCCCATGTCTGTGCGGCGCTCGGTGTGTCCGAGCGTCGTGCATGTCGTGTGACTGGCCAGCACCGCTCGACCCCGCGCCGGCGTTTGCAGCCACGATCCGATGAGAAGCGCCTGACGGCGGATATCGTCCGGCTGGCTTCGAACTATGGTCGCTATGGCTATCGCCGCATCACAGCCCTGCTTCGTCAGGAAGGCTGGACGGTAAATGCCAAGCGGGTGGAGCGCATCTGGCGTCGAGAGGGGCTGAAAGTGCCGCACCGACAGCCGAAACGTGGCCGTCTATGGCTGAACGATGGATCGTGTGTTCGACTGCGTCCACGCTATCGCGGTCACGTCTGGAGCTATGACTTCGTGGCTGACCGCACCCACGACGGCAAGGCCTTCCGCATGCTGACGGTGATCGATGAGTTCAGCCGTGAGTGCTTGGCGATCCACGTCCAGCGTCAGATCCGAAGCGACGACGTGCTGGCGGTGTTGACCGATCTGTTCGCTCGGCATGGTCCGCCGGCGCATATCCGGTCAGACAATGGCGCCGAATTTACCGCCATTACTGTTCGCGAATGGCTGGGCCGCATCGGCGTCAAGACGCTCTACATCGAGCCAGGATCACCTTGGGAGAATGGATACTGCGAGAGCTTCAACGGCAAGCTTCGCGACGAACTGCTCAACGGGGAAATCTTCTACACACTGAAGGAGGCTCAGATCCTGATCGAGAACTGGCGGCAGCACTACAACACGATCAGGCCGCACAGCTCACTCGGCTATGTACCGCCGACACCGCAAGCCATCTTGCCTCGTGCGGCCAGCATCCTCTACGCTCCACCACGCTCAGCCAATCTCGGCGACTACAACCGCCGGAGCTCTAACTTATCCAGCGGACCTCCCTAATGGGGCAGGCCAGCTGCCGCAAAATTTCGGCGCTCTGTTCAACCTGCGTGTGTCGCTGACACATCGCGTGCACGATGCGCATCGGGCCAGTGTCGTTGTCGATACTGCTTCCGACCTCACCCACGAATTGACTGCGTGCATCAGATATTGGTCGCCGGAGGCAATCTGCCACTGGGCCTATCGACATGAAGTGCAGCGATCCTCGCAAGTAAAGACAAGGATCATTCTGTCTGTTCCTGATCCATTGTTGGCGCGAAGTCTGGTGTGGCTCAGTGCATTCTGCCGCAAACGGGCAGACAAGAGCGCGTTTGCATGGGCGATAAGCTATCGTCACAAAGACACCGCAGTGGATCGGGTTCGCTTCCATTGGCAAAATATTCGGGCGCTGAGCCGTGGCTTAAACCCGACGCTCACAGGCCGCGATGAGCGCGGCGAGCTCGCGACCCTTGTAGATCTTCTGCGCATTCCTCGTCGATGGAGGTCGTCGACACCGGTTTTGCCTCAGAGCACATAACGGCCCGGACGAGCAACCGGAGTCCAAAGCGAAATTTCATGCCGCCATGAGTGCCGTTTGCGAAAGAACGTGCTGGAAGATCCCGATTTTTGGCCGTTTCCGCCTTTTACATCAGGGGCCAGGTTGGGTAGGACTTGTTTTGTACCCACCTCAAAGCCCGAAGGCTCCGCTACTGACGGCGGCTCGCGCTGTCCGGTGCCAAATATAGTCCTATTTGCTGTCAGGAGTTCCGCCATGGCCCGCGTTACACTCAAGCGACGGGGCGATTTGCCTGACCACCTCAAGCCGTTGTGGGATCGCATGCTCGTCTATGGACCGTTCGAGGGACAGTCCGGCGCTATGGCCAATCGTCTGCCGATCTTCGAACACGCCTGGCGGATGCTGACCGATCTCGCCGACGAGGGTGTGCTGAAAAAGCGCTATCTTGAGCTCGCGCTGGTGTCGGTGTCGCTGATCAATCAGTGCAATTTTTGCATCGCGCAGCATACGCCGAAGCTTCAGGTCGAAGGCATCTCGCCGGACGGTGCGGCCAGTCTGCTGGAGTGGGAGGACCACACGGAACTGGACGAGGTCGATCGTCTCGTCGTCGAATACTCGATTGCCGTGACCAGCAACTGGCATCGCATCCGGGATGCCATGTTCGAACGTCTGCGCGCGCATTTCAGCGAGGCGCAGATCGTTGAGCTGACCTGGCGCATCTCCCTGTGTGGAGCATTCAACCGTTTCAACGACGTGCTGCAGGTCGAGGTCGTCGACTGAGCGCCGCGGCTACTGTTTGAGCCGCCGATACAAAAGGGCGGTGGGAGATGATCTCCCACCGCCCTTTGCCTTGATCGATCTGATCGCACCTATTCGGCGCTGCTGGTTGTGGTCAGGATCGCGACGTCCTCGCCGCCCTTGATCTCGTACAGCGCGAAGTCGCGGCTCTTTAGCATGCCGTTGGGCAGGAAGTCCGCCGACGAGCTGGCGCCGTCGTAGTTGATCGCCTTGCCTTCGCCGATCAGCTTGGCGCCTTCGGCATAGGTGGTGACGCGCTCGCCGCGGCCGTTGGCGACCTTCATGATGTTGTCGGCGATGGCGCGGCCTTCGGTCGACTTGGCAGCGGTGATGCCGAGTAGCAGCAGGTTGATCTCGTCATAGGCGGCGCAGCCATAGGGGAACTGGATCTGGCCGTTCGGCTTCGAGCCGACGAAACGCAGATAGGCGTCATAGGTGTCCTTGCCGACCGGCGGCACCGGCGAGCCGTGCAGGATGCCGTCAGCGGCCGAGCCGACCGCCTTCTTGAAGTCGGGGCCGACGGCGAAGGACAATGCTAACACCTTGCCGGTGTAACCGCCACGGATCAGTTCGCGATACAGCGCGGTCATGTCGGTGACGTAACCGGCCAGGAACAGCGCCGGCGCCTTGCTGGAGATCAGCTTCTCGGCTTCGGCGCGGTATGACACCTGGGTCGGGTTGTAGTAAAGCGGCTCGCCGACGATCTGGCCGCCGACAGCTGTCAGTGCCTTGCTGAAAGAAGCGCCCATCGAGGCCGCGAAGTCGTTCTTCGGGCCGGCAAACGCGATCTTAAGTAAGCCGCGCTTGACGGCGAGACCGGCCAGCGCGACGCACCAGGCCTTGTTGAGCGGCTGCAGGTTGAAGCAGAGACGCTTCTTGTCACCGTCCGGCAGGTTGTCCGACGAGCCGCTGAACAGCTGAACGACATTGGCTTCCTGGCACAGCGGCTGGATGCCGATGGTTTCGGACGACGCCCAGGTGCCGATGATGGCTGAGACCTGATCGGCGTCGATCATCTTGCGCGCGGCGCGCACGGCCGCTTCAGGGTTGGTCTGCGAATCCTCGGCGATCAGCTCGATCTTGCGGCCGAGCACGCCGCCATTGGCATTGACGAGGTCGACGACGGCACGATGCGCCCTGGCCTTTTCCGGGCCATAGGGCGCGCCGCCGCCGGTCAGCGGCGTCAGGCTGCCGATCTTAATCGGTCCGGTCTGCGCCACGCCGTAGCGGAGCAGAGCGGGCGTGGCGAGCGCGATGGTGGAGCCAGTAACGAACAGTCTGCGGGTGAGTTTCATCGATCCATTCCTTACGAGGTGGTGGTGCGGGAGGCGGCTTCTGCTGGCCGCTGAGAGGTTTCGGGCAGGAGTCCTTCCGGCCGGAAGCGGATCATCAGGATCAAGGCGATGCCGATGATGATGAAACGCAATGCGGAGATCTGCTCGGCGTCCAGCATGGTCAGCCAGGGGCCGATGAAGCGGGTGCCTTCATAGATGAACACGACGGCGAGGGCGCCGAGTACCGAGCCGATCATGTTGCCGGCGCCGCCCACGATCACCGACATCCAGACCAGGATGGCGACCGGCGTGGTGAAGTTGTCCGGCGTGATCGTCTGGACGTAATGGGCATAGAGCGATCCGGCGCCGGCCATGATGGCACTGCCGAGCACGAAGGCCTGCAGGCGATAGACGAAGATGTTCTTGCCGAGCGTGGAGGGGACGAGATCGTCCTCGCGGATAGCGCGTAGCACGCGGCCATAGGGCGTGCGTGCGAGCCGCCACATCAGCAGGAAGACGATGACTGCGGCCACAGAGATGACGCCGAGCACGAACCACGCATTGCCCTGGCGGGAGAGGCCGGCGATCACGGGGCGAGTCAGGATGCTGAAACCGGCCGGGCCGCGGGTCAGCCAGTCTTCATTATTGAAGACGAGGCGGATGGTTTCTGCAAAACCGAGCGTGACGATGGCGAGGAAGTCGCCGGATAACCGCAAAGACAGCAGCGCAACGAAGGCGCCGCCGATCGAGCCGACGATCATCGCGATCGCGAGGCCCGCGACGAACGGCATGTGGAAGGTCTCGGTGGCGATGCCGCTGGCATAGGCGCCGAGGCCGTAGAAGCCGACGACGCCGAAATTGATCAGGCCGGTGAGGCCGAATTGCAGGTTCAAGGCAAGCGCGAGTATCGTGTAGATGCCCGCGACGGTGAGGATGGCGACAAGATAGCTTTCCATGGCGATTACTTCCGGTCCACCTTGTCACCCAAAAGGCCCCGGGGCCGCAGGATCAGAACGAGTGCGATGACCGCGAAGCCGACCGCGCCCTTATAGGTGGGCGAGAGGAACGCGACGGTCAGTTCTTCGGCGGCGCCGATCAGGATCGCGCCGGCGGCAGCGCCGACCGGTGAACCGAGGCCGCCGACGATGGCTGCGGCGATGATCGGGATCGTTACCGCCCAGTTCAGGTTGGGGTCGATCGCGAGATCGACGCCGACCAATGTGCCGGCGAGGCCGAGCATGGCGCCGGCAATGGCAATGCCGAAGGTCTCGACCCGTCCGACGGGCAGGCCGCGCACATTCGCGAGCGACGGATTGTCCGCAACGGCGCGCAGTGCACGACCGAGCGGGGTGAAGATCAGGATGGCGCCGACGGCGAGGATCGCGAGCAGTGAGACCGAGACCACGGCGATGGTTTCACGTGTAATGCGGATGCCGGCAAACACGATCGGGCCGGTCAGCGGCAGGTCGAAGCTCTTGAGCTGCGCGCCATAGATGAAGCGCATGACGTTTTCGAGCACGAAGGACAGAGCGATCGACACCAGCAGTAGCGTGCCGCCGCTGCGTCCGCGTAGCGAGCGGAACACCAGCCGATCGCTGATCGCGAAAGCGATGGCGCAGACGATCATGGCGCCGATGCCGGACAGCCAGATCGGCAGGCCGAGCGGGACGTTGAAGGTCCAGGCCGCAAAGGCGCCGATGGTGACAAAACCGCCGACCGCGAAATTGGCGTAGCGGAACAGCGTGAAGACGAGGGTAAAGGCGACAGCTCCGGGCGCCACGATGGCGGCGCTGGCGAGCGTGTTGATGATCATCTGAATCATGCGGCGTGACCGAAAAAGAGGGCGCCGAAATCAGGTTCGTCGGCAAGGGCGGCGGCAGGGCCCTCACGCACCACGTGGCCGTCTACGAGGACGAGGGCGCGGTCGGCGCGCTGCAAGGCGGCGCGGGCATTCTGCTCGACGATCAGGATGCCGAGATTGGCGGAGGCTGCGAGCTGTCGCAGCGTATCCAGCATGTCGCCGACGAGCAGCGGCGAGAGGCCGGCCGTCGGTTCGTCCACCAGCAGCACGCGGGGACGGGCCATGAGCGCCATGCCGAGGCCGACCATCTGGCGCTGGCCGCCGGACAGGCCGCCGGCGCGCTTGTGCATGTAGTCGCGGATGGTCGGCAGCAGTGCCACCACTTCATCCCGGCGGGCTGCGATGTCGCGATGCCCCCACGCACTGACGGCGAGATTTTCCGAGACCGACAGCGTGCGGAACACGTTGCGCTCCTGCGGCATGAACACCGCGCCGGCCCGCGCACGGTCCGAGGTCTGCAGCGGGATCAGGTTGTTGCCGTCGAGCTCGAGCGTGCCGCCGGTGACATTGGCGACGCCGGCAATGGATTTCAGCAGCGTCGATTTGCCGGCGCCGTTCGGGCCGACCAGCGCGACCATCTCACCGGGCATGAGCGCGAGATTGACGCCGTGGACGATGTCACCGCCGCCATAACCGGAGCGCAGGTCGTTGAGAAGGAGCAGGGTCATGCGGCTTGGCCCAGATAGGAAGCGACGACGGCAGGATCGGCCGCCACATGATCGAAGCTGCCTTCGGCCAGCACCTTGCCCGAGGCCATCACGACCACGCGCGAGGAGAGATTGCGGATGAAACCGACATTGTGCTCGATGATCACGAAAGTCTTGCCGTGGTCGCGGTTGAGACGCTGGATCAGCACGGCGATCTCCTCGACCAGATGTGGCGCCACGCCGGCGGCAATCTCGTCGAGCAGGATGGTGTCGGCTTCCGCCATCAGGCAGCGGGCGAGCTCGAGCAGTTTCTTCTGGCCGCCGGACAATGTCGCGGCGGGCTTCGATTCGTGCGCCGACAGCGACACCAGCGCCAGCACCTCGCGGGCGCGTGTCGTGGTCGCGCGTTCGGCCGCGCGCGCGGCACCCGGCCGGAACAGCGCGCCGGCAAGCGTCTCGCCGGTATTGTCGCGCGCGGCGAGCTGCACGTTTTCCAGCACGGTCAGTTTGTCGAGTTCGCGCGCCAGCTGAAAGGTACGGACGAGGCCGAGGCGCGACAGCCGGTAGGGCGGCAGGCTGGTGGCATCGACGCCGTTGACGGCGAGGCTGCCGGAATCGGGCTTCAGCACGCCTGAGAGCAGGTTGAACAAAGTCGTCTTGCCGGCGCCGTTGGGGCCGATGAGCCCGACGATCTGTCCGGCATCGACGGTGAAGGAGACATTGTCCACCACTGTCGTGCCGGAAAAACTTTTGCTGAGGCCGCTGGCCACGAGGCGAGTGGTCATGGCTTGCGGCTCCTTCTCGTTTTCGCCGGCGGCTTTTTGGCGGCGCGGCGGGCAGGGTTGCGCGCTTCCTTCTGCAGCAGCACCTCGACGGCGTCGGCCAGCGAGGCCAGCACGGCGCGCACCCGCGCTTCGTCCGGCTTGATGTTGTCCTGGATGCGCAGCCCGCGCAGCGTCGAGACGATCAGCGTGATGATGACGCGGATGCGCTCCGGCGGCAGGCCGGACGACTGGAAGGCCTGGATGCCGAGATCTTCGTAGGACGCAAACAGGTCGGTCAGGATGCGGTTGACGGCTTCGCCGATGCGCGTCTCTGAGCGGCCCGACACCATGAGGTCGAGCATCGTGACCAGGGCATTGGCGCGAAATACTTCATCATAGAGTCGGCCGACGAAGGTCGCGACGTCGGTGCGGCCGTGGCTCACATCCTCGGCGAGGCCGGCGACGATGTCACGTGCGCGCTGCCAGAAATGCGCGGCGGTATCGACGATGAGGGCATCGCGGGTCGGATAGTGATGCAGCATCGCGCCGCGCGAAACACCGCAGCGAAGCGCGATCGCCGCAGCCGATGCGGCTTCGACGCCGACTTCAGCGATCAGTTGCTCGGTGGCGGCGCGCAAACGCGCGCGCATCATTGCACCTTTGACCTCGCGGCCATCGGTGGCCTCGGGCTCGTCGTTGAGGGAAGCCGTATTGTTCATGTCCCGGAACTTGGCACGGTGCTCATCAATCTCGGGAGCAAAAAAAGCAGGCGTGCTTGCTTGTTTTTTGACCGATAGCTTTTCTGCAAAGCATTGAGTCCCCACAGGGCGGAGATCACGCGTAGAATAAATCGGCTGCATCTCAGGATATGACAGCAAATTTATGCGCCTAACATTTGTTCATTCGAGTAAAACATCCTACTAATTCTTTGTATGACTGATGAGACGCGTTTGTTATCACTAGTGAATACTAAAGTATTTCCAAACGGATCGCGTTTCAATTCGGATGATGCTGATTTCAACTTGTTTGCGCGTGAGACGGAGCCGGTTGTAAGCAGGGCGCGTCGGCGCGGTCGTCGGCCACGCAACGCTTCTGAACTGGAATCTTCAATGCGCCTCTCGCAAATGAGCATCCGGCCACCGGAGTCATTTGCCGACGCGATGCCTGCCGATCTCATCGTCACGGGCGCGCGTCAGGTTGTTCTCTGCGATCCGACCAAGACTGACGGTATCGGTGTCGTCGATCATGGCGCTGTCGCCGTTCGTGGTGACAGCATCGTTGCAGTCGGCGTGCGGGACGAGGTGGCGGCGCTGCGCGGCAAGGGTACGCGCATGATCGATGCCGGCGGCGGCATCGTGACGCCGGGCCTCGTCGATTGCCATACGCATCTGATCTTCGCCGGTGATCGCTCGCAGGAATACTACAAACGCAGCGAGGGGCTCGACGATCGCGGCCTCACGGAAGCTGGCATCACCTGGGGCGTGCCGTTCTCGAAGGCGCGGAATATCGGCCTTTCCGCCGATGATCTCGTCGCTGCATCCATCGCGCGTGCCCGCACCATGCTGGCCTGCGGCACCACGACGATCGAAACCAAGTCCGGCTATGGCCTCGATCACGCCAGCGACATCGCCTCGCTCGAGGCGGCGCAGCGGATCGCCGAACAGACCGGGCTGGAGATCGTCGGTACCTATCTCGGCGCGCATGCACGACCGGTCGAGCATGTGGATCGCTACCTCGATGCGATGATCCGCGAGACGATCCCGGCCATCGCCGAGAAGAAGCTTGCCGAGTTCTGCGACGTCTATGTCGATCCCGACGTGTTCAACGTGGCCGAATGCGCCCGCGTGCTGGCGGCTGCGGCGGATGTCGGTCTCGGCGCCAAGCTGCATACCGACGCGCGCGTCAATATCGGTGGCGCGCGGCTTGCGGCCGAGATGCGCGCGGCATCGGTCGATCACGGCAACATGCTCAGCGACGATGATCTGCGTGTACTTGCGGACGCGGGCACGGCCGTCGCGTTTTTTCCCGGCTTCGACTGGGCGGTCAATCATCCTCGGCCGCTCGACGGCAAGCGGCTCGTCTGTTCCGGCGTCGATGTCGCGGTTGCGACCGATCTCTGCCCGGTGTGCTGGCATCTCTCGCAGCAGGCCAGCATGGGTTTTGCCTGCCGGCTCTCTGGTTTGACGCCGGAACAGGCACTGCTCGGCGTCACGCTCAACGCCGCCAAGGCGATCCGCCGTGCCGACAGTATCGGCTCGATTGCACCGGGCAAGCAGGCTGACCTCGTCGTGTTCGACGTGCCGGACTATCGGCAGCTCGCGTTCCGGTTCGGGACGAATTCGGCGCGCTGGGTCATCAAGAAAGGACAGGTCCTCGTGGATGATTGCCGCGCGGACGATCGCACTCCAGCAAAAACGGGATGATGATGAAGGACAAAATGGACGAAGGTCTGTGGGCGTGGCGCCAGACCGAGAACCACAATCACATGATCGAGATGCAGGAGAAGCTGCCGGCACCCGCTGCTGACGGCGCGGTCGAGCTCGCATTCTTTGGTGGCTCGGCCTTTCGCATCACCTCGCCATCGGGCCTGACCATGATGATCGATCCGTGGCGCAACCCGCCATGGGGCACCTGGAACTGGTATCTCTACGATTTCCCCAAGGTCGCCGTCGATATCGCGCTCTCGACCCACGCGCATTTCGACCATGACGCCGTGCATGTGCTGACGGCGAATGTCATTCTCGATCGCCTGATCGGCACCTATGAATTTGCCGATGTGAAGATCACCGGCATTGCCGACAAGCATGTCTCCGACAGCAAGCACAACGCCTATGACTGGGCGGAGATGACGCGCCGGCTGACGCCGATGAAGACCAATCCGCCGGACAATTGCCGCTCCTTCGACAACTGCCTGCTGATCATCGAGACCGGCGGTCTGCGCATCCTGCATTGGGGTGACAACCGGCCCAATCCGCCGGACAGTGTCTGGGACAAGATCGGCGACATCGATATCGTGCTGCTGCCGGTGGACGGTTCGTATCACGTGCTGAGCGCCGCGCAGGCCGATGCAGTAGCGGAGCGCTTGCAAGCGAAGCTGATCGTGCCGCACCACTATGGCATCTGGGACGTCACCACGCGCGGCTCGACGCTGCTGCCGCCGGACGAGTGGGTGAACGGTCGCAAGGATTCGATCTGGGCGGATGGCGGATCGGTGAAGCTGACAGCGGACTTCGTCAAGCAGCAGTCGGGCCGCGTGTTCTGCTTCGGCGAACATGTCGCCTTCGACAAGCCGATCGCGCGCGGCACCGGCGCGTAACGCCTTACGCCAACGTACGCTCCGCGGCGGTATGCCAGACGATCTCGGCGGCGTGCGAGGCAAACCCGCCGGCGCGCCGCGCGAGACAGATGCTGCGCGGAAAGCCGGGCGACAGCGGCACCACGGCGACACCAGCATGGGTTTCCGGCACGGCCATCTCGGCGATGATGGAGACGCCCATGCCGGCGCGCACCATCGCGAGGATCGAGGTGATCTGCTGGATTGCGTGATGGATCACGGGTTCATGCCCGCTGCGTGCGAACCAGGCGAGTATCAGCGGCTCGCTGCCGCCTTTCGAGAGGATGAACGGAGGCACCGATAGCGCCTTCGCATCGAGCGTCGCGCGCTGCGCCAACGGATCTCTGGTCCGCACCAGCGCGACGAGGCGATCGCGCGCCAGAGGCATCAGTTCGAGGTCGGGGTCATCATTCTCGACCACGATGGCGAAATCCACCAGACCATCGCGCAGGGCCTGCAGCGCCGGCTGGTCGGTGCGTTCGGTGATCTCGACCAGCACGCCGGAGCGCCGCCGCGCAACCGCGGCGACGAGACCGGGCAGGATATGCGTCGAGGCGGACGCACCGAACGAGGCGATGCGGACGAGGCCGCTGCCATGGGCGCGGCTGTCGTGCAGCCGCCGAACGGTCTGCTGTGCGAGTTCGTCCTGCCTGAGCGCATGTTCGGCGAGGATGCGCCCCTCCGCCGTCAGCATCGCCGGGCGCCGGCCACGGATCACGAGAGCGAGGCCACATACTTCCTCGGCGCGCGCGATTGCCTTGCTGGCGGCGGGCTGGCTCACCTGCAACGCGCGCGCGGCGTCGGAGAAGTTGCCGGACTGGGCAAGCAGCGGCAAAAGCCGCAGCGCCAGCGGCGGTATTCCTTCGAGCGGGGCGCTCACGCGATATAACCTCTGATTATTGGACCATTCCGTTTCATTCTGATTGAGAATTATCCCGTCGTCATCCGAAAACGCGGGATTCCAGTGACCCTTTCGATCAATCCCTTCATCGCTGCCATTCCCACCAATCCGCTGCGCGCGCTGTTTCCCTATGGCGCGCGACCGGGGATGCTGAATCTGGCCAGCGGCCATCCGTCGAAGGATGCCTATGACCTGGACGGCCTCGCGGAAGCCGCGAGCCGCGCTAGCCGCGATTTCTCGGCCTGGACCTACGGCCCCAGCGCCGGCGATCCCGCACTCATCACTGCGCTCACCGAGGCCGTCGCGATGGTGCCGCCGGGCAAGCGCCTGCTCGTCACGTCGGGTGCACAGCAGGGCATCGATCTCGCCACCCGCACCTTCGCGCCGCCCGGAGCCAACGTGCTGGTGCCGGAGCCGGTCTATCCGGCGGTACTGTCGACCTGTGCGGCCATCGGCGTCACTCCGGTCGGCTATCAGATTGCGCCGGGGGACGATGACCTCGCGGACTTCGCGGCGAAGCTGAAGACAGCCGGCGATGTCCGCGCGATCTATGCCCTGCCGACCTTCGGCAATCCGACCGGCGAGACGCTGACCCGAGCGCAGCGTCTCAGGTTGCTCGCGCTATGCGCGGAGCATGATGTCCCGGTGATCGAGGATGCACCCTATAGCGATCTCTGGTTCCGCGCTCCGCCACCACCGAGCCTGCTGGACCTCGCATCGCAGGTCGATGGCGCAACGGTGATTTATCTCGGCAGCCTGTCGAAGATCATGTCGCCCGGCTTGCGCATCGGCTGGCTGATCGCGCCGGAGAGCGTCGCCGCCGCCATGCAGGAAGCGCGGCAGGCGAGCGACCTGCAGCCGAATGCACTGGCCCAGCGCGTGGCCTGGCACTATCTCCAGTCCGGACGCCTCGACGGTCACATCGCCCGCGTTCGCAGCCTCTATGCCGAGCGTCACGACGCGCTGGTCGCGGTGCTGACCAAGGCCGGCTTTACCGTGCCCGCCGTCGAAGGCGGCATGTTCATTTTTCCGTTCCTGCCGAAGGACAAGGGCAATAGCGATCTGTTCGACCGCGCGGTCGCGCAGAACGTGCTGTTTGCGCCGGGGCCTGCATTTCGCGCGGTGGCGGAGAGCGGTCTGTTCGCCGATCGCATGCGGCTCTGCTTCGCGGGCCTCGGCAAGGCGGACATCGTCGTCGCGGCCGAACGGCTGGTCGCGGCGGTGCACGCATGATCGGCACCATTGTCATCGCGCTGATCCCGATCGTTCTGTTGATCGGGCTCGGCTATGCCATGAAGCAGCGGCAGTTTCTCGCCGACAGTTTCTGGCCGCAGGCGGAGCGGCTTAGTTATTTCGTGCTGCTGCCGGCACTGTTCGTGCACGGCCTCGCCACGGCAGACCTCGCCGGCATTCCGATCTGGGGCATGGTCGCGGCGCTGATCGGGTCGACGCTGTTCGCGGCGCTGATCCTGATCGCGCTTCATCGTGTTGTCGCGCTCGACGGCCCCGCTTTCACATCCGTTTTCCAGGGCGGTATTCGTTTCAACAACTATGTCGGCATCACCGCTGCGGTGGGCCTGATCGGTGCCCATGCCGTGCCGCTGGCGGCGGTCGCCAATGCAGCGGTCGTGCCGACGGTCAATGTGCTTTGCGTCATCGTGTTCGCGCAGTTCGGTTCGGCGAAGCCGACCTTGCGCGGTATCCTGCGCGGCATCGCGCTTAATCCGCTGATCATCGGATGCGTTATCGGCATCGTGCTGCAGGTCACACGCATCGGCCTGCCGCCGGGCATCGAGGGCTGCATTAAGGCGCTCGGCCAGGCCTCGCTGCCACTCGGCCTGCTCTGCGTCGGCGCGGCGCTCGACTGGAAGGCGCTGGGCCGGGGTCTGTGGCCGACCATCTGCGCCTCCGCCGCAAAGTTCATCCTGATGCCGCTGGCAACGGCTGTCATCTGCTTCTGGCTCGGGCTCGGCTGTGAAGCGATCAGCGTGGCCGTGTTGTTCCAGTCGCTGCCAACGGCGTCCTCGGCCTATGTGATGGCGCGGCAGCTAGGTGGTGATGCCGAGTTGATGGCAGGTATTGTGGCGTTCCAGACAATCGTCGCGATCGTTGCGGTGCCGGCGGCGCTCCTTCTGCTGGAGAGTCATATCTAGCGCTGATGAACGCACGGATACGGATTCCAAGCCACGTCAATATCGTGACTGGCGAGTCCTGACTGTGAGCGAGAAGACGATCATCGACGGCTGCTCATGGCGGATTGTGTTGAAGAAGTCGGCGGCCCAAATGTTTGGGATGTTGCAAGGAATCTGGGCGCGCGTGAGTTTGTTTGCTCTCTCCTTCGGCTTCAACAGTCGAGTTTTTCAACACAATCGGCGCAAAGCGGATATCCTCGTATCGTCATTAAACGTGTCTCAGGCTGCACGCAGATTCGACCGGCCCGCCACGCTCAGCTCTCTGCTGAGCTTTCGACGGGGACCGGAGCAAGGACTCGTGCGCCAGGCCAGCGCTGGCTGCCGATCAGGTGGTTGACTACCTGTCGGATCACGCGATCAACCTTTTGCACAGATTGGCTCGGCGTCGCTTTTGTTGCCACATAGCTACGCAGTTTTATCGATGGTGCGATTGGCCGAATACGCGAGAGCTCGGTCGGCCGTTCCGCCGCAAGCGCCACTCGCGGCAGTATGGTGTGCCCTCGGCCCTCGCGGGCAAGCGCCTTGAGTTGCTCCACGGAATTGATTTGGGCACCGAATTGGAGTGCGAGCCGCTTAGTCTTTGCGATCTTGTTGAGTAGTGGGCGCACCGGGTGATCGCCGTCAGTTGTGTAGATCGACCAATGCTGCAAAGTCTCGAAGGCAACGCTATCTCCATCGGACCATTGGTCGCCGACATTTCCGAACAGCACGAGTTCGTCTTCCGCAAGTTCGGCGAGCGCCAGGCCATCGGCTTGATCGTTACCGTAGAGAATACCGGTATCGATCTTGCCCGATCGGAGCCAGCCTCGCAGATCGCCGGTCAATCCTTCGAAGACATGGACCTGGGCGCCGGGAAACTCGGTTTCGAGCGCCTGCAGCAGTGGCAACGTCAATACACCGGCCATGCTCACGGGAATGCCGATGGATACTTCGCCGGCCACATCGGCGGCTTCCCGTACCTCGCGCCGGGCCTGGTCGAGATGGGCACTGATCTGTTTTGCGTGGGCTAGTAAAACTTCACCGCAAGGGGTGAGCGAGACGCCGCGCGCATGCCGTATCAGGAGCTGGACACCGAGATCTGCCTCCAGAGCGGCGATCTGACTGGACAGGGCCGATTGCGCGATGTTGCACCGCGCGGCCGCGGTGGTGATGCATCCATGGGACGCAACGCTTTGAAAATGCGTCAGTTGCTTGAGATTCATGGGCGCGCCGCTGCAGCCGGATCCAATTTGGAGCCATCTTAAAATCAGATCGCAGTCAGCGCAATTTACTGTTTGCTGAATTTTGAGGCGGGCGTGAAAGTTGCCTCTCCCATTAGCAAGTCGTTCCGGAGGGACTATGACGAACAGCAGTGGCAACGGCCGGTGGAGCCGTCGCGAAGTCGCCCTGGGGCTCTTGGCTGCCCCCTTCGTTCTGTCGACTGCGGCGCGGGCCCAGTCGTCGGCCAAATACGAATTCGGCGTCGCGGGCATCGACCCGATCTACAGCGCGCCCTATGTCGCCTTCAAAAAAGGGTACTTCAAGGAGGCCGGGGTCGATGTCGGCTATCTCAATTCCCAGAGCGGGCCGCGCACCAAGCAGATTCTCACGGCGGGGCAGGTGCTGATCGGTTCCAGCGGCGTCAATGACGCGCTGGCCACCACGGTTGCCGGCAAGCCGACCACGGTGGTGTTCGGCCTCGATCGCCGCATCACCTATGCCAATATCCTGATCCGCAAGGAGGATGCCGCCAAGTACAAGTCGGTGAAGGATCTCAGTGGTCAGCGCCTGGCGGTGACGCAGCTGCAGTCGGCGACCTGGCTGATGGCGGTGTTCATCGCGGAGAAGGGCGGCGCCAAGGATGTCGATATTCGTGGCCTCGGCGACTTCGCCACCATGCTCGGCGCGTTGAAGTCCAAGCAGGTGGCGGCCACGATCGCGACCTCGGCCATGCTCGAGCAGATGAAGGGTGAGGACTGGGCGGTGCCGCTGTTCAGCATCGGTGATGACTCAAGCTGGAAGTCGACCTTTGGCGGCGATGTTCCGGGGATCGGCTGCTACGTGCTGCAGGAGCAGATCAAGAAGAATCCGGCAGCCATCCAGGCGGTGGTCTCAGGCCTCGTCAAGGCGCAGGATCTGATCAATGCCAGCACGCCCGAGCAGCTCACGGAATTGCTGCACGAGGACTATATGAGCTCGCTGCCGAAGGCGACGGTGACCAGCGGACTCACCTTCTACAAGCAGAACGTCTTCTCGAAGGACAACATCATCACCGAAGAGAACTACGCGAACCTAGCCGATATCATCAAGGATCGTCAGTTCACGCCGGAGCAGATGGCCAAGATCCCCTACAAGCAGGCGATCAACATGGACTTCGTTCGCAAGGCGCGCACCGCGTGAGCGCGATGATCGAACTGCGTCACATCAGCAAGTCGTTCGAGAGCAAGAACGGCGAGATCGTGAAGGCCGTGGGCGACGTCTCCCTGACCATCGAGAAGGGAGAATTCGTCTGCATCGTCGGCCCGTCCGGCTGCGGCAAGAGCACGATCCTCAACATGATCGCCGGCTTCATGCCCCCGACGTCGGGCGAGGTCTATGTCGATGGCGCGCGGGTGGATCACAATGTGCCGCCCTCGCTCGGCTACATCTTCCAGAAGGACACGGTGCTGCCCTGGTACACCGTGCGGCAGAATGTTGGTCTCGGGCTCAAATTCGCTCATGCGCCGAAGCGGGACATCGACAAGAAGATCGACCGGCTGCTGCGGCTCGCTCATCTCAGCGATTTCGCCGAAGCCTATCCGCACCAGCTCTCTGGCGGCATGCGCCGCCGGGTGGCGCTGTGCATGAGCCTCGCGGTGGATCCGAAGATCCTGCTGCTCGACGAGCCGTTCGGTGCGCTGGACACCCATACGAAGACGCATCTGCACAGCGAGCTGCTGGAGATCTGGCGCGAGCTCGGTCAGACCATCGTGATGATCACGCATGATCTCGATGAGGCCGTGACGCTTGCGAGCCGCGTGATCGTGCTCTCAACGCCACCGAGCCACACGCTGCTCGAAGAGGTCATCGACATTCCCTATCCGCGGGATGTCTTCGAGCTCCGTCAGTCCAGCCAGTTCACGACGCATATCCAGCGTGTCTGGAAAATTCTCGGCAATCAGTTCAGGGCGGCCGCATGAGCAGAGAACACGTGCAGATCGTAAGCCCGGAGATGCCGGCAGTGCGTGCCTCGCGGGCACAGCCGCGGCGGCGCTCGCAGGGGCGTTTGAGAATCACACTGACCCAGCTGCTCGTATTGGCGGCGGTGATCGGCGTGTGGGAGACGCTCACGCGCATCACTTGGTTTCAACAGAACACGATCTTCGATCCGTTCTTTATCAGCCGGCCGTCGCTGATCGGCGAGCGGATCTGGACCTGGATGCAACCCGGCAAGAACTCGATCTGGTCGCATCTGGCTTCGACGCTCAATGCGACCGGCATCGGCCTTCTGGTCGGCACCTTGTCGGGCTTCGCAGTTGGAGTCCTGCTGGCGCAGAGCCGATTCTGGGCGAAGGTGCTCAACCCCTTCATCGTATCATTGAATTCGATGCCGCGAATCGCCTTTGTGCCGCTGATCACCATGCTGTTCGGTCTCGGTCTTGCCTCGAAGGTCGTCACCGCGTGGTTCATGGTGTTCTTCCTCGTCTTCTTCAACACCTACAAGGGAGCCAATAGCGTCGAGCAGGAACTGGTGAATTTCTGCCGCACGCTCGGTGGCCGCCCATCGCAGATCCTGTGGCGCGTGCGCATTCCCACGGCAGCTGCATGGACCTTTGCGGCGCTTCCGAATGCCATCAGCTTCGCCCTGATCGGCGTTGTGCTCGCCGAATTCGTGGGATCGACCACCGGCGTCGGCTATCTGATGACGACCTCTCTGGCGACGCTGAATGCGACGGACATGTTCGCCTCGATCGTCGTGATAAGCCTGATCGGTGTTAGCCTCGTCTATCTGATCAGCGCGATCGAGCGGCGCGTGCTGCATTGGTCGTCCGAATTCCGCAACGATTGAGGCGGCCATGCTGAGCAACAGTTTCGTCAAGACCGCATGTCCGCACGACTGCCCGAGCGCCTGCGCGCTGGAAGTCGAGCGGTTGTCCTCCACGAAAATCGGCCGCGTGCGCGGCAGCGCCGAGAACAGCTATACGTCCGGCGTATGCTGCACCAAGGTCGCGCGCTATGCCGAGCGGGTCCATCACCCCGATCGGCTCAGGCAACCGATGCGGCGGATCGGCGCGAAGGGATCTGACGAGTTCGCACCGATCAGCTGGGACGATGCGCTCGATGAGATCGCCGAGAATTTCACCCGCGCGACGCAGACCTACGGTTCGGAAGCCGTCTGGCCGTATCACTCCGGCGGCAATATGGGCGTGATCCAGCGCTACGGGCTGGATCGCCTTCGGCATGCGTTCCGCTATTCGCGCCAGCAGACCACGATCTGTGTGACGCCGGCGGAGTCCGGCTGGAAGGCCGGCGTGGGGGAATTGCGCGGCTGTGACCCGCGCGAGATGGCCGAGGCCGACCTGATCCTGATGTGGGGCGGCAATCCCGTTTCCACCCAGGTGAACGCGATGACCCACATCTCGCGGGCCCGTAAGCGCGGCGCGAAACTGATCGTGGTCGATGTCTATCGCACGCCGACCACCGCCGCCGCCGATATCGCTATCATCGTGCGTCCCGGCACGGACGCTGCGCTCGCGCTTGGCATGATGCATGTGCTCCTGAAGGAGGGCTTCGCAGATGAGGCCTATCTGGCGCGCCTGACCGATTTCGATGACAATGTGCGCCGCCATATCGAGAGTTGGCCACCGGAGCGCGCAGCCGAAGTAACCGGTGTGGCCGTCGAGCAGATCGTCGAGATCTCGCGGCTATATGGGCAAACCAAGCGCAGTTTCCTGCGCCTCGGCTTCGGTTTCACGCGGTCGCGCAATGGTGCGGCCAGCATGCATGCCGTGTCCTGCCTGCCGGCCATTACCGGCTCCTGGGCGCATAAGGGAGGCGGCGCCTTCTTTCTTGCGCTCGCCAATTGGCGGCTCGACACGACCGTCGCCCATGGCCTCGACATGCGCGATTTGAATACACGCATCCTCGATCAGTCGCGGATTGGCGCGGTGCTGACCGGCGAGCCTGATGCGCTCAAAGACGGGCCTCCCGTTGCCGCGATGATCATGCAGAATGCCAATTCTGCCAATGTGGCTGCCAATAGCCGCAAGGTGGCACACGGGCTCAGTCGGGAGGACCTGTTCCTGTGCGTGCACGAGCAGTTCATGACGCCGACCGCGCGCTACGCCGATATCGTGCTGCCTGCGGCGATGTTCCTGGAAGCGGACGATATCTTTTACGGCCTCGGCCACACTTACATCACGGCGGGCCCGCGCGTGCTCGATCGCTTCGAGCAAAGTTGGACCAATCATGAAGTTGTCTGCGGTATCGCGCGCCGGCTGGGATCGGATCATCCAAGCTTCCGGATGAGCGCGGTCGAGCTGATCGACGCCACGCTAAGGGCGTCGAACAGGGGGACCGCCGCCGAGGCTTTCGAGACCGGCTGGGTCGAGTGCGCCGAGCCGTTCGAGGACGCGCATTTTACGAACAGCTTTCCGACCGCCGACGGCAAATTCCATTTCAAGCCGGACTGGACGGCAATCGGGCCTCACGGCGACCAGATGCGATCGCTGCCGGACTTCTTGCAGAATTACGAAGTCGCCGACCGTGAACATCCCTTCCGCCTGGTAGCACCGCCCGCACGCACCTTCCTGAACACGACTTTTACCGAGATCGACAGTTCGCGGAAGCGCGAGGGCGCGCCATATGTGATTGTGCATCCCGACGATGCCGCGCGTGAGGCCGTCACCGATGGTGCGCTGGTGGTGATCGGCAATCGGCGCGGTCAGCTCGCGCTGCCGGCCAAGATTGATCAGAGCGGCCGGCCGGGCGTCGTCATCGTCGAAGGCATCTGGCCCAATGACGACTTTTCTGGCGGGCTCGGTGTCAATCAATTGATCGGTGATGATCCCGTGCCTCCCAATGGCGGCAGCGCCTTTCACGATACGGCGGTATGGCTGCGTCCCCAAAGGTCGCGGTAACGGCTGCTTAGGCCAGTATTCCGAGACAACGATTTCCGTGGCTTGTCCGCTCTTGGCGCAATGTATGGACCGGCTGCTGATCGCAAGTGAAGGTTTGCGTGGATAGCGTAAGTCGCTGATATGTATCCGGCCTGTTGATCGGCTCGTGGGCCGTGGCCTTGATGGGGATACGCACGCACTTTTGGCCTCATTAGCGGACAGGTTTTCGAGTAACCATGCTACCGGTCGCGTTGGGGAAGCCGACCCCGATCCCGCTAGCAGCTGACTCGGTACGAAGGTGAAGGCAACCAGGGTGCTAGATGTGTCGGCACTGTACGTCCAGGGCGAGAAGCTTGCGGAAGCTAACGAGTGGCCTGCCCTAAGCAGCCCGGCGATTTTGTTCCCTCGGAGTGAGGACCCCATCATGCGCGGAAGTTCGTTCAGCGCATGCCGCGAACCGAGGCGAAGCGACCCAAGGAGGTGCCGTGCATGTGCGGCAGCCTTTGCTCACCGGATCCTTTTTCGGCCCGCTGGGGAGTAGGAGAAGCTGGCGTGATCACGTCGCTGCGGCGTTCCGATAGTCGGCTTACGAGGGCCTTGAGCCGCTGATTTTCCAGCTCCAGATCCTTCATGTGCAGCAAGGCCGCCGGCGTCAGGCTGCCGTAGCGCTTGCGCCAGCGATAAAAGGTGCGCAGCGAGATGTGCGCGGTGCTGCAAATTTCAGCAATTGAAACGCCCATCTCGGCTTCATAGAGAAGGTGAAGAATCTCGCTGTCAGTGTGCTGAGAGTGTCGCATCGGCGTCTGCTTTCATCTGCTACAGGAAGCGTTGACCGGAATAGTCGTTGTGCGAGCCGGTCCCACGCACCAGCTTTTGCATTCGTTCTCGAACAAGACCATTGCGATCGTACTCTAGCAGACCTGCCGTCGTTAAATGGCAAAATTGACATCAAGGTCGTTAAGCGGGCCTCGCTGCTTGCTCGTTAAGCAGGCCTGTACGATATTTGGCGTTGTCTGTTCGTCAACGACGGCGTGAACTCCGGCCACCTTGCACGACTATAGGGGTCAGGATCATGAGCTTGCTGTCTCGCCGTTCGTTTCTTCATGCGACAGGGGCCGTTACTGCTGCGCTGGCAGCGCCCGCTCTCATTCGCGCCGGCCATGCAGCCGGCGGCACGGTCAAGCTCGGTTGCCTGTTCTCGTCGTCCGGCACCATGGCCAATCTCGAAGGGCGCCTGAACCACGTGGTCCGAATGGCGGCCGACGAGATCAATGCCAAGGGCGGCGTCAACGGCCGCATCATCGAGGTCGCCGCGTCGGATCCGGCCTCGGACGCGCCGATCTACGCGCAGGTTGCCAAGCAGATGCTGGAGCAGGACAAGGTCGCGGCCCTGTTCGGCTGCTGGACCTCGGTGTCGCGCAAGTCGGTTCTGCCGGTGGTCGAACAGGCTAAGGGGCTGCTGTTCTATCCGCTGCATTTCGAAGGCGACGAGAATTCCAAGAACGTTGTCTATGTCAACTCACCGCCGGCGAGTTCGGTGCTGCCCGCCGTTGATTACCTGATGAGTGAAGATGGCGTCAGCGCCAAGCGCTTCTTCATGATCGGCTCGGACTATGTCTGGCCGCGTACCATCAACAAGCAGTTGAAGGGCTACTGGAAGTCGAAAGGCATTCCGGAAACCGCCTGGAAGGAAGAATACGTCCCCTTCGGATTTTCGAATTTCCAGACCCTGGTCAACCAGATCCGTGCCTTCGCCGACCAGGGCGGCGGCAAGCCGGTGGTCGTGCTCACGGTGGTCGGCTCGTCGATCCCGGACTTCCTGCGTGAATTCGCCAATCAGGGCATCAAGGCGACCGACATTCCGGTACTTGGTCTCGACATGGTCGAGGCCGACCTCGAAGGATTAAACACCGAGCCGCTGGTCGGCCATCTCAATTGCTGGGCCTATCTGCAGAATGCGCCGGGCACTGCCAACACGGCGTTCCTGAAGCAGTGGGCCGACTACGTCATCGCCAAGAAGGTGCCATTCAAGGGCGACGTCGTGATCGATCCGATGGTTTCCGCCTATGACTCGGTCCACCTTTGGGCAATGGCGGCGGCGAAGGCCAACTCCTTCGACGTCCCCGAAGTTCAGAAAGCCTTCGCCGGCCTGAGTTTCAATTGCCCGTCCGGCTATAAGATCTCGATGACCGCCGAGAACAATTATGTTTCGCGCGGCGTCTTTATTGGCTCCGTCAACGCCAAGCAGGGCTTTGACATTCTCTGGCAGTCCAAGGATGCGCCGAAACCCGTCCCGTTCAGTCCGTATGGTTGAGTGGAATTCGAACGGGGCAGCCGCCGGCCCATGCTGGCCCGCGGCTATTGGTCGGACATGATGCGACGTACTCTGGGTGTTGCTGCGATCCTAATCGCGGCGTGGATTCCGGCAGCGTTGGTCGCTGCGGAGGCTCCGCGTGCGGATCTGGTCGGCAAACTGTGCGGCGACACCGGGGCGATGGGCGAAGGCGGTCGAACTCTGACGGCCCTCGCGCAGGACGGATCGCCGGACGATCGCAAATGGGCCGCTCCACTGGCCCGCGCCATGATTGATCGAAAGCTGACTTGCGACGCCGGCGGCGCCGTACTGATCACCGCCGAGGGATCGCAGGATGCCGTCACCCGTGCGCCGCGCACCGCCGGCGAGCGCGACCGTCAACCCTTCCTAAGCCTGAAAAACCGGGCGCTGCTCGAGACTGCTGCCGCGACGCTGCAACTGCGCACGGCAACGGATCTCGGGCAGCGTGCTGCAGCGTTGCGCGCCCTAGAGCGGCAGACTTCCGGCCTGCCGGACCGGCTGTTCGAGATCGCCGCCGAGGAAGAAAGCGATGCCGGGCTGAAAGCGCAGATTCTGGCGACGGCGCAGGCTGCCGCGCTGAACTCGACCGAGCCGGCCAAGCGGATCCGTGCGGTTAGGCACATCTCGACGACGCCGGACCGCCGGGCACTGGCGCAAATTCGGCCGATGACCGCCGATCCCGCCTACGCCGCCAATCCGGAATTCAGGAGCGCCGTCGATGCGGCCATCAGCACGATCAACCGCGGCATACTGACCGGCGATGTGCTGGCCGCGCTCTACAACGGTTTCAGTTTCGCCAGCATCCTGTTCATGGCCGCGATCGGCCTTGCCGTGATCTTCGGCCTAATGGGTGTGATCAACCTCGCGCAGGGCGAGATGATCATGATCGGCGCCTACGTCACCTGGCTGGTGCAGGAAGGGCTGCGGCACCTCGCGCCAGCGCTGCTCGACTGGTATCTCGTCATCGCCATCCCGATCGCATTCGTCGTGACGGCGGCGATCGGCATCGCGCTCGAGGCTATCCTGCTGCGCCATCTGTACAAGCGCCCGTTGATGAGCCTGCTGGCGACCTGGGCCGTCAGCCTGTTCCTGATCAATCTGGTGCGGGTGACGTTCGGCACGCAGAACCTCAACTTCGTGACGCCGTTTTACGTCACGGGCGGCGTGCCGGTGATCGGCGACTTCATCTTCACCTGGAACCGGATGTTCGCTATTGCCTTCGCAGTCGTGACGCTGGCTATCACTTGGGGCCTGATGCGGTTGACGCCGCTAGGCCTCAACATCCGCGCGGTCACGCAGAACCGCACGATGGCGGCCTGCATCGGCATTCCGGTGCGGCGCATTGACATGCTGGCGTTCGGGCTGGGCTCTGGCCTTGCGGGGCTCGCGGGCCTGGCGCTGGCGCCAATCTATAGCGTCAACCCGCAGATGGGTCAGAACTTCATCATCGACAGTTTCATGGTGGTTGTGCTCGGCGGCGTCGGCACCATCATCGGCACCGTCGTCGCGGCGCTCGGCATCGGCCAGATCAACGTGTTGATCGAGCCGCTGTGGGGCGCGGTGGCGGCCAAGGTTATCGTGCTGCTGATGATCATCACTTTCCTGCAATGGCGGCCGGAAGGCCTGTTCGCTATCAAGGGGCGGCGCAAATGAAGCCGCTTGCGTCGGACCGTCCATTTCTTTGTCTGCTCCTCATCGTGATTGCGGTGGCCCTGCTGCTGGCGGGGTCAGTCTTCAACTCGGCCGGGCTGTCACCCTATCTCGCCAATGCAATAGGCCAACTCGCGGCGTTCGCCGTCCTGGCGATCTCGCTCGATCTGATCTGGGGTTACCTCGGGATCCTGTCGCTCGGCCATGGCCTGTTTTTCGGCATCGGCGGTTACGTCGTCGCGATGTACCTGCTCAAGCATTCATACGAGGTGACGGGCAGGGTGCCGGACTTCATGCAGTTCATGGGCTGGACCGAGCTGCCATTCTACTGGGCCGGTTTCGGCTTCTTCCCCTATGCGCTGCTGGTGGCCGTCGTCGTCACGCTGCTGATTTCCGGTGTGTTCGGCTACGTCTCGTTTCGCTCGCGGGTCGGCGGCGTCTATTTCGCGATCATCACGCAGGCGCTGGTCTACGTCGCGATGCTGCTAATGTATCGCAACGACACCGGCTTCGGCGGCAACAACGGCATGACCGGCTTCACGGTGGCGTTCGGCTGGCCCGTCGGCTCCGGAGGCGTCGTGATTACCATGGCCGCGGTCTCCGTTCTGGTGCTCGGTCTGACCCTTCTCAGCTGCCGGTTCCTGATGGCGAGCCGCTTTGGCGTGATGATCGTCGCGGCGGGCGACGACGAAGTGCGGCTGCGCACGCTGGGTTACGATACGCTGCGGCTGAAGCTCGCCGTCTGGTGCCTGTCGGCGGTGATCGCGGCGGTGGCCGGTATGCTCTACGTGCCGCAAGTCGGCATCATCAATCCGCGGTTGCTGGCGCCGGAACTGTCACTGGAGATCGCCGTCTGGGTGGCGATCGGCGGACGCGGCAATCTGATCGGAGCCGTGATCGGCGCGGTGCTCGTCAATGCCATCAAGTTCTGGCTGTCGGCCGCGGCGCCCGAACTCTGGCCGTTTATCCTGTCGGGTCCGATCGTGCTCATCGTGCTCGTCTTCCCGAACGGGCTGATCGATCTCGCCAAGATGAAACTGGTGCGGCCGATGGGCGTCAAGCGCATCGCCGCCGAAACGCCGGAGTTGCACTGATGGCGGGCGTGGCGTTGCTGGTCGACAACATCACGGTAGAGTTCGGGAGCTTTCGCGCAATCGATGCGCTGTCGCTCGCGGTGGATTTCGGCGAGGTCCGCGCCGTGATCGGACCCAACGGTGCCGGCAAGACGACGCTGCTGGATGTGGTCTCCGGCATCGCCCATCCGAAGCACGGTCGGGTGATCTTCGACGACACGACGGATGTCACGCGAAGCAGCGAATCCGACATCGCCCGCGCCGGTATTCGCCGCAAGTTTCAGAAGCCGAGCATCTTCGAAGGTTTGAACGTGCATCAACACATCGCCATCGGCGCGCAGGGCGGATTGCGGCGCTCGCTATTGCCGGGGCAACTGGCAACGCGCGTCGATGAGGTGCTGGAAGCCATCGGCCTGCGCGATCTGGCGCAGCGCTCCGCGGCGGAACTGGGCCACGGCCAGAAGCAATGGCTGGAGATCGGCATGGTGCTGGCGTCCAATCCCAAGGTGCTGATGCTCGACGAACCCGTCGCCGGCCTGACTGACGACGAGACGGAGCGTACCGTCGCGCTGGTCCGCGGACTCAAGCGCGCCGACCGGGCGATTGTGATCGTCGAGCACGACATGGACTTCGTCGAGAAGGTCGCCGATCGCGTCACCGTGCTGCATGAGGGCCGCACGCTATTCGAAGGATCGATGGCCCATGCGCGCACCGATGAACGCGTCATCGACGTCTATCTGGGGCGATGACCATGCATTTCCGCGTCGAAGGTATCGATCAGCACTACGGCAGCGCGCAGGTACTGCGCCAAGTGGCGTTCGAGATTGCACCTGGGGAGTGCGTCGCGGTGCTCGGCCGCAACGGCGCGGGCAAGACGACGCTGCTGAAATGTTTGATGGGCGTGCTTCCGGTCTCGCGTGGCCGGGTGATGGTCGATGACACTGAGATCACGGGCTGGTCGCCGAACCGGCGATCCGCCCGCGGCCTAGCCTATGTGCCGCAGGGCCGTGAAATCTTTGCCGAACTGACCGTGGCCGAAAACATCGAGGCCGCCGCACGGGCACACGGCACTTTTGGTACCGCGCTGGTTGAAGACACCATCGCATTGTTTCCGGTGCTGACGCAGATGTGGAGGCGCCCCGGTGGCGCGCTGTCGGGCGGCCAGCAGCAGCAACTCGCCATAGCGCGCGCACTGGTCACCAAGCCCTCTTTACTGATCCTGGATGAACCGACCGAAGGCATCCAGCCCAACGTGGTCGCCGCCATCCGCGACGTGCTGGCGTCGTTCAAGGGAAAGATCTCATTGCTGTTGGTCGAGCAATATCTTGATTTTGCGATGAGCCTTGCGGACGCCTTCGTCGTGCTGTCGCGAGGCGGCGTCGTCGAAGCCGATCGCATGGAATCCTCCAGCCGCGAACTTCTGCAGCGCCATATCGCTATCTAACCATTATCATCTAAGGAGTTGCCTATGTCCCGCCGTCACGAAATCTCTTCCGCCCCCGAGAACATGGTGTGGGGATATATCGACAGCACCACCAAGCCGGTGCTCGAGATCGCATCGGGGGATACGGTGACGCTGCATTCGTTTCCAGCAGGCGGCAAGGAGGCCCTGCCGCCGGACCTCAGCATCGTGCCGGCGGACTATCTGGCCGCGCTCGACCAACTCGTGCAGGGCGGTGGCCCGCACTTCATCACGGGGCCGGTCTATGTGAAGGGCGCACAGCCCGGCGATGTCCTGCAGATAGATATTCTCGACGTGAAAGTCCGCCAGGACTGGGGCTTCGTTGCGATCCTGCCATTGCTTGGTACGCTGCCGGACGAGTTTACCGACTATGAGACGATCCACCCGACCATCGATCACGCACGGAATGTCTGCGTGATGCCATGGGGACTGGAGATTCCGCTCGACCCGTTTTTCGGAATTATCGCAACCGCGCCGCCGCCGGCCTGGGGCCGCTGCGGCTCGCCGGTGCCGCGCAAATTCGGCGGCAACATGGACAACAAGGAGCTGCGCGCCGGCACGACGCTCTATCTGCCGGTGTTCAACGAGGGCGCGCTGTTCTTCGCCGGCGACGGACACGGCGTACAGGGCGACGGCGAGGTCTGCATCACCGCGCTGGAGACCGGCGTCACCGGCACGTTCCGTCTCACCGTCCGCAAGGACATGGATCTGAAATGGCCGTTCGCCGAGAGTTCTACGCACCTGATCTCGATCGGTCTCGATGAAGATCTCGACGATGCGGCCAAGCAGGCGGTGCGGGAGATGGTGAACCACGTATGCGATCGTACCAACCTGTCGCGCAATCAGGCCTACATGCTGTGCTCGCTCGCGGGCAATCTTCGGGTGACACAGTTGGTCGATGGCAACAAGGGCATCCACATGTTGCTGCCAAAAGCGTATTTGTAACGTGATCCTTGAGAGCCCGTTTAAGGACGGGAGGTCAACTGTTGGCGGCGCAAAGCCGCCGTTTCCGCACAGCCAACCAAGAGAGTATCTACCGAGTTTGGTTTGGAGCTGGCCTGCCCCATTAGGGAGGTCCGCTGGATAAGTTAGAGCTCCGGCGGTTGTAGTCGCCGAGATTGGCTGAGCGTGGTGGAGCGTAGAGGATGCTGGCCGCACGAGGCAAGATGGCTTGCGGTGTCGGCGGTACATAGCCGAGTGAGCTGTGCGGCCTGATCGTGTTGTAGTGCTGCCGCCAGTTCTCGATCAGGATCTGAGCCTCCTTCAGTGTGTAGAAGATTTCCCCGTTGAGCAGTTCGTCGCGAAGCTTGCCGTTGAAGCTCTCGCAGTATCCATTCTCCCAAGGTGATCCTGGCTCGATGTAGAGCGTCTTGACGCCGATGCGGCCCAGCCATTCGCGAACAGTAATGGCGGTAAATTCGGCGCCATTGTCTGACCGGATATGCGCCGGCGGACCATGCCGAGCGAACAGATCGGTCAACACCGCCAGCACGTCGTCGCTTCGGATCTGACGCTGGACGTGGATCGCCAAGCACTCACGGCTGAACTCATCGATCACCGTCAGCATGCGGAAGGCCTTGCCGTCGTGGGTGCGGTCAGCCACGAAGTCATAGCTCCAGACGTGACCGCGATAGCGTGGACGCAGTCGAACACACGATCCATCGTTCAGCCATAGACGGCCACGTTTCGGCTGTCGGTGCGGCACTTTCAGCCCCTCTCGACGCCAGATGCGCTCCACCCGCTTGGCATTTACCGTCCAGCCTTCCTGACGAAGCAGGGCTGTGATGCGGCGATAGCCATAGCGACCATAGTTCGAAGCCAGCCGGACGATATCCGCCGTCAGGCGCTTCTCATCGGATCGTGGCTGCAAACGCCGGCGCGGGGTCGAGCGGTGCTGGCCAGTCACACGACATGCACGACGCTCGGACACACCGAGCGCCGCACAGACATGGGCTACGCCAGCACGACGTCGGGAAGGGCTCAGTACTTTCCCTCGACGACTTCCTTCAGGATCAGCGCGTCCAGCGTCAGATTGGAGACCGCTTTCCTGAGCCGCGCGTTCTCCTTCTCCAACGCTTTCAGCCGTGCTGCCTGGGTCATCTTCAGACCGCCATACTCACGACGCCAGCGGTAGTAACTCTGCTCCGATATCCCGAGGCTGCGGCAGATCGCACCGGTCTTCTCACCCTGTGAAAGCCGAACCTCAGCTTCGCGCAACATCCCGATGATCTGCTCTGCCGTGTAGTGTTTCCGTGCCATTCCGTGCTCCTTTCAAAGCCCAAAATAGCCGAAACTCTAACTCTCAAACCGGACCACTTCTCAGGGGGAAGGCCAGGTTGGCACGGCCAACTGCAATGGCCGCTACTTGCGCAAAGCGGACTTTGTCGTTCTGGCATGCTA
This sequence comes from Tardiphaga sp. 42S5, assembly GCF_034044155.1. Lineage (NCBI taxonomy): Bacteria > Pseudomonadati > Pseudomonadota > Alphaproteobacteria > Hyphomicrobiales > Nitrobacteraceae > Tardiphaga > Tardiphaga sp. 42S5. The sequence goes on along the minus strand of NZ_CP139027.1, from coordinate 4,834,363 downwards.
AATCAGCCCGAGCGATCGTGCTCGCTCAAGTGACCCAGCGCGTTTACGGATGCCGATCTTGTTGAAGATCTGCTGCATGTACCATTTGACCGAGCCTTCGGTCATTCCGACGCGCACCGCGATCTCGCGGTTCTGTAGGCCGGCGCTGGCCATCTGCAGGATTTCTGCCTGGATGCGGGTGAGCCGCTCGGGGCTGGGCATGCTGGCGGCATGGGCCTGTGGTCTAGTTGCCGTCGAAGAAACGTTGCAATCGGCAGCGGCGGCCTGCAGCAATCGGGCGACGAGCAAATCCGTTGCGGAGGTGCGGATATGTGAGGCGCCGAGCTGTTCCTGCAGCAGGCGCGTGATTGGCGCACCCTCGTCGAGAAAGCTGCGCACGAAGCCGCCGGTGACGGCGCGGGCCAGCGCGCTGCGCAATTCGCGTTGCGCACGGGTCGTCTGGCCCTGCGCAACATAAGCGCGGGCAAGCTGTAACTCCCACCGGATCGCCGACCGAAAGGCGCCGGCCCTGACCGCGAAACGCTTCCAAATCCGGCCGAGCTCGATGGCGGGTGTCAGATCGCCGCGCGCGGTCGCGAGCCTGAACCACGAGACGGCGCGCATTTCGTCTCGCGTCGTGCAGTCTGCCCGCGGCTGCATACCGTCAGCCGCGCCGAGCAGTCCTTCCTGGCGCCCGATCTCGAAAGCGCGTTGCTGCTCGCCGTCATCTAGCAGCAACTTCACTCGTTCTCCGATCATGGCCTGACGCAGGCGCGCCAGCGACCGGCTCTCGGCCAGCACCATGCCCTCGTCTAGGCGGCGATGGGCGGCCGCCATGTCGCCCGCGTACGCCAGCAGTTTTGCGCCGGTGACATAGCCCGCCACATACTGGTCGATGAAGCCGACCCGCGGCGCCAGATGATGCCGGTCGATCAGCGCTTTAGCCTGCGTGAGGTCGTTGCGCTCGTAGCAGACTTCGGCGAGTAGCAAAGCAGGCACCGACGCGATCCATTCGGCTTCGACGAGATTGCCGGCGATGCTTGCGGCTTCCTCGAGCCGCCGAGCCGCTGTCGCAAGGTCGCCGCGCATGGCATGAGTAGGTCCAAGCACTGAGAGGTGCCACACCATGCCGAGCAGGCGTTCGCCGAGATTGAATTCGCGCACGCCCGTGGCTTCAAGTTCAGCTGCGTCGGTGAAATCGAACTGCTCGCGCCGCGCATACAGCAGCGAGCCGAAGATCGTGCCGCGGGTATAGTGGTCGAAACTGTCGATGCGCTTCAGCAATTCGGCGCATTTGCGCCCGGCGGCGATCTGATCGTCCTCATATTGCGCCGTCAGCATACGGCTGTGGAGCACAAGGCCTTCGAGTTCGGCCGCATCGTCGCGCAAGGTGGTCTCGTCGGCGAGCCGCAAGAAATCCTCGACAAGACCGAAGCGCCAGCCGGTGGACGCACCGCGCGCTGCGAATACCGCCGCGCGCGGGTGCTGCCGCAACACATCCTGAGGCAGTTTGAGCGCCATTGCGGTGACCAGTTCGCCTTGTCCGGTAAGGCAGGCGCGCATGCCGAACACGTCCAGCAGCGCGGCGGCTTTGTCCCATGCCTCGGCACGCAGGGCGCAATCAAAGGCTTCCGGCATTCGATTGTCGCGCTCGAACCAGTCGGCGCCGCGCAACGCGATCGCATCATGCTCCACGCGGCCAGATCGCATCAGCAGGGATCGAAGATAGGTCGCAAACAGCGGATGAAGCCGGTAGTCCTGTCCGCAGCCATCGACGGGATGGATGAACAGGCCCGCGCTCACGGCGTCGTCGAGTAATTCCGCGCTGGTCTCGATGGCGAGCGCGGCGTCGCAGGCGCCCGCGGTTAATGTGCCAAGTCCGGAGGCGCCGATCAAGAAATCGCACAGCGGTGCTGGCAGTGGTTGCAGGATTTCTTCGGCGAAAAAGTCATCCATCAGGCGGGAGCCGCGCCGCATCTCGCGTAGCAGTGCGGGCACACCGATCGCGCTGGCGCGCTGCAGATAAATGCCGACCGCTGCCGGCCATCCGCCGGTCGCGTCCGCAATCTCGGTCGACGCGCGCTGATCTAGCTCCAGCCCGAACTCAACGGCGGCGATCTCCGTCAATTCGTCTGCCGTTAGTCGCAAATCCCCGACGCCGATATCGCGCACGCGTTTCAGCGCGCGCGCGCGCGCCAGGGCGACGCGGAGCGGATGGCGCGTCGTCAGTAATAGCGCATGCTGATGCAGCTCGAGCTGCAGGAAGAACGTGCACAGGCTCTGCGCGATGGCATCCGGCAAGACATGGCCGCCATCGACCAGCACGATGCCGCGCGTCCGCGTGCCGAGCCAGTTGCGGATGAAAGGCATCAGTGCGTGATGATCGTCGAGCTGGATCGCCGCATGCAGCCGGCTGCCGCTGCGGATCACCGTTGCGCGGTCATCGTCGAGCATGATGTAGAGCGGTTGGTAGTCGGCCTTCGCTAATTCGCGCATCCATTGCCGCAGCAGGCTGGATTTGCCGTAGCCTGCAGGCGCATTAACCAGCGTGAGAGGCGGGAGGGATGTCCGTTTCAGCCCAAGAGACAGACGGTGGCGAACAATGCCCGATGCAAGTTCCGCATGCTCGTCGGTCGTTGCGTCGCCACCATTTATGAAGGCGACCGGCAGCGGTGGGATTTCCCAAATATCTTCAACGATATAGTCGGTCATCATTTCCACCCGCAGAGATCTGGCGCTTTGCAAGGATGGTGCCAACCGGCGCATCCCGGCGCTCTTCAACGGGTATGATGACAGCCGGAGCGCAAGCCGCAAGCGCTTTACCGTCGCATAAATGTCATTCGCTATCTTTCGATAGGTGACGCTCCGCGACCCTGGCCCCTAGCCTCCCGTCAGACTTCACATTCAGGCGGATCGAGGGGGATTTATGGCATCGGTACTTGATCGAACGAAAGCGGCGCTCGACGGCTTCGAGCGGCAGGAGATCGAGATCAACGGCATCAACACCGTGGTCTACAGCGCGGGGTCCGGCGAGCCGCTGGTCTATCTGCATGGCTCGGGCACCTTCGCCGGCTTCGGCTTTGCGCGGCATTGGGTGAAGACCCATCGCGTCATTCTTCCCTACCACCCCGGTTTCGGCGAATCCGCCGATGACGCTCGCATCGAGTCGATCAACGACCATGTGCTGCATTATCTCGATCTGTTCGACGCACTCGGCCTCGATCAGATCAACCTGGTCGGTTCCTCGCTCGGCGGCTGGATCGCATCGGAGATCGCAATCGTACAGCCGGCGCGTATCGCGCGGCTGGTTCTGGTATCGCCAGGCGGACTGGTGATCAAGGATGTACCGTCCACCGATCTGTTCACCGTGCCTCCGAAGGATGTGTCAGTCTATCTGGTCGCCGATCCCGCGGTGCTGGCACCGTTCATGCCGGAAGGTCACGACCTCGACTTTATGACGCTGCGCTATCGCGAGACCATCTCGTCGGCGCGGCTCGTGTGGGAACGGCCCGGCAATCCCAAGCTCGACCAGTGGCTGCATCGCATCTCCGCGCCCACGCTGCTGCTGTGGGGCGAGGGTGATCGCATCAAGCCGTTCGCGCAGGCCGAGATCTGGCTCAAGCTGCTTCCGAATGCGCAGCTCGAAACCATGGCGGGTGTCGGTCACCTGCCGCTCGACGAGCAGCCTGTTGCTGCCGCCGGGATCGTTTCGAACTTCTTGAACGAGAGCCCCGCCGCTGCAAAACCTGCCGCGCGCATCACCAAGAAGGCGTCGTGACCATGCAGCCGAGCCCGTGGAAGCCTTGGTATATAGTGTTCATGCTGACGCTGTTCATGGTGTTGGCTTTCGCCGATCGCGCCGTCCTCGGCTTTGCCGCCGTGCCGATCATGCGCGATCTCAATATGTCGCCGAGCGAGTTCGGTCTCGCCGCCGGCGCCATGTATTGGCTCTATCCCGTGGCCGGCATTGCCGGTGGTTTTGCGCTGAACCGCTATCCCGCCAAATGGGTGCTGACGGTGCTCGCTGTGATCTGGGCACTCTCGCAGCTGCCGATGCTATGGGCCACCACACATACGGAAGTGGTGATGGCCCGTGCATTGCTCGGCATCGGCGAAGGTCCGGCCTTCGCGGTGGCTTTGCATGCCTGCTTCAAGTGGTTCGAGGACAAGGACCGCGCGATGCCGACCAGCGTTGTCTCGGAAGGCGCGGCCTTCGGCATCATCTTCGCAAGCCCGGTGGTCGCCTATCTCATCGCCGGTTATGGCTGGCGGACCGGCTTCGCCGTGCTCGCGGCACTGACCCTGCTATGGGTGGTGGTCTGGATGATCACCGGCAGCGAAGGCAAGGTGCAGACGGCGACGCCTCGCGTGACCGAAGTCAAACGGGTGCCATATCCGAAGCTGCTGCTCGATCGCACATTCCTCGGCAACACCATCGCCGGCTTCTCGGTCGCCTGCGGCATCACCATCTTCCTGGCTTGGCTGCCGCCATATCTGCTGAAAGGCCTCGGCTATTCGACGACCCAGGCCGGCTGGCTCACTACGCTGCCTTGGCTGACCAGCATCGTACTAGTGTTGATCGGTAGTTTCGTGTCGCAGAAACTGATCCAGAAGGGCGTGTCGAGCCGGCTTTCGCGCGGATGGATGCTGACAGGTGCGCTTGGCCTCGGCGGCTTCTCCACCATCGCAATGACGCAGCTGCAGCCGGGGGCGCTGCAACTGCTGCTGCTGTCTATCGGATTCGGCCTGCCAACGCTGGTCTGGACGCTGAGCCCGGCGATCATCGCCGAAGTGACGCCGGTGGCGCAGCGCGGCGGCATGCTCGCGGTGTTCGCCACCGTGGCGAACACCGCCGCTGGATCCTTCGCACCCTATTTCATGGGCATTCTGGTGGAACGCGGCGCCACCCAGGCCCAGGGCTATGCGACCGGCTTCATGATCCTCGGGGCGCTGCAGCTCGGTGTCGCGCTGATCGCCTGGCTGCTCATCAATCCCGAAGCGACGACGGCCTCCTTCGCAAAAACCAGCACCGCGGTGACACCGGGTGAGGCTGCGCCCGCGCAGGCCTGATCCGCACGTCACTCAGCAACAACTGTCATCCTTGCATTCAACGAGGCGCCAATCATGCCGATCCTTCCTGATACCGAATTCATGGCCTGGCATTTCATGCCGTATTACGATCTGCCAGAGAATATCGACGACTACGAGTCGCTCTGGGTCGATTTCCCGAATAAATATTTCGATCCGAAGAAGGGCCACGAATATTACGAACGCTACCTGTCCGAGCTGGTGCTTGCCGACAAGCTCGGTTTCGACGGCGTCTGCATCAACGAGCATCACAATACGCCCTACAGCCTGATGCCGGTGCCGAGCATTCTGGCAGGCGCGTTGATCCCGCAGACCAAAGGCAAGATCTGCGTGATGGGCACGCCGGCCGGCCTCGACCATCCGCATCGGCTGGCGGAATCCTATGCCATGCTCGACGTGATGTCGGGCGGTCGCATGGAATTCGCGTTCCCGCTGGGCACGCCGATGGAATACTGGTCCAGCAACGTCAATCCGGTCACTGCCCGCGAGCGCCAGCGCGAGGCGCTGGAAGTGATCATGAAGATGTGGACACAGGAAGGGCCGATCAGTCACTCCGGGCGATTCTACAACTATCGCTACCTTAATATGTGGCCGAGGCCGTATCAGCAGCCGCACCCGCCGGTCTATTTGGTTGGATCGGGAAGTCCCGGCACCATCGAGCTCGCCGCTGAAATGGGCTTTGGCTATTCGTCGACTTTCAGCCCGATCACCTCGCAACTCGCGGCGCAGAAGACGCTGAAGGAGCGCGCCGCGCATTACGGCCATACGATCCGTCCATCGCAGGTGCCGATCGTCTGCATGTGCTACATCGGTGATGACGATGAGAGCGCGCTGGCCGAGATGGAGCCGCATGTGCGCTATTTCTTTACCACGCTGACCCGTGCGGGCCGCTTCATCGATGCACCAGGCTATCTGTCGCTGGAGGAATTCCAGAAGCGCAACGGCCGCATGCTGCCGTCCAGTCATGGCGGCGCATTCGACTGGGCTCAGATCCGTCAGCAGTTCCGTGTCGTTGCAGGCACCGCCAGGACAGTGGCGGACACGATCGAGAAGTGGGCAGAGGAGGCGCAGACCAGCCGCATCATCTTCCAGATCCATCGCGGAAATATGCCGCATTGGAAGGTCGTGCGCACGATCACCGGGCTCGCCAACGAGGTCATTCCGATGCTCAAGGAACGGCGCCGGCTGGCCGACGCCGAACTGTCCGTCGCCGCCGAATAGCGCCATTCAAATCGAAGGAATCGCAACCATGATCATGACCCCCGGCGTCACCAACGCCACGTCGAGTGTCCAGGACATCACCTGGAATATTCTCGGTCAGACCTATGTGCCGAAGCAGCTCTCGGAAAACTCGTTGTCCTGGCATGCCACGTTTCCGCCGGACACGTTCGTGCCGCCGCATATCCATCCGACTCAGGATGAGTTCATCTATATACTGGAAGGCACGCTCGACTTCTGGCTCGACGGTACGGATGCGCAGGCGAAGCCCGGCGATCTCGCCCGGCTCCCGATGGGGATTCCGCACGGCATCTTCAACAAGTCCGGGCAGACGGTGAAGTGCCTGTTCTGGGTGTCCCCGACGCGAAAACTGTTCGACCTGTTCAAGGCGATCCACAACGTACCGGATCCGGCCGAGGTCGTGCGGCTGGCCGCCTTGCACGAAGTCGAATTCCTCCCGCCTCCCGGCGCTTGACATCTGGCGCACCGGACTCGCGAAAACGCCCTGGCGGAAAGACATGATGAACGCTCTCTTTAATAAGCCACGCAAGCCCCTGATCGTCGGGATCGGCGGCACGCATCGCCCCAATTCTTCGTCCGAACTGGCGGCGCGCTACGCGCTCGGGATCGCGGCGCAGGCCGGTGTGCGAGTGCAGATGTTCGATGGCCCGTCGCTTTCATTTCCGCTGTACAATCCCGCCGACCCGGTGCGCGACAAGTACGCTATGTCGTTCGTCGCCGCCCTGCGCGATGCCGACGGGATCATTCTCGCCGCGCCTGCCTATCACGGCGGCATCTCGGGCCTTATCAAGAACGCGCTCGACTATACCGAGGACATGAACCGCGACGCGCGCGTCTATTTCGACGGGCGCGCAGTGGGGAGCATCGCCTGCGCCGGTGGCTGGCAGGCGGCTGGTGGAACACTATCAGCCCTGCGCTCGGTTGTTCACGCATTGCGCGGCTGGAACACGCCGCTTGGCGTGACGATCAACACAGCCAGCAAGATATTCGATGGCGATACTTGCCTTGACCTCGATGTCGAGCGCAATCTTGCGGTTATGGCGCGACAGGTCGTCAGCTTCGCGCGGGCGATGAATGCGCAGCGCGTCGATGGGGTGGACGCGCCAGGAATGCAGTATCTTTAGTGGCAAGACAGCAAAGGACGCCGGGAGGATCACGATGACAGAGCTGGCCGCGCCACGTTCTTCCAGAGGACCCAGCGTTACTTTCCTGCCCGATGGCACGACGCATATCGTCGATTTGCACGTCCCACTCCCCACCAGCATCAGCGCAGCCGCCGCCAATATGATAAGGCTGCGCAACAGCTTGCCCGACCCGACCAATGGTTTGACCGCACCGATCGAGATCGAGCGCAAATTCTATGATGAGGCGCAGGCGATCCTCGAGGCGCAGTTGCTCGAGATGTATGCGGTCTCGGTCGAGTCCGTGACGGTCGGCGGCGTGCCGGGACGACTGGTAACGCCGCGGGACCTTGCACCAGGGACACACGGGCAGTTGCTGGTCAATCTGCATGGCGGCGCATTCAAGCTTGGTGCCCGCTCGATCGCCGAGGCTGTCCCGATCGCAGCGCGCACCGGACTGCCGGTGCTCGCTGTCGACTACCGTCTGGCCCCAGAACATTCCTATCCTGCCGCCGTCGATGACACGGTTGCGGCCTATCGTGCGCTACTCGAGACCCGAGCCGCAAAGGATATCGCAATCTACGGATCATCTGCAGGCGCCGTTTTGGCGGCGCAGGCCGTCGTCCGTGCGCGTCAGCTCGCGTTGCCGCTGCCCGCCGCAATCGGCTTCTTCTCCGGCACTGCGGATTTCACCAGGACTGGCGATACGGAAGCCTTGTTCGGCGTGATCGGACTGGCGCCGCGTGTAACGACAGTGCTGGAACAGGCCAGGGGCTATCTCGCTGACGCACATCTGAGCGACCCGGTACTGTCGCCGATCCATGCCAACCTCGACGGCTTTCCGCCGACACTATGCATGTCCGGGACCCGCGATTTCTTCCTCAGCGGAACCTGCAATTTCCACCGGGCGCTATTGTGCGTCGACGTTGATGCAAGACTGGTTGTGTTCGATGCGATGCCGCATGTCCATTGGACCAAGTACCCAGAGCTGCTGGAAACGACCGAAGCACTCGATATTCAGGCCAGGTTCTTGACGGAGCACTTAAGTTCCTAACAGCAGATCATGACCCTTCCGGATTATGTACTCCAAAAATGAGCAGACGCATCTGATTCTGTTCGTCAGCTTGTGGCGCAGAGAGGACATTGGTCGGAAGGGACGTGCGCAACGTTCACCGCGTTCGAAGTATGTGGGTGGTCGTTGGCCTCCTCGACCAGGGCCAGCGTCCACACCTTGCAGAGATGCAGATGCGGATTGGCAAAGGATTCCGTCACCAACCGCCCTTTAGCGTCGATTACCTCGTTAGCTTCATAGGCGAGCGCCGCGATCGTGCCATTCGCAATGGCGATATCGGTGGCCTCTGGCTGACCGCGCAGGCGTGCTCCCTTGATGAGGATGTCACAGCTGGTCATAGGGTGCTTGCCCATTGTGCGAGGACGTCGACGGCTTCGGTGTCGCACCATTGCTCCGCCGGCAGCTTGCGCTGGTTGATCGGCAGACCGGTTTGCTCGCGCAACTCGCGCACGGTGATCGGCCGGGAAAGGTTGGGCATGGCCTGCATCGATTGCTGCGTGGACGCGCCGTAATAGACGCGGTCAATCCGCGACAGCAGCATCGTCGCGACGCAGAGCGAGCAAGGCTCGCAGGACGTATAGAGCTCGCAACCTTCGAGATTGATGGTCTGTAGCTTGCTGCAGGCATCACGGATTGCCTCTACTTCGCTGTGCGAGGTCGGATCGCAGCGAAAGACGGCCTGATTGTAGCCTTCGCCGATGATCTGGCCATCGCGGACCACGACGGCACCGAAGGGGCCAAGGCCCTTCCGGATCAGCGCCTTGCGCGACAGTTCGATCGCCCGCGCCATGAATTTGTCGTTGAACATCGAAACTCCGTCGAAGCGCCCGTGCTCAGGCCATCATGCGATGTCGCGCTGCAGCCAGTCCAGATGTCGCGCCACCGATTTATCCATCGCTTGCTTGGCACCCATTGGAATGACAGCATTCCAGAAAGCCCCATAGATCGCGTCATAGCTGTAGGGCGCAACCCGATCGGCGATCTTCCGGACGGCGGCGGCGCCATGGGGAATGAAATTCGGATAGGAGCGCATGAAGCCGAGATGCTTGCGGTCGGCCACGACCTGCAGGATGTCGCCGGACAGAAGCGCGCCGCGGCCGCCCGCGCCTTGCGCCCAATGCATGATCGTGCCGCCATCATAATGGCCGCCGAGACGGACCAGGGTCATGCCTGGCGCGATCTCCCCGGTGTCGCCGGACCACAATGTCAGGCAATCGTCCTTGCGCATTATCCATTCACGGTCGGCCTCGTGCAGATAGACCGGGACGTCGAAGGCACGGCCCCATTCGACCATGGTCGTGTAGTAGTGTGGATGTGTCCCATGAGTGAATTTTTGAGAAATGCTTCGTGCATGAAGTATCGGATGTGTTCGTCGAGTACGGACGGATGCGCGACCTGATGATTATTCCGGCCGCACCCTCTTACGATCAGTGGCACGCCGAGTCTGTAATCTTTGGAACAGGAAAGCCAACTCTGATTCTTCCGGAAAGGGCGCTCGCCGAGACGTTCAAGCTCAATACCGTGATGGTCGCTTGGGACTTCAGCCGTACGGCGGCGCGCGCGATCGCCGATGCAATCGGCATTCTCGAAAAGGCCAAGGACGTTCGGGTCGTGACCGTTCAAAATGAAAAGGAGATCGATACGAAGCGTTCGAGCGAAGAGGTCGCCAAGAACCTGTCACGGCACGGAATTAGCGTGACCTTGGAAAACGTTGATGCGGCGGGGCGGCCAATTGGTGAAGTGCTTAAAGCATCCGCAGCATCGTGCGGTGCGGATTTGCTGGTAATGGGCGCATATGGTCATTCTAGATTCCGGGAGTTCATTCTCGGGGGCGCAACGCAAAGCCTGTTGCCCGATCCACCGCTCCCGATAATGTTCTCTCACTGATGAGAATAGCTAGCGCTCGGCTTCGACGGCGGAGTTTTTCGAAAAAACCGGCGCAAAGCGGACGTAGGTAAGCCCGCCGTTACCGCAGTGACGTCACAAGGTGCTGGGCAGACACCTGCTGGATATTCGGTCAAAGGGCCGCTCTTTCAAGTTGAAATCGCAAGCGCGGCACTACGAAATCTACAAGGCGCGTAGCTTTAATGGCAATCGGTTTTGCCTGTCACAGAGAACATGAACCGGCCGCGGCGGTGGCTCGAATTCTTCAAGCACAAGCTTCAGCCGACCGGCGCGCGCATATTCGCCCACCCGATAGGACACAGCACATGTAAGGCCTGCGCCCGATAAACCAGTGTCGATCGCTGCATCGATGGTGTTGGCGCTTAGGCGAGATTGGAATGACGCGGTCACTTCCTCGCCATTTGAAGCGGTCTCTAGTCGCGAATGTGCTCGTTCGCTGCAGGGAGTAACTCATAGATCACGTCACTCAGGTTGGTCGCTTGTCCTTTGAGCAAACCAACTGTTTCGAGGCGTGCGTATCGTGTGCGATCGATCGCGCCGGCCGTGTACTTCCTGCCGCCACTTTTTGCGATTTCGCGCAAAAGCTTAAGGTCGTCTTCTGATAGGGCAATCAAGTTAGCACTCCGAATCAAACGATGTCGGTCCGCATATTAGACCTACGGACCCTCAGCTCACATCGACGTTAGGGAACCAATCCGCAGTCGTAAGCGGGATTGCTGCGTTCCGTGCCCGCGGGGAAGTGGAGCGGCGCACGGATGCGCTGTGTGGGCAGCGACGGGGAGCGGCACGCCTTGTTTTTCTATCGCATTCAGGACGCCGGTGAAGGTGATGGCAGGTGGCGGAGAGCCGGAAACGAGGGTGCCCTGTTGTGCCTCAGCTTTTCTGGGGTACCCTCCGAGGGAACGTCGTAAATAGTTGCATACGCTTGAACAATGGTGGGCGCACAAGGGATCGATCTTGGCCTCTCCCGTGTGAAGGTACTAGCTCCGAGGAACATTGAGAGAATACAAGGCCATAGCCGGCGCCCAGTAGGCGGCAAAGGCCACTGCAGGGCACCAGAATGCGCAGGTTGCGCGCCACCAGAAAAGCGAAAGCCCCGCCGGGGAAACGGGGTTCTCTACTGTCTTGGGGATGTGGGCGCTTGGGGGACCACCCACGCTAGGTGGACGTCCGGTCGCGGGAAAGGTTCAACCCTGCGACGAAATGGCCTTATGGCTGGGCGACGGGTGCCCATGCAGGCTCGGAACTCTCGATGATGCCAAAGTGTCTCCAAGAAGTCTGTTGACGCCTTTGGGCGGGTTGCCTGTTTGGAGTCGATGTTAGCGCCGAGGGGGCTGGGCATCGGGGGCGCTTGCTTCCTCGTCATCTTCCTGGTCGCGTCGTACCGATGGTTCTAGCTCGGGCTGCCCTGGGCTGCCACTATCGGCAAAACAGGGGGCGGGGATGGATTGGTCAGTCATCATATTGCTGGCGCTTGTGGGCGTCTTCTTTCTGTGGCGGTCCTCAAAGAACGAAGAGAAGGCCAAGGTTGCCTCAGCTCGCCTGGAGAGCGACACGAAGCTCTATCAGCACATCAAGACGGGTATGCGGGAGTACAATTTCCGCGAACACGAGGGGCAGTTCTGGAAGGCGAAGGATGGCAAGCTGCTGTTTGACACAGCGCACATGTCAGCCTTCCACGTCGATCATTTCGCGGAAACCCGGGTCGGGTTCTACTTCAGAGACTTGCAGGAATACGGGCTCTACGGCGGCTTCGCTGGCAACGGCGACGAATTCCATGACAGCTACTATCGGACCGACCGCACATTCCGAAAGGAAGAGGTGCTGGTAACGCTGGACGGTTGAGCGCCCGATCTGCTTGACGGGGTTCAACGCATCGGCGCACGATTCCTCCCATGCAAAAAATTCAGGCATTGACGTTCGGCGGTGGGCGCAAAGGTGCGGGTCGGCCGAAGGGCAGTGGTCTGTATGGCGAGCCTACAGTCACCGTGCGGATATCCCGGACGCAAATGCCGGGGTAGGTGCCAGCAATGGGGTCTTCGAATGAACCGCCGCTGCTATTCATTTTCATTTTTTGTCATTAGCAGAATTCACGCCCGACGCGGAAAGTTCTCGACCTTTGGATGTCCGCCGCGACTCATTATTGTAGCTGATGCGGTCAGCGAAAGTTCTCTTCACAGCCGTTGATATCCATCAACCGCGCATCTGCCGTGGGTCGGGAATTGCAACCGTTGCCCACTCCTGCGTCGATTCTCGCGAAAGACGCTTGTGTCGATGCCCATCGACAAATTCGCCGTGTGCTCTCCAAAGCCTGACTAGCTAGAAGCGCGGGGCCCGTATGGGGCTGGCTATACGCGCTCTGGTTCCTTGCGCTTATAGCTCTTCTCATCATCATCTGCAGCGGATGACTGATGGCCTGGCCGAGCGTTTGGGATGGGCCGTAGGAGCAGCCAGAATATCTGCGTAACTCTTCCAGGCATGTGATCAAGATCCAGATGACAGCATTCGACCGGTCGACAATGCTACATGTGGGTGATACACAGAGCTCAAATGCGGTAGTCTTAAATTATTGTTTTTATTGTCTTTACTGGCGGTTGGTTCGATCCCGCCCCTGGGCACCATTTCAATCCGAAAATTGCTGGTATCGCTGTTGCCCCCGAATTTCAGGGGGCAGACCGGGGCAACAAGCTAATTAGTGTTCGGCAAGCGGTGATCCCGCCTGAAGCGGTTTTCTCCGAAGGTAATGGCTATAAATCGGTAACCATTGCTTCAATTGGGGCACCGACAGTATCCGAGGCAGAACTATTGAGGTGCCCCTTTAGATAAATTGGCATCGCCTCCGATGTCCGCGTTTGGCTCGAACGAGCCGTGAGTGCTCTCTGGCTTCCTGCTAATTGTTGGGAGTTCTACGCGGAAGTCGAGTTGACCGGGGGTGTCACCAAACTGTTACCTAAACGAGCGTAAGAGACGGACGGGCTATTGGTCGCTGCTGGCGTGCGACCGCATCGTATTCCTGTTCAGGATGTGTCGGCGTGAAGACCTGGTGCTCATCGAGCCGTTATCGCCGATGGCACGCAGTCATTCGCGTCACTTTTTTGGTATCCAGCGTGCTCCCATTCACCTTGATCGCGAATTCGCGGGTCGCACTATCCGAGACGGTCGCGTCGGACACGGTTTTGCAGTTTGACATTCCTCGGCAGTCTCTGGCGTCGGCGCTTGATCGATACAGCGCCACGACGGGCATCGTCGGGCTCTATCAGGGGCGTCTCACCATCGGGCGCGTGTCGAAGACGGTGGCGGGGCGCTTCACGCCGGCCGCGGCACTTGCGCTGCTGCTGCACGATAGCGGTCTGCGGGCGGAATACGCCGCGGCAGATGCTTTCGCGATCGTCGCGGCTCCTGGCGTCTCGCCGGCGATGAAACTGGTCAATGCTGTGGCGCGAGCCGGCATCATACAGCAGGATGCGATCCAGCAGGGGTACTCCGCGCTGCTTCAGGAAAAGATCAGCGATGCGCTGTGTGGAAGCACGCTGACGCGTCCGGGAGACTACCGTGTCGCGCTGAATTTCGGGGTCGGGCCGGCAGGCGGGGTCGAGCATTTCAACCTGCTTGGATCGTCCGGCGACGACAAGCGCGACGACGCCATCTTCAACGCGCTGCAATCGCTTGCGATCGGGCGGCCGGCGCCCGCTCATATGCCGCAGCCGTTCACGATCGTCGTGCTGCCGATATCGTCCGGCGGCACCGTCGATTGCCGTCCGACCAGAAGTGCCGGCCGCAATGGCTGAGAAACCGCATTTGCCCGCCATGCCGGAGCCGGCCGATTGCTTCTCATCGCGCCCGCAGAGTGCGTCGGCACTGCTGGCGTTGCAGGAGCTTTTGATCAACCGGTATGGCGATCTCAAAACCCGGCTGGCGCGTCGCCTTGGCTCGCAGGAATGGGCCGAAGAGGCGCTGCAGGACACTTATTTGCGCCTGAACGGCGCCGAGCTGACCGGAACGGTGCGCAACCCGACCGCTTATTTGTTCAGGACCGCCTTCAACATTGCTCTCAACCGCGTGCGCGCCGACCAGCGCCGGTTGTCGGCGGTCGAAGTTGAGGGGCTGCTCCACATCGCCGACGAAGCCCCCGATGCATTGCAGATATTCGAAGGCCGCTCCGATATCGCGCGTCTCGGCGCGATCCTCGCACGGCTGCCGGCGCGGCAGCGCGCGATCCTGCTGGCATCGCGCGTCGAAGGAGCGTCGCGGCTGCAGATCTCCAAACGCTTCTCAATATCGGTGAGCATGGTCGACAAGGAATTGCAGCAGGCGCAGGAATATTGCGCGACGCGGTTTGGCTGGAAAAAGATATGACGATGCAATCCACGCATGAACTGGCGCCTCTCGACCGTGAAGCCCATGCATGGGTCCGGCGCCTGACATCAGGGGAGGCCACCGCAACCGACGCGGATGCGCTGCGCGAATGGTGCGGGCGGAGCCCCGCGCATGCAACTGCGTTCTCCGCCGCAAGCCGGCTGTGGCGTCAGTTCGGCCCCGCGGCGCGCGTTTTGGAGGACAGCCGGGCGCCGTCGGATTTGTCTGCGCGGCGCGCGAGGACGATGGGGCGCCGCGCCTTCCTCGGCGGCGCGCTTGCAGCCTCGGCAGCCGGGGTGATGCTGGTGAAGCCACCGCTCGATCTCTGGCCATCGTTCGCCGAATTGCAGGCCGATTTCCGAACCGGTGTCGGCGAGCAACGGACTATCTCGGTGTCCGACGGGGTTGCGATTGAGATGAATGGACGGACGAGCATCTCGGTGGCGTCGGATGCCATCGAACTGATTACGGGCGAGGCCTCGTTCGCGCTTCCGGAAAGCCGTCCGCGGCAGTTCGAGGTCGTTGCCGGCAACGGCAGGGCGTCCGCCACGAATGCGCGTTTTGATATCCGCCATATCGGTGCGCATGTGCGGGTGACATGCTTCGCGAACGAAGTCCGGATCGAGCATCTTGACCGCACCATGACGCTCGGCCCTCGTCAGCAGGTCAGCTATCGGGCCGACGTGATTGAAGATGTTCTTACCATTGATCCTGCGGTCGCTTCTGCGTGGCAGCGTGGGTTGATGATCTTCAACATGACGCCGCTCGGTGACGTGATCGACGAGTTGAATCGCTACCGGTCGGGCCGCATCGTTCTGCTGGACCGAAGCCTCGCAGAAAGCCCCGTCAACGGTCGCTTCAAGATCGATCGTCCCGACGATGCCCTGGCCCAGATCGAACTGGCGTTCAGCGTCCGTCGACGGACCTTGCCGGGCGGATTGATCCTGCTCGGCTGACCTCTGCCGTTACCTGCGCTGGCTCGCGATCGCAGTGACATGAAAAATTCATAAATTTCCGGTGGGGGCCGCGAAGGCTCAGGTGTCTCAGGGAGGACGTTACATTTGCCGGAGTCGTTCCCGGCGAATCCTGTCTGCCTTCGGAATTGTGAGAGTCTCCATGGTCGTTCATGCCACCACTTCGCCATCGCGCGACACGCGTAAGTCGTTCAACCGCAGCAGGATGCTCGTTGGCGTCAGCCTTCTGGCGTTGCTCGGCACGGTAGCGAAGGTAGATGCGCGCGGCTTGGGCGGCAGCGGCTCCGCTGCGCCCAGCAGCCCGGCGGCGATCGCAGCGGCTGCCGCGGCTGCAAGCGCGCAACAGTCTTCGGCCGCAGGCCGGCAGGCGATCCAGTCGATGGCACGTGCTGCCCAGGCCTTGCAGGGCATGCGTGACGCGCAGAGTGCAGTCCGTGCTGCCGCGCTGGCGGCGACAGGAAGCGGGGTGCCCAACGGGTTGACGGCGGGTGGCCTCGTGGTCGCGCCGGGTGCCGGTACGACGCCGGATGTCTGGGTTGGTGCCGGAGCGCCGTCGCAAGTGCAAGCGATTGGTCGTACCCAGGTCGAGATCAAGCAGACCGAACAGAAGGCGATCCTCAACTGGTCGAGCTTCAATGTCGGCCGCGAGACCGACGTCTATTTCAACCAGACAGCGGGCGGTGCGGACAAGGCCAACTGGATCGCGCTCAATCGCGTCACCGATCCATCGCTGGCGCCGAGCCGCATTCTCGGCACCATCAAGGCCGATGGGCAGGTCTATGTCATCAACAAGAACGGCATCGTGTTCGGCGGCGCCAGCCAGGTCAACGTCAACAGCTTCGTCGCATCGTCGCTGAGCCTGTCGGACGAGCAGTTCCGCGCCGGTATCAACAAACAACTCTTGATCTTCGACGATCCGTCAGGCGGCAGCATCGCCAAGCCGCAATTCGGTTATCTCGGTCAGGAAAATCCGAACAGATATATCGGCCTCAATGCCCCGGGGCAGGTCGCGGGCGTCGTGATCGGAGATGCGCCTGGCGATGTGCACATCGAGGCGGGCGCGCAAATCACCATGGCATCCGGCGGCAAGGCGTTGGTGTTTGCGCCGCATGTCGTCAATAGCGGTCGCATCTCCGCGACCGACGGCCAGGTGATCCTGGCTGCCGGCGAGCAGGTTTATCTGGCGACCGATCAATCCGGCATTCGCGGTCTGGATGTTGCCGTGTCGGCGCCGATGCGGTGGGTGTTCAGCTATTTCCAGATGGAACGGTGGGCCAATTCGACCCCCGGCAGTTTCGGCGACTATCAGGATGGTCTGAACGCAATCGTATTCCCCGAAATGGCGGCGCGTGCAGCGTCGGTCGGCTACAGCGTCGTCAATAACGGCATGGTGAAAGCCGATCACGGCAACATCACGCTGATATCGCGTGCCGTGACCCAAAGTGGTGCGCTCGAGGCCTCGACCGCGCTGAACAACCGCGATGGCTCGATCCGGCTGCGCGCGTGGGAAAACGGGATGGCCTCCTACGGCGGCGACGTTGTACCGGCGTCGCTGCGCTTCTGGACAGCAGGTTCGCTCACGCTCGGTTCGGGTAGCGTCACCACGGCGATGCCCGATCTGACCGATACCAGCGAGATCGAGCAGACGTCGCTCGCGACGCGCTACAGTGCCGGCCGCATCGAAATGCGCGGCAAGCTGATCGACATCGAGGCCAAAGCCAATGTGATCGTGCCGACCGGCACCATCAGCATCGTCGCCAGCACATCGACGCTGTCGGGCGAGACGCCGATCGTCGGCGAGCCGACCAAGCGCGATGGCAGCCGCGTCTATATCGGCGAAGACGCCTATCTGAGTGTCGCCGGCCTGCAGGACATGCTGCTCACCATGGAGAGCAACACGGTCACCGGCGAACTCCGCATCAACGAACTGCGCGACACGCCGCTCTATCGGGATTCATGGCTGCGCGGCAAAACCGTCAGCGTGGACAAGCGCGTGGCCGGCCTCTTCACCGACGGTCCGATGGCCGACGTGCAGTGGATCACGGGATCTCCGGGCGCTTGGGTGGGTACACCGCTCGGCGATTTCTCGGGCTGGATCGGCGTTGGAAAGACCACGTTGGGAGAGTTGTCTGCCAATGCTGCGAAGGCGTCGATTGCAATCAAGTCGAGCGGGTCGATCATCACGCGGCAGGGTTCGCTGCTCGACGTCTCCGGCGGATCGGTGCGCTACCAGGACGGCTGGATCACCACCACCCGGCTGCTCGGCGCCGACGGGCGTGTCTACGATATCGGCAAAGCGATGCCGGATCAGCTTTATATCGGCCTCGCGGGTTCGTTTTCGCGGACCCATAACGTCCAGGGCAAGCTAGCCCCGAAGCTGACCGAGACCTGGTCTTCCGTTTTCGATCGCAATCAGTCGAGGCGTTTCGAGCGCGGCTATACGGAAGGTCGCGCGGCCGGCTCGATCAAGTTTTTCGCCGCCGAGGCCATGGTGCTCGAAGGCAGCTATTGGGGCGGTGTGATTACGGGCGAACGTCAAGCGGCGTCCGGCAAGCTTGCGACCGGAGGCACGTTCACCATCGGTGGCGGCAGCGACGAACACCGGCAGTGGTTGGTCGGCAATCTCATCATCACTGATGAGCCGAAGCTGTTGCCGACCGGCTTCAACGTCACGAGCACGCTTGACCCGAGCTGGTATGTCCAGCCTCCGGCCAGCGATCCATCCGTGCGGCAGAAAGACACCTATCTCGATCCGGACGTGCTTGCCGATGCCGGCATGTCCAAGTTCCTCTTCCATGTCTCGAACGGTTTTACGTTGGCGAAGGATGAGAAGCTCGAACTGGCGCCAGGCACCAGCTTCAATGTCTTCGCCAATGTCAGTGCGATCAATCCGGCCAAGTTCACGATCGACGGCAGTGTCCGGATCGCGGGTGGCCAGGTTGGATTCGGCGGGACCGCGACGGCCACCTATGGCGCCACGGCGGAGATCGATGTCAGCGGCGTCTGGTTCAACGGCCCACGCGGCTGGCTGCCACCCGTCATCAAAGGCGGTACGATCGACGTCGCCGGCGACTTTGCGCCAGGCGTTACGCTCGATGTCTCCGGCGGCGGCTGGTATGACACGTCCGGTATCAAGCCCAAGCTGAAACTGGGCGATGCCGGTGCGCTGACCATCGCGCCGACCAAGACCGCGCAACTGGCTGGCCTCGATCTGCGCGGATATTCCGCCGCCTCGGGCGGCACGATCACCGTCTTATCGACCGGGGAGATCCGGATCGGCGGTACGGCGCCGACCGATCCTGCCATCGGTTGGCTCCCTGCCTCGTTGTTTGCCGATCGCGGATTCCGCGGCTTTGCACTGACGACGACAGGCGATGTGACTGTGGCGGACGGCGCGATCATCTCGCAGATTCCGCTGAGCGTCGATCTGAGCAGTATCGATCCCGCCACCATCGCGTCCGGCACGCGGATCGGTGATGTTGCAGGCCTGACTGTTCTGCCGCTGGAGCAGCGGGTTGACTTCAAGCCCACGACGCTGAGCCTCACCGGCGCCAATGTCTCGATCGGTGCCGGCGCGGTCTTGACCACCGACGTGCTCGGCTCGATCACGCTGGTCGCCTCGGGTAATCCGGGGACATCGGCAATACCCGAGTCGGGAAACATGACCGTTCGCGGTACGCTGGAAGCTCCGGCGGGCGCGATCTTGCTCAGTGCCAACGGCGAACTGAAACTCACCTCGGGCGCGCGGCTTCTCGCCCGCGGCCTTGCGGTGGTCGAGACCGACAAACGCGGCATCCGCTCGGGCAGCGTCCTGGCCGGCGGTGCCGTAAGCCTCGATAAAACTGTCAAGATGACGCTCGAAAGCGGGGCGCTTATCGACGTCTCCGGCGCGAGCGGTACGTTCGATATCGACCTCGGACGCAATGGCGCCGATGCCTACACGATGGCGAGCAATGGCGGCAGCATCTCGCTGAAATTCAGTGGTGAAGCAACGGACGTGGTCGATGCGACCTTGCTTGCAAGGGCCGGCGGCGCCCGGGCGAGAGGCGGCGATCTCAGCATCAGCGTCGCGTCGATCGCCAAACCCGGTAGTTCATATTCGCTGCCCTACACGCTGTATTATCGCGATCGCAATGACGGCGTGATCAAGGCCCTCGATCTCAATCTGGGTTATTATCTCGATCTGGACATCTATCACGAATACACGTCAGGTGGGGATCTGACGTATGAATTCTGGACTGTGCTGTCGCAGATCGAGCAAGCGGTCGGCCTGAATCGCACGGGCGGTCTCGCCTTCGTCAATCCCAAATCCGATAGCACGCCGGCGACCGCCAACCAGCCGCTGGAATTGATCCTGCCCAGACTGATCAATCAGCTCGATCTGCTCAGGAAGCATTTCTACGTCGATCCCGGCGCGACCATTCCGTTGTGGCAGGAGTTGCCAAACGTTGCCGTGAGCATGACAAAGATGTCCGCCGATGCCGTCAATGGCGGCGGCTTCGGCACGCTCACCACCAATTCCACGGTGCTCATGGTTGCGCCGGGCGTCGATCTCGCGGTCGCACAATCGATCTCGATCGGAAGTCCGATCGTCAGTGGCGGCGCCGGTGCTGCGAGCATCACTGCACCCCACATCCAGATCCTGTCCGGCAACGGCTCGGCGGGAGTGGCGGGCAGCGGCACGATCACCCTGACGGCGGATCTCTTCGACGTGACACGCGCGACATTTTCCGGTTTCGCCGAAACGCGGTTGGTGACGGGCGACCTGCGTCTCGGCGCCTTCATCGCCGACGCCGATCTCACGGCGGATCGCACATCCTATCTGACCGCGGACGGTAAACTGACGCTCACGGCAGCTCAGGTCTATCCCGCAACGGGTATCGTGGCGAAAATCAAAGCGGGTACGGAACTTGAAATTCGAAGCAATGGCGACAGCGGCCTGCCGCTGTCCGCTGCCGGCACCTTGAAGCTCGAAGCGCCGGTCATCGTGCAGGGCGGCGTGGTGCGCGCGCCATTCGGCAGCATCATGATCACGGCGACCGACAGTCTCACGCTTCTCGCGGGCAGTATTACGTCCGTGTCCGGTGATGGCCTGATCCTGCCTTACGGTACGCTCGCCAACAATGAATTCTGGAACGCCCCTGCGGTCACGCAGTCGCTGGAACAAGAGGCGCTGCCGCTGAGCCGTCTGCCGGAAAAGAGCATCGTCCTGCAAGGCCCGAAGGTCACGCTGGCCACGGGATCGGTGGTCGATATTCGCGGCGGCGGCGATCTGTATGCGTGGGAGCATGTACCGGGTCCAGGCGGCTCGCATGATGTGCTGGCCGGCTCGGGCATGTATGCCGTCATGCCAGGGCTCAGCGCATCCGCGGCAACGCAGCAGAAGATCTGGCTGGCGGGTGGCAACGGGCTCGCCGCAGGCTGGTACGCGCTGCTCCCGGCGCGCTACGCCTTGCTGCCGGGTGCCTTCGCGGTGTCGATGGTGAAGGGATCTGCGACGGCACGGACGCCGAATACGATGGCGATGGCGGATGGCTCGACGACCATGGCCGGCCGTCTGGCCGATAGCTATGGCGGCGGGGCGGATCAGCTCCAGTCGTCCTGGCGCGTGATGTCGGGAACGACGCTGCGCAGCTACAGCGAATATAACGAGGCCACCGCCAACAGCTATTTCATATCGGACGCGTTCAAGCTCAGCCAGTACCGCCTCACCGGCGTCGATGTCGTGACGCCGCGCATGCCGGTGGACGGCGGCTCGGTCGTGTTCAAGGCGTCCTCGACGCTCGTTCTCGACGGCACGCTCAAATCGCAACCCGCAGAAGGCGGACGCGGCGGACTCGTCGATATTTCCGGCAGCAAGATCGCCATCGTCGGCGCAGGCCAGAACCGCTCCGATCTCTCCGGCTACCTGATCATCGATGCCACATCGCTGAGCAATTTCGGCGCGGGGAGCCTGTTGATTGGCGGCGTGCGCAGCGGTGATCTGCGCGGTCTGCGCATCGATGTCGCGGCGAGCGATATTCTGGTTCGCAATGATGCGTCCAGCAGCCTCAGCGGGCCGGAGATCCTGCTTGCCGCGAGCGGCGAGGTCCGCGTCGCCGAAGGCAGCGTCATCGTGGCGGCTGGCCAATCACCGGGCAGCGGCGTCGATCTCGTCATCGCGCCCCAGCAGGCGGCGGTCTATGGCGATCCCGGCGGCAACAATGACTATGATCCGAGCAACGACGTGCTGCTCGTTCCGGTACGCGACTATGGCGCGCTGCTCCGGGTGTCGGTGGGCAACGCCGTCAACGTGCTGCGCCAGAGTGTCGATACATCGACGGGCGGCGTCATCAGCATCGGCGCCAATGCGACCCTGTCCGGCGGCAACGCCTTGCTGCTGGATGCCACGCAGAATACCGTCGTTGCCGGCAGTGCGAAGCTCTCGGGCGCGGCGATGTCGGTGGCAAGCGGTCGCATCGGCTTTGGCGGCGGCAGCAGCGGTCTCGTCCTCGATGCCACGTCGCTGGCGCAACTCGCCAATACGCAGGCGCTGACATTGCGCAGCTACAGCACCATTGATTTCTATACATCGGTCAATCTGGGCAATGCCGGTCTCGACAAGGTCGCGTTCGATGCTTCCGGTCTGGTCGGTTATGGCACCGGCGCGATCGCCGTCACCGGCAAGACGATCGCTTTCCAGAACAGCGGCGGCAGTTTCGCCAATCCCGGCGCGGTCGGTACCGTTCAGCTGTCGCTGACTGCCGACGAAATCGTGCTCGGCAGCGGCGCCAAGGCGCTGCGCGGCTTCGATACGGTCATGTTGCGGGCCAACCGCCAGATCACCGGCGAGGGCAGCGGGTCGATCGATGCGGGCACCGCGGCGGTGACGCTGGTGAGCCCGGTGGTGACCGGGCGCGGCGGCGCGGCGCAATCACTGACGGCGCAGAATGCGATCCGCATTCTCGCAGGCGGCGATACGCCGCTCGATAATCCGGAAGCCAGTCTCGGTGCCCGTTTCGGATTTACCGGCACCAGCGTCGAACTCGGTGGACGGATCGTCGCTCTCGGCGGCTCGGTCAATCTCGCATCGACTGCCGGCGATGTGGTGATCGCCCCGACAGGTGTGATCGATGTCGGCGGCTTCAGGAAGCAGTTCTACGATGTCGCGCAATATGCCGATGCAGGCAGCATTGGTCTGACGGCGGCTGGGTCCGTCGTCATGACGCCTGGCAGCTATCTCAACCTGTCCGCCCATGCGGACCGCGGCGCTGCGGGCAAACTGTCTTTGGTGGCGTCGAATGGCGGCACCGTCGTACTCGGCGGACGCATCGAGGCGCATGCTGGCGCGGGCCAGACGGGCGGCTCGTTTGCGCTGGACATCGCAGCCCTCCCGGATTTTGCGGGGCAGAGCCAGATACTGAACGCTGCCGGATTCTCGGCGTCGCGTGAGTTCCGCATCCGCTCCGGCAATGTGGTGGTCGATGGCCTGACGCAGGTCGCCGATTTCACGCTGGTGGCCGATCAGGGCTCGGTGACGCTGGCAGGGACGATCGATACCCGCTCCGGATATGGCGGCAGGATCTCGGTGAGTGCCGGCAACGGGCTGACCATGCTCGGCTCGGCTTTGCTGCAGGCCGGTGCGACCGGCGAGTTCGGCAGTGGCCGGGTCACGCTCGAGGCGAGCGGCGGCCAACTCGACATCCGCGGCGGCGTGATCGATGTGGCCGGCGGCGATGGTGGTCGGGTTCGCTTCCGCGCGCTCCAGGAAGCCGGACACGACGAGATCAACGTCGCGAGCCTCCAGGTCAGCATCGTCGGCGCGGGCTCCAGCGTTCTCGAAGGCGTCAGTGTCTACGACAGCGGCTCCGTCGATGCGGTGCGAACCGATGCGGTCTCCCATGCCAACACGTTCCTGGGCCATGCCGCGGCAATTGCCGCACGGCTCACTGCAGGCGCCGGCATCGCTGTGATGCCCGGCATCGAAATTCGCAGCACCGGCGATCTCGTGGCAGCGACAGACTGGAACCTGGCGGGCGATTTCGCCGCTGCCCGGATGGGCAGCCTGACGCTGCGAGCGGGGGGAAATCTCACCATCCTCGGCAATATCAGCGACGGCTTCTCGTCCGCGACAAGCAGCGGCGTGTTGCAGAACACGGCATCGTGGGATCTTCGTCTGGTTTCCGGCGCAGACCTGACCTCGGCGAGCACGCTGACCGTGAAGCCGCTCGCGGCGCTGGCCGCCGGCAGCGGTACGCTGACCATCGGCAGCAATACGTCCGGCAACGTCGTCCGCACCGGCACCGGTGATCTCGATATCGTCGCCGGCCGCGATCTGCTGCTCGCGCACAACACCTCGGCGATCTATACCGCGGGTCGTGCGGATCCGACCGTATATGCGGACTTCGTCACCCCGACCGACGCGGCCTATGGCATCGGCGGTGGCAATCTGCGGATCGCGGCGCAGGGCAACGCGACGTCGGTGCTGCCCACCGATCCCGATGACAACCAGCTCTTCATGGAATGGCTGAAGAAAATCGGCTCGCTTGACTCCGATTTCGTCTTCGAGACCAACCAGCAAAGCTCGTGGTGGATCGATTACGGCAAATTCCAGCAAGGCGTCGGCGCCCTCGGCGGCGGCAATGTGGTGGTCAAGACCGGCGGCGACCTCGTCAACATGCTGGTGGCGCTACCGACCAACGGCCGCGTCCGCGGCGGGCGATCGAGCGGCGAAGCGATGCATCTCGAAATGCGCAATGGCGGTTTGATGCAGGTCGAGGCGACAGGCACGGTTCGCGCGGGCTATTATTATGTCGGCCGCGGCGAAGGCGTCATCAATGCGGGCGAGTTCGCCAATGGCCGCACGGTGTCCGCGCAATTTGCCCAAGGCAATGTCGTCTACAATATCGCGCCTGTGCTTGCGCTGGGCGATGCCGTGATGACGGTGAAAACCGCAGGCGATCTGATCCTGCAGACCGTGATTGATCCGCTGCTGCTCAATTCCGACACCTATCTGTCGGGCGGCAGCGCGCGCAACAATGCTTATATGAGCGGCTACACGGACCGAACCTCTCTCGAACTGGTCTCCGTCGGCGGCAGCGTCTCGCTGACCAACCAGGGGCGCTTTCTTTCCAAGCAGCTCGACCTAACCAGCAGCTACTATGCCCCTGATGTCGATTATTCGATGATCGGCTTGTTGGCGACAAATCTCTATCCATCGGTCACGCGCATCGCCGCGCTGAACGGATCGGTGACCAATCAGAACCGGATGTTCACCTCGACGGGCGCGAATCCCGAACTCCGTATTCTGGCGGAACGGGATGTCGTGCTCGGCGAGATCACCATGTCGCGCGCCAATCCGGACATGATGCCGACCCCGTTGCGGCCGTTCGGCGGCATCAGCGCTGCCCCGCTGCAATTGCGCATGGAACTGACGCCGAGGGACTTCCAATCCCTTGAGGAAAGCGGCTTTGCGGCCCTGTTGCTTAATCAACAGCAGGCCAGATGGGCCCCCAGCGATAGCGGTGCATTGCGCAGCTATCTCATCAGCGCGAGCAATCCGCAGCAGCTGGTCAATCAGAACGACATGGAGCCGAGCCGCGTCTTCGCGCGCAACGGTTCGATCGTCGGATCGCTGATCGACACCCCGGTCGGCCCGAAACTTGCGAAGGTCACGACAAACGAGCAGACCTGGTTCCGCGCCGGAACGGACATCCGCAACATCAACTACAATTTGCGCAACCTGCATCGCACCGATGTATCGGTCCTGGAAGCTGGCACCGATATCATCGGCGGCGATATCGATGTTCAGGGCCCGGGCGCCATCGCGCTCGCCGCGGGACGCGACGTCTATGGCACCGCGTTCCAGATATTCAGTGCAGGAAACTTCGACAAATACGATGGCAGCGTGTTGGGGGGCACGGAACGCGTTCGTGCCGACCTCCTCAGCGAAGTGCACGGCCTTCCGCGCGATGGTGCATCGATCTCGGTGATGGCGGGATTGAAAGGCAAACAGCCGACTTACGATGCGATGATCGCAGCCTATCTCGATCCAGCCAATGTCGGCGCGATGCCGGACTATCTCAAGACCACTGTTGATGGCGTGGTGCTGCCGATCTATCTGATCGATCTTGTCGAGGCCCGTCGCGGCGAGGAACACACCGCGCGGTCCGGTCTGGTGTCCTTCATCAAGAGCATCACCGGTACGACCGTGTCCCCGCTCGAGGCGTGGTCGCGCTTCCAAGCGTTGCCGTCGCTGGCACAACAACGCTTCTTGCGCGACGTCTTGAGCCAGGAACTGAAGGCTGCCGGCGACAATCAGAATGCCCAAGGCCAGCCGATCAATGGCGGCTATAGCCGCGGCTACACGGCCATCGAGACGCTATTTCCGGGGCAAGACTGGAATGGTGGTGTCAAGATCGGCAATGCGACTTTCCGGACCATGGCCGGCGGCAGCGTGGAGACGTTGACACCGGGGGGCGGATTGCAAGTTGCCGCGCTCGGCACGGTCGTGCCGGCTGGCGGCGGCCTCGTGACTTTCGGAGCTGGCGATATCAACATCTTCGCAAGGGACAGCGTGACGGTGAATCGCTCGCGCATCCTGACATTCGGCGGCGGCGACGAAGTGATCTGGTCGACGCTCGGCGACATCGACGCCGGCCGTGGCTCGAAGACGGCGCGCGTTCCCTCGGCGCCCGATGTCACCACGGACGTGGATGCGATCACCGAAGTGCAGGAGAAACCCGATATCAGCGGCAGCGGCATCGGCACGATCATCGGCTTCGATGGCGTGAAGGAGGGCGACGTGACGCTGATTGCGCCGCAGGGGACGGTCGATGCCGGCGACGCGGGCATTCGGGTCAGCGGCAACTTCACGGTGGCCGCGATGTTCGTGCTCAATGCCGAGAACATCAAGGTGGGAGGCGAATCCAAGGGCCTGCCAAAGGTCGCTGCAGCGCCGGTCAGCCTGAATGTCGAAACCAAGGACAAGGCGGCCTCAGACGCGATCAAGGACGCGACCCAGACAGGGACCGGCGAGCGCCCGACGGTCATTATTGTCGAAGTTCTCGGATATGGCGGGGGCGGCAATGACACTCAGCAGCGTGAGGATGACGACCGCCGCAAGTCGGATGATCGACGCAGCTACAACACCAACAGTGTCATTCAAGTCGTCGGCAGCGGACCGCTGAATCAAGAGCAGAAACAGGTCCTGACGGACGCAGAAAGATCACGCCTCGCCGAGATTGCGGGGAGGTGACAGATTCGCTGAGAACGGCGAGATGATGCGATATGGAACCAAACCTGCGCAATACCGGTTCCTGGCGGCGCAAAGCGTCGTCAGCGCCGGAGGGAAGGCGGAATTCGCGATCGAGACGCTTCTCGGGAAGGGATATTCAGGAGTCAGCAATCCAATAACAGGGCACTGATGAGTGCCGTACATTCCTCGATGCCACTTTTCCTTGAGAAACGGCGCCTGGCTTGGATGCCGGCGACGACGGACAGCGTGGATGATCGACGCGGGCGAGGTCGCCTCCGGAGTCTTCGGCAACGTCGATCTGGCGGCGCTGCAGGCTGAAAGTGGTGATCATCCGGCGCAAGGGCACGTCGACGAGCTTGCCGACCGTGCAGATGCCGGGCACCAGCGCAGCGTTGTCGAACTCCAATGCTTCAGCGGCGACGCGGCAGACGGCGAGGCCGATTCAGGGCAGCGGCAACGCGTATCCCTCGGTCATCATCATGGAAGTGCTCGGCGATGGCTGCGGTGGAAGCGAGCTGGACGGCGCGCAAGCGGGGGAAGGCCAGGTTATGTAGGCGCCACAGTCGACGCGCTAAACTATAACGATCGCAGCACCGTTACGTCGCGCGCTACAGAGTGCAGCCGGATGTCCAAGCGCAGATGCTGCCCCTGGAAGATCGATAAAGAATGATGACGGAGTGATTTGCGACGTGGTGCCAGCCGACAGTTGCGGTTGGCGCCATATTGAACGCCGATCTTTCGCGTTGAATCGAAATATAGTGAGATACATAACATGCGTGTCACAAAAACTACGTAAACGAGTGTGGCGGCTTAGCAATCGCTATCGTCGGCTGTAGAGTTGGTGCGTCCGTATCCTTGCTGTATCATTGCGCGTCCGATATGAGTGCCTCACGCAACGTCGCCAGCGACTACGGGCATTGTCAGTGTTCTGGTCGAGGTCAATAAGTCGAAGTCTGTAATATGAGTGCTATTCGGCAGTGGGACGATCTCGAACTGTTCATGCGCCTTCGGGCGAGGTCGAGGGCGTGCATCAGCGTTGCTTGTCACCGTTTCTTTCCGCTGTTGTTCGTTGGTGCTACCATCGTTGTGTTCGGTGCAATGATTTCGGCGCTGGCCGCGAGCGAACAGCGAGAAAATCCGGCGCTGATGCGCTTCCATATTCCGATTCAGCCACTGGCCTCTGCATTGCAGACGTATAGCAAGATCACCGGCGTTCAGTTGCTGTATGAAAGCAGCGCGGCCAATAATCTTGTTTCAACATTGGTCGAGGGCGATTTCACCAGGGACACGGCGCTGCGGGTTTTGCTCGGCGATGTCGATCTGCTGATCCGCTACACCCGCGCCAATTCCATCACCTTGGTGCCGGCCTCGGCAGATCCCGACATGCCGCCCGTTGCGGTGTTTGATAAAGCAGATCTGGTGCTCGATCCGTTACGGGTTCGCAGTACACGGGAAAGTCGCGATCCGTCGCAATTGCGGGTGTATAGCGGCGTGATCCAGTCCGATATCCAGCAGGCTTTGCGTAAGGAAGCCAAGACGCGCAATGGCAGCTATAGTGCGGGTATCAAACTCTGGATCGACGGACCGCGGACCGTGAAACGGACCGAGTTGTTCCGTTCGTCGGGCGACCAGGAGCGGGACGATGCCATCGGGCGGCTGCTTGATGGGCTACAGGTGAGCCAGGCTCCGCCTGCGAACACGCCGCAGCCCGTCATGGTCATGATCACCGTGCGCTAGGCAGGATCAGATGGCATCGCCAGCACATTGGAGAGCGCTGGATCTGACACGGAGCAATCCCGTATCCGATCAGTATGACGACACCTCGGGCAGCTTTTGGCATTGGCGCTGGCTGGCCGGTAGCGTCGTGCTGGTGCCGGTGATGCTCGCCGCCGGTGTTTATTGGCTGCATCATATGCCCACTGGTCCATCGGCGCGGCAGGGCAATTCGACGATTCAGGTCGAATTGCTTCCGTCGCCGACGCCTTCACCTGAAGTGAAACAAGCTTCACTACATGCTAGCCCGCCGATTGCCGATTTCCAGGTGACGCCGACGATTTCGGAGCAGGTGCTGCCGCCGGTCGAACAGCAGGCGATGCCGCCACAGCCGCTACTCCCGCCACGTCCCGCGGCATCTCCGGAGCAAAAGCCGGCGGGAGGCGGGCAGGCGCGCCCAGTCCCGGCGGGAACGGCAACGCGTTATCAGCGCCAGCTCGAAGCGCATATCGAGCGCTATCAGCGCTATCCGATCGATGCGCGCCGCGATGGCTCGCAGGAAACGGTGATGGTCATGTTCGCCATGCGCCGCGATGGCAGCATCGTTCGCGTCGATATCAAGTTGAGTTCAGGGCGCTCCGTACTGGACAGGGAAGCGATCGAAACGATCCGCCGCGCGCAACCGCTGCCGCGCATTCCGGCCGATATGCCCGAGCTTCTAACCGTGATGATCCCCGTCACCTTCGATGCGCGATAGTCTCACATCTCTGTTGAGTTCGAGGTGTTCTAGTTTCGTAATCAATCTGTCATGTGCGATGGGTAACACCGTGCTGCTGAGACGAGTATTTCTACGCGTAAGGGCTATAGCCGGTGACTGGGGCAAATCGTACAACTCTGCGGAACGTGTTGACGGCCGATTATAGCGGTCTGTTCAAGCGTTTGACGCGACGATTGGGGTCGGAAGATCTGGCGGGCGATGCGTTACAGGAGACTTTCCTGCGCATCGAGCAAATGCAGAATGCCCCGGCGGTGAACAGTCCGAAAGATTATCTGTTCCGCATCGCGCTCAACGTGGCGACAGATCGGCGTCGTGGCGAAAAGCGTCTGCTGAGTATGGATGCGATCGACGCCTTGCTCGACATTCCGGACGAGTCGCCCGACGCGGCGGCGATCGTCGAGGGCCGGCAGGATATTCAGGCACTTGATCTTGCACTTGCCGAGTTGCCGAGCCGAGCCCGCCAGGTGTTCCTGGCCGCCGTTGTCAGGAAAATGCCGGATCACGAGATCGCTGCGCAGCTTGGCGTCAGCGTCCGGACTGTCGAGATCGATCTTCGCAATTCGCTGAAGCACTGCGCTGCGCGCCTCGGCCGGACGTTGCTGCGACGATCCGGTGGCCCGCGCCCCAAATAATTGCGGTCTTACTGCCATTTCCTGCGTTTGATCACCGGGCCGTTGTTGCGGTCGCGCGAAGCCCGTTAATTATTGTTATTTTCGCTTGCGGGATAGCCTTGCCTCAACCGTCTATACATCAGAAGGTAATTTTCGCGGCCCCCAATAGCAGAATCAGAAGCTCAGCGACGACAATGACTCACATCATTATCCCTGCCCAAGCTTCCGCCTTTTTGGTGGTGATCTCGTGAGTGCCCCTCTCGACGAAGCCGACTTGCTCGAGCGTGCGGCGGACTGGATCCTGCTGCTGCGTTCCGGCAAGGCGACGACTGAAGATGCCGAGCAGCTGCAGCTTTGGCGCCGGCAGAGCGATCTGCATGAGCAAGCCTTTGTTCAAGCGGTGCGCTTGTATCGCGATCTTGGCGCGATGGGAGCGGAGCTTGAGAACCGCAATGTCCGTCCCTTCGTGGTACGTGTGTCGGCCGCAAAACAGATGGTCAGCCGTCGTAGCCTGATCGGCGGCGCGCTTGCGGCATCCGTCGCGGGCTACATGATCGTAAAGCCGCCGCTGGAGATGTGGCCATCGCTTGCCGAACTGTCGGCGGACTATCGGACGGCAAAGGGTGAGCAGCTCGACGTCAAGCTGGCATCGAATGTCGCGCTCAAGCTGAACACCCAGACCAGCATCGCCGTTCGTGGGAACGATGTGAATCCGCGGATCGAATTGATTTCCGGAGAGGCGGCGATCACCACGCGGCGCGACAGCTTCGAGCCCCTGGTGATGATCGCTGCGGATGGGCAAATTACTTCCAGTGCTGCAGATTTCAACCTGCGATGCATCGACGGTGTTGTTCTTGCGACATGCAATGAAGGCTCGGTGACCATCTCGCATGGCGGACGCAGCGTTCGGCTCGGCCGCGGCGAGCAGGTTAGTTATTCGGCGTCAGATCCTTTGGGGCGGCCGGTGTCGATCGTCGATGCGGGGTCTTCGAGCGCATGGCGCGAGAAATTGCTGATCTTCCGCGATCAGCCGCTTTCGGCCGTAGTGGCTGAAGTCAATCGTTATCGCCCAGGCAAGATCGTCGTGACCAATGCGCAGCTCGGCCAGCGCCTTGTCAACGGTACGTTTCACACTGACAGGCTTGATGATTTCGTTGCGCAGGTGCGGCAGCTGTTTGCCGCCAATGTGCGCGCGCTGCCGGGCGGCATCGTCCTGCTGAGCTGATTGCTCTCCTTTCTCTTTTCTCTTTGGTTGTCTTCAAACCGTCGCATGCTGCGTGTTGCGCGCAGTATTCTTCGCGACCGTTTTGCTACCGCGTTCTGTCGGTGATTCGGGTGGCACCAACCTCTTAATTTTCTTTTGCGGGTTGCGATCGGCCCAAACGTCTTCAAGAGGTAGGGACCTGAACATGGGCGTGCGGCTCGTGCTCGGTGTGCCCTCTTATGGGCTTGATATATGCTTCTTCTGAACAGAGACGGTGTCGGCGCAGGCTGGACAAAGCAACACTTCCTGCGTTGCTCGGCGCCAACCGCCCTGATGCTTGCGAGCATCGGCGCTATTTTTGCTTCGACGGTGACGGCCGATGCGAAGCCGAGCCAGCAATCGGATAAGCCCTCGGCCACTGCCAAGTCCGCAGCAGATGGCAAGGACGCGAAGGCTGAAGCGGATGCCAAGCAAGCGCCAGCGGCGCCCGCAGCGCCATTGCAGCGCTTTGATATCGATGATTTCGCCGTGCAGGGCGCAGACACCCTGCCGCAGATCGATGTCGAGGAGGCGATCTATCCGTTCCT